>SCRE01000014.1 GCA_004297935.1 Microbacteriaceae bacterium | reverse complement strand
TCGTACATCACGAACCGCCCATCTCCGACCAATCCACTCTGCCAGAACGACACCCGCCCGGCCCCAAGTGGGGCCAGATGTGGCCGTCACAGTGGGGCCACTTCAGGTTGACATAGCCACGGTGAGGGTGGGGACGGCGTTCATGACCGAGATGGCCTGGGCGAGGAGGTCGCCGGCCGGTCTCGCCGGCCATTGCACGGTCATCGCCGACTTGTGTGAAGCCCAGTTTCCGACCTTCGGTGTGAAGGTGAGCTGGCTGGCCCCGTTCTTCCAGTTGACCGGGGTGAAGAAGCATCCGGGCCCGCAGCTGCGGAATGTCAGGGGGGTGACTTTCCCGGTCGGGCCGGCCAGGACACCGGGCAGGGTGGATGCGGCGGTGACGGACTGCCCGGATTGGTTGGAGATTTCCGGCGCATTCAATTGGACGACCAGCTGACCGGCGCTTGCTTGCACGTTGATGTTGACCACGCCTGCCAGTGCCGCGACGGGCACGGCGGGGCCGGACGGCGGCGGGGCGAAAGGCAGGGGCGCGTTCGGATTGGCCGGCGGTGGCAGGACCGTCAGCACGGCCGACAGTGCGAGGACCACGGCCAACGAAACGGCTTCCATCCGGGCCGGAGAACCGATTCGAGCCAGTACCACCTTGCGGTGCAGGCGTCGACTCGCCGTCCATGCGAAACCTGCGGCCACGGCGACGACGAGCACCTTGATCAGGAGTACCCGCCCGTAGTCGGTGGTGAGGACCTCGCCTAGAGGCAACAGGAGCAGGGCGCTGGCAAATCCTGTCGCGACGACCATGACGAACAGCCAGAGGGCCGGGCGGGAGTATGCGGCGATGGCCGCGCGAGCGGAGCCGGGTTGGCGCCGCCAGGCCACGACGGTGCGCAGAACGTAGACGAGCGTGCCCACCCACAGTGCCGCGCCTGCCAGGTGGAGCATCGTCAGGGGCATCCCAGGATGGGGTTCGCGATTCCGGGATGGGCGCGGAAAACCTCCCCACCCACGACGGCAGCCAACGGCAGCGCCGCCCAGGCGGGGCGCCGTGTCCAAGAGATGATCGCGGCCAGGGCGAATCCGATGATCTCGGCCACGGCCACGATGCCCGGCCGGGATGCCAACGCCCCGAATGCCGGATCGAGGATGCCGTCGATCAGAGAGCCGTTGCCCAGTAGCAAGAGGGCCAATCCCAGCGATGCGGCAACGCCGAGCAAAGGGGCCCAGGGCAGCCATGAACGGGCTGGGGTGGGAGCGTTCGGGATGCGACGCAGCAGCCACCAGCCCCCCAGCTCGCCCAAACTGAACGCCAATGCGGCAAACAGCAGGCCGCGCAGAAGACCGGTCTCCCACGCCCCCCGGGTATCCACCGCTGAGACCCCGCTCAAGGCGGCGGCGGCAGGCCCGACGGCGAACGGATAGCTGCCGGCGACGACATCCCCGTCTTCGGCGGTGACCTGCCAGTGCACTGTGTAGATCCCGCGACCTTCCCCCGAGGGGACCGTGACGTTCACCGAGGTGCCGCCCGAGCGCAGCACGGCCGCCGCCACCGCCACGGCGCCGTGCGGGCCGGCCAGCGTGATCGGGGTCTTATCGATCGTGACCGGCTCATCGAAGACCAAGCTCAGCTCGGTGGGAGCCACGGGGATGGTGGAATTGGCAGCAGGGGTGGAAAACAGCAGGTTTGCATGGGCGAACACCGGGCCGGCACCACCGAGAACCGACGCCGCGATTATTCCGATCCCGGCCAAGAACAGAACCATCTTGGTTGGGCGGTTCTTCCGTGTGCGCCGTGCCGGCAAAGCCCGGCTACCCGTCCCGGTCACGCCGCGCTAAAGGGGACGCGCTCAGCCCGTTCGGGTGCGATAGAGGCGAGTTGTTGCATGGAGGATCCTTCCGGTACGTCGGCCGGTCGTGGCGAGGCGGGTCAAGAAATTCTGAGCTACTATACGCAATAGTAGTTTGCGTGAGCGTGTCGTTCGTACCCGATTGGAGTTGGTTCATGGAGCAGGTCCTGCTCTCCACCACAATCCTGGCCTCTTTCCTCGGTGGTGTGGTGGCGTTGCTCGCACCGTGCTGCGTATCGGTGATGCTGCCCGCGTTCTTCACGTCCAGTTTTCAACGCCGCAGCCAGATTCTGGCCATGACCTTGGTGTTCGCGGCCGGAGTGGCAACGGTCATCCTGCCCATCGCCCTGGGGGCTGCGGCGATCAGCCGTGTCCTCGTTCAGTACCACCTGTGGATCTTCAGCATCGTCGGGTTAGCGATGTTGGCCCTCGGCATCGCCACCCTGGCCGGCTGGAAGATGATGCTCCCGATGCCTTCCGGCCGCGGGGGCGGCAAGAGCATCGGATCGGTCTACGGACTCGGCGTGTTCTCCGGTATCGCCAGCGCCTGCTGCGCACCGGTGCTGGCAGGCGTCGCAGCCCTCTCGGGAGCCGCGTCGTCGTTCCCGGCCGCCGCAGCAGTGGGTGTTGCCTACGTGTTCGGCATGGTGGCCCCCCTGTGCGTGCTGGCCCTGGTCTGGGACCGGAAGAACTGGGGCGACAGCCGGATCCTCGCCGCCCGTACCGTCCCGCTGTGGCCGGGCGCAGGGCGGCGGATCGCATTATCGACTCTGCTCTCCGGCGCTCTGATGGTCGGAATGGGACTGCTCACCATCGTCATCGCCGTGCAGGGGCCCGGAATGGCTCCGGACGGCTGGCAGGTTGAGGTCACCGCGTTCCTGAACCACACGGCATCCGGCATCCAACAGTTCTTGAGCTTCATCCCCGGCTGGGTCTCCACCCTCCTCGTCTTCGCCGCCCTCGCGGCGCTGCTGTGGGCAGCGCTCCGCTCCCGGAAACCACAAACCCTGACGCGTGCCGGTGAGACCAGCCACGAAATCGGCGCATCCCGCACGGCGCATCCTGAGAACATCGACCCAGCCCCAGCTGCTGCGGAATCCCCGGCCTCGCCGGTTCCGGCTCATCCGAAGGACCCCACATGATGGCATCATCCCCAACGCGTCGACCCACCAAACGCAGCCGACCCACCAAACGCAGTGCGCTGCTGCGATGGGCAATCGTGGCCGGGGTCGTGGCGGTGTTGGCAGCGATATTCATTGTCATCATCGCCTTCCAGCCCACGACCACGACAGGGAAAATGTCCTCCGCCGGATACGCGGTGGGCAGCCCCGGCGTCGGCGCCCAAGCTCCCGCGTTCTCGCTGCCGGCGACCACCGGCGGCACCGTCACCCTCAGCGACTACCGCGGCAAAACGGTGCTGCTGTACTTCCACGAAGGCCTGGGCTGTCAGCCGTGCTGGGACCAGATCCGAGACCTCGACGTGGCCGGGGCCCAGTTGAAGGCCGCGGGCGTCGACCAGTTGCTGACCATCACCAGCGGCCCGGTGAACCTGATCGCCCAGAAAATGGCCGATGACAACCTCACCGCCATCGCCCTGGCCGACACGAACCTGAAAGTCTCCACCACCTACAACGCCAACCAATACGGGATGATGGGCGACTCCCGCGACGGGCACACCTTCATCCTGGTCGGACCCGACGGCCGCATCCAATGGCGGGCCGACTACGGCGGATCCCCGAACTACACCATGTATGTGCCGGTGAACAAACTCCTCGCCGACCTGCAAGCCGGACGGACCACCAAATGACTACCATCACCCTACTCACCCAGTCCTCCTGCACCTCCTGCGAGCACGCCAAGGAAGTCCTCGCCCGGCTGACCCGAGAATTCCCCCTGCAGATCACTGAGATCGGGCTGGCAACCGAGGAGGGGTTCGCCCTGGCGGCTCGGCACGGCGTGGTTTTCGCCCCCGGAGTTCTGGTGGACGGTGACATGTTCAGTTACGGGCGGCTGCCGGAGAAGAAACTTCGCCGCTACCTCTCCCAACAGCACCCGGCCGGCAACGCGAATGCGTAACCACGCCAGGAGTTCCGGTTCTCTGCACGGCTGCTACACCGGATTATGACGCGGTCACGACAACACAGCGGCAGCGATCAACAGCTATGAGAAGGAACACACACGTGGGACGCGCGGGCAAACAACGCACCGCTGAGCGGCAGGCGATCTTGGCGGCGCTCAAGGCGAAACAGCGGCGTGAGGAACGGCGCCGGAAGTTCTGGATCTTCGGCGGCGGCTTCGTCGTGTTCGCGCTGATCGTCACCGTGGTCGCCGTGTTCGTCGTCAACCAGCAGGACAAGGCCGCGACGGTCGCCGCCGCCGGCAAGCCGATCCCCGGTGTGCAGAGCTTTTCCGGGCTGACCCGAAACCACACGACCAGCCACATCGGCTATGCGCAGAACCCGCCCGTCGGCGGGGACCACGCCCCGGTCTGGATCAACTGCGGAACTTACACGCACCCGGTCAACAGGTGGGAGGCTGTTCATTCGCTGGAGCACGGCGCCGTCTGGGTCACCTACCGGCCAGACCTGCCCCAGTCACAGGTTGACGCCCTGACCAAACAAGCGGCGTCGCACCCGTACGAACTTCTGAGCCCCTACCCGGGCCTGCCGGCGCCCGTGGTGGCCAGCGCCTGGGGCAAGCAATTGAAGATGAACAACGCCGCCGATGCGCGCCTACCGGTGTTCCTGCAGGCCTACCTGCAGGGCAAACAGACCCCGAACCGGGCGCCCCCTGCTCCGGCGGCATCGCGGGATAGCGTCAACCGCCGGGGATCCACCACGCCGCAGTTCGACCGTGACCGTGCGCTACTATGAACGGTAGTTGAGACGGGATTTCGGCACGGAAATGAGCACAGGCAGGAGCAAACCCGTGGTGCGTCAGCTCGGGGAGTTGGAAAAACTGGTCATGGACCGAATGTGGTCCTGGGACCACCCCGTTGCGGTGCGCGAAGTCTTAGAAGACCTCCAGCGGGAGCGGACTCTGGCGTATACGACGGTGATGACGGTGATGGACAACCTGCACCGCAAAGGGGTGTTGACCCGTCAGAAGGACGGGCGGGCTTACCGGTACCGTCCGACCCAGAGCCGTGAGCAGCACACCGCCGCTTTCATGGGAGAAGTCCTCGCCGGCGCCGAGGACCGCACGGTGGCGCTGCTGCACTTCGTGGAGCAGATGTCGCCGGCCGAAGCGGCCCGGCTGCGGGAAGCGTTGGACCAGCACGCCCAAGACGGCAAAGGCGCAGGCCAATGATCGCGCCGGTCACCCTGCTCATTTTCGCCCTGTTCTTGGCCCTGCTCGGCCCCGTGGTGTTGCGCCGAAGCACATGGCCGGAACGGTCCCCGCGGATCGGCATCGCCGCCTGGCAGGCGCTCAGCGCCTCGTTGGTGCTTGCCGTGCTGCTGGCCGGTGTGGCCCTGGCGGTGCCCGCGATTCCCTGGACCACGGACCTGGCCGAGTTGGTCCGCGCGTGCGCGATGGCGCTGCGGGAACAGTATTCCACGCCAGGCGGCGCCGTGGTCAGCGCCACCGGCGCGGTCGCGGCTTTCTTGGTGGCCGGCCGCGTCAGCTACTGCCTGGCACGCGGACTCAGCGAAGCATCCCGCAGCAGGAGACGGCTACTGCACGCCTTGGCAATGGTCGCCAGGCCCCACCCCGACTATAACGCGCTGATCGTCGAGCACCCGGCCGCGGCCGCGTACTGCCTCCCCGGGCGCGGCCGACAGGTCGTGTTGACGACGGCGGCGCTTGCGGCGCTGGATCATGAGCAGCTCTCGGCGGTGCTCGCCCACGAACGGGCCCACCTGCGCGGTCGGCACCACCTGATTCTCGCCGCCGCCGACGCGTTGCAACGCGCCTTCCCTGGCGTGGCCGCATTCCGTGAAGCACGCAACGACCTCGGCCGGCTGATCGAAATGCTCGCCGACGACACCGCCGCAAAAGAAGGCGACCGTCTCACGGTGGCCACCGCCCTGGTCCGCTTGGGCGAGCACACGGCGACTCCGGCCGTAGCGCTCGGGGCCGGCGGCGAGTCCGCGCTGGGCCGGGTCCGGCGACTCGTCGCCCCGGCACGGCCGCTCGGCGTCAAACGCACCGCCCTGGCAACCCTGGCAACCGGGGCGCTGCTCGCGCTACCCTTGTTCTTCGCGATCGCACCGGCCTCCGCCGCGGGGACGATGCCGCCCTGCCCCCTGGACAGCAGCTCGACAACAATGTAGCCGTGAGTGCGGGTTCGGGGGCGGCACCAAGGACCGATCGTATTCACCCCGCGCGGAAAACTCGCATGCCGGAAGGGTTTTCAACCGCTGACTGCGACCGGCCCGATTATCGCTGCCGCGCCCGGGATCTTTCTCGATCATTTTCTCGGCCTCAGTGGTGCGTGCCCCGTAGGCAAACGTACCGAGGGCAACCGACACAACCAGGCTTTGATCGCCCTTGACCGGAGCGGCTGTGAGGTCCTGGCCGCAAGGGTCCGCAACGGAACGCTCGACCAGACGGCCGAGTTCGACGTAGCCCGAACTCGACTGCGCAACAGCCGACGGCCCCCGCCTCCAACGAATCCGGCCTGCCCAAAAGCGCTCGGCCAAACAGCGTCGAAAAGATCGCCCTGACGACTCGACCGAAACATAGGCACACCCGTAGTCCGCGCGGGTTCACTCAGCAGCAGATAGCCTCCTCAGGATCATGCGGATGCGGCTGATCTCCTTCGCGCTTTTGGCTGAGAGCCTCGGCCATGGTGGTGCCGAGGCGGAAAGCCTCCGCGACCGAGAGGACGGCGCCGCCAGGGTGGGCGGCGAGCCACGGTCCTGCTGCCTCTGGGGAGGCGAAGAAGTGGACTTGGTTGCAGAACGCTGAGCGGATCGAGGTCATGTCGTCGGGGTTGACCAACGAGACGACCGTCGTGCTCGGCTCCACACCAGACACTCCTGCAGCGTCGACCGTGAGCTGTACGGGGAGTCCCGTGGCCTGGCAAGTGGACTCCACGCGCGCCGAAACACCGAGGACGGTGGGGAAGATCAGGGTGTCCAGGGCGCACCAGGTGTAAAGCGGCACTCCGTCGATTTCGATGTGGTGGGGAGTCGGTTTCAGGGTCAGGCCTTGGCCGATGATCCGCCCGGTGTCGTCGTATTCGGTATCAGGAACACTGGCGAGTGCCCGGATGACTTCAGGCATCGTCTTGCCGGCCGCCGCCGCCAGCGCGCCGAACTCTACCGGTTCACCCTGAGCGAGTAGTCGCAGTAGTGGCACCCAGATGTCGGGGACCAGGCCGGTGGCCGGCGAGGCGAGGCGTTCGGGCAGGCCCTGCGTGTTTGACATGCTGAGATGTTTCCGTTCTATTCGTGGGTTGGCGGGTCAGGCGGCGCAGCAGGAGAGTTTCGAGACGTCGGTGCTGAAGGATAGGGCGGCGATCTTGATGCCTTCGGCCATCGTCAGATAGGGGCTCCACATGTGAGCGACCTGGTCCACGGTCATGCCGGCTTCCAGGATGTAGACGCCGGCCGCGGCGATCTCCCCCGCGTCTTTGGCGACGGCGGTGAGGCCGACAATGCGCCCGGTGTCGTGATCGGCGACGATCTTGATGAACCCGCGGGTGTCGCGGTTGACCAGCGCGCGGGGTACGTACTCCAACGGCACCACCCCGCATTGGCAGCGGATGCCGGCCTGGTTGGCTTCCCTGTCTGTCATTCCCACCGCAGCGAGAGCCGGACTGGTGAAGGTGACCCGGGGAAGGTGCCGGTAATCGACTTGTCGGCCCGCATTGTTGAACGCGTTCTCAACCACGAGGGCGGCGTGGTTGGCGGCGACGTAGACGAATTGGCGATGCCCTGTGACATCCCCGGCGGCCCAGATTCTCGGATTCCTGGTGGTGAGCATGCTGTTGACCACGACCTCACTCTTCTCCCCGACGTCGACCCCGACCGCGGACAGGTTCAAGCCCTCGGTGACCGGGCGTCGGCCGGTGGCGATGAGGAGTGTGCTGGCCCGGAATTCCTCCTGCCCGCCGTCCACTGTCGCGGTTGCGAGAATGCCGCCCGTGGGACGGTCGGTGTGTACCGCGGCCACGGCAGCCCGGCGCACGACCCGGATGCCCTCATCGGCGAAGATACCGGCCAGCGCTCGGGACGCTTCCGGCTCCTCCGCCGAGGCCAGCCTGGAGCGAACCAGCATGGTTACCTTCGAGCCCAGCCGGGCGAACAGTTGCGCCTGTTCCAGCGCGACGTATCCACCGCCGACAACGAGTAGGGATTCCGGAACCTCACCAAGCTCCATCGCGGACGTCGAAGTCAGATAGTGCACGTCGGCCAGTCCCTCGATCGGTGGAACCCACGGGGTCGAGCCAGTGGCCAGTAGGTAGTGCTCTGCGCGCACCGTTTCCACAGTTCCGTCGGCGGCGGTGATCTTCAGCACCGGGTCATCGGCGGTTCCCGCGAAGCCGGCATCTCCCTGGCGCAGTTCCCACCCGTAGTCGTTGATCAATTCCACATACTTTGTGGTCCGCATCGTTTCCAGCAAGACGCATTTGCTGTCGATCAGCTCCGGCATGTCCACCGGACCGGCAGAGGTTGCGATGCCGGGGAACCGCCGAGAATCCAGGGCAATATGGCGGGCGTCGGCTGCTGCCAGCAGCGCCTTGGACGGGACACAGCCCGTGTTCACACAGGTGCCGCCGATCGTGCCACGTTCGAGCATCACTACACGTTTGCCGAGGTTGCTGGCGCGAATCGCGGCAGCGAACGCACCTCCGCCGGAGCCGACGATGGCCAGATCGAACTGTGGTATTGACTGATCGGACATGAACCCTCCTGGACCGCGAAAACAGGAATCAGTTGAGCCTCGTGCGGCGGCACTGGTTCTGCTACACCACACTCTGTACCTTCCTCTATAGTGGAAGGTCAAGAGCAAGGTTGCATGAGCACCGCTCGGGAGGTGCACGATGCGTATTGGAGAAGCGGCCGCGGTCACAGGGTTGACGACTAAGACCCTCCGGTTCTATGAAGACCGAGGGCTCCTGCCTGCTGCCAGGCGGGCGTCCAATGGCTACCGCGACTACGGGGGTGACACGGTGGCCAGGCTGGATTTCATCCGCCGCGGCCGGGCCGCGGGCCTCACCCTGGCGCAGATCGGCGACGTCCTCCGGGTCCGAGACGCGGGCGACGCCCCCTGCACACACGTGGTGGACTCCTTAGCCCGGCAAGTGGCGAACCTGGACCGGCAGATCGCTGAACTGACGGCACTGCGCGCTACCGTCGCCGAATATCACGACACGGTCGCCGCCGCGGATCCCGTCGGCTGCGACCCCGAACGCATCTGCAGCTACCTCTGAAATCGACACCAGAACGGTGAACATTACCGACGTCGTCCTGGGCCTCGCATTGAGGTACAGCAACCCTCCTCGTCGGACGGTGGGAATCGTGTACCGTCGACCGGCGCGATGTGCTCCTCCACATCCCGGTGAATACCGCAAGGACTAGTGTGGCGCCCACGGCGAGAAGCGACAGTTGGTTGCCGTCCACCCAGCTCGACAGACGGCCGGCGATCCCAGACAAACCGTCGTTCCAGACGTTCCGCCAAAACGTTAGTGCAGCCAATATGCGAGCGGATACGCACCGGATAGCGCTAGCACGACGCCGGTAATCCGGTTCATGCAGGCACCAAACAGCGCAGGCACCTCCTGATGAACGTGCCCGCGAACGCGCTCACCACCGAAAGAATGACCAGAAGGACACCGGAACCGACCGCGTATGCCGCGAACACCCGCAGCTTCACGGTTCTGACCCATCGAACTAAGAGCCGTCAAACCCGATGGAATTCAGAGTCCAAAAAGCAGTCCAGAGCCCAACAGGACAAACCCGGCACCCAACACGGCGGCCAGTCGCGGGTCGCGCCGATCAACGGTCGCATGCCGCCGCCTAACAGCAAACCCAGGCCGCGTCACCTTCATATCGTCTTACGCACAACTCATCCACGCACATTCAGGTCTGAAGGGCCCTTGGCTGTCTCGCAGCGGGGCAGTGCGGCACCGTCCCTATCGAGACACGCAAATTCGGCGTCTGAGAGGAAGCCCCGATCCTGGCTAACGTGACGAAGTCGTGCGGCCGACGTGGCCGCGCAGGGTCGCGATCTCGCGTCGCAGCCGTGCGGCTTCGGCCTGTGTTTCCTGCTCGGTGCCGCAGGCGTGTCTCTGCGAGTTGCCGGTCATCGCGCAGGTGCCTTTCCGCATCGGGCGGATGCAGAAGAAATAGGTACTCCCGATCGACAGCCCCAGCATGACAAGAGCGAATATCACCTCGCTCATCGCGGTCGATCGACAATGTCGACGGGGACATCCAGGGTTTGGCTGGCCCGCAACCGGTCAAGGTCGGCACGCAGTTGTGCCACCTCGGCCTCGGTGGCGGTCGACGGAGTCGTGCCAGCCGGCTTCTTCTTGCCTGTGCGCATCATCAACCACATCATCAGACCCATCCCCACCGGGCAGGCTAAGATCGCCAACGCATAGAAAACCTGGCTCATCGTTTCACTCCTCTTCTTAAATCAAGAAACCACTATCTACTATTCTGCATAGTAATACCACGCGATCGGCAAAACGAGGGAACTTTGACCGGACACTCGGACTGTTCTCACTTGACCGCGGCCAGGCGGCGCTTGAATTCCTCGTCATCGATCTCCCCCGACGCGAAGCGCCTGCGCAGAATGTCTACCGGCGACGGCTCCCCGCCCACCGGTCCGGCGGGAAGAGCGCCATACGACCCGGGGGTGCGCCTGGCCAAGTGGACAATCAGGAACACGATGGCCACGATGACCGCGACCAGGAGGATCAGCGCCAGGATGCTCCAGACGATCATGCCGCCGGTCATACCGCTGCCGAAGTTACCCATCATCCCATCTCCGGAACCACCCATCATGCTGCCACCGCCGGAGCCGCCCATCATGCCGCCACCGCTTCCGCTTCCGTTTCCGTTTCCGTAGTCACCCATCATCGCCCACACCTTCTGTTGCCTTGCGGTTGTTCGCCGTCTTCATACTACTATTGTCGATAGTAATTTTGATGGAGTGGTTCAGCGGCGCTTTTGACCAGATGACTGTCGGTCCTCGGGCGGCGTGCGTGGACCGGCGGAGCTCGAGGAGAGAGTTGCGGATGAGAAGGACCGTCGTGGCACGGCTCGGTGCGGCCATCGCGGTGGTCGCCCTCACCCTGATCGTCTCCGGTTGTGCGAATGACACGCTCGCGCAGCAGTATCGCTCCGGAGGCAGCCAGAACTACATCTCCGGCGACGGGACCATCACCGAGATCGCGCTCAAAGACTGGGCCGCCCCGGTCCGGTTCGCCGGAAAGGACGAGAACGGCAGTTTCACAATCAGCTATAACGTCGTGGAGGCGATCGTGGCGATCTGGGCGGGCACTGCCGCGTCCTCGGCCGCGCTGATCGGCTTCGGCCTGGACTCGGCTCCAGGAGCGTGCTGGCCGATGCAAAACAACTCCGGCTGTGCGTCTACCTCTCCGGGACCGTGCTGATCGGGCTGCTGCTCAACTCCCTGTTCGGATGGGCGTGGGCCGATTCGGTCGCAGCGCTCATCGTCGCGGTGCTCGCCATTCGCGAGGGCACCGAGGCATGGTGAGGCTCGCGGACGCTGACCGGCTGGCAGGCCACAGAGAGGCGTACCCCAGACAGTCCCGGAATACCGGGCCGGTTGTGTCCCGTCACGCCGTGTCTTCGAGGGGTAGGACGGTGCCGACACTGCCATCGACGCGGACGAGCTGGCCGGTGCTCAGGCGGCTGGTTGCGTTGCCGGTGCCGACGACGGCGGGGATGCCGTATTCGCGAGCGATCAGCGAGGCATGGGCAGCGAGCGTACCGCCGTCGGTGACGACTGCGGCCGCCCGGCCGAACAGGGGCGTCCAGGCCGGTGCGGTGGCGCGGGCGACGAGGATCTCGCCCTCTTGAAAGTGGTCGAAATCGGCCGGGTCAATGACGATGCGAACGCGGCCCGTTGCCCGGCCGGCGCTTGCGAGGTGGCCGAGAATTGCGCCGTCTGGCATTTCTTGAGTGTTGCGTGCGGCAGTGACCGCGCGAGCGATCGGGTCACCGATGAGCCGCGGAGGTCTGCCGAGCGTGAGTGGAGCCTGTAGTCGGCGTTGGCGTTCCCAGCGCATGCGCCGGTCTCCAGCGTTTTTGGAGTGGGTTCGCTGAGGATCGGCGATCTCGGCGCGGCTGAGGAAATGAACGTCGTCGCTGTTGTCGATGATGGAGGTGTGCTGCAGCTGCTCGCCGAGCCGACGGGCGCAGGCGCGCATTGTCGGCCAACCCAGGGTGAGGTCACGTGCCTGTTCTTCTCGGATGGCCGTGAATCGTTGAGTGACATCCAGCAGGCCGTTGAATTCGCGCAGCAGCTTAGCGTCTTTGGCGAGAGCTTCACGGCACGCGATTTCAGCTGCGACGCGCTCAGCGAGGATGGCCGCCGCCCTGTTCCGGTCACGTGATCCCTCCGTGGTCCCGACGGATACGGTCGGGTTCTCCCCTGCCGTCGGAAAATACCAATCGAGGGAGTAGACCGCGTGAGGTGAGAGTGTCGGCTCAGCGCCGGGCAGGCCACGCAGCAGCACCTGGTAGCCGGCCGCGCCGTACTGCGTGTCGAGCCGGTCGGCGAGGTGGTTGGCCCAGAACCTGGCCAGGACGCGCTCCATCTTCCATGCGGAACCTCCGACGACGGCCAGGGACCACAGGTAGTTGCCGGCCGTCGTGGCGATCCGGTCGACCACAGTCATGATCTGCATCATGCCGGCGGTGGCGATCTGACGGCCGGCATCTTCGACCAGGCGCCGATATCTGGGGAGGATCTCCTCCCTCCACTCGGTCTCCAACACGTGGAGTGCGGCCCGATCGGCAGCGGGTGGGTTGCGTGAGACGCGGGCGAGCACGCTGTAGAGGAGCCATGGGGCGCGGCCGCGGCTGTCGACCAGGACCCGCCACAGGGTCTTGGCTGATGGGATCGGTGTTGCGTTGTAATACCAGCCGTTGACGGTCGCGTAACGGAACGGGACGCGTACCCGGGCGGACTTCCACATCCCGTCCAGGTAGCCGGATTCAAGCCGCGGGATGATCCAGTCGGCAAAAAGCGGTGTCATCGCCTCGGGCAACCACTCGCCGATTCGGAAGTTGCGCGCCCAGAGCCCTGGGCCAGGCGGCTCCCAACTGATCGGATCACTGAGCGCGGTCATCGGACGTGCCTGGATGAGGAACAGGCTGCCCTCGTCGTCGATCGCCCACTCAATGTCTTGCGGGGATCCGAATTCGGTTTCGATGTCGCGCGCGAGGGCAGCGACCTCGCCGGCCTGCCGGGCGTCGAGTGCACCGTCGCCCGCGCGTGTGCAGGTCGCTTCGCCGGCTCGGATGACCCATTCCTCGCCGACTGCCTCGCTGGCGATGAGCGGTTCAGCCAGGCCGCGAACGGCGGTTACGATCGTTTCGTCTCGTTGCCCGGTCAGCGGATTGGCGGTGAATGCGACGCCCGAAGCGCCCGGCTGGATCATCTGCTGTACAAGCACTGCCAGGTCGCCCTCTGTCTGCCTCGTCCGCCTCGTCGGGTCGGTGCCGCGGTATGCCCTCACCTGTGCGTTGCGGGCGGATGCCATCACCTGACGAACGGCATCGGTCAGATGTTCCCCGTCGAGGTTCAGCATCGTTTCGTAGAGGCCGGCATAGGAGGCGTTAGGCAGGTCTTCTACGTCCGATGAGGACCGGACCGCGAACGGCCCGGGTCCGATGCCGGCAGCTATCTCAGCGAGCGTCGCATCTGGATCGGTTCCGAGCTCACGCAACGCCGCCGTGGTGACCACGAACCCGTTGGGAACACGAAATCCCTGTGCAGCTGCCCGAGCAAGGTTCGCCGCCTTCCTTCCCACGCTTTCCGGCATGTGCGCACCTGTATCGGTCAGAGTCGGAAAGCGAGGCGCCTCGTGCATGATGATCATCACTAATAGGTAGCAATACGATACGTAGTGTTGCTACTATATGCCATAAGCTTCCCACGGGCCAGAGTGGGACGGCCACAACGAGAAGGCCGACAGGAGACGCCATGCTGCCGATGAGGCCCGAAGCGCTGAAAGGGCACCTCGATGCGCTGCTCCTAGCCGTTCTGGAAGGGGGCCCCGGACACGGGTACGCGATCATCGAGGCCGTCAGAACCGGAAGCGGAGGAACGTTCGATCTGCCGACCGGCACGATCTACCCTGCATTGCACCGACTGGAACGAGCCGGTTATATCACCAGCAGATGGCACATCATCGGCGGCAGACGGCGGCGCGAATACGAACTGACCGCATCGGGCCAGCAGACACTCGGCGACGAGCGGGCAGTCTGGCAGCAGTTCTCCACCGCCGTATCCGCATTGCTACAAGGGGCGTCGTGGGCAACCACCGCACCGTGACCGACGCTCACGCGGTGATGCTCTTCCTTCTCGCGCTTCGGGCTTCTGGGGTGCACCCCCCGGGACTTGAACCCGGAACCCACTGATTAAGAGTCAGTTGCTCTGCCAATTGAGCTAGAGGTGCGCTTTCGACTGGAAAACACAAGCCGAACCGAGGGATAACACTAGCATCACGAGCGCGTGCGACGCCAACTCGATCACGCGTCTAGTCTGGAGAGGTGAATGCGACCCTCAGCTCGGCCGTGCCCGATTCTGCCCCGAACGACGACCTCGCTCTCGCGCTTCGCCTGGCGGATGCCGCCGACGCGGTCTCATCGACCCGCTTCCGTGCCAACGACCTGCACGTCTCGACGAAACCGGATCGCACGTTCGTGACGGATGCCGACCAATCGGTCGAGCGCGCCATCCGCTCGCTGATCGCCGCGGAGCGCCCCGGCGACGGGATCTACGGTGAGGAATACGGCATCGAGGGCGACAGTTCCCGGCAGTGGATCATCGATCCGATCGACGGCACCGCGAACTATCTGCGCGGCGTGCCGGTGTGGGGCACCCTCATCGCGCTTGTGGTCGATCGGGTTGCGGTCGTCGGCGTTGCAAGCTCCCCGGCACTGGGCAAGCGCTGGTGGGCGGCGAAAGGCCGCGGCGCCTGGGCGCGCGAGGGTGCAGGCGAGCCGTACGGCATCCGCGTATCGGGGGTCAGCGAACTTGCGGACGCCTCGATCAGCTTCCAGAGCGTGCAACAGTGGGACCAGGCCGGTTATCTCGACCGGCTGGTGGCACTGACCCGGCAGGTGTGGCGCGACCGCGCCTACGGCGATCTGTGGTCGTACGCGATGCTCGCCGAGGGACTGATCGATGCCGTCGGCGAGTTCGGCGTGCAGCCATACGACGTTGCGGCGCTGATCCCGATCGTCGAGGAAGCCGGTGGACGCTTCACCTCCGTGACGGGCGAGTCCGGCCTGTGGAGCGGTGCGCCACTGGCCACGAACGGCGCGCTGCACGATGTGCTGCTCGACGCGCTGCGGTAAGGCCAATGAGCCGGCCAATGAGCCGGGTCGACAGCAGAGGAGCACACGATGAGAGACGACGCGCACGCCGTGCCCCAGATGCGAGCGGTGACCGTTCCCCGGCCGGGCGGTCCGGACGCGCTCAGGATGACGGCGGTGGATCAGCCGCGACCCGGGCCGGGCGATGTGCTCATCGACGTTGCTGCGGCCGGCGTCAACGGAGCGGATATCTCGCAGCGGCAGGGCTTCTATCCGTCCCCCGGGGGAGCCCCCGCTTGGCCGGGGCTCGAGGTGTCGGGCGCCGTCGCTCGCACGGGCTCAGAGGTGGCCGGGTTCGCTCCCGGCGACCGCGTCTGCGCGCTGCTGGGCGGCGGTGGGTATGCGCAACGCGTCAGCGTCGACGCCCGGTTGGTGTTGCCGGTGCCCGCAGGCATCGATCTGATCGAGGCGGCCGGCTTGCCCGAAATCGCCGCGACCGTCTGGTCGAACGTTTTCATGGCCGCACGTCTGGCCCCCGGAGAAACGCTGTTGGTGCACGGTGGCTCGAGCGGGATCGGCACGATGGCGATCCAGTTGGCCGTGGCCGTCGGATCGCCGGTGATCGCCACGGCCGGGACCGACGATAAAGTGGACTTCTGCCACTCGCTCGGTGCCTCAGGCGTCAACTACCGCACCGAGGACTTCGTCGAGCGAGTCAAGACCATCACGGCCGGCACCGGAGCGGATGTCATCCTCGACATGGTCGGCGGTGACTATATCGCGCGTGACATCCGCGCGCTCGCCGTCGGCGGTCGCATTATGACGATTGCGAATCGAAGCGGGGCGGACTCGACGATCTCGATCGGCGCACTGATGGCCAAACGTGGCCTGATCTGGGGCACCACCGTCCGTGCCCGGCCGCTGGCCGAGCGCAGCGCGATCATCGCGGCGATCCGCGCGAATATCTGGCCGCTGATCGAGAGCGGGCAGATACGGCCGATCATCGACAGCGTCTTCCCACTCGACCGGGCGGCGGATGCGCACCGCCGGATGGAGTCCTCCGCTCACATCGGCAAGATTTTGTTGACAATTTGACCGGGCGGTCAGTCAGCAACAGAGCTACAATGAGATCGACCCCCTTTTCGAAAGGGAGCCAGCTGTTGACCTGTTGACAAGGAGGCTGGTCTCAATGAAGAAATGGACACGGTGGGAAGACTGGGTGGCTGTGGCCGCTGGTTTGTACGCCGCACTGGCGACGATCTGGACGGCACCGGCCGGCGCATCCATCGCCCTCATGCTCGTGCTCGGTGTCCTGCTGATCATTCCCGGCGTATGGAACCTCGCGATGCCCGGCATGATGCGAATGGAATGGGTGCAGGGCGTGATCGGTGTGCTGCTGTTCATCTCGCCATGGGCGGGTGTGTACTTCAGTTCGACGGCCGCCGCCTGGACGTCATGGATCTGCGGCGGGGTCGCAATCATCGTTGCCCTGCTCGCGCTGCAGCCGACGATGCGGACGCACCACAAGGCAATCCCGCACTGAACAATCAAGCCCGTACCGGGCATCTAAGCCCGTGCTGGGCAGTTGATTCCCGAGTATGGGAGCGTGCGGGGCGGTTCGACTGCCCCGCACGCTCCTACTGAGCAGTGATGAACACTGAGCAGTGAGGAACCCGATGGATGACGGACGAGGGACACGCGCGCGCATTCTGGATGCCGCCGAGCAGCTCTTCGCCGCGCGCGGCTTCGCTGCGACCGCCACGTCGGCGATAGCCGCGCTTGCGGCCGTTCCGAAGGGGCTGCTCTTCTACTACTTTCCCGCGAAAGCGGACCTGTTGCGCACGCTGGTGGCGGAACGCCTTGATCTGGGCCCGGTCGACACCGCGCCGTTGGTCGAAACGGGAAATCCGGTGCGTTCCCTGCTGAACGTGACGAAGAAACTGTACGAGTTGCAGGGTGCGTCAGACGTCGTCCGGGTGATCATCCAGCGCGAGCAGCACACGCATCCCGAGGTGCTCGCGCATCTGCTCGAACACCGCAAGCATGTGCAGGCTCTGATCGAGCGCGTGCTGCAGGCCAGCGTCATGCGGCCGCTCGCAAGCGCGCCGTTGCGCGCGGCGGCCCAGGCCTGGGTCGCGATCTTGACGGTGCGCCCGCTTACGCATCGTGGCAGCGAGCCGAAACGTGACGACGGCGCGGACGATCTGCCTGCTCTGGCCGAATTGATCTGTGCCGGGCTCACCGTCGGCCCCGTCTAGCCGGGTCAGCGAGTCGACTCCGCTGATCGATTCTGAGCGGATGCGCGGCGAGCGCGGTACGCATTGACGTTCATGCGATTGCCGCAGTTGCCGACGTCGCAGTAACGCTTTGATCGGTTGCGCGAAAGATCGACCAGCACGGCGGTACAGTCGTCTGCCGCGCAGTCACGCAAACGCTCGGTCTCAGCGGCGCGGATCACGTCGATGAGCGCCATTGCGGCCTCGACGCGCATCTGACTGACCAGCGGGGCTCCGGCCGGTGTCGCGTGAATGTGCCAGTCCCAGCCCTCGTGCCTGGCCAGCTGTGGCAGGGCACGTTCCTCGCGCAGGATCCGGTTCACGCGCTCGGCCGCATGTTCGCGGTCGAGACCCCAGAATCCGCGCAGTTCCGTGCGTACACGGCGAATCGCCGCGAGTTCCGCCGCATCGTGATCCGTTCGCACCGCATAGCCGAACCGCTCGGTCAGGTCGACCAGTTGCTCGAGCGTTGTCAGCTCATCTTCTCCGGAAGCAGATGCACCGGGTTCCGTGTTGATCAGGGCCGCCATGAAGACCAGCATCGCTTCGGTGTCATAGGCAAAAAGCATGTTGACTCCTGACACGCGCGTGACGTAGTGTCACTACCATAGCTTAGTTTACTCATGACATGAAGGGGATCGGCCGATGGCGGTGACCACCGAGAAACGTCCGGTCTCGCAACGCACACGCACATCGACCCTGGTCCTCGCTCTGGCATCGGCGGCTGGATTCGCGACCAGTGGCGCTTTCGTCAAACCCTTGCTCGAGGCAGGCTGGTCCCCCGCAGGCGCGGTCGCGGTGCGTGCGGGCGGTGGCGGACTGGTCCTCCTGATCCCGGCACTGATCGCACTGCGCGGGCGCTACGGGCTTCTGCTTACGCGATGGCGATTGATCCTCGCCTATGGCATCATCGCCGTCGTCGGTACGCAGGTGCTGTACTTCGCCGCGATCGAGCACCTTCCTGTCGGCATCGCGCTGCTGATCGAATACTCGGCACCGATCCTGCTGGTGCTGCTGGGCTGGGCGCGCACGCGCATCCCGCCGACGCTTCTGGTGATCGGTGGAGCCGTGCTGAGCATTGCCGGCCTGCTCTTGGTGATCAACCCGTCGGGTGCCGGCGGTCTCGATCTCCTCGGCGTGGTGTTCGCACTGGGCGCCGCCGTCTGCGTCGCCGGCTACTTTCTCTTGTCGGCGAGTTCGATGGACCCGCTGCCGCCGGTCGTCGTCGTGTGCTCCGGCCTGCTCGTCGGCGCGGTCGCGCTCGCTGCCGCGGGAAGCGCGAGGCTGGTGCCATTCACCTTCTCTTTCACTCCCGTCACACTGCTCGGGCACGTCGGCGTCTCCTGGCTGGTGCCGATGGGCGTCGTCGTGGTCGTCTCCACGGCATTCGCGTATCTGGCCGGAATCCTCGCCGCCGGCAAGCTCGGCTCGCGGGTCGCGTCATTCGTCGGGCTGCTCGAGGTCCTGTTCGCGATCCTGTTCGCCTGGTGGGTTCTGGGCGAGGTACCAACGCTGCTGCAGGCCGCCGGCGGCGCCCTCATCGTGGGCGGAATCGTGCTCGTGAAAATGGAACGGCCGCGCAGACCCGCCCGAACGTGACCGGTTCGGCGGGCCCGGTCGACGCCAACTATCTGAGGGTCTCGCGCCGTCGCCGGTATTCTTCATCGTCGATGTCGCCGCGTGCGTAACGCTCGTCGAGGATCTTGCGTGCCGGCGTCGACTCCGGGCCGCCGCCCGGCGGCAGCACACCACGATCGACGTGCGCAAGCTGGATGATGAGCAAGACGATCAGCGCCACGATTCCGGCCAGTAGCAGTATCCCGACCGCCATGAGCGGCCACATGCCGATCATGCCGCCGAACCCGTGCCCGATCATGAGCGTCATCCCTTCAATGCCTGGCCTTCAATGCCTGGCCTCTCAATGCCTGGAAACGGCCTCACCGCCGCCGACCCGCGGCCAACCGCACCTGTTGTCATTATGGACCGCGCGACCATGTGAGTGGGCCGACGTCGGCTATGAATGCGCAGTGAGTCGTGGAACACTCCGTAGCCGGCCAGGGAGGAACGGAAGCACCGGGGCCGAGCCCGGGTGTGGCGACAAATCTAGACTGGAGGTTGTGCGCAAGCCCAACAGCACGGTCGTGATCCTCGTCGGAGCGGTGGTGGAGACGATTCTCGCCGAGCTCGACACCCTGCCGAACGTTCGCGCCGCGTCGATCCGGTCCGATCCGCCCGGTGCGGAGCGCGAGTTCGTCAGCCGGGCGCACACCGCGTATGTGGTGCACGATCACGATCCGCTCCAAGCGGTGCAAGACGCATGGGTCGGCTTCTTCGATGAGACCATACCGTTCGGCACGATCGAAGTCGCCGTTCTGGCGGCACGCGCCGCGCTCCGCAGCGAGGCCACGGCACTGCCCGACTACTACCTCGTTCTCGATCCGGATGCCCTGTCGCCGACCGCCAAACACTGGTGGTTCGGTGCGCTCGCCGCGGCCGCACCGAGTCGAGTGGTGCCGTGCGGGGCATCCGCAGCGGGCGTCGCGCGCACGCTCGGCCGTCTGCCGCCGGGGCGCTGGTGGCCCGAGCCGCCGGATGAGTGGCTGCTCTCGCTGGACCGTTTTGCGCCAGATGCCGGAATGGCTGTGCCGGCCGCCGTCGATTCGGGCACGCACATCGCACGTCACCGTGCGACGGAGGCATGACGACTTTCGGGCCGTCAGGAATATGCGCTGTTTCCGGTGACTTGTAGTTTGAGCACGCCGGAAGGAACCCATTGAGCTCGAGCACGCGCACCGGAATCGGGTTGCGGTCCGAACGAGGACCCCTATTGACCGCGTTGATGCTTTCGACTGCGTTGGTGGCATTGGACTCCACGATCATCGCAACGGCCGTGCCGTCGATCGTGAGAGGCCTCGGCGGTTTCAGTCAGTTCCCGTGGTTGTTCTCGATCTACCTACTGGCTCAGGCTGTGACCGTGCCGCTCTACGGACGGTTCGC
The DNA here is from genome assembly GCA_004297935.1 of Microbacteriaceae bacterium. GTDB lineage: Bacteria > Actinomycetota > Actinomycetes > Actinomycetales > Microbacteriaceae > Rathayibacter_A. The sequence continues at coordinate 366,441 of SCRE01000014.1, read as the reverse complement.
GGACATCTTCGGCCGCAAGCCGGTGATGTTGCTCGGCATCGGCGTCTTCCTGCTCGGGTCGGTGCTGAGCGGTTTCGCGTGGAGTATGCCCACGCTCATTCTGTTCCGGTTGGTCCAGGGAGTCGGCGCCGGCGCAGTGGCGCCCATGAGCATGACGATCGCCGGCGACGTGTACACCGTCGCCGAACGGGCCAAGGTGCAGGGCTATCTCGCCGCTGTGTGGGGACTCGCCTCTGTGATCGGTCCTGCGATCGGCGGCATCTTCTCCGACTACGCGTCGTGGCGCTGGATCTTCTACGTCAACGTTCCGATCTGCCTGCTCGCAGGGCTCATGATCTGGCGCAGCTTCCACGAGAAGACGATCAAAAGCGCACAGGCGATCGACTACCCCGGTGCCATGCTGCTGACCGGCGGAACGACGCTGCTGATCCTCGGACTGCTCGAAGGCGGCGTGTCCTGGCCGTGGGATTCGGCGTGGGGTATCGGCATCTTCGCGTTGGCCGCGGCGGCGCTGATCGGGTTCGTCGTTGTCGAAAAGCGGGCGAAGCATCCGATTCTGCCGCTCTGGGTGTTCAGCCGACGGATTCTGCTGACGAGCACGCTCGCGTCGGCGGTGGTCGGCGCGATCGTGATCGGGCTGTCATCGTACCTGCCGACTTTCGCGCAGATCGTGCTCGGCACGAGCGCGCTCGTGGCAGGCTTCGCACTCGCGTTCCTGACCCTGGGTTGGCCGGTCACCGCGGCACTGGCCGGACGCTTCTATCTGCGGATCGGCTTCCGCGCGACGGCCCTGATAGGCACGGCCTTCGTGCTGGTCGGCGCCAGTCTGATGCTCGGTCTCGGCGCTCATTCGCAGGTGTGGGAGATCGCCCTGTTCTGCGCCATCATCGGTGCGGGCATGGGGCTAGTCGCGACACCGACGCTGATCGCGGCGCAAGCGAGTGTCGACTGGGAGGTGCGTGGTGTCGTGACCGGGAACAACATGTTCGCCCGCTCCGTCGGCAGCGCAGTGGGTGTCGCCGTGTTCGGCGCCATCGTGAACGCGGCCACCGGCGGCGGCACACCGTCGGTGGTCGACCTGGCCGCGGGCACCCACCTGGTCTTCCTGACGATCCTCGCCCTCGCTGTCGGGATGCTCGCGGCCGTGTCATTCATGCCCGGTCGCGAAGCCCTCGCAGTGCTCACGCGCCCGGCCGAACCCGAAACCGTGCCGGAACTCGAAACAGAACCCGAAACAGGGACCGAAGCCGTGCCGCTGGCCGATTAGCGATACACGCGAGTGCCGGAAGTGCGATCAGCCGACACGGGCACCAGCCGATGGGGGCGTCCGAGCCTGTGCACAGGCCGCTCATCTCAGAGTCGAGCTGGGGATCCTCCCTTCGACGCGTGCTCCAGAATCATGGAGGCGACCGGCTGCGGACTCTTGATCACGGCCTCATGACCGCGCCCCGGGATCTCCCGCATGATCCCATGAGGCAGCGCCTCCGTCACCTCTGCCACCCACTCACGCGGGCAGACCCGGTCCGTCTCGCCCCGCAACACGAGCGTCTCGACCGAGATGCGCGGGCAAACGTCCTCGAGCCGGTGATCGAGCATGATCGCCAATTTCCTCGAGAACCACAGCGGGCTCGTCTTGGCGTATTCGACCATGCCGAGCGCGAGCACTTTCGGGCTCTCCCCGGACAGATCCTGGATCATCCGTGCCGCCTGGCGCCGTGCCGTCCGCTCGTGGCGGTTCGCCGTCGGAGCGATCAACACGAGCCCATCGACCAGCTCACGATGCGCCGCAGCTATCTCCGCAGCAACCTGCGTTCCCATCGAATGCCCAACCAGCACCACCCGGCCAAGGGATTCGTCCACGATGAACTGCGCCATCAACTCCGCCGTCATCTCAATGCTGTGCGCACTTCCCGGTTCCGGGGAGTCGCCGAAGCCCGGCAAATCTACGGCGTATACCTTCCCGTGCTCTCCCAGGATCTCCGCGACACCGTCGAAAACGATGCGACCCATTCCGATCCCGTGGACGAGAACGAACACGGTCCCGCCGGCGATGCCGCTCTCCGTGAACACCATCCTCACGTCGCCCGACGCATACGTCCGATCCACACCAGCCACGCCGCAAGAATACTCACAAGAGCGATTCACTCCAACGAGCGATCGAGAGCAGACGATGGCGGCTCATCAAGACGATGCTGCTGCCGCGAGTGGTCCGCGGGTGCTGAAACGGGAGCTACGCCTCGAGGATTTTCTTCGCGTGTCGAGATCGGCGCTTGCCGCAATGCCAAAGCTGGTGGTGCCTACGGCGGGGAAGCCCGCCGCCGCAAAGGCCAGGGCTGTGCCGATATCCCAGGCATTGGGCAGCAGAAGCGGAGCGCCAGAGTAGTAGCGTTCTCGAAAAGTGGTCATCCTTCTACCCCCGTCCCGCACCAACCGGATGGGTGGAATCGGTCCATCCACCGGGCGATGGATGAAAGAACAACTCCAGCCGTTCACCGAACAGAGTCCACACCGCAAGAATCGAGACAGAAGCAAGGCCACCCGTACGGATGGCCTTGCTCCTCAACAGTCCTCAATCCTTCGTGGGAGCCTAGACCTTTCGGCTGTTGCGTCGGACATCGAAGATTTGGCCAGCGACCCTCGCGTATGCGCGAACCAAATTCCCGCTCTGGAGACGGGCCCGGGACCACTTCGTCCCAAGGCGAAGACCGATCCCAATGTCCTCGAACGTTGGGCAGATGCGGCTCTGATACGCAGTCGGCGACTCGCAGCTCGTGACGCTGCGATGGTTGAGAATCTAGCCGCTGTGACTAACCGTTCATCGTCGATTGAGGGAATCCGAAGTCAACGAATCGGGATTGCGGCAGGCGTCCTGTCTCTGATCGCCGCTGTCGCGGCCGTGTGGGTCTCGGTTGTCGCTTTGACCCAGCCGTAGCCGCAAGTCGATTACGTTCCGGCAGCGACAAAGCCAAGAGGAGAGGGGAGTGGAGAAGACCACAAGACCGGAACAACATGGGTGACGAAGCTCTACTAAGGACAATCAACACTCAGGAGACACGGGTGAGGATGCAAACAAAACGAGCTAGAGCGAATGCACGCAGGCACTTTTAGTGGAGCGCTCGCCCAGCCCCGAAATGACAGGGGTTTCGTGTAAACACCTGGTTGCATGTCAAATCGGGCGGATTCGAGTAGAAACAAACGCCGAGCTGCGTCCTACGTCAGGCAGCGGCAGGAACACGACGCGACCTCGATCCGGCGCGCTGACAAGCACGAGCGGGAGGCTGCACAGCGGTACACCGCCGGCGCATTGCTCGGGCTCGAGGCCAGATGGGGCGGCCGCGCCGACGCCCTCAAACGACTAGCCAGGTTTCGCAGGCCCTCGGTCGGCTCCGACTTGAGCAGGACGCCGCAATTCTCGAACGTGATGAGCTGATCACTCAGCTCCGAGAGGAGGGCGAGAGTTGGAACTCTCTCGCGGCGCGAACGGGATTGAGCCGGGAAGCGCTCAGCAAACGAGCTCCCGGCACCAGCCGTCCGGAGCAGCGCTAGCAGACATCCGCTCGATGAGTGGTACGATATCTTGTACCACTTGGAGGAATGATGGCCATCACAGCTAGCGAAGCGCGAAGCGACCTGTTCGGACTCATCGAGCGCATCAACCTCGACCAGACCGAAGTCGAGATCACCTCCAAGCGCGGGTCCGCCGTACTGATGTCTAAGGACGAGTATGACGCACTGCTCGAGACGACCTACTTGCTCCGCTCCCCCAAGAACGCCCGCCGACTCATCGACGCCATCGAGAGCGCGCGCGTCGGCAACGTCACGGAGCATGACCTCGACCAGTGAGTGACAGAAAGCTCGCCTGGACGGCCGGCGGCTGGGAAGACTACCTCTACTGGCAGGGACAAGACCGGCGCACGCTCAAACGGATCAATCTCCTGATCGAAGATATCCTGCGCGACGACCCGTTCGGCGGCGTCGGCAAGCCGGAACCCCTGAAGCATGCACTTGCCGAAGCGTGGTCGCGTCGCATCGACGAAGCCAATCGACTCGTCTACCTCGTCGATGACGCCTACGTGATCATCCTGCAAGCCCGCTACCACTACTGAACCCGACAGAAATAGGTTCTCGGCCGCCCCGCACGAAGCATTCTCGCGCGTTAAGAGGCCGCGTCAAGGGTGCAGCTCCGCTATCGGGGCGAACGAGAAGAGTACGGAGTTATCCTGCTGGGATTCGACAGCTCTCACGCAAACGATGTTGCGCCCCATTCTCCCACTACTCACGGAACTTTTTAGTGGAAGCACTTCAAGCTCAGCGGAAGTTTGGGAGCCGATCAGGCTCAGGAGGTAACGATGGGAAGCATCACTCCATACGAAACAACAGCTGGCCGCCGTTAGCGCGTGCGCTATCGCACGCCGGAGCACGCCCAGACGGACAAGCGCGGCTTCACCACGAAGCGGTCAACCGAGCTGTACCTCGCCAACCTCGAAGTCGCAAAGGCGACCGGCGCATTCGTGTCCGCAGCTGCCGCGCGAGTCACAGTCGGTGAGTTGGCCGTCGAATGGCTGGCGAACAAGCAGCAAGCACTCAAACCCTCGAGCTACCACTCCATCGCCGTCTCCTGGCGCGTTTACGTCGGTCCACGATGGACCAGAACGCCTGTGGGAGCAATCCGTCCGAGTGCTCTGGAACAGTGGATCCGAGAGCTCGGCCAGGGAACAGCGGTCACCCATAAGAGCGACGGCAAGAACATCCCCGCTGCAAACGCGCAACCGCGATCGGCAACGATGGTACACCGCTCGCGCGGCGTTCTGACCGGGATCCTCGACATGGCCCTCAAGGACGGCCGCGTGCCCAAGGATGTCGCGCGCCGCACCGAGGGAGCGCCACGCAAGGTCTCGAACAAGCCGCGGCGCTATCTCAGCCACGCCGAGGTCATCCGCTTCGCCTCTGCTGCGTCGACACCAACGCAACGAACGATGATCGTCCTCTTGGCGTATTGCGGGTTGCGGTGGGGAGAAGCGGTCGGGTTGCGGGTGCGAGACCTTAACATGTTGCGGCGTCGACTGCAGATCAGTCGTACGGCTACCGAGGTCGATGGCAACATTCTCGTTGGAGCGCCGAAATCCCGGGAAAAACGCGCCGTCCCGTTTCCGAACGTTCTGAGCGAACCCCTGGCGCAACTCTGTGAGGGCAAGTCACCCGATGATCTCGTCTTCGCCGATCGCTTCGGGCAGTTTCTCCGCCGGCCGAAGACGAGCGCCGGCACCTCGTCGTGGTTTCTCGCCGCGCTGACGAGTTCCGAGGTCGAACGACTGACTCCGCACGATCTGCGCCACACAGCTGCGAGTCTCGCCGTGAGTTCCGGCGCGAACGTGAAAGCCGTCCAACGCATGCTCGGCCACAAGTCGGCCGCGATGACACTCGACACTTACGCCGATCTCTTTGAGGACGATCTCGACGAGGTCGCTGAAAGGCTGGACCAGAGAGCACGAAACGCCAACATCCGAGCCGTCTGGTCGCAACCCTGAGTTAAGTCTCGTGACGCCCAGTGTGATCACGATGGCCCCTCTGGGGCCCTATGAAATCACGTTGCGCTCAAAGAATTGTGGGCAAAGTGTAGGCACGAGACAATACTGGGACAACAGTCAATACTGGGCCCACTCCGCGAGCGGAAAAGGCCCCAGCTTGCGCGTAATGGATCTCATGCAACGCGTGACAGCGACCGGTGGTGGAGATGGGGGGAATTGAACCCCCGTCCACTGCTGTGGTCATATGTCTTCTACGGGTGTAGCCAGTACAAGCGTTCTACTCGGCTCCGAAATTTGCCACTGGCACTTAATCCGACAAGCCCAGCCCTGGTTTGAGTCCCTCTATGCCCCAAGACAGAACATAAAAGCAATCTCTCTAGCTGACGCCAGGGTCCGGGTAGAGAGCATTCCCGGTCTGACGGTCTCTTTAGTCGCTGAAGGGGTGACTACGCCGCGAGGGCGAAGTCCGCCTGAGCGGAGACAGTGCGGTTTGAATTGGCACTTATTGTTTTCCAGAGATCGTTTACGAGATAACCCTGGATCCTCGACCCGCTTCTCACATTCGCTCAGGCAATGTCGAAACCGATCATCCCCATGAGCACTCCCATGCAGTCCGCACGGGGGTGGGTCACTATCACGCGCTGTTGAGTTGTCATTCTGCGATACCTGCCAATGGCGAGCACATCAGACTACAACACTTCGGCCGGCGAATCTATGCCGGCGGCATTCTTCTCGCCCGATATGCCAGGCTTAACAGGTGACGCTGACCCACGACCAGACGGATGCGCGCACCACGACCGCGCGCGACACGCCCTGGTGCACGATTGTCTGGAACGATCCCGTCAACCTGATGTCCTATGTCACCTATGTGTTCCGCGAGTACTTCGGCTTCTCGAAACACAAGGCGGAAAAGCTCATGTTGCAGGTGCACAACGACGGCAAGGCCGTCGTTGCGACAGGCAACCGGGAAGAGATGGAACGGCATGTCCAGGCGATGCATGGTTACGGGCTCTGGGCCACCATCGACAAGGCGGATGCGTGATGCGCGCCCGCCACTCCGGTCGCGACCGCATCGTGCTGGAGTTCTCGAATGCGGAGTGCGTGCTCCTCGCCAGCCTCACGGATGAGCTGCTGGCGCTGCTGGACGAGCGCGATACCGTGCCGCCCGGCATGCCCAGCGACCCCGCCGTCTTGCGCCTCCTGCCTGATGCGTATCGTCAGGATGCCGAGGCTGCGGCCGAGTTCAGGCGGTTCACGCAAGACGAACTGATCACGGCCAAGCGTGCGGATGCCCGCGCGATAGCGGATGCCGCACGTGCCGGTAATGAGGTGGCACTCGATCGCGCATCCGCGATTCCCTGGCTTCGCTCGCTCACCGATCTGAGACTGGTGCTCGCCGACCGCCTCGGCATCCAGAACGACGGCGACGAAGGCGATGACAGCCCGGAGGCGGAGCCTGCGCAGCAGGTGTACCTCTGGCTCGGCAATCTCCAGGGTTGGATCCTCGAGACGCTTCAGCACTGACCAGAGACACCACGCCCGCTGCATCCGCCGTACACGTTGCCGTACGGCTAATCCCCGAGATTGCGCCTGCTTGAGATGGCGCGGTCGGCTTCACGCTTGTCTTGCCGCTCGCGCAGCGCCTGACGCTTGTCGTATTCCTTCTTGCCTTTGGCGATCGCGATCTCGACCTTGGCTCGCCCGTCGCTGAAGTAGATCGACAGCGGGATGATCGTGTAGCCGCCCTCTTTGACCTTGTTCTGGATCTTGAGGATCTGCTCCTTGTGCAGCAGCAGCTTGCGCTTGCGGCGCGGCGCGTGGTTGTTCCAGGTGCCGTCGGCGTATTCGGGAATGTGCACCGCATCCAGCCAGGCCTCGCCGCCTTCGATGAACGCGTACCCGTCGACCAGTGACGCGCGACCGACCCGCAGCGATTTCACCTCGGTACCCCAGAGGACCAGGCCGGCCTCAAAGGTGTCTTCGATGGTGTAATCGTGTCGGGCTTTGCGATTGGTGGCCACGACCTTCTGGCCACGTTCCCTGGGCACGACTGTCTCCTCAATGTGTGTAACGACAATGTGCGTAACGACAATGTGTGTAACGACCAAAGTCCCTCGGTCGCAGGCTCCCTCGGCGCTGGCGTGGCCGGATTGCTTCGCAATCCCTGAACTCCAGCGCGCAGAGCTCCAGCGTGCACGCAGCCCAACAGTCTAACGCGGTCAGACCTTGAGATAGCGCGAGATCGCCACATTCGCGGACAGGGCGGCGAGCGCGATGCCGACCACGATCAGGACAGGCACGACGATGATCGCGTCGTTCATCCCGACGAATGACGTGAACGGGATGTGATCGGTCAGGTAACCGCGCACGAAGAACTGCACGATCGCGACGATAGCGCCGCCGGCCAGCAGCGAGCCGATCAGAGCGGCGAAGACCCCCTCGAGCACGAACGGAGTCTGGATGAACCGGTTCGATGCGCCCACCAGGCGCATGATCCCGAGCTCCCTTCTTCGGGAGAACGCCGAGAGCCTGATGGTCGTTGCAATCAAGAGTGCTGCCGCGACCAGCATCAGTGCGGCGATCGCGATCGCCGTGTAACTGGCCGCGTTCAGGATCTTGAAGATCTGGTCCAGATAGCTGCGCTGATCGGTGACCGATTGCACTCCGGCCACTCCGGACAGGCTTTCGACGAGCACAGCGGACTGCGACGGGTTCTTCAGATTGATCCAGAACGTCTGGTTGAGCATGTCCGGCGTGACATAGTCGGCGACCGGGTTGTCCTTGAACTGCTGCTTGAACGTGGCATACGCCTGCTTGTGATCCTCGAAGTAGTACTTCTTGATGAACTTCGACAATTCGGGCGAGTCCAGCCGCGCCTTGACCGCTGCGATCTGATCGGGCGTGGCATCGGCGCCCAGACAGGTCTTCGTGTTGTCGGTCGGCAGGCACATGTAGACGGCGACTTGCGCCTTGTCATACCAGTAGCTCTTCATCTGCCCGATCTGCATCTGCAGCAGAATCGCCGCGCCGACGAAGGTCAGCGAGATGAATGTCACGAGCACGACGGAGATCACCATCGACAGGTTGCGGCGCAGGCCGTTCGCCGCCTCTGACCAGACCAGTGCGAATCTCATTTGACCGGCCCCACGTTCTGCTCGCCGACCAGGTCGTCGCTGTCATCCGGGGCACGCAAGCCGAGCCGTTCGGCGAGGCTGAGTTGCTCGGGAAGCGGATCGGCGCTCTGCTCGCCGGCACGCTGCTCGCCGGCATGCTGCTCATATGCTGCGGCCGAGGCCACGGGCGATGCCCATTGCTCGATGACCGGCTCCGGAGCAGCCTGTCCCGAAGCAGCCGGCTCCGAAGCAGCCGGTTCCGGAACGGCCGCTTCCGGCACCGGTGTCGCGGGGGGTGCCATCGGCGGCGCGGCCGCGCGGCCGATGACCGTCTCCGGCTTCAGATCAGGCTTGTGTCTGGCGGCGGTCGGTGCCACAACGGGTAGCACCGCCGTGTAGCCGTATCCACCGTGACGCTCGTCGCGCACGATCTCACCGCCGGACAACTCGATCACCCGGCGCTGCATCTGATCGACGATGGCGGCCTCGTGGGTGGCCATCAAAACCGTCGTGCCGCCCGCGTTGATCCGCTCGAGCACCGCCATGATGCCGGCGCTCGTGGCCGGGTCCAGGTTGCCCGTCGGCTCATCCGCGAGCAGGATCTGCGGTTTGTTCACGACGGCACGGGCGATCGCCACACGCTGCTGCTCACCGCCGGAGAGTTCGTGGGGCCGCCTCTGCGCCTTGCCGTCCAGACCGACCATGGTCAGGACATCCGGAACCGCCTCCTGGATGAAGCCGCGGGACTTGCCGATCACCTGCAAGGTGAACGCCACATTGTCGAAAACGTTCTTGTTCGGCAGCAGCCGGAAATCCTGGAAGACGACGCCGAGGTTGCGCCTGAAGTAGGGGACCTTGCGGTTCGAGATGCTGCCGAGATCTTGGCCGAGCATATGGATCTTGCCCTTGGTCGGCTTCTCCTCCTTGAGGATCAGCTGAAGGCAACTGGACTTTCCCGAGCCGGACGCGCCGACAAGAAAGACGAACTCGCCGCGCAGCACCTCGAAGGTGACGTCGCCCAATGCGGGCCTCGTGGTGCCCGAATATTTCTTGGAGATATGGTCGAACCGGATCATGACCTCTCGAGCCTAAGCAGAGCGACCGCGGATACCGGCAGCGACTCACCTATTTGGTGTGATCCTGCTTGCGCCAGCGGATGCCCGCTGCGATGAATCCGTCCAGGTCGCCGTCGAACACGTTCTGCGGGTTGTTCACCTCGTAGTCGGTGCGCAGATCTTTGACCATCTGATACGGGGCAAGCACATAGCTGCGCATCTGATCGCCCCAGCTGGCGGTGATCGTGCCGGCCAGCTCCTTCTTGGTCGCGGCTTCCTGCTCGCGCTGCAGAATGAGCAGCCGAGACTGCAGCACCCGCATGGCTGCGGCACGATTCTGGATCTGGCTCTTCTCGTTCTGCATCGAGACGACCGTGCCGGTCGGAATATGAGTGATCCGCACGGCGGAGTCGGTCGTGTTGACCGACTGTCCGCCAGGCCCGGACGACCGGAAGACATCGACCCGGATGTCGGACTCCGGAATATCGATCGATTCCGTCTCCTCCATCAACGGGATGACCTCGACGGCCGCGAAACTCGTCTGCCGCTTTCCTGCCGAGTTGAACGGGCTCATCCGCACCAGCCGGTGCGTGCCCGCTTCGACGGAGAGCGTTCCGAACGCGAACGGAGCATCGACCTCGAAGGTCGCCGACTTGATGCCGGCCTCTTCCGCGTAGCTGGTGTCGAGCACGGTCGCCGAATACTTGTGCTTCTCAGCCCAGCGCAGGTACATCCTCAGCAGCATGTCGGCGAAGTCTGCCGCGTCGACGCCACCGGCTCCCGCGCGAATGGTGACGACGGCCGGTCGCTGGTCGTACTCGCCGTTGAGCAGGGTCTGCACCTCGAGGTCATCCATCACCGCCTGAAGCGCGGCGAGCTCGGAGCGCGCCTCGTCGGCGGACTCCTGATCGCCGGCGCCGTCCGTCGCCATTTCGACAAGAACATCGAGGTCGTCGAGGCGGCGTTGGATGCTGTCGATGCGCGCCAGTTCGGCCTGCCGATGACTGAGCGCACTGGTCACCTTCTGCGCGCGCTCTGTGTCATCCCACAGGTCGGGCGCGCCGGCCTGAGCACTCAGCCGTTCGATCTCGGCACGCAGCCCGTCGACGTCGACGACCGCCCGGATATCGGCAAAAGTCGAGCGCAAGTCCGCAATCTGAGCGGTGAAGTCCAGTTCAATCATCGTGCGTCAAGCCTACCTGCGCGGCCGATCGCGGCGTCCCGCGCCCAGGCCTGGCCACCAAAACGACGGAGATATCCCGGGGACACGCGCAGCGCCGCACCTGTGCACGGCGAGTATCAGAGAATCTCCGTCTTTTTGTGAACGCCGGAAGAGCGGGCGCGCACCGGTAGATTGGGGACAGTGAGTTCCTCCGATGAGCTGCCGTTCAGCATCCGCGAGGTCGCCCTGGCCGCATTCCTGCCGACGTTGCTGTTCTCCGTCGGTGAGGGTGCGATCATTCCGATCATCCCGATCCTCGCGAACAACCTCGGGGCAGGGCTTGCCCTTGCCGGATTCATCGGCGGCATGATCATGATCGGCGAGGTGCTCGGCGACGTTCCGAGTGGTTGGATCGTCGCCCGATTCGGCGAGCGCAACTCGATGGTCGGCGCCGCGATGATCTGCATCGTCGGCCTGCTGATCTGCCTGGCCTCTCCCACCGTTCTGGCTTTGACGATCGGCGTGTTTCTGATCGGGCTGGCGACCGCCGTGTTCGCGCTGGCACGGCACGCGTTCATGACAACCTACGTACCGTTGAAATACCGCGCCCGCGCCCTGTCGACGCTCGGCGGAATCTTCCGAGGCGGTTGGTTCGTCGGACCGATCATCAGCGCGGGCGTCATCGCCTGGACCGGCGACACGCATATGGTTTTCTGGGTGCACATCGTGGCGTGCGCCGCAGCATCCGTCGTTCTCATGGTCGTGCCGGACCCGACCGTCACGGTCGCCAAGATGCGCGGAGCGGCCGCGCCGGGTCGGGTCGATGCCCAAGAACGGACGGGAGGCCTGTTCCGCACCATCTGGTCGAATCGAGGCGTGCTGGCGCGCATGGGAACCGGCGCCGCATTGATCGGCGCGATCCGATCCTCCCGCACGATCATCCTGCCGCTGTACGCCGTCTCCATCGGGCTCAGCGACACGAACGCCGCATTGATCATCGGGCTGGCCGGTGGCGTCGACTTCGCGCTGTTCTACGTTTCCGGCCAGGTGATGGACCGGTTCGGCCGGATGTGGACGGCGATGCCCTCGATGCTGGGGCTCGCTCTCGCGCACTTCGCGCTCGCGTTCGTGACCAGCGAGCCCTGGTTCATCGTCGTCGCGATCTTCATGGCGGTGGCGAACGGCATCGGCAGCGGGATCCTGATGACGCTCGGCGCAGACCTGGCACCCCCAGGCAATCCTGCTCCCTTCCTGGGTGCGTGGCGCTTCACCGGCGATGCCGGCCAGGCTGCGGCACCCCTCTGGGTCGCCGGCGTCACGGCGCTCACCTCGCTCGCAGCCGCGAGCGTCAGCATCGGCGTTCTCGGCCTCGTCGGCGCCGGTGTTCTGGCGCGTTACATTCCGCGCTATGTGCCTCGACGGCCACGGCAGGCAGCTTAGGGTCACCAGAAGATCGACCGCGCGACGGAGCTGACCTCCAGGCGGATACCGTCCGGCAGCAACGGCGACACGACCGGCGGATGCCACGTGGCAGCCAATCGCACCGTTGCGCTGCGACCGTCGGCCGAGTCCGCCTCGATGAGCGCGAGCCGCTCGAAGCGGCCGGCGGGGTCGCGGTCCAGGTAGTCCTGTGCGGCGCGCCGAACGGCAGTGCCCTCCAATGACACCCGAGGGAGCCCGCCTATTGTCTCGACCTGCGCGAGCTCGAAGGATTCGGCTCCGGCGAGAGCCGCGCCGTCGGCCAGTGTGAACAGTCGCTTGCGTTCCAGGTAGAGCGAGGTCGCAGCCACGACCAGCAGGATCAGAACCAGGCAGAGCAGGCCGTAGAAGATCGTCAGCGGCAGGACCGATCCGTCCTCTTCGCGAAGCCTTGCGCGCCACGGTCGAGTCACCGGTGTCATCCGCCGCTCCAGAATCGTGACACCTTTTGGGTCGCGGCCGCCTTCAGCGGCACGCTGGCGGTCTGCCGCAGGTCGAGGATGCTCGGCACCAGCGGCAATGTCGCGCGCATCTGCACGGTGACGGTCACGGTGCCGTCGCGTCGCAGGCACTGAGCCGGGTCCGGTGCGCACGTGACGGACAGCTGCGCCTGTCCGGCGTCGAGCCCGTAATCGGCGAGCGCGAAGTCGACGGCGCGGGCGGAGCGGGCATCGGCATCCGCGACGCCAGGCGCCTGCACGTAGACGCGAGCTGCCTGGCGCGCCGCACCCTCGACGGCGAGCGCCGCACCCTGGATGCTCGCGACGGCCAGCACGAGATAGACGAGTGGCACGAGCAACAGCAGCCCCATCGTGATGAACTCCAGCGATGACGAGCCCTCCTCGTCACCGGCGAGCCGCGCCCAGGGTTTCGACGGATGCATGGCCGCTCACCTCCATTCCGGATTCGAGGCCGACCAGCCCGATGAGCGGCAGCGGTGTGCGAACGGTTACGATGACCGCCTGCTGCCCGCGGTAGTCGCCGTACGCCGCCCGGATGCCGTGCGCGTATCCGTCGCCGAGCGCTGTGGCGATCAGATCATGGGTGCGGGCTCGCCCGTCGGCCAGCGAGTTGTCCGCGAGGGAGGCGAACCGTGCACCTTCCGCGGCAGCGTCCAGCACGGTGTTGCGAATGAGCAGCGCGAGACCCAGTTGGATGACCGACAGCGTCAGCACCGTCAGCAGCCCGACCACCATCACGAACTCGGCGATCGCCGAGCCGTCTTCACTGTGCAAGTTTCGACCGTGCCAGCGGATGCCCATCCACATGGCTCAGAAGCTTGTGACCCGGCTGATCGCCTGTTCGAAGACATTGCTCAGCGCCGGCCCGGCGAGCCCCCAGATGATGATCACCAAACCGGCGGTCATGAGCGTGATGAGCACCCAGCCGGGCACGTCTCCGCGCTCGTCACGACGGATCGTGTGCATCAGTCGCCGGCCGCGTCCCGCCAATCTCGACATGCTGCCTTTCCCTTCTTTCAGATGTTTCTCGTGTTGGTTCAGAAACCGGACTGCAGGACGAAAACGCCGGGGTAGATCGCGAACAGGACCGTGGTCGGCAGAATGAGGAAGACCAGCGGCACGAGCATCGCGACTTCTTTCTTGCCGGCCGACTCGAGCAGGTCGCGCTTCGTTTCGGCGCGCGCGTCGGCGGCCTGCGCGCGCAGCACCTCGACGAGCGGCGTGCCCCGCTCCAGCGATGCGGTGATCGCCTCGATGCAGCGGGTCAGCATCGGCAGACGGATGCCGTCGCCGACCCGGGTCAGTGCGGTCGCGATCGGAATGCCCACGGCCACCTCGGCGACGGCGCCGGACAGCTCGCGCGCGAGCTCGCCGGAGCTGACGCGCGCGACCCTGCGAATGGCATCCAGGATCCCCTCGCCTGCGGCCAGGCTCAGCGTGAGGAACTCCACCACGGTCGGAAACTCGGCTGCGATCCGACGCAGACGAGCGCGGGCGGCCCGGTTGAGCAGCCAATCCTTCGCGGCGAATCCGCAGGCGCCGAACACGATCGGCAGCGCAATCTGTGCGACGGCTGGCACCGGCCGCGCCGAGACGGCGACGATCGCAGTGGCCGCACCCGCCGCGAAACCGGACACGCCCCAGAGCAGTTGCCGGGCGCGGAAGTCGTCAATGCTCCCGGTGGCTCCGGCCTGTGTTCGCCCTGCTTGGCGAAGACGCAGCGCAATCGTCTCCCCGCCACCGAGCATGCGCGACACGCCGCGGCGCAGCCCGCCGAGCACCGGCTGCACGAGAGTCCCGACCAACGGTAAGGGATGCACCGTGTGCCGCGCTGTCAACGCGCGTGCCTCGTCGGAGAGGTCGACGATGTACGGCGCAACTCGGTCGGCCAGGCGCGGCCGGCTCAACCGCGGGAGCAGGGCCACCATCGACCACAGGCCGAGGCCGAGTGCGACTCCGCACAGCACGCCCAACGCCGTGAATGCGTTCACCGGAACCACCGCTTCTCCTCCGGCAGCCTGCCGAGTGCGATCATCAGTCGATACGCAACGATCGACAAGGCCAGACCACACCCGATCACGGCGGTGCCGATCGGGGTGTTGTATGCCAGGGCCGCTTCCGGTCGCGATGCGAGCAGCACCAGAACGATCCACGGCGCAGCAACGCCGAGCCGGGCGGCGTTGACCACCCAGGATTGACGAGCCTCGACCTCGGCACGGATCGCCGCCTCCTCACGCAGGTTCGCGGCAAGGCCCCGCAATACGGCGGTCAGTTCGCTGCCGCCGACCTCGCGCGCCATTCGCAACGTCTCCAGGATGCGATCGGCCACCGGGTCAGCCAGCACCTCCTTGAGTCGGTCCACACAGTTCGAGAAGGTGCCGGTCGCCCGGTAATCGCGCTCGAACTCGGCGAACGCGGCACGCGTGGCGGCCGGGCCGATGTGCGCGAGCGCGCCGACGCTGTCGGGCAGCGCCAGGCCCGACCGTACGGCGGAGACCAGGTGATCGACGACATCCGGCCACACCGTCCGGCTTTCGCGTCGCCGCACGATTCGGCGCCAGCGCACGAGCAGCCAGGGCAGGCCCGCACCGGCGGCCGCCGCTGCGATGGCCAGTGCTGCGACACCGATCAGTGCCTGGGCGAGTGCGGCAGCCACGATCCCAGTCAGCATGCAGACGGCGAGGAAGGCTCCAGGGCTCACCGACGACAAGCCTGCCTGCGCCAATTGGACGTGCAGGATGTTGGCGCGTCGCCGACGCGCATCGGCCCGTACTACGACTCTCGGCCAGAGGAACGGCGCCACCGCGAGCACCAGTCCCACACCGAGCAGCAGCCCGACGGCCGCGATCATGCCTGTGTCGGTCATACCTGTGTCGGTCATGCCTGTGTCGGTCATGCTCGGCCCCGACGCAATACGATGGTGGGATCCAGCCCCGCCGATCGGAACTTCGCCGTTTTCGTCGGATGCCCTCCGGTCGCCTCGAGCAGACCATCGCGGATGGCGAAGATCGGACTGGCCTCGATGGTGCCCGTGGTCACCGTTCCACTCGGGGCGAGGATCTCGCTGACCCGGCGCCGGCCGTGGCGATCCAGCTCGCAGAAGACCACGATGTCGATGCAACTCGCAACCGTCGGCACAACGAAACTCGCATCGATGTTGCTGCCGGCCAGCAGCGGCAGCGTGCAGAGCTTCGACAAGGCCTCGCGTGCGCTGTTCGCGTGAATCGAACAGGCGCCGGGCACGCCTGCGTTCAGTGCCAGAAGCAGGTCGAGGCTCTCCGCCTCGCGCACCTCGCCGACCACGATCCGATCGGGGCGCATCCGCAACGATTCCTTGATCAGGCGACGCAACGTGATCTCACCCGTGCCCTCCAGACTCGGTTGGCGGCACTGCATCGCCACGACGTCGCGCGCGGTGAGATCGAGTTCGAAGGTCTCCTCAACGGTCACGATCCGCTCGTTCGCCCTGGCCGAGGACAGCAGCGCGTTCAGCAGTGTCGTCTTGCCGGCCTGCGTGGCACCGGAGACCAGGATGTTCGACCCGGCGAGCACGCACATCCGCAAGAACTCCGCAGCCTGCTGCGACAGCGAACCGAGTGCGACCAACTGGCCCAACTCGCGGATGCGTTTGGGGAACTTTCGGATGTTCACCGCCCAGTCATGGCGCGTCACATCCGGAATGACGACGTGCAGCCGCGATCCGTCGGGCAGCGACGCGTCGACGAACGGACTCGACAGATCCACCCGGCGACCGGAGGATTGCAACATCCGCTCGACCAGATCCCGCACGTCGCTGGCGGTCAGGACGGTGCCAGTGAGTTCGGGAACGCCCTCGCGCGCGACGAACACTCGGCTCGGGGCATTGATCCAGATCTCCTCGACCGTCGGATCATCGAGGTACGGCTGCAATGCCCCGAATCCGGTCAGCGAGGCGACGATCTCCTGCGCCGCACGGCTCTCATCGGCGATCAGTGGTGCGGAGCCGCCGAGGGCGTGCTCGCTATAGCGGCGCAATTCCTCGTGAACATAGTGCGAGGTGCGCGTCGCGGCCAGCGCCGGATCCACCCTGTCGTGGCGCACGCGCTCACGAACGCGGTCGGTGATCAGTCGCACAGCATCGGTCATCCCAAAATCATGCCCGGAAACGCAAAACCGTCGCGGAAGTTATCCACAGGCACGCTGGCGTCGGGCTATGCTGTAAGGCGCACTCGCGGGAGTGGTGAAATTGGCAGACACGCAGGATTTAGGTTCCTGTGCTTTCGAGCGTGGGGGTTCAAGTCCCCCCTTCCGCACCCCGTCCATGCAGCACCCCATCCATGCAGCACCCCGTCCATCCACGGGATGATCTTTCGCAGAATCAGCATCTGTTCACCCACCGCGCAGAGTCGCTCGCTAAACTTCACAGAAGTTACTTTCGTTCACCACCGCCGACGCGGCATCGGTTGCGTCTCTACATCCTCGTCGTCGCCCACTGGAGCACTGTGGTTCACCTCGCATCTTTCATCCCCTGGCTCGACCCGTCGACGATCATCGACTCGGCCGGCCCGTGGGCGCTGCTGGTCGTCTGCGCGATCATCTTCGCCGAGACCGGCCTGCTCATCGGTTTCCTGCTGCCGGGCGACACGCTCCTGGTCATCACCGGACTGCTCACCTTCACGGCCCACGCGGCCGGGGGCGGTCACGGCATCCACATCGATATCTGGTGGGTCTGTCTTGCGATTGCGGCGTCGGCGTTCCTCGGCGGCGAGGTCGGCTACCTGATCGGCAAGAAGGCGGGTCCTCGCGTGTTCGAACGCAAGGAGACCGGCCTGTTCAGCATTCAGAACGTCAAACGCACCAACGCCTTCTTCGAGCGCTTCGGAGGGCTCGCGGTGATTCTGGCGCGCTTCGTGCCGGTCGTCCGGACCGTCGCACCCGTCGCGGCCGGGGTCGGGCACATGAACTACAAGAGGTACAGCCTGTACAACTTCATCGGCGCGTTCATCTGGGGTGTCGGGGTGACGCTGTTCGGGTATTTCCTCGGCTATATCCCGCCGGTCGCTTCCTTCGTGGAGAAGTACATCGACCTGATTCTGGTTGCCGCCGTCGTCGTCGCTGTGGTGCCGACGCTCTATCACTATGTTCAGGCCAGCCGCAAGGCGAAGAAGAATGCCGCCCTTGCCACGGAAGCCGGCGTCCCCACAGCGCAAGATACGACACTCGACCCTAAGGTGTTCGGCAAGCACGCCGAATAGATGCAAAGGCGCCCTCAACCCGCGCTAGCGGTGCGTATGGTCCTCGTGTGCCGCATGTTCTGACGGCTCCAATTGGAATGTGGAGTGTTCGACATCGAAGTGCTCGGCAAGACAGCCGGCGAGCTCGTCGAGCAGCACGCCGGCCCCTCCGCCGCGGAACACGTCAGGCTGCACGACGACGTGCGCGGTGAAAACAGGGGCCCCCGACGTGATCGCCCACACATGCACATCGTGCACGGCCACGACACCGGCCGCTCCGAGAATGTGCTCACGGATGCGTGCGACATCCGTCTCGGCCGGGGCGGACTCGCTGAGCACACGCACCACGTCGCGTAGGAGCGAGAACGCGCGTGGAACGATCATGACGGCGATCAGCAGGGAGGCGATCGCATCCGCTTGCAGGAAGCCGGTCGCGAGGATCACGACGGCTGCAACGATCACGGCGATCGAACCCAGCAGATCGCCGAAGACCTCGAGATACGCGCCGCGCACATTGATCGATGTCGAGGCTCCCTGACGCAGGATGAGCAGTGCCACAACATTCGCAATCAGGCCGACTGCGGCGACGACGAGCATCGGCACCGAGTGCACCTCACCCGGCTCGCCGCCGACCAGGCGACCGATTCCGCCGATCGCCACCGACACGGCGACCACCACCAGGATGATGCCGTTGATCAGCGCTCCGAACACTTCGACGCGCCGGTAGCCAAACGTCTGTCGATCGGTGGCAGGACGGGCGGCGACCGCGGTCGCGACCAAGGCGACGATGAGTCCGGCGAGGTCGCTGAGCATGTGCCCGGCATCCGCGAGAAGCGCGAGGGAACCGCTCAGCCACGCGCCGCCGGCCTCGACGATCAGCACGGCGCCGACGATGCCGATGGCGATAGACAGGCGTCGTCGGTTCGCAGTTCCGTGCGCGTGATCGTGGTTCATGGTTCTTCTACCGTAGGCACGCAGGGCGCGGACGCGCCAGGCGGCGACCTAGATAGGAATGAGTGCCATTCTCAGTTCGGTGTGTTCGGCCGCTGCTCGCCTGCGATGGCGATGAGTGCCGGAATGATCTTCTCGAACGCGCGCGCCCGGTGGCTCTGTGCCGTCTTCTGCACTGCAGTCAGCTCCGCGGACGTGATCGTTCCGCCGGCGGGGACGAAGATGGGATCGTAGCCGAACCCGTTCTCACCGCGCGCGGCACGCGCGATCGAGCCGGGCCAGATGCCCTCGACCACGGTTTCGGACGCCGCCGCTTCGGATGCCGCGCGCGGCACCACCAGCGCGATGGTCGCGGAGAAGTGCGCTGCGCGGTTTTCGTCGCGCACGTCGGCGAGCTGACCGAGCAACAAGGTGAGGTTCGCACGGTCGTCGCCATGCCCGCCGGCCCAACGGGCGGAGAAGATCCCGGGAGCGCCGCCGAGAACGTCGACGCACAGGCCGGAGTCGTCGGCGAGCGCAGGCAGGCCGGTGTGCGCGGACGCGGCACGCGCCTTGATCAACGCGTTCTCGGTGAAGCTGGCGCCGTCTTCGACCGGCTCCGGCCCGTCGTAGGCGAGGATCTCCAGCTGCGGCATTGCACGGCCGAGGATCTGCTGGAACTCGGCCAGCTTGTGCGCGTTGTGTGTGGCGAGCACGACGCGGATGCGCCCGTCCGCGGCCTGCGGCACGGCCGGGTTCACGACGTCGGGGACAACGCTTCGGTCTGCAACCGCGCGAGCGCTGTCGTGCCGCCGATCGCGAGGTCGAGAAGCGAGTTCAGTTCCGTGCGGTCGAATGGCGCACCCTCAGCAGTGCCCTGCACCTCGACGAACAGTCCGCGCCCGGTGACGACGACGTTCATGTCGGTCTCCGCCCGCACATCTTCGACGTATGCCAGATCGAGCATGGGCTCGCCGTCGATGATGCCGACCGACACTGCGGAGACGCTGTCGATCAACGGCACGGCCTTCTGGCTGATGAACTTGTGGGCACGGCCCCATTCCAGGGCATCGGCGAGTGCCACGTAAGCGCCGGTGATCGCGGCGGTGCGCGTTCCGCCGTCGGCCTGCAGCACGTCGCAGTCGAGCACGATCGTGTTCTCGCCGACGGCCCTCATGTCGACGACGGCACGAAGACTGCGACCGATCAGGCGGCTGATCTCGTGGGTGCGCCCGCCGATCCTGCCCTTGACCGATTCACGGTCCATGCGATCGTTGGTGGATCGCGGGAGCATCGAGTATTCCGCGGTGACCCAACCCTTGCCTTTACCGGCCATCCAGCGCGGCACACCGTTGGTGAACGACGCGGTGCACAGCACTCGGGTGCGCCCGAAGGAGATGAGCGCGCTGCCCTCCGCGTGCTCGCTCCAGCCTCGCTCGATCGTGATGGGGCGCAGTTGGTCGATCGTCCGGCCGTCCTTGCGAATGGTGTCAGTCATCCAATCAGCCTAGCGATCGTGCCGTTGCGGCACGGCACTGCCCCGGGCGTGCGTCCCCAGGGCACCCAGCTCTATTGCACCGGTCTGCACCGTCTCGACCTGCGAGACCGTCGGCCCCATGAATCGGTGGGCCAACCGGATGAAGCCTGCCGTGTCTTCTCCCGTGGCCTCGTAGCGCACGATCGGTGCACCCGGTTCCGTGCGTTCGAGTCCGCTGCCGACCAGGACGCGATAGACGTCGTTAGCGGTCTCGACATCGCTGGAGACGAGAGTGACGCTCTCCCCCATCACGTACGAGATCGCACCTTGCAGGAACGGGTAGTGCGTGCAGCCGAGCACGAGGGTGTCGATGTTCGCACGCTGCAGGGGTCGCAGGTATTGCTCCGCGACGGCGAGCAGCTCGTCACCGCTGGTGATGCCGTTTTCAACGAATTCGACGAAGCGCGGGCAGGCTTGTGTGAACAGCCGCAAGTCGGGCGCGGCGGCGAATGCATCCTCGTAGGCGCGGGACCTGACGGTGCCCAGTGTTCCGATCACGCCGACCCGGCGGCTGCGTGTCGCGCTGACGGCGCGGCGCACCGCCGGCTGAATCACTTCGACCACCGGCACGGAATAGCGTTCGCGGGCGTCACGCAGCATTGCGGATGATGCCGTGTTGCAGGCGATCACGAGCATTTTCACGCCCTGGTCGACGAGGGAATCCAATGCGTCCAGCGCATATTGCCGCACCTGGGCGATCGGCTTCGGGCCGTACGGTGAATGGGCGGTGTCACCGACGTACAGGATCGATTCGTTCGGCAGCTGGTCGCGGACGGCGCGGGCGACGGTCAACCCGCCGACGCCTGAGTCGAAAATCCCGATCGGTGCATCTGCCACGGTCATCCAGCCTAATCGCCGGCGCCGGCCGCACAGTCACCCGACGATGAGTGGACCGCACTCAGTAGGCTGAGACGGTGATCGGCACATCTTCCGCACTGCGCACGGACCGCTACGAACTCACGATGCTGGATGCCGCGCTCGAGGCGGGCACGCATGAACGAGAATGCGTGTTCGAAGCATTCACCCGGCACCTGCCCGGCGGCCGGCGCTACGGTGTGGTCGCCGGAATCGGTCGCCTGCTCGAACTGATCGATGCGTTCCGGTTCGGCGATGAGGAACTCGCCTGGCTGCGCGAAGATCACGTCGTGCGCCCTGCGACGCTGGACTGGCTGGCGAACTACCGGTTCAACGGCAGCATCCGCGGCTATCGAGAGGGTGAGGTGTACTTTCCCGGCTCGCCCTTGCTCGTGGTCGATGCGCCCTTTGCCGAAGGGGTGCTGCTGGAGACGCTGATCCTCAGCGTGCTCAACTACGATTCGGCGGTGGCCAGTGCCGCGGCCCGCATGGTGTCCGCGGCGGTCGGCCGGCCGATCGCGGAGATGGGTTCCCGGCGCGCCAATGAACATGCGGCCGTCGCCGCGGCCCGCGCCGCCTACATCGCCGGTTTCGATGCCACCTCCAACCTGGAGGCCGGCCGCCGCTGGGGCGTCCCGACCATGGGCACGGCAGCGCACTCGTTCACGCTTCTGCACGATAGCGAAGAGGATGCATTTCGCGCGCAGATCGAGACGCTCGGCACGTCGACCACGCTCCTGGTCGACACGTTCGACGTACACGCGGCGATCGACCTGGCGATCAAGGTCGCCGGTCCGGAGCTCGGGGCGGTGCGGCTGGACTCCGGCGACCTGCCGTCACTGGTGCGCTCCGTGCGGGCACACCTGGACGAACTCGGTGCTGTGAAGACGCGGATCACGGTGACCAACGATCTCGATGAGTTCACCATCGCGGCTCTGGCCGCGTCTCCCGTCGACTCCTACGGCGTCGGCACATCGGTGGTGACCGGATCGGGAGCACCCGCATCCGGGATGGTCTACAAACTGGTGGCGCACCGTGACAGCGCGGGCGACTGGGTCTCGGTCGCGAAGAGGTCGGACGGCAAGATCAGCATCGGCGGACGCAAGCACGCGGTGCGCCGGCTCGACGCATCCGGCATCGCAACGGCAGAGGCCATCCACATCCTGGATGGCGCTCCCCCGCGCGACACAGGACGGGAGCTGCTCGTGCCGCTCATCGTGGATGGCGCGCCCGAGCAGGCGCATCTCGGTGCGGAGGGGGTCGCATCCGCCCGCGCTCACCACACCGCCGCGATCGCGGAACTGCCGGAGGTCGCATTCCGGCTCGGCCGCGGAGACCCTGTGTTGCCGACGCTCTATTTGTGAGCGCTTCTACTCCGGCCGGAGTCTCTCGTAGATCTCCTTGCAGGTGGGACAGACGGGGAACTTCTGCGGGTCGCGCCCGGGGGTCCACATCTTGCCGCACAGCGCCTTGACGGGCTTGCCCGTGACGGCGGACTCGAGGATCTGCTCCTTCTTCACGTAGTGCGAGAAACGCTCGTGATCGCCCGGCTCGATGTTCTCCCGCTCAAGCAGTTCCTCGAGTTCACGGTCGAGCGTTGCGGTCCCTCCACCGTCGGGAAGCGCTCCGGGATCGGAGATGCTGGCCTGATTCATCCTTCAAGTCTATGTCCGGCACCTGCGTGGCGGCCGACGGTCAGTCTGCCTTGACGGCTGCGGCGAGAATCTCGGGCCCGCGACGGTCGAACACGGCGGCACCTGCCGCGATCCCGCCGGCGAGCACGCCGGCGCCGATCACCAGTCCGGCCACCAGCGCAACAGAGAACCACGCCGGCGACTCGACGATGCCGAGCACCGTCAGGGCGACAACGGGAGACACGAACACGAGAATGGCCAGAAAGCTGACCGACTGGATGGCCGCGGCGGTTGCACTCGTGTGCTGCGGTTGTGCGAACGCGCTGTCGTTCGGTTTCGTCGCCGGGTAGGGGAACAACGCGGAAGAGATACTCGACAGGCCGATGCCGACCAATAGCACGGCCGAGTTCACGCCGATCACGGCGGGCAGGATCGCCCAGTCCTGGTAGAAGACGACGGTCACAATCGATCCGACCATGATCAGCGGGATGCCGAGGAACAGAATCGGCACGATCCGTCCGACCCGGTCGGCCACCCCTTTGGTTCCCGAAGCGATGTGCATCCAGATCGCCGTGCTGTCATACGCGACATCGTTGTGGATCGACCAGCCGAGGAACAGGCACATGATCGGAAGCGGCAGGAGCGCTGCGATATGACCGGGCACCCCGGCGATCATCAGGGCGGCCACGCCAACACACGGCACCAGTGGGATCATCAGCAGCGACACCCAGTAGCGCGCGTCACGCCCCCAATAGGTGAGGCTTCGAGCGGCGATCGTCCCCGCCGGCCGGTGAGAGAACGAGCCGAACCAACCGAGCCCGGCATACGTGTGTGTTGCAGCCTGACGACCCGGGGTCACCAGCATCAGCGCAACCAGGCCTCGCCAAGCGAGCCAGACCACCAGGAGGAACACCGCGGCGATCACCAGTTTGAGAAGCGCGGCGCCCACTGCGCCCTGTGCGGCGTCCGCCGGAACCGCCCACACGGCGCCCAGCGGTGTCCAACTCAGGCCATCGGCGACGCTGTGCAGAGTCCGCAACCCGCCGTGGCCCCGATCGATGTTGCCGACAAGCAGCACGACGGGCAGGACAAGCAGGAGAAGAACCAGCCCGAACGCGCCGCCGAAGTCTCGGGCCCGCCGCGTCGACAGCGCCAGCCCGGCGACTGCGGTTGCGACGCGCCCGACCAGTGTGCACGTCACGGTGGCGACACCGGCCGCGATCAGTGCCAGAATCGCGCTGGCCACACTGCTCGACCAGGTGACGACAGATGCGAGTGTGCACAGCCCGAGCACGACCGACGGTACGCCGACCAGCGCTGCGACGGCGAGAGCCGTTGCCAACTGCGAATTCGGGATGCCGAACACGGCGAACCGACGAGGGTCGAGCGTGTCATCGCTGCGGAACACCAAGGGAAGCACGATGAAGCCGAGCATGGTGACCGACCCTGCCACGATCACGATGCTGCGCACCAAGTCGATGTTGCTGGCGAAGCGGGCAGTGACCAGCGCCGCGACGACCGTGACGACGAGGAAGGCGCCGTAAAGCGCCGCCACGATCAGACCGAACACTTGCCACGGGCTGCGGCGAAACGCGTTCGCCGTCAACGTCAGCTTCAGTCGGAGAAGCTGTGCAACCATTCCAAGCCCTCCGCTGCCTTGCGCCCTCCGGCGAGTTCGACGAAGCGATCTTCCAGACTGCCGCCACCGCGCACCTCGTCGACGGTACCCGAAGCGAGCACTTTGCCCGTGACGATGATCGCGACGCTGTCACAGACACGTTGAATCAGGTCCATGCCATGACTGGAGAGCACGACCGTACCACCGGCGGCGACGTATTTCCGCAGGATTTCGATCACGTTCGCGGCCGAAACCGGATCGACGGATTCGAACGGCTCATCGAGGATCAACAGCCGCGGTGAGTGGATCATCGCCGCCGCCAGCGCAACTTTTTTTGTCATCCCTGCGGAATAGTCGGCGACCAGGCGGCCGAGCGCGTCGTCCAGACCGAACGCCACTGCCAGCTCGGCCGCACGCTCACGCACGACAGCAGCATCCAGGCCCCGAAGGGTACCCGCATAACGCAGGAACTGCGCTCCGGTCAGCCGGTCGAACAGCCGCAACCGATCCGGTAGGACACCGATCGAGCGCTTCGCCTGCGACGGGTGGCGCCATACGTCGATTCCGTGCACCCAGACCGCGCCTGCATCCGGCCGCAACAACCCCGCGATGATCGACAGCGTGGTCGTCTTGCCTGCACCGTTCGGACCGACGATTCCATAGAACGAGCCGGCTCGGACGTCGAGCGATACCGCGTCGACCGCCACCGTCGCACCGTAGGTCTTGCGCAGGCGCTGGATGGACAAGACGACGTCGGCGGAGTTCGGCGGGGCGACCGGATATGGGGCGACAGGCTGTGCGGCGACCGGCCGGGTAGCCGGTAATCCCGTGACGCGTGCAGACACGTCAACCACCGGCTCTTCGACGTGCGGCGCCGGGATCGGCGATGCCGGGGCGGCCTCGGTGCGCGTCCCGGCAATCGGCACGACATCCGCAGCCTTCGCCGGCGTCTGCTTGCTCGGCGCCTTGCGTTCGGCTGCCTTACCCGTGGCGGGCTGGCGTGGAGCGGGCTCACGCACGGCCGGCTCGCGCGCAGTGGGCTCACGCGCGGCCGGCTCGCGCGCAGTGGGCTCACGCGCGGCCGGCTTACGCGCAGTGGGCTCACGCGCGGCCGGCTTACGCACGGCAGGCTTACGCGCGGCAGGCTTACGCACAGCGGGTTTACGCGCGGCGGGCTTACGTGCGGGCGGCTTGCGAGGGTTCGCCGAGGTCTCCGGATGAGGGTCAGGGCGGGGCGAAGTCGGCCCCGCGTTCGCCGCCGTCTCCACAGATTCGGACTCTTCTTCTGGTCCGATTTTTTTCGGAGTAGGCGAAACGGAACTCACTTCATTAACGTATCAAGCGCCCCCCGCTCTCGTGCCGATTCAACGCAATCGAGCGAAATATCATCCCTAGGTATCACCCGTGAGGATGATTACGAATGTGCAACAACCGGCTGTGAGCGAACGCTCCTCGATAAGCTGGAACCCGGCATAACGAGGTGTCCTTACGTCTCTGCGCAGGCGAACCCTCGGCAGACTCTCCAGTGTTTGCCATGAGACTGTGTTTGCCATAAGACTGTTTGCCATGAGACGAAGACGCGGCGCTTCGCCGATGAACAGGAGATTGATGTGACCACCCAGGTAGTGATCTTGGCAGCAGGTATGGGCAGCAGACTCGGTCGTTCCCTCCCCAAGCCTCTCACCGAACTGGGTGACGGTCGCACCATCATGCAGCAGCAGTTCGACAACATCCATCACGCCTTCGGAACGAAGGTCAAGGTGACCCTGGTGGTCGGGTACAAGCTCGAGCACATCATCGAGGCGTTCCCAGACGCATCCTTCGTCTACAACGAGCAGTACGACCAGACCAACACCTCGAAGAGTCTGATGCGTGCGCTGCAGGCATCCGGCACCGGCGGAGTGCTGTGGATGAATGGCGACGTGGTCTTCGATCCGGCCGTGCTCGATCGTGCCGCTGAGCTGGTGGAGCGCGATCAGTCGTTCGTCACGGTCAACACATCGAAGGTCTCTGACGAGGAAGTCAAGTACACGACGAGCGCCGAAGGTTTCATCGAGAAGCTGTCGAAAACGGTCAAGGGCGGGCTCGGCGAGGCGGTTGGCATCAACTACGTGTCCAGCCGCGACAAGGCGGGACTGTTGCGCCAGTTGCAGCGCGTCGAAGACCAGGACTATTTCGAGCGTGGCATCGAGTTGGCGATCGAACAAGACCGCATGCTCGTCGAGCCGGTCGACATCTCCGATCTGTACGCCGTCGAAGTCGACTTCGCCGAGGATCTCGAACGCGCCAACCTGTTCGTCTAGTTTCCAACCGGCGGATGTCGTCGGGCTGCGTCATCGACGTCGCCGGCGCACGCCTACGATAGGACCCGTGACCACCAGCTACGCGGAAGTGCGCCCGACTCAGCGCACCCGCTTCGCGCGTTATCGCCGTTCGCTCTGGTTGCTGACGAAGCGCGACCTGCGCGTGCGCTACTCGACCAGCGCTCTCGGCTACGTGTGGTCGATCCTCGATCCGCTCCTGATGGCGGCCATCTATTACTTCGTTTTCGTGGTGATCTTCGACCGGCACAAGATCGGCGAGATGCCGTACATCGTCTTCCTGCTGTCGGCTCTGCTGCCCTGGATGTGGTTCAACGGAACGGTTTCGGACTGCACTCGCGCGTTCCTGCGCGAGGCGAAGCTCATCCGTTCGACGACGATCCCACGAACCATCTGGGTGAATCGCATCGTGCTGTCCAAGGGCATCGAGTTCTTGCTGTCGCTGCCCGTGCTGGCCGTCTTCGCGATCGTGTTCGGCGCCCCGGTGCACTTCGACGTCATCTACTATCCGCTTGCGATCGTGCTGCAGGCCATTCTCACCGTCGGCATCGGACTCATCGTCGCACCGCTGGTGGTGTTCTTCCGCGACCTCGAGCGTGCCGTGAAGCTGATCCTGCGTCTGCTATTCTACGCATCCCCGATCATCTACAGTGCGACAGATATTCCGCACGGCTTGCACACCCTGACGATGTTCAACCCACTCGACGGCATCTTCAGCCTGTACCGGGCAGCGTTCTTCCCGCAGGAACTCCGCTGGGAATCCGTAGGCGTTGCGGCCGCATTGTCGCTGGTGTTGCTTGCGTTGGGGTTGTGGGTGTTCTCGCGTACCGAGCGCGCCGTGCTGAAGGAGATCTGATGACCGACGCGGCCGTAATCGAGGTGGCGGATGTCGGCATCCGTTTCAAGCGGAATCGTCAAGCGAGACGATCGTTCAAGGATCTGTTCGCCTCTCGCAAACGCCGGAGCCGGCCCGGTGAGTTCTGGGCGCTGCGCAATGTCAGTTTCTCCGTGCAGCGCGGCGAGGCGATCGGTGTTGTGGGGCGTAACGGGCAGGGTAAGTCGACGCTGCTCAAACTCGTCGCCGGGGTGGTGCTTTCGGATGAGGGCACCGTCAGTGTGCAAGAGGGCGTCGCGCCGCTGATCGAGATCACCGGAGGCTTCGTCGACGACCTCACGGTGCGCGACAATGTCTACCTGACAGCCGGACTGCACGGCATGTCGAAGACGCAGATCGACGAACGATTCGACGAGATCATCGAATTCGCCGAGATCGGTGAATTCCTGGATACGCCGTACAAGCATCTCTCAAGCGGCATGAAGGTGCGGATCGCTTTCGCCGTCATCGCCCGACTCGAAGAACCGATCCTGCTGGTCGATGAGGTGCTGGCTGTTGGCGACAGGGGCTTCCGCGAGAAATGCTACCGACGCATCGAAGAGTTGCTTGCCGGCGGACGAACCATGTTTTTCGTGTCACACAACGAGAGCGATCTACGCCGCTTCTGCTCCCGCGGACTGTATCTGGACAAAGGTGCACTCGTGCTCGACGGACCACTCTCCGACGTTCTGGATCGCTACAACGAGGACTACGCCGGCTGATTCTCGCGGCCGAATGCTGTCCGTTGCCTAGCGCGCCTGATTGGCCGATTTGACGGACTTGCCCTCAACAATCGGCGTCGGAAACAGGTCTCCACCGATCCGGTCCGTTCGTCGGATGCCCACGCTACATTGCCAGCATGTTGAGAGCAATCGACCCGTATGACCCGGCGGATGGTCCGCCGCTCGCGTATCCGGTTCCCTTCCAATTCGACCGGAGCACGCCGCCGCGGTACCGGTTGTGGAACGCCAGCCTCGAGACGCTGAGCGGAGTCACCTTCGCCCTGATCGGTGGCGGCAGCATGCCGTTGCAGGCGCCGGTGACGCTGGCGGCCGGAGCGACCGAAACGCTCATGATCACCGGCCACGACCTCGCTCGGGACACGGTGTTGGTCGTGCGCTGGCGCCGCGAGAACGGAGACGAGTATCTGTGGCGCGTGAGCTTCTGAGCGGTGCCGGTAACCGTCAGCTCGGTCAGATAAGTTCGCCAACGCTGATGCGTACATGTGGGAGAGCTGTCCTACGGCGCCAAACGTTGTCGTTCTCGGATCAGTTCCGCCGCGGTGAGCAGGTGCGTACGCACAGGCAATGCAGACTCACCGATGCCGCGCACGAGTTCGCCGGGGTCGGTGTTGAGCGCGATCGCGATGCGTATCAGCGTCGTCAGGCTGGGGTTCGCACGGCCACGTTCGATCTTGCCGTAGTTGGTGACATGCATCTCGGCAAGGTGGGCGACGTCTTCCTGGCTGAGCGCCATCCGGTGCCGAATGTCTCGAAGTCGCTCCCCCACAATCTCGGCGGCTACGGAGAATTCTTTGGGCACTGCTCATGTCTATGTGCCTGGAGCGTGCATTGCCAGAGTCTTCGACACACTGGTGTTTATACCTCTATTAGCATCCGTGACGTCCTCGACGAGGCTCTATGGTTGAGGCTGTGTGGCTGAGGTCCTGCGACATCCTCGGGTTCGTCCCATTCCGAGAACGCGTCGGCATAAACGTCGGCAAGTCGACTTTCTCGAAAGAGCCGGATGCATGCGTGCACGGTCACAGACTCCATCGTGAGACTGGCTTGTGAGGTCTCGCTACACTCGCTGACGCTCGTTACTCGACCAGCGGAGCGGGAGTCGTTTCGGCTTCACTCAACGACCGGCGACACAGCACCCGTAGACTCGAGGAATGGCCCGCAAGACCAAGCCGATCGTCTCCATCACCGGCATGAGTACCCCTCGCGGCGGCGCACTGCCCGGCGCGGGCGTGCGCGGCTTCGACCGGCTGATGGCGATCCAACGACCGGCCGTGCTCGCTCACATCCGCGGTATCCGCAAACGCAATCCGGATGCGTCCTCCCGCGAACTCATCCGCATCCTCGAGCGGCGCTACCTCGCAGCCGTGACGACGAGCGGCGCAGCCGTCGGCGCCACCGCGGTGATCCCGGCGATCGGCACCGTCACGACCGTTGCCCTGTCTGGTGTTGAAACCGCGGCCTTCCTCGAGGCCACGGCGCTGTTCGCGCAATCGGTCAGCGAGGTGCACGGCGTGGCCGTCGACGATCCTGACCGTGCCCGCGCACTGGTCATGGCGCTGATGCTCGGCCGAGAAGGCTCTGACCTCGTGCGCCAATGGGGCGCCGAGGCAATCGCCCGTGACACCACCCGCCAGGTCTACTGGGGCGAGGTCGTGACCAGCAGCCTGCCGCGTGCGGTTGTCGGCCCCCTGGTCGACCAGTTGAAGAAGTCGTTCCTGCGCCGCTTCGCCGTCAAGGGCGGCGCAGGCATGCTCGCCAAGGCGATCCCGTTCGGCATCGGCGCCGTTGTCGGCGGCACAGGCAATCACCTCCTCGGGCGCCGCGTGCTGGGCAATGCGCGCATCGCGTTCGGCGAACCGCCGATCGTTGTCATCGAACACTGAGCGCGTAGCAACAGAGCAGGGAACAGCAGTGCGAGCAGCGGCATCCGTCACACGATCGGCGGGCGTCCGGCCAGCGTCATCCGCCAGACGGTGCGCCAGCGGATCGGCCGCCGCTCGCCCGGGTCGCTGCGCCAGCCCTCGCGCCAGCCGCCGAACCAGGCCCGAAGCACTGTCGGGCGGCGTGCCCAGCGCAGCACCTGGATGCCGGTCCACGCGCCGACGTAGAGCGGCACGAAAACCGCAGGCAGATTGCGCCGCGCCAACCACACCCGGTTTCGGGCGTTGAGTCGATAATAATACGCGTGCCGGGTCGGCTCGACCGCCGGATGATTCGCCGTCAATTCCCCCGCATACCACGCGCGCTTGCCCTGATCCCACACACGCCAAGCCAGTTCTATGCCTTCGTGGGCATAGAAGAACGGATCCGCCCAACCGCCCGTCGCATCGAACACCGCGCGGGTCAGCAGTACGGCGCCCTCCCAACAGGAGAACACATTGCTCGATCGTGCCGCATCCCCCTTGCGGATGCGCGGCACCCAGCGCCGCGGCGAGGTGCTGCCACTCGGGTCCACGACACGCGGCTGCACCAGGCCGATGCCGGCATCCGCTTCGATCAGCGCGGCCGCCGTACGCAGGAATCCGACACTCGGAAGCGATGCGTCGTCGTCGAGAAAGAACAGGTACTCGCCGCCGACCAGCGGCACCCCTCGGTTGCGGCCCGCTGGAATGCCGAGGTTCTCCTCAAGCTTCAGCGTCTTGACGGCGAAGGGAAGCGCGGGAACTGCATCCGCCGGGTCCCAGCCATTGCCGACAACGACGACATCGAGTGTCACATTCTCCTGGGCGAATATGCTCCGGATGCCGCGGGTCAGCTCCTCCGGGCGCTTGCCCTGGGTGAGCACCACAACCCCGACCGCGACCGGCGGGTATGCGCCGCCACTGGCCGAATTGTCGTCAGAGCCGGACACGGTTCGACGCCATGATCGCCACGAAGTGCCCGATGAGAGACAGCAACGCCAGTGGCACGAGCACGGCGACGAGCACGCGACTGGCCAGTTCCTGGCCGACGAACAAGCCAGCCACTGCCGTCACGAAGGCGAGGATCGTCAGCTCCACCGAGTGATACAACCGGTGGAACGGCACGAATCGTGCCACCGTGCGCAGCTTGGCGACCAGGCCGTTCGTCGGCGCCGAGGCACTGCGCGTGTCGGCGAGCTTCGCCAGCCCGGCGTTGGCGCGCGCCACATGCACCATGTCGTTGAGTGCCTTGTTCAGCACGATGATCAGTGCGAGCAAGGTGCCGAGGGTCGTCCACAGATAGTCCTCAGGAACCAACAACGGGTACGCCGCCGCGCGGACGCCGAGCATGAGCGGGATCAGCGCCTCCGTCGAGTAGTGCCCGACCTTGTCGAGGAACACGCCGGCCGGAGAAGACGTGCCGCGCCACCGGGCGACTTCTCCGTCGCAGCAGTCGACCAGCATCTGCAGCTGGCCGAGTATCAACGCGATCAGGGCACCCCAGATGCCGGGAATCAGCAGCGCTGCGGCAGTGGACCACCCGACCACGATCATCAGCCCGGTCACACCGTTGGCGGAAACGCACGTCTTCACCAGCACCCAGGTCAGATACGGGGAAAGGTCGCGGAGGTAGAGCGACGCCGTCCAGTGCTCGGCATTCGCGCGCGAACGCACCTCTGGCGGCTGTGCAATGGCGCGCAACTCGGCAATCGAACGCGGTCGCGCGCCGCGACCGGCGGCATCCGCCCCTGCCGGTCGGTCGGGCCCAGTCGGACGGTCCGGCCCAGCCGGGCGGTCTGCCTTCGGCGGCTCGTTCGACATGGTTACCTTCCCGTGTGCGCGGAGATGTTGCGCGTGAGTGACAGGAAACCGAGCACGAAGCCGATCCCCCAGCAGAAATGGATGCATGGCAACACCAGCAGGTACCACAGCGTTGCCCGAAATCCGAGTCTCCCACTGGACGCCAGCGTCGCCGCAAGCACCAGCAGCAGATAGAAGGCTGGTGCTACGAATCCGATGAGCAGCCACGACGTCACGCCCATGCTCCCCTGCACGATGCCGACGATGCCGAGAACGAGGCCGACCACAACGCCCAGCACCGTGACGGGCGGTGCAAAATAACGGATGCCGTTGGCCTCCGGAAAGCGTCGCACCAGTTCCCCGCGCCACAGTCCGGTCGACAAGAACTGACGGGCCAGCTGATTCATGCTCGGTCGCGGTCGATAGACGACGCTGAGTCTCGGTGTGAACCAGACGGTGCCACCCGCAGCACGCAGCCGCCGGTTGAGCTCCCAGTCTTGCCCGCGTTTGATGTCCTCGGCGAAAAGCCCCGCCTCGAACAGGCTTGTTCGCTTGAATACGCCGAGGTAGACGGTCTCCGCCGGGCCCTCTTCGCCGCCACGGTGGAGTTTTGTGCCGCCCAGTCCGAGCGCACTGCCGTAGGCGTGCGCGACCGCACGTTCGAACGACGTCGTGCCCTGAGCATCCATCACACCGCCGACGTTGTCCGCATCCGTTCGGAGGATTGTCTCGACAGCGATGCGGGCATATTCCGGCGGCAGCACGGAGTGCGCGTCGACCCGAATCACGATCGGATACCGCGATGCTCTGATCGCGATGTTGAGGCCTGACGGGGTCGACCCGATCTCGTTCTCGAGAACTCGGATGCGCGGGTCTGCTTCTGAGAGTTCGGCCACCAACTCCGTGGTGCCGTCGATGCTCGGGCCGAGAGCGAGGGCGACCTCGAACGGTCCGGCATAGTCTTGCGCGAGAAGACTGTCGACGGCGTCGCGCACATGGGCGACCTCGTTCAGCACGGGCATGACGTAAGAGACACCGGGCAGCGTGCCCTCGTCACTCACTTGCGCCATAGTGTCCCGTCGTTCTCGGCTCGGTCGAGCTTACCAGGCGGTGCACGATCGGCCCCTGGCAGACGGCAATCGCCCGAGCAACGTGAGTTGCACGGGCGATTGCCGATGAACGCCTTCAACGAAGCGGTCAGGCGAGCTTACTGAGTCAGGGCTTACTGAGTCAGAGTGCCGAGTGTGACCTCCACCGTGTAGGGCTTGCCGTCACGTACGTAGGTGAGCTTGGCGCTCGCACCGGCCGCCAGGTAGCGCACCTGCGCCGTCAGGTCGGATGAACTCGTGATCGGTAAGCCGTCGAAGTTGGTCACGATATCGCCTGCTTGCAGGCCTGCCTTTGCTGCCGCCCCGCCGCTGCTGACGGAGACGATCGTCGCGCCGACCGTTGTGCTCGTCGTCGACGTCGAGGCATCCTTGACACTTGCGCCGAGCAGGCCGTGAGTGGCCTTGCCGTTCTTGATCAACTCGGACGAGACTCGGCTGGCGAGATCCGAAGGGATCGCAAAGCCGACGCCGATGCTGCCGGTCTGGCCGCTGCTCGAACTGCTCGAGCTGGCACTCGCGATCGCTACATTGATGCCGATCACTTCACCTTTGGCGTTCAACAGTGCGCCACCCGAGTTGCCGGGGTTGATGGCGGCATCCGTCTGAATGACCGGCAGCGAGATCGTCCCCGTCGTGGCGCTCGGGGTCTGGTTCGAACCCCCCTGGCCCGGGAGGTCGAAGTTCCACAGGTTGAACGGGTTGTTCGGGTCGCCGTTGCCCTGCGACTGCTGGTCGTTCTTCGGTACGGCAGACGAGGCGATCTGGATGCTGCGATTCAGTGCGCTCACGATGCCGTCCGTGACGGTGCCGGCGAGCCCCAGCGGGGCGCCGATCGCGACGGCACGGTCACCGACGTTGAGCTTGGTGGAATCGGCGAACGTCGCCGGCGTCAAGCCGCTCGCGTTGTTCAATTTGATGACCGCAAGATCGACGATCGGGTCGGTGCCGACCACCTTGGCGGTGTAGAGCTTGCCGTTGTTGTCCTGCACCTGGATCGTCGGGTTGGCAAGCTGACCATCGAGCGTGACGACGTGCGTATTCGTCAGCACATAGCCGTCGGCGCTCAAGATGACGCCTGAACCGGTCCCAGAGGCCTGGGAGCCCGTGACCGAGATCGTCACGACACTCGGCGAGGCCTTCGCTGCGACCGCTGTCACCGGCGTGGCATCACTCGCGTTGTTGACGGTGATGTTCTCGGCGCCGGTCGAACTGGCCGGCTTGGCCGACCCGTTCTGGCTCGCCTGCACGATTCCCATCACACCGGCACCGGATGCGCCACCGATCAGCGCGCCGATCGCAAGAGCGGCGACGAGCATGCCGATGCCGCGCTTCTTCGGCTGTCTCTCCGCCGCCGTTGTTGTCGGGGCAGCGCCGATGATCGGCTGAGTGGGCTGTGTCGCGTACTGCTGCGCGTACGGCTGCTGCTGGCTCGAGTAGGGGTACTGGGAGGCGTAGGCCGGCTGCGGTGCCTGGCCCGGCTGGGGTGTTTGGCCGGGCTGGGGTGTTTGGCCGGGCTGGCCGAAAGCGCCATTGCCGTAATAGGGAGTCGGCTGCTGCGCGACCGGAGGCTGGGGCTGGCCCGGTTGCTGTGCAGGCTGGGTCGGCTGCGGCGTGTTCGCGGGCGCAGTCCAGGAGGTTTGAGGAGCGGGCACTTGAGGAGCGGCTGCTGCGGTGTTGGCCGAAGATGCTGCCTGCGCTGTCGTCGGCGCACTAGTCTCTTCAGCGAGCGCCGGGGGCTCGGCCGACGGCACCGGTGACGCGGGTGCGGCACCCATTGCCGGTGCATTCGGCTGCTGCGGCGCAAGAGTTGCGTCGGGTGTCCGCGCCTCGGGCTGTTCCGTAGCGGGCTGATCGGTTGATCCGGCTGACGCCTCGGGTTCCGGTGTGTCGGCGGGGTCGTTCGGGGTGTCGGTCATGTCGTGCTCCTTCCAAGCAAGCTCAGCATCCACACTCCGCCTGAATGTAGCCTATGCGCAATCTGTGCACCGGCTCCAACATTGAGGTCGGGTGCCGTCGAACACCTCCAAACGCTCTCAACAGCCGGGACCGCGCGGGTTCGCCACACAGTCGCGCCCGACGAGCACCGTCTTCGCGTCGCCTACGAAGACGGTGAATGGAGGTGCCTTCACGTTCAGGCTACCTTCGATCTGCTGCCAGTTCTGGTTCGCGAAGCGGTACTCGGCCGCATAGGTCACAGCGATCCGAACCGTGAAGCTCCCGGTGCGCAGATAGGCATGACTGGTCGGTGTCGGGCTGAACTCGGGGATGCCGCGTTTCGCCCACGAAGCGCCTCCGTCTGCGGACGCGCGTTTTCCCCCGTCCCCGTAGTCCCAGGAGAACCCCACCGGCGTGAAGCGCACCTGCGCGGGCTGTCCGAGCAGAGTTCCGCCTTGCACATCGACGCCCGCACCAGCGATGAAGTTGGCGTCGAGCCCGACGACCGCCCAGCCATTGGGTTCCATCGAGGTCGCCGGGGCCGGCGCGCGGAAATTGATGAGATCACTCAGTCGTACCGCCGGAGTCATACACGGATCGGGAGTCTGACAGGTGATCACCGTCTGCAGCGGTGCGAAGTTGACGAATCCTGCGTCGGGAAACGAGCCGCTTCTGCCGTCGCTGCTTCCCCCATCTGATGCATCGCTCGCCGCACCATCACCATGACCGCGCGTTGGTGAGCCTGGAACTTCTTGCGTTGCTCCAATGTCGACACCGCCGTCGTTGATGGAGCCAGTAGAACACAGGCCTGCGTTGATCTCCAGCTGCGTACAAGATCCGCTTACGGCAGACAGCGCCACGGGGGTGACAAGTCCGCTTGTGAGCAGACCAGCACTCAACAGAAACTTCGCCCAGGCCATGGTTCGTAGTTTTCAAGTCGCAGTCGATGCGTCACGTTGGAACCCAGAACGACGAAGGTGGCTACCGATGGCACGATCGCTGGACGGCTTTCTGGTGTAACGTTCTTGCCCCCACTATCCACGATCGCCGTCCCCGCGGCATCGACGCATACGTACATCACGATCTCAGGGTCCCCTTTATCATAGTTTTGCAGCCGTTGTGATCGGAACTCAGTCCAACCTGTTTGCGTTAGCCCGCTGGAACGAAAAGCCGCGAATACCTTCGCTTCCTTGCTGTACCAAGCCGCGGTCACGAACGGCTTGATGCGCTCAGGGGCCTTCCCGCCATCGTGCGCGATCGTGTCCGACATCTTCAAGTAAGCGGCGTAGGCATCCGTTGCAGCCTTCAGAGCATCGGCATCCGATGCGAAGACAGGTGTGGGTGTGGCGGTCGGTGTGTGCGTCGGCACCGGTGCGCCCGGAGTGCACCCACTGAGTAAGCCAACAGCCAGCAAGCCAACGACGAGCAGGCCGAAACCGAGCAGGCGGCCACCGGGTCGGCGGCCGCCGAGCAGTCGAACATGGAGCAGGCGACCACCGAGCAATTCGACGGAGCGCACCGTTGCAGAACCGGCGACGCGCGGTCGGCGGCTCAGCATCGGCATACCACCACGGTAGAGCAAACCTGCAGAGCGTCGCAGGAGTTATCCACAGACGGGTGCGGAATCCGGATCATGCAGCCACCGTAGCGGGGTCCGAGGACCCGGCCCGTGGCATCCGCTCGATTGTGGAATTCGCCCCACGAATCCGCAGGGTTGAGGTAATGACGTAGGTTGGAAATCACCGCGGCGAGAACCCGGCGGCGCGAAGGAGCAGCATGAACATCGACGGACCCTGGCGGGCAGCGGCACGCGGCGCGGGACTCCTCGCTCCCGACGGAGCCATTGCCCCGACGATCTTCGCGGAGATGAGCGCGCTGGCCGCACGCACGGGGGCGATCAACCTGGGGCAAGGGTTCCCCGACGAGGACGGTCCGGCGGAGGTGCTCGAGGCGGCGATTCGCGCCATCCGCGACGGCGTCAATCAATACCCGCCAGGCATCGGCATGCCGGTGCTGCGCGAGGCGATCGCCGAGCATCAGCTGCGTTTCTACGGGCTGACCGTCGACCCGGACCGCGAAGTGCTCGTCACGGCCGGTGCGACAGAGGCTCTCGCCGCAACCCTGCTCGCGCTCGTCGGGCCAGGCGACGAGGTCGTCACATTCGAGCCGTACTACGACGCGTACGGTGCGCTGATCTCGCTGACGGGTGGCGTGCACCGCACGGTGCCGTTGCGCGCACCGGCCTTCCAGCCCGAGCTCGACGAACTGCGGGCCGCCGTCACCGACCGCACCAAGATCATCCTGGTGAACAATCCGCACAATCCCACTGGCACCGTTTTCGGCCGCGAGATCCTTGAGGCCGTCATCGAACTCGCGCACCAGCACGACGCGATCATCGTCACCGACGAGGTCTACGAGCACCTGACCTTCGGCGTACAGCATATCCCGGTCGCCACGCTGCCGGGCGGGCGGGAGCGTGCTGTGACGATCTCTTCCGGCGGTAAGACGTTCTCGACCACCGGGTGGAAGATCGGCTGGTTGAGCGCACCCGCCGACCTCGTGACGGCGATTCTCGCGGTCAAGCAGTTCCTGACCTACGTGAACGGCGCGCCGTTCCAGCCCGCGACCGCGGTCGGCCTGCGCCTGCCGGACTCCTACTTCATCGACGCCGCTGCAACGCTTGCCGCGAAACGCGATCTTCTGACCGCCGGACTTGCGGATGCCGGTTTCGGCGTGTCCAATCCGGCCGGCACCTATTTCGCCGTTGCGGATGCCGCACCCCTGGGTTACGCGGATGCCGTCGCCTTCTGCCGCGAACTCCCACACCTCGCCGGCGTGGTCGCCGTGCCGATCTCGGCATTCTGCTCGCAGCCGACGGAGGAGTCGATGGCGTCGCTCGTGCGATTCGCGTTCTGCAAACGTGTGGACGTTCTCGGGCGTGCCGCCGAGCAGTTGGCGTCGCTGTCCCGCTGACCGAATGTCGTTGGACAACGCGTGACAGCAACGCATAGGGCTCGAGACAGGCGGCGGATTTCGCCGCCTGTGCAGTTCGGTCTACCGCTGCGCGACGGTGTACCGACGCAGGGCCAAGGCGGGATTCAGGGTGCGCACCTGCGCGACGCGGGCTGACGAGATCGCGGCGAGGGCGACATCCGTTCGTTCACCGAGGGTTGCCAGCGCGACGCCCATGGGGTCGACAATGGTGCTCAGCCCGACGCCGATCGGCGGGGTGTGATCGGCGGCGGCGACGTACACCGTGTTCTCGATTGCGCGGGCCGTGATGAGGGTGCTCCAGTGGTGTTCCTTGAGCGGGCCGCGCACCCACTCGGCGGGCACGAGCACGAGTTCGGCACCGGCGTCGACGATCAGCCGCGTCAGTTCGGGAAAGCGCAGGTCATAGCAGGTCTGCAGCCCAACGCGCAGGCCATCGACGTCGAAGAGTTGTGGCGTGGCCAGCTCGCCGGCGAGGACCCAATCGGATTCCCGGCCGCCGAACGCGTCATAGAGGTGCTGCTTGCGGTAGGTCGCCTCGACACGTCCGGCGGGATCGACGGCGACGAGCGTGTTCGAGAACTTGTGGGCATCCGCGACCAGCTCGGCCATGCCGGCAACGATGTGGACACCGAGTTCTGAGGCGAGTGCGCCGAGCGCGGTCACGAACGGACCATCGAGCACCTCGGCTGCCTCGACCATGGCGGGCCCGACTGGGTCGACGAAGAAGGACGAATATTCGGGAAGAGCAACCAGGCGGGCTGAGCGTGTTGCGGCCGCGGTCGTCAGGTCGCGAATGGTCGCGAGGTTCTGTTCACGATCGGCGCCGGGCGCGAACTGAGCGACCGCGACGTTCACGATTTGATCGGTCATGATCACAGCCTATGCTCGGGCGCTGGCCGTACGCCGCCCGGCCGGTCGTCGGTTCGCGGCGCCTGAGCAGTCATGCTAAAGTTTCATCTTGTGCCGCGGGGTGGAGCAGTTCGGTAGCTCGCTGGGCTCATAACCCAGAGGCCGAGGGTTCAAATCCCTCCCCCGCAACCAATGTGGCCCGATTTCCAGCAGGAGATCGCGCCATTACTTTGCAGCTGTGACCAGGTAGTTTCCAGAAGTGGCAGTGCTCTTGGGCCGCTCGCCTTTCGCCCCAAGGCCGGCCACGAGCACCGTCAGGGGCAAAAGGGTTACAGGTTTGCCTCAGAACGACGATTGCTCTTAGGTCGACAATCGCATTCTTACCGCACTGGTACCGGTGGCAATACCGCCTAACAAGACAACGGCCCAAAACCCGTGACGCATCACGGTTTGAACCAAGGAACGCCAATCTGGAAATATCCGCACGCTCTTGGCGTCATTCAGCCCAGGGCCTCGCCAGCCTATGGAGGTCGAGATGCTCACTGACTTTCACGAAACCGAGCAACCCATCAGCATGCAACTTCTGGCAGCACGGCTTCCGCAATCTCTCGGCATCGAGAAGCATTCTTAAACAGGCTCGCAAGATAGTTGTCAGGAAAATCGTTCATCACCACGTCGACGACTTTGTCGTAAATCTCGTTCACGGCCTGTGGCAGCGCATCGAGAGCCGATCGGAATTGCGGCTCCCCGCCCGACATCACGGCAGGACCGATCACCTGATAGGCGAGGTGTGCAATCAGTCGGTTTCCATGCACTCCAATCAAACTGCTTCGACCATCCAACCCCTGCCTGGTCGAAGCCACGGCGTCATCGATAATCCGCAAACAGCGGACAACCCGCCAGAGCCGAGTCTCTGAAAGTTGGGCGTTGAAGAGATGGCGATACTGGGTGCCAGCCTGGGGCGCTTCAGCACCCAGCCAAAGGCGTCCAACTTCTCGCTTGGCCTGCACTGCGTAGTCGGAATCAGGATCTGCGCAGGCGAGACCCACGGTCGCGTCCAGCACGGTGAATCCGGTCTCTGGCGACGGCGTTTCCGAACCGCTCTTGATGGCGTACTTGATGCCTTCGAGGGTGAGAGCGTCGGCGAGCCGAACCTGTTCTGGATCCAGCGAGACAAAATCGCGTCGTTCGACTCGATTTTGAGTGTTTGTGCCTCTGGTAACGTCAGAGGCGAAACCCGGCGGGCAATTCTCGAGGGAGATAAATCGCACGGTAACTCTCGCATCTGCTACCGAACCCGGGTCGTCCCTTGCTACCTGCCCGATAGTTCCCACTGTCTGAGCCCCGTTTACAACTGAGACCTCTTTGAATTCAAAGTGTCCGACCTTCTTAGTGCTGGCACCGAGAGTCTTTTTCCCAATTGTCTCGCAGAGAACGGTTACACCGTTGTTGTAGTACCAGAAGTGTTGCGGCTGGTCCTGAAGCGTCTGACGGATCGCATCGTTAACTTCGGAATCGGCGCCAAGGAACTGCCGGATATTGCTGTCGAAGAGCCTCACACCGTGCTTGTGATACCAAGCGGCTATCTGGGCGGCCTCCACCTGACCATAGAACGCCGTGTATGGCTCAGAGATAGATCCCCAGTCATAGATATCAGCATCAATGGTCGGACGGGGACCGGTGGCGCTTTCGCGAAGAAGGCTATGAAGCTCTGCCTGTGAATACGACGAAAACGATACTGTATCAATCGGGTCGTTCATGTCCGTCAGCAGGTTTTTGATGACTGATTCGGAATCTCGCGACAATTTGTCAGTTCCCGAGTGGGCTAACACCAGCACGACGCGAAGGTCAGGATCCTCGAGTGCAGCCTCGATGGCAGCGCGATGCATGCGCAACTTATCGTTGAACTTTCCCCACTCGGCATTGACGAGATCCCTAACGCCCTGGACAAATTTGTGTATGTCGCCCAGCGCCGGCGAGCCAGCACCCTTCTTGGACCACTTGGTCTGCACCAGGTGTACCGTTTGAGCTTCACGATCTACGTAAACCGCGTCGATCCCATTGTCGCCGAAACCGTCCACCACTGACGCGGCAGCAGCTTCTTCCGTCGCCCCAGCAAGCCATACAAGCATCCAGGCCGCTAAACCGCGGGTAAGCCGAGCATCCTCTTTTGAACGATCGGCAACGTCCGAAAGATCAACGAGCGGGCCAACCGTTGTATCGATACTCTTGGCAATCTGGTTTAGCTGAATGAGACCCATGCCTCGAAGGTAGCGCCATCAACGAGATATGGCGGACGGACGCGCAAGGTCTCCGCACTGCTGGGCTGCGCCCTAGAACCACGAGGCGCCCCTCGGTGAACGTATCGGTGGACCTGGATCTGCAGAGGCACCGGTATTGCAACTATGTGTTACAAGTGCGAGTCCAACTGTGCACTGCCTAGACCGCTGGCGTCGTGGTTGTAGGCTCCAAACCATCACTCGCCAACCTGAGGAGCATGGTGGCTTGGTTCAAACGCAAGGAGAGGTTGGCCGTTACGGTAACGACGAGCTCATCCGGGAGCACCTACGTGCCGCCCGAGGACACGCGCACGAACATCTGTCCGAACTGCGGCGCCGAGTTGAAAAAAGTGCCCGGGGCGAAGACGAAGTGCCCGAGTTGCAGCAGGTACATTTTTGTCCGAACTGACCCGCGTATCAACGCCCGCAGCATCGTCGGTGAGGACCATCTCGAAGAAGTCGATGACGCCATCGCTGTTGCGAACGGCACTTGGGCGGCACGGAAAGCGGAGAAAGAGCACCGAGCCCGGGCAGTTTCAGCTCTCACCAAACAGTTCGGGACGATGCCCAACCAAGCGGACGTGAATTGGCGGACGTGGAATGAAGACTTTCTGACTGCAGCCGTCAAGCGAGATACCAACACGATGTTCGCGGCGTCATGGAAGATGGTGGAACAGTTGGGACGCGAGAGGAGGTATACAGACGCCGTGGCCATCGCGGCGCGCGGCATCGTCATGAACTGGGTCGATTTCGATCATGAAGTCCTTCCCGCTTGGACCGACTCCATCACCAAAGCAATCAAGAGCGGCATCTCTCTCACCGAAGCGCGCGACCTCTTCGTGACGGGTGCAGCTGCGGTCGCCGTCATCCCGAAATACAAAGTCGACGTCGACCGGGTCTGGCAGGACGTTGTGAAGGCACTCGGGACGTAAGGGCCCGAACCCGGTTGGCTGCAAGGCCGAACATGGTCGGTTTTGCGGTCGCCCTAGGCTCGCACTACGAAATCACGGAGCGCGCGTCTGGTGTTATCCAGATACTCAAAGCACAGATCGTCCGCGAGTGCATCCGCTGTCTGATACATGGCGTCGACTACTCCACGCGTCAAGTTCAATATCTCCGCTCTGGGCGCACAAGGTCCGAAGGAATGCGGAAACTCATGGCATAGGCGTTGTCAGGCCTGGTACCAATTCGTGCCGTGCTCTGGAGTCGGTTCACGAGCACTTCGGTCGTCTGCCGATTGGTGGCCACGTTACCCAGTCTGCCAGGGCAACATCCGACGATCTGTGTTTCAGCCGTCAGCGGCAGACGCGTTCAAGTGCACGAGGCGCGATCGGACCGCAAACGGCGGGCAGCGATTGCCATCCAGATCTATGGCCACCGGGCCGGTTTCAGCCCGTGCGCCCAGACAATTGGTGAGACCCCAAGTGCGCCCCGGGCCGGCAAGGTTTAATAAAGATGCCGACATCGTCCGAGTTTCTCCCAGTTTTGCGGGAGCTATCGCCACAATTCGAGTTCGATCCACTTGGGTGGCACTCCGATGGCGGCAGCAGTCATGTTTTGACTTTCGGGGAAGCCGGAAACCAATTCCACGACCTTATGGGACCAGCCCCTGCCACCATCGATAGATCGCAACAAGTAAGCCATCACGGCAAGCGCGTTGTAGACGCCGAAGGCTTTGGGTATTTCGGCTGAGTGCAGGTGATCAAGGAGTGGGATATCGCCGATCTTGGGTCGGGCTGGCGCGACCTGCAGTTTTCGGTTGAACAGCCGCGCGTGATGTGCGGAAACGTTGCGAACATAGTTGAGGCTGGAAACCCAGCTCGCCAGGACCCGTTTCGATGGCACATCGTATGCTTCAGCGACAGCAGTTGAGAGCTCACGGTTCAATCCACTGTAAAGCCGGGATAGGTGCCCCATTTCCATGATTTCGGTCAGAGCCCAAATCGGCATGCGGTTGTCGTACTTCTCACGGAAATGGGCAACGAAGTCTTCATTCGAGTTGTCTTGACGTTCCAGCACTCTCTGCAACCACAGGTCGTGCTTGCTTTTCGCCTGTCCAGGCGGCGTGGGTTCAGCCGCGGCCACGGCGATTCCATTGGCGGATGGTGTGTCCGCTGGTATCGATACGAACGACGCCTGGAACGTCGCGGGGTCAAGGTGCGCGAAAGCCGATCGCTTACCGAGCACGTAACCCACTTGCATCCGCAGCGACACTTCGATCCGCTCCATGCCGTCGAGTACCAGCAAGCGCAGTTGCCGATCGAAGTCGATCAGAGCAGCCGCCTCAGCTATCGACGTGCCCTCGCGATAGAAGTTGAGTACCCGTACGCGCTGTCTGTCGCTCGCGTCCAGATAGGTTTCGGATTCCCGGAACGGATACAGGTAACCCGTCAGCCGGTAATACCCCACCGCTTGCAATAGAGCCAAGCATGGGTTGCGATCACCGATGTTCACCCCGCGACTCTGAAGCTTTTCTAACTGCTCGTCGAGGGAGAGCCAAGGCTTGGTGTACTCGGCCACAAAGTTCCCCGCAAAAGAAAATCAGCCCGAGCCGTGAGGCGAGCGGGCTGATCGTGATGAAACAAAACTATCAGACTCAACCCGGGAACTCAAAGACGTGACGCGACAATTCGGAAGGCCAACTCGCCGATCCTAAGGAGTCGTAACTTGGCCCGGAGCCAGGGAGTCATTCTGGACTCCCGATCCCTTCATCCTCGCGCACGGGAAAGTTGAGTGACGCCGCCCTGACGACGGCTTGTATGTCGGCGAAGGAGACCGCGGTATAGATCTGTGTCGTGGCCGGAGAGGCATGCCCTAACAGTTCCTGTGTCGCCCGCAGATCCTGCGTCCTCGAATACCCGATCGTCGCAGCCCGATGCCGCAAACTATGCAAGGTCCAGCCGGGCGTGCGCTCGGTCACCCACCGGTACACAGTGCTGGATTGCAGATGCCCGCCGAACCGGCCCGGGAAATAATACGAGCCGCGGCCCTGCACACCCTCCAAACCAACCAGAGCCGCCAGCGTCAACTAGTCCAGCGGAACGATTCGTTCACGCGACCCATTACCAACGAGCCGGATTGCGTCCCCGTGCCGATCCCGAGGATGCAACCCGCGATCTCGTGTCGATTCGGTCTGAAAGTTGGCCTGACGCACCACTGTTATAGCGGTGCGGCCGAGAGTCCGAGTCGCGAGTAGAGGAGTTCGAATCCTTTTTTCAGCCCATCGGTGAGGGCGGGCAGAACATGGCCGCCGTTGGGGGCTTCGTAGTACACCGTGCTCATGCCTGCGGCGGCGGCTGCCGCGACCGTGCGCTGCACGCCGGGAATGTAGGCGCCGTCGTTGGAACCGACGGTGAAGACACCGAACGTGTTGGGGAGTTTCGTTTTC
The DNA here is from genome assembly GCA_004297935.1 of Microbacteriaceae bacterium. Classification (GTDB taxonomy): domain Bacteria; phylum Actinomycetota; class Actinomycetes; order Actinomycetales; family Microbacteriaceae; genus Rathayibacter_A. The sequence continues at coordinate 321,663 of SCRE01000014.1, read as the reverse complement.
GCCAGAATGTTGATCGGTTTTTGGGCGTCATATGCGGCTTGATCGCCGTGGAAGATATTGTTCAAGACCCCGCTCGGCGCGTCGCTGCCGGGATACTCTTCCCCTGATATATCCAGAACATTCGACCAGAGTCGCGGGTACTTCGCCATGAATGACATCGCACACTGGCCGCCGTTCGAATAGCCGGCGATCGTCCAATAGCGGTGGTCGTGGGTGACGTTCAGGTTCGCGATCGCCCAATTCACCACGTCCTGGGTGATATAGGTTTCGACGTTTCCGAACTGTGCTGTGTCGAGGCAGAGCGTGTCAATGGTGGGATCGCCCAGCTGATCGGCCACCACCACAATTGGCGCAAGCCCGTGATGGGTGGCGGCGAAGCGGTCAAGGATCGTGGCCGCATAATGCGGATCGGGGGCACCCGGTCGACCCATCATCATCACGACCAGCGGTAGGGCCGGGGGGTTGGCGACGAGCGCGGCCGGCGGCAGATAGATCCCGGCCGGACGCGCGGTGAACCCGGACAGGGTGCCAGGAATCACCGCGGTGCCCACCGTGCCGTGCTCAGGCATACCGGCCGGAGGTTTCCAGGTCTTCCAGAGCGGACCCTTGCTCTTGCTTTGTCCGGGCGCTCCGGTAGGCGGCGGGAGAGCAACGGGATTCTGGATGCTCGCACCGACAAACGCGCCGAGCGTGCGGTTCAACCCGAATTTGGCATTGATGGCGAGAGTTCCCGTTACCAGGAAAACCAGGATGGCCCCTGTCGCGGTGAGCTTGCGCCACCATCGGGATCGCCACAGATTCACGACGGCAAGTGCGACGCCCGCGAAGGTCGCGGCAAGCCAGAAATAGATCACGTGACTCAAGGGGATGCGAACCGCATGGAGCAGCCTGACGACGATCAGCCAGGTCAGCACGGCGAGCATCCCACCGGCAAGGAGAGCGCTGACGCTGGTCAGAAGCCAACGCCGGGTGGGCGGACGGACGAGAAGATAGAGCAGAAGCGCTGCCGATACCACGAATGACGTCATGATGACGGGGCCGTAGACGATGTTCACCGCGAGAAGGGCGTTCAGAATAATCGCTCCCCTTCCTCAACCATCGTCTACCTTCCAAATCGGTGCACCTTGTCATGTGCCGCGCTACCGCGAAGCTATACCACCGAGCCGTGACTGCCGACACGATTGCGAAGCGTGCGCCCTACCGCTCCTGCGGGTCTCACTGCTCACACTGCGCGCAGCCTGCCGCGCACCTGGCTGGTTGAGGCTGTGTTGCGTCGCGTTGCGGAATGGGTTTGCTGTTGTACGGTGTCGTACCACTTGGTGGCGGCGTTGGCGGTGCGCGCGTCCTGCAGCGTTTCTGCGGCGGCTTCTGCTTGCCGGGCCGCCAGCGTGAGCGCCGTGCGGGCACGTTCAGGGCCAGAAAAATCGGCGCTGTCGGCTTGGTAATGGGTTCCCTCGGCGGCGGTTTCGTGCCAGCCCGCGAGTTCCGCGTATACCTCTGCCAGCGAATGCTGTGCGTGTGTGAGGGCATCGAGCAGTACCAAGGAGCCCAGCGGTTGGGGGAACTCCCCAGCGCAGCGGGTGAGGCCCTCGGCGATTTGACCCAGTTTGTCCACACGATCGAGCAGTTCGCTGTCGTCTGTTGTCATTGTTCGACTCTCTTCAGCTCCTACCGCCGGTGATCGGAATTGCCAGCGTCACTACCACTCTTCACTGGAAAGATAAGTGTCCGATAAGTTCAGCTGAACACCACCTGCTGAACGGCGCGAACTATTACACCCGGAGATAAGAACTGGATTAGACCGCCTGTCAATTCGCCTGACCGTGTGATCAAGCGCTACGACTCTGCTTGACTGGCAACCGAGAGGCGGGCACGTCGTTGGCCGGCGGAAGGTGGGTGGTGTGGGATGAGGGTGCTGCTCGTCGAGGACGACCCGGCAATCGCCGACAGCGTCGCGCGCGGCCTGAACGCCGAAGGATTCGTCACCGAAATCGCGAACAACGGAATAGACGGGCTGTGGATGGCGCAGGAACATCCGTTCGACCTCGCGATTCTCGACATTATGCTCCCTGGACTCAACGGTTATGAAGTGTGCAAACGCCTGCGCGCTGCCGAGTCGGGACTCCCCATCTTGATGCTCACCGCCAAAGACGGCGAGTACGACGAAGCGGACGCTCTCGACCTCGGTGCCGATGATTTTCTTTCTAAGCCATTCTCGTTCGTCGTGCTCCTGGCACGGCTTCGTGCGCTGCTGCGTCGCGCACCAGCCGATCGGGAACCGGTTCTGACCTGTGGCGACCTGCGGCTGGATCCCGCGACGAAACGGTGCTGGCGCGGCGACGCCGAGATCGGCTTGACGGCCAGGGAGTTCGCCCTGATGGAGTTCCTCCTGCATCGAAAGGGTCTCGTCGTCAGCCGCAACACGATTGCGACGCACGTCTGGGACGCCCGATTGGACGTGGATTCGAACGTGGTCGAGGTGTATATCAGTTACCTTCGCCGCAAGATCGACAAGCCGTACGGCAGAAACGACATTCGCACCGTTCGCGGCCTGGGCTACCGCTTACTCGATACGCCAACCGAGTAGCGGGTGGGAGGTGGTGAGGTGATGCGGGGGCGAGCGAAGCAAGCTATCGCGCACCGATTCGGCATCAGGGTTCGCGTTGTGGCTGCAGCCGCAATAGTCGTCTCGATTACGCTCCTGGCAAGCGGCGCCGTCCTGGTCGGCCTCATGCGCCAGTCCCTCATCTCGAACCTCGATGCGGCGCAACTCACTCGGGCACAGGACGTCGTCGCTCAAATCAAGGCGGGGCCCATGCACGGTGAAGTCCGCAGCACCCCGCAAGACAACTCCGCCGTTCAAGTCATCGACGCCACCGGTGCGGTGTCCGCGTCAACAGCCAATCTCAATGGTGAAAGTCCGATGACTCCGCGTCCGCCGACGCAACGGAAAACCACGACCGTCACCGTCGCAAATTTTCCCCTCGATACCGGTGGCAACTTCCGGGTGACGATCGAACCGGTCACCGTGAACGGCGGGCCCGGCTGGGTGTATGTCGCGTCCGCGTTGTCCCAAGTCGACGCCGCCACGAGTAGCCTGATCACCCTGTTCGGGTGGGGGGTTCCGTTGGTTGCGATTGTCGTCGCCTGCATCGCTGGCGTAGCGGTGCGAAGAGCGTTGAAGCCGGTCGAGGATATCCGCCGACGTGCTGACGTGATCGGGGTAGAAGACCTGTCGCAGCGCGTTCCCGTGCCCGCCGGCAGTGATGAGATCACCCACCTGGCAACAACGATGAACGGTATGCTCGCACGGCTGGAGTTGGGGGCGAGCCGTCAACAACAGTTCATCGGCGATGCTTCACACGAGCTCCGCGGCCCCCTCACCGCGCTACAGGCGCACATCGATGTGGCCATTGCACATCCGAATGATCTATCGACTATTCAGGCTCTCCCACAATTGCGTGAGCAGGCAAACCGGATGGCGATGCTGATCGAGGACCTCCTGTTCCTTGCCCGCAGCGCCGAAACATCACCCATGGTTTTACCAGCTCCGGTGGACCTCGATGAACTCGTCCTGACCGAGGCTTCACGCCTTCAAGGCTTGGGCTCCCTCACTGTGGAGGTGTCAGCTCTCAACGCGGCACGCGTGCGCGGTTCCTTTCGGGATCTGACCCGAATGCTCCGCAACCTCGGCGACAACGCGTACGACCACGCAACCTCCACGATCTCGCTCGCCTTGACCACGCAAGGGCAGACCGCGCAGATCACGGTGACCGACGATGGGCCCGGGATAGCCGTCGAAGATCGCGAACGGATCTTCGCCCGTTTCAGTCGGCTGGATGATGCACGCACCCGCAACACTCGCGGCGGGGGCAGCGGATTGGGCCTGTCCATCGCGCGCAATGTTGTTGAGGCAGGTGGCGGGACCCTCGAGGTTCGAGAGCGGCCAGACGGCGAAAAGGGGGCCATGTTCGTAGCCCGGATGTCCCTCTCCGCGTAGCAGCGGAACCACACAGTTGGGACACTGGTGCATTCTCTGCGCGTCGTTTGAGGTTCGGCAACGAGGACGTCTCGCACACCCGGATGGATGCGCGAGACGAACCGTTGAGCGGCGAACGCTACTTCTCGCTGTTTCCGCCCTGGTGATCGACGTTCACACCCGGAGCATCTGCGTGGCCGCCAGGACCGTCCGAGACCCCCTTCTGCTCCGTGCCGTTTGCTGTTTCCGGAGCTTCGGTGCCGTTTGTGGCATCCGGCGCTTCCATGGTGCTCGTCCCAGGAGCGGTTGTCGACGCGCTCACCGACGACGAGTTGGCGGGTGGCGCCGACGGCGTGCTTGCCATTGCTGCGCTCGCACCGACTGTGGTAAGGCCGAGACCGGCGAGCACTGCAGCGGTGATGATGACATTCTTCATGTGCGTTGTCTCCTTTAGTTTCTGTGTTTTCATCCGGTTGGATAGGTAGAAGTTGTCACGACCGCCTAAAGCTCAGATAAGTTCGGGTGAGTATTCGCCCAGCGCTGGTTATGTGTGCCCGGGTTGTCGGACCATCCGACCGCGTCAGCCGGCGCTCCGTGCGAGCCGAGAGATCTGGCCGATGGACAGTCCGGGCAGGTATGCACGAGCCAGGGCGAGGCCGATTGCGGGCAACGCGGCGGGATCAGGGTAGGCCATCAGAAGTGGGTGGAACTCGGGTTGGAACTTGCGTTTGAAGTTCAACAGGGACCGGAATCCGTAGACCGGCTCCAATGAGGTGCTCAGGTACGCGAGTATCTGGTCGATCGCGGGCGCGTCCTCGGGCAGCCCAGCGGTGTGTGCGAGGGGGGCGCCGGACAGGCTCAGGTAGTTGATCCCGGCCTCGCGCATCCGGATGGCGGTCTCAGCGATCAGGAATTCCATGACCCCGTTGATGCTGTCAGGGCGACGGCGCATGAAGTCCAGCGTCCAGCCGACGATATTGCCGTGCCGCCAGATGGGCAGCCAACTGGTGACGGCTTGCACTTGCCCGTCCTGGTCGACGGCGAGCATCAGGGCGACGGCCGGGTCGCGGAGTTCGTCGAGACCGCCGAGGGTGAAACCCATCTCGGGCAGGCCCTTATCGGCGACCCACAGTTCGGATATTTCGGTCAACTGCGCTGCCGTACCCACCGATAAGGCGGCGTATGGCGTCCAGGTGGCGGTGATTCCGGCTCGCTGGGCTCGGTTGACGTAGGTGCGCACATCCTGCCATTTCTTGCCGGTCGTTTGCCACGTCGCCGGCCGCAGCACGGTTTCTTCGGCCACGACCATGCTGTGCCAGCCCATCGAGCGGAACAAGCCGTCGAACGAGCTGTCGATACTGTAGAAAACGGGGATCCAGTCGTTGTCGTCGCAATACCGGGCGAACCGTGCGATTGCCGCGTCTTTGGGTCCGGTCGAACCGAAGGGGCCGCCGATCGTGAGGGCGATACGACCCACAAGCCGGTAGCCGATCGCAAAGTTCTCTTCGGTGTCGAACCAGTATGAGTTGTTCGGCCAGCACGCCATGAACGTGAGCGAGTCGCCCCCGCCGGAGACCAGCAGCGAACGGGCCCGTGTGAGCGCGCCCGGCTGCTGGCGCGCGGGGGAATCGCGAATGGGCCGGATCGCGGCAATGATGACGACGGTCCAGAACACCGGCCCGATCCCGTAATACAGCAAGCCCCCGACCATGGTGGTCGGCAGGAAGGCGATGCTTTCCGGCCTCAGGAACGATACCGGGATGAAACGTTCGACGACGTCGCCGAGCAGGTCAGCCAGGTTCACCGAGCTGGTGAACGCGGTGTCGCGCACCAGCAGACCGCCGATCACGTACAGTGCCGCCAGGCCGGCAGCGGCGACCGCTACCGCAATCAGATACCGGCGGATGCTCGAACGGGAGGCCAGGACGGGGAAGCGTTTGCGCAGCACAATCAGGGCCACGGCGATCGCCAGCGGCAATACCGCTGACATGATGATGCCGAAGCTGGCTTCCCACGAGTCGGCGGTGGGCCGTTTGATCACATAGGGGAGCCCGGCCACTGGGAGCAGGCCGAAGTAGAACGCGCTGAGGATGCCGAGCAACCCATTGACGGTGCCAGCCAGCCAGACAGCGAATCGGCGGCCCCGCAGCAGCCCGTATGCGGCCAGCAGCAGCAGGATCAAAGGGGTGACCGACAGCAAAACGGCACCGGGGCTATCGATGCGTTCCAGGGTGAGATCGCGAACACAGTGCGTGGTGATCGCAAACGCTTGGCACCGGCCGATGGTGCCGACCGCGTCGGGCACCTGGTTGCCCAGCAGCAGCGCCACCGGGGCGAGGGGGCCGAAGTGGGAGCCGGCAAGTAGTGCGATCACCGGTCCGATCGCGGTGATCGCTACGAAGGCTGCGCTGAGCACGCGCACCTCGTGTGCTGAGCTGCGAAGCCAATGAGCGCCTCGTTTCTCCTTCCGCAACAGCATCCCCGCCAGCAACCCGGCGATGCCGGCCAGCAACCGGTACAGGTCGGCTGGCTGCCCCGAATACAGCAGGAACACCAACAGCACCAGCAGCGTGAGGATGCGGATGCGGCGTCGCCACAGCACGCTGGCGAACCCACTGGCCGCCAGCAGTGCGCCGGCGGTCGCCGTGAGCGGGTCCAGGGCTACCATTTCTGCGACGTGCCGTGACCAGAATTCGCCGCTGCCCATACCGAGAAGTTGCAACCCTACCCCTGCCAGCGGTCCGATGGTCGCGGTGGCGAAGAAGACGAGCGCGGTGCGCCCCGTACCCATCAGCCACTCCGCGACACCGAGCAGGGCGACCGTGAGGATCAGCACGACGACGAGGTCGATCAGGGAACTCGTGAAGAACACTGAGGTCACTGGGCTCCACCAGTGGCCCTGCTGCAGCAACGGTTCGTACCCGGTTCCCATGTCCCAGCGCAGCATCGCCCGGTGGCCGAACAGCGGATGCGCCGCCATTGCCAGCAGCAGAATCAGCGCTGCCACGGCGCTGGTGAACCGGTGGCCGCGTACCCAGCGGCCGACCCCGCCGGTCGCAGAGTAAACCCTTGAGTGACGAGTCGGTGCCGGCGTTGGAACGGCGCTCATCTGCCCAACCCCAGCCGGGTGAACAATTCGGGGAGGGCTCGCGCGAGAACGTAACGCACCGTGTTCCAGTCGTGGCCGGATTTCGGCGACATGATCAGGTGTGTGCGCATGCCCGCCTTCGCCGCCGCCGCCTTGACCTGGCGCCCGTACCGAACGTATTTGGGGTCGTTGGTGCCTTCGCCGAAGATTGCGACGCTGTCCGCGTAGGGTGTGTGCTGAGTCAGCAGGGTGAGCGGTTTGACCGCGTTGTACGCTGCGGCCGATCCATGGAAGGCTTTCGCGACGGTGCCGGGGCCGATCGTTGGTTGCAGTTGCCCCAGAATGTCGATGATTGAACCGAACAGGTTCGGGTGCCCTGCACCGAACTGGATTGCACAGGTGCCACCCTCTGAATACCCGCCGATCGCCCAGTAACGGGGGCTGTCGGCCACGTTCACATGGCCGCGAATCCAGCCCACGACGTCCTGCGTCACGTACGTTGCGACGTGGCCCAACGGCGAGTCAACGCACATCGGGTTCTTGTCCGGTCGACCCAACTGATCGGGGACAACCACGATCGGCGCGAGCCCATGATGCTTGGCCGCGTACGCGTCCAGGGTCGTGGCAACCCGGCCTGAGGTGAACATGTCTGTGGGCGCGCCCGGTTGGCCCGCAAACAGGATCGCGACCGGCAGAACCGGCGGGTGTGCAACCAGGCTGGCCGGCGGCAAGTAGACCACGCCCTTGCGGGCCGCAAAATGCGACCGGATGCCCGGGATCGAGACCATCCCTACGGTTCCGTGGCTAGGCATCCCGGCCGGCGGCCGCCAGGTGGAGGCGAGGGCTGTATCCATCGTGCCCGCGTGGCCCATCAGTCGCGCGGCGGACAACGCCGGGTACGGGCTGATCCCCAGCGCGTCGTTCAAGTTGCGATACGCGCCGAAATCGACGTTGATGCCCGCTGCCGCCATCACGGCGAACGCGCCGAGGCACACCACGGCGACCGCTTTGCGCCAGCACCGGCTGCGGAACAGGTTCGCTACCGCCAGGAACACTCCGGCGAACGCCAGTGCGACCCACATGCGAACGACCCCGGTCAGCGATACGCCGAAGACATTCCACACATCACTGACCAACCACGACACTAACAAGCCGACAATCGTACCGAGGCCGGCGATGGCCAGGCCGCGCACGAACCGGCGCGCCGGCCACCGCGCCAGCAGATACACGCACAGCAGCGCGGCGATCACATCGAGCGGGATCAGGAACGCACGGGTGTCGATGCGCGCGGTGAGCAACCAGTGGAGCACGCGGTAATCCTTAGGCGAGAACTGCCTCAGCTGCGGTCCTCGTCTTGTTCATGGTGTGTCTCCTTCACTTTCGCTGGGAATCTTCGCTGGGAATCGCTATCGAACGAGATTTACAGTTCCGCAGTAATCTAAGAGGGCGATAAGCACACCTGTCAGTAGGCTGCGTACAACGGGCCTGCGCACGCGTATGAGTCGTCGCGCCGGACGACACGCTTATGCCGCTCTTACCTTCGCCCCGGAAACTGGTCGTGTCTGGGCTGGTTGTGTCTGAGGTTGAACGGCAACCGGAAGTGAGAAGCGGGGCGCGGTGAGAGTACTTCTGGTGGAAGACGAGGCGGTCATCGCCGACGCGGTCAGCCGCGGCCTCTCGGCTGAAGGCTTCGTCACCGAGATTGCGGATAACGGCATCGACGGGCTGTGGATGGCTCAGGAGAACGAGTACGACTTGCTCATCCTGGACATCATGTTGCCGGGCCTGAACGGGTACGAAATCTGCCGAAGGCTGCGAACCGGCGGCAGCAACACCCCAGTGCTGATGCTGACAGCGAAAGACGGCGAGCATGACGAAGCGGACGCCGTGGATCTGGGCGCGGACGACTTCTTGTCGAAACCGTTCTCATTCGTCGTGCTCCTTGCCCGTCTTCGGGCGCTTCTGCGCCGCGCACCGGCCACCCGCGACCCGATCCTGGTCTGCGGAAGCTTGAGGTTGGATCCGGCTGCGCAGCGTTGCTGGCGCGGCGAGACGGAGGTGGCCTTGACCACCCGCGAATTCCAGCTGGCCGAGTTCCTGATCCGCCGCAAGGGCCGTGTTCTGTCCCGCGCCACGATCGCCGAGCACGTGTGGGACGCCGAACTGGACATCGACTCGAACATCGTTGAGGTCTATATCGGGTACCTGCGCCGCAAACTTGACCGCCCCTTCGACTGTGCGGACCTGGAAACTGTGCGTGGCATCGGCTACCGACTCCGCGACACGAGCGACCGCGCCGACCGCACGGATCAACCGGCGGAGGCATAGATGGCGGCCCAGCGTGCCACGTTCGGTTCCGGGCCGCGCGTGCGCGGCCGAAGCCGGCTGCGCGTACCCGGAGGAATTCGCGCGCGGGTGACCGCTTCGGCCGCGCTGGTCGTCGCACTGACACTCATCATCGCCGGCGTCGCACTGACCTTTCTGGTGCGACAATCTCTCGTAGACGGCGTCGACAACGTCTTGGGTTCCCGCGCCGATCAAGTCGCAGCGCAATCCGTCGGCCCCACCGGGATCCGCGGCACGATTCCCGCGACTGCCCAGCAGAGCTCACTGGTGCAAATCCTCGACGCCAACGGGACGGTGATTGCCGCTACCGCGAACATGCGCGATGACGATGACAACCAGAAGTTCAAGGACCCCGTGCTCGACAGCCCGCCCACGTCGCGCCGCACGACGATTTCGACCCTCACCGATTCTCCTCTGGATCGCGCCGGATCCTTCCGTGTCGTCGCCAAGCCCGTGACCCTGCAGCACGGCCCCGGTTGGGTTTACGTCGCGACCTCCCTGTCGCCGGTCGATGCGGCAGCGGGAACCGTCATCACCATGTTCGCGATCGGGCTGCCGTTGGTGCTGTTCATCGTCGCAGTCACCGTCTGGTGGGCGGTAACCCACGCGTTCAAACCCGTCGAGGGGATACGCAGGCAGGCATCCTCGATCAGCGCCGCCAACTTGACCCAACGGGTGCCGGTGCCGCACAGTCGGGATGAGATCGAAAGACTGGCCACGACCATGAACCAGATGCTCGACCGGCTGGAAGGCGCTGCGACACGGCAAAATCAATTCATCGGAGACGCCTCACACGAACTTCGAAGCCCACTGGCGGCGCTACGCGCCCAGGTCGAGGTTGCGTTAGCCCATCCAGACCAGACCGAATCGGTGCAGTTGCTGACACTCGTCCGCGACCAGATCAGCCGCATGACGATGTTGACCGAGGACCTGCTCTTCCTCGCCCGCAGCACCGAGCCGGGCGGGATGATCCTGCCTGCCCCCGTTGACCTCGACGAACTCGTCCTCGCCGAAGTGCGCCGGCTGCGCAAAGCCGGCGGCCACACCATTACGGTGGTTGCCCTGGATGCCGCCCGGGTCACCGGATCGCAACGCGATCTCACCCGTGCGCTACGCAACCTAACGGACAACGCACGCGGTCACGCGCACTCGGAAGTCAGGCTCTCGCTACGCACCAACAATGGCGTTGCCGAGATCACCATCAGCGATGACGGCGACGGCATTCCAGAGGCCGACCGCGACCGATTGTTCGAACGCTTCGCCCGGCTCGAGGAAAGCCGGGCACGCAACATCACCGGAAGCGGCTTCGGCCTCGGTCTGGCCATCGCCCGTCAGATAACGCTCGCCCACGGCGGCACCCTCACCGCGCACGACCGCGCTGACGGGCACCCCGGTGCCGAGTTCCTCTTGCGTATCCCCATGGCCCCGACTCTGCCGGAATAGTCACAAGCGGCCGACACCGAGCTCAGGGGCGTTGCGTGTTCGGTGTTGCCGGAGCGGTGGGAATGATCAGGCTCACGGTCGATCCTTGACCGGCCGCCGACTCAATCACCATCCGGCCACGATGCAGTTTGATGATTTGTTCAACCAACGCGAGCCCGAGGCCATGACCGGGCACGTCGCCGGTGCTGGCATCGCGCCAGAATCGATCGCGAGCATGGCCGAGCATTTCCGAACTCATGCCTAGGCCCGTATCACGCACAGAAATCGTGGCTTTCCCGGAACTCTCGGTACTGGTGATGGTGATGTCTCCGTCGGCACGGCCATATTTAGCCGAGTTGTCGATAATGTTCGCGACCGCCCGCACAAGCAGCGACGACGAGCCGAGGATGAGCGAGTCGGGGCCCGCACGGATGACCATCCGCTTACGTGCGGCCTCAGCCTGAAGTCGGATGGCCGTGCCGATAACGTCTGCGATCGAGACGACGACGAAGTTGCCGCGCACGTCTTGGGCCGAGTCGGTTGCGAGCAGAAGCAGGTCGTCGCTGAGCTGAATCAAGCTTTGAGCAGCGTCGAGAGTCGTTGTGATCGCTTGGCGGTATTCCGCGGCCGATCGTTCGCTCGACAGAGCCAGCTCAAGTTCGCCGCGGATGATGCTAAGTGGGCTTCTGAGCTCATGGGAAGCGTCATCGACGAAGCGCTGTTGTCGTTCGTAATTCGTTCGGAGCGGCCCCAGCGCGACTCGCGCCATCGCGTAGCCGATGATCGGGGCAACAATGCACACGCAGGCGAACGCAACCACTAGGCCGACCCGAAGCTGTGAAAAGCCCCGCTCAACCGCACCGATCGCGGCCGCACCGTCACTGCTGACGGAGTCGAAGTCGAACGTGCCCGTGACGAAAAGGTAGACACCGACGGCGAAACCGGCGAAGAGCGCCAACTGCACGAGCGTGTACAGCAGCGTGAGACGACGTACTGCGGCCCGAAACATCACTCCGACATTCTGGTGCCGCGGCTGGAGATGATGTAACCAGAACCGCGCCGTGTCTCGATGATATCGGTCTCTCCGGGAAGTACCAGCTTCTTGCGCAAGTACCTGATGTACGTCTGCACGACGTTGCTGTAGCCGATGTAGTTGCGGTCCCAGGCATGATCGATCAGCTCGCTTGAACTGATGACGGTGTCGGGGTTGCGCATCAAATACTCGAGCACGGCGTACTCTTTCGCCGTGAGCGCAATGTTCCGGCCTTCCCGATTGGCGCTGCGTGTCGCAGGGTCAAGGGTGACCCCCCTGACCTCGAGTTTCGGCGGGTGAGCGCGAGGAGCCCGTCGGAGCAATGCTCGGGCTCGTGCTGTCAGTTCGGCAACGTGAAACGGTTTCACCACATAGTCGTCTGCTCCTGCGTCGAGCGCTTCCACCTTGGCAGCCAGCGTGTCGAGCGCGGTGAGCATCAAGACGGGAAGGCCCGAACTGGTGCTTCGGATCCGCTTGCACACATCGATGCCGCCGCGGGCCATCCCGGGTAGCATGATATCGAGAACGACCAGGTCGTACGCTTCTGTCTCGAACGCGACAATGGCGGAGTCGGCATCCCGTGCAACATCGACGGCGTAACCGCACTCCGCAAGGGCGCGCCGCACCAGGTCTGCGATGCGGGCGTCATCTTCTACGACAAGCAGTCTCATAGTGGGGAGACCGCCCTCCAATCAGGTTCTCGTGTCCGTTGTGAAGGAGGTTACTCTGTGCGGCGGTGGGGTCATCCGCCGACCACCTCACCGGTGCCCTTGCCTTTCACCGCGGATGCCGTCGCGACGGCTGCCCCTTTCGCGCTCACCTCGATGGAGAACACGACGTTGTTCTGCGATGTGCGGTAGATGCTGAACGTGTTCTCCGGATAGTGGTTGGCTCCGTGCTGATTGTCGAAATAGACGGTGGCGACCGCACCCGGCGCAATCGTCAACCCTGTCAGCGGCTGGTAGTAGGACTCCGACTTGTGGGTCTTCGTGTCCGTCATCGTGTAGTAGATCTGGAAGCCGTCCAGCGTGCTGGTCGAGGAGTTCTTCAGAGTCACTTGAAGCCTATCTGCGATCGGCTTCTTGGTCGACGGGTCGACGTTGTTCTCCGCCACGGCCTGCAGGACCGTCAGCCCGGGCACGGTACTGGTATTGACGATCGGATTCTTCGTCGTCGGGAGCACGTGTGGCGTGCTATCTGATGTCTGTGACGATGCTCCGGCCCCGGATGTCGTACACCCGCCGAGAGCCGTCACGGCACCGGTCGCGAACACGGCGGCGACGACCATGGTGAGGATGGTGTGGGCTATTTTCTTCTTCATGTCATTTCCTTTGCAGTGTGCGGCGGGTCGTGGTGATCACGGCGGCGGCTATCGAAGCGGCGGTTGCGGTCGCAAGCGTCAGCGCGTATGGCCACATATCCGCCCAGATGGCGGCGAGCGGTTGCTGGTTGTACTGGATCTTGATGCCCAGCATCGCAAAGCAGAAGCGCTCGAAGTGTTTCTCGATGGATGACACCTCGATCGCATTTCGCACGGCTTCGTATCCGGTGAAATGCGCCATGACGGCGAGCTCATCGGCCCGTTTGATCTGAAGCGAGGCGAACAGGCCGCCTGGCACCTGATTGTCGGGGTCTAATGTGTCGCCGATCTGAGGCAGGATGAGAACGATGACAAGCCACAACACGAGCCCGATGATGAGCCCGATCGTGAGCCTCTTCGTCGCACTGGTCAGGACGATCGACAGTGCACTCCAGAACATGAGATAGGCCCACGCCGCCGCAGAGACGATGGCTATCCGCAGGATCTCGTGGATGCCGACCGATGCGCCGCCGACCCCGACGATCGCGGCGAGCGAGACAACGGCGAGGAAGACGACCACGAGAAGCCACAGCACGGCCAGCCCGACGAGTTTTCCTCCAGCCAGCGAATATCTCCCCAGCGGTCGTGTGAGGATCAGATCGAGGGTTCCGCGGTACTTCTCTTTCGCGATCGTCCCGTACCCGATCACAACGGCGAACAACGCACCGAGGATTTCGATGTATTCGATGCCGCCTTGTAGCAGTTGCATCGGGAACAGTTGGGGAGGTGTCGCGGCAACGGGATTCCCGGCCTGGGCCAACTGCTGGGTGTAGAGATTGTATGCGTCGAGGCGCACCCGGAAATCGGCTGCCCCGATCACAACCGAGAGCACGATCGCAGCCGTGAGGAATCCGATCAGGATGACCAGAAGCAGGCTTCTCCGCAGATCGAGGAGTTCTTTGAGTGCGATCGTCGCAACACTATTCATTGAGAGGGCTCCTCAATCTCTGCCGGGAGGTCAGCAGAACCAGTGCGATCAGAATGGCGAGGAAGGCGGCCAGAATGACGACTCCCTCGGCGGGGCTGCCCGTGGCTGAGTCGTTGCCCAGCAAGACACCCGCCACGGTCTTGAACTGTTCGGTGATCGAGATCGGACCGACGAACATGTTGACGACGCCGAAGAATCCGCCGTGCGGCGGTGGAACGGACGGCACCGGATTCAACAGCGCCACGGGGCGCGCGGCCGTTCCCAGCTGGGGTAGCACGAAGGTGATCACGCTCCAGGCGATGACCGGTGCGAGCAGTGCCGTTGTCTCCTTTTTGCAATAGATACCCGACAGCATTCCGATCAACGCGAACCCCGCAAGAAACACGCAGGAGACCACTCCGAATGCGGCAAGCCGAAGAGTCGCATCGGGGCCCAGCGCGGAACCGGTGATAACGGTGATCCCGACCCAGCTGATGACCGTGCCGGCAGCCATGGCCACCGCCAGTACGATGCTCAGCGCGGTGAGCTGGCCAAGGAGTCTGCCGGCCCGCCCGCCCGGGCGGCTGAGAACCAGTACCGACGTTGCCGCTTTCCGATCCCGTATCGTCGCTTGCACGCCAAGGAGTATGGCCAGCAGCGCTCCGATCAGAACCACGTAGATGACCGCATTGTGTGTGTAGTAGAGCGGGGACGTGGCCTTGAACGGATCCGGTGCACTCGTCAGCCCCTGAGCGGTGATCTGATGGTAGACGGCAGACACTGTGCTTCTGCCCGACCATCCGATGAAAACGGATACGGCCACCATCCCCACGAAGACGACGAGCAGGAGGTGCGGCATTCGTGCCCGCCGGGTGCAGAGGAGCTCGTGCCGTACCGACGCGGTGAACCCGTTCACCGGACGGGCGCGGATTCGAGGTGGAAGTACAGGGATTCCAGGGAGTCGTCCCCGGGGAAGGCCTCTAGGGTTGCGCCGATCGAATCGGTGTGCACCAGTCGCCCATTGCGAAGTATCCCAATGCTCGTGCAGGTCTTGGTGACCTCGGACAGCAGGTGCGTGTTCATGAAGATCGTCATTCCCGACTCGCCGTTCAACCGCGCGATGGTCTCCCGCAGGTCTCGCACCCCTTCCGGGTCCAATCCTGAAGTCGGCTCGTCGAGGAACAAGACTGCGGGCCGATGGAGAATCGCTTGGGCAATGCCGATGCGTTGTCTCATGCCCTTGCTGAACCCGCCGATGCGCCGATTCTCCACCCCTTCGAAACCGAGAAAGGCGAGCACCTCGGAGATGCGCGCATCCGGCTTGCGCAACCCCGATAGTCGACCGAAGAACCTCAGGTTCTCACGCACGGTCAAGTGGTCGTAGAACTGTACGTTTTCAGGAAGATAGCCGATCGAGCGCCGCACGCTGCGTGCGTCGCCAACGACGTCGTATCCGGCGACCTCGGCGGTGCCCCGTGTGGGCGGCAGCAGCCCGGTAAGGATGCTGACCGTCGTCGTTTTTCCTGCACCGTTGTGACCGAGCAGACCGAAAACCTCGCCCTGCGCGATGTCCAGCGTCAGGCCTTCGAGGGCGTGACGCTCCCCATATGATTTCCCGAGCTCACAAGTTCGAATAGCAAATGTCGACATGCCATCGACGATATGGACGGGCAGATGAGACCACGATGAGAGGTGACGTCCGTGCTGGCACTGCCGGCGATCTCGGAGCAAGCACCCAGCATCCATTCACTCTGAATCCACTCACTCCGAGCGACGCGCTGATTCGGCGGATTCTCGCTCGCGCACTGACTAGTTCTCCGAGTGATCTGAAGGCCGCGACTCCGCGGAGGCCATTCGTCGCCGGTCTCGCAGCCTGATCGCACGGATGATCACTGGGGTCACGGAGCACACGACGATGCCCGCCAACACGATATCGATGTACTGCGACACGAAGCCAGACACACCGGGGATCTGGCCGAGAAGATAGCCAGCGCACGTAACGGCGGTCGACCACGCGAACGCGCCGAGAACATTGAAGATTGTGAAGGTGACCCTTCGCATCCCTGCAACTCCCGCGGCCACCGGGATAAATGTGCGTACCACCGGGATGAATCGCGCCAGCAGAATCGATGCCGACCCGAACCGATCGAAGAACCGTTGCGCGCGCTCCAGGCTCGCCCGGCTGAACACCCCAGACTCCCGGCGCTCGAAGATGGTGGGCCCTACCCGCCGACCGATCAGATAACCCGTCTCGGCGCCCACAATAGCCGCTACTCCGATCGCCACCACGATCAGCCACAACGGCTGCTGCAGATGCCCAGTGAAGGCGAGCACGCCGGTGAAGAACAGGAGGGTGTCACCCGGCAGGAAGAATCCGATCAGCAGCCCGGTCTCCGCAAAGATCACCCCGCACACCACCACGAGCGCCCACGGACCGGCAGCGTCGATCAAGGATTGCGGATTGAGGAATCCTGATTGCAGAATCTGTGAACTTAGCATGTCGATCTACCCCTTCAGGTTGTGCCTCCCAGCGGCCGGCAGCGCGCGGTCAGACATCGGACTCCGGTCAGCCATGACGACAGCGGCGTGCGAAGAGCCAGCCAAGCGGCCAACCAGGGAACCGCTGAGCAGACGACGAAGAGGACCCAGCCGGGGGCCGTCGGCCCGAAGGTGAGTATCAGCCAGAGCACCAGCGGATGGGTCAGCACCACCATGAACCCGCCATAGGACAGCTGCGTGGCGATCCGGCCCACTCGCGCGGGCAAGTGCTCGAAGCACGCCTCCGCGGTCAAAACCAGCCCGAACGCGATCAGTGCAGCCACGACGATGCTCAGCACCGGGGTGCCGTAGTCGCCCTGCTTGATATCGACCGGCGCAGACACTCCGACCGTTATGGTCGCGGCAGAGATCACAATAAGACCCAGTCCCGTCCGCGCCGGGGCCCTGATGTGAGAGCGCGCCGTTCTGGCCGTTGTGCCGAGCATCATGAAAATCAGGCACGGCAGCGCCGACCCGATCGACAGCGGCGTCCGAGCCAGCGCATCGCCTGCCCAGTATCCGAGAACGGCTCCCGCAATGGCAATTGACCAGACGACGGGGCGCGGAAGCAGCCACAGACATCGCAGCAGAAGAGTGCAAACGAACAAAACGGCGACAAACCAGAACGTGGTGTACGGCATCGCGGAGCTCTGCCCGTTGGCGAACGGGCTGAACAGTCGCGACCAGGTCGTGCCCTCGAGACTCGAGTCCAGCGCGACGAAGGGAATCGCGATGAGGACGAACCACATCGCATACGGAACTGCGAGGGTCCGGGTGCGCGTAGCGAGTTCGTTGTCTAGTGCCCGGTTGTGATTCCAGAAATAGCCTGCAAGAAAGAAGAACAATGGCACATGCCACGTGTAGAACAACGGACGCACGAGCGGGTTCGTAAGGCAATGCCCGGCGACGACGGCCGCGATTCCGAACACCCGCACCGCATCAATGCCGCCCGACCGTGTGGCGGACCCGCTTGGCAGTGCGGCGGGCCACGCTCCGACATCACTCAAGGCGACCACACGTGAGATGGACATACCACCCGATGGTTTCCCGCACCGTGACCACGGCCGAGTCGGGCATGTACCGGCAGGCGACGTCAAGTTTGACGATCTGCGGTTGCCACGCTGGGCCGTGCGACCGCCGAGTGTCTTGCGGGCCGAACTGCACCAGCAGCGACGCCAGCAGCGCAATGGCCACGCAGGGCATCGCGACTCTGGCGACCGCGCCGCGGCGGTCCGCGCTGCGGCCCGCGCGGCGGGTGTTCCCGCGAACAGCCGCGACGGCCAACGGGATCAGCGAACACAGCATCATCGATGGAACAACGCCATATCGCGTCAGCCACACAGAGTTCAGTGCGTCCGGAGCCATTGCCGCGTACTGATAGAAGCTTTGCCGGTTCTCAAAAACGGATACGCAGTAGACAACGATCGACACCCAGAGGAGGCCGAGCGCGGTGACGCGCTGAACGGCCGACCCGTGGCGCAGGCAAACGACGAGCGCCACGATGATCGGCGCGCACAACGCGATGCACAGGATCGGCCCGCCCCACACCAGGGCAGGCCCGATCGCCTTCTGCGGGATCCACGCCGGCACGACGCTGTTGATCAGAAACCCGTAGACCATGGAGCCGAGTCCGACGGCCGGGTTGTGATCGGCGTGCCGCGGCCACAGCAGGCTGACGCATACCTGCACCACGACTCCGATCAAGCATCCAAGGCGAGGCCACAGGCGCGCCTTGTCTCGCAAGCGCCACAGAAACAACGGAAACAGAAAGACCGCCTGAATCTCGGTCAAGCCGCCCATCAGTGCCAGCAGGCCGAAGAGGTACGAGCCCCAGCGCGTTCGCGGCCGGTACAGCAGCATCCAGAACATCGTCCACAGCACCAGCGAGTGCAGGTTCGCAGTGTTGCCCGACACCTCACGCGGAACCAGCGGTGCCAGCACCGTCAGCAGCGCGATGAACGCCCGCGCCGGCATCCAGCGAACGACGTCCGCCGAGCTGACGAAGACGATCGACGCCATCACCGCTGCCGCAATGCACGATCCCGCGGTCATCGCCTGCGCATACAACGCCACGGGGACGAACTGCACGGTGAGGCCTGCGATGACGCGCGGCAGAAGTTGCAAGTAACCGGCATAGGGGCGCAACAACGTGTCGATGGGGCCTGAATTCAACGCGTCCTGCAGAAAGTTGCGGCCGTCCTCGGCCCACAGCGTGCCACGCGCGATGTCAGGCAATCGCAACCACGCAACGGCGAATGCGACAATTCCGATCAGCAACGTCATCAGGCGAGGATGCGTGCAGCACCAGGCATAGGCGGCAACCAAAGGCGGTGAAATGCGCCGTCGCGGGGGCCGTCTCAGCGGCGCGGCGCCGCGCAGTCCGCTCGTCGACCCGACGGGCGTGTGCCTCGACGCGGTGATCGGCTGCGTGTGTGACACTCTCTCGACAGTACGGAACCAAAATCCGCGTGGCCGCCATCCCGCCATGAGAATCTTCTCAGGTCCCGCGAACCAGCGAGGCCCGCGACAACTATGCCCGTCAGCGCAGGGCGCAGGCGCCTCCGGGGTACGCCTGGCCGGCCGGCTTCTGGGCCGGTACGGGCTCAGGCTTCACGTTCCTCGAAGATTTCGGTCATAGTCTCCCGCCCATGTCCGGTTCACACTCCAGGATGGGTACGGCCGTCGTCGGGTTCGTCGGGTTCATCGCCGTCAGTGCGCTTGCCGGGACCCTGGTTGCCGCGAGCGTCGCCCCAACGATCGAGGTCACCGGTATGGCCGCAAGCACGAGTGTCTCGTTGTTCGACGGTCTGCCGGATTATCTCAAGATCGGCCCGCTGCCGCAGACGACGACGGTCTACGCGACGATGAGCGGCAAGGCGGTTCCGATTGCGACGTTCTATGCGCAGAACCGGGTCGGCGTGAAATGGAACGACGTGTCGCAGTTCGCGAAAGATGCGGCTGTGGCGACCGAGGATCCCCGATTCTACCAGGAGGGCGGAATCGACCCGATCGGAACCGTTCGCGCCGCCCTTGCGAACATGTTCGGGTCCAGGATCCAGGGTGCATCGACGATCACGCAGCAGTATGTGAAGAACGTGCTGGTGCAACAGTGCGATGCGATGCCGTTCAATGCGGATGCCGCGCCGGCCGTGCTCGCCGCGCAGAAGACGAAGCGCAGGGCGTGTTATCGCGACGCGGCCGGTGTGACGATTCCGCGCAAATTGCGCGAGATGCGGTACGCGATCGGGGTCGACAAGAGGTACAGCAAAGACCAGATTCTTCTTGGGTATCTGAACATCGCGGGATTCGGTGGGAGCGTGTACGGTATCCAAGCCGCATCGGAGTACTACTTCGGGCTCTCGGCGAAGGATCTTGAACTGCGGCAGGCCGCCACCCTGATCGCGATCCTGAACAATCCGGCCAACCTGCGCATCGACCAGAGTAAGGTCGACAACCCCGGTAACAACGCGGCCAACGGCTTCGCGCGTACGCTGGCCCGGCGCAACTATGTCCTCAAGCGCATGCTCATCCACCACAAGGTCACCAAGGATCGCTACGCCCATGCGGTCAAGACCAAGATCGTACCCAGCATCCACCCGGTCCAATCGGGTTGCATGAGCGCCAACAAGTACGATGCGGGATTCTTCTGCAGCTACGTCTCCGACATCATGCACACAGATCCGGTGTTCGGCGCCACGCCCGCAGATCGCACCGCATTGTTCAACCTGGGCGGAATGAAGGTGTACACCAGCTTGAATCTGAACCTGCAGGCCCAGGCGCAGGCCGCCATCAGCGCCTACATTCCGGCGACCGACCCAGCGCTCGACCTCGGGTCGTCCAACGTCACCATGGCGGTGGGCACGGGCAAGGTGCTGAGCATGGTCGAGAACAAGACATTCAACAACACCGCAGCGGCCCCGACCGGCACAACATCGATCAACTACAACACCGACCAGGCCCAGGGCGGATCGGCCGGCTTTCAGACCGGGTCTTCATTCAAGGCCTTCGACCTGACCGCCTGGCTCGAGGAGGGGCACACCCTGTACCAGACCGTCGATGCACCGTCATCCGGCCACGTCTTCCAAGGCTCGCAGTTTCCGGGCAGCTGCACGGGAGGCTTCCACAGCCCCTGGCAGGTCGCAAATGACGCCGGCGAAGCGGGCGGTCGGATGACCGTCTTGTCGGCCACGGAGAATTCCGTGAACACCGCATTCGCGCAGATGGGCACCCAGAGCAACGTGTGCGACATCTCCAGGGCGGCCAAGAAGCTGCTCGTGCACTCGGCGTCGCCGCAATCCAACCCATGGTTCATCGGACCGTCGATGATCCTCGGCACAAACTACATTTCACCGCTGACCATGGCCACCGCGTATGCGGCGTTCGCCAATCACGGCGTAGTCTGCACGCCGGTCGCGATCGACGCGATCGTCATGGCAGACGGGTCCCACCATGCCGTGCCGAAAAGTACGTGCTCGCAGGGAGTTCCGGCCAACATCGCCACCGGCGTCGCCTACGCGCTGAACCACGTCATGACCAATGGCACCGCCACGTCGGCCAACCCCAACGACGGCACCGAGATCCTTGGCAAGACCGGGACCACGGACCACTCGATTCAGAATTGGCTGGTCACCTCGACGACCACGGTTGCCACGGCCACCTGGGTCGGCAACATCAGCGGCGGAGTCCGGCTGCGCAGCCAATACTTCCACGGCATCAATGGCGGTGACGTGAAATTCCACATCGCTCGGCCGATTCTCGCCGCGGTCGATTCGCTGTATCCTGCAGCCAGTCTTCCGACCCCTGCCCGTTCGTTGCTGTACCCGCCGCGCCCCACGCGACCGTCGCACTCGCCGACGACACCGACCGCTCCGGCGAAGCCGAAGCAATCGCAGCCCCTGCCGTCACAGTCCCAGCAGCCCCCTCATCCCGGCCTGCCGATCCCGACACCGTGACGATTGGTCATCCGGGTGAATTGACAGGCCAGCTTATCTGCGTCTTATCTTCGTTTGCGAGAGTTCAGCGCATCCACTCCCGGGACGGAAACTCCGGGACGATCAGTGAAGGAGAATCACCATGAAGAAACTCACCATCGCCGCCGCGAGTGCACTCACCCTCGCGCTGACCGGCCTCGGTGCGGGCGCCGCGTTCGCCAGCGCGCCCCCGTCATCGAATCCTCCCAGCACGACGGTGTCGCCCACGGCCGGCCCGGCAGGATCCACCTCCGCCACGTCGTCCGATTCGCCCGAGGCCAACGAATCCCACGAGACCGGCACGACGGAGGCAAACGGACAGGAGAGTCCGGAAAAGCCCGGTGCGAGCGACGGCAACGACGGCGGCCACGCCGACCCGGAGGGTGCAGATGTGAACCACGAGGGCGGTGCCAACGAGAAGTGACGCTGAGTTCGGGACGCCCGCGTGTCGGGCCCGGGTGCCCCGAGCTCGCCCCGCTACGATAGCCGTCGCGACCGCGCGCGGCTATCGTCGTGTCTACGCACAGCCGACCGCCCCGTGAAATCTGTGCCTCGATCATTGGCAACAACACGACCTCAGACGACTCCGAAGCCGATGCCCAGCCGACCGCAGTCCGCGTGGACGGCCGCTCAATGCGCGCAAACTGAACGGGAGCATACCGCCCATATGATCGTCACCGCCATACCCGCCACGGTGCCGTCGCACCCGACACGGGGGCGGCTGTTCCGGCGTCGCACGCAGGCGTGGATGTTCTTCTGCCTCATAGCGGCATCGTCGATTCTTTATGGCGTGAATGCCGCCCATTCGGGATTTTCGGACTACTACGCGTCTGCGGCCAAGAGCATGTCGGTCAGTTGGAAGGCATTCCTGTTCGGGGCATTCGACCCGCAGTCGACGATCACCCTGGACAAGTTGTCGGGCTTCCTGATCCCGCAAGCACTGTCGGCGAGAGTATTTGGCTTCAGCGCGTGGTCACTGGCAATTCCCCAAGCGGTCGAGGGCGTCATCACCGTCGCCGCCGCCTACTACGTCATCCGGCGGTGGACCGGACCTACCGGTGGCCTGATCGGGGCCGCGGCCATGGCGTTCACACCGCTGCTGGTGCCGATGTTCTCCCACCCGATGGAGGACGGCATGCTGACCATGTGCACGACGTTGGCCGTCGCGGCATGGCAGCGGTCTATCGAAACCGGACGACTGCGCTGGTTGGTGCTCTCGGGCGTCGCCGTGGGAATAGGGTTTCAAGCCAAGATGATGCAGGCCTGGCTCGTGCTGCCGGCCCTGGCCGTGGTGTACCTGCTCACGGTTGCTCTACCGTTTCGGCGCAAGTGGTGGCGACTCGCCGTGGCCGGAATCGTCGCGGTTGCCGTGTCCCTGTCATGGATGTGTGTGATCGCCGTCGTTTCACCAGCGAACCGGCCGTACATCGACGGAACCACCAACAACAACATCTTCTCCATGGTGTTTGGCTACAACGGGGTCGACCGGTTCTTCAGCAACCTGATGCCCGGTGCTCTCGGCGCGGACCCGCTTGCCCCCGCGCACGGCAGCAATACGGTGGGCCTGGTACCGGGGCTGCTTGGCCACACCCCCATCAAGCTGCTGTTGCCCGCATATGCGAGCCAGATCGGGTGGCTGTATCCGCTCGCGGCGGCGGGGCTCGTTCTGGGGTTTATCGCATTGCGCCGCACGCACGCGGCGCTGGAAGCAGACGAACGGCTGCGCAGCGGCATCCTGCTGAGCGGGGCTCTCCTGCTGACCATGGTCGTCGTCATGAGCGTGATGAGCCTGCCGCATACAGCCTACCTGGCAAGTATGGTGTTTCCGTTGTCTGCGCTCAGCGCGATCGGCGCGATCTTGTTGTGGCGCACTTCGCGCCGACGAATGAGCAGACTCCGATTCGCTCTGCCCATCGCCACCGCGGTGCAGACGATCTGGGTTGTCGTTCTGGTCGCCCACTATCCTGTGTTCGGGCGTTGGCTGCTTGCCCCGATTTGCATGCTGGGACTCGGTGCGACGGTGCTGCTAACCGTCCGAGCGGCAGGGCGGCCCCAGCTGCAACGAATTGCCCGCCCGGCCGGCGCAGCTGCGCTCGTGGCTACACTGCTTGCGCCGCTCACCTGGGCCCTGTCCACCGTTGTTCCCGCTTACGCGGGCACGGCCAATGACGCATATGCGGGGCCTCCGGCCCAGCCTGCTCAGACTCACCAGGTCGAAGGAAAATACGGGATCGGCCTGAACTCCAATCGAGACGCCAATCGCACTGCAACGATCGAAGCGCTCATCTTCGACTATGCGAAGGCGAACAGCCCGAACGACGAATTCGTCCTCGCGACCGACTCGTGGCGAAGCTCCGCGCCGTTGATCATGCAGGGAGCGCGGCGCGTGCTGCCGATCGGCGGTTACAGCTCGCGGGTGGATGCGCCGAGCCTCGCGAGAATCCAGAGTCTCGTGTCTCACCATCGCTTGACGTACATTCTGCTGACCGGTCCGGCCTCTAAGAATGCCGTCAGCCCGCCCCACATCGTCGAGTTGCATCACTGGGTTGAGAACTCGTGCCGACTCGTGCCACGAGACGCCTACGCTGCCGGGTTCGGCGCCGTGGGCGGCACGATGCTCGCCGATCGGCTTTACGCTTGTACCCGCTGAGGCTGCTCGCCGATCGATCGACAACGGCGCAACCCGCTGTTCCGAACGGAGGAATCGGTCGATCCGGACGGACACCAACGGCTCGTGCTATTTCTGCACCGTGCAATTATTCTTCCAAAAATGTAAATCACGCTTATCCGGTTAGCTCAGCTGAATGTTGAGCGGCTGGCCCGGCCGGGATGATGCTGCGGTAGGTGCTGGGCTGTCGTTCACTTTGTAGTCCGAGGAAGGCCTGGAAGGCGGCCTGACCTACCGAATCACGGCTCACGCCCAGACTGCGGGCGATCTCACGCCCCGCAACACCCTGCGCGTCGAGTGCTCTGATACTTTCTTGAACGGACATGGGTACCGTCATCTGCTTTCCAGCACTTCCGGCGCGACCGCTTCTTCAATCGCAGCGCGTGAAGGAACTTATCTGTTGGTGGCGGGCCAATGTTCCCAACACACGGAACACGGCAGCGGCCACCGGGGTGAACTTCATTTCTTCGCAAACTCCCGGTCAAACTTTGGGGATCCCGCCGGTCGGATTCTTAGCGCTTTTTCGGCAGGAAACCAGCCACCAACACGGCAGGAATTCCCGGCTGAACCGGCCTACCAATAATCGATCACACACACTATAGGCTTCTAAGACGCACCGCGAGAATCGCTGAAGTGAGATGCGCGGAATCACGAGCAAGCCGATTGTCTTGGGAGGTCGCCTCGACCTCAGCTGTATTGCAGCGCAGTCTGCCAGATCATCTCGAGTCGGGGGTCGGTAACCGGAGTGAGGCGGCGTTGACGACGGCTTGTATGTCGGCGAAGGAAACTGCGGTATAGATCTGGGTGGTGGCCGGGGATGCATGTCCCAAAAACTCTTGTGTCGCCCGCAGGTCTTTCGTCCCCGAATAGCCGATCGTCGCAGCACGGTGCCGAAGACTGTGTAAGGTCCAGCCGGGCGTGCACTCTGTCACCCACCGATACACGGTGCTGGAATGGAGGTGACCGCCGAACCGGCCTGGGAAATAATACGAGTCGCGACCCTGCAACGCTTCCAGGCCGACGAGTGCGGCCAGCGTCAGCTGGTCCAGTGGGACGATTCGTTCCCTCGATCCTTTGCCGATGAACCGGATCGCGTCCCCGTGTCGATCCCGTGGATGTAGCCCCGCGATCTCGGACCGACGCAAGCCCTCAGTCGCCGCTAACAGGATCATCGCCCTGACAGGCCGAGAAGCCTCAGCAAACGCAGCCAGTACGACGCTTTCCGGTGTGGGGTGTGGCAACGGCCTGGGCACGGTCACCGGCGACAGGCCATACGCCGGGTCGGTGTCGATTCGCCCGGCTTGGTGAGCCCACCGGTAGAAGGAACGAAACGACGCCCGGATCTTCTTCAAATACTCCGGTCGCCAGTTCGAACTCTCCGCACCAACACCCAGATACTGCATCAGATCCTCCGTCGTGGCGGCGAACAGGTCCGGGCAGCGCCGGGAGAACCGCTCGATGTCCCCTATCCGTTGCCGGATCGTGCCGGCGCTCTTGCCGGCCGCAAGCAAGGAGTACCGGTACGCGGCAGGAATCCCGGCGCTCATTGTTACCTATTCGTTACCGGAAACGGGCCAAATCGCCCGCTCAGACGGCTTTCGCAGCTCGGAACTGATCCAGGTCGATCACGTCGGCGCCCATAACCCGTCCGAACTTCCGCGTGTTTCCGGGCCAGACCTGTAACCCAGAGGTCGCAGGTTCAAATCCTGTCCCCGCAACCAGATGAGGCCGGAAACTTGAGGGTTTCCGGCCTCTTTGCGTAGGTGGAATTTGAACACGTCACCGTTTACTCACCTTTTATCCCTCCTCGACCGCCCTGTTCATCGGCTCCGGCTCCACTGTTGCCGGTCGTTTCCGGCTGGCTGCGGATGCCGCGGGCGCGGGCGCGCACCTATCGGGCATGAACCCCGCATCGCATCCGCAGCAGCCCATTCCCGGCCTCGATCCGATGATCGACGTGCACACCCTGGCGGCTTATCTCGGCGTGCCGGTCTCGACGATCTACGATTGGCGCACCCGGCACAAGGGCCCTGCCGGTCACCGCTTCGGCAAGCACGTCATGTTCGCGGTGCCGGACGTGAAGGCGTGGGTCGCGCAGCAACGCGACCCCGCCTCGTCCGCGGACGGGAGGTGAGGCAGAATGTCTAGGCCGCGGCTGCCGATCGGCACCTTCGGCGAGTTCACCTACCGCACCCTGGCCTCCGGGCACATCCTGGCCCGGGCTCGATACCGGGATTGGGACGGCCTGACCCGGCA
Source organism: Microbacteriaceae bacterium (assembly GCA_004297935.1). Taxonomy (GTDB): domain Bacteria; phylum Actinomycetota; class Actinomycetes; order Actinomycetales; family Microbacteriaceae; genus Rathayibacter_A. The sequence goes on along the minus strand of SCRE01000014.1, from coordinate 295,096 downwards.
GGTCCAGGCCTCTGCCGCTAGCCGGAAGTCGGCGGAGTTGGTGCTGAAGGAGAAGCTGTCCCTGCGGGCGGTCTACCAGCCGGGAAACTCGGACCTGACCGCGGACAGCACCTTCAAGGAACTGGCCGACTATTGGCTGGCCGATATCGAGCTGAACCCGGATCTGGCCGAGAGCACTCGCAACCTCTACCGGTGGAACATGGCGCATCTCGTGCTGCCGCACTTCGCGAATCTCACGCTGCGGGAGATCGGCGTCGCCCGCTGCGACCTGTTCATCAAGCAGCAGCGGCAGATCAGTTACAACCGGGCCAAGCAGTCCCGCAACGTCCTCCGCCAGGCGTTCGGCCTGGCGGTGCGGCACGAGATCCTGCCGCGCAACCCGATGGAGTCGATCGCCCGCCTCACGAGCCCGCGCCCCGACCCGACCGCGCTGACCCCGGCGGAGGTGAACGCCGTACGGGAGGCGATCCGGCTCTGGGAGACCGGGCTGAGTCCGTCCGGCCCGAAGCCGGACGGCCAGCTCGGCGCCATCGTCGAGGTCATGCTCGGCACCTCGGCCCGGATCGGCGAGGCTCTCGCGATCCGCCGCAGCGACGTCGACGTGACCTCACCGCGCCCATCCATCCGTATCAGCGGCACCATCGTCTGCCCGCGAGGTGCGAAACCGCACCGGCAGGACCACCCGAAGACACACAAGTCCCGGCGCACGATCGCCATCCCGTCCTTCACGGCCGAAGCCATCCGCAGACGCCTGGCGGCCCTGGCCGACCGGTCACCGGATGCGTTGCTGTTCGCCAGCCGGAACCAGACGCCGCTGACGCCGAACAACGTGAGCACCAAGCTGCGCCGCGTGCTCGCCCTGGCCGAGATCGACGGGATCAGCCCGCACATGTTCCGCCGCACGGTCGCCACCGCCGTCAACGACCACGCCGACATCAACCTTGCCGCCGAACTGCTGGGCCACGCGGACCCGCGGATCACGATTCAGCACTACATCCGCCGCAACGAGATGGTCAACCCCGTCACCGCGGACATCCTCGACGAGGTCTTCGCCAAGGAGACACCACCACAATGACAAGACACCTCCTGTTCCGGGTCGAAGGATACGTCGTGCGGGCTGAGCGCCATCCCTCTAGCGCCACCACATCACCCGGGAGGACGAGATTCCGGCGATCATCCCATCATCCCGACGAGCCAACGCGCAGCCGCACCACTACATCTTGTATCCGCTGCCAGGCCGAGCTACTATATCTAGGAGCGTCGGGTTGGTCGCGCGTCGACGGCGCTGCCAACTCGGCGAGCCGCATGCCGCGCACGGGAGTGCCGAATCGGCACCCCCGGAAGGCGGAACACGGGATCGACGCCATCAGCCGCTCGACTCAATGAGCGCTATCGCACACCGGGGACGGGTCCGCCGAATCGGCGGCCCCGCACGAGCGCAATACGGTGCCGCACCGGTTGCACGACCGGCACCTCAACGGTTCAAGCATGGCACCACCGTGCGATCACCCGTTGAAGCCGGTCGCTTGACGCACGAGCGGGCGTGGCAACTCGAACACCGGGTGATCGCGGCTCCGGAGCCGGCCAGTGTATGCCGGTCAGAGTGTTCGGCCGGGCGGCTCCAGACCGGACGGACCGTGACGGCCGAAGTCGTCTGCTTCCGGGAGGTTGCGGCGTCGGCGCTCCAGCGCGGACTGCAACCGTGTATCGAGCTGCTCAGGACTCCGGGATGAATGGCGCGCAAAAAACGCCTCGTTAGTTCCGTCGATTTGCTGCCGCAGATCCTCTCTGCGGGTCACCTCCTCGAGGCGGATCAGGGCGGGATGCAGCAGCGCGTCGATGCCGGCCTCGTCGCGGAAGATCGCGACGGTGCGGGCGTGTGCGAACACACGGGGGTCGATCCTGTTCCAGTCGATGACCCAGTCGGCATCGGCGGCGAGCTGATTGAAGAACACGAACTGGCTTCGCGTGTTGATGTCGCGGAACGGGTGAAGGACCGTGGTCTCGCCCCACACCCACGCGAGTCCCTTCGAGAATTGGTCCGCGGTCCTGCCACGCAGGTAGTCCATTCCGGCCAGAGCGGTGAAGATCCGCGTCGCCTCGCCGGGGATGTACTCGGGGCGGCAATGCGCGATTCCTGTGCCACCCGGCCCGGTGTCGGTATCCCGCAACCGCCCGCCCCAGTCGTAGAATCCGTCGACGAGAGCCGCGTGGATCGCTTGCAAATGCCGCAGATCGAAGCTGCCGGGGATCGGGTGCACGGTCAGATCGGCCATGTGCGTGTGGACGACGCGCCGTTCCGCGGCCTTCCATAGTGCTGGGTCGGTGTAGCCGCGACGATTGACCAGAACCTCAGTGCTGGCATACGTGTAGTGATCGGGCATCAGATCTCACCTCGATCCCAAACTGCGACGCGGTGACGGTTTCTGGGTCAGCCGGTGAACCCGTGGCGTGCTTCGAGTTCGGCCAGTTCTTCCTCGATGACCTGCTCGGCGCTGGCTTGCCCGGTAAGCACGCGGCGGGCGGCCTCACGATCTTCCGGGGAAGGCTCTTCGCCGGCGATCCGCTGGCCGGCATCGATCGCGTCAAGCTGACGCTCCGTCCACGCGCGTGATGCCGCTCGGGTCGTTGCCATGACTGATCCTCCCCATGGTCCTGCCTACCCCTCGATTCTACCGTCGGGGCCAGACATTCACTCGGTAACCCGACGGTCGCGCAGTCCACGCCGCCATCAATCAGGTAGTCACGGTCACCCGCGGAGGAATCTCGCTCCCCGGGCACGTGCAGCTTGTACGGCCTGGCTCGCTATGCGCCGGCCGTCCACGGCAAGTAGTCGTGGTCGCCGCGCTGCGCGCGCTGCCACAAGCTGCCGACCGGCATGGACGAATTCTCAGAATCGAACGGCTCGAAGGCAGTCGTGGCCGTCCAGGTGTACCCGTTCCCGGCATAGACCACGGTCAACAGTCGTTCGACAGGCCCGCCGAAGGGTCGGACCTGCTCCTCGACACGGCCGGCGGCAGCCGCGGCGACGAACTCGCCGAGCACCTCCACGAATTTCGCCTCCGCAGGGAACACCCACGCGCCTTCGCCGGCATGGATGCGCAGGCAATCCTGATCCGCGTCCTCCTGCCGCGACCACCCGATCACACAACCGCCAGCGACCTGCGGGATCATAGTGACCGCTGACGACACCAGAGACCGCCGGACATCGGCCACACGCCCCCACCGCTGCTGCACCTCCTCGGCAAGACCCTCTAAGCGCATGCTCACGGTGTCACCCCTCCGGCCACGGTCAAGCCCTGCCAGGTCAGCGGCAATCCGCCGCTGCGCCGTCGTCTGGGCGTTCACCGAGAAGTTCGGCAACCGGATGCTCGCCGGAATCTCCAGTTGCACGCGAAACGCGCCCGCTGGTACAGCGTCTGGCTCGTCGGCCCTCTGCAACACCCTGGAGAACGGGTACACGATGTTCATCGGCGCGTAGTGCTGCTCGGAATCCGGAGTGTGCGGGTAGTAGAGGCCGGTGATCGTCACGACCGTCCCGCTCACCAGCGCCCAGGGCACATCGCGTGCAGCCAGACCGTCATGTACTTCCACGAACCGTGGAAGGCTGCCTTCAGGACTCGCGGCCAGGTCGGCGGCGACCACCTTCCAGCTCACCGAGTCGCCAACGCCGAACGGCACGCCACAGCACGTCTGCTCTCACCACGAAACCAGCACCTCGATCCGCATACGCCCAGCCTAGAACCTGACCCGGCCGTCCACATCTGCCCGACCCGAACCGGCCCGCCGACTCGCCCCTCGATTCTCGCCAACTCTCCGCTGCCTCAGAACTACACACACGTTGGCACCAAGGGTGCCGTGTGGTGCGCGGTGCGCACCTATCTGCTGAGGCGGGCCCGTCGGTGGCCGTTTCGGGAGGGTGTCGGGGTGGTGATGTCGATTCGGGTGATGTCTGCCGGGCGCGGTTTCGAGTATCTGCTGAAGTCGGTTGCCGTCGGCGACGGGGACCGTGACCTTAGCACGCCGTTGACACGCTACTACACAGCCGAGGGCACCCCTCCTGGCCTCTGGCTTGGCTCCGGTCTTGCCGGGCTTGGCAGTGATGAGGCGGGACTGCTGCGCGTTGGCGATGCGGTGACCGAGGAGCAACTTGCCCGGTTGCTTGGTTTAGGGGCCGATCCGATCACCGGTGGGAAGCTCGGTGCCAGGTATCCGGCGCTGCAACCCCCGGCGCTGCGTATTGCGGCGCGGGTTGCACGCCTTGACGCATCGCTCGGCGAAGCGGTGCGGGCGCAACAGGAGCAACGCATCCGTGAGGAGGAACGCGCACGCACCCCGCGCACCCCGGTGGCGGGGTTTGATCTGACGTTCTCGCCGCCGAAGTCGTTCAGCGCCGTGTGGAGTGTCGCGGACGCCGGGACGCAATCGCTGCTCGCGCAAGCGCATCATGCGGCCATGCGCGACACCCTGAACTTGCTGGAGGGCCAGGTCGCCGCAACCCGGGTCGGACATGGCGGCGTCGCCTCGATGCCGGTGCGCGGGGTGATCGCGGCGGCGTTCGATCACTACGACACCAGGGCGAGCGATCCGCAGTTGCACACCCATGTTGTGGTGTCCAACAAGGTGCAAGGGGTGGACGGGAAGTGGCGCACCCTGGATTCGCGCACCCTGCACAAGGCGACGGTGGCCCTGTCGGCGTCGTACAACGCATACCTTGCCAACCATGCGACACGCCTGCTCGGGGTGTCGTGGGTGCCGGTGCAGCGGCGCGGCAGCCCGTTCACCGGTTGGGAGATCGAGGGGGTACCGGCGGATCTGCTGGCCGAGTTCTCCCGCCGCACCCTCGGGGTCGAGGGCGGTGAGGGGATCGAGCAGGCAGCACAACGGCTCATCGCCGAATACCGGGCCGAGCACGGCCGATCACCATCGCCACGTGCTGTAGCACGGCTGCGGCAGCAAGCAACCTTGCAGACGCGGCCGGAGAAACAGCTGCATTCGCTCGCCGTGCTGACTGAGGATTGGCGTGGCCGGGCAACTTCAGTGCTCGGGCAGGACGCAACGAGATGGGCGAGGCAACTGCTCGCCCGGTCACCGGATGGGGCGGTTCTGCGCGCCGACGACCTCCCGCTGGATCAGGTGCACGATATTGCGACTGTGGTGTTGATGGAGGTCGGGAACCGGCGTGCGACCTGGGGGCACTGGAATCTGCACGCGGAAGCGGCACGGCAGACGATGGGACTCCGGTTCGCCACCGCCGAAGACCGGGACGCGGTGATCGGCGCGGTCGTGGAGCGTGCCGAGTCCGAGTCGGTGCGCCTGACACCAGAATACGACCGGCTCGTGCCGGCGATGCTCGCCAACCCCGACGGGTCGCACTGGTTTCGCCGTCCCGACGCGGTCGCCTTCACCAGCCAGGACCTGCTGGATGCGGAGACCCGGCTGCTGGAGCACGCCGCCGAGACGACCGGCCCAAGGCTGCCGATACGGCTCGTGCACCGGCACACCTCTCGCGCCGTCCGTGGGGTGAAAATCGCCGACGACCAGGCCGCCGCGATCCTCCAACTCGCCACCTCCGGCCGTGTCCTCGACGTGCTCGTCGGGCCGGCCGGGACGGGGAAGACGACGGCGCTGCGCGCCCTGCACCGCGCCTGGAGCGCCGCCCACGGCAAGGATTCGGTGATCGGACTGGCCCCCTCCGCTGCCGCCGCGGAGATGCTCGGGCAACAGTTGGCGGTGCGGGCGGAGAATACGGCGAAGTTCCTGCACGAGTACATGCACGGCCGTTGGAACCTGAAACCGGGACAGCTGGTGCTGATCGATGAGGCATCCCTTGCCGGCACTCTCGCCCTGGACCGAATCACCAGCCACGCGGCCAGCGTGGGGGCGAAAGTCGTCCTGATCGGTGACCACGCCCAACTCTCCGCAGTCGAAACCGGTGGAGCGTTCGGCATGCTCGCCCGGATGCGGCAGGACGTGGTGGAGCTGACCGATGTGCGCCGGTTCCGTACCGAGTGGGAGAAGACCGCGAGTCTGGGACTTCGCCACGGCGATGCCACGGTACTGACCGCATACCAGGAGCACGGACGCGTCCATGACGGCGACCAGGACTCCATGCTAACCGCCGTCTACCAGGCGTGGCGGGCAGACCGGGCGGCGGGCCGACGATCGGTGATGATCGCGGCGACTTCTGAAACGGTGACCGAGCTGAACCAGCGCGCCCGCACCGATCTCATCGCCGCAGGCGAGGTTCAGGAATCCGGTGTCACCCTGCACGACGGCACCACCGCCGGTGTCGGGGACGTGATCGTGACTCGACTCAATGACCGCCGCCTGACCACCGGCAGCGGGGCGTGGGTGAAGAACGGCGACCGCTGGACGGTCACCGGCAGCTTCGCAGACGGATCTCTGGCAGTGCGCCGTTTCGGGAGTGATGATGTTCCGCACGGGGCCGCGATCGTGCTCCCGGCCGCGTATGTCGCCGCGGAGGTCGAACTCGGCTACGCCACCACAATCCACCGAGCCCAAGGCTCAACAGTAGACACCGCGCACGCGGTCATCGACCCGAGAACCGCAAACCGGGAACTGCTCTACGTCGCCCTCACCCGCGGCAGAGACGCGAACCACGCCTACATCATCAACAGCCCCGACGAGGACACCGAACCCCACCACGACCTCACCGGGCCGGCCACCGTCACCGAACGGCTCACCGGGGTGCTCGCCACGGTCGGTGCCGACCGTTCCGCCACCGAGAGCATGCAACTCGCCACCGACGAGCACGCCTCGCTGACCACACTGCTGAGCGAATACGCAACACTCGCCGAATACGCGCAAACAGAACGATGGGCCGCCGTGATCGAGGGTGCGCTGGGGAGCGATGCAGTGGCGGACGATGTGTTCACCAGCGCCTACTACCCGGCACTGGAGCAAACGCTGAGACGGGCAGAATCACACGGCTACGAGCCCGCGAAAGTGCTCGGCGACGCGGCCCGCGCCCTCCACGCCTACCAACCGGCTGAGGGCAAGGAGCCCGCCGACCCCGCGGTGCTCCTCACCCGGTGGATCGACCGGCGCGCCGCGAACCCGCGGCGTGGGACGACACAGCCTGCACCGCGCCGCGTCGCCGGGCTCCTGCCCCGTCCGATCGGAGCCATGCCCGCCGGCATGCGTGCCGCCCTTGCCCAAAGACAGCAACTGATCGAGCAACACGCCCAACAGCTCACCCTGGCCGACCTGAAGGCCGACGCAGCGTGGATGAAACGGCTCGGCACGCCCAGCCGCGATGAGCAAACATCCTGGCTGCGCGCGGCCACCACGATCCGCCTCTACCGCGCACGCTACGACGTCGCGGGGCCCTCCCCACTTGGCAACCCTGACCAAGTGAACGGGCTGGAACAGGCATACGAATACCGGGCCGCCCGGGCCGCCCACGACCGCGCGAGGTTCATCACCAGCCAGCAACAATCCCGCTCAATCACGCGCACCAGTGTGAGCATCGACCGCGGGCACGGCATCGGCCGGTGACCTCTGCCCGAATGTCAGGCGCTCGGGTCACCATAAGGAACATGACGGCTTGGGTCGAGCAACTCGCGCACGAGTGAGTCAAACACCGTGATGCGGATGCGCGCCTGCACTGCATAAACCGGCCGCGCGCGGCTCCTTGCCACGCCTACCGCGGCATCCACATCCATCCCGGCGGCACCCCCATCACCGACGGGATCATCCGCGAGGGGCCCCACATCGACACCGGCGGGATGCTCTACTCCAGCAGCCTCGTCCACGCAAGTCCCCAGCTCGCCGGCGATGCGCTGCTCGATATCCGCGGCTAGGTATCCGTGCCCCGCCGCCCGCGAACTGCTTGGCGCGATCTTCCTCGCCGCCGGCGCACGCTACAGTGACCAAGTGCGTCGTCCCGACGGGACACTCGCCCGCGCACCCATACTGAAGGCTGCGACGCCTTAGCACCCGCGCCGCGCTACTGGTTCATCCGCGGCGGGCGTCATCAGAAAGTGACAAAAGACGAAACGGAATGCGTAACGGAATAGAAAAGACGTAACGAAATGCGAAACACGGTTCCTCATTGTTAGGTCAGCCGCTCGGTGGCGCGATATTACCAACGCTATTTGTCTTGTTTCGGTTACACTGAGATTATGTGTAGTTCCTCGTCGCTGAGCCCGTCCGTTGCGGTACCGCGCCGCGTGATGCCGGCGGTGGGGTGCGCCAGCCGGGTACCTGGCGCGGGTGCTCGCCGAGGAATTGTTGTGGTGGTGCGGTGACGACTGGGGTGGCAGACCACACCCCGCTGAGCGGGTTGAGCGAGACGCAGCGGGCAGCGGCGATGGCACGGTTTCAGGTGTTGCGGCCGCACCTGCACGACGGGGTGTCGGTCGTCACGGCCGCCGCGGCGGCAGGGCATTCGGTACGGACGGTCACCCGGTGGCTGGCCGCCTACCGGGCACAGGGCCTGGTCGGGTTGGCGCCGACACCGCGCTCGGATCGGGGCCGGCGCCGGATCCGGCCAGAGCTGGTCACCGTGATCGAGGCGCTGTACCTGGTCAGGCCCGCGCCGACGGTGGCGACGGTGTACCGCAGCGTCGGACAGGTCGCGGCGAGCCAGGGGTGGGCCGCGCCGAGCTACGAGACCGTCCGGGGTGTGCTACGGGCGTTGGGCGATCCGCTGCTGGTGCTAGCCCAGCAGGGCACGAAGGCCTACCAGCAGGCCTATGACCTGTTGTACCGGCGGGAGGCGAAACGGTCCAATGGTATGTGGCAGGCCGACCACACCGAGCTGGACATCCTGGTACTCGGCCCGGACCGGGCGGTGGTGCGGCCGTGGCTGAGCACGATCCTCGATGACCACAGCCGTGCGGTGCCCGGTTATGCGCTGAACCTGAGCGCCCCGTCGGCGCTGCAGACCGCGCTGGCGCTGCGGCAGGCGATCTGGACCAAGACCGACCCGGCCTGGCGGGTGTGCGGGATACCGGAAATCCTGTACTCAGACCACGGTGCGGACTTCACCAGCCACCATCTGGAACAGGTCTGCGCCGACCTGCACATCCAACTGATCCACAGCACGGGCGGTAAACCGCGCGGCAGGGGCAAGATCGAGCGTCTTTTCCGCAGCATCAACCAGTTATTCCTGCCCGGACTACCCGGGCATCTGGTTGCCGGGGTGCAGGCGTCCGCGCCGGCCCTGACGGTGGGTGAGCTCGACCAGCTGCTGCACGCGTTCATCGTCGGCGACTACAACCAGTCTCAACACGGCGAAACCGGTGTGCCGCCACAACAACGCTGGGAAGCCGGCGGGTTCCTGCCGCAGCTGCCGGAGCGTCTGGAAGATCTCGACCTGCTGCTGTTGACCGTGCCGGTACCTCGGCTGGTGCATCGTGACGGCATCCGCTTTCAGAACATGCGCTACCTGAATGTGAACCTGGCCGCGTTCGTCGGCGAGAGCGTGATCATCCGCTACGACCCGAGAGATCTCGGCCAGATCCGGGTTTTCCACGACGGGACCTTCCTGTGCACCGCGATCTGTCAGGACATCGCAGGCGAAACAATCAGCCTGAAAGAGCTGCGGACCGCACGAGAGCGCCACCGCAGAGACCTGCGTGAGCAGATCACCGCACGGCGCACCCTGGTCGACGACCTGCTCGCCGTGCACCAGGCAGCGACACCACCACCACAGCCGGACCGCACGCTCAAGCGGTACCGCAATGATTGACACCGCCTCCGCGACATTCCTTGTCACAGGCGAATACCGGCGGTTCTGCGAGTTCGCGGACGCGGTACGCCGCGACCGCTACATCGGCCTGTGCTACGGCCCGCCCGGCGTCGGCAAGACCCTCTCGGCTCGCCATTACGCCCACTGGGACGCCGCCGAAACCTACCTGGCCCGGTCGTACCTACCGCTGGACAGCAGCGACTGGGTCGCTCCCCTCCCGCCCGACGACCTGGCCGAGAGCCGAACCGTCGTGTGGACCACCCCGATCATGACCGCCAGCAGTCGCATCAGCCGCAACGTGAGTGACCTGTGCCGCAGGATGGACACCGTCATTCGACGGCTGCCGACATCCCGGTGGCGGCAAAAGATCCCGGGCGGATTCCCCCACGTCGAGCTGCTCATCTGCGACGAAGCCGACCGGCTCACCACCACCGGACTCGAAGAGCTGCGCGACCTCTACGACAGGAGCGGTATCGGGCTCATCCTGGTCGGCATGCCCGGCCTGCAACGCCGCCTGGCACGCTACCCACAGCTCTACAGCAGAGTCGGATTCGCTCACGAATACCGGCCCCTGGCCCGAACAGAGCTGCTTCAAGTCATCACCGGCCACCACCACGAACTCGGCCTCGCCCTTCCCGACGGAGTCACACTCGAGGACCCCGACGCCCTGACGGCCATCACACAAATCACCGGCGGTAACCTCCGCCTCGTCCAACGCCTGTTCACACAAATCAACCGCATCATCGAGATCAACAACCTGACCGGTGTCACCCGCGACGTCGTCGAAACCGCCCGCAGCTCCCTGATCATCGGCGGCCCCTGAGACGACCCACGATAGTAGCCGGACTGACGCCCCGCTCCCCCGTTCAACCCCGGCCAGCGCCAAACAATGATGGTAACCACGCCACCGATCGATTGCATTCACACCGATTTCATTTTCAGAAGTCGTCTGCACAAATTTCAATACTCGCCTGCACACGGCGTTGAACGTCCGGTTTGCGGGCGCAACATGGCGCGGTACCGGCTCGGGTGGGGCGCCCCTGTCGGTGTGACGGTTGTTGGGAGTGCTCATCTCGATGTCAGTACTCCGTGAAAATTGCTCACTTCGATGTCAGTGGCTGCTCACTCCGGTGTCACTAATCTGCCCATCTTGATGTCAGTCGCAGCTCGGCGGCCATGTCATGGAGCAGGGCGAGCTGTTGCTGGTGCGCGGTACGCAGATCACTGACGCGTTGGTCACCGCGGGTTCGCTCACGTCGGGCGTCCGCCCGTGCCGTGTCGCGTTCGGCGATTACGGTGGCCAGATTCCCGCGCAGGCAGCGGGCTTCCTCCCGGATCGCGTCACGGTCGGTGCGGGTCTGCTTCAGCTGCTCCCGCACCTTCGCCAGGTCAGACTCGGCACGCAAGGCTCGGGCCGCAGTGTCGTCGGCGCGGACGATCGCCCGCCGAGCACGTTCTTCTGCTTCTGTCCGTGCGGTAGCAGTCGTCTCGGCCCGCGCGTTGACATCGTCGCGCTCGTTGCTCGGCCTCCCCCAGTCGCGCGCGCACGGCCGCCAGCTGCTCACGCAGCCGGGACAGCTGTGCGTTTCGGGCCGCGGCCGCGGACTGGACGGCGGCTAGCTCGGCCCTCACCTGGTCGAGAGTGTGTGCCCGCTCTCCCAGCTCGTGCTGGGTGACGGCGAGGTCGGCCTGCCGCTGCCCGGCGACGCCGGAAGCTTCCATTGCTGCGGCGTCGGCCTCCAGCCGGCCCACCTCGGCCTGACGTCGGGCTCGCTCCGCGCGGCCGGTTCGAACGGTTGCGGCGGCGAGGTGTGCAGCCGCCTCAGCCATCACGGATTCGATCTCAGCCTCAACGGCACCGGGGTCGGCAACGGTGCGCAACTCCGCTACGAGCCGATGTGGACGTGGAGATGACCTCACGGCACAACTCGTCCTCGAATTCCTGAGTGATCAGATGTCACCTATCTGTGCAGCAGACCCTTCTGGTACCGACTCGCAGTTGCTCTATATTCTCCATCATTATCACGAAGTAACAACACTTCAATAGTGTATTAAAAAAATACTTGCTATTCAAATAGAAGCTGATTTACTATTCAACTCCAGGTCACTATAAGCCCGATGGAGGATAGCAATGAAGCAAAACTACATGCGAAAGTTGGCAGTTACTGTCGCTGGGATTGCAACTATAACGATGCTTGTGAGTTGTAGTGCTGCCGGGACCACGCCCGAGAAGACCGGAAGCCAAGCGCCAACCGCACCATCCTATGCGCCGGGTGCTAATGCAAAGATTGTACCAAGCGATGTGAAGTATTTGCCGAACTCGGTTAAGGACCAAGGCACACTGAGTGCTGCAACGACTGATGGCAACGCGCCGTGGTCCTTCGTTGATGCACAAACAAACAAGCCAACTGGTGCTGACGTCGACATCATGAATGAAGTTGCGTCGCGGCTCGGTCTGAAAGTCAACTGGAGCGTCGTTCAATTTCCGGCTGGAATACCTGGAGTCCAAGCGGGCAGGTACGACTTCTACCTGTCAGCCATGGCCGATACGAAAGCTCGCGAGGAGCTCGTTAACTTCATTGCGTATTCGAAAGAGGCATCGGGTGTCATCGTTCCCAAAGGAAACCCTCTCAACATCAAAACGCTCAATGATCTTTGTGGCAAGAAGGTTTCGATCATTACAGGCACTCTATTCACGGCCTTCCTTGCTGATCTGAACAAGAAGTGCACAACTCCAATGACTGTGAGTGAAACGCCAGATCAAACTGCTCCCAAGGTTGCGGTGGCGAGTGGCCAAGCGGACGCTACGCTGGACACCTTTGGTGTCTCTAACTATCTATTCAGCACTGCGACCGAGGGGATCCAAACGAAGCTTGAACTGGCCCCAGTCGCCCCATTCCTTCCGGCCAAGCAGGGCATTGTATTCGACAAGAAGCAAGCTGGGCTAATGACAGCACTTGCAGGATCGATGCAGGCGATGGTCAAGGATGGATCGTACGAAAAGATCATGCACAAATGGAAACTAAACCAAGGTGGTCTCCCTCAAATATTCATCAATTCGCCCAGTTTCTAGTCCACGCATGCTCGTGATTGACATAGACCAACAGCGTACGGGGCCGGGCCGACGGATTCACCGCCGGCCTGGCCCCCGCCTATTCACTCTTTCCGCCGCCGTAGTCGTCATCGCTATCGTGGCAGGTGCCGCCACAGTTATACTCACGAGCGGGACGCTCCATTGGAACGTCATTGCGGAGTATTTTTTTGCGCCCGTCATGCTCGTTGGTGTGGCCACAACACTGATGCTGACTGCGGTTTCGTTTTTCGGAGCGCTGGTTATCGGTACGATTCTTGCCTCCATGAGGATCTCCAAGAATGTCACGCTTCGGGCAATTGCTTCTGCATATATATGGTTTTTTCGGGGAACTCCGCTGCTCGTACAGCTCATATTTTGGTTCAACTTAGGGTTGTTCTTACCCAGGCTCAGTTTCGCGGGATGGTCAATATCCACTAACACTGTAATTACGCCGCTCTCCGCCGCGATCCTTGGTCTTCTGCTGAACGTCAGTGCCTTTATGTGTGAAATTATTCGCGGTGGCCTAATTGCTGTAGATATTGGGCAAACTGAGGCTGCTCTTTCAATAGGACTAATGCCGAATCGGGCTTTACTACGGATTGTCCTACCGCAGGCCATCCGTGTCATCCTGCCGGCGGCCGGTAACTTGGCGATTGACCTGCTGAAGGCCACATCGTTGGTTTATGTGATCGGCACTAAAGAGATCCTGGGTACGGTTACCTCAATTTCGTCTCAGAATTTCTACGTCATCGAGTTGCTCATCGTTGCTTCAATTTGGTACTTGGTGTTGGTTTCCCTAGCAAGCTTTGGTCAGTCTCGCCTCGAGGCCAGGCTCGCGAGAAGCCTTAGTACAGGCCAGCCTCGCAGTCGTCAGAACAAGCAAGCGGCGCTCGACAGAGAGGTGATCTGAGTGGCTCGTTCAGAGGCTGTAGTTGAGATGCGTCAGCTTGAAAAGTCTTTCGGGAATAGCCAAGTTCTAAATGGGATCGACCTCACCGTCCGTCGAGCTGAGGCTACATTCATCATCGGCCCTTCTGGATCCGGGAAGAGCACCTTGTTGCGCTGTATCAACGGTCTCGAAACCTATCAGGGCGGTGAAATCTGGGTCGACGATTATCTAGTGGGGGCTGAGAAACGTGGGGACAAGTGGATCGAGGCATCAGCCCGAACCACCGCCATGCGCCGCGCCGGCATTGGCATGGTGTTCCAACGATTCAACTTGTTTCCTAACATGACTGTTCTTGACAACGTGACGATTGGCTTGAAACTGGTCGAGCATGTGAAGCCACGGGACGCAGAGGTGCACGGGCTGGAGCTGTTAGACCGAGTCGGGCTGGTTAGCCGGGCACAGTCATTTCCAGCCCAGTTGTCCGGGGGTCAACAACAGCGAGTGGCGATCGCTCGCGCGATCGCGGCTGGTCCAAAATTGATCCTTTTCGATGAACCAACCTCGGCGCTAGATCCTGAGTTGGTCGGTGAGGTCTTGGCCGTCATGCGCAACCTGATGCTTGATGGAATGACCATGGTGGTTGTTACGCACGAGATCGCGTTCGCAGAAGAAGTAGGTGACACTGTTCATTTTATTGACGGTGGGAAAGTTGTTGAGTCCGGGACACCAGACCAGGTTATTCGTCATCCATCTAACCCACGAACTATCGAGTTTCTCTCCCGTATTAGATAGTTCGAACTGAATAGGAGATATTCCAGTGGCCAATCCCTTCATCTATATCAATGCGACACTTCCGCGCACATTCTTTCCACCCGATGTAAAGGCGAGGAAGAACTTGACTCGAAATGAGCTGTTTCAGCTATTGGAAGTCAACGATGTATCGCTCCCAGTAGGGGATGGTCGGAATATCAACGAACGCATACTTGCGGTATTTCGGAGTCCGGAGGTTCTTTTCGGTGACCCAACGTTCATAGACACGAACGAGAAATACTGGTTGGACCGTCTTGACCTATTTACGAGTAAGGGTGACCCGATTGAGTTTGTCGCCATGGCTTTCCCATACAAAGTTCCAAACCCGCTAAAGACCCTCCGTAAAGCTCCAGACTTGGGAGAGGCCCTAATGCTTCGACGCTTCACCATGGTGCTAGATGCAATCCAGCATGTCTATGCACCGGGCGCTCGGCTCACAATTTTAGAGGAGGGAATTCTCGGTAGATGCCAAGGGGTGGATCACCAACAGATTGAAGCCTACCGTGACGGGATCAATGGAATCATCGAAATTTCCGGTGTCAACCCCGAGCAGATAGTTTTTCACAGCTTGGACGATATGCCGACAACAATTCCAAACTTTGAGGCCAGGTGGATTCATGAACAGGAAAGACTACGCGAGCTGTGGCAACAAAACGACAGTTATGTGCGCGCAGCCTACGAGACCACTTTCCCCGCGTCAATAACGTCCGTACCAACTCTAGAATATGATCCAAACCTGCTCGCAAAGGCTTACGACTCGGCTGAATCAGATTCAGGACAGGGACAAGCGGACAATGCCATACGTTATGTGCGGGACTACATCAACAAAGTCGCGCATCGACAGTTCTTTGCCTACCGGGCGCTGCTTTCTCTACGAGACGTGACCGGCTACCTCGACCAGCTCAGGCCGGGGGCCCTTAAATTGACTGTCTCACCGAAACCCGAGAACCTCGCGGTGATTCCAGTTAACCGCTGGTCGCGCGTATTGCCTTACCATGGCGTACCAGTTCTGCGGAAGGATGGAAGTTGGGAGATCAACTATATAGGTAGCTTTGGACTCCGATACGGCGATGTTGAGGAACTTCACTGGGACCAGGACACTGATAGTGCGCCAATAGCGTTTCGAGAACTGAATTGAGCTCGAGCCTTGGTGTCGATATCGGCGGTACCAAAATTCAATTTTGTACAGTAGATCGAGACATGGTAGTTACGCCACTTAGGCTTGTTCCTACGGCGCTGCTCAGACGGGGAACGAGAGCATTCGCCGACGATCTTGCGTCGCTAATCCTGTCCGTGAAGCCGTCGACCTGCGAGACCGTTGGGGTGAGCCTAAACGGCGTCCTGGACAACGGTCGGGTCGTCTTCAGCGGGCTGATGGGTGGCGAAGTCAATTTCCCACTATTAGAGTTCCTAAGCGACCGCCTAAGAAGCACCGTCTTCGTTGACGACGATATACATGCGATGACAGTTGCGGAAGCAAAGTATGGCGCAGGGAGCAGCACCGACGCGTTCGCGATGCTGAATATTGGGACGGGAATCGGAGTTGGTTGTTATACCGACGAGGTGCTTCGAGGCCGCTACGCTGCCGGGCTCATTTCAGAACAAGTCATCTACGTGGAAGAACTAAAAGAATACCGATCGCTAGACCGCACGGTTTCTGGCCGTGGAATTAAGGAAATTTATCATCAGCTGAGCGGGCAGACGGCTGAAGCAATTAACGTGTTTTCCCAAGCACAAAGAGAAGACGAAGCCGCACTGGCAACCGTGAGGATCTTTTCGCGCTATTTGGGCCAGGTACTGCAGTTGACGTCGAGGTTTTATCATCCGGAAATAATATTCCTCAACGGCTCTATTAAGCACGCTGCCGGCGACTACCTTGACGCAGCACTACGGTCATACTCCATCGATGTAGGCGAACCTTTGCGAGCAGAGGTGCAAGTTTCAACTCTGGAGCACGCGGCCGAACTGGGGACGTTGTCGCAGGCACAGAACTATCGAGATGAGGGCTGACTGGTGAAGGCAGGGGCCAGGAACCGCACCATGTTTACACCAATTGAGGTTCACAGAACTTTTGAGACGGTTATCGAAAGAATTCTTGATGCAATAGACCGGAATGGGCTCAGAGACGGTGACCAGTTACCCCACGTGCAGGTCATCGCAGAGCAACTCCAAGTCTCCGTACCAACGCTACGTCAAGCGCTCCGAGTCCTACAGGACTCAGGGGTCCTAAGCATAAAGGCAGGACAAGGAGGTGGCGTCTCTATCAAGTCAGTTATGCCACCGCTCAACATCTTGAAAAAGAACATCGCACAGGAGGTCGGGCAGGTACAAGAGCTGATTGAAGCTCGCCGCCTTCTGGAACCCATCGTGGTGCATCTTGCGGCCGAAAGAGCGACCGTCGCGGAACTGGACAGTATCAGAAACGCGATCACGCATATGGAAACGCACATAGCAAATCCGAAGCTGGTCGAGCGCGCAGATGTGCTATTTCATCGTCGTGTAGCTTACGCAGCGGGAAACAGGGTTCTTTTGGACGCGATTTCCAAGATTTACCAACAACTCATACCAGTCCGAGGTGCCCTACATATGGGTGAGGTTAGCGCTGAGCACATGATCGACGTGCATACTAGGCAGTTCGACATGATCCAGGCCAAAGATCACGAACAGCTCGAATCCGTTCTACGCGAAAGCTTCATCGATCTTGAAGAGGAATTCGGTGTCCACACAAGTTTTGAAACGTTGTGGGGGCATCCACTCCTAACTCCACGCCCTCTAAACGGGGGATCACAGTGAACGTCAAAGGGAAGTAACCATTGTCAAAGTTAGTTTCTTTGGCAGTTTGCACCAGTGAGGATGATGAACTCAATCGTGTACAGAGCCGAAAACAGAATGGATGGGAAAGCATGAGACACCAAAAATACGGCGATCTGAACGTAATGATCGCTTCTACGGATGAAGAGCTAGGTCGCACTGCAGCTGAGGATCTCGCGGCGGCGGTGAAGACTGCTCTGCACGCCCAAAAGGAGATTGCGATAATTATGGCGCTGGGTGCCGCCCAAGACGCATTCTTCAGTGCAATCCGTGATCGAGATGACATCGAGTGGTCAAGAATTACTGTGCTCCATGTGGATACCTACATGGGAGTACCTGAAGATGTCCCTGAAAGCGGCGCATATAGGATGCGCAAGCATTTGCTTGACTATGTGAAGCCGAAGGCGTTCCTCCCCATGCACGGAGATCATGTCCCGGTGGAAGAAGAACTTGTTCGATACTCTCAGATCGTCGAGGAACTGAATCCTGTTTTAAGCGTTGTTGGTATCGGCGATAGCGGCCACCTTGCATTCAATGATCCACCAGCCGACTTTGCGACCAAGGATCTGGTTCGCGTCGTTGCGTTGGGCGAAATTACACTTAATCAAATAGCGAAGATCGGGCTATTCCCTTCGGTGAAAGACATCCCTAGATATGGAATCTCCCTCACGATGTACGCACTACTTCGTCCTCAGACAGTCCTTGCTCTGGTACATGACGCTGACAAAGCGCCCGTGATCAAAGAACTTTTAGAAGGCCCTGTAACGATGATGTGTCCAGCGTCTCTGTTACAACGCCAGTCACATGCACGCCTCTACCTGAACGAAGATGCCGCAGCACTTTTGGGAAGCCAGGCATAGATGGTGGGTCTGCTGCACGGATAGGTGACAGGTTGTAGTCACGCAGCCAGTACGGCTGGCGTGTCCATAATGGCCTCGAACTCGACCGGCGTCAAACGGCCGAGGGCCGCCTGGCGGCGTCGCCGGTGGTAGGTCCGTTCGATCCAGGTGACAATCGCGATGCGCGGTTGTACTCGGGTGGTCCACGAGCGCCGGTTGAGGACGTTCTTCTGCAGCAGGCTGAAGAAGCTCTCCATCGCCGCGTGGTCCCCGCACGAACCGACTCTCCCTATCGATCCGACCATGCGGTGGCGGGCCAAGGCACGCAGGAACTTCCGGCTCCGAAATTGCGATCCTCTGCCGCTGTGAAACCGAATTCGGTTTAACGGCGGCGCGGGGAGCCAGTACAAATCGATTCGCTACACGGACACGCTCGAGTTGGAAGGTCTCACCCCGTCGATCGGCACGGTCGGCGACGCCGCGGCCTAGAGTGTGATGGGCCTGTTCAAACACGAGGCCATCGCCAAGCCAAGGACTCACCGATCCGCGCCGGGCCGCTGAAGGCCGAGACGGACGTTCAGACGATCGTTCTCGACTGGGTCGACTGGTACAACAACGAGCGTCTCCACTCAGCCCTCGGAAACATTCCGCCAGAGGAATACGAGCAAACCCACTATGCTCAACACCGCGGCCCATCAACTGGTGGCGACGCCAACAAAACGGCGGCATGAAACCCGAGACGCCTCAGGACGCGTCGCACCCCGAATGGACTGAGTTGGTGGGCCCGGTTGCGGCCCGGTGCGGCGTGCTCTTGGACGTGAGGCACACTCTTGAGGTCACATTGATCTGAGCCCCGAGAGCAGCGATTCCCCCGGTTCAGGAATAACCGCGACACAGGCCAACGGCGACCGGACCCTCAAGCCTTGGTCATCAGGTGTAACAGTGATTCCAGGAGGAACTCGCATGCTTCCTTTAGCATTAGCGGCCTTCGTCGTAGCGATTCTGGCGTCCTTTGCCCAGGCAATTACTGGTTTCGGCTTTGCTCTAGTAGCTATTCCGCTGCTTGCACTGGTGGCTGGAGTGCACACGGCGGTGGTAGGCGTTACCCTCCTCAGCGCCGTACTGACAATCAGTGCAAGCGTGCACTACCGACGAGACGTTGAATGGGCTGTGACCAGACGCCTAACCATTTCAGCGTTGATCGGCATGCCGCTGGGTCTCGCCGCCCTGGCATTGCTTGACCAGCGCTGGCTCGGTATCGGAGTTGCCGTGCTCGTCGTCCTTTTTGCGCTGGCGAGCCTACGCCGCCTGCCCGGCAGGGCTGGGCAAGCGTCAGTTCTCGGCGCCGGGTTCATTGGCGGCATCTTCCTGACCTCCACCGGAATGAACGGGCCCCCGCTGGTCGCGACACTGCAGGCCATGGACTTCACGCCCGGTAGAGTCCGCGCAACGCTCCAAGCTAGTTTTGCAGCGCAGGATATCCTCGCGGTCGCGGGATTTGCCATCGTCGGGCAACTCACCACGGATAGCTTGCTTGTTCTGGCCGCCGGACTCCTCGGAATACCCCTCGGATGGTTGGCCGGTGATCTCGTCTTCACACGGCTTGCAAAAGGCGGATTTCGAATTGCAATATTTCTGACCCTGATAGGTTGCGCCATCCTACTTCTGGCGCAGACGCTGCTCAATTGAGCGGCATTTCGAATGCTCGCGGGAACATCGGGCCCGAGTTCAGATCACGAATTCTCCGAGCCCAAGTTTCTCGACCCAATCCCGGAACTCGGAAAGGTCTGGATATGACGGCTGTGCCCCGCGCTTCGTCGCTGCGTAGGCGCCGACCGCGGCTGCGAGCCTCGCGGCTTCGGTCAACGAGCGACCCGCCGCGACCGCGGCGATCAGCGCACCGGCGAACGCATCACCGCACCCAGTCGTATCCACTGCAACTACCGTCGGACAGCCGACTTCATCAACGAGATCGGATGAGCAAACGACGGCACCCCGCGACCCCAGCGTGACCACCAGGGCGGCGACCCCGAGTGAGTTCCGAAGTCGACGCACGCCGTCGGTTCCCTCGACGGCCGATCCAGCGAGATGGGCGGCCTCGTGCTCATTTACGAGCAGCACGTCGATCCCGCTCAACACGCCCTCTGGCAAGTCCCGTACCGGTGAGAGATTCAGGACAACTCGGCTCCCTACGGCCGTTGCCTTCCGGACAGTGGTGACGATTACCTCATCGGACACCTCCATGCAAAGTCCGACTGTCGCACCGGCCAGGTCGACGTCGGGGAATGCGTCGGCACCGAGGAGGAGGTTCGCCCCGCCGGCGACAATGATCGTGTTCTCCGCGGAGTCATCGACCGCGATGTATGCGGCTCCCGTCGATGCAACGTCTACCGCGACGAGGTGGGTGACATCGACGCCGGAGGACGCCACGTCGCGGCGTACTCGTAGTCCGGAATCGTCCACCCCGGTCGCCGCCACCAGTTCGACCCGCGCGCCGAGCCGAGCGGCAGCGACCGCCTGATTGGCCCCCTTGCCGCCCGTCGACCGTGAGACCCGGCGAGCCGCTACCGTCTCGCCCATCCGCGGAAGGTCCACCACGTCGAGGAAGACGTCCTCGTTGATCGAGCCCACGATGACGACCTTGGTCATGACTTGGCATTCGTGTGCACGGCGACCTCCGGTTCTTCAAGAAACGCGCGAAGCGTGTGCCCGGCGAGCCCGGGCACGCGCACCCCGCCAAGCACATTCGACCAGCTCGATCTCGAAGTGAATTCGGGAACATATCGGTCTCCCCCCGCAATAACCGCAGTCAGGTGACGCAGCGCGGAGATGTTATCGACCGGGTTGCCTTCTACGACGATGAGGTCGGCTCTCTTACCAGGGGCCAACGATCCCGTGACATTCCCGAGGCCCAATGATTGCGCCGCCGACACCGTCGCAGCGTCGAGTACTTCCCGGTTTGTCAGGCCAAACCAGGCCATTCCCTCAAGCCCTGCGACGTACTCAGAATGAGGAGCCCCGTCGATTCCGGCGTCAGTCCCGGCGACGAGCATCACCCCACGATCCGCCAGGCTTCGGAGCATGTGATTTGGGATCAGACCCGGGGTATGCATCCATTCCGTCCACGCCGTACTGATGGTTTTGCACACGTAAATCCCCTGCGCCGCCACAGTCTCAACGACCGCGATGTCCTCGTGCATTTCTCCGTCAGCGTCCATGAACGAGAAATGCTCAAGACTATCGACACCTGCGTTGACTGCACGCCGGATGCCGTCGATGCCATGGGCGTGTGCGGCCACGAGCATCCCCTGCTGATGCGCCTCGTCGACGATAGCAGCGAGTTCCTCGTCGGCGAACTGCGCACGCCATGGACGCGTCTCTGTAGTCAGGACGCCGCCAGTGGCCATCACCTTAATACAATCTGCTCCGGCCTTTCGGGCCTGACGAACCTGCCTACGCACGCCCTCGACGCCGTCGCATTCGCCCCCGAAGAACCAACAGTGGCCACCGGTCACGGTCAGAGGGGCACCCGCTGTCACAAGCCGCGGTCCGCGTGCGAGTCCGTCCTCAATGGCCGTGCGCACTACGACGTCGAGACCCGCGGGTGCACCGAGATCCCGAGCGGTCGTGACCCCGACACTGAGAAGCTCGCGGGCGCTTCTCAACATGATGGCGAGCTGCCGCGATTGATTGCTATGTTTTACAATCTCGACGGGGTTCGGTCCGCCGTCGAAGACGAGGTGGACGTGGCTGTCAATGAGACCGGGCATGATCGTTGCGGCGGATCCGAAATCGAAGTATTCGACCTCGGTACCCTCGACTTTGTTCTCCAGCTCGGCCGTTGGCCCAATCCATTCAATCTTTCCGCCTCGTACTAACACACCGCTTTGCCGGACCGGTTCCCAAGACTCGCCGGTGAGCAGCAATCCCGCCGTGTAGAACTGAAACAACGTTTCTCCTTTCGCTGAGCGACATCTCGTACCACGCCCGCCCGCATCAGGTCGTCTCAGACTCGATCGAAAGTGCTGTCCATCGCATCGTCGCCTGGTTGAGCGCTCCATTGATTGCGGGCTTGAGCCCATGACCATGGAAAATCATCACCGCACAAGCGACTCAGTGCTAATTCTTGAGACCTTCCCTCGTGCGGGCGAAACCTCCGACGAACTCGTCGATGTTAAGGATGTCTCCATGCAGGCCGAGTTGATGCGCGAGATCGCTGAGATAAGGCTGCTTAAGCATGGCTTTGTCGAGCACGTCATGGTTCCAGAAGATGGACCTCTTGTCGCCATCCGCAATTACTCGGCGGTCGGCCATGACGACAACCCTGTCAAAGTTGTCAACGACGAATTGCATGTCATGGGTGATCGTGATGACAGTCTTTCCCTCGGACTTGAGGGAATCGACAATGTGGCCAATTGTCTCCATTCCCTGCTTATCTTGGCCCGCGGTCGGTTCGTCAAGGATGAACGCATCGCACCCCATGGCCAGAGTCGACGCCACTGCCACGAATTTCCGCGTCGAGAACGGGAGGTTGTATGGATTCTCGTCAAGGTAGCGGTCGATGCCGGCAAGCTCAGCGGCTGCGTAGACGACGCTCTCTAGCTCGGTGCCGGTCGTTCCGAGCGTCTTCGGTCCGAACTCAAGCTCACTGTAAACGTCGTTGTGGAATATTTGATCATCCGGATTTTGGAAGACGTACCCCACTTTTCGGGAGATCTGGGCCGTCGTGTGTTCACGCGTATCGTCTCCGTCCACGGTGACTGCGCCAATGCTCGGTTTGAATAGTCCGTCCATGAGCTTGGCGACCGAGGTTTTCCCAGCCCCATTCTGGCCGACGATCGCAACGGACTCACCGCGGTTGAACGTGAGGGAAACATCTTCAATGGCTAGATGCCCGTTGGGATAGCTGAAAGATACGCCATCAAGCGCAATCAGCGGCGAGGCAGTAGTGTTCGTCACGACTGTAACGCCCTTCCAAAGTCCACAATCGCCTCTTCCCGGATGACGGAAATTCGTGGAAGTGTCACTCCCGACTCGCGAAGGGAGAGGCCAGCGGCTGCATATTGTGGGTATGCCACTTTGTGGTTGGCAAGCTCGGGTGACGAGAATACTTCGGTTGTAGTTCCGTTCATCACAACTCTTCCACCGTCCAGCACGACGACACGATCGGCAAATTGTGCCACAAGCTCCATCTTGTGTTCCACAAGAACAATGGTTTTGCCTTTGTCCTTGAGTAGCTTGATGATGTCGAAGATCTGATCCGTACTTTGAGGATCAAGTTGCGATGTCGGCTCATCGATCACATAGATGGGCGGATCCATCGCGAGGATGGATGCAAAGGCGACGCGTTGTTTCTGACCCCCCGACAAATCGAATGGGCTCGTGTCACGCAGGTGGTCGATGTTCACGAGCAGGAGTGTCTCGTCTACTCGCGCGGATATTGTCTCAACGTCCACGCCAAGGTTCTCGAGTCCAAACGCCACTTCTTCAAACACGGTATCTTTAGATCCGCTGATTTGCACGAACGGGTTTTGGAACACGAACCCGATCCTCGGCGCAAGCGCGCCAAGGTTGGTGTCGACAATATCCTCGTCCTCGATCAACACGCTGCCGCCAAGCTCACCCTTGTGGAACCGTGGAATGAAGCCGCGGATAATATTGCAAATGGTTGTCTTACCAGACCCGTTCGGCCCGATGATCGCGCACAATTCGCCAACCTCGACAGAGAAGGAAACATTCTCGACCGATTTCTCGTCGGCCGTCAGGTATTTGAAGGACACGTCCCTGAGTTCTATAGCAGCCATAGTGCGATACGCCCTCCGAGGATCAAGACGAACAAAATAATGAGGGAAACCTCGATTGCCCGATCGAGCGGACGTTTGACCACGACATATAGCCGCGTCTTGGCTCCAGGGGCAGTGAAGGCCCGTGACTCCAGGGTGATTACGCGTTCTTCGGTGCTTGCGACTGAGGAGAGGATGAGTGGTCCGAGTGTGGGAAGGAATGCCTTCATGCGAACAAACATCTTCCCTTCCGTTTCAACACCCCGCGTCTTCTGGGCATCCATGATCGTGTCCGACTGTTTACGCATCTCGGGGATCATCTGAATGGCTGAGAGAATCACGTAGATCGCTGAAGGCGGCAATCCTGCATTCGCGAGTGCCGAGGTGAGGTCTTTGACCGGAGTGAGCATGAAAAACAGCAGAAGTGTTGATCCGAGAGCAAGGACCCCAGCCACGAGCGTCAGGGCTGTATCAATGCTCTCTGCCGAGATGGACAAGTTGCCCCAGCGCCAGTATTCGTGTTGGCCGCTGCCAAAGAACAACCTAATGAGGAACATGAAAATGACGAGGATCATGAGTGAGTTACGAATGGCCCGCAGGTAAGCGCCACCCTTGCGGGTCACGAACGCGACCGCAGCGCAGAAGCCGAATACCGCGAATCCAAACCAGTAACTCGGTACTATGAACGCCGTCACCCCAAGGAATAGCGCCAAATAGAACTTCGTACCGGGATACAGATTCATTATTGCCGTGGCCAAATGGGGCACCTTTTCCTCTCACTCTCGTTGCAGCGGCAACCGGGGTGGACATTCCGACGGCTCGACGCACTTTGATCTCTTGACCCGCGGATGTTCGATTACGCCGTGCGCACTCGTGACTTCTTCTTACTTGACATGTAGAAGGCTCCATACTTCATCTTGCTCAAGTAGGTAGCCGGCATTCCCTTGATGATGAAGTAGGCGATGAAGCAGGAAAGGATTTTATCCCCGAGTTCGGAGAATATCTGTACCGAAAATACGCTGGTCATAATATTGTTCCCGGCCGCGAGCAATGCGGCCGTAAAGATGGACCCTGTGCCGCCGGTGGCGCCACCGAAGACGAAAACTGAGATGATACCGGAGATGATCGTCGAGACAAGGACGATGACCACACTTGCGATGATGAGCTTCCAGATTTTCGCGAACATCCCCTTCCGGGCTAACAGTCCGGCCGCGATGCCAACGCCGATTGAGGTGAGGGCGAATGGAAAGTACACCGGGTTGAAGATCCCGTTGATGCAGTTAGTGAGAAGCCCTACTACCGCGCCTACCCATGGTCCGGCAACGGCACCGGCCAGGATCGTACCGATGGAATCCAGGAAGATCGGGAGCCTGAGAACCTGAGTGAGCTGGAATCCGACAATGTTGATCGCAATACAGACTGGTATCAGGAGGAGCGCGATCAGCGAGAAGTCGCGTTTGACATAGGCGGTGAACCTGGACATTGCGTGGGCCTTTCGATGGTGGTTATTCGGCGAAGTTCAGTTGAACTGGGCCAGCGAGGAGTGGAGCAATTGCGCGAACCTGTCTCGATCGACGTCGAAGCCGACAAGCGCATTGGGCTGGTGTCCGGTGCTGTTGTTGTAGTCAACGACCGTGCAGCCCAGGGTGTGGCCGTCGTTTGTGACGACGTCTACTCTGGTGGGGACCATGGTGAAGAGGGTGGGATCGATCAAGTAGGCGACAGCGCAAGGGTCGTGCATGTGCAATCCTTCGACGTGAGTCTCGGGTGCCAGAAAAGGTCGTGTCGTCGATCGGCCAAAGAACTCGAGCAGTCCGGCGAAAACATCGCCACTTCGTGTACCGAGGGCGCGAATTTCGTCGATGTCGTGTTGGAAGATCTGCGCCTTGTGTGTGACGTCTAGACCGAACATTGCAATCTCAACGCCGGAGTTGAAGACGATATCGGCCGCCTCCGGGTCGACATAGATGTTGAACTCAGCGTTCGGTGTGTAGTTGCCGCCGAAGCAGGCTCCGCCCATGAGTGAAATCAATTCGATCTTCGCCTTGAGCTCCGGGTGAGCGAGAAGGAGGATCGCGACGTTGGTGAGCGGCCCAGTGGCGACAATGGTGACCGGGGATTCAGCGGTTGAAAGGACACGGACCATTGCATCCAGCGCAAATTCATCTGATGCTTTCACGCGCGGCTCGGGCAGCTCCGCACCGTCGAGGCCCGATGCTCCGTGCACGTAGTCAGCAATGATTAGCTCGCGGCGCAACGGTTTGGGGGCGCCGGCGGAAACCTGGATCTCTTCGTGATCGGCCAACGCCAGTAGCCGTCGTGCATTGTCAAAGGTTTTTGCCGGAGTTTGGTTTCCTGCACAGGTCGTCACAAGTTCGACTTCGATCTCCGGGGATGCGAGTGCCATGAATAATGCGACCGCGTCATCGTGCCCGGGATCGCAATCCAGAATGATCCTGCGAGTCATGGCGGCGTTCTCCCTTCGTTCGGTGTACTCGAATGAAGGATCATCCGTGAACCCCGATGTTCAGCTTGTGGTTGACAAACTACAACACGTGTTGATCCAATAGCAATACGTGTTGATGAATGGGAGGGTGCAGCAGTAGGTTTAGCGAGGATCAAAACTTGGCAGCAGGCGCACGGCACGATGTCTGGCGTGATCTTAGAGATGGCGGGGTGAAAATGGTTGTGACTCGTGCCCATGTGGCCGAGATGGCGAGGGTGTCCCCGGCGCTCGTGAGCTATGTTACGAACGGTGGGCCGCGCGCGGTCTCCCCTCAGGCTCGGAAACGCATCGAGCAGGCAATCAAGACATTGGGCTATGTTCCCAATACCGTCGCACAGGCCTTGAGGGGTGCCAGCACGCGAACGATCGGCCTGCTCATCCCCACCGCGGTCAACCAGTTCTTTGGGGAACTGGCAACGGCCGTCGAGAAGGAACTCTTCGACTCAGGTAACACGCTCGCTGTCGGAGTGACCAACGATGACCAAGCGCGGGAAATGCGCTACGTCGACGCTCTCGTCTCTCGTCAGGTCGATGGCATCATGGTCATCTCTTCGCATTCTCTAGAAACGCTTGGCAAGCTCACCCAAGCGTCAACTCCAGCTATCGTCCTGGACCGCGTGCCTGCCGGGCTCAACGTGTCAACCGTGTGCGTTGACGGCCGCAACGGGGCGATGACAGCGGTCTCTCACTTGCAAGGCCACGGGCACACGATCATTGGATGTCTCGGTGGTCGAGCCGGAACGGAAAGCGCAGACGATCGCGTCGCGGGATGGCATCTGCAGCAGGAGACGGCTGGACTCGATCATTCTGCACGGCTGGTTACCCGCACTGATTTCACGGAGCAGGGCGGCTATGACGCGGCCATGACCGTGCTCGATCGGTCCGTCAGTAGCCGGCCTACCGCACTTTTTGTCTCTTCTGACATCCAAACAGTCGGAGTACTCAGCGCATGCTATGAACTGGGTTTAAAGGTGCCCGAGGATATCTCGATCGTCTCATTCGACGGCACAGACGCGAGTCGCTTCGCGGTTCCTCCACTGACCTCGTACCGTCAACCGGTCGAGGAGTTGGCCCGACTTGCCGTGATCACGCTGCTCCAACATATCCAGAACCCCAATGCCCCGACCTCTCACGTGTTAGCGGCCGGCGAGCTGCGGGTCGGGCTCAGTTGCGGGTGTCTCCGTGAATGACATGACCACCGCATCATCCACATACGACCTGATTGCTCAATCAAAGACACCACAACCTCCGAAACGGATTCCAATGCGGGCCTCTGAGCGACTGCTGCGGATCCCCCGGTCGGGGATCCGTCGGGTACTTGAACGGCCGACCGCGGCGAACAGTGTAAGTCTCGCCGCCGGGGACCCCGACCTGGCAACTCCCCCGCACATTGTGGCCGCGGCGAGTGAAGCCATGCTCAGCGGCATGACCCACTACACGCATGGCAAGGGGCTGATGGAGTTGCGCCGGGCGTTCGCGCGCAAGCTCGCCGTTGAGAACAACATGCCGGGCGTCAACCCGGAGAGAGAAATCGTGGTCACGGTCGGCGCCCTGAACGCCCTGTCCGCCACATTCCTCGCGCTGGTAAATCCGGGAGACCAGGTCATCATCCCTGACCCGAGCTTTGCCAATTATGCCGCTCAGGTGTCTCTTGCTGGCGGCACAGTTGTTCCACTCCGAGCCGGCCACAGTACAGGGTTTCAGCCCGACCTGGCACAGCTTGAACAGGTCGCGGCAACCGCGAAGATTCTCATCATCAACTCACCAGGTAACCCAACAGGGGTCGTGCTTGACCGGGAGATGTTGACCAATATCTCGGAGATTGCGATCCGCCATGACCTGTTCGTGATTGCCGACGAGGCATACGAGCATCTCGTCTTTGACGACCATCCTCACGTGAGCATGGCGTCCCTGCCGGGTATGGCCGAGCGCACCATGACCATCCATTCGATGTCAAAGAGTTGGTCGATGACCGGCTGGCGCATCGGTTTCGCCACCGGTCCCGCCGATCTCATCGAGCAAGTCGCGAAAGTACAAGAGCACCTGGTCGGCTGTCCGCCTGCGATGACGCAGTGGGGTGCGCTGGCTGCGCTCGAAGGATCAACCACGCCGCGTAACGAGATGGTTGCCAACTATGCACGCCGGCGCTTGCTCGTGCTCGAAGCACTCGCCGACGTGCCGGGGCTGGATCTGGTGCGTCCGGACGGTGCGTTCTACGCATTCCCGCGCTTCACTATCGGCCTAGAAGGATACGAGCTTGCAGAAGCCGTCGCTGATGGTGCTGGTGTGGTGACGATCCCAGGCGTGGCATTCGGGAAAGCGGGTGCCAGCCACCTCAGAATTTCCTACGCCGTTCCGGATGCCCAGTTGTTGGCCGGGCTAGAAAAACTAACAGCCTGGCTCGTTGCGACAACAGAGGTGGGCTCAACAGTGAAACGATCAGGAGGAGCACGATGACGTTCGATGACATACTCGTCACGACAGAAGACCGGGTCGGCACGATCTGCATCAACCGCCCGGATAAACTCAACGCGATACGTCAGCAGACGTTCGCCGAGTTGGCCGGCGCGATCGACCAGCTGACCGGCGACGACAATGTGCGCGTGATTGTACTCACCGCCAGCGGTGCTAAGTCGTTCAGTGTCGGCATCGACCTTGACGCGGATGGCCTGCCGAATGATTCTATCTCGTGGGATGCCCACACGGCTGGGAATGCCGAGGTCATCCGCAAGCTGTGGTATGCGGACAAACCGGTGCTCACCGCTGTGAATGGGTTCGCGCTCGCTGCGGGGTGCAACATTGCACTCGTGGGCGACCTGACCATTGCGGCGGACAGCGCAACGTTCGGTGAACCGGAGATCCGCCATGGCGCCCTGTCCCCCCTGCTGCTGTTGCCCTGGCTCACAAGTTTCAAAGGCTTCAACGAACTGTATCTGACCGGTGACCGGATCTCAGCGGACCGTGCGCGAGAACTCGGCCTGGTGAATTGGGTAGTCCCACCAGACCGGCTCGCAGCTGAAACACAACGCATCGCGCGTCGCATCGCCAACGCCCCCTCGTACGCCCTCACGCTCGCCAAACGGGCGGTGCGGCTCACCATGGACATCCAGGGATTCCATTCGGCACAATCGGCGCACCGCTGGGTCGATACCTACCTCCTCGCCTCCCACGGCGTCACGGAAAAGGAAAACCTCATGAACACGCTCAGCGAACAGGGCATGGGCGCATTTCTCGCCGCCCGTGATACACCGTATGGGGAGCGGTGATGCCCACTCGCCAAGAAACGATGATCGAGGCCCTGCAACTCATGCGCCTGTCCCGCGCTGTCGACAAGTTCGCGGTTGGCCTTCAACGACAGGGGGTGTTCGGCACCTTCGGCGAGGCACGCGGCCAAGAAGCGACCCTCGCCGGCGCAGCATTCGCACTCAATCCGGCAATCGACTGGATTGTTCCCCAGTACCGTGAGCTGCCGGCACTCGTGCGACACGGCGTGCCGCTTTCGCTGCTGTTCCAAATGTACATGTACGACCCGGCCGGGTTCACTGTCCCTGCGGGCGTCAATGCGTTGTGCAACCAAGTCTCACTCGCGGCGCAGCTGCCTCACGCAGTCGGCCTCGCCTGGGGTTTCAAAATTCAAAAGCTCGACGGCGTCGTCGTCGCATTCGTCGGTGACGGTGGCTCCAGCGAAGGAGATTTCTTTGAAGCGTGCAACCTTGCCGCGGTGACGAAAGCACCTGTGGTCTTTGTAGTCCAGAACAATCAGTGGGCGATCTCGACTCCGTTCTCTCGCCAAACCGCGGCAAGCTCGATCGCCGACCGCGGCCTAGGCTTCGGGATGCCTGCCACATCGATCGACGGCAACGATTTCGAAACCGTATTCGACGCTGTGAGCAATGCGGTTACCCGAGCGCGGGCAGGCGGCGGTCCAACCCTCCTGGAATGCCGCACCTACCGCCTGGGAGCGCATAACACCAACGACGACGCTTCGCGCTACCGCGACGCCGAAAAGCATGCCGCGATGGAACGCGATGACCCCATCGTCCGCCTTGAGGCAATCCTGCGTGCTGCCTCCCTCTGGGACGATGATACGGCCGAGAGAGACGACGTGCGCATCCAGGACGAACTCCAGACGGCACTGAAGTGGGCGCAGGAACAGCCAGCTCCGCAGCTGGACGGGGTGTTCAATCATGTATACGCGAACCCGCCGGCCCGGTTTGAGCGGCAACGACAGCAGTTCCGGGAACAAGGGGCGGGCGTGGCATGACAGAGATGACAATTCTCGACGCCGTACGCACGACACTTGCCTATGAGATGGCCAGGGACGAGCGCGTTATGGTCCTGGGCGAAGACGTCGGTGTACTCGGTGGCGTGTTTCGCGCAACGGCAGGCCTGCTCGACGAGTTCGGAGGCGACCGGGTGATCGACATGCCCATTTCCGAAGGTGCCATCATCGGCTCCGCGCTGGGACTATCGATTTCCGGGCTACGACCTGTAGCAGAGCTCCAATTCCTCGGATTCGGGGCACAAGCTTTTCACCAGATCACCCAACAGGTTGCCAGATACCGGTTCCGCTCCCAGGGCCGGTTTTCCCCGGCACTGACAATCCGCGCGCCCTTCGGCGGCGGAGTGCGCACACCTGAAATGCACTCCGACGCACTTGAGGCGCAATATGTGCAGTCACCAGGTCTGAAGGTCGTAGCGCCATCCACTCCCTCTGACACAAAGGGTCTGCTCCTGCAGGCAATCAGGGATGAAGACCCGGTCCTCTTCTTGGAGCCGCTACGTGGCTACCGGCTCGTGCGTGGTGACGTGCCCGAAGGCGAACATCTCGTCGATTTCGGAAAGGTCAGGATCGCACGGGAAGGCAGGGACGTGACCGTCATCGCGTGGAGCGCGGCAGTGCAACTCGCCGAGAAGGCGGCGGAAGAGCTTGAAGCCGAAGGCATCAGCGTGCGGGTCATTGACCTGCGCACGCTCGTGCCGTTCGACGTGGAGGGTGTCGTCGAAAACGTCATCGCCACCGGGCGGTGCGTGATCGTGCACGAGGCACCGCTGTCGGCCGGGTTCGGCGCCGAAGTTGTCGCAACGATCCAGGAAGAGGCGTTCTATGACCTGCGCGCACCAGTTTTACGGGTGTGCGCGCCGGATGCCCCCTACCCGGTACCCGGTATCGAGCAGTACTACCTACCGAATGTGGCACGGGTTAAGAACGCAGTCCGACGAACGGTGGAGGCACTGACGTGAGCACAACCGAATTTGCCCTACCGGATGTCGGAGAAGGCCTAGCCGATGCCGAGATCGTCACGTGGCTCGTCGACGAAGGCGGACCGCTCGTGTACATGGAACCAATGGTCGAGGTGGAGACCGCGAAATCGGTCGTCGAGATCCCTAGCCCAGTCACCGGGACCATGGTCAGACATGGGGCACAGGAGGGAGAGTCAATCAACGTCGGCGCCACCCTGGCCGTCCTCTCAGATGACACACCCGGTCCAGACTCTGACGCGAAACAGGTCGCAGCGCCCACACCGTTACAATCAGAATCGCAGGCGCGCCCGGCCGTATCCCTGGTACGCAGAGTTCCGGCAGCTCCGACCGTTCGACGCCGCGCCGCCCAACTCGAGATCAGCCTCGAGGAGATTACAGGAACCGGCCCAGGCGGACGAGTTCTCAATTCAGACCTCGACGCAGCCGTTACGGCAACGGCTAACGCCACAACGCGTCAACCCGAAGAGACTCTCGGTGATCATGTGGAAAAGCTCTCCCGGATGCGCTCGACCATCGGCGCCACACTTTCCGACGCATGGGCACAGGTGCCACTTATCACTGATCTGCGCGAGGTCGACGCGGTGGCCCTCGTATCGGCACGTGCGTTGCTCCGAGAGGAACTTGAGAGTCGCGTAACCTTTACAACCCTGTTCGCATCGGTCATCGTCTCAGCACTGCGACGTTATCCGGACTTCAACGCGTCACTCGATCTGTCCGCCAACACAATCACCTATCATTCAGCAATCAATCTAGGCATCGCAGTCGAGGTGCCCCACGGGTTGACAGTCGGTGTCGTACGCGATGCGGGAACCCTTTCGATGCGTGAATTGGGCGATCAAATCGCCGACGTCGCCACCGCTGCCCGCGAAGGCCGCCTGGAACCGGAACGCTCCAGCGGAGCAACAATCACCATCTCGAGCTTCGGAAAATTCGGTGGGTGGTACGGGACGCCCCTCGTGGTCCCCCCCCAAGTGGCGATCGCCGGTTTCGGCCCCATTAAAGACAAAGTCGTGCCGTTCGAAGGCGCCCCAGCCATCCGGGCAACACTACCCTTGTCAATCTCCGCCGACCACAGGCTCATCGACGGCAGCGAACTGAGCAAGTTCAGTTCACACGTGGAGCGAATGATCGCGGACCCGATCAGAATGCTCGGGACCTGACATGGTCGTTGGCGAGATGCCGGAATCCGTCGACCTCGTCGTCATCGGCGCCGGCCCGGGCGGCTATACGGCCGCCCTTGAGGCTGCGACATCCGGGCGACAGGTTCACCTGATCGACAAGGCTGGCGCGCAGGGGGTCGGCGGCGTCTCCCTACTCGAGGGGTGCGTGCCGAGCAAGGCCCTCATTGAGGTCGCAGCCGCCATCCACGATGAGGGTAAACGCCGGCAAATGGGCGTTACCCCTGACGGCCCGACCACCGTCAACCTCAGTGTGTTCCAGGAGTGGAAGGACAGCATCGTCACCGCGCTCGGTGATGGAGTGCGACGCAAACTCGCCGCCGCCTCAGTGACAATCATCGAAGGGACCGCCAAGTTCACCGGACCCACCACCCTGCGCGTCGAACGCGAAAACCAGGCATCCACGATTCTCGAGTTCCGCAATGCCATCATCGCCACGGGTTCCCAAGCGATAAAGTTGCCCCTGCTGGAAGGGCACGCGCGGATGCTCGACGCGGCCGGCGTGATGCAAATGTCCATGATTCCGACGAATACGGTCGTCGTTGGGGCCGGCGCAACTGGGATCGAACTTGGTACAGCGTTGGCCAAGATCGGGTCCAAGGTGACGATCCTGGAAGCGGCCCCTTCCATTCTCCCCACCTTCCCTCCAGCGGTGGCAAGCGACGTGCTACGCGGGCTCCACCGACTCGGGATCTCGGTCATGCTCGGCGCCCGCCTCGATGGTGTCACCGAGACGGCGGTTCGGGTGACGGATTCCGGTGGCGACATGTCACTGATCGACGCTGACATCATCGTGGCCGCCCTCGGTCGCCGCCCGTACAGCGATGGGCTTGCCGCCGAACGAGCCGGCGTGACACTGGGCGATTCCGGCTATATCGTCGTGGATGAGTTTCTCATGGCCACGGACCAGATCGCCGCAATCGGCGATGTCACGGCTGGCCCTGGCCTTGCACACCGAGCGGGCGCAGAGGCCATAGCGGCGGTACGAACCCTCGGCGGGCAACGAACCCGGCAGAATGCACTCATACCGCACGTAGTGTTTTCCGATCCGGAAGCCGCTACGGTCGGGCTCGGACTCGCGGAGGCCATCGCTCTGGGATATCCGGCCGAAGAGATCACCGTCCCGTTCGCGGAAGTCGCGAAATCACGCATCCTTCAAGACACGTCAGGCCGCCACCGGATCACCGTGGATGCGTCAACAGGCATCCTCTTGGGTGCCTCAATCACCGGCAACCACGCAACCGAACTCATCGCCGAAATGGGCCTCGCCATTGAAGCTGGACTGCTCTACGACGACGTGACAGGAACGGTCCACTCCCATCCAACGCTCAGCGAGATCGTAACGGCAACACACTTCCGCCCGATCAACCGATAGTCACCTTTGAGAAAGAGAAATACATGTCGACCATCCCGGACCGCTTTTCAGCTATCGTCGTCGAGGGCGATCGCGATTCCGTGACGGTGAGCACGAAGACCCTCGGTCTCGACGACTTACCGGAGGGCGAGGTTGTCATCGAGATCGAATACTCGAGCGCCAATTTTAAGGATGCGCTCGCCGTCGTCCCTGGTGGAAACGTTGTGCGCGATTACCCGATCGTGCCCGGCATCGACTTGGCGGGCACCGTTGTCGCGAGTTCCTCGGACCTATTCCCGTTGGGGAGCCCCGTTCTCGCGCATGGGTACACGATCGGCACCGGCGTCAACGGCGGTTATGCCGAGTATGCACGCTATCCGGCGGACTGGGTGGTCCCGCTCGGCAACCTGAGCACTCGCGATGCGATGGCAATCGGAACTGCCGGGTTCACAGCCGCCATGAGCGTGGAGGCGATCAGAGCCAGGGGCATCGTTCCCGACGATGGCCCGGTTCTCGTCACTGGGGCAAGCGGCGGGGTTGGCTCCGTTAGCGTCGATCTGCTATCCGCGCTCGGCTACGAAGTCGTCGCATCGACCGGAAAACCCGGCGCGGCAGCCACGCTGGGGCGCCTTGGAGCAGCTGAAGTCATCGGACGGCTGCCCGAGAACGACGACGAGGACATCCGGCCACTCGGCCGCGCAAAATGGGCCGCATGCATCGACAGCGTGGGTGGAAGAACCCTCGCCTACGTGCTCAGTACCTTGAAATATGGCGGAATCATCGCCGCCAGCGGCCTGACTGGGGGCAGCTCCCTCCCCGCGACCGTGATGCCGTTCATTCTCCGCGGCGTCGCGCTTCAAGGTATTGATTCGGTACAACTCGACATCGCCGCCCGGCGAGCACTCTGGGGCCAGATTGGCACCGACCTGCGGCCGCGCTGGACCGATGCGTACACGAACGAGCACAACATCAGGGACATTGTTGCCGTGCTCGGAACCATCAGGAACGGCAGTCACTCCGGCCGCTCGGTCATCAAGGTCAAAGGCGGCTTCTGAACATCGGATCGATGGTTAGGACGTGTGCCACCATTGCGGCCGCTGAAGCGCTGGGGCATCGCCCGCCTCGGTCGAGAGATCGGCGAGGATACGGCCGACGACCGGCGTGAACTTGAATCCGTGACCGGAGAAGCCGGCACCGACCGTCACTGGGCCGACGTGCTTGAGTACGAAGTTGGAGTCGGGGGTCGTAGTGTAGGTGCAGCTAATCTCTGTGAACCGGTCGGGGTCCGCCCCTGGTAGCCATTCGCGCACGTACTGTTGGAGCGCCGAGAGTTGGTCGGGGTCGGAGACAAACGTGCGCGCGTCTGGATCCGTCACAGGGCCGGAGCCATGCCAGCCCACTTTCACACCCTCTCCGGGGGTAAATACGCCGTAGACCGGTGAATACCAGTAGTCATAAACGGGGTCATCCTGCGTCGGATTGTGATTGAAGCTGGGCCACTCGAAGCTATCATCGGTTCGCATGAAGTGGGCTGGCTGCTCCTGGGTTATGACAAGCCTCGGTAACTCGATTGCACCGCCAAGGATCTGGTCCGTCCATGCGCCTGCCGTCACGATGAGCCTCCGAGCCATGATCATGCCGTTACTCGTCGACAACTGCACTCTGTCCTCGTCGATCACCTTGATACCGGTTACCTCAGTGCCTTCGCGGATATCGGCGCCACCGGCCAGCGCTACTGCGCGAAGCGCCTGCAGTACGGCACTCGCTCTGAGGCGCCCCGATTGCGGCGCAAACAGTACGCGCGTATCAAAGCGCATGCCCGGCCACCGCCGCGCCGCCTCGACAGGTGGGAGGAACTCTGCCGGAATTCCGGCATTTGTCATAGCCGTGAATACCTGATCGAACTCGGGACTGGCCCCATGGTTGACGATCCCAACGGTGTCGAGCAGCGTCTGATCGGACTCCACTTCGAGTTCGCGCCAAAGACCAAGCGCTTCGACAAGCATCGCCAGATACGCCGGGTCAGAGTACGCCTGGTTAAAATTGCGCGTCGCACCGTGCGACGCTCCGATGACGTTGCCGATATTGAAACGCTCGAGCAGAGTTACAGATACACCGCGGCGCATAAGCTGCCACGCAGCGGCAAGGCCCATCGCTCCGGCACCGATGACCACTGTGTCAAGACGCTCCGCTCGCATCGTCATGTCGGCCACCGCTCACCCCAATATCTGCCCGTGTGTTGTCGTCAGCGCGCAGACAGACATGACACAAACGTACGCAGCCAGCAGCCAATCAAAGAATTTTATCAACCTCAGCCTCACGATGCATGAAGATCCGCTCACCGTGTCCGACCCAACGTGACTCTCTGGGACACCGATCGCTACCCGGAGAATCACTCCCCGCGTACCGCTCCCCACGACCGGGGTGTCACTCAGCAATGCTGGCTCAATCCGATGGTACGAGACCACGGCCATTCTCTACGCTGGGCCAGCCCAAGTTTACGTAGCCACAACGGCCAGTGTCGTGTCCATCACCGCACCTTTCCCTCCACTCACCCTCGCGGTTCGGCCGGCCCAAATCCGACCCTGTGTTGATCGCCGAGAAACTCGAACTCGCTCGCACCGCGCGAGCCTCCGGCAAGACCGCGGACGCGGCGGCGCAGCTGGTCGGATGGAGTCGCGCCACCCTCTACCGACACCAGGCACAGACGGCCACGGCCGAGAACTAACTTCCGCTGTGGCCGGCAACGACCTCTCCAACGGACAAGCTGCACCCGCCCAGGCCTTGCCAATCGGCAACCGATCCAGCTGACACCATTCGACCGCCGCCATACTGCCAGTGCACAGCCCGTACCCGGCTGAGGTCGTCTAAGACCTGGGCATCATCTGGCTGTTCCCTGATTTCCGAGAAGGCCTCTTCACGCACGAAAGAACGGTACTTTCGTGACGGGCTTCGAACACGGCTTCAGGTTGTGCCGGTGCCGTATTTCCGACGGCCGCAGCAGGCCGGGTCAGGCAGAGCATCGCGTCATACCCCTGCAGGTGAGAGTCACCGTATTCACGCTGCAATTATTTGCAATTCAATGCATGTTATTGCATTAGACATTATGGTGTGCCTACTCTCGAGGAGTCGGAAACCAACGCACAAGGAGGTGGATCTGTTTGTCTGACGACTTACGCCAGGACGGCGTCGCCGAGCGGGTGATCGTTACAGGCGGTGCGCAGGGCATCGGCTTCGGGGTTGCCGCTGCACTCGTCTCGGGCGGCACGCGAGTTGCCGTCATTGATGTCAACAGGGATCGGGCTCACGCGGCCGCCGACGAACTTGGACACGGAGCCCTGGCTTATGTTGCGGACCTGACGGTCGAAGCTCAGGCCACCGATGTGATCGCCGCAGCCATTGATGGATTGGGCGGACTCGAGGGTTTGGTCAACAATGCCGGAATCGTGTCGAACGGACCGGCAGAGCAGACATCGTACAACGACTTCCGTCGCGTCATCGACGTGAACTTGTGCGCCCTCTTCCTTTGCGCACGTACCGTCGGCTCCTATTTCATTAATGCCAACATCGCCGGCTCTATCGTCAACACGGCATCCATGGCCGCAAGAATCGTTGTGCACCCTCAACAGCAGGTGGCGTACAACGCGTCGAAAGCGGCAGCTGTCGCCTTAACCCGAACGCTGGCGGCTGAGTGGGCCCGGCACGGCATCCGAGTGAACTCCGTCAGCCCTGGATACGTCCGCACGCCGCTGGTCGAGTCCCCGGACCTGGCCGATCTACGCGAGGGGTGGGCGAACCTAGTGCCGTTGGGTCGCCTGGCAGCGGTCGACGACGTCATTGGAGCTTATGAGTTCCTCCTCTCCAACAAGGCACGGTACGTGACTGGCCACGACTTGATCGTCGACGGGGGGTACACCCTGTGGTGACATCAGCGGCACCGTATGTGATCGGTCTCGACGGGGGTACGGAGGGGCTTCGGGTCGGCATCTTCGACACCTCTGGTCGGCCTGTCGTTTACACACGTGCGGAATACAGGACCACGTTTCCGCACCCCGGCTGGGCAGAACAGGACCCGGAAGACTGGTGGCAGGCCGTAGTCTCCGGAATCCGCCAGGCACTCGCGCGTTCGGGGATAACGAGCGATCAGATTGCCGCGATAGCGATGGGTGCGACGAGCTGCTCGCTGGTCTGCCTCGATGACGCAGGGCGACCACTGGCGCCCGCGATCATCTGGATGGACGTCCGCGCCGCAGAGGAGGCTGCAGAGGTGGCGGCCACAGGATGTGATTCGTTGCACCTGTCTGGGGGCCAGCAGGCCTCACCCGAGTGGCTGCCGTCCAAAGCCCTCTGGATCGCCCGGCACCTGCCGGATGTATACGAACGCACGGCTTGGCTGGCTGAGTATGTCGACTACATCGCGTGGCGGCTCAGCGGCGAGAAGACCGCATCTCTGAACACCGCGGGAATCCGCTGCTATTACGACTCGGCGGCCGGAGGATGGCCCAAGAAGCTGCTCGGCGCCATAGGGCTGGATGATCTCACCGGGAAGTTTCCTGACACCGTCCTCCCGATGGGAACGCGCATCGGCGGCCTGAGCAAAGCTGCACAGGAAGAACTCGGCCTGCCGGCAACAGTCGGCGTTGTCACCGGAGGAGCCGACGCGTTCGTCGGGCAGATAGGCATGGGCACGATCGCCCCCGGTGCGATGGCGCTGGTCACAGGTTCCTCGCACCTCGTGCTCCTACAAAGCGACCGCCGCGTGCATGCTGCCGGACTGTTCGGCGCATACCCGGACGTGACAATCCAGGGCCAGTACACGATCGAAGGAGGACAAGCCTCCACAGGGTCGATGCTCGAGTGGTACCGCCGCCTCATCGGCGACGGTAAACCGGCCGGCGAGTTCTTCGAGAGTATGTCGAGCAAAGCGGCAGAGCTACCTCCCGGCTCCGACGGGCTCCTCGTGCTCGACCACTGGCAGGGGAACCGCACCCCGTATACCGACGGCAACTCACGCGGCGTGATCGCCGGGCTAACCCTGAGCCACCAGAAGCAGCACATATTCCGTGCGCTGATCGAGTCCGTCTGCTTCGGTACAGAGAACACGATCCGGAAGATAAGAGAGCAAGGACACAAGATCGACCAGGTCGTGGCATGTGGCGGTGCCGTCAACAGCAGCCTTTGGCTGCAACTCCACGCCGACGTCTCGGGTATCCCGATCACCGTCAACCAAGTGCCCGAAGCCGTCGCACTCGGAGCAGGAATCCTCGGGCTCAGCGGGGCGGGGGTTTTCTCTTCCCTCTCGCAGGCCGTCTCGAGCATGGTGCGCGCCTCATACACGGTCGAGCCAAGCACCCGTGCCCACGACGCTTACCGGCCGTTTTTCGACGCCTACCGCCGATGCTACGGTCAGCTTGCCGACGTTTTGCATTTTCTGGCAGTGCAACAACGGCCACCGCAGTCCGCTGGAGGCAGACAGTGACCACCGCGGGCAATTCCAGGCGCTCCCGGCCGACCGAGGAGCTAGCGCATGTGGCCGAACTGTACTACCTCGAGGGGATGGACCAGAAGCAGATCGCGGACGTCATCCACGTCTCCAACTCGACTGTCTCCAGGATGCTTCATGAAGCGGTGCAATCTGGGGTCGTGGAAGTGCGGATCAAGCATCCGTTCCCACGCGACGCCGAACTTGAGCGCGAACTGCTACGACGGTTCGGGCTGCGCGAGGCTTGGGTCCTCGCACGCAACGTAGCCGACTCGGCAGACGCAGCCCTTGCGTTCGGGCGGCTCGGCGCAGTCTGCGTCGAGTCACACCTCGCCGGTGCCACAAGATTTGCCATGTGCTGGGGCCACACCATACGCAACGTGGTCGAGAACTTGCGCCCCATCAAGGGTGCGAGCACCCACGTGATCCAGATGATCGGCTCAATGGGCTCAAGCGACGCGGTGAACGACGGGGTGGTCCTCGCCCGCCTGGCGGCCGGGCAGCTCGGCGGAGGCTACTCATTCCTCAACGCCCCCCTCGTCGTTGACGACGCCGACTTCGCCCATGCACTCTTACAGCAGTCCTCGATCGCCCGCACACTCAACGAGGCAGCGCACGCAGACTGCGCCCTGGTCGGACTCGGGACGATGGACCCGGCGTCGTCGGCACTCTACAAAGCTGGGTTCATATCGGACCGCGATGTCGAGATGGCAACCAGTGCCGGGGCGGTCGGAGACGTGTGCGGCAGCCTTATCGATTCGTCCGGCGCACCGGTCGAGTCCGCACTGTCGGACAGGATCATCGGTCTCCCCCTGCCGCGCCTCGCCGAGATCCGCCACGTCATCGGTGTCGCATACGGGGAGCAAAAGGTCCCCATCATCCGCGCCGCGGCCCTCGGCGGGCACATCAACGTACTCGTCACCGACATGGCGGCCGCAGCCCTGCTACTCACCGCCGACGATGCGCCGATCGGCGCATCGTCAGGCTCTTCGCTCTCATCACGCCCTGAACACTGAGACGCTTCAACCCGAAAACCGCTACCAAGGAGAAATGCAATGCACGAGATAACGAAGTCTAAGATGGCATCCCTCGGACGCAGGGGCTTCCTGCTCGGAGGAGGCGCCGCGGCGATAAGCGCCGGACTAGCCGCATGCACCCTCGACACCGGGGCAGGCACGCCGTCGAAAACGGTCGCAGCGGCCACCGGTGGCGGAGGCTCGGGTTCGGGGCTGACGAATTTCCAGCCGTTGTCTGCCAAAGCGCGGTCCAAGAAGCTCACAATCGCCCTCGTGATGCAGCAACTCAGCGCACAAAGCGACCAGCACTCGGTCGACGCGTTCAAAAAGTACGTGAAGGACGAGAACCTTCCGTGGGATCTGCGCATCCAAGACGCCAAAGGGGACCCGGGAACGCTCTCATCGATGATGACGGACTCGGCCACGGCCGGCGTCGACGGCATGGTCGTCGGATACGGCACCCTGACGTCCGCCCAAGCCGCCCTTCAGGCCGTGGCGAAGAGCGGCGTCCCGCTGTTGACGATCGATTCCGGCTACTTCGCCCCGGCCGTGTGCGACATCACCTCCAACAACTACAACATCGGCGGCGGGATGGCCGACTATTTGATCAACCGGCTGCAGTCCAAGGGGAAACCGGCCGCCAACATCTGCGTCATCTACGCGAACTTCCACCATGGGACCCTACGCCGCGGCCGCGTACTCGACGCCGCGCTCAAAGACAACCAGTGGATCAATGTGCTCGACACCAAGGTCATCGAATACACCGGCTTTTACGAGACCAGCTTGAACACCGTCCAGGACTGGATTTCACGCCACGGCGACAAGCTCGACGCGATTTGGTGCCCGTGGGACGAGCCAGCGGAAGCCGCCGCCGAAGCGCTGTCCCGGGCTGGGAAAGACGTCAATGACGTGTTTGTCATTGGGGCGGACGGCACCGCCGGCGCCGTTGAGAAGATGAAGGCCAAGAACTACCCTCAGGTCTACACGGCTGCCCAGGCATTCGAGCTCTGGTCGCCACTCGCAGCCCTCGTCATGGGGCAGATTGCAGCCGAGGGTAAGCCTGCCCGCGAGGTCGTCCCCGTCACCCAGATCGCAACGCCGAGTCCAGAACTCGTCGTCGGCGCAAACCTGCCGAAAGCGGGAATCCTGCCGTGGAAGGCCACAGACTTCAACTACCTAATGCGTGACTCCGCGATGAAGGCCGCAGGGATGTCATGAGTGCCGACTCACTCGGCATCCAGGCCCGCACCGAAGAGCCCGTCCTCGACGCGAACGGCATCACGAAGATCTACGGTGTCGTGAAAGCCCTAGACAACGTTGATCTTCAGCTATTCCCCGGCGAAGTCGTAGCATTGCTCGGGCTCAACGGCGCGGGCAAGTCGACGCTGGTCAACATCCTGTCGGGAGCGGAGAAAGCCACCCACGGCTCGATGCGGCTCGCTGGCTCCGACTACTCGCCCAAGCTGCCTGCAGACGCCGAAGCGGCCGGGCTGAAGGTGGTGCACCAGCACCGCACCCTTATTTCGCACTTGACCGTCGCCGACAATGTAATGCTGGGCAACGAGCCGAGCACGGCAGGGCTGATCTCACGCAAGCAGATCGTCAAGCTGGTGTACGACCTGGCCAACCAGTTCGGGGTCGACATACGGCCGCAAGCCAACATCGACGACCTGGGTGCTGGTGAACTCCAAATGGTCGATATCCTCAAGGGCTTGCGATCCCCAGGATCCGTGCTGCTGCTCGACGAACCTACGGCCGCCCTCAGTCAGCAGGAACGTGAGACACTCTTTGCGCTCATCGCCAAGCTGAAAGAGACCGGGCTAGCGATCCTCTTCGTATCCCACCAACTCGATGAGGTCTTCCGTATCTGCGACCGCATCGTGTGCCTGCGGGATGGACGCGTCGTCTCCGACCGGAAGGTCGTCGAGTCCGACATATCCGGTGTCGTCACCGACATCGTCGGCGAGGAAAACGTCAGTGCCTTCTATCGCAAGGTCAACTACTCCCCGGGCGACGCGGTTGTCGAAGTACACAGCACCCGGCCGGGCGAAAGCCCCCTCACACTCCGTGCGGGCGAAGTCGTAGGGTTGGCGGGCGTTGTCGGCTCTGGATGCACCGAGCTGATCGAGTTCGTCAGTGGGTCGCGGCCCAGTGCCAACCGGTCGCTCGTCTTACGCGGCAAGCCAGTGCACTACCGCAGCCCGGCAGCCGCACGAGGGGACCGGCTGGTCCTCCTCCCGGAAAAGCGGCAAGTCAAAGGAATCTGGGAAAGGCTCTCGATCCGGGAGAACGTGAGCATGGGAAACCTCGACCGCGCGTCAAAGGGCTGGTTCACACTGGGCTCAAGGGAGTCAAAACTCGTCAAAGAACTCACTGGGCCCCTCAAAGTGAAAGCCCCATCCATGTCCGCACGAGTGTCATCGCTGTCTGGAGGGAACCAGCAGAAGGTCGTGTTCGCCCGCGTCGCAGGCCAAGCCCAGGAGAGATCCGGGGCCGTGTTCTGCTTCGACGAGCCCACCGAAGGGATCGACGTGCGCACGAAACCCGAGATCGCCGCCGAGATCTGCAACCTCGCAGACCAGGGCAGTGCAGTGCTCGTCGCTTCCTCCGACCTCGACGAGCTCATCGGCATGACCGACCGGATCTACATAATGCGTGAGGGCACAGTCGTCGGCGTACTCCCGGCAGAGCCGACAAACCGGGAGCGCATCGTCGGCCGGATGCTCTCCCAGACACATACCCCAGAGCCCGTGCCATCCGCTACGCCAACTACGAAGGCCGGGACAGATTCCTCAAGAGGTAACCAGTGATGAGCGAAACCATAATGCCCTCGGCACCAACTACCCGGAAGACGGGGCTCCCGGTCAAGGACCTGCTTTCGAAGTACGGCACGGTCGTATTCCTCGCCCTCGTGATCATCGGGTTTGCTGCGGCGAATCCCAGGTTCATGTCGGCAACGAACCTCGCGAACGTGCTCCAGCAGTCCGCCGTCCTCGCCATCCTCGCCACAGGACTCACGTTGGCCCTAGCATCCGGGGAGTTCGACCTCTCGACGGGTTCCGTGGCCAGCCTGGCAGGAATCCTCGTCACAGGACTCATGGCGAACCAACACTGGGGCGGATGGGCAGCGGTCGCTGCGACGGTCGTGGTCGGGATCGCGTTCGGCGTCTTCAACGCGCTGTTGGTCTCTCTGCTCCGCATACCCTCGCTTATCGCCACGCTCGGGACTTCCGCGGTAGCGATCGGCGTCAATTTCGCCTACTCAGGCGGAGCCAGCATCTACGGCACCCTGCCCACCGGCTTCAAGATGCTCGGGCAAGGCCGCCTCGGCCTGGTCCCCGTGTCAGTGATCATCGCAGCGGTCATCGTGGTCCTCGGATACATAGTCCTCGAGAAGACCAAAGCAGGCCGCTACATGATCGCCACGGGGACCAACTCAACCGCGGCCCGGCTCACAGGAGTGCACATCAAGCGCTATCGGGGGGCCGGCCTGGTGTGCTCGGCCGCACTGGCCGCGTTCGCCGGCATAATCCTCGCATCCTACTTGGGGACGGGACAACCCTCAGGCGGTGACTCTTACACGCTTGTCGGGCTGACAGTGGTGTTCGTCGGCATGTCGACCATCCGGCCGGGCCAGCCGAACATGCTGGGAAGCGTGATCGGGGTGATCCTGCTCGGCGTGGTTGCCAACGGTCTGAACCTGATCGGCGCGGACACGTGGATACAGCAGACGGTGACGGGCATCATCCTCATCATCGCGGTCGCGCTGGCAGTCCTGAAAGAAGAACTC
Source organism: Microbacteriaceae bacterium (assembly GCA_004297935.1). Taxonomy (GTDB): domain Bacteria; phylum Actinomycetota; class Actinomycetes; order Actinomycetales; family Microbacteriaceae; genus Rathayibacter_A. Next base: position 250,582 of record SCRE01000014.1, on the reverse strand, counting down.
CGATTCTTCTGACAAGCCCGGCAATGAAAGCTGAACATGAAGGGAACGGCATGAAAGCAGTTGTGTATCTCTCCCCCGGCGAGGTAGAAGTCCAGGAACGCGACCGGCCGCCGGTGAACCCCGGCGACGTGCTCCTGCGCGTACTGAGCAACACGATCTGCGGCACGGACCTTAGGATCGCACGAGGCATCAAACGGAAAGGGGTGATCGCCCCACGCATCCTAGGGCACGAAGTCTCTGCCGAAGTCCTGGAACTCGGAGCCGGAGCCTCGGGGATCGAGATCGGCGACCGGGTCTGCGTGACACCGACATTCTCCTGCGGTGCATGCACAGAGTGCCAGCGCGGCAGATTCCACCAGTGCCAGAACGCGCGAGTCCTCGGCCACCAGGTAGACGGCGGCCTGGCCGAATACCTCACGGTCCCTGCCGACGCGGTCCGCAAGGGCGCACTCATCCCGTACTCCGCCGAGGCCGACCCCGTCGCTATGTCCCTCGTCGAGCCACTGTCGTGCGTACTGCACGGACAGCAGATTCTCGACGTATCGGTAGACGACGCCGTCGTGATCATCGGCGGAGGCGCCATCGGCCTCCTCCATACCCGCATCGCGAAAGTGCGCGGGGCCAAGACAGTCATCGTCAGCGAACCAGTCGAGTACCGCAGGGAGATCGCACGCCGCTTCGGCGCGGACGTCACCGTCGACCCGACGAACGAGGATCTCGAGGCGGTCGTCGCCGCCCACACGAGCGGACAAGGCGCCGACGTGATCATCGTGTGCATCGGCATCCCGGTATTGGTCAACCAAGCCTTGGCCCTGGCGCGAAACAAGGGCCGCGTGAGCCTGTTCGCCGGTTTCCCGTCCGACCAGCCGGCGCAGGTGGACGCCAATCTCGTCCACTACAAGGAACTGGCCGTAGTAGGCAGCTCGAACTCGACGTCGACCGACATGCGTCGTGCAGCCGGACTGATCGAATCGGGAGTCGTCCTGGCCGGACAGCTCATCACACACCGGTTCGCGCTCGACGAGTTCCACGAAGCCGTCGATCTGATCGCAAGCCCACACGCGCTGAAAATTGCGATCATCCCAGGCAGCCAGCCGACCACATAACAGTCAAGCAGCGAAACGAACTAGAAAAGGAAGATAAAAGCTATGCCAGAACAAGACTCCGTGGAGACACGCAACTATTACACGGATGTTCCGACGGCGTCCCAGGGATTCCACGTCCGCGGGGCGAACGCCCTGGACTGGGGTGCGAAGAACCGGCTCAGCAGGATCTTCCGTCCCGACACCGGTAAGACGGTCATGTTCGCCGTCGACCACGGCTACTTCCAAGGCCCGACCAGCGGACTCGAACGGCTGGACCTTGCAATCCCGCCGGTCCTCCCGCACATCGACGCGCTCATGGCGACCCGGGGAGCCATCCGGACGTCAGTCTCCCCCACCGTCGACAAGCCGGTCGTCCTGCGGGCGACCGGTGGGCCGAGCGTGCTGCGCGAACTCTCGGACGAGCGCCTGGCCGTGACCATCGAGGACGCAATCCGGATCAACGCCTCGGCCCTCGCGGTCCAGATGTTCATCGGCTCCGAGAACGAAACCCAGTCGCTGCGGAACCTCACCCGGCTCGTCGACGCTGGCCTGCGCTACGGCATTCCCGTCATGGGAGTGGTAGCCGTCGGGAAAAAGATGACCAGGGACGCCCGGTACTTCCGCCTCGCCTGCAGGATCGGCGCGGAGCTCGGAGCCCAGATCATAAAGGTCTACTACGTCGAAGACGGCTTCGAAACCATGGTGTCCACCTGTCCCGTGCCGATCGTAGTCGCCGGCGGCAAGAAGCTCCCTGAACTCGACGCACTGGTGATGGCAGAACGCGCTATCGCCGAAGGCGCCGCCGGTCTCGACATGGGGCGCAACATCTTCCAGAGCGAGGCTCCGACAGCGATGGCCCAAGCCGTCAACACGGTCGTCCACGAAGGAAAGAGCGCCGCAGAAGCATACGACAGCTACCGGGAAGCGCAGGGCGAAGCCAATGCCGTCTGACGCGTCCTACTTCGACGGCAAAAGATACGTCGTGACCGGGGCCGCCAACGGGATCGGACACGCGTGCGTGGAACGCCTGCTCGAGGCAGGTGCCAAAGTGCTCGGGATCGACTTGGCACCTTCCGTGTCGACGACGTTCGACACACCGCTCTACTCAGGGGTGGTCGCCAATGTCACAGACAAAAAGAGAATCGCCTCGACGGTGGCCGAATTCGCCGGGGACGGAAGCATCGACGGCGTGGTGTCCAATGCTGGCGTGTTCATCTCCGGGCAGAACATCGCCGACCTCGATATGCAGGATTGGCAGAAGAGCATCGCGGTCAACCTGACAAGCCACCTGATCATGCTCCAAAGCACAATCCCGCTCTTGACAGACGGGCGCGGCGCAATAGTCGTCGTGGGGTCCCGCAACGTCCTGGCACCCGGCGCTGGCGCAGCCGCGTACTCCTGTGCGAAAGCAGGCGCAACCCAGCTTGCTCGCGTCGCCGCCCTTGAGCTCGGCGCGCGCGGGATCCGCGTCAACGTCGTCCACCCGGATGCCGTGTTCGACACCGCGCTGTGGACGCAAGAGAAACTCAAGTCCTCCGCACGCAGGTACGGCATGACCGTCGAAGAATACAAGTCCCAGAACCTCTTGAAGACCGAAGTCGGCCAGGCAAACGTAGCCGAAGCAATCTGCGCGCTGCTGGGGTCGGCCTTCGCCAAGACGACGGGGGCGCAAATCCCCGTTGACGGCGGGAACATGCGGGTCGTGTGAAGGACTGGCAGGTGTCGCGGCTCAGGGCACCGCAGGCAGGTGCGCAAACACGCGGGCCGCGATGGTGCGCTATGTGCCGAAGGACGGCCTACAAGGGAAGGACCAGCTGACATGGCCCCCAAGCGACCAGAAACGATCCGGCTCAACACCGGGCGCGACATCCCTCAGATCGGCCTTGGAACCTGGCCGCTCGACGACATCGAGGCTGAGGCCACCGTCTTGCACGCGGCGGAGCTGGGATACCGACACTTCGACACGGCCAAGAAATACCACAACGAGGCGGGCGTGGGACGCGGAATTCGCAGATCGAGAATCCCCCGCGAGGAACTCTTCATCACCACGAAACTGCACGGCAGATACCAGGGAGAAGGCAGGGCCATCCAAGGAGTCGAAGACTCCTTGAAGCAACTCGGCCTCGACTACGTCGACCTGGTGCTCATCCACTGGCCCTTGCCACAACGCGGGCAATTTGTTTCGACGTGGTCCACGCTCGAGACCCTCCTTGAAGACGGGAAGTGCCGGGCGATAGGCACCTCCAACTTCGCTCCCGCACACCTGGAAACCCTTCTCCGGAACAGCTCAGCCGTCCCAGCGGTGAACCAGGTGCAGTTAAGCCCGCAGGTGCAGCGAGCTGACTACCGCACGTATCACGACTCTCACGGAATCGTGACCGCGGCGTGGAGTCCCCTGGGCCGTGACAACGGGATGCTACACGATGAACGGGTGACCGGGATCGCCCACAATCACGATGCGACCCCCGCGCAAGTAATTCTCCGGTGGCACGTCCAACAGGGCATCATCCCGATCGTGCGATCTACGGATCCTTCGCACCAAGCAGAAAACCTGAAGGTCTTCGATTTCGAACTCACAAGCGGAGATCTGAACACGTTGGCTGGGCTAGCCGGCGGAGAGCGGGCCGTCGACCCCGACACCGAAGGCTATTAGCGGGGGTCGGAACCGACACCACCCGCAGACGCGGCCCTGAAGTGACGCAGGCGAAGCCAAATCCCGCGAACGACATTACCATCACCGATAAGAGGAGGAAGGACGGCAAGATGATGACAGGAACAAACAACACGCTACTCGCGATCGCACGCGACACGGCAACGCGGGCAGGGGAGCTAGTCCGAATACGACGCCGCTCCCAAGTCAGCGTGAAAGGTGCGAAATCCACCGACACCGACGTTTTCACGCACGCTGACGAGGAAAGCGAGCAATACATCCGGTCGGCCATCCTCAAGGCCAGACCACACGACGGCTTCCTCGGCGAAGAGCTCGGCTACACGGCAGGCGAATCAGGGCTCACCTGGGTCATCGACCCAATCGATGGCACCGCCAACTACCTGTATGGGCTCCCGGGCTACAACGTGAGCATCGCCGTGGTCGAAGGTGGTGCCGAACCAGCCGGATGGACGACACTCGCCGGATGCGTCTACGACCCTGTCACAAATGAGCTCTTCAGCGCGGCGGCCGACGACGGCGCATACCTGGGCATAAGACGCCTTCAAGTTGTCCAAGACGTCGCCCTCCACTTCGCACTCGTCGGCACAGGGTTCGGATACCAGCCGGACCAGAGAACCCGCCAAGCCGAGATATTGACAAGCATAATTGGTGATGTGCGCGACATCCGCCGAGGAGGGGCAGCGGCCCTGGACCTATGCTCAGTCGCATCTGGGCGCCTTGACGCATTCTTCTCAGCCTGCCTGAAACCATGGGATCACGCCGCAGGAGCCTTGATCGCAAGAGAAGCCGGGGCAAAAGTCGGCGGTTTGGGAGGAGCCGCAGAAGACGAGACCCTGACCCTGGCCGCAGTACCCTCCCTGTTTGACACTCTGAGACGAATCCTCGAAAAGAACGGAGCAGCGCGCGTCCTTGCAGGCTGAAAATACAGCCATCCCGGTCACGCTCAAGTAGCCAGAAGAACCTACCCACCGATCAGTGAAACCCCAGGAGCCCTAACTAAGCGGTATTGCGCCTAAACCGCTGTATAGCCACCGTCCACATAGACTTCTGATCCAGTCATATATGAAGATGCAGGCGAACACAGAAACCCAATTACTTCGGCGACCTCTACGGGAGCACCAAGGCGCCCCATGGGGGTCGACTGCATAATCAACTCTTCATGTCGTTGGTCCAAGCCGGCCAATACCATTTCCGTCGCGATGAATCCCGGATGAACCGAATTCACTCGAATCCCAGTTCTCGCCCAATACACCGCAGCGCTCTTGGTCATTGCGCGAACTGCACCCTTTGAACTGTGATAAGCGATTTCTTCGCCGTACCCACCAACAGTGGAGAAGATTGAGGATAGATTGACAACCGATCCACCACCCGACTCTCGCATCGATCTCCCAACCGCCTTCATCCCAAGCCAGACACCAGTTTGATTGATCGCCACGACCTTCGTCCAACTATCAATCTGTTCAGTTTCCACGTCACCTCCCCACGGCGCTATACCTGCGGCGTTCACAAGCGCCTTCAAGTCCCCGTTGTCTCTTGCCGTCTGAACAGCATCGTCCCATCCACGTTCGTTGGTCACGTCTAGTTCGCAAAACGACGCCGAGTGTCCATCATTCCGAAGCGCGGAAGCGACCTTCTGTCCAACGGATGATCGCAAATCGGCTATAACAATATGGAATCCCTGCTTCGCTAAGACCTTTGCAGCTGCCTGGCCGATCCCGCCTGCTCCTCCCGAAATGAGCGCAACTTGCTGCCCTGGTACTGTCATGATTTCACCTCTCGACGATGCCAGTTTCTTGTGCTGACAATTCACTGGTCTATCCCGGGAGTCTGCCGACCCGCGGCCGGTAGTTAGAGAGAACGGCACATAGTCATCCCCACCTCCTGATAGATAGCGCCGCGATTTTGCCTAGTGGAAGACGGTCCCGCCATCGACGTTGATGCTCTGGCCTGTCATGACACTCATAGCTGACAGAAACACGCACGCACGCCCTATGTCCAGCGGCGTTTGCGCAACCCTCAACACCTGGTCAGCGACTACGTCGCTGACCTCTACCCCCCAGTCACTTGCCAAATCTTCAATCATGCTCGTTTCAACGACACCTGGGCAGACACTATTGACCCTGACGCCGACCCCACCCCACTCGCGTGCAAGCGCCTGAGTGAGCCCGATGATACCCGCCTTGGAAGCGCTATAAGCTGCCAATTTAGGGTCACCGAGCTTTCCAGCCACGGAGGAAATGTTTACAATCGATGCGTCATCGCCTCGATCGACTTGGTATTTGAATCTACTCTTGACGAACTCGCGACAAGTTAGAAACGTCCCTTCTAGGTTTACACGCATTAGCGCGCGCCACGCTTCTAATGAAACTTCGACAGAGTCCCTCACATGTAGAACCCCAGCGCAATTGACGAGTATGGATACCCTTCCCAGATCTTGAGCTCGTTGGACACCCTCGGCAACACTAGTTTCGTTAGTGATGTCCATTGGTATCGTCAGAACCGACTGATCCCACGGGAGAGGTCCTTCTGTCATCACGCTGACATCACCGACACATACCTGGGCATTGGCCAGCCGAAGGGCCCTAACCACACCGGCACCGATACCGCCAGTTCCGCCTACGACTAGGGCGGTGCGTCCGCTCAAATCGAACGGTCTCACATGAGGCGCACCCTCACTCGTTGGAGAGGACACGACCCCTCCTAATCTCCAACAATTCGTCATCCATGAGAGCTTCAGATGAAAGGAGGCCGATGATCGTCCCTACTTCGACCTCGGAGTCAACCGGAAGAACTTCGTAGAAGTACCCGGACTTCTCCGCAAGCAACGGCGTAGTGATCTTGTCGGTCTCGATCTCGGCAATTTCTTGTTCTGCAATGACGTGTGTTCCGTCTAGAACGAGCCAGGTTCCAATGACCCCTGTGGTCATTGACATACCGAGCTTGGGCATTACCACATCATCTACTTGGTGGTGAGACTGATTCTCAGACACTTACGATGCTCCTTACTCCACTATGCATACACATCTCAACGGCCCCAACCACTGAGTCGACGTCCGGAACATAGAGTGCCTCAAGTGAAGGGGCGAATGGAACGGGTATCTCTGGTGGCGTCACCGCGACGATTGGCGCCTTAAGCGAGGCAAACCCTTTGATCGCGACGATCGAAGTCACTTCACTCGCGAAGCCACAACGCGGATATGCCTCGTCGACCACTACGAGATGCCCAGTTTTCCGCACGGAGACCAGAATTGACTCCTCGTCTAGCGGAGCCAGAGACTGCACGTCGATCACTTCGCAATCGATGCCGCGTTCCTCCAAGATCTGATTTGCTGCCTCAGTCGCGATTCCGACCATGCGCCCTACAGCGACTATCGTGATGTCGTCGCCAGATCGAACGGTGGCGGCCTTCCCGAGTGCAATATCGGGTGCGGAGTAGTCAACCTCACCCTTGCTGTCATAGAGCATCTTATGTTCGAGAAAGATCACCGGATTTTCGTCTCTTATGGCTGACTTGAGTAGTCCATAGGCGCTCTGCGGAGTTGAAGGCGCGACGACCTTAAGCCCGGGAATGTGCATCAACATTGGGTAGAGAGCCTGTGAATGCTGAGCGCCAGCGGAGAATCCCGCCCCGTACATCGAGCGCACGACCATCGGGACCTTCGCGTTTCCGCCGAACATGTACCGCAATTTCGCAGCTTGATTCATTAGTTGATCGAGACAGACGCCGATAAAATCCACATACATCAACTCGACGACTGGCCGCAGTCCAGAAACTGCAGCCCCCACCGCGGCACCGACAATTGCGGATTCGCTAATGGGAGTGTCGCGTACGCGATCTCCAAATTTGCGTCTGAGGCCCTTCGTGACCCCCATTACTCCGCCCCATGCCTCATCGAGTTCTCGCTCCTCTAGCCCTTTAGTCCCCAACCCACCTACAACATCCTCACCAAAAACTACGACATCAGGGTTCTTCGACATCTCGTCGTGCAAGCAAGCATTGAGTGCTTGGCGATATGTAACGATTGGCATGATAATCTTCCTTGTCAGATCTCTGTTATGCGTACAAATCGGTAAGAAGCACGTCGCCGGAGGGCATCGGTGCAGCTCTGGCCGCACTCAGTGCGGCAGCTAGTTCACCCTTGACCTCATCGTTGATTGTCTCAAGCATCGTCTCGTCGATGCTTCCTTCCTCAAGTACTCGCCGCCGGAAGACCACCAGGCAGTCCTCATCCGTGCCCGCCAGCTTCAATTCATCCTTGCTCCGATACGTCTGTGGATCCCCCTCATAATGACCATAGAAGCGCGGGGCGCGCGCAATAAGCATGCTCGGTCCCTGTCCGTCCCGTGCACGAGCGACGCACTCCTTCATAGCATCGCGAACGGCCCAGAAGTCTCTACCGTCGACTGTGACCCCTGGCATTCCGAATCCGCGGGCGCGCGCCGCGAGGTCTTCTACAGCCTGATGACCTGGCCGACTCGTCGCCTCACCGTATCCGTTGTCCTCGACCACAAACACGACCGGCAACTTCCAAACGGCCGCCAGATTCAAGCTTTCGAGGAACGAGCCCTGGTTTGTCCCGCCATCGCCAGTAAATGAAACTCCGATCGAACCGTTCCCTTTCACTTGTGACGCAAGCCCCGCACCGCAAATAAGTGGTGCGTTAGCACCGACTATCGCATTTGCACCGAGCATTCCACGCTTGATATCCGCTAAATGCATGGAACCACCCTTGCCGTTGCAAAGGCCGCCAGCTCTGCCAAATATCTCAATCATCATCCCGGAGAGGTCACACCCCTTGGCGATCGCATGACCGTGTCCTCTGTGGGTGCTCACGATCCAGTCGCCCTCACTGAGATCTGCGCATGCCCCGACTGCGATCGCCTCCTCGCCTGCATAGAGATGCACGAAGCCTGGAATATTTCCGTGTGCGAATTCCTTGCGCACTGTTTCTTCGAACTGCCGAATTGTCAGCATCGTTCTATACGCACCCGTAAGCTCGGCCGTTACTGTCCGATTCTGCTTCTGCTCTAACACAGTCATTGCTTCTCCTCAACATGCCGCTGGGCCAATCTCGCGATAGTGACTAATAGGTCCAGCGGGTGCCAACAAATGCTTGGTACCACGAGTATTCACTCCACGACGGATAGTCCAGCGGAGCGCGTCGGTGACGCCGGCTCGAACTTGTCTCGTTCGTTTCTTGAGAGCCACAAATAGAGGGGCACAGTGACGATCACGCAAACGATCCAGGAAATGTCTGCCCCCGAGAGCATCTTGGCGACTACCCCTGTATACATTGGTGATGACATAAACGGAATTTGGCAGATGATTGCAACTGCATAAGTGATGAGAGCAGGCCAGCGGAAATTGCCGTATATGCCTGCGTGACGTGCCAGTAGCGACGTGAGGTCATAGTGCCCCTTCCTAACAACATAGAAGTCCAGAAGGTTGATGATGCTCCACGGGATCAGAGTGTAAATGAGCAGGGATATGAAGCTTTCGTAATTGTTGACGAAATCTCCACTGAATACAATGCCTACCGTGACCGCTACGAACGCCATAATCGTCGCAGCCACGATGCGTGCTCGGGCACCTGGGTTCCAAGAGACGTAAGCAGTTTGGATACACGACAAGAGAGTCAACGCTCCGCCGTATAGGTTCATCGCATTAGCGTGGATGACGACAAACACAAAGGCCAGCAACAGCGCGTCAGACATCGGCGTACCAAGAACGGCCGCCGTCCCGGCGAGTAAATTGTTCGCGTCTTTACCCGGTACCGCGATAGCAAGCGCCACGCCAAGGGTTATCGGCGTGCACGCGCCGAGAATCACGCCCGCGTACGTGTTCCAGAAAGTGGACTTGACTCCAGCAAATGTGGGTGGCATGTAGCGAGAGTAGTCGGAGACATAGGGAGCGAACGCAATTACCCACATCGCTGTTATGGAGAACATCGCCAAGAATCCAACGCCGTTGAATCCGCCACGTGAAAAGAAGTCAGCTGACGCTTGACCATTCACGGCTAGAACAATCGCGGAGGCAAGCATCACTCCACCACACAACACGGTGCCTACGTTGCCCATGAAATGCAGATAGCGGTAACCCAGCGCTGCAACCACCACGCTAAGCAGTGAGGTGATTACAATCCACGCATTCGTGCCCAGTCCTCCTACTGCGATCTCGGTCGATTGTCCCGCCAGAGCTGCCGCGGAAGCGAAGAACCCAAGGTACATTAGGACGACAATAATCATGATCACGATCGCGCCGATAGCTCCAAACTGCCCCCGACTTTGGATCATCTGGGGCAGCCCGAGACGCGGTCCTTGTGCGCTGTGAAAGGCCATCAAGAGGGCACCAAGGCAGGCCCCAATAACCATCGCGACGATGCTCCACCAAAAGCTAAGACCAAATACGGTTGGCCCAAGGGCGCCAGTGATAAAAGCTACTGGACTCATGTTGGCGGTGAACCAAATTGTAAACAGGTTCCGACCCTTGCCATGCCGTTCATCCAATGGAATTGGGCGAACCGTCCTTATTTCTAGTACCGGAACGTTTGTTGCCTCACTATTAGGCGTCTCCATTGGAATTCCCTTTCAACAAAATGACTTCTTCGTCATATCCGGTTCAAATACCGCAAGTTACGCGAGATCGATCCGCAGTGATGGCCGTAACTATGTGCGAATCTCTTGACTGAACGAAGCCAGCACTTGCGCGGCGCGTGAAGTACGTCGTTCACCCCTTTGCATGCGTCATCACGCTAGCGATGCCACTCGTCAATTGCCATAGATCTGGTCCCTTGTTTAGAGAAGCGCACTATCCGAAAAAGTGATGACGCAACGTATCCATACTCGCGGCATGACGGCTGTAAGTGGCGAAGGCGAAGTGACGCCAACCGAGGGAATTCTCCCTTGGGCTATCCAAATGACGGGACAGATCTCAGACCCTTTGTGGGTGCACCACCACCACCTCTTCTGCCACCGTCTCGGCTTGACGGTTGATGGCGACATCAATGGGTGCACGGTATCAACCGGCCGTAATGGCTTGTCCATTACGAAGCATGTGGCCTCGTGGATAGACCGAACACCTCTGCGCCACGTGCTTCACGGAGGCCCGCTTCCATCGTTCAGTTTGACGACACCCGAATTTCCACTCAAGCAGAGCCACCCTTTCACTGAAACCGAGCGGTGAACTCCCCTGTGGGCGCCAACAAGCTCGATAGCCGTGTTACAGCGGCAAAGCGACCACCGTTACTGCAGAACGGATCCTGTTCCAAACATCTCGCGAGCGAGGACACCGATCACTTTTGCCCGCGAGGTCGGCCGCACCTTGGTGACACGAACGAAGCACACGTTCAGGGATTGCACCTCGCCGGCGATCTGGATCGCCTTTAGCTCGCCGCCGTCGTAGGTCTGCGGCGACTGCGGTATCTGGTTAAGTATGGAGTAGCCGTGTCCGCGTGCCACGAGCGAGCGGACCGTTTCGTAGCTGTGCGAGCTGTACCGGATCTGTGGTGGCACGCCCGCAGCCTCAAGCATGCCGAGAAAGTACTCGCGCGAGTGGGGGATGTCGAGCAGCACGAGGTCCTCACCAGCGAGTTCAGTCAGTTTCAGTCGTTTCCGGTGCGCGAGAGGGTGGTCCGCCGGCAGGATCACGTGCGGAGCCGTAGTAAACAGGTAGTCGAAGGTGAGGTTGTGCACGTCGCCGAAGTCGTACGCGATGGCACCTTCCACCGCGCCATTGAGGAGCAGCTCCGCCATGCCGTCGAAATCAGCTTCAAGGATCTCGATGTGGAGAAGGGGATGTTCCTGCTTGACGCGTGAGATCAGCTTCGGCAGCACGAAGGGCGCCAGCGTCACGAAGCAAGCGAGACGCAGCGTACCGCGCACCTCATAGTGCTGACCACGCACACTGTCGGTCATCTCGTCGACCTGTGCAAGTAGCGATCGTGAGTCGCGGAGCAGCTGCTCACCGGCATCCGTCAGAGCAAGTCCTTTGCTGCGCTGACGGACAAAGAGCTGCACGCCCAGCGACCGCTCAAGTTGTGCGATTGCGGTAGATATCGCGGACTGAGCGACGTGCAGATCGCGGGATGCGTCGGTCATGGACCGTCTGGTGGCGGCAGTAACGAAATACTGCAACTGCGCCAGCGTCATATCGGGTCGGTTGAAGCGGGCCATGTCCCGAACTGTATCAATACATCAGATGCAATCCTTCAAATATCGACAGTATGCGGTTGATGATTCGGTGCATAGCCTGAGTTTTTAGTGTCACGAACCAATTTTCAGAACCAGAGAGGTCCGTATGCCGAGCGAAAAGGTCGAGGTCGTCGTTGTTGGCGGCGGCCAAGCTGGGCTGGCGATGAGCAGGCAGCTGAGCGAATGCGGCGTGCCGCACGTCGTCTTGGAACGCCATCGCATTGCTGAGCGGTGGCGCTCAGAGCGATGGGACTCCCTTGTGGCGAACGGGCCGGCTTGGCATGACCGCTTTCCAGATTTGGAGTTCGCTGACGTCGCCCCCGATGCCTTCGCTTCGAGTGAGCAGGTCGCGGATTACTTCGTTGCCTACGCGGAGAAGATCGACGCACCGATCCGTTGCGGCGTCGAGGTGACCTCCGTGCACAAGAAGATTGGGCACCCTGGCTTTCGCGTGGAGACGTCGGATGGAAGAATCGACGCGCGCTTCGTCGTAGCCGCGACTGGGCCGTTTCAGAAGCCGGCCATCCCCGTGCTCGTTCCCGATGGCGCGGGGCTTCCGCAGATCCACTCAAGTTCGTACCGCAACCCGGGACAGCTTCCTGGCGGCGCTGTCCTTGTGGTTGGGGCTGGATCATCGGGGGTGCAGATCGCCGACGAACTCCGGGAGTCGGGTCGGCAGGTTTACCTCTCCGTGGGGCCGCATGACCGGCCGCCACGGAGGTATCGCGGACACGACTTCGTATGGTGGCTCGGGGTCCTGGGCAAGTGGGAGGCGTCAGCTCCTCCTTGTGGCGCAGAGCACGTGACCATCGCGGTCAGCGGCGCGCACGGTGGGCACACCGTCGATTTCCGTACCCTCGCGGCCAGCGGCATCAAGCTCGTCGGTCGGACTGTTGCATACGATAACGGGACAATGCGGTTCGCGCCGAACCTCCGCGACAATATCGAGCAGGGTGACACCAATTACCTGTCACTGCTCGCTGAAGCCGACGCGTACATCGCACGCAATGGCCTCGACCTTCCCATCGAGCCAGACGCTCACATTCTCGGGTCAGACCCGGCGTGCGTCACCAACCCCGTCCTCGAACTCAACCTCGCCGACGCCGGGGTCACCTCAATCGTCTGGGCGACCGGCTTCGCCGTCGACTTCAGTTGGCTGCAGGTCGATGCGTTCGACGAGAGTGGATCGCCGAAGCACCAACGCGGCGTGTCCGACGAGCCGGGTGTTTACTTCTTGGGACTGCCTTGGCTGTCACGACGCGGTTCGAGCTTCATCTGGGGGGTATGGTACGACGCCAAGTACCTCGCCGAACACATCACGATTCAGCGAGGTTACTTCACCCACGAGGACATCGACGTCCCGCTGGATGTCGGTACATCGACCTCTGAACCATCCCACTTCGATCTGCGAGAAAAGGCCGCGGTTGCGGCATCTGGGGCTGCATAAATGTCGACTCACACACGTATTCGACCGTTCAACACCCGCGACACGTACCCGGAGCAGAATATCGACAATGACCTCTGCCAGGCGGTCGTTGCCAATGGGGTCGTCTACCTCCGCGGGCAGATCGGTCAGGACCTGGACACTCGAGAATCTGTGGGTATCGGCGATATCGAAGCGCAGACAGAGACGGCCATGGCCAACATTGCCGTGCTACTCGGTGAAGCACGTAGCAGCCTTGCCGACATCGTGAAGGTCACGATTTACATCATCGACCCACGCTACCGGGAACCGGTCTATCGTATCGTCGGACGCTGGTTGCGGGGCGTGTTCCCAGTGTCAACAGGGATAGTGGTCAGCGCGCTGGCCCGCCCGGAGTGGCTGGTCGAGATCGATGCCACAGCGGTCGTGTCAACGGGGAGTTAGTTCAGCATGACATTCTCACTGGTTGCCCGCGATGATACGGGGGCGTTTGGCTCTGTGATCTCATCCTCTTCACCCGCTGTCTCGGCACGATGTCTCCACCTGCGGGACGGCGTCGGTGCCGCCAACTCACAGAATGTGACCGACCCGCGACTCGGAAGACGCCTCCTCGAACACCTGCGTGACGGACTCCCCGCTGCCGAGGCGTTGAATGCGGTCACTGCCAGCACCAAGAACATCGAATATCGCCAATTACTCGTTGTTGACCATGAGGGCCGGACCGCGGCATACTCGGGGCCGCTTGCCCTGGGGGTGTTCGGTGCTGCCGAGGGTGACGGGGTGGTGGCCGGTGGCAACCTGCTCGCGACGGCCGAGATACCTCGCGTCATGGTCGATGCATTCAGCAGTGCAGCGGGAGGTTTGGAATGGCGCCTTCTCGCGGCGGCCCAAGCCGCGATCGGTGCGGGGGGGGAGGTAGGGCCGGTCCATTCTGCTGGCCTGGCGGTGGTCGAACACGCGGGATGGCGTGTCACCGATTTGCGCGTCGACTGGACGGACGCAAACCCCATCGAGGAACTGGAGAAGCTCCTCAAGGTGTGGATGCCGCACCGTGACGACTACGTCACTCGAGGCATCGACCCGACTGCAGCACCTTCTTATGGGGTTCCCGGCGATGGATGACAACCCATCGGTAGCGCTCAAGCAGGCTGCGGACACGACGATCGCCAAGGCCTCCGCTGGTCTGATTGGCCTCTCCGAAACGATTCATGCTCACCCCGAGATCGCATGGCAGGAATACCGGGCCGTCGCGTGGGTCGGTGACGCGCTGAGCGACGCGGGCTTCCGTGTCACACCCGCCTACCTCGGGATCGACACGGCAATGCTAGCCGAGGCGGGAAGCGGCCCGATCACTATTGGCGTGATGGCCGAGTACGACGCTCTGCCCAGTCTCGGGCACGCGTGTGGCCACAACCTGATCGCCGCGAGTGCGGTCGGTGCAGGCATGGCGCTCTCCCATCTTGCAGATGATCTCGGGATCACGGTCCGCGTGTACGGCACGCCCGCTGAGGAGGGCGGAGGGGGCAAGATTGAGATGATCGACGCCGGTGCGTTCCGCGATCTCGATCTCGCCATGATGGTCCATCCCGCTCCCGTGGACGTAGCCGAGGCCCGCCCGTTCGCGGTTTCACACAACCACGTCGCTTACGACGGCGTCTCGGCGCACGCCGCCTCATATCCTGATGAAGGGGTCAACGCCAATGACGCGTTCCTCGTCGCTCAGGTCGCCATCGGGCTACTTAGGCAACAGTTGCCGGTCGACACGCGAGTGCACGGCATCCAAACAGTGGGCGGCTTCGCTCCGAACGCGATTCCGGAGCACACGGAGGGTCGGTGGTACACCCGAGCAAACTCGCTGGATGAGCTTGAGCTGCTTGAGGAGCGCGTGAAGCGTTGTTTCGAGGCGGGTGCGCTGGCAACAGGTGCGGCACTGAGCATCACCCCCGAGAGTCAGCCCTACGCAGGGTTTCGCACAGACGCACGAGCACTCGTCGCCTACAGGACCAATGCCGTGGAGCGTGGCCGAATCTTCGCCGAAGCGGAGGTCGCGGGACGCATGAGCCGCGCGTCAACCGACATGGGCAACGTGTCCCAGATCGTACCGTCCATCCACCCATACATCGGGGTGGACTCACTGCCGTACGGTAACCATCAGAAGGAATTCGCTGCCGCCTGCCTGGGGCCCGTAGCAGAACGCGCTCTGTTAGACGCAGCTGTCTTGATGGCCTGGACGGCGATCGATGTAGTCCGCTCAACACTTGAGGAGAACGAATCTTGACCAGCACTGATTGGGCGGCACGCAGCCGCGAAC
Source organism: Microbacteriaceae bacterium (assembly GCA_004297935.1). Lineage (GTDB taxonomy): Bacteria > Actinomycetota > Actinomycetes > Actinomycetales > Microbacteriaceae > Rathayibacter_A. The sequence continues at coordinate 234,902 of SCRE01000014.1, read as the reverse complement.
TCACCATTGATGGACGCGCGGTCATCAACGGCCGCCGTGTCGACGCCGCCGACGGGGGAACTCTCCCGGTCATGAGCCCTGGCTCCCTCACGCATCTCGCCGACCTCGCCGCCGGAACCTATCGTGACGTCGACACCGCGGTGACGCATGCCCGACGAGCCTTTGATGACGAAGCGTGGAGCTGCATCGGCGCCGCGGAGCGCGGCCGTGTACTCATCCGGCTCGCCGACCTGATCATTGAGCATCTCGAAGAACTTGCCTTGCTTGAAACTCTTGACTCCGGCAAGCCGATCGCCCAGACGCTGACCGTGGACGTCCCCGGGACGGCTGCAACCTTCCGTTGGTACGGGGAACTCGCAGACAAGCAATTTGATGAGATCCCGTCGACGCCCCCGGGATCCACCGCACTGGTGCGGCGTGTTCCGCTGGGGGTGGTCGGAGCGATCGTGCCCTGGAACTATCCACTGGAGATCGCAGCCTGGAAGCTCGCCCCCGCCCTGGCCGCCGGAAACAGCGTCATACTCAAGCCAGCCGCAGAGACCTCGCTTTCGGCATTGCGACTGGCCGATCTCGCATTGGCGGTTGGGATCCCCGCGGGGGTGCTCAGTGTGGTCCCAGGGACAGGCTCCGCAGTCGGCAGCCGAATCGCGCGGCATCCGGGAATCGATGCACTCGCTTTCACCGGATCAACCGCCGTCGCGAAGCAGTTGATGGTGGATGCCGGCAACTCAAATATGAAACGCGTCGCTCTCGAAGCAGGTGGCAAGAGCTCGAATGTTATCTTCTCCGACGCCGACCTTTCCACTGCAGCTGCCAAAGCCGCGTTCGGAGCGTTCTACAACCAAGGGCAGGTCTGCTCAGCGAACTCCCGCATCCTGATCCAGCGAGATGTTCACGATGAGTTCGTTGAGCTGCTCGCAGCCGCATCTCATGACTACGAGCCGAGCGACCCGCTCGCTGGAAGCCCAGGCAACGGGAGCCTCATCAGTCGTGCGCACGCGGAACAGGTCTCATGTGCGATCAAACGAGCGTCGGACGACGGAACCCTCGTTAGCGGCGGTGACCGCATTACGATCACCGGCTCGGATGCATACCTTCGTCCGGCAATCGTGACCGGACTGGATGCGCGGCATGAACTCCATCGCGTCGAGGTCTTCGGCCCTCTGGTCGCGGTACTGTCTTTCGACACAGAAGAAGAGGCTATTTGCCTCGCAAACGCCACTGACTTCGGACTCGCCGCCTCTCTTTGGACGACGGATCTCTCCCGTGCGCACCGAGTCTCGGAAAAGCTCGTGGCTGGGACCGTGTCAATCAACACCGTCGACGCGCTTGGACTGACCACACCCTTCGGAGGGTTTCGGCAGTCCGGATTCGGTCGCGACCTGTCGCGGCACGCACTCGACAACTACACCGACTGGAAGACCACCTGGATCCAGCACGGCTGACAAGGAGTACTCTCACCATCGTCCTCGGCAGATTGGCGCACACGGCCAGCAGCAGGATTTCGTAGTGGGTAATGCCTGAATAGCGGATCAGGGTTGAGGACGAGCCGACCGGCAATCGCGGAAGCCAATACATCACAACGGACTCATTGTCTGATTAATGCAGACAGTCACGAGAGCGACTTGCGCATCACCAACCGCACGGCGCCGCTGTGCGCGGCCGCCTCTTGGGAACCCCGGACATAGCCAGATCCTTATGCGGACGCCCACGCGGTGCCTCGCAAGCGTCGGGCTGGCGAACTCCCAGGCGTGTCCAAGATTTGGGCAGCGAGTTGCGAAGTCGGCACGCATCGGATACATTAGCAAAGCGCTTTGCCAAAGCGCTTTGCTAATTGCGATGTTGCCGCGCAAAGACAAGGAGGTCCCGGCCGTTGACTTCTATCAAGGATGTTGCGACTCGAGCCGGCGTCAGCCTGACGACTGTGTCCCACACGATCAGCGGCAAGCGTCACGTCAGTGCAAACATCAAGCTGCGAGTCGAGCAGGCAATGGACGACCTCGGCTATACGCCGCGTCGTGCTGCGCAAAGCCTCGCGAGCGGCCGTTCGCGGTTGATCGGACTGATTGTCCCGGATATCAACAACGGCTTTTTCAGTGAACTCGCAAGCGGAGTCGAACGCGCCGCCATTGCCCGCGACTACAACGTCGTGCTCTGCACGACTGGATCCGATCACACGCGCGAGATGTTCTATCTCGAAACCGTGCGGTCTCGCGCCCTGGACGGTGTGGTGTACGCGGCCGGCGCCCCACCCACGGACTCGGAGTTGAATCGCCTTCTCGGGGACCTACCCGTGACCCTGGTCGATGAAGACGTTAAAGGATCGACCGCGCCAGCGTTCGTATCGGACAACTATGACGGGGGGCGACTTGCCGCGGAGCACCTGCTGTCGCTGGGGCACACCGCCGCAGTTGTCCTAACAGCGGCCGATCTCGAGAGTTCGTCTCAACGATCGCGCGGTTTCCGAGAGGCCTGGGAGGCCGCCCAACTCCCCAGCCCGCGTGTCGCTCTGGGTGCATTCACCGCGGCCGGCGGTCGAGCCGCCATCGAGCAAGTGCTCGGAGCGCTTATGGCGGGTGAGTCATCTGCCGTTTTCGCGGTGAACGACTTGATGGCTCTTGGCGCGATCGAGCGGCTGGACGAGGCCGGCCTTCGAACGCCGGAGGACATCTCCATCGTCGGTTTCGACGACACATTCATCGCCCGCTACTCACGTCCGAAGCTCACGACCGTCCACCAGGACGTCATTGCTCTTGGGGAAAAGGCCGCGACAGCACTGATCGACTCCCTCGACGGCATCCGGCAACTCATGCCGGCAGAGCGTCATGTCCTTCCGGTACAACTCGTGGTCCGCTCTTCCACTGCCGCACCCCCTCACATGCCACGCATCAGGAAGGACTGACCACGTGAACACAACTCAGAAGCTCAGGCGATCTCAGAAATCGGCCCCTGTGCTCGAAATCCGGTGGCGCGCCTCGTCCGGAGCGACTAAAGCCCCAACAACAGGGAGGACATAGATCATGGCTGATATAGAAGTCGAAGCAGTTTCAAAGGTCTTTGTCTCGGCGCGTAAGGAAACAACCGCTCTAAACGAGACCGACCTCACCATCAAGCACAATGAGACAGTTTGCATAGTTGGCCCAAGCGGATGCGGTAAGACCACACTGCTGAATCTCATCGCCGGATTTGACCAACCGACAACCGGAAGTATTCGAGTCGGCGGGGTGCCGGTCGTTGGGCCTTCTGCCGATCGAGCAGTAGTTTTTCAGGCTGACGCCGTATTCCCCTGGCTCACTGTCGCAGGCAACGTAGCCTTCGGCCCCACAGCGCAAGGAGTGCCCGCAACCGCCCGTCAGGAGCGAGTACGGCGGTTTCTATCCCTGGTCGGATTAGACGACTTCGGTGGGGCATTCCCAAAAGAGCTTTCAGGCGGAATGCGTAAACGAGTCGATCTAGCGCGAGCGTACGCGAGTAACCCTGAGATATTGCTCTTGGACGAGCCATTTGGCGCACTTGACCTTTTTACTAAGGAGACGATGTGGGTCGCGCTAAAGCGTGTGGCAGAGGCCGAGCCGAAGACCGTTGTTTTTGTCACCCACGATATTGAAGAGGCGCTGTTCCTCGGCGACCGTGTCGTGGTGATGACACCGCGGCCGGCGCGAGTGGACAGCATAGTCACTGTCCCATTCGGACCAGATCGGGCTCTTGACCTTCGCGGGGATCCAGAGTTTCAAGCTCTTCGTATGTCGATCTCCCATTCGCTCCGAGAGGTGCAGAACTATGACGCAGCTTAACAGCACCGCTAACACAGTCGGCACGGTGAAGACACCATCCCGGCCACCGGTAGCTAACCAGAGCCGATGGAGCCGAACGGGGCCCATCCTGAGCATCGGCGTCATTGTGCTCCTGCTCGTTCTGTGGTGGGTTTTGACCACGGGAACCGGCATCATCCGCCGACTTTACTTTCCGACACCTGAAGCTGTCCTCACGGCCTTCAGCACTTTGGGCTGGCAGCTCCTCGTTGATGCCGGCGTCACACTCCTTCGGGTCCTTGTCTCTCTAATTGGAGGGTCTACACTCGGCGTGCTTGTCGGTCTCGCGATGGCCCGTAGCCGCCTGTTCTGGTATATGGCGAATCCGGTCATCGAAGCGGTCAGGCCCGTACCTCCCGTCGCGTTGATCCCGTTCGTGATTCTCTGGTTCGGTATCGGCGACTCCGGGAAATTCTTCCTCGGTGCACTCGCGTGCTTCATGGTGATGGTCATCAATACGACAGTCGCGATAGGCAACGTGCCGCCAGTATACCTACGCGCTGCGCGCTCCCTCGGCGCTTCCTCCGGAACGGTGTACCGCAAGGTCGTACTTCCAGCGATTGTCCCCGAGATCCTAAGCGGGTTCCGAATCGGGAACGCCTTAGCGTTCGCCACCATCGTCGCCGCGGAATTCCTCGGCGCAGATGCCGGCATCGGAATGCTCATTATGCAAGCTAGCCGCACGCTCAACACCTCTGTAGTCCTCCTAGGCACGGCCGTTATCGCGGCTATGGCCGTGCTACTCGATCTCGTCATCTCCCGAATCATCCGCTACCTCACCCGGTGGGCAACCAACCACTAACGCACCTCGCGCCGCCGCCAGCAGCTCACATCCGCAACTCCTCTAACCATGAAAGGCTCATCATGAAACGCACAAAGCTCACGCTCATAGCAGGCGCAACAACTGTCCTACTCGGATTAGCCGGCTGCTCCACCACGGGTGCCGAGGGCAACAACAGCAGTGCGGCCGAAAAGGTCACAATCGGGATTTCACCGTTCCAAGACACATACCTTCCGTACATCGGACAAGTCAAAGGGTGGTTCAAGAGCGCCGGTTTAGACGTCCAACTAAAGTCTCTCGCCTGGAATTCGGTCATGACTGCTGTTGCTTCCGGAAGCGTCGACATGGCAGTAAACAACACGACTGGAGTGGTGTCGGCAGCGAACGCGAACCCGGATGTCATATACGCCTACGGATGGAACCCGTTCACAGAAGGTACGGCATTGATGATCCGGCCGGATGGCCCACTAAAGACCTTGGATGAACTTAAGAAGAATCAGAGCAAGGCAGAGGCGGAGAAGTCGGTGATTGAACAACTCAAGGGGCGTACCGTCGTTACGACCGAAGGCACCGACATGGGCAAGGCGCTGAGCATCGCTCTCAGCCGGAATCATATTCCCGAATCCGACGTGAAGGTAGTCGACATGGATACCGACGCTGGCCTCGCCGCATTTCTTTCCGGAACAGGCGACGCATACATCGGTGGTATTCCTGAACGCGCCAAAGCACTCTCGGAAGGGATGAAGGTCGGCGTAGCGGGTCCTGCACTCGCCCCGCCCGCCATCAACGGCATTGTGACGACGAAGGGGTATTTGGCGAAGAATGAAAAGTCCGTACTCAAGGTTATCAATGTAATGCATCGAATTATCCGGTACTGCGATGCCAAGACTGACCAGTGTGGCACGACGATCACCGACCAACTAAACAAGACCACTGCTGCCGGGCTAACACTCGACGGATTCAAGCAGTACTGGCAGAAGATCGAACTCTATGCAGGCGACGCAAAGGCAGCCAAGCAGATGATCCTCGACCCGACCGGTGTCGCGTATTGGAAAACGTCATGGGACAGCGACAACAGCTACCTAGTTGGCACTAAGGCGATACCGGCCGCTGTCCCGGCCTCATCGAATTTCGACATGCAGCGCGTTTGGACCGCCTACGTCAAGGAGTACGGCGAGACCGAGAAAGGCTACTGATCGGGCCTTTCACTATTGGGCTTGACGCCACCTGCACCTGGATGTCCAATGTCAGGCGGGCCGGTCGGCCTACACCGAGGTCTTTAGCGTAGCCCACGAGCCAGAGCATCAGCACCTCGACTGCCGCAGGCTACCACACCGCCGTTGCATGGGGATTCGGCCTGAGAGCCTCACCATCGTGGAGGTCATGTCATGCGAGGCCCTGCGCCCCCGGTCAATCCTCCGCACCCTTCCCCTTCTCAAACCGACGAACGAACAGGAGCGTGGTCTCAGATGAGCCTCAAAATTCACCACATCGTCACGGGGGAGCTGGAAAGCTCGCTTCCGGTCTCGATCCTCAACGCGGGAATCCATCCAGACATCCCCGACAACACGAAACTGCTCTACGGCTTCCGCCGGGACATAGTACGCCGTGACGGCTCAGTGCACGAAGGGGTGATGGTGCCGGTGCCAGTGTGGCTGATCGAGGGTGCAGGTAAGACGATCCTAATCGACACTGGCCTCGGAGACGTCGACGAAGTGGCCGCAATGCAGCACCGATACGGTGTTGATTTCGTCGCGAGTCGCACACAAGACCAGGACCTGGTCGCCGGCCTAAGAAGCCACGGCGTGAGCCCAGAGGACGTCGATATCGTCGTGCTCACACATCTGCATTTCGATCACGTGGGCAATAACGAGCTGTTCCCCAACGCGACATTCATCGTCCAACAGGACGAGTTGCCGCAAGCTACCACACCGCCGCACTTCTGCATGTTCTACTACCCGGAGTACGCCTATAAGATCACGACAGTCCAAGAGAGGCTCCGTGTCATCGACGGCGACTACGAGATTGAGCCAGGCATCCGGCTCCGCAAGATCGGTGGGCACACGCCAGGCTGCATGGTCGTCATGGTTGACACGAGCGAGGGCACCGTTTGCCTCACCAGCGACGTCATGTACAACTACGCGAACCTTGAGCTCAACTGGCCAATGGGGTCGTACTGGGATCTGCCCGAGCTGATCGCGGGATACGACCAGATTCGGAACGAGGCCGACATCATCGTCCCGGAGCACGACTGGAAATTCCGCGAGATCTACCCCACGGGAACGATTGGATAAAAATGGAAACGCAAACCCCACCACGTCTTCTGCTCCTCGGCGAATCATGGATGACCCACATGATCCACCAGAAGGGCTTCGACAGCTTCACCACAACGGAATACGTCGAAGGCGGCGCCGAGTTCCGCGCCGCACTTGAATCAGACGGTTGGGAAGTGACACATATACCGGCCCACGCGATCGAAACGCAGTTCCCGCTCGACCCGAAGGTTCTGCAGGATTACGATCTTGTGGTCATCAGCGACGTCGGGGCCAATACGTTCCTGCTCACAAGGTCGGTGTTCGGCCGCAGCGTCTCTGAGCCCAACCGGCTTCAACTCATTCGCGAATACGTCGAACAGGGAGGAGGGCTCCTCATGGTCGGCGGCTACCTATCGTTCTCCGGCGTGGACGCGAAAGCCAAGTACGCCGACAGCCCGCTCGCCGACATCCTGCCAGTCATTATCCGGCACACCGACGACCGAGCCGAGCACCCGGAGGGAGCAAGGGTCACCGTCATTGACGAATCACATGCCGCGCTCGGAGGCGTCGGCACGGTGTGGCCGGAGCTGCTTGGCTACAACATCGCAAGCCCGCATCCCGAAGGCCAGGTGCTCGCCGAGATCAACACCGACCCGCTCGTGGCAATCCGACAGGTTGGCAAAGGCCGCACGGCGGTCTTCACCTCCGACATGTCTCCGCACTGGGCGCCGCCGCCATTCACGACATGGCCCGGATACACCCCGTTCTGGAACGCACTGGCGACCTGGACAGCAGGCCGGGCAGCCACAAGGGAACCCACCGGACTGCATGCGGTCGCCACCGCATCATTCTAAATTTCCGGTCTCCCCGATCAGAAGGACGAAGCGTATCCCATGATTAGGAGTAACAGCGAGCCGGACCCGCCTAGGCAGAAAGCACGCATCGTGGTGGTCGGCTCCCTCAACGCGGATGTGACAATTCGCACGCAAACACTCCCCCGGGCAGGCGAGACAGTTCGCGGCCACGGCTTTCAGACATTCCCAGGAGGAAAAGGCGCCAATCAGGCCGTGGCCGCCGCGCTCCTCGGCGGTGATGTTGTGCTAATCGGAGCGGTAGGAAGGGATGATCACGGCGAGCTGCTCGACAACGCATTAGATCGTGCAGGAGTGGATCGCTCGGGCCTATTCCGGTCGCCAAACCAAGCGACCGGAATGGCCCTGATCACTGTCGACGACGCGGGAGAAAACACCATAGTTCTCGCCTCTGGGGCGAACAGCGTCTATTTGCCAGAGCAAGCCCGGTTCGTACGAGCAACAGTGGCGGCACACAGCATCGTCGGCCTGAGTCTAGAGATCCCTCTGGGCATGGCCGCCGATGCTGCCCGTTTCGCTCAAGACGCGGGAGCTACTGTCGTATTGAACCTTTCGCCATACACCGCGGACATCGATGAAATCTTGCTGGCGACAGACGTGATCGTCGTCAACGAACACGAAGCAGCAGAACTAGCAAGGGAGGCCGGAGCGGCACAGCAGAACTTCACCAGGATCCGCGAGAAGTACGGCTTCGCAGCAGTGATCGTCACCCGAGGTTCTGCAGGCTGCTCGATCTACACGCACCAAGCCCATGTCGATATCCCGGCTGCGGCGGCGGATGCCATCGACACCACTGGATGCGGAGACGCATTCTTCGGCGCCATGCTAGTCTCCCTCTCCGACGGTAAGGACTTCGTCGAGGCGGCAAGCTTCGCTGGCCGAGTCGCGGCATTCGCGGCCGAAGGAGTCGGCGCCCAACCCTCATACCCGACGCCTGCAACACTCGAAAAGCATCAGGCCGCCCGACCAGACCCGCTCCTCCTGACGTCTATTCAAAGTGAAGTTTAACGGAATGCTACCCTGGGCTGCAGTCGCTCGCATGTGAACTGGATATCTTAGCGACAGCATCTCCGCCGGGCTACTTGTCGTACCGGGCTGCGTTGTACATGTCGTTTTCAGAAGTCGTCTGCACAAATGGCAGTACTCCCCCTACACGATCCTTCGAATGTAGACGGTGCGTCCAGTTGGGGTGTACCCCAACAAGACGTAAACCCGGCGCGACACGGCTCGCATGAATACCTGTCAACCTGAGGTAGCAATCTAATTTCTTCACACTTTGGCGTCAGGCTCCTGGAGTTGCCTTGACACTACTGGGTGTGGCTTTCGCCAAACGTTGACGGTGTACTTTCTCTTCTGATTGGCGGTACGGTCTCCGCGCGACAAGCAGTTCACTGAACGGACGCTCTCGCGCGGTTACGGATGCCCGTCGTTTCCATGGGTCTCCTCCGCAATCCGCCACTTTGCTTCCTGGTTGTCTTTACAATTCGACAAGAACTAGCACGGAGCACTGCGGCACAAGGCCCAGATTCTCCGCCCGCCGGCGCGGATGTCAATGGCCAATCTGATCTGCCCGTGGGTGGCCCGAATCGCGGGACCGCAACTCTACTGGATCCGACCCACATGCGCGGAAATGCCCTGAGGCCAGTAGCTGGCAGGCTGCGATTACGAGGGAGTGACGGCTCCTTCGCAGCGTCGAAACCGGGATCCCACCTCGACCAACACGTCTTCTTGCCCGGCGTACACGCCGTCGGCCCGCGGCCAGTGGGTGATCACGTCGGTGAAGCCGAGCTCGGCAGCCCGGCCGACGGCATCCGTGAAGCTGTCGACGCTTTCGAGGGCGAATTGCGGCGAGGCGTCCAGGCTGAGATAGCGGTCGATGCTCTGTGGTGCGCGGCCCGCGTTCGCAAGCGTCTCGTCGAGCCGGGCGGACAGTTCGGCAACGCTCCGCCACCAGGTGTCGAGGGAATCGGTCTGCCGGCCGAGGGTCACCCAGCCGTCGCCGAGTTCGGCGACGAGTTGCAAGCCCTTGGGTCCGTCGGCGGCGATGATAAACGGCATCCGCGGCGGCTGCGCCGGCTCGCCGACCATGCGAGCGTTGTGGGCCGTGAACCAGTCGCCGTCGAAACTGATCCCACCGCTGCCCGGTTGCTCGAATCGCAGTAGCGCGTCAAGGCCGCGCACGAATTCGACGAATCGCTCGTGGCGTTGTCGCGGTGTCAGTTGCGGATAGCCGAGCACGTCAGCGTCGAAGCCGGTGCCGCCCGATCCGACTCCGAGCAGGAACCGGCCGCCGGACACGTCGTCAACGGTCGCGAGATCCTTGGCGAACGGCACCGGATGCCGAAAGTTCGGCGACGTCACGAACGTGCCGAGCCTGATCGTCGACGTGACGGATGCCGCTGCCGTCAACGTCGGAATCGTCGCGCCCCAGCGCTGATCGGCCAAGCTCTGCCATGACAGGTGATCGTAGGTCCAGGCGTGATCGAAGCCGAGTTCCTCGGCGCTCTGCCAGGTGCGCCGCGCTTCACGCCATGGTGCTTGCGGCAGGATGACGATTCCGTGTTTCATGCGCCTACTCCAGACGGCGCTAGAACGCCATCCCCAGGACGCTGGCGGCCCCGTAATCGCGGGCATCGATTGCTCGGACCGGAGCGATGCAACTTCGGAATCATTGTGCGGCGCCTCCCTTACACCACTGCCGCTTCGGCGTGCTTGGTGCTCTGTGCAGTTGTGAACGCGTTGAGGAGGCGTGCTGTATCGGCCATCTGCTCATTCCACACAGCACGAACGATGTCGATGCGTGACATCTCGTCCTGCAATCCGCTCAAGTAGGCCGCAATACCCGCAAACCCGTCAGACGCAGCTTCGTGTAGCGCGATCATTCGGAGCGCGAGCTTGGCCTGTTCTCCGTACACGGGGATTTGAGGGCCGCGCGGTGAGGCCAGACCAATGTAGTACAGCTTTTCCAATCCTTTCGGGATGATGCCGCCGGCGAAGCGCAACGGAACGCCGTTTCGACGTTCGACGAGCTCCCCCGCAAGGAACGGCAGAGTCGGCTTGAATCCGGTCGCCCACAGTATTGTGTCGTACTCACCATCTGTGCCATCGCTGAAGTAGACACGGCGACCGACAATGTGATCGATGCCTGGGCGGATCGCGATACGCCCGTGCTGCACCCAGTAGTGCAGCAGGCTGTTGACGGTTGTGCTGCCCTCCTCGGACCGGTCGCGCGTAGGTTCCGGCATACCTGGATAATCCTTCCAGTCACCGAGCGTTACGCGAGAAAGCAGACGCGCGATCATGTCCTGTTCGTCGGCGGGAAACTGGCCCAGCCAGGGGATATCCGACCGCGGAACTCCGAAATAGGATTTCGCTTGAAAGTATGTGCCCGTGCGGATCACGATGTCCACCTCGTACCGATGCTGAGCCGCGTCGGCCGCTAGGTCACAACCGGAGTTGCCGGCTCCGACTACAAGGACCCGAGTGCCGTCGACGTCTTCGGTGTTGTGGTATGAACCTGAATGGATCTGTCTGCCGGTAAAGTCGGCGGATATGCGCGGGATGTTTTGATCCCAAAGATGTCCGTTGGCGATGAGCACGCCGTCGTAGTCGATGCTCTCACCGGTGTCCAAGGTGACGGTCCATCCGGCGGACCCAACTGGACCATCCGTGACAATCGGCACCACGGATGCGACCGCAGTATCGAATCGGATCGCCTCGTAGAGCGCGTGGTGACGGGCGTAAGACTCAATGTACGTGCGCACCTGATCGCGACGCGGAAAGTGCGCGTAGTCGGCCGGCATCGGAAAGTTCTCGAAGTAGGTCGTGTCTCTCGAGGTAATCAGGTGCAAAGCGTCGTAATCGGTGTGCCAGTGACCGCCTACTCGATCGGTCTTCTCATAGCAGTCAGCGTTGAACCCAGCCTGCAGCAGCTGCTGCAATGCTGATACGCCGGCGGCGCCGGCGCCGATGACGCAATAGCGGGTCATGTCGTGTCCTTTGGATCGGTGCGTGTGGTGGTGTGGAGCTATTAACGACGCTAATGAGGCGACTACAAAAGGTAAATGTTAAGTTTGTGACGGCAGATATAGGTTTTGCCAATACAAGGCACACGCTGTTGTTGCAATGTCAGAATGCGCCGCGGGCAAGCCTGTGTTCAGCGAAGACGGACAGCCAAGTCGCCGGCACGGCGATGAGAACGTAGATCAGGCCTGTGACGGCGTACACCTGCAGGTACTGGAAGTTCACGGCGCTGACCTGATAGGCCTGACTCATCAACTCGGCCACTGCGATCGTGTATGCGAGCGAGGTGCCCTGGAACGACTGGATGGCCAGGCCCATCAGTGGCGGTATCGACGCGCGCAGGCCCTGCGGCAGCACGATCCGGCCGAACGTGCCTCCCCAGCGGAGGCCGAGCGCTGCGGCCGCTTCGTGCTGGCCAACAGGAACCGAGCGAATGCCCGCACGGATCATCTCGGAGGAGTACGCCGCAACGGTGAAGGTGAGACCGATCGCGGCGGCAGTGAAACTCTCGAAGAGCAGCCCGATCGCGGGGAGCCCATAGTAGACGATGTAGAGGACTACGAGCGAAGGAATGCCGCGGCCGATCTCGACGAGAACGAGCACCGGCCAGCGTATCCAGGGGTTCTCCGATGCCACGCCAACCGCGAATATCAGGCCGATGATGAAGCCGAAGAAGACGGATATGACAGTCAGTTGCAGGCTGACGATCAGCCCCTGGCCCAGTTGAGGAAGATAGCTTGCGATATCCATCAGCGGGCTCTCGACATTCTCGAGTCAAGTCGCCGGGCAACGATTGCCAAGGGCACGCTCACGACGATGTAGACGCCAGCCGCGATCAAGAACGGGGTCAGACCGTCGCTTCCGGAGTGTTGGCGTGAATAGATGGTGGCGGCACCAACCATTTCCAGAACGCCGATCGTCGAGGCGATCGAGGAGTCCTTCAGCAAGGCCAACAGGTAGGTCGTCAAGGATGGCATTGCTGTCTGCAGCGCCTGCGGAGCGAGAATGCGGCGAAAGATGGTCGGGCCGCCGAGCCCGAGCGCCTGCGCGGCTTCCGACTGCCCGCGGGGCAGGGTCGTGAAGCTGCCGCGGTAGATTTCGGCGAGATATGCACAGGAGATGAGGCCGAGGCCGACGATTGCAGCAGCGAGAGAACTGAACCGGAAGGCACCGATCGCGATGCCGAAGTAGATGAGGAACAGCCAAACGATGATCGGCACACCGCGAATGAGGTCGACGATCAGGCGAAAGGAAAGGCGCACGATCCGATGCTTGGAGCGCAGACCCAACATGAGCGGTATGCCACCCAGCAGTCCAATCGCGAACGCTGCGGCCGTTACCAAGAGCGTCAGTGGAAGGCCGACGATGACGGCCAGAAATACTTGCATGTCATCGACCTAGAACAGCGCTCAAGAATCGTCGGGTGCGTTCCTGTTGCGGGTTCGCCAGAATCTCAGCTGGGTTGCCTTCCTCGATCAAATGCGAGTCGGCCATCACAACAAGGTGATCCGCGACATCACGGGCAAACTGCATCTCGTGAGTGACGACGATCATTGTCATCCCGCCCTCCGCCAGTTCGCGCATCACGGCGAGCACCTCCACTCCCACCTCGGGATCGAGCGCGCTGGTCGGTTCGTCGAACAGCATGGCGCGCGGATTCAGCGCCAGTGCCCGCACAATGGCGATGCGCTGCTGCTGACCTCCTGAGCACTGCGCCGGATGCTGAAGGGCTTTGTCTTTCAACCCGACGCGCTCGAGCAGAGTGAGCGCGCGGGCTTCCGCCTCTTCTTTGCTGATGCCGAGGATCTTCTGTTGCGGAAACGTAACGTTGCGCAGCACAGTGAAATGCGGGAAGAGATTGAAGGATTGGAAGACCATTCCAACCTGGCGACGCAAGGCGAGGAGGTCACGCTCCGACACCCTTGTTCCCGCATCAACGCTCTGCGCTCCGATAGTGATCGTTCCCTTGTCTGGCTTTTCGAGAAGGTTCACGCACCGCAGCAGTGTGCTCTTGCCCGATCCAGACGGCCCGATCAAAGCTGTGACACTGCCCGGCTTGACTCTGATGGAGATGTCGTCGAGGACCAGATTCGTGCCGAAGCTTTTGGAAAGGTGCGAGATTGTCACACCAGCGTGATTGACTTTGTTGGATTCGGTAATCAGCTGTGCATTCATAGCCCCTCCCGGGGTAATGAGCCTGCGGCGTCATGCCGCAGGCTCGACGGGCCCGCTAGCGCAGGGATTTCGCCGCCACATCGGCAGGGACAACCAACGACGCGGAAAGGCCGTGGGCCGTGAGGATCTTCGCAAGCGTGCCGTCTTTGCGGTACTGATCGATGAGCTTGCTGAGCGCATCGTTCAGGGCCCTATTGCTCTTATTGATCGGGAACGCGGTGATGGGGCGGTCGATCGTGATCGCGATTCGCGGATCTTTCTTGGCGATCTCGACTTTGAAGTCTGTTCCCTTGTATGCGTCCACGGCGACGGCGTACCCGTCGAGGCCTGCCTGAATACGGCCTGCCTGCAAATCCTGTTTGATCTCGACGGTGCCGGGGTATGACTTCAAGTTGTCGCCGAGAACCTTCGTCATATCGCCCTGCCACGAGAATCCGGTGGCGCTGCCGACTGCGCCAATCGATTCGAGGCCCTTCACAGTGTCAATCCCCGACTTGGAGATGATTGCCATTTCGTCATAGTCGATTGGCGAGGTGAAACCGACCTGCTGAGCGCGTGCCGGAGTGACATACCAGCCTCCGGTGATGAGATCGGCACGCTTCTGATTGTTGATCATCGCGATGCCGTTGCCATACGTGACGGGTATGTATGAGACCGGAAGACACTCAGCAGCCGCGAGCTTGTTCACAATGTCAATCTCGTAGCCGGATGCCTTGTTGCCGTTGAGCACGGTATATGGCGGGTTCTGTGGGACTCCGACGGTGAGCACACCTGCTGTGTACGTTGTCAAGCCGGGATCTGCAGGCGTACAGCCCGCCGCGGCGGCTGTGGTACTGGCGTCTGAGGACGTCGTTGCGCAACCAACCAGCGCAACAGCGGAAATGCTGAGCAACGCTGCTGCACGAACCGCGCGCTGTATGACGATGTTTTTGGTCATTGTTTCGCTTTCTGGGTAATGAGTTGTCGATCGGATGATGTTCAGTATTGAAGATTCAAACGGCGGTCAGCCCACCGTCGATGGTGTAGACCGAGCCCGTGATGAACGAAGCCGCGGGAGAGGCGAGAAAGTCGATTAGGGGTGAGATTTCGTCTGGATGCGCTCGTCGCCCGAGCGGCGCTGACGCGCTTGTCCCGCCATCCGGCTCCTCATCATTCATCGCCGTAGCCACACCGCCAGGGCAGATCGTGTTGACCCTCACAAGTGGTGCAAACTCAACAGCGGCTACTCGCCCGAGCGCGATCACTGCCGCCTTTGAGGACGCGTACGCCGCGTAACCGTCCGACCCACGCAGCGCCGCGGTGGACGACACGTTGATGATTGAGCCTCCCCCGGCGTCTGCGATAACGGGACCGAAAGCGCGAATGCCAAGGAACGCTCCATGTACGTTCACTCGTTCATGCAAGGTCCACGCATCCAGCGTCGTGTCGACGATCATGTTGTACTTGAGAATTCCCGCGTTGTTGACGAGAGTGCGTACACGTGCCTTGGTCACCGCAAGTTCATCGACGAGGGCAGCCCACGAGCGTTCATCCGTAACGTCCAAGTGCCGATAGTCCGCGTCGGCGCCAGAAGAACGCAATACCGCGGTGGTCTTCTCTCCTTCGTCGTCGAGAACATCCGTCAGGATGACGCGGGTGCCGAGGTGCGCAAGACGCGCCGCGTGCGCGGCCCCCTGACCACGAGCCGCACCGGTAACGATGACAGTGTCTTTGCGACTCATCGCATTACGTCCCCTCCGGCGAGCACGATCGTCTCACCGGTCATGAATGCGACTTTGGACCGGGACGACAACGTCAAGACCCATTCTGCGATTTCCTCCGGCTGCGCGACGCGACCCAACGGGATGCCCGCGGCTGCGGCGGCCATCCGCTCGGTTGCGGCGTTACCGGGCGTGGCAACCCAACCGGGTGCAATACCGTTCACGCGGATGCCTGCTGGAGCCAATTCCAGCGCCAGCGATTTGGTGAGCATGACGACTGCGGCCTTGGACGCCCCGTACAGGAGCTGCCCTGGAGAGACGGTGAAAGCATCCACCGATGCGAAATTGACGATGGCCGAGCCGTCAAGCATTCGAGGCCGCGCGGCCGCGGTCACATTAAGGATGCCAAGCACATTGATGTCGAAGATTCGCCGGTATGTGTCCTCGTCATAGCTGTCAAGCGTTGTCGGCGGGTAGACACCGGCAACATTCGCAACGGCGTCGATGTGTTCGCCCGGCGCCAGCAGCTGGTCGATGACGCGGGTCACGTCTTGGCGAGACCGAACGTCGGCCACACCGGCGAGGAACATGCTGGCTTCAATGTCGCCGACCACGGTCTGGACGATGTCGAGACCGACCACGCGCCATCCGTTGCGCAGAAAAACGCGAGCTGTGGCCAACCCCATTCCCGACGCAGCTCCTGTCACGATGACTGTGCCTGCAGTTCCCACCATTGCGATCTGACCTCCTGGTCCGGTACGTATCCCTAAGTGCACCAAGAAGCAGAAAGCAGGACAATACCTAATAGCGGATGGCAGGCATAGGTTAAACCTTACGTACGAAAGGGATCGCACATGGCACTACCGACCATTCGACAGCTTGAGTATTTCGTCACGGCGGCACGGGTCGGGACATTCGCGGGCGCAGCCGCGGAACACTTTATTGCACAGCCGAGCCTGTCTGAGCAGATCAGCACGCTTGAGCAGTCGCTCGGAGTCGTACTTTTCACCCGAACGTCACGACGCCTTCTACTTACCGACGCCGGCAAGCAGTTGCTCCCGCTGACACAGCGCACGCTCGCGAGTGCGCGCGAACTCTCCGAACACGGCAAGCGCCTGCGAACCTTGGAGGAAGGCACCGTCTCGTTCGGCACGTTCAGTAGCGCTCATCTGTATTTGCTCACCGACCTGATCCGCGACTTTCACAACCTGTATCCTTCTGTGCGCATTCGCGTGACCGGGCTCAATTCCTCCGATGTTGCCGATGCGGTGCGTGCTGGCGACATCGAGGCCGGCCTCGTGCAGTTGCCAATTGACGACAGCGAACTGGACGTGACACCGTCAATCTTCAGCGACCAAGTGGTGTACGTGTCAAATAATCCAGAGCACACCGCCAAGCCGGTTGATGTGGCAACGATGGCGAACTACCCTCTGATCCTCTCTGAAGCTCGATGGGCGAACGCTGATCCGCTGCGAGTGTCTCTGGCACGACTTGCGCAGCAGGAAGGCATCAGCCTGCAGCCGCTGATCGAAGTCGAGTTCCAAATCCATGTGCTCGATCTCGCCGCAGAAGGCGTCGGAAATTCTCTCGTCTCGTATCACGTGGGCCGGCCGCTCCTAGCCCAACGCGGCCTGACGTGGGCACCACTCGATCCGCCCATCATCGAGCACTACGCATTCATCACACGCCACAACGGGGCGATCTCCCCGGCCACCGCACAGTTCATGCGCCTGGCAGGCCAAGCCCTGCAGCGCCTCGCCAAACACGTGGTGCCCCCAGAGATCGCAACCTGATACTGGCCTTCCCCGAAATCACTTACCGGACTGTGCAGGTGTGGGCGTGTCAAGGTCGGCCGGAAATTAGCCCCCTACCGTCGTCGACACCTTCACCAGATTCCGCGCAACTGCGCACGTGTCCGGGGATCTGCCGGTCATGCCCCGCCCGAATTTCGGTCGCTCACAGCCGCGCTGGCGGCCGCGACTCGTGCGCGATGACGCGCGGCCGCACGGTACACGCTCGGCCGCGACGTGTTGAACATGGCTGCGATCTCCACCACGGTCATGTCGCCGGACGCCAAGTGGCCCGCGATCGCCGCATCGTTGCTCGGCTTGAGCTTCGGCTGCTTGCCCCGCAACTTCGCGCGCACAGCCGGCACCGCCAGGGCCTCCTTCGTCCGCAAACTGATCCACCCACCCTCAGCCTCAGCCACCGCAGCGAGGATCGTGATGAACAACCGAGACATCGGAGAGCCCGGCTCGTAGATCACTCCCCCGATATTCAACACCACGCCGACCTCGGTGAGCTCATGGGCGGCGTGCAACGTCTCGCGCGCATTCCTGGCAAGCCTGTCCATTGCCGGCACCACGAACTCATCCCCCGCCCGAAGCGCCTTCAACACATTCTGATACCCAGACCACGTCATCGTCTTACCCGTGAAACCGTGATCCACATAGATATGCTTTCGGTCGACGCCGAGCTTGTCCAACTTCAGCATCTGCGCCTCAGTGTCCTGCGCCACCGTCGAGCACCGTGCGTAGCCAACCTTCATTGATCCTCCGTCACCAACTCCCCAACGGTTCGTTTATCCTACCTTCAACGAGACAAGACGACGATACCCTAAACGGACACTTGACGCCTAAGCGCTTCCGGCTAGCCGCGGGAAAATCGGCACCGCTGCTGCGCCCGGCAGAGTGTGACGTACGACGATCGGCATATCGACAGCCAGATCGTGGACTCCATCGCCGCGTTGGGGGCAGACGGCTGATGGACGCCGGCCTCGTCGGAGCGCTACTCCACCGGCCGGGCCCACCCGACGGCAAAGGTTGCGACCCTTGCGAGCGGAACGACCAAGTAAGCCTAAGAAGACCCATTCGGACGTGGTCCGCCTGACGCCGCCAGCTTCAAATCAATTCCGGCCCGCCTAACCCCCGTCGTCATCGTCGGGCTCGCCGCGCTTATCGGCACCCACGAGACGCGCAACAGCACGCCGACGATCTGGTACCAGGGGTGATGAGGCGGATGAACTCGGGGGCGGCGAGTGAAGGTTGCAAGAGGACGTGACATCGGACTTGCTGCTACCTACTGACCTCACCCAACTCTGATACACAGGGAATCGGTCAAGGCGACGCTGCTGGTGCCACCCTTGTCGCAGAACATCACGGGGGTGCCGGAGCGAATGCGCAGTCGATTACTCCTTCGCAAAGGAGTTCAGGGATTGCGACGAGATCGCATACGTCACGTCACGGTGTCGCTGTGCTTACCAGTCATGCATCGATCCATCAAGCCGACGGTTGATCGGAAGATATTTTGGGTCGTAAGGGAAGTGTTCGGCTGCCCGCTCGTCAAACTCTATTCCGAGCCCGGGCCGGTCACCAGGATGCATGTACCCATCAGCAAAGGTGTAGCTCCAGGTGAAGACCTCTGCGGCCAAGTTAGGGTGGCCCATGTATTCCTGGATCCCGAAGTTCGGAATGCTCAGGTCGATGTGGAGTGCGGCCGACATTGCGATTGGGGAGAGGTCGCCGGCGCCGTGTGAGCCCGAACGCACCCCGTAGAGATCGGCGAGGGCGAAGATTCTGCGCAAGTGTGTGATTCCGCCGGCGTGTGAGACTGAAGTGCGAATGTAGTCGATGAGCCTTTCGGTGATGAGTTGCTGACAATCCCAGATCGAGTTCAGTACTTCTCCGACGGCGAGCGGTGTCGTTGTGTGGTTTCGGATGATGCGGAATGCCGACTGGTCTTCCGCTGGGGTCGGGTCTTCGATCCAAAACGGCCTGTATGGTTCCAGCGCTGCCCCGAGCCGGGCGGCTTCGACCGCCGACAGCCGGTGGTGAACATCGTGGAGTAGGTGCACCCCGTATCCGAACTGGTCGCGAATGTGCGCCATCATTACCGGTGCGAAGTCGAGGTATGCCGTCGTCTCCCAGGTGTCTTCCTGGGGCACGTTGCTGCTGGCCGGCTCATAAAACGCGCCTACGGCTGGCGCTATCCCGTAGGTTTTGTCCAAGCCAGGGATCGATGCCTGTGCGCGCACCGCTTTGTAGCCGAGATCGAGGTGTTTTTGGAAGTCTGCGTCGAGTGCATCCAGGGTTGATCCGCTTGCGTGACCGTAAACCATCACGCCGTCACGGGCGGCACCGCCGAGTAGGTCATACACGGGCATCCCGGCGACTTTACCTTTGATGTCCCACAGGGCGGTGTCGATTGCCGCGATGGCCGTCATCGTAACGGGTCCGCGCCGCCAATAGGCGCCTTTATAGAAGTACTGCCATGTGTCCTCGATCCGGCGGGCGTCGCGGCCGATCAGTAGAGGGCACAGGTGATCTCGCAGGTATGCGGCAACTGACAGTTCACGGCCGTTCAGGGTCGCGTCTCCGACTCCGGTGACGCCGTCTTCTGTCTCAACAACCAGAGTCACATAGTTTCGCCCTGGTGAGCAAATCACGACGCGTGCATTAGTAATTCTCATGGCAATGAGTCTCTTCTCTGTTGGGTGAATTGACTGTGCCGTCGGTACGTATACCCGTCAATTTTGGTGACGGAGGTCAATTCAAACGTAGGGCTGCCACTCGTGGCGGAAAGTGAGACGCTCAACCTTTTGTGGCACCGGCGGCTACACCAGTTATGACCCAACGCTGGGCAAAGTAGTACAGGATCAGCACCGGTATTGTGGCGACAATCGCGCCGGCCATGATCAACCCGTAATTTTGCACGTCGCCTTGAATGATGTCCTGAAGTGCCACCGGAATCGTCTGTGATTGCGGCGAAGTCAGGAATACCAACGCGAGGAACAGTTCACTCCACGCCATAGTGAAGGTAAGGATCGCCGAGGTTGCGATTCCTGGAGCTGACATCGGGATCACGATGTGTTGCAGTGTCTGGCGCAGATTAGCGCCGTCAAGTGAGGCCGCTTCTTCCAGATCAACGCTCATTCCGCGGAAGAACCCTAGTAGGAACCAGGCGGACAACGGGACGGTGAAGGCCAGGTACACGATCGAAATGCCCAGCAACGTGTCGCTGAGGTTCAGCTTTTGGATGACGACCGCCAATGGGATGAACAGCAATATCAGGGGTGTCAGGTAGCTCATGAGTATGAGTTTGCTGACGGCATTGCGTCCGGGGAAGCGCAGGCGAACGATCGCGTAGGCCGCAAGAATGCCCAAGACTGTGGATAACACTGAAGTTGCTGCTGCCACGATCAGGCTGTTGAAGACGTTATGCGCGAAGCCCTGCTGGAACAGTTGAACGTAGTTCTCGAGGGTTGGATTCGTTGGGGTGAGAGAGGGCTGGCGGTAAATATCTTGAGGTGTTTTCAGTGAGACGACCACCATGAAGTAGACCGGGAACCCGACGAATATCGTCATCAGCAGTAGGCCGCCCCGGGTGATCCAAGGGTTGTAGCGACGTTTCATCGGTATTCCTCCGCTCCGGTGCGGTTCAGCCACAGTATGAGCGCGACAAACAGGGGCAAAGTGATCATGGCGGCCGCCGAGGCACTCCCGAGCTGGAAGTTGATCAAGTCGAGGTATGCCAGGACTGGGAAGGTCATGGTTGCGCTCGAAGGGCCACCCTGTGTGAGGAGCCACACGTTTTCGAAACCATTTGTCGTCCAGATCGCGGATAGGACTGCCACGACGCTGACCGTGGTGCGAATACCGGGCATGGTGATGTTGGTGAATCTCTGCCAGGCGCTGGTGCCGTCCATTTCGGCTGCCTCATAGAGCTCCTTCGGGATCGTTTGCATAGCGGCGAGGATGCCGATCACCCAAAACGGGAATCCGCGCCACACGGTTGCGAGGATGACGGAGAAGCGGGCCCATCCGGGAGTGGCGAGGAAGTCCACGTGCATGCCGAACCATGACAGGATCTGGTTGAGTGCGCCTGCTTGACCGTTGAACATCAGCTGCCAGCCGATGAACGCTACGAAGGCCGGCATTGCCCAGGGGAGGATGACTATGGCCCTCCATAGCCCGCGTGCTCGCATCGGCCGATTCAGAAGCGAGGCGAATGCCAATCCCAGGACGAATTTGATGGCGAGGCTGATCCCGATGATGAGTATCAGGTTTGCGAGGGCGTTGAGGAATGACGGGTCGCCGAACAGGGTCACGTAGTTGGCGATCCCAATGAAGTGCCCGCTGCCGCCAACAGTGACGTTGGTGAAGCTGTACCAGAGGGATGCGACCGTCGGGAACACGACGAGGGCCACAAGAATGATGACCAGCGGTGCGACAAATGCTCCGCCTACCCAGGGGCGTGAGCCAGGTTTGTGCGGTGGGCGCGGTGGTTGTGGGCGGAGGCGTTTCGGCTTTGGTGCGGCCGGGGCACTCTCCGCCAGAAGTGATCTGGTCATTGCGTCAGCTTCCATTCCGGGGGTCGGTGAGGCCGCGCACGGCAGCCTCACCGACACGGGTCGAGGTTATTTGTTGTACTTGTTGTAGATCTTCTGGCAGTTTGCCTGTGCTTCAGCGGCGGCCGCATCGATGCTGAGCCCATCGGTGACCACTCGTTGAATCATGTGCGGGGTGGAGAAACTGTTCTGGTAGTCGGAGAAAGCGATGTTTGCCACATCGGGGTACGCGGGTGCTGTACCGCCGGACTTGGCGATTGTCAGCAGTGCAGCGTATGCCGTCTTTTCGAAGATCGGGTACGATGCTTGCGACTTGAGAACGGGTCCGTAGGTCGCCTCGGCCATGTACTGCTTGTTGTAGTCGTCCGCGGAGAGAACACGGAATAAGTCCTTCGCCAAGATCTTCGCATTCGACTTAGTCGACGTAGGGATCACCCGGTAGCGGATGTCAACTGGATTTACCGTCATGATTGGGCCTGCAGGCAACGCTGAATATGCGGTGTCCTCTAAGAGTTGCGGATCCTGGGTGAGCATGGACAGATAAACGCTGCCCGTATTCACGATGAATCCGGCGCCCCCGGCGAGGTAGGCGTTATTGTCGCTCGCGCCGTTCCAGGTGACCGAGTCCGGCGGGATCACCTTGTTCTTGTATAGGTTGGTCACCCAAGTCAGGAACTTCTTAACTTGCGGCGTATCGAGCGTGCAGGTCGTTCCGGAGTTGTTGGCTACGCGCCCTCCGAATGACTGCATGATGGCGGTCATCTCGTTGCCGTCCAGAACGTTACCCAAAGATAGTCCGGCGCCGTACACTTTCGGAGCAGACGTGACTTTCGTGGCCTGGTCCGTGAACTGTTGCCAAGTGGTCGGCGGGTTGGTGTACCCCGCGGCCTTCAACAGATCGGTTCGACGAAACAGAACGTTTCCGAAGAAGCCGAGCGGGACACCGTACACGTCACCTCCCCAGGACTTGTCGGTAGTGGCCTTCTTGATCGGGTCGAACCATCCGCCGTGATCGGTGCCGACCGACTTGAACACGTCGTCAACCGGCGCGAGCTGTTTATTGCCCGCCATCACCTTGGCCAAGTCGTATCCGATCGTCAGCGCATCCGGCATCGCTCCGGACTGAAGAGCAGCGGCAACACGCTGTGACGTGTCGTTCTGATTGACAGCGACGACCTGCACAGCGATTCCTAAGTTCTTACCCCACTGCTCAATTCGTTGTTCCTCGATCTTGTTACCAGCGTCTGGGAACGTCAGCCCGGTCCAATACGTGAACGTGCCCTTGAAATCCCTGGCGGCCTTGAGCACTGCAGGATCCGCTGAGCGTTTGATTGATGGTGCCGCGCTTGAGCCACCGCCGGATCCGAGTCCGCCCGAACTGCATGCGGCAAGCGGGATCATCATTGCTAAAGCCGTCGCCGTTGCAACAAGCCTCTTCTTCGTGAACATGTTGAATATCAGCCTCTCTGTATGAATTGGATCGCGGAGATTGAATTTGGAGCCTGCAGGCTAGTCAGCGCTCATGCGCCAACGTTCCGCGTGGTTGCTTGTGAACTGGATTTTGATGGGTGGGTCACCGAGTTCGCTGACGGCCAGCACTTCGCCAACGCGCTCAATACCCGCAGTGGATTCAACGAGCCACTCAACATCCAGACCGCCAGTTATGAGGCTCAAGGCACGCTCCAAGCCGCCGGGAAAACGGAAGGTCGCCGACAACCAGATCTCTGCTCGCGCGACCAGTTCGGGGGAAAAACCAGTTCCTGAAGGAAGGTTGCCCACAACTACAACTCGTCCGGTGCCCGGCTTGGCAGCGCGTATACACAACTCGACAGCGGCCACATTGCCGGTTGCGTCAAACACCACGTCGAAGCGGTCCTCATGCATGATTCGTTTGTCGATTTCCGCAGGCGTGACGACGCTAGTAGCGCCGTGGTCTAGTGCAAGTCGGCGTCGTCGCTCCTGAACTTCACACACGGTCACCTCGAGTGCTCCCGCCGAACGCGCCACCAATGCCAGCAGCTGCCCGATCGCGCCACCGCCGGTAATCAGAACGGATCGGTCAGCGACTTCCGCTCGGCGCACAGCATGCTCAGCGACACCCAACGGCTCAAGTAGAGCCGCGGTCGCATAACTAACATCATCTGGTATCGGGAGCAACTGCTCGACAGGCAAACACAAGTAGCTTTGCAACGCGCCATCTACCGGCGGGTTGGTCGCCGCGCTGCCGAGATAGCGCACTCCACTACACAGATTGTCGCGACCGGCACGGCACTGAGCACAATGGCCGCAAGACGAGCCCGGAACCAGAGCAACTCGCGTGCCCACCGGAATCCCGTGATCGGCTCGGCCCTCAAGCGGATCACCTAGCGCTGCCACGACTCCTGCCGCCTCATGGCCAAGCACAAAGGGTGTCTCCACCGGGTACTTCGAAGAACCGCGAAGATAGCCAAGATCCGAGCCGCAAATGCCAACGGTACGAATCGCCACCAAGGCCTCACCCGGATGCGGCATCAATACCGGTCTTGATTCAACTCGTAGTTGCCCCGGCCCGTAAATAACAGCGGCCCGTTGCTGCGCATCAATGCGGGTAATCTCCATCGGCATATTCGGAGACTAATACACAACCTATCCGCCTGTCTACCTATTTGATAGGATGATTGCTAGTAATATGAGGCCAACACTGAGTAGACAGGATGCAAGATCTCATGCTCACCAGGGAAACGCTCACGCGCCAAGCATTTGACGCCCTGATCAAGGAGATCGTGGACAACAGGCTGCAACCTGGGGATTCGCTTCCTTCTACGGCGGAATTGACGGAAAAGTTTGGTATCAGCCGCCCTGTCGTGCGCGAAGCTCTCAGCGCGCTGCAGGCATGTGGTTTTGTTGACGTCCGCAACGGGCGCAATCCGATCGTTGGAGAATTCGACGGGCGCCTCATCCAAATGTTCATGGCAAGGGCAGCACGGTTACAGCACGGCCCGATGTCCGGTTTGATGGAAGTCCGAATCCCGCTTGAGATCCAGGCAGCGCGACTCGCTGCGGAACGTGCGACTGAAGCCGACATACGCGAGATCGACGCATCGAATGCCCGAATGGCAGCAGCCATACTTGACACGACGCACTATCCCGAACTCGACACAAATTTTCATGCCGAGATCGCCACCGCAACAGGAAACAAGATCCTGATCTGGATGATTGCCTCGATCAGAGCGGAGCTGATGGCCATCATGGTTGCCGTCCGAACCTACAGGGAAATAAATGACCTCGTCGGGCAAGAACAGAAGCAACATGACGACATCACCCTAGCCATCCGTGATCGGGATCCGACCAGCGCGGCCGCTGCCATGGAACGGCATCTCTTGACGAGCCTCGACTTAGTGCGAAAGGTTGAGGGTGTTACTTTAAGCGACAGGCCTGAGCAGCTTTCGACTGGTGTCGTCCTGTGAGGGCACCCTGTCAACGTCGCACTAATGTCAATACGGTTCGATTACGTCGCCGTTGCCGGTTTTAGCGGCCAGCCGGCACCGGGGCTGCACGTCGGGAACAGCCATCGGTGCCCGTACGGTATTACGTATCCGGGACTGCGGCACCGCCGCCCTTCTATGAGAAAGCACAACCATAATTCCGCAAGAGCCACAGGCGCAAAGCACTGATGGCCCGCGTCGGTCTTCGAAGCATCTCTGCGTCAAGTATGCCGATCGGCATACGTACGCCGTCACCCCGGAGGGATTTGCCAACTCCGGCGTTCCGGCCCCACAAGGGAATGAGGCGTCTGCAAGCTTTTCCGCGATCAGTGTGTGCTTCTTGACATGAGCATTTCCTCCGCTAGCTCCGCGAACTTTCGGGTCGCAGGTGAGAGTCGTGCTCCTTCGCGTTGGATCAGGGCGAGTGTGTCATAGAGCGGCTCAGCGAAGGGATACGTCTGGATGGCAGCCGGGAATCCGGGCTTCTGGGCGATTGATTTACTGACGATCGAGCCGCCGGCCCCCGCCGAGACAAGGCCGATCGCGGTCTCGACATGCTCTACTTCGATGTCCGGGACTACCTGGACTCCGGCCGCTCTGGCGCGATCTAACACCTGCCTGCGCGTGGGGTCGCGCCATCCTGCGTGCGCGTCATAGAGGACCAGGCTTGCTTTGCCAAGGTCCTCTATTGCCACGGGTCCACGGCGCGGGTCGCGGGTTGTCGACATGTAGAGGACTTCGTCTTTGAATAGCGGCTTTACCGTCAAACCCTCGTTCGTTACAGGCAGAGCCACGAGGCCGCATTCGATTTCGCCGGACGCAACGGAGTCTGCAACGAAGGCCGAGTTCAGCCCGACCATGCGCACACGCACTTTGGGGTATCGCAGGTGAAAGTTCTGGGCGAGGTCTGCGAGGTCGTAGTAGCCCGCGTTCCTCAATACGCCGAACGTG
Source organism: Microbacteriaceae bacterium (assembly GCA_004297935.1). GTDB lineage: Bacteria > Actinomycetota > Actinomycetes > Actinomycetales > Microbacteriaceae > Rathayibacter_A. Next base: position 208,523 of record SCRE01000014.1, on the reverse strand, counting down.
GAGACCCCGCCCTCGAGGGACGTGAGCGACCTCAGTGACGCGACGCCGGACTCGACCGCAGACACGGCATCGAGCGCGTGCGCCCTGAACTCGATGGCGGCCGCCGTGGGGGTGAGCCGCCGCGTGCCCCGCGTGAAGAGCTCCAGCCCGATCTCCTTCTCCAGGCGTGCGACCAGCTCAGACACCGAGGCCTGCCGCACGCCGAGTTGCTCGGCCGCCGCAGTGAAGGTGCCGGTTTCATATGCGGCGAGAAACGCCTTAAGTTGATTCAAAGTCACAGGGTAATCCTATGCGCTATCCTGTGTCGCACTGGGTTGTACCTACGGATCAAACGTTCTATTCTCGGACCATGCAGATCAACGACGCGGACAAGGCACACATCTCCGGGGCTTTCGAGCCATTGAAGTCGCCCGCGGTCGGCGGTGTGGCGGCACAGCGTCTCCCCCAGGTCATCGAGACCGTCTCTGAGATGCTTGTCGCGATCGAGAAGCGCGGCATGGACGCGGTTATGGACTATTCCCGACGGTTAGACCGTTGGGAGGATACCGATATCGAGGTCGGGCCGCGCCAACTTGCCGCCAGCGGCGACAACCTCCCCCAACCCTTGCGGGACGCGATGGCGATCAGCGTGGACCACACGCGGCGGTTCGCTCAGGAGCAGCGGCAACGACTGGTCGATTTCGAGGTCGAGCTCACGCCGGGCGTCGTCACCGGCCAGAAGCAGATACCCGTCTCGCGCGTCGGCGCCTACCTCCCCGGAGGGCGCTTCCCGATCCTCACGAGCGCGGCCATGACAATCGGTGTGGCGAAGGCCGCCGGCGTGGGATCTGTGATCGCCTGCACGCCGCCGGTGTCAGCCACTGGCGGCAACCCGGCGATCATGTACTCGGCACATCTTGCCGGGGTTGACCGCCTGTTTGCCCTCGGCGGCGTCCAGGCTCTAGCGGCGATGGCATTCGGGCTTCTCGGCGACCAACCCATCGACGTCCTCGTCGGCGCGGGCAACGCCTATGTGGCGGAGGCCAAACGGCAGCTCTATGGTCGCGTCGGCATCGACCTGCTCGCGGGCCCGTCGGAGGTCGCCGCGATCGCGGACAACACCGCCAGCCCGGAGATAGTGGCGGCGGACCTGCTCGCACAGGCGGAACACGGGCCGCAGTCGCCAGCCTCCCTCGTCACGACTTCTCGCGACTTCGGTGCGGCCGTGATTGCGCAGATCGACAAGCAGCTCGAGGTGCTGGAGACCCGCGACATCGCCGGTGCAGCATGGCGCGACTACGGCACCGTCTACTGGGCAGAGGACAAGGAGACCGCAGCCCAGCTGATGGATACCCTTGCCCCCGAGCACCTTGAGGTCATCACCGACAACGACGAATTCTTCGCACGGCGCCTGCGCAACTACGGGTCCCTGTTCCTGGGCTCGTGGTCCACGGTCGCATACTCGGACAAGGGGATCACCGGAACCAACCATGTGCTTCCCACCGGGCGCAGCGCCAGATACACCGGGGGCCTGTCGGTGGCGCGATTCTTGAAGACGGTCACCTACCAGCACGTATCCGCCAACGCGACAAACGCCGTCGCAAGCGCGGTCGAGACAATCGCAGGCTACGAGGGGATGGCGGCGCACAAGGCGTCCGCGACCCGGCGACTGGAGGCCGTCCGCCGGTAGGCGGGCGGGCCCCCAATCGGGCCGACGGTCGGGAACGCCGATCCGCGGCTTCACTATTCGAAGGAGAACCAGTGATGAGTGATTCGACCATACATCCCGCGCCGAACCCGCCCGGCGTCGGGCAGGCGGCAACCGCGGTGCAAGCGGCAAGTCCGTCGACACGGGGCGTCGAGGTCCGTTCTATCGACTGGGTCCCGCTGAACGCCCGCGGCGGCAAACCATGGTCGCTGTTTCCCCTGTGGTTCATGTCGAACGCGAACGTGACCACACTAGCAACCGGGATGGTAGGCGCCGCGTTGGGGGCGACTTTCCTGTCCTCCATCGTGGCGATCGTCCTCGGCGTGGCCGTGGGAACGGTCTTCACCGCGTTCCACTCGGCCCAGGGCCCCCAGCTCGGGCTGCCGCAGATGATCCAGTCCCGTGCGCAGTTCGGTTACCGAGGCGTCATCCTGATCTGCGCGATCGTGGTGTTCAGTCTCGTCGGATTCAACATGTTCAACCAGATGCTAGGCGCCGAAGCGCTGGACATGACCGTCGGGATGAAGGCGGACGGCCTGTGGTACCTCCTCATCAGTGGCCTCGCCGTCCTCCTGGCGATTTTCGGATACCACTGGATCCACGCAACACAGAAATGGCTGACCCTGCTCTTCCTGCTCACCTTCGGCATTTTCACCGTCGCCGTCGTCGTCACCGGCGGCCTGGACGCGAAGCAGCTCACATTCGACGGTTTCGCCTGGCCGAGCTTCCTGGCACAGTTCGGGGCGGCCGCAGCCTACGCCCTGGGATGGGCGCCGTATGTCTCCGACTACTCCCGCTACCTGCCCCCGCAGACCAGCCCGACCAAAGCCCTCTCGTACACATACGGAGGCGTGTTCGTCGGCGCGGCGTGGCTGATGGCACTCGGCGCACTGCTGGCAGGATTGTTCACCAAAGCCTCCCCACTCGAAGCAGTGCGCCAAGCAGCCGACCAGCTCCTGCCCGGATCGGGATACTGGTTACTGATCGCCGCCCTGCCCGGCCTGATCGCCGTCATCACGATCAACATCTACGCGGCCGCCATGGAATTGATCACGATCGCGGACTCGGTCAAACCCGTCCGGCCTACCCGGGCCATCCGGATCATCGCGTGCCTGCTGGTCGCCGCAGCCGCTCTGATCGGATCGCTGGTGAGCACAGGTGAGTTCCTCAACAACTTCTCCAGCTTCCTCGTGATCCTCCTCTACGTCCTCGTCCCGTGGACGTCGGTCAACCTCGTGGACTACTACTTCGTGCGGCGAGGACACTATGCCATCCGCGAGATCTTCCGCGCCGGGGGCATGTACCGCAATTGGGGCTGGCGCGGCCTGACCGCGTACGCCGCCGGCATAGCTGCCATGATCCCGTTCGCCGTCACCGTCTGGTATGTCGGCCCGATCGCGCAAGCCCTCGGCGGCGCCGATATCGCGATCTTCGCCGGCCTGATCATATCCGCCGCCGTCTACCTGATCCTCAGCCGCACACTCGACCTCAACCACGAGCGCGACGTCGCAGCCAAAAGCCGCGAGAACTACGCGGAAGAAGCCGTCCAGTTCCGGCGGACCGGAAACTGATGACCTCCCGGGCGCAGCGCATCCCCGACCTGGTAGGCACAGCGCGCTCGATCGCATCCGGAGACACGACGAGTACGGCCGTCGTCGAACGGTGCCTGGACCGCATCCAAGACGTCGACGGTGACATCGGCGCCTTCACGGTCGTGTTCCGTGACAATGCCCGCGCGGCCGCGGCGCAAGCCGATGCGGCCGTACGGGCAGGAAGCGCGCTCGGACCGTTGCATGGGGTCCCGATCGCGATCAAAGACCACATCTGGATGCAGGGCGAACTCGCAACAAACGGGTCGCTGGCATACGAACACTTCATCGCCCCGAAAGACTGCACCGCGGTCGCCCGACTCCGACAAGCCGGGGCGATCCTGATCGGGAAAACGAACAATCCGGAATTCTGCTACCGCGGATTCACCGACAACGCACTCTGGGGCGTCACCCGAAACCCGCACGACCTCGGGCGGACCCCGGGAGGCTCCAGCGGAGGTTCCGCGGCAGCAGTGGCAGCCGGCATGGTCCCGGGATCCCTCGGCACCGACGGTGGCGGTTCAATCCGCCTGCCCGCCGCGTTCTGCGGTGTCGTCGGCCACAAGCCCACATTCGGAGTCGTACCCAAAGATCCAGGCTTCCACGGGTGGAAGACCCTGTCCGTGACCGGCCCCATTGCGCGCAGCGTCCGTGACTGCGCCGCGATCATGGACGCCATCGCCGGCCCCGACCCCACCGACGACCTCTCCTTCCCCAGCGCCCCAACCGCATACTCCGCAATGCTCGACACAGCAGAGCCAGTCCTCCGCAGACTGCGGGTCGCCTACAGTACCGACCTCGGATTCGCCCCCGTCGACGGCGACGTCCGCCAACGTTTCACCACCATCGTTGAACGGCTGAGATCCTCCGGGATCACACTGGCCGAAGCACACCCGCCCACCGGCGACCCAAACCAGCTCTGGAACGACATTGCACTGTGTGAGGGCTACGCCTCCGAAGGCCCCCTTCTCCAAGACTGGGAAAAGAAGATGACTCCCGGCATCGCGCAGATCGTCCGGGAAGGAGCGAGCAAAAGCGCCGCCGACTACATCAACGCGCTCTATCGCCGAGCCGAATACACCGAGCACTGGCTCCAGTTCTTCGAAGAATACGACATCCTCCTCACCCCGACAGCCCAAGTCACAGCCTTCCCTCTCGGCCAGGACACACCAGCCACCGCAGGAGGGCTCCCGGTCGACCCGTTCTTCGACGCCTGGTCCGCCATGTTCTACCCCGCCAATCTCACCGGACAACCAGCAACATCGATCCCCATCGGATTGTCCGACCAAGGCTTGCCCATAGGGATCCAGGCCATGGGTCGGCGCTTCGACGACGCGACCGTACTCGCCGCCGCCGCCACAATAGAAGGACTGCAGCAGTAGACAATCGCAATAGAGCCGCTGTAGCAGGGCCATGCCACACGCACGGGCACCGCACAGATGGTGATCGCAAGGGGTCGGCAGAAAACCGCCTCCTGTGGCCCCATACTCATGGCGAAACGGCAGGTCTTGGCCGTGAGAAGTTGCCCGTTCGCGACCAGTGCCGAGTTCGTCTGCGGGTGCACCCATCGTGCGGTCTGGAATCGCCTCGCCCGTGCCGCTGAGTAGGAACTCGATTGGCGTCAGGTGCACGGCGAGGAAGATCACAGCCCGCCCATATCCGCATCCGACGACAAGAGCCAGGGCCCGTCGATTCAGAAGTTCGACAGAATCATGGTCTGCCCGTCGACGCGGGTCGACGAACATCATCAGGTGCAGGATCGCGACTCCTAGCCAACCAGCACCGCCAACGTCAACTGATCCAGCAGGACGATTCGTTCACGGACCCATTGCCGATGAATCAGATCGCCTCCCAGTGCCGGTCCCGCAGATGCGACTCGGCGATCTCCTACCGATGCAACCCCTCCGTTGCCGCAAACAGAAGCATCGCTCGCACCGCCGGTAGTGCTCCAGCCAAAGCAGCCTGAACCACCACATCCAGTGTGCGGTGCCGCAACGGCTTAGGCACGGCCACCGGCGACAATCCACACCCGGATCCGACGGGGTACGGCCCGACTGGTGAGCTTACCGGCTCTGCTAGGTTCGCGGCCCCGACAGCGTCATTATCGGGTGCGTCGAGGATCTCCACTAAACGACACTCCGAGCATTGGCATCACAGCGACCGCCCGCGGGGCAAGTCGCAGTGCGTGGCGCCAAGCACATCAGCGACTTTAGGGTCACATCCGGACAACTGCACACAAGCTTGCGCGCTCACCTTGGGCCGCTGACGTCACCGTTTACTCACCGGATTTGTCCGTGACCAACCCTATTTGACCGGATATGCTGGGCCCAAGCGAACCATCCGGTTCCCTGCAAAATCAAGGGAAAACCGCAAGTGTTCAGCCTCATCTATGGCTAACCGGAACGATGCTCCGGTTCTCCCAGAGGTCGCAGGTTCAAATCCTGCCCCCGCAACCAGATGAGGCCGGAAACTTGAGGGTTTCCGGCCTCTTTGCGTAGGTGGAATTTGAACACGTCACCGTGGCGGCTTATAGGCCAAAACGTGTGTATGGGGTCGGGCGTGTCATCCTCGTCCTGCTCATCCGGTGCGTGACCAGAGTCCTTCCTCGGCGCTGAGTGCGGTGTCGTAGAGGGTGGGCTCGTCGGGTGCATCGATCTCTGCAGCGTTGGGTTGGGTGTCTGGTGCTTGTGTCGGCAGTGCGCGGTGCAGTGCCTCGTTGAGGGGCTGCTCGTGGAGGGTCAGGAACCATTCGACGGCGCGTTTCTGGTGGGTCTCGCTCATGCCGCGGTGTCGGCGCAGGACGGCTCTGATCTGACTGTTGATGCCGCCCTCGAGCGGACTCGTGGTGCGCGGGTTCCCGTAGGTGACATACGTGAACAGGGTGTTGTTGCGCACAACGCCTCGAACGAGGTGCCAGGCTTTGCGGAGTCGGTCGTGGGTGAATCCGAACTGTCCGTTGCGCAGCAGGGTGCGCTCTTTCGTGGGGTGCCCGAAGGCCCGCCACCACTCATCGAGTCGGATCTGCCAGGCAATCGCTGCGTCCTCGTCCCGGAGCTCGCTGAGCTTCATCACCAGGGCGCGCAGGGCGCGGCCGGCATTAGTGCGCGGGTTCATGGTCAGGTGACGAGAGACCCGCATCTGCAGGTGGAACAGGCACCGTTGATGTTTCGTCTCTGGCCAACACGCGCTCAACGCGGTCGGGATCCCCGTCCCGCCATCGGAGACGAGCACGGCGGGTGCTTCGACCTGTTCCAGGAGTGCTTTCCAGGCGGCGACGGATTCCCCGCCGGACCATTGCCAGGCCAGGACTCGCCCGGTGTCGCTGAGCGCGATCAGCAGACACCATCCACTGATCCAGATCCCATCAACGAGGACCGCGTGATGAATCCCCGTCGCCGGTTCCAGGCGCGGCTCGATGTCCCAACACCACGCGGCCTGGCGTCGAAACGTGCGCCCGCTCGTAGTGCCATCGATCTCGGCCTGGGTCTGCTTACCCGTCACCCAACACACGAACTGCCGCAGTTGCTGGCGAGCTGTGACGTCCGGGCGGCGACGGGCCTGAGAGGCCCCGCACGATAAACACCGCCAGCGTTGAGAACCCGCAGCCGTCTTACCGTTCTTCACCAGCCTCATGCCGCATACCATGCACGTCGTCGAGTTCAAGGGAAGATCCACGACTAAGCATCACGAACCATACCAATCCCTGTTTCACCGCAGAACCACGCGGCTAAAGATCCCATACACACGATTTGGCCTATAACCCCGCGGGTGGTGTCGATGATCAGCTTGCGGAGGATTTCGCTTGTGGTGGTGTTGATGATGGTGACGTCGAGGTTCTGGACGAGGAGTCTGAGGTGGGTTCCGGCGTGGGTTCGGCCGGTGCCGATGTAGCGGAGGCTGCCGCGCTGCAGCGCTCCCCTCGCGCGGCGCGTCGCTCAACCGATGGCAAACTCGTTCGCGTTCTCGATCCACCACTGCGCGATGTCCACTCGTGGTGCGATCCACACATCGCCGGTTCCCAGCGCGTAGTCAAGAAACATGCGCAGTGCGGATGCTCGAGACGCTTGGCCGATCCAGTGGGCATGCACGCCGAGGGTCATCATCTTCGGGTGCGTGTCCCCCTCCATGCGCAGGTAGTCGAGACCATGCTTGAGAGTCTTGAAGTAGTCCTCAGGCTCCGAGTACCCTTGGCCGATGACGAACCGATGGTCGTTGTAAACCCCACTGTATGGCACGACGAGATGCTGCTTGCCGGTCACGTTAACGAAGTAGGGCACGTCGTCGTTGACGGCATCTGAGTCGTAGATAAAGCCGCCCTCCTCCACGACCAACTGCCGCGTGTTCGTCGACGCTGTCCTCGACTGCCAACCCAGCGGCCGCTGGCCGCACGTCTCTTCGATGATCTTGACTGCGGCGGAGATCCGCTCGCGCTCCTCCTGCGGAGACAACAGGTGTGCATATTCCCAGCGCCAGCCGTGGCAGCCGGGTTCGTGGCCGGCCTCCTTCACGTATGCGCCCACCTCGGGGTTGCGCGCAAACGCCACAGCGCAGCCCGAGATCGTCGCGCGGACCTCGTACTCATCGAGGAGCCTTTGGATACGCCAGAAACCAGCACGACTTCCGTATTCAGAGACCGATTCCGACGGCAGATCCCGGAACCGCGCGTCGATACCGTACGGGAACTCGAAGATGCTGTCGTTCTGCCTGTCACCAGATGGCCACGACGCCTCCGCGCCGGTTTCGAAGTTGACGACGATCGTGACGGCGACCTTCGCGCCGTTGGGCCACCGAGCCTGGATTCCTTTCCTGCCGTAGCCGTAGAGGTCACGCTCCGGACCTGGCCCTGATTCGTCCTCGAAGCCGCTGAGTCGATCGTTCGAAATTGCCATTATTTCCCTTTCTTAGTGCGCAGATACTGCGCGGTCAGGCTCCATGTAGAGCGCGAACATGCCGGTCGCACGGCCGGCGATCTCGCGCGCGACGAACACGGGGACGCCGAATTCGCGGTAGACAACGCGACCGTCTTCCGCTCCGAATCCGAAGCAGTCCAGGACGACTGCTCCCGCTCCTCGGGAGATCAGCTCACGGCAGCGTTCAAGGAGGAGTTTCGAGCGCTCCGACTTTGTCGTGTACGGCGGCACGTCAACCACCTGGGCCTTGAATCCGTCGTGCGCCCACTTGCGCGTCGCGAACGGTACTTGCCCGGAGTTCGGCGTCACTACGGCCAGCGGCACTGTGGTGCCGAGGGTCGCCTGCACGACGTGCGGAATCAGTCGACCGGCAGTCAGCAGCGGAACGCTGCAGGTGAACTTTCCGAGGTCACCAGCGCAGAGAACCGCCACAGCGCTTGCCCCTTCGGAGACCAGGTCGTCAATCGACTGTTGGACATATGGGCGGATCCGATCGCGTGGGGCATCGACTCCTCCCTCCCGTGCGACCGGTATGTGGATCGGGTAATCGCCGTGCGGATCGTGGAGCGACAGTGCCTCCTCGTCGCTTATCCCGTCCAATGCGCCGGTTATTCGCGCGGGCGTGGTGCCGAGGTGCGGAGCGAACGCCGCCTCGAAATCTGGTCGCGGTGTGCGACCAAGGGTCGCTAGCCCGATAAAGCTACTTCTAGTCACAGGGACTTCCCTCTCATTCAGTCTGTTCTGGCCACGGATGATCACAGCATCACATCGCCGCTGTTGGGTCCGAGCGTTTGACCGACGTATAGGTTTCCGCCGGGCTCGCTCGCGAGAAGCAGAACGCTCGGGGCTACCTCCTCGGGAACCCCAGCGCGCCTCAGGGGGAGCTCGCCCGCAGTCGCAGCCAACGTCTCCGCACTGAGAGTCGCCGAGAAGGGGGTGTCGATCGGGCCCGGCGCTACGGCGTTGACGAGAATGCCCTCTGGCGCCAATTCCCTCGCCAACGCCTTCGTCAAGCCAATGACACCCGCCTTGGCCGCGGCATAGTGCGTGAGCCGCTCGCGCCCGCGCTGTCCCACTTGGCTGGCGATGTTGATGATCCGGCCGCCACCCTCTCGTCGAAGCAGCGGGATCGCCTCTCGACAACAGAGGAAGACGCCGGTGAGGTTGAGGTCCACGACCTCGTTCCACTGGGAAAGGGTGAGCTCGGTAAAGGGCCGTTCATTGATCACTCCGGCCGAGTTCACCAAGACATCGAGGCCGCCCAGCTGCGTCGATGTCTCCTCGAAAGCGCGACGAACCGATCCCTCGTCGGAAATGTCGAGCGCCACGCTGGAGGCGATCCTGCCCGCATCCGTCAGCTTCTCCACGACAGTACGGGCCGCGCCGGCGTTGTAGTCGGCAATGACGACTGCTGCGCCTTCGAGCGTCAGTAGGTTGACGATGGCTTTTCCGATAGCGCCGGCGCCGCCAACCACCACGATCCGCTTTCCCTGCACTGCTCCGCACGCGGAGTCGCTTGTCAACGATTCGTTCATCTCTTGCCACCCCTCACAACGCTTCTCATACGACCGACGCGATTTCGGTGATGGCGTCCGACAATCGCATTGGAGATTTCACGAGGCCATCGGTCGAGGTTCGCAGCTCGCGGAATCCCCGTGGATACCAGGACTTTTCACCCGAGTACGCACGTGTTGAACCGTCAAACTCGGCCGCGATGGCTTCCGCCAGCTCTCGATGCGTCAGCAGCTCGGTCACCGCGTCATAGGACGACCTCAGGACGGGCGTGGCCGCGAGGTTGGCCAGCAACTCCGCGCAGTCTTCGACCCAGATCATGGGTTCCCGCTGGTTCTCGTTATATTCGACGAGCCCGTGGCGCTTCGCGCTTCTGACCATCTCGTGAACGGGATTGAACGTCACCCGCCCCGCCCCATAAGTGGACCCGATCCGCACGGAACAGGCCGCCGATTCGGATCCAGCCCCGAAATAGGCTGTAAGCATCTCCCCGAACCGCTTCGTCATCCCGTAGATCGAATCGGCGAGCGGCTCCCCATCCGCTTCGCCCGCATAGGAGCCCACCGAGGCGCCGAACACCACTCGGGGAACGTTCGCCTCGACCGCGCTGCGGATCACGTTAAGGCTCCCTACACAATTGATGTCGATGACCGATGCGAGGTCGTCGGTCAGGAGCATTGGGCCGGACACTCCTCCAAGGTGGTACACCACATCCGGTGCGATTCCGGAGATCGTGTCCTTCACCCCGTCGGCATCTCTCACATCGACCCTGCGGCCGTTGCTTGTGAGCGCTACGACTTCCCAGCCGGCTGCGCGCAACCGTGTGCCGAGCGTGCTGCCGATGAACCCGGTGGCCCCTGTGATCAAAGCTCTCATCCTCGAACTCATTCGCTCACCGTCACAGAGTTCTCACCCTCAATGCTCTCGGCCGACCGCGGGAGGACGATGACCCTGCCCTTCGAAATGATCAGGTGAAGAACCAGTCCCAGACCCGCACCGATGAACCATCCAAAGTTCGACACGATCCCGAAAGCGGGGATCAAGGCGAACGTGAGCGCTACCAAGCTGGCCGGAGCGAAGGCGTACAGCGTTTTCAGGCTGACACCCTTGTTGTAGTAGTAGATCGAATCGGGAGTAGGAAGGAACATGTCGCGAAGAACGAACTTCTGACGCCTCACCAGGTAGAAGTCGGCGATCATGATCCCAAACAGCGGCCCGATCATCGCACCGAGACTTCCGAGGAAGTAGCCCACCACGATCGGGTTGTTGAAGTAGTTCCACGGTGTGACGACGACCGCGATGATCGCGGTGATAAATCCGGCCCGCCGGAAGCTGATCAGACGCGGCGCAATATTCGAGATGTCAAATGACGCCGAGACGAAATTCGAGATGACGTTGACTCCAATCGTGGCGAGGGTGAATCCGCCGGCGAAGATGTAGAACAGCAAGTCGTTGTTGACGTGCGTCATCAGTATCCCGGGGTCCTTGAGTGATTCGCGGTTACCGATGAGAACTTGTGCCGCGGCGCCGGTTGTCAGCACCGAAGTGATGGCGAATAGCGTCCAGTTGAGTGGAGCACCGAGAATCGTTCCAATCTTCACGCTTCGCTCGTCCTTCGTGAAGCGGGCGAAATCCGCGTAGTTGAGCATCACGGGCGACAGCTGTGACACGACCTGTGCTGCGACGAGCGCGATCAGGCCGAATTTCGCACCGGCATCCAGCGCGGTTCCTCCGGCGCCCGCAAACCAATCGAAGGACCAGTGCGCTTCGTTGAGGAAGTAGACCATGGCGCCGAGCATCATGATCCAGATGATGGGTCCGGCCCATCCCTGCACGTGCCGGATCGCTTCCATCCCCTTCTGTACAACGAAGAACTGGACCAGCGACAGAAGGAGGAAGCAGAGCCAGCCTCCGAGGGATAGGCCGAGAATCTCGGGCGCATTGGCACCGGCCAACTCCGCGAACCCGGGCCAGAGCCGCGTAACGATCGCGCCGAGAGCTATCGACGCGAGGTACGTCTGCACCCCATACCATGCGATCGCGACGATTCCGCGGATCACCGCTGCGATATTCGCGCCCCAGATGCCCCAAGTGATGCGGCTGATCACCGGGAACGGGCTGCCAGTCTTCTGTCCGATCAGACCGGCGAAGACGCACCCGATGCTGAGCAGCAAGCATCCAACGAAGATGGCGACGGTCATGTCAAAGGCGCTGATGCCGAGGGTGAGGAAGATCCCGGCGGCCCACGTGTAGCTGCCGGCATTGTGAGCGACGTTCATCCAGAGCGACATGAGGGAGTACACGTTCCATGTCCTCTTGCTCGGCGGCGCCGGCGCCAGGTCGGTGTTGTAGAGCCGTCCTCGTGGGTCGGCGGATGCCAGACCGGCGAGCGACTCGCCGTTCCAGCGGTCTTCTTCTGTGCGGACGTCATCGTCCATCGTTACCTCCATTGGTAGAGACGGGTCATCACCGTTGTCTGAGCGTTTAGCTGCGATTCAGGAGCCACCTCTTGTGCGATGACTCTGTTCTTGCGCGGGGACTGTTTCCGGAAATGCGCGGTCAACTCGATTTGCGCACTCTCCGTACGGATCGGGACGGCTGGAAGGTCAAAAGACACTCCTCAAGAGTTTCGTATCGTGGAAATAAGGTTTCATTGTCTATCCGTAAAGTCGATCATCCACTAGGTTCGTTAGTCTGTCAAGTATGACTTACCTCTGTATTATTTGACACACTAGATAATCATGGGAATCGTCACGATCATCAGGATCGCCATGGAGTCGAACCTGACATTTTGGAGGTGATGGCGTGTTGCCGGCATCGGAGGGTCTGTCGATTGAGGACACCATATCTTCGGTCGCACGGATTGCGCCGTATCTGCGGCCGCAGTTTGATGAGGGGTTCGAAAAGGTCCAAGAGCATCTCGCAACGCCTCGGCCGCAACGCACCTGAGTTCGGGTTTGCGACGCTGACGAGTTCACCATGGTGTTCGTGCCTAGGTGTACTGAGCCAGGGCGCTGAGGCATCCTCGCCAGGGGGCATCGAGCCGCCCTCCCCGGAACGGGAGTGGCCTATGGCGAGTATCCTAGAACCTTCTTCAGATACTCATTGCCCGGAGGACCGCTCCGCAGCGGTAGGTGGGTGTGAGGTTGCAGTAGCGCGTTGCCAACGCTTGCTACTGTTTGAAGGTATTGGTTGCTTCCGGCGACATTGCGCCCTTAGTAGCTCTCCTTGCCAAGGACACAGGCTTGCGCCGACGGATTCTCCCCGTTTGCGGTCACCGATCCGATCGGACGGTTGCGGGATGACCGCGACGATACCGTGGTCACGAAGGTGAGAGTTCCATCGCCACGTGGACTGAGAGACCAAGCCAAATAGTGATCGTAACCTGAATGGGTCAACCGAACGGGATTAAGTAAGCGAAAGGAACCCAGTGACGGCAGGAGCGGGGATGAACGAGGTTCCCGGCATACGCGCCAACCGCGCGGATCACGCACTACTTGCAGTCCTTCAGGGCGCGGCAGGACCAATCGGCGCCCGGCAGATTAGAGGTGTCCTCCGCGCCCGGGGCATACCACTCTCAGAGTCGACACTGGCACGTCGACTTCGGGAGCTGGATGAACTTGGTGTTACCGAGCCCGTAGGCAAGAAGGGACGGTTACTGACGCCTTGGGGACGAAGCCAACTCGAGACCTTTCTGCGAGTGGATAATGACGCCTCGCAACTAGTCAGTGCCACACAAGTCAAGACTGCGCAAGATGTGTTGTACCTGCTGGAAGCCCGGCGAGCCATTGAACCTGAAGCCGTATATGGCAGCGCGCTGTCTATCAATTCCGACGAGATTGAAAGTCTCCGCAACCTTGTTCTTAGTCACTCTACGGCGGTCGATCAAGGTGAGTTTTTTCCCCGTGACATTGCCCTTGGATTTCATCGGCAGGTTACCGGATATACCAACAATCCCCTGGTGGGAGCCATGCTATCCATTGTGCTCGACCCATCACTTGATCGAATAGAGAAAGCCCTCGATGTAATTCTTGAATCTCGTGATCATGGCAGCGAAAGTATTAATGAGCACAAGGCAATTGTTGAAGAATTGGCCTCGAAAAACGGTCAACGTGCCGCTGATCTGATGCGTGCACATATTTCACGCCTTATTCGCGCTGTCGAGGAATTCAATCAAGGACCCGACCCTTCGCTTCTTGAACGCCTCATTAATTGGAAGCAGTAAAAGTTCTGTGACCTCAGGCGCTGGAGGGTCTGCTGAAGGTTCGGTTGAGTTCTTGACCGCATGATTCCCGGGTGGGGTCGTGCTGGGAGAATGGCAATCGGGCCGAAGATCTATTCCGACGAGTTCAAGCGAGACGCTGTCGCGATGGTCGCGTCCGGCTTATCGCAGAAGAGGGTGTGCAGGGACCTCGGCGTCTCGAAGACCGCGCTGCAGACGTGGGTGCGAGATGAACGGTTCCGCTCCCACGGGATGACCCCGACGACCGATCCGGACGAGTGCCGTGAGACGACAGCGGCGTTGCGGCGGATCCGGGAGCTGGAGATGGAGAACGAGGTTCTCCGGCGGGCTGCGGCGTATCTGTCGCAGGCTCACGTTACGCCCCCAAAATGATCTACCCGCTCGTCCGTGAGATGGCCGCGGCCGGTGCCGTTGTCAGGGTGCCGGTCGCGGTGACGTGCCGGGTTCTCGGGTTCTCCGAGCAGGCGTATTACAAGTGGCTCAAGACGCCGTTGTCGGCGCGTGAGGTCGAGGAAACGCACCCGATCGGGGTGCTCCGGGAACTGCACGAGGACGACCCGGAGGGCGGCTACCGGGTCCTCTCCGACGACATCGCCGACCTCGGCTACCAGTTCTCCGAGCGGCGGGTGTGGCGGCTGTGTCACGTTGCGGGAATCCGCTCGACGATCACGACCCGCAAACGCCGCTATAAGAAAGCCGGACCTGCGGTGCATGACGATCTCGTGAACCGGGACTTCACCGCCGACGGCCCGAACCAACTGTGGCTGACGGACATAACGGAGCACTGGACCGTGGAGGGGACGCTGTATCTCTGTGCGATCAAGGACGTCTGGGCGAACCGGATCGTCGGCTACTCGATCGACTCACGGATGAAGGCGCGCCTCGCAGTGAACGCGCTCGAGATGGTCGTCGCGCACCGCGGCAACCCGGAAGGCGTCATCGTTCACAGCGATAGGGGTAGCCAATTCAGATCGAGGAAGTTCCGTAAGGCCCTCAAAAAGCACAAGCTGACCGGGTCGATGGGAAGAGTCGGTGCGTGCGCTGACAATGCAGCGATGGAGAGCTTCTTCAGCCTGCTGCAGAAGAACGTCCTCGACCGGCACCCGTGGGCGAATAGGCTCCAGCTGCGGCTCGCGATCGTGCAGTGGATCGAGGGGACCTACCACCACAAGCGCCGGCAACGCCGACTCGGGAAACTGACCCCGATCGAATTCGAGACCATAATGATGGAAGCCGTCGCCCTGGCGGCATAAACCCCGAACCCAACCAAGACCTCAGCAGACCCAGACACTACTTTGTTCCTTGACCAGGTGCTTTCGGTGGTTACCGGTTATCGGCAAGGACGTGTGGATGGCGCGGGTGTGTCATCCACGCGCTGCCTATCCGGCACGTGGCCAGAGGCCTTTATCCGCGCCGAGTGCGGTGTCGTAAAGGGTGGGCTCGTCTGGTTCGTCGATCTTGCAATGTCTGGCTCTGGTGCTTTCGCAGGCAGTGCGCGGTGCAATGTCTCGTCGTTCGCTCCGAGGACCCGGTAGCCGTAACGCTAACTGGAACAGCCGTCGCGGGCACTGAAGGTGGTGAGCGCCTCGGCATCGCTGGCGGCCGAGCCTAGGAAGAAGTCGGCCCATTCTTCACGGTTCTGGTATCTCGATTCGGCGACCACTTCGGCGACTGCCGCGTCGACATCGATGATCGTTCGGTGGAGTGCGACGGACCCGTTCTAAAGCAGCACCCAACTGCCCCCAGCCCCGCCATAGGGCATGCCGATGCTACCGGGATTGATCACCAGGCGCCGGTCGACGAGCCGGATGAAAGGCATGTGCGTGTGCCCGCACACGACCGTCTGAACCTGTTCGGGTATTTCGCTGAACACGTCAGCCCAACGCTCCAGGCCACTGTCCACCAGGACGACCTCTTCATCGTTCCGGGGTGTGCCGTGGCAAAACAGGCTGGGGCCAAAACCCTCGACATCGACGGTCACCGGACGAGGCAGACCTGCGAGCAAGGCCAGGTGATCGGGCGAGAGCTGTGCGGCTGCCCAGCGTGTAATGGCATCGGGAACGTCAATCGATTCACCTCGGGCCAGGGACACCAACTCCCGGTCGGCGTTACCACGCACGAGCAGGACCCTTTCCCCGAGCGAAGCCAGCCGATCCAACACTTGGGTTGGCTGGGGGCCGGAAGCGTGGTCACCGGTCACTACGATCAGTTCGGCTTCCATCACCGCCGGTTCCGTCAAAACGGCATCGAGAACGGGGATCACACCATGAATATCCGATAAGACTGCAACACTCCGTACCATGCTGCTGAGCATGCCCTGCCGGGCAAGACCTGGCAAGCACTCCGCTTCGACACCACGGAGCAGCTCGTTCTCAATCGGGCCGCCGGGTCGCGTTCTATGGTCTACGCAGCGCACCCCTCGAAGTTGGAGCACCCAACGTGTGCAAGGGGATGAGGGTGGGCGGCCGTACGCTCAGTGTGGGTCCTGGGGTGGTGCCACAAACGCGGCGAGGGCGCGGGAGTGCTCGTCGCCCAGCACGGCGCGCAGCACGGTGTCAGCGGCCGTGAGCTGCTCGGGTGTCAGGCACGCGGCGAGGGCGGCGTCGAGCCGGTCGATCATACTGACGATCGTGTGCGCGAAGTCCCGGCCCCGGGAGGTGAGCGTGACGTTGGTTTGGCGCCCGTCGCGGGCGTCCTTCTCGACCGTCGCGTAGCCGCGGCTCTCCAGCCCGGTCGCCACCTTCCTCGCGGCCTGGCGGGTCACGCCCAGCGCATCGCCGAGTCGGCCGACGGCCAGCGGTCCGCGCAGCAGCAGTCGCATCACCAGGGCGTCGCTGGGCCGGTAGTCAGGGTAGCCGGCTTCGGCCAGCGCACCGCCCAGCTGCCGCACCCAGCTTTGACGGGCGAGGGCGAGCAGATCCCCGAATCGGTACGGAGGTCTTGACGAGGCACGCATCACAACACACACTAACAGGTATGCAACCTAGTTACGCATTCGGGTCGAGAGCGGCGCGCGCCGCCCTCGTCGGCGTGGCACTGTATATCGCGATCGATCTGGGGCTGGTGTTCCTGCGGCCGGAGTTCTCCGTGCTGCACAACGCCGAGAGCGATTACGGCAGCGCCGGTCCGTGGGCCTGGCTGATGAACCTGAACTTTATGCTGCGCTGCCTGCTGAGCCTGGCCGTCATCGCCGGCCTTGCCGCGGCCTGTGACAAGAGCCGCCGGCTGACCGCCGCCCTCGTCCTGTTGGCCGTGTGGGCCATCGTATCCGGGCTCCTCGCCATCTTCCCCGACGACCCGGTCGGCACGCCCACGCACGGCACCGGGCGCATCCACCTTGCCCTGGCCGCCATCGCCTTCCTGGCCGTGCTGGTTGGCACCATCCTCGCCACCCCAGCGCTGCTGCGCAGGCAGCCGCGCTGGGGCACACTGCGGATACCGCTGCTCATCCTCTCCTGGGGCGCCGTCGTGCCGCTGCTGCTCCTCGGGCGCGCCGGATTCCACCCGGATTCGCTCGGCGGGCTCTATGAGAAGATCTTCCTCGCCATGCAGTTGGCCTGGCTCGTGCTGGCCACCCTGCCAGTCGCGCCCCAACGCACACCACAGCCGACCAAGGCCCTACACGATCACCGACCCGCCGGATCCAGGCGATACCCCGGTCGGTGATCCACGCGGTTTCGGGAGGCTGCACACGTAAGCACCACCCCGATTATCGGTTGAATTCGCCCTGCACGCTGCAGCCGAATCCAAAACCGAATCGCTCAACGGCCAGGTGGGCGCCCAGCAACGAACAAGACCTCACCAGACAGAAGAACGCTCTCGGCAGCTCTTCCGAGATGCTCGTGGCAGCAAGACCTCGTCGAGGTCTCATCGTCTTCGTCGACACCACTGCCGTCAAGGTCGGCGCTGACAACCAGCCCAATCGCCGGCCACCATCGTTTCCACAGCTCGAGGTTGCCTGATGATCGGTTCTCCCGGTTCCTGGGCCCGCGCGGCGGGCCCAGGAACCGGTGCCGCTTCACAAGCGGTCGCTGGTTGTCACCGATAGCAGCGGTGCCATCGTGTCCATGATCGTCAGTGCCTGGTTGTGCAACTCGTGGCTGGCACCCGCACAGGCGTCGGCGATCACGACCACCTCGCGACCGTCATCGGCGGCCGCCAGGGCGGTGCCCAGCACGCAGCACTCTGTGGCAACACCGCAGATGCGTAACGGTGCGTCACCGACGACGCGCTGCAGTTGCGGGGCCCATTTGGAGAAGGTGGGCTCATCGATGACCGGTACCTCGGCGGGCACGGTGAGCGTGAGCTCCCACACCGGGTCCTCCGGCGTCACCCGGAAGGACGGCCATCTGTCGTAGTAGGCCGACCACTGTCCGTGCTCGGCCGGGTCGCGGACGAATCGTGTGTAGACGACCCGGCCCCGGTGCGCATCGGCGAGCTTCTCCACGGTCGGCACGATCTCCGGATAACCTTCGGCGGCCCACTGCGAGGAGGGTGCAGCGAATGCCAGCTGCATGTCGATGACGACAAGCCACGGGGAACTGGTCATCCCAGGTCGCCACCGACCACCGGTCGAACCGCCCGTTCTTCCGTGGCGGTCCGTCGCAGCGTCCACAGCGGCTTGAGTCGATAGGTGGCCAAGAACACCAGCAGTGCGACCACGAAGCCGACGTACATGCTCAGGTCGCCGAACGAGGGGAAGTGCGCGGCGAACGGTCCGGTGTAGAGGGTCGACTGCCAGAACGGCACGGTCGCGAGCACGCCGACGAGCCAGGAAACAAAACCCCAGCCGAGAATGCGGCGCTTGTCGTACAGTTCGGGAATGCGCTGCTTGTCGCGACGGCCGCCGATGAAGTAGTCCATGATGATGACCGCGACGTACGGGGTGATGAAGTAAGACGTCAGATTTAGGAATGTCTCGAACTTGTCGTAAACACCGGCCTGCGCCCACAGACTGACCGCATAGGCGAGCACGCAGATGATCACGACCGCCTGCTTGCGGTTGAAGGGAAGGCCGAGGGTTTGGACTGAGATTGCTCCCCCATAGACATTCAGTGAGTTCTGGGTGAACAGCGAGAACAGCAAGGCAAGCAGGGCAACGACAAACCACGGACCCATCAGGCCTTTGAGCGCAACAATCGGGTCGCTCGAGGTAGAGGTGCCGGCCAGGAAGACTCCGACGATTCCGAGCCACACCATCGTGACGAAGTTTCCCAGACCCGTGAACCATCCGGCTCTGACACTGGTTTTGCGGTTATCGGGAAGGTAGCGCGAATAGTCAGAGGCGAATGGAGTCCAGGCGATCAGGAACGCGAGGAACCACCCGCCGAGAATGATCCAGCTTCCGGCGCCTCCGACATAGCCCGCCGCCTTGGTATTCGTTTGGAGAGTCGAACTGCCGTTGATCAAGCAGATCACCGTTGTCCAGGCGAACAGAACGACCAGGACGGGACTCATCCATTTCTGGACGAAGTGAATCATGTTGTAGCCATAGAGTGCGATGACCAGCATGATCGCTGCGAGGATCACCGCAGCAAGCCAGAACGGGATACCGATCATCAGGTTCAGTGCCCGGCTGGCAACCACGATGTTCAGCGCGGACCATCCGATGCCCGCAAAGACGTTGATGTAGGCGACCGGTGGGAGGTTGCCGACATGCCCCATCGGGCCTCGCGCCTGTATCTGCTGAGGGACGCCGAGGCGGACTCCCATCCGAGACAAGACACCCATCAGGATCGAGCCGACCACGGCACCCACGATGACCGCGATGATGCCCGCCGTCAGACTGAGCCCGAGGTAGGCGGCACTGAAGCCGAGGATCATGATGGGGAAACTCAATCCAGCGGCGAACCAGACGTAGAACTGCGAACTGGGCTTGCCATGCTTCTCGACGTCGGGGATGTGATCGACACCGTATGGCTCGATCTTCGTAATGCTGTCGCGGTAACCCAGATCGGTTTCCGCACCTGCTTTGTCAATGCGCGACATTGTGCGTCCTTTCAATTGAAGTGTTTTGCGGGTCAAACATCGGTGGGTGGGTGGGTCGGCCGGGTCAGAGCTCTGCCAGCCCGACACTGTCGAAGAAGTGGCCCGCCTTGTAGATCATGGGGTTCGTCTCGGCGATCTCGGCATGGGTCACTTTCGCGATGAACACGGTGTGGGTTTTCGCCTGGAACCGTTCCTTGATCTCGGCCTCGATCGAGGCTGACGAACCATCGATCAGCGGGCTTCCGTCCGGCCCGGCGTGCCAGGACAATCCGGCGAACTTCTCCGGAGCCTTGGAGGCGAAGGTTCCGACCACGGGCCGCTGTCGATTGCTCATGATGTTGATTCCCAAGTGGGTCGCCCGGAAGAGCGGGGCATAGGTGCCTGCCGTCTTCTGCACGCAGATCAGCACGAGTGGCGGTTCGAGCGACACCGACGAGTAGGCGTTGGCGGCGAGTCCGCGAGGCTGACCCCGCTCGTCGATCGTCGTGACGACGGTGACGCCGGTGATGAACTGACGGTTGAATCCTTTGAGCGCGTCGGGACGCGGCGGCGCACCCGGCACGTCGACGACGACATCGGTAGCGTCGTCTTCGAATGCCGATCGCAGTGACGGCAGACCGAGATCCGCGAGCAGCGATGTCTGGTCCCAGGTCACGCGCTCGTTGAGGATGAGCCCGTCACGCAGCGTCAGCAGGTTCGAACCCCGCGTCTCAACGTGACGCCCTGTCGCAGGCACCCCCTGCAGTTCTTCGGTGAAGGTTCCGGTGGAGCGCCAGAAGATCGCGGCACTCGTACCGGCCTCGTCGATGATGAGCGTGTCGACGGAGGTGGACAGATCAGGGAACGCCGAGCGGATGTCCCGAATGTCGCGCTTGAGGTCATCCGCGCCGAGTATCCGTTGCGACCCGGCGCTTTCCCGCCGGTAGTCCGGATGGAGGATGGCATCCAAAGCGTCGACGTCTCCGCGATCCCACGCAGCCTCCCATGCCGCCATAACAGCATCCTTGATGTCTTGCATGCATGAGATGCTATGACGGCCGGGTAATCGAGTCAACATAATTCTTAAAAATCAAGTAATCACAACAAATTTATTCCGAATGCTTGCCACTCTGTTGCATGCAAGCTATCTTCGTTGTATGCAAGAGATCGTGCCGATCACGTCGGCTCCCCCCGAGGCGAGACTGCCCGAACCGCTCCTGGACCGTGTCCGCCGTCTCGTGATCAGCGGACGGGTTCAGCCGGGAGACTTGCTCGCCGAGGCTTTCCTCGCCGACGAGTTCGCTGTCAGTAGAACGCCAATCCGTGAGGCGCTCAAGCAGCTGGAGCGGGAAGGCCTGGTCGAAATCAGACCACGCGTCGGGACGTTCGTGCGCAAGCCCACGGGACGCGAGATCCAGGAGTTGTTCCAGGTCAAGGAGTCACTCGAGGGCCTCGCCGCCAGCCTGCTGGCGCGACGCGGCAACGTTCCGGAGTTGCGCCGACTCGAACGCAACATCGCGGACGAGAAGGAGGCGGTACGCATGAACGACCATGACGCGTACGCCGATCTGGTCGACGAGTTCCACCGGACACTCGTTGAGGGTGCAGACAACCAGAAACTCTCCGAACACTACGAGTTGCTGATGAATCAGCTGGCCTACCACCGTATCGTCGTGCAGACCCTCGAGCAGCCTGGACGTCTCAAGGCGTCGCGAGACGAGCATCGTGCCATCGTCGCCGCGATTCGATCCAAGGATCCGTTCGCCTCGGAGCTCGCCACCAGACGGCACGTCTCGGCCTCGAGCCAGATTGCGCTCCTGTCGCAGGCGCTCGACGACTACTCATCCTCCGAATCGCTGACACGCGACGCATGACGATGAGGGCCGGGCACACGGCCACGGGGTCGGCCTCCAGAACACGACAAGAAAGCCTCTCAATACGATGACATTCACGACGACGGAATCCGCGCGGGTCGATCTCAGCACGCGCTCGACACTGCACGCGATCGGCGATCTGGCTGCGGCCATAGGATTACGCGGACTCGCCACCACGAGGGAGGAGATCCCGACGGATGGTCGCCGGCCGATAATGCGTGCCGGCGCCGTCGCGGTGATCGGCAACCCATGGGTCGGTACCGGCAACACGACCGACCTCGGCGCGGCGACCCGACGTATCGCACCCGTTCTGGCCAAGCTGCTGACGGATCGGCTCGTTGACATGCTGGGTGGGGCCAGGCGCGTCGGCGCGTTCGGCAAGGCGGCAGTCGTCGGCACCGGCGGTGAGATCGAGCACGCTGCTGCGCTCATCCACACACCGTATTTCGGGAATCTTCTGCGGGAGGCCCTCAAGGGGACGTCCATCCTGTGTTTCGTTGACGGTACGGCGCAGCCGGGCGAAACCCTGCGGGTGCCGATGTGGCACAAGACCGCCGCCGCCACACGCGACTATTACCAAACCATCGATCTGCCACTCCCGAACGCACCGCACCACGACGAGATCGCCGTCATCGCCGTCGCCAGCACCGGACCGAGGCCGTTCGCGCGTATCGGCGATCGAACCACCGATGAGCCTGTGACCTCTGACATCTTGAAAGGATTCGAACTATGAACTACCGCAAAATCGTCACCATCCTCGAAGAGACCCTCCGGGAGGGTGGCCGGGCCGTGGAGCCGGAGGCTCGCGTCGCCGTCGTCGCGGCCGTGATTGCAAATCCGTGGTCGGGACAGGGCTTCGTCGAAGATCTCTCCGAAGGCATCGCCCGAACTGCATCCGAGCTCGGCGCACTGCTCGCCCCGCGGGTCACCGCAGCGCTCGGGGCGCCGATCCAGGCATACGGAAAGGCAGCGATCGTCGGTCTGGACGGTGAGATCGAGCACGGCTCGGCGCTCATCCACACGCTCCAGTTCGGCGACCACTTCCGCAAGGCCGCATCGGCAACCACGCTGCTGCCCGCCGTGGAGAAACGCGGCATCGCCGGCATCACGTTCGACATCCCCCTCAAACACTTCACCGACGCGACAATCCGATCGCACCACCAGAGCGTGGAGGTGCGTATCACCGATGCACCACACCCCGACGAGATCATCATCGCCCTCGCCGCCGCCGCACAGGGTCGGCCCCAGCAACGCCTGGCTCCGCTCTCGCACGAGCAGTAGAGGTTGGCATGACACCCGAAGTTCCGGTCGTGCTGCTGCACGGAGTCGGACTGGACAGCACGATGTGGAAGCCGGTGATCGACCGGATAGGCGACCGTGCGCTCCCACTGGATCTTCCGGGGCACGGGAATCGACCGCCGTTGCGGCTGGAGCAGACACTGGCCACTCTCGCGACCGACATACTCGATCGGCTTCCTGCCCAGCCGGTCCATCTGGTCGGCTTCTCGCTCGGGTCGCTCATCGCCCAGCACATCGCGCGGTTCGCTCCGCAGCGCCTGCTCACTCTCACCTGCGTGAGTTCCGTGTGTCGCCGCACGCCAGCGGAACGCGACGCCGTCGAAGCACGACTGGAGACTGCGCGGCTCCGCTTCGACGACAGTGTGGACGCATCCATCCGGCGCTGGTTCCCACCGGGCACCACCGTGTCCCCCGACATCATCGAGCAGACCCGACGGGTCCTGTTGCGCAACGACGTCGAATCCTACCTTCACGCCTACACAGCCTTCGCCCGAGGAGACCGGGAGATCGGCCCGGAGCTCGACGCGATCACCGTCCCCGCGCTTGCGGTCGCCGGCGAGCTAGACCCCGGTTCCACCCCGGAGATGTCACGCCGCCTGGCCGCGGCAATCCCAGCATGTCGCCTCACTATCGTGCCCCACACCCGGCACATGGTGCCATTGGAGAGCACGTCCGCACTGTGCGATGCGCTCACCGAATTCATCACAACCTTGGAAGGAGTCGCCTCGTGACCGAACGACTCGGGCATTTCATCGGCGGAAAAAGCGTCGCACCCGCAAACGGCGAGTACTTCACCAGCACCAACCCCGCAACCCTGGACACTCTCTACGAGGCGGCTCGTGGCGGCACAGACGATGTCTCCCGAGCTGTCTCCGCCGCCCGCGCGGCGTTCGAGTCATCCGCCTGGAGCCGGTTGACCGCCACGAAGCGCGGTCACCTGCTCAGGCGCCTCGGCGACCTCATCGGCGAAAACGCCGAAGAACTCGCCCTGTTCGAGAGCCTCGACAACGGCAAGCTGCTGCGCGAGATGCGCGGCCAACTCCGTTCACTGCCCGAGTATTACTACTACTACGCCGGTCTGGCCGACAAGGTGCAGGGGTCACAGATCCCGACCACCTCGATCGAGATCCTCAACTACACCCAGCGGGAGCCGCTGGGCGTGGTCGGAGCGATCACTCCCTGGAATTCTCCCCTCACCCTGACCACCTCCAAGATCGCACCAGCACTGGCCGCGGGCAACACCGTGGTGATCAAGCCGAGTGAGTACACCTCGCGTACGGTGCTGCGCCTGGCGCAGCTCGCCAGCGAAGCCGGATTCCCAGACGGCGTTGTGAACGTGGTCACCGGGTTCGGGGCGGAGGCGGGTGCGCCACTGGTCAGCCACCCGGATCTCGCGAAGATCTCGTTCACCGGCTCGACTGCGACCGGCTCCCGTATCGCCGCCGAGGCAGCGAGTCGTTTCATCGGTTGCACCCTGGAATTGGGCGGCAAGAGCCCGAACATCGTCTTCGAGGACGCGAACGTGGCCAACGCGGCGATGGGAGTCATCGCGGGAATCTACGCTGCGGGAGGGCAGACCTGCATCGCAGGCAGCCGCGTGTTCGCACAACGCGCCGTCTACGACGAACTGCTCGAGCGGGTGAGCGAGCGGGCCACATCCATCCGGATCGGTGACCCGCTCGACGCCGAGACCGAGCTCGGCCCGCTCGCATTCGCCGATCAGCTCGCCAAGGTCGACTCGTACGTTCGGCTCGGCGCCGAGGAGGGTGCCACCATCCACACCGGCGGACGACGCCCCGACGTCGACCTCCCGGGTTACTACTACGCCCCCACCGTCCTGACGGATGTCGACAACTCGATGCGCGTGGTACGAGAGGAAATCTTCGGCCCGGTCGCGGCGATCATGCCATTCGAGAACGAAGACGAGCTGATCGCGCTGGCCAACGACACCGAATACGGCCTCGCCGCCGGCGTGTGGACCCAGAACCTGGCCCGCGCCCACCGCGTCGCACGACGCCTGGATGCAGGAACAGTGTGGGTGAACACCTACCGGGCAATGTCGCCCATGTCACCGCGGCAGGGCTTCAAGAACTCCGGCGTCGGGATCGAGCACGGCCTCGAGTCGATGCGTGAATACACCAGGCTCAAAAGCATCTGGATCAACACCGACGAGGGCCCGGTCGCGGACCCGTTCGTGATGAGAGGTTAGGCGCACCCATGCCACTGATCGACGTATCGATCGCCCGCGGCCGCAGCCCACAGCAATTGCGTGCGCTCATCGATGCGCTGCACCACGCCGCAGAGACCACCGTCGATGCAGCACCGGAGAGCATCACCGTCATCGTGCGCGAAGTCGAACGGGAGCACTGGTCGCGCAGCAACATGACGATCGCCGAACGGGACCGTAAAACCGCGACTCCCAGCACGAATTCAAGGAGGAACCCATGAGATTTTCACTATTCGTCCACATGGAACGGTGGGACGAGTCCGTCAGCCATCAGGAATGCTTCGAAAACCTCACCGAGTTGACGCTTCTTGCCGAAGCCGGCGGATTCAGCACCGTGTGGATCGGTGAACACCACTCGATGGAATACACGATCTCGCCCAGTCCGATACCCCAACTCTCCTACCTCGCGGCGCGTACGAGCACAATCCGACTGGGCGCCGGAACAGTCATCGCCCCATTCTGGAACCCGATCCGCGCCGCCGGGGAAACGGCACTCCTCGACGTGATCAGCGGCGGCCGCGCCGAGATCGGCCTGGCCCGCGGTGCATACCAGTTCGAATTCGACCGGATGGCCGGAGGGCTGCCCGCTGCAGACGGCGGCAAGCACCTGCGGGAGATCGTGCCGGCCGTTCAGAAGCTCTGGGCCGGAGACTACGCCCATGACGGCGAGGTCTGGCAGTTCCCCACATCCACGAGCGTGCCGAAACCGATCCAACAGCCGCGCCCGCCGATGTGGGTCGCCGCCCGCAGCCCCGAGTCCCACGACTTTGCCGTCGCAAACGGTTGCAACGTGATGGTGACACCGTTGATGAAAGGTGACGAAGAGGTCGAAGACCTCGTCCAGAAGTTCGAGACGGCAGTCGCCGCTCACCCTGAGGTGACCCGGAAGCCTGACCTGATGGTGCTGCGGCACACTTTCGTGCACGCCGCCGACGACCCGCAAGGCTGGCGACCGGCGGCCGAAGGAATCCAGAAGTTCTACCGCACCTTCGATGCCTGGTTCGGCAACAAGACCACCCCGGTCAACGGTTTCCTCGAGCCCAGCCCGCAGGAGAAATTCGCGGAACGCCCCGAGTTCACGCCGGAGTCACTGCACCAGACGGCCGTGATCGGCACGCCCGCGGAGGTGATCGAACGGCTGAAGCACTATGAGGAACTCGGCGTGACCGAGTTCAGCCTCTGGAGCGACAACAGTCTCAGCCATGAGCAGAAGAAAAGCTCCCTGGGGCTCTTCATTGAACACGTGGTGCCCGCCTTCTCCTGATCTGCAGAGCGTTTGATCGGCAGGGCGTTCTCAGAGCGGACACAGCAGCAGCAAACGGTCGGCCACTCACACGACGGCACCGGGCAGCCATCACGAGCGAACGCGGCTAACCGCGCCGCGACGCCCGCGCAAGAATCGAGCTGCGACCCACCGGCTCTGCCGCCGAGCCTAGGCACCGGGGCCGTAGAGTCTGGCGACGTCTTCCGAGCTCGTCCATCTCTCGAAGGTAGGCCCCTGCGGCCAGCCCGCCGGGGAATCCTGCCACTCCTCCCGCCGGCCGTACGGCAACAGGTCGACCAACGGGAACGTGTGGCTGAGCTGTTCCACGCCGCGGCCGTTCGTGTGCCAGGTGCGATAGACGGTGTCTGCGTCGCGCAGGAACACATTCACGGCGAATCCTCCGCCGGGTTCCGCGCCGACGTCCGCCCCGAACGTGCTGTTCGCCGTGGAGTACCAGGTCATCTGGTTCCCCACGCGCCGCTTGTATACGAGTGCCTCGTCGATCGGACCCTGGGTGACGATGACAAACCGGGCATCGTAGTTGTCCAAGAACTCCAGCCGAGTGAACTGCGAGGTGTAGCCGGTGCAGCCCGGGCACTGCCATTCTTCGCCGGGAAACCACATGTGGTTGTACACGATCAGCTGCGACTTGCCCTCGAAGATGTCGGCCAATCGAACCTGACCTTCCTCGCCTTCCAGGGTGTAGTCGGGAAGCTTCACCATCGGCATCCGCCGACGCTGCGCCGCGATGGCGTCGAGTTCCCTGGTCGCGGCCTTTTCCCGGATCCGCAATTCAGCGAGGGCGCTGTGCCAGGTCTCGGAATCGACGACGGGCGGTAATGCAGTTGTAGCCACGAGTTCCTCCGTGTCAGTGATGCGCATGGCGTCGAGTGGGCGCATGTAGCGTGCGGTGTGCACGGTGCGGTGTGCACGGTGCGGTGTGGACACTGTACCCACCCCTGTCCGGACGGAGTCAAGGAAAAGATGTCCGACCAGACCTGCCTCGGACCGGCCGGGGCCGCGTAACGCGGCATCCGAGCTACTTGGTCGAGGTCGGCTTCGGCGTCGCGCTCGGTGTCGAAGTCGGCGTCGGCGTCGAACCTGCCGGCGAGGACTCTGCGGCGATCGCGGCGGCGATCGCATCCTGCAGTTGTTTGTCCGCGGTTCCGTATGCCGCCCAATCGCCGGCGCTCAGCGCCGCCTGACGAGCCGCAATCGCAGCCTGCGCGTCAGCCAGCGCCTTCTGCAGAGCGGCATTGTTCGCCGCGGACCCCCCGCCGGGTGTCGAGGTCGACGGCGGACTCGTCGGGCTCGTCGCCACACCGGTGTCACCGGCCGTCGCGCCGGAATTGCCGCCGAACAGCACGTCGAGCGCCTGAGTGAGGGTGTCTTCGAACGCGATCTTGTTGCCGAACGCGACCAGGATCTTCTGCAGCAGCGGATAACTCGTCGTTCCCTTCGACTGCACATAGACCGGCTCGACGTAGAGCAGTCCGCCGCCGACGGGTAACGTCAGCAGGTTGCCGTTCTTCACATCGGTTGACCCTTGTCTGAGCAGGTTGAGGTAGGTCGAGACCGTCGTGTCCGCGTCGAAATTGGCTTGCACCTGCCCGGGGCCCGGCACATTGTCATCCGACGGCAGGCGCAGCATCCGCAGCGTTCCGTAGTCTTTCGCAACCTTGCCCGGCGTGCTGCCGGCATCCGCGTCGACCGCGAGATAGCCGCGCAGCACACTGCGGTTGGACTCGCTCGTGGCCTCAGGGATATAGGTCGAGTAGAGCGAGAACGTCGGCGAGGTCTGCCCCGGCATCTGCATGGTCAGGTAGTACGGCGGCTGGGTGTTGTTGACGGAGTTCGGGTCCTCCGGCGTCTTCCAGGCGTCCTCGCTGGAGAAGAACGACCCCGGGTCGGTGACGTGATACGTGCCAAGGATGCTGCGCTGCACCTTGAACAGGTCGGCCGGGTAGCGCACATGGCTGAGCAGTTCGCCGCTCATCGAGCTCAGCGGCTTCAGGGTGCCGGGGAAGATCTTCTGCCAGGTCTTCAGGATCGGGTCGCTGGTGTCCCATGCGTACAGCGTGACCTTACCGGTGTAGGCATCGACGGTGGCCTTGACCGAGTTGCGGATGTAGTTGATGTCATCCATCGGGTACAGCTGCTTCGGCGTCTGCGTGTCGGCGATCGCATCGCTGAGGCTGCCCTGCGCGGAATACGGGTACGCGTCGCTGGTGGTGTAGCCATCGACGATCCATTCCACGTGGCCGTTGATCACGCTCGGGTATGGATCGGAATCCAGCGTGAGGTAGGGCGCGACGGCGCGCACACGCGCGGCAGGGTTCCTGTTGTACAAGATCTGGGAATCCTTGTTGACCGCATCCGAGAGCAGGATCTCCTGGTCCTGGAACTTCAGCGCGTAAACGAGCTTGTTGAAGATGTTGTCGAGCTTGGGGCCGCCGTTGCCGGTATAGGTGGTATAGGTCACCTGGTTGGAGCCCGTGCCCGCCGGGTAGTCGAGCTCGACCGGCTTGCTGCCACTCGGTGCGCCGACGATGGAGTATTTCGGCGAGTCGGTGCCGAAATAGATCCGCGGCTGGTAGTTTCCGAGTTTGCCGGTGGTCGGGATGCCCGACTCGAGAAAGTTCGGCTGGCCGTCTGACGTGCGCTGATTGCCATACGCGGCCACGACGCCGTAGCCGTGTGTGTACACGATCGTGTCGTTGTACCAGTTCTGCGTCGCACCGAGGCCTGATTGGTGCAGCTCGCGTGTGGATACCACGGTGTCCTGCTCTTTGCCGTCGATGGTGTAGCGATCGACATAAAGCGTCTGCGGGAAGCCGTAGTACTGCTTGAACTGCTGCAGCTGCCCGAACGCCGGCGAGACGATCGCGGGGTCCAGGATGCGGATGCTGGCGGTCGTGTTCGCATCCTTTCGCAGCGCCCCCGGCTCTGCATCGGTGATCGCGTTGTACGACTTCACCTGCACGTTCGACACGCCATAGGCGTCGCGCGTGGCGGCGATCGATCGGCTGATGTACGGCGCCTCAATGGTCTTGATGCTCGGCTCGACCTGGAACTGCTGCACCCCCCAGGGGTAGAGCGCCCCAACGACGATCACAGAGACCAGCAGCAGAGCCGTTCCGACCATCGGGAAACGCCAGCGCCCGATGAAAGCGGTGAGCAGGAACAAGGCCGCCACCACGATCGCGATGCCGGCCAGGATCGTGCGCCCCGGAATCGTCGCGTTGATGTCGGTGTACGCGGCACCGTTGATCATGTTGTGCACGTTGCTGTCGGTCAGCGTCACGTACCGATCGAGCCAGACGCTCACCGCCTGAAGCAGAAGGTAGATCGCGGCGACCACCGCGATCTGCACGCGCGCCGCCTTCGAGATGCGCACCTCGCGGCCACTGACTCGGATCGACCCGTACAGATAGCAGGTCGCCAACGTGGCGATGAACGCGATGATGACGACGGCGGAGGAGAACCCGACCAGCCCACGATAGAACGGCAGATCGAACAGGTAGAACGAGATATCCAGGTGGAACAGCGGGTCGGTCTTGCCGTACGGCGTGCTGTTCAACCACATCAGCGTGGTCTGCCACCGGCTGGCCGTCGCAACCCCGGAAAACAGTCCGAAGACGATCGGGATGCCGTACATCGCCAGCTTGCGCAGTGGTTCGATCACCTGCTGATAGCGATCCAACTGACCGCTGAGCTTGGCGTACACCGGCCGCAATCGATACGCGAGTTGCATCGACAACCACAGCGGCAGTGCCATCGCTAAGAAGCCGGCGAAGAACAGCACAATGCCGGCGGCCCACTGGGTGGTGAGCACCTCCAGGAAACCGACCTGCGAGTACCAGAGCACATCCGTGTACAGGCTCGCGAAGATGAAGAAACCGATCAACAGGGCGACGATGATCGCCAAAGTGATCCAAACGGCCGCCCGTCGAGACCGATTCGGCCGCGCTGTTGCTGTGGATGTCACGTGTATGCCCTCATCGGTGTTCTGTCCAGGTCGCTGTGCTGTGCAAGCGTGGAATACCTATCCTAGGCGCCGATGCCTGTGGATGCGCTTGACCCGCCCGCTCGGTCAGTTCGCCGGGCAGGCCGGCAGTGCCGCAAGGTCACCCTTCTCGCCGATGGTCTTGAGCACCGTGAGCGAGTCCTTCAGCGTCTTGACAGCGAACACCCTGATCCCGCTCGGAACATGGCCTGTGACCTCATCGCAGTTGGACGCGGGAGCGAGAAACCATTGCGCGCCGGCCGCTCGCGCACCGAACATCTTCTGACGGATGCCGCCGATCGGCCCGATGTTCCCCTCGTCGTCGATCGTGCCGGTGCCTGCGACACGCTGGCCGCCGGTGAGCGCGCCGGGTGTGAGCTTGTCAATGATTCCGAGTGCGAACATCTGCCCGGCGCTCGGGCCGCCGACGTTGTTGAGCTGGATCTTCACATCGATCGGGAACGTGTAGTCCATTCCGGCGCCGATCCCGAGAATCACGGCGCCTGAGCTTTCCTCCGGCGTCACCGCGACCGTTTGCAACTTTCCATCGCGAGTGATTCCGAGCGTCGCCGGTCTGCCTGCACCATTCTTCTTCAGGGCCTCCCGCAGCGATTGCACACCCGGGACCGCGGTTCCGTTGACCGTGTTGATCTCGTCGCCCACCTTCAACGTTTCAGCGGCCGGCGTGCCGGAGATGATCTGCTTGACGGCCACGGCCCGGGGAAAGACGTAGCCGAGTCGGCCCAGCGCTGCCGCGATCGCATCCTGCTGCGAGTCGACCATCAACTGCTCGTTCTGTTGGTTCTGCTGATTCACCGAGACGGACGGCGGGTAGGCGACAGCGACGGGGATCACCGCCATGCTCGGCTGAAACCAAGCCTCGACGACATCGAGCCAATTCGGCAGCTGCTTCGGGTTGCCTTGAACACTGACCGTCAGCAGGTCGAGACTGCCCGCGGTGGGATATGTCTTCACCCCGGGGATCGAAATGAGCGGCTTCTTGTCTGTGCTCGCCTTGTCTGTGCTCGTCTTGTCTGTGCCCGCCGGCTCGCTCGGCCAGACCTGCTGGTCAGACCCCAGAGTGTTGAACACGGGCCCCGGCTGCTCGATGACATACGGCGCCGGGCTCACGCTCAGCAAGAGAACGGCGACGATTGCCACAGCCAGCAGAACCCAGCCGACGACGACGCGGCGGCGCATCCGCGGTCGAGGCGTCTGTTGCCACTGCAACGTCTCCGCGGATTCCGAGTCGTCAGCAGAGAACAGCGTCACCTACCCGGATCCTTCCTCGCTGACGTGTTCGCGACAGGCGGACACCTCGATGCACGAGCTTAGGGCAATTCCCATCCACGACCGAGCAGCACAGGTTAGCGTAGATTCTGCGCCTGAGAGGTTGCCCTGGTACGGAAGAGGCGGATGACATGGTTGACAACGAACCCGACAACGCCGACGACGAATTCCGTGCCGACGACGAGTTCACGGACATGCTGCGTGAGATCCTGTCGGGCAATTCCTCGATCGACCCGAGTCAACTGGCAGGCGCCGCCGGTCTGCCGAGCGACCCGGCAGCCCTCCAGCAGCTGCTCGGGCAGCTGCAGAACGCGATCCGCAACGGCGCGGACAGCATCAACTGGAATCTCGCCCTCGAGCAGGGCAAGGAGCTCGCGGCGAAGAACGCGAAGCCGACGGATGATGCGCAGCGCGCCGCGCTCGAACAAGCCTTCCACGTGGCGGCACTCTGGCTCGACGAGGTCACCGACATCTCGGCGCTGGTACAGGAGCCGTCTCTGATCGGCCGCCCGGAATGGGTACGCCTGACGATGCCGCTGTGGACGCAACTGGCTGAGCCGGTGGCCACGAGTATCTCGAACGCACTGACCCAGGTGCTGCAGGAACAGGCTCCGGAAGAGATGCGGGCGATGCTGGCGGGCGCCGGCAATGTGGTCCGTGCGGTCGGCGGCACGCT
This sequence comes from Microbacteriaceae bacterium, assembly GCA_004297935.1. Lineage (GTDB taxonomy): Bacteria > Actinomycetota > Actinomycetes > Actinomycetales > Microbacteriaceae > Rathayibacter_A. The sequence goes on along the minus strand of SCRE01000014.1, from coordinate 175,979 downwards.
GTTCGCGATGCAGTTGGGCCAGGTCGTCGGCCAACTCGCCGCCGAGGTCGTCTCCGGAGGCGATGTCAGCATCCCCCTGCTCGAGGATGGCCGGGCCGCCCTTCTGCCACAGAACGTTGCGGAGTTCGGCGACGGTCTCGACATCCCGACCGATCAGGTGGCGCTGTACCTGGCGGTGCGCGAACTCGCGCACGCCCGGCTGTTCCGGCACGCCAAGTGGTTGCGGCTGCAGCTGCTGACCTCGATCACCGAGTTCGCCAAAGGCATCCACATCGACACGCAGCGGATGCAGGAACTCGCCGAGAGCTTCGATCCGGCCAACCCTGAGGAACTGCGCCAGGCAATGGTCAGCGGCGCCTTGATCCCGCCGAAAACGGACGCTCAGCTCGCTGCCCTCAGCCGGCTGGAGACCATGCTCGCCCTGATCGAAGGTTGGGTCGATGTCGTCACGGCGAAGGCGAGCGCGCGCCTGCCGAAGACCGATGCCGTCGCGGAGACCGTGCGGCGCCGGCGCGCATCCGGTGGACCGGCAGAGTCCGCGTTTGCGACGCTGGTCGGCCTGGAGCTGCGGCCGCGCCGGCTCCGCGAGGCCGCAGCGATGTGGCAGGCGGTGACGGATGCCGCGGGCGACCGCGGTCGAGACGCCCTCTGGTCGCATCCCGACCTGCTTCCGACAGCGGATGACTTGGACGATCCTGCCGCACTCGTCGCACGATTGACGGCCGCCTCGCGCGGGGAGGAGCCGCAATTGGACGAGGTCGATCAGGCGCTCGAAGACCTCCTGCGCGACGACGGATCCGACCGCCCGACCGAAAGCTGAGCGCCGCAGTCCCGGTGGCGTGGCGATCATCGCACGCCGCAGCTGGAATCGGGGGTGTCGACGTGGTCGCCGACGCCGGGGCTGTGGATAACTTTCGGGTGGCATCCGCGAGAACCGGCATCATTCCTTCATGGTGCTTCGACTGAATCCTCGCATTCCGGTTCTCTGGCGAAACCCGTATTGCATGCAGGTCGGGGTGGACATCCCCACCTGCACGCTTCCAGATGCGACCACGGCGACCCAGCGGATGCTCGCTGCCCTCGCCGTCGGAGTGCCGCGCTCCGGACTGGAGTTGATCGGCACAGAAGCCGGCGCGACGCCGTCGGAGATCGCCGCACTTCTGGATGCGCTGCGCCCCGCCCTGCTGCCGCAGAACGTGGAAGGAGCAGCAACATCCCGCCGGCCGAGTGTGGCCGTGGACGGCATGGGCCGCTCTGCGATACTGCTGCGCGAACTGATCCCGCAGAACGGCATGGACGTGGCCGCCGTTGCCGATACCGCCGTAGACGTCGCAGTCGATGCAGCGGTGATCGTGGCGCGCTTCGCGATCGCTCCGGTGCGCTACGGCGCGTGGCTGCGCCGTGACATCCCACACCTTCCGATCGTCTTCGGCGACCGGTTCATCCGGATCGGCCCGTTCGTCGAACCGGGAGAGGGCCCCTGTCTGCACTGCATCGAGCTCGAACGGGTCGACGCGGACCCGGCGTGGCCGGCGATGGCAACCCAGCTCGCCGGCAAGAACGCGGCCACAGAGACCACACTGGGTTCTGCGGATGCCGCCGTGCACGCAACCCGCATTCTGGCGGCGCGTCTGCTGGGCACGCCGGGCGGGTTGAGCGCGAGCAGCAGCATCCTGATCGATGAGAGCTCGGGACTGGTCAGCGTGTTCTCGCACCGGGTTCATGAGGAGTGCCGGTGCCGATCTCTGCCAGAAAACGTGACGCCACTCGCAGGCCCTCGCGACCGGCTCCCTGTGCAGACCAACTCAACTGCAGGTGCCGGCGGGCGCGCGTGATACCGACGTAGAGCAGGCGTCGTTCCTCGTCGAGTTGATCGACCGTGGTCGCGTAGCTGATCGGCACCAAGCCCTCGCTGAGCCCGATCAGGTAGACCGAGTCCCATTCGAGCCCCTTTGCGGAATGCAGTGTCGCCAGCGTCACAGCCGAGACCGTCGGCTCGTGCTGCCCGGCTTGCCGTTCCAGCAGTTCATCCGTGAAGCGGCGCAGAGTGGTGGTGGCATCGGCCTGATCGACCAGCCCCATGATCGCGTTGAGCGACTCCCAACGATCACGCAGGGCACCGCGGGCCTCCGGTTGCTGCTGTGACCAGCCGAGCGAGCGCAGAACGTCACTGACCGACTTGAACAGCGGCTCGCCGATGATCGACACGGAGGCGCCGCGTAAGGCCATCACTGCCTGGCGCACCTCCGGCAGATCGAAGAAGCGTTTTGCGCCTCGAATCTGGAAGCTGACGCCGGCGTCGTTCAGCGCCGTCTCCATCGCGGCCGCCTGAGCGTTCACGCGATACAGCACGGCGATCGATTCCGGCCTCATGCCCGCGGCCAGCTGCTGCTGGATGCTCGCTGCGACCGCGCGCGCCTCGGCCATGTCGTGCGGATGCGCCGTCACCGTCGGCGTCGCGCCTTTTGACACCGACCCCTCCGGCTTCGTCGCGACCTCATCCTCGGCGGCGTGCAGCACCAGCGCACCGGGACGGCCGCGCATGAGCCGATTGGCCGTCGCCACGATCGCCGGGGTCGAGCGATAGTTCCGTTCGAGACGCACGATGGCGGCGTCATCGTAGCGCCTCTGGAAATCCAGCAGATACGAACTGCGCGCACCGGCGAATGAGTAGATCGTCTGACTGGCGTCACCGACCACGCAGAGATCACTGCGACCGCCGAGCCACAGATCGAGCAGGTTCTGCTGAAGCGGTGAAACGTCCTGATACTCGTCCACGACAAAGAAGCGGTACTGCTCGCGCACGTGCATGGCAACGGACGGCTCGGTTTCCATCATTCCGGTGCAGGTCAGCAGCACGTCTTCGAAGTCGAGCTGACGCCGCTCGTCCTTGAGCTCTTCGTAGGCGCGTTGCAACCGCACCAGCTGGTCGGCGCTCAAAGCGCCTGGGATGCTGCGGCGCGCGGAACCGGGCACGCTGGTGCCGGACACAACAGCGGTGCCGGAAACGGCATCCGCGTACTGGTCGATGCTGAGCGCGGAAACCTTGCGCCACTCGATCTCGGCAGCGATGTCCCGGAGGGTCGCCGTGTCCACCTTGATCTTCAGTCGTTCAGCGGCGTGCCCGAGCAACCGCGCCTTGCCGTCGAGCAGGCTCGGCAGCCTGCCACCGATCACCAGCGGCCAGAAGTAGTTCAGCTGGCTGAGCGCGGCCGCGTGGAAGGTGCGCGCCGCCACGCCTCCCGCACCGAGCAGCCGCAGCCGGCCGCGCAGTTCGGCGGCGGCCCGCGCTGTGAAGGTCAGCGCCATCACCCGGTTCGGCGCATACACACCGGTGGCGACACCGTAGGCGATGCGATGGGTGATCGCCCGGGTCTTTCCCGTGCCTGCGCCGGCTAGCACGCAAACCGGGCCGAGCAGCGCTTCCGCCGCGACGCGCTGACCGGCGTCGAGCGCGTCGAGCAGCGCTTCCGGGCCGCGCTCGCTCATGCCGTCCGGCCCCTTCATCCGGGCCGGCCGGGCGGCCCGTCGAGCGGCCCACCGTACCAGTCTGCGACGATCGCATGAGCGATCGAAGAGCTACCCGGCAGCAGCAGCTCGTCGCGCTCGCGCCAGAGTTCTTCGCGGCTGAACCAGCGCAGGGCCAGGATCTCTTCGCCATCCGGCCGCAGCGCCGCCGGATCCTGGCTGCCCGCAATGCGGCAACGGAAGCCGACCATGATCGAGGCCGGAAAAGGCCACGGCTGCGAGGCCAGGTATTCAGGACCCACGACCCGCATGCCGGACTCTTCGAGGATCTCCCGCGCCACTGCGGACTCGAACGACTCGCCGGCTTCGACAAAGCCGGCGAGCAACGACCAGCGGTTGTTCTCCCACATCGCGTTCGAGCCGAGCAGAAGGCGACCATCCGCGTCGAGCACCGCCGCGATGACGGCCGGATCGGTGCGTGGGAACACCTCGTTGTCGTCGACGAGGCAGCGACGCAGCCAACCGCCCTGCTCGACGACCGTGGGCGTGCCGCAACGCGGGCAATGCGTGTGAGCCGCGTGCCAGTTCGTGATCGCCAACGCCTCGGTGAACAGGCCCGCGTCGCGATCGCTCAACCCCGCCGCGACGCTGCGCAGGTTTGCCCAGCACGATTCGGCGGATTCGAGCTCGGCGGCCGCAGCGTCGGTGAGCACAACGGCGATGACTGGAGTCCCCGCCGGTTCGCCGACGGACGCCTCCAGTGTCAGACCGAGATAGACCCGTACAAGCGCTGAGGTCGCCGCGTCGGTCGGGAGCAACGCGAGCGCGGGTGCCGTCGGAGTTGCACCAGCCGGGGTTGCACCAGCCGGGATTGCCGCATCCGCTGTCGTCGCATCCAGTGTTGTCGCACCCAGTGTTGTAGCACCCAGTGTTGCCGGCTGCAGCAGCGCGCGACCGCCCCAAAGCGGCAGCAGCCGGGTTGCCTGGTCCTCGAGCAGCTCATCGAACAGTGCCGGGTGCATTCTGCGACCCGCATCACGGTCGACGGCGGCCCTCGTCAAGGGCAGCCGTGTCTGCCAGGAGTGTGGCATCCTTCTCCCTTGTGCGTGATTGTGCGCCCACCTGTCCTGAGAGCGAACCGCTGCGCAGGCGTGGCGAACGGCATGTGCCGGGGGATGTCGACCTACCCTAGACGGTATGGCCAGATCCCATCTCACTCTAGCCGCGCTGGCTACCTCCGCTGTCGCCGGGTTGGACGTCGCCGGCACGCGCAGCTACAGCTACGGTGGCCATGGCGACTATGACGCCGCACTGCTGAACGGGCGCGACGGACGCCAGTTGATCATCCGCGTTCCGACCTCGCAGGCGGCCGAAACGGAGCAGAGCACCGATCTGGTCGCGTTAAGTGCACTGACAGCAGGCATCAGGGGCCGGCTGCCGTTCGACGTTCCGACGTTCGCAGGCCAGGCGCCGGTCGGAGGCACTCGCGCCGTCGTCTACGACTTTCTCCCGGGCGGCAAGGTCGCCGTCGAGGACATCCAAGCAGGAGACGATGGCTTGGCCGGGTCGATCGGGCGCGCGATCGCGGCGATCCATTCGCTGCCCACCGGCTTCGTCGGTGAAGCCGGTCTGCCGGTGCTTGCCTCCGCGGACTCGCATTCCTCGGCCCTTGCGGTGATCGAGTCGGCGGCCGCAACAGGACTCCTGCCTGCTGCGTTGCGCGACCGCTGGCGCGAGGCGGCGAGCGACAACGCGGTCTGGCAGTTCCAGCCTGTGGTGATCAACGGCGCGCTCTCCGCGGATTCCCTCCTGATCGCCGATGAGGCCGTCGCCGGTGTGCTCGGGTGGTCGGCACTCAGCGTCGGAGACCCCGCACGTGACCTGCACTGGCTGTTGGGCATGCGCGGCGACGCAGCGGAAAGCGCCCTCGGCGCCTACGGTGCGGCACGACAGGTGACCACCGATCGGCAGTTCATTCGTCGCGCCATGCTCTATGCGGAACTCGAGCTCGCCCGTTGGCTCCTGCACGGCCGCGAACTGCACGACCAATCGATCGTCGACGACGCCGTGGCGATGCTCGCATCACTCGCAGATACGGTGCACAGTGACAGCGCTGCACCGCTGAGCCCGGAGACCGGGCCGATCATGGCCGTCACGGATGTCGAAGCCATGCTCGCGGCAACACCCATCGACCACGATGACGACTACGCTGTGGGCCTCGAGCCCGTGGACGATCGTGAGGGTGATCGACCGGCACCTGACGAGGACTGATTCGCCGGGTGCTGGGCTGGCACGGGCCGGGCTGCGCTACTGGGCGTCCAGCGCTCGGCGCCAGCGCGCGACAAGCTCTTGTTCGTCGTCGAGATGTTCCGGCGTGACGATCGCATCGTCTGCGACGAAATAGAAGAATGCGTCGATGCGATCCGGATCGACGCCGGCCCAGTGTGCATAAGCGGCCCGATACAGAGCCAGTTGGAGTTGTCTGCGTTCGAGGTCGGCGGCGTCCGCCGGCGCCTTGCCGGTCTTCCAATCGACGACCTGATAACGGCCGCCCTCCTCGTACACCGCATCGATCTTGCAGATGACGATGCGCCCGTCGAACGGCAGATGGATCTCGCGCTCGACCTCGACCGGCCGTCGCCCGGCCCAGGGCGATGCCTCGAACGTCGCCTGTAGTCGGGCCAGGTCGCTCTCGGCGACCGAATCCGGCTCGAGATCCAGTTCCGCGTCGAACGCGTCGAACGTCTCGCTCGTGCCGCCGGTGCCGTAACGCCGTTCGACCCATTCATGGAAGAGCGTGCCGAGCCGGGTCGCCCGATACGGTCGTTCCGGCATCGGCCGGCGCAACCCGGCCGCCACCGCAGACGGGTCGGTCACGTAGTCCTTGAACCGCGAGGCGGGCACCCGCGTCGGCAGCGCGATCGTCCCCGCAGCGTCGAGCCGACGCCGGCGCTCCTCGAGGAGCACATCCAGTTCACGCTGCCACGCGCCGGCATCCCTCGGCTCAGTGGCGCGCACCAGCTCGGCGGCGGCTCGAACGGCCTCCCGCCGATCGCCGAGCGGATCCAGCGGCCACGCGAAGGTGTCGTCGACATCGCCGAGCGGGTTCTCCTCTGCCTCGCTGACTTCGGGGAGCGGTCCGATCACGCCGGCCTCCGACAGTTCGACGAGAAACAGGCTCGGGCGCCGCGGCCTGGCCTGCGTCGCCCAGAACGAACCGGTCAGCAACAGTGCATGCCGCGCCCGCGTGACGGCGACGTACGCAAGCCGTCTCTCCTCGTCCTCGTGGCGGTGCTTGACGGCCGCTTTGAACGCATCCCGCTTGTCGAGCAGTTCCTTGCGGGTCTGCGCCGCCCGCCAGTCGAACACGGGCAGTTCGTCGGCATCGCCGCGGAACTCGTAGGGCAGCTGGCCGAAACCGAGCCAGCCGCCCGATCCCTCGCTTGCGGATGCCGGCAGTTCGCCCTCCACGAAGCGCGGCACGACCACGATGTCCCATTCCAGCCCCTTCGCGCCGTGCACGGTGAGCAGTTGCACGGTGCCTGCCTCCGGCTCCTCCGGCCGCGGCGCAAGTCCGTCGCGCCACTCCGCCTCGCGCAGCCAGGCGAGGAACCCGCCGAGCCCGGCCGTCTCGCTGACCACCAGATAGCCGTGCAAAGCGTCGAGAAAGGCATCCATGTTCGCTCGAGCGGCACGGCCACCCGGCCTGCTCTCGTTCGCCGCCACCTCGATGTCCAGCAGCAGTTCCTGCTCGACCAGTGCGACGAAGTCGATCAGGTCAAGGCCTGCCCGCGCGCGCAATCGAGCGAAGAGCGCACCCGCGTTGCGCATGCGCTCCAGCCCCACCTCGCTGAATGCCTGCAATTGGCTGTGCCCATCGCGCGCGCGCGCAACGAAGTCGAGCGCGTCGACAACGGAGCCGCCCTCCCCTTCGGCTACGGATGATCGCAGGCGCTCACGCACGTCGTCGTGCAGCGGCTGCTGTGCGTAGTCGCGGTCGCGCAGCCAAGACGCCACGCGGCTGAGCGCATGCAGGTCACGCACTCCGATCCGCCATCGTGATCCGGACAGCAGTCGCACGAGTTCGGAGCCGGCTGTCGGATCGTTGACGACGGCGAGGGCGCTGACCAGGTCGGCGATCTCGGGCTCGGCGAGCAGTCCGCCGATGCCGAGCACGTGATACGGCACACCGTGTCGGCGCAGTGCATCGATGAACGCCGCCTGCGTCTTGCGCGCACGGAACAGCATGGCGGCTTTCGGCTTCTCCTGGCCGTCCGCCACGACCAACTGCTTCTTGAGCCAGAGCGCCGTCGCGTCCGCCTCATCGGGAAGGGTCTCCGTCACGATCACCTCGACCGGGCGATCGGATGCGTTCGGCCCCGCCGTCAATTTCTCGACTGGCACACGGGCGCCCGCGCCGCGCAGCCCCTGAGCTCCGCACAGCCCTTCCGCCCCGCGTGGCCCCCCGTCGGTCGCCCCGGTCGATTCGGTCGCAAGCGGTGCGACGAGCGCGTTCGCCACGGCGAGGATGTCGTGACCGTTGCGCCAGCTCGTGGTCAGCACGAATTGCTGACAACGCCCTCCGGCGAACTGATCGCCGAACTGGTCCAGGTTGCCCGCGCTCGCTCCGCGCCAGCCATAGATCGACTGGTTCGGATCACCGACCGCCATCACCGGATGACCCGCGAACAGTTCTGACAGCAGCCAGGTCTGCACGACGGAGGTGTCCTGATACTCATCGAGCAACACCACGGCATGGCGTTCTCGCAGGTCGGCGGCGACCCGCGGCACGCGGCGCACGATGTCAAGGGCGAGCGCGACCTGGTCGGAGTATTCGACGAAGCCGCGCTGCCGCTTCGCATCCGCGAATCGTTCGGCCAGGTCGAGCAGCACCGGCAGAGACCCGACGCCGGTCGCGAGCGTGACCGCATCCTCGTATGCGCCGCGGCTGCTTCCCGGCGGCAACTCGGCCAGGGCGGCGAACTCCTGCGCCATCGCGCTCACGTCTGCGGCCACGGCGACGTTCTCGCTGAGCGCGTGGCTCAGACCGAGCACGGCCTTCGTCACGGTGTCGACGTTCTGCTCGAGCGTCGCCAGCTGCGGGTCTGAGCTTCCGACGACGATCGAGCGTGCCAGTTGCCACGCGCTGGCCTCACCGAGCACAGCGCCATCGCTCTCGCGCCCGATCAGGACCGCATTGTCTCGGAAGATCGTGTTCGCGAAGGAGTTGTACGTGGCGACGACCGGCGGATCGAATGGGTCGTAGTCACCGGGCATCAGCCCCACCTCGGCAAGCTTGGCGATACGCTGGCGGATGCGTGTCGCCAACTCCCCCGCCGCCTTGCGGGTGAAGGTGAGCCCGAGGATCTCGCTCGCCCGCACATGCCCGTTGGCCAGCAACCACAGCACCCGATTGGCCATGGTCTCGGTCTTGCCGCTGCCGGCGCCGGCGATCACGAGCGCGGGGGTCGGCAGCGCCTCGATGATCGCCTTCTGCTGTGCTGTCGGCGGCGGGTTGCCGAGCGCCCGCGCGATCTGATCCGCGCCGATAGCCGGCCATTCGATCTGCTGCGCGTCAGTCACTGCTGACCGCCCTCACCCGGTGCAGTGCGCGTTGCGCCGTATTCATCCCCCACTGGGTCAGCTCGCGGGCACCGCGGAATTCGGCGGCTGCCATGCCGATCGCCGCCTGGCGGATGCGCGAACGAAAGCCCTCGAGCTCCTCCTCGGTGAGCGGCGCCTGCACCGCCTCGCGATACAGTTTCTTCCGCACGCCCTTCTTCACGTAGAGCAGTTTCGCGCCCCCGGAGTGGTGCGCGCCCAGTTCTTCGAGGAACGGATCGAGCGCCCCCGACGCATACGCCAGTTGGTATGCACCGAGTTGCGGATGCGCGTCGATCTCGTCTTGCCGGGTGATCGCAGCGCCCGTCTTCAGATCGACGATGACGATCGAGCCGTCTGCGGCGCGTTCTATGCGGTCGATCGCTCCCCTGACCGTGGCGCGTCCGATCTCGAGCGTGAAGCGTTCTTCTGCAGCAGCGAGTTGCTTGCCGTCACGCTGGAAGTCGGCAAGATACTCGGCTACTCCGGCGGCGAGGGTGCGCGCGGCCCGCTGCTGCTGTTCGGCGATCCACGGCGATTCGAAGAGCAACTCGTTCCACCGGCTCTGCACTCCGGCCCACACCGCATCGACGCTGGCGTCCGTTGCGGTCTCCATGGCCCAGTGCACGATGGTGCCCAGTCCCATCGCCGTGCTCGTCTGGCTGCCGGAGACCGTGTCCACAAACCAGTCCAGCGGGGAGTCCTCGAACGCCTGCAACCGCGACGGCGACACCGGAACCGTCTCATCGTCGAGATACAGGGGGTCCGTGGTCGACAACTCGATCAGACCGTGCCAGTCCGCGGGGTCCGCTCCCGGCACACGCTGTGCCGCCAGCCGCGCCAAACCTGCGGCAGCATCGCGCTGAGCCGCCGAATATCGATCTGTCCGGGTCTGGCCTGCCCGGGTCTGGCCAGCCTGGGTCTGGCCTGCTTGGGTCTGGCCAGCTTCGACCGCAGGCGCCGTGAGTTCGCGACGCAGCCGCCCGGTCAGGTCCCGCAAGGACAGCGGCGGCCGCCCCGATTCCACGACGACCGTCGATTCCGGCAGGAGCGCGAAGAACACGCTCGCGGTCTCGTCTTCGTTGGAGACCGCCGCCAGGATCACCTGCCTGCGCGCGCGCGAGACCGCCAGCGCAAGCATCCGCAGTTCGTCGCCGAGCACTTCCTTGCGACCGTCCAGCTCTGCGTCGCCGAGACCCGTCACGACCCGTACGAGTTGACCCGGATACAGCAGGGAACCGCGCAGCCGCAGGTTCGGCCAGATGCCGTCTTGCAGGCCGGCGACGGCGACGACATCGAACTCCAGCCCGACAACGCCCGGCGGAGTCGTCACCAGCACGGAGTCGGTCGCGGCCTGCGGTGCCAGCGTGTCCTCAGGCACCTCTGCGTCGAGCACACTGTCGAGGAACACCGTCGCCCCGGCGGTGGGATCACGCTCGACGAACCGCTTCGCCGCGGTGAACAGCGCGAGGATGCCGTCGAGGTTGCGATTCGCCTCCGTGGCGACGATTCCGCCGCCGAGCGCTTGATCGAGCCAAACGGATGCGAGGCCGCTCTTCTCCCACACCAGCCAGAGCACCTCTTCGATGCTGCCACCGGAGGCCGCGAGTTGCCGCACGTCGTGCAGTGTCTGCGCCAGCTTGGCTGCGTCACGGCCGACCCTGTTGTCGATCGTGGTGAGACGCCCGGGAGCTTCCAGTGCGTCGGCGAGCAGCTCATCACTGGTGCGATTTCCGCCGCCGGCCAGTTCCTCGGCGCGCAGCGCGAGTCGCAGACGGCGCACGGTCAGCTTGTCCAGGCCGCCGAACGGACCGGTCAGCATCGCCGTCGCAACCGGAGCCGTCAAGACGGAACGACCGATGCCTGTGTCGACCACGGTGAGCAGACTGCGCGCCGCATTGTCGTCGCGCAGCGGCCGACCACCGACGGCGGTGCGCGTCGGCACATCGGCGAGCGCGAGGGCGCGGGCGACCGCGGGAACCTGTGCCCCGCTGCGCACCACGACCGCCATGTCGGCCCAGTCGACGCCGTGCAGCAGGTGGTGTTCGCGCAGCATGCGGGCGATCGCAGTCCATTCTCGTGCCGGCGTTTCCGCCTCGATCCGGACGATCGGATCGACAGCGTCGGTCGAGGCTGCCGTGTTGGTCTGGTCAGCGGCATCCGTCGGATCGGCAGCGCTGGCCCGCCGGTGCCCGACGATCCCGGCCGTGCCGATCCGCTCGGTCACGGCCTGGGTCAGCGCCCGCAGTGCCGTGCTTTGCCGATGCACGTCGGTCAGAAACAGCGTGGCGAGCCTCGGAAGGCCCAGCAGCGCGCGCATCCGCCCGAGGGTGTTCGGTTCGCCCCCGCGAAACGCGTTGGCCGCGACATCCGGATCGCCGAATGCGATCACGCCCACGTCGCGCGCTGCAAGTGCTCGCAACAGCGCAACACCGGACGTCGTGAGCTCCTGCACATCGTCGACGAGCACGAGCCGCAGTCCCACGACGGCCTCAGGCACCTGCCCGTCTGCGAGGGCTTTGACCGCGAACTGAACGAGTTCGGCGGAATCGAATTGTCGTTCACGCGCACGGCTGATCGCCCGGTAGTAGTCGACGAGAAAGCCGGCGGCGGCGATCCACTCCGGCCGGTGGTGCACGCGCGCCAGCTCCGCCAGGCGTTCCGGGGTCACCCCGTATTCGGTCGCCCTCATCATGAGCTCACGCAACTCCGTGCGGAATCCGCGCAGGCGGCGCACGTCTGGTCCAAGCAATTCAGGCCAGGCCGGGCCCGTGCCGTCCTGATCCTGCCCGGCGAGCAACTGGGCGATGTCGCTGTCCTGATCACCGCCGGTCAGCAGGCGAGGGGCCGGCGCGCCGGCCTCGCGCGCCGCGTGTCGCACGATGTCGAACGCGACCGAGTTCACCGTGCGCGCGATCGGCCCGCTGGTGGCGATGTTCAGTCGCAGTGCGAGCCGGTCGCGCAGCCGCGTAGCGGTCGTTCGCGCGGTCGTCAGCACGAGCACTTCGGCACTCGACCAGCCTCGGCTCAGCACACGATCGGCGACGACCTCGATCAGCGTGGTCGTCTTGCCGGTGCCCGGGGCACCGACGACAACGGCGGATGCCGCATCAGCCAGCTCGACGACCGCGCGCTGGGACGCATCCAAGGTCACCGCAGCAGCCGGGAATCGCGCAGTGCCGCGCGCCACATCCGGAATGGTGCGGAAACGCGTTGTGGTCACGACAGCAAAGGTAGCCGCTTCCACCGACAACGTTCGCGAACCGCAGGCGCTCTCGGCTCGATTATCCCGGTCATCGACCGGCTTGCGGGCTCGTCGCGCCCGGCCGGCACGATGGCTTATGTGGTCGTCCATGCCATCGTGAGGCATGCCCATTGAACGTATTCGCCCCGAGGGGCTTGTCCACAGTCCGGCCTTCAGCCACGTCGCCGTTGTGCCGGCCGATGCAACCACGATCTACGTTGGTGGTCAGAACTCAGTCTCGGCCGACGGTTCACTGGTCGGCGAAGGCGACGTGGCGGCACAGTCCGCTCGCGCCCTGGAGAACGTCAAGACTGCGCTGGCCGCAGCGGGCGCGACCATCGAAGACGTCGTGCAGTGGACGGTGCTGTTCGTCGACGGGGTCGACCTGGCGGCCGCGTATGGAGCGATCGCGACTGAACTCGCGTCGGACGAGCCCGCCTTGGTGACGGGGGCTCGAGTCGCTGGGCTGGGCGTTCCTGGCGCGCTGGTCGAAATCGGTGCGGTCGCCGCCGTCGTTCGGTGATGGCTGACTGTGTCGCTCCGCTGCACGCACGCCCCGGCGGCGGTTGTCGCCGGCCGTCATCTTCCTTCAGGACGGTGGTCGCAGCATCCGGGTAGTGTTTGGGCCAGGCGGGGCCGACGCCAACGGGTTCGGAAAGGAGAAAGCGATGGCGGGGACATATGTGGCGACCTCGACGATCACGATCGATGCGTCGACGGATCGTGTGTGGGCCGTCCTCACCGACCGGGACGCGATCAAGGAGTTCATGTTCGGCACGGAGGTCGAGACCGACTGGACAATCGGCGGCCCGATCTGCTGGCGCGGTGTTTGGGAAGGCAGGGAGTACGAGGACAAGGGGGTGATCCTCGAGTTCGAACCCGGACGACGACTGGTGAACACGCATTTCAGTCCACTGAGCGGCCAGGATGATGTGCCCGAGAATTACCACACCCTCACGTGGACGCTAGAGAGCAAGGCCGGCAGGTCAGAGCTGACGCTGTCGCAGGATAACAACGCGAGCGCAGAAGCAGCCGAGCACTCGAAGGGAATGTGGGACAACCTCGTGAAAAGTGTGAAAGCGATCGCCGAACGAGATTAGCCGCCACTGCCACCCTTTGTTGTCGGCACGTCCGTGAACGGACACCTGGTCGCAACGACGATTCCACGTCCGCTGCCTTCTCGATTGGCTCGATTCCGTATTTCGCATGGCCACCTTGCTGCATTCGAGTCGCAACGGCGATATGCGGCGGAGATCATGTCGACCCCGCAACATGTCGGTTTTCCGGCTCAAGACGGGATGCTCGATCCGCTGCTGAGCAAGCGATGATAGGCCCGGGCTTGAGCGGAAAGCCGCGGCCGGCCCGTCCGGCGTTGGGCACGTGTGGGTTGCCGTGCATGGTGCGCCGGACGTCGTGTCGCCGAACTCGAGGATGGCGTTGCGGCCGCCTCGGATGCCCCGTCAGCAATTCGGAGATTCATCTCTCGTGTGCCTGGTGCGGGTCTTGTTGCGACAGAACTTCAGCCGCCGATTGCGAGGGTGACTCGTTTTCGGACGTTCGCCAACTGCGTGGGCGTGATGTGCGAATCGGTCGGGGTAACACGTCGTAGCGAAACACTTGTGATGTGGTGGGCCAGCGCCCAGCACGTCGCATCTGCCCCGTTTTCGACCGTTGGTTCGATCCGTTCAGCGAACGATCGATGCGCCAAACCTTCATCGCGGGTCAACGGGACGACGAGCATGTTGGGGTACTCACCGGGAAACAGCGCATGGTCTTCGACAACCACCGCAGGACGCAACTTGCTGGGCTCCCGCGGCAAGGCACCACCGCGCCAGTCAACCACCACGATGCTGCCGGCCTCTATCCGACTCACGGCAGCTCGCTCAACGGAGTGCCGAGCTCGTCAAGCTCTTGGCGCGCGTCGGGGCGCTCGGCAAGATAGGCGACCACTCGCTCCCCCTCGGTCCGGATCATTTCACGACGAATCCGCTGCGCCTGCGCCTCGGCCGTCTCCCGGACGAATGCGCTCAAGCCCTTCCCCTGCCTGCGTGCTGCCTCTTCGAGCACTGCCCGGTCAGAAGCGTTCAATCGAATCGTCAACGTCTCAGCCATACACACAAGTGTATCACACCACTGTAACACGGCCCGGAGTGACCGGGCACGCCTGCGTCACGGGCGTCACCGAGGTTGCCGACGACGCCGGACGCGGGGCCGGCTGTCGCGGTGCCGCCGTGCAGCCGGCCGTGAGGAGGAGCATCGTCGCACCGAGGCCGACCAACCCCGCAACTCGCCGCCTCATCATGACCACTTCCCGATCGTTATTTCCAAGCCAGGCTAGCGCCGGGACAGTAAGCCGTCGGCGGAACAAGTTGAAGCCTCACGCTGTTGAGAACGTGCATGTCACCTGTGCAGCAACTTCGACTCGTCGTCACCGTCGATAACTACGACGAGGTTCTGGCCTTCTACCGCGACGCTCTCGGCCTGCCCGAGAACGCGGCATACTCCGCGCCCCACGGCGGGCGAGTCACCCTGCTGGACGCAGGAAAGGCGACAATCGAGCTGGCCGATTCGCGACAGGCCGACTTCATCGACGAGGTCGAAGTCGGCCGGCGGGTCGCAGGCAAGATCCGCCTCGCGTTCCAAGTCGATGACAGCGTGACCGCTACTGAGAAGCTCGTCGACAGTGGGGCGACGATCGTGGCGGCGCCGACGCGAACTCCGTGGAACTCCCTGAACTCTCGGCTCGATGCACCAGGCGGCATCCAGCTCACCCTGTTTCAAGACCTGGGCGGTGAGTGACGAATCGTCAACGGCTGCATGCCGCGTCGATTTGCAATGAGCTGTGATGAGAGCCTGGACGGGGGTGACCGTCTACGCGCGTCCGACGGCACTTCCGCCAACAGAGAACGGTGGCCCCGATCACGGCACGGGCCTGTGTGTTGTCCCGTAATCTAGGCAGAGAGGCAGATCAGCCCTCGCAAGACCGAAAGGCATGGCACGTGGAAATTCGGATCGGCATCCTCAACGCCCCCCGCGAGCTCAGCTTCGAAACGGAGCAGTCCTCAGCCGACGTCACCGCGACCGTCGCGGCAGCTTTCGAGGGCAACACGGGTGTTCTGCGGCTGACCGACGACAAGGGCAGCGTCTATGTCGTCCCCATCTCGGGCATCGGCTACGTGCAGATCGGCTCCGAAGAGTCCCGTCGCGTCGGCTTCGTCGCATAGTCCGGCCAGGGAGACCGCAATGGAGCTGCTCTTCATCAGTCTGTCCGGGGCCGTCATCGGCTTGATCGCGCGTTACGTGCTGCCGGAGCGTCATCGCCACGGCAGTGTGCTCGTTCCGGCGATCGGCACGGCCGTCGCCGCCGTCGTCTGGGTCGCCCTCACCTGGGCAGGGCTCAAGTGGAACGGCGGCTGGATCTGGACGATCACCGTCATCGTGGCGGTGCTGGTCACCTTCGCCGCTGGGCTGCTGATCGGAGAGCTTCGCAAGCGCAGCGACAATGCGCTGCTCAGCTCGCTCAGCAAGGGTGCCACGCGAATCGCAGCATGAGCAAACAGCATAAGCAAACTCGGGGTCAGCCCCTACGCGGTCAGGCCGAGCTCGTCCATGCGCCGGGTGTGCGCAGCGATGACATCGGTGAAAACCGGCTCGATCCGCTGCTCGACCGTGTTCAGGCCGATCGCACCGCCGTCGGTCGCGTGCGGCAGGGCTGAGCGTGCGACGAGCAGCGTGTCGCCGACAAGGCGCCGCCCCCACATCGCCAATCGAGACCCGAGGGAGGGGTCGAGGGCGAGTTGCTCCTGCAGAATCCGGATGATGTCCTCGGTGCCCGCATCCGCTCCGAGCAGGTGCGCGGTGCGCGGCCCGACATCGCCTGGGAGTCCGACCGCGAGCCGGATGAAGAAATCGTCCAGCAACCCGGTTGTCACATGCACGCCGACCAGCGTCTCGCACCAGTCAGAACCGGCAGCGAGCGCCTGGAACGCGTCGATGGAGATGACGAACGGCTCCATCACCTCAGTCGGGTCGGCGTCGTGTCTGCGGATCTCCGCGACCAGACCGTGGAACTTGGCCAGCGCTGCTCCTGCTGCCGCCGCGATTCCTTCCTTCGCACGCAGGTCTGGCACCGCGCTGACAACGCGAGCCAGCACCTGAAACGCCTCGAGTTGCAGATAGGCGACCTGCCCGAGATAGGGCAGCAGTTCCGGGGTGATCTCGGCCAGGTCGATTCGCTCGGCGGCGGACTTCTCACCGCGCGGCTTCAGCCGCGGAATCTCCGTCGGCAGGCGCCGAGACTTGAACCAGGATGCCACGGTGCCAGTGTAATGGGGCAGGCCCGGGTAGACTGGCCATGCCGTCGGCACTGGATCGACGGCTCTACGCCTGAGACGACTGACGAACAGAAAAGGGCGTAGCCAACCGCGATTCTTTTCGATCGACTCAACCGACAGGCTCATTCTTCGTGACATTCTCCGAACTCTCCATCGATCAGGACATGGTCGAAGCCCTTGCAAGCAAAGGCATTATCGACCCCTTCCCCATTCAGGAACAGACCATCCCGCTGGCACTCACCGGCCAGGACATCATCGGCCAGGCCAAGACCGGCACCGGCAAGACCTTCGGCTTCGGCTTGCCGCTGATCCAGCGGCTCGGCCTCGACCCCGCACCCGGCGTGCAGGCCCTGGTCGTCGTTCCGACCCGCGAGCTGTGCGTGCAGGTGAGCGAAGACCTCGAACTTGCGGCGAGCAATCGCAACACGAAGATCGCGTCGATCTACGGCGGCAAGGCCTATGAGGGCCAGATCGAGCAGTTGAAGGCCGGCGCGCAGATCGTCGTCGGCACGCCTGGCCGTCTCCTCGACCTCGCCGGGCAGCGTCTGCTCACCCTGTCGAACGTGCATGAGATGGTGCTCGACGAGGCTGACAAGATGCTCGATCTCGGATTCCTGTCCGACATCGAAAAGCTGTTCAACCAGGTGCCGGCCGCGCGCCACACGATGCTGTTCTCTGCGACGATGCCCGGCCCGATCGTCGCGCTGGCGCGGCGCTTCATGAACCGGCCGATCCACATCCGTGCATCCGCCCCCGATGAAGGTCTCACCCAGGCGAACATCAAGCATCTGGTCTACCGCACCCACAACATGGACAAGGACGAGGTCATCGGCCGTATCCTGATGGCCGAGGGACGTGGCAAGACGATCGTGTTCATGCGCACGAAGCGCGCCGCCGCAAAGCTCGTCGAGGAGCTGAACGACCGCGGCTTCAACGCCGCAGCCGTGCATGGAGACCTCAACCAGGAGCAGCGCGAGCGCGCCATGGCCGCCTTCAAGGCTGGCAAAAAAGACATCATGGTCGCGACGGATGTCGCCGCGCGCGGCATCGATGTGCACGACGTCACACACGTGATCAACCACACCATTCCCGAGGACGAGAAGGCGTATCTGCACCGGGTCGGCCGCACCGGCCGCGCGGGCAAGACCGGTATCGCCGTGACGTTCGTCGACTGGGACGACCTGCACAAGTGGACGCTGATCAACCGTGCGCTCGACTTCGGCCAGCCCGAGCCGATCGAGACCTACTCGTCGTCGCCACACCTGTACGCCGACCTGAAGATTCCGGCGGGCGCCAAGGGCCGCCTCAAGCCGACACCCGCGCCCAAGAGCGATGGTGGCGCGCACCGATCCGGTTCGAATCGCGGCGCAGGCAGTGCGACATCCTCAACGCGTTCGACATCGGCATCCGGCGCCGAGCGCGGTGGGAGCAACCGTAATCGCCGGCGGACCCGCGGCGGCAGGGCCGGGGCTTCGACGACGAACACCCCGCACGCGCAGATCGCATTGGTCGGCCCGGATGCGGCGCCCGTCGCCACCGGAACGCATGACGGGCTCGGTGTGGAGCACCACGACGGCAACAGTGCGCCGCGTCGCCGCAGCCGCAACCGGCGCAGCAGCGAAGGCAGTGCGACGCCGGCAGCATAATCGGTCGCTGCCCCGAGCCGAAGCGCCGAAAGGCTGCGCCGCAAGCGAACGTCAGTCTATCCGCGCACGAATCGTGCGACGCTGAAAATCATGAGCTACGACGATTCACTCGACACCTACTCACGCACCGTCGTGAGCGTGGCCGAGGCTGTGCTGCCCACTGTTGCAAGCATCTCGGTTCGCACTGCGCGCGGAGGCGGTGCCGGCAGTGCGAGCATCATCACGAAGGACGGCTATCTGCTGACGAGCGCCCACGTCGTTGAAGGCGCCCAGCACGCGACGGGCACGTTCTCCGACGGCACGTCGGTTGGGCTTGACATCGTCGGCCGCGACCCGCTGTCTGATCTGGCCGTGCTGCACGCTCGCGGCGACGTCCCGGCACCCATCGACCTCGGGGATGCGGCGGAATTGCGGGTAGGTCAGCTGGTTGTGGCGCTGGGCAACCCGCTGGGTCTCGCCGGGAGCGTGACCGCCGGGATCGTCTCTGCGCTCGGGCGCTCGCTGCCCACCGCGGCCGGCCGCGTGATCGACGAAGTCATCCAAACCGACGCCGCACTCAACCCGGGCAACAGCGGTGGCGTACTCGCTGACCACACCGGGCGAATGGTGGGCGTGAATACGGCGGTCGCCGGCATCGGCGTGGGCCTTGCCGTGCCGATCAACTCGACGACTCGCGCGATCATCACCACACTGATGTCGAAAGGCCGCGTTCGACGCGCGTGGCTCGGCATTGCCGGAGCACAGGTCGTGCTCGCGCCCGACCTCGCGCGGCGCATCGGCTCACCGACTGGGTTGCAGGTCGCGGGCGTTTCCGCGAACAGTCCCGCCGGATTGGCGGGCATCCACCGCGGGGATATCGTCGTCGAACTGGGCCATGAGCGGGTCGTGACGACCACCGCGGTTCAGAAGATGATGGTCGAGGGGGCAATCGACCGTCCCATCGAGATGACCGTCTGGCGCAATGGCGCACTCGTCGATGTGATCGTTGTCCCGACCGAACTGGACGCCGGCTAATCGTTCCGTGCGTTCAGCCGCGGCAGGACCGGTTCAGACCCGGTCGCCGCGCCGATGATCCGCCCAAGAACCTCTGACGCGGTCGTGTTCTCGGCCAGCTTGTTCGGCTTGCCACTGCCGTGGTAGTCGCTTGAGCCCGTGATGGCCAGCCCATATCGGTCGGCGAGCTGCCGCAGATAGGCCTTGCCATCTTCGGTGTTCTCGCGGTGCTCGACCTCCAACCCGAACAGGCCGAAGTCGATCAGCCGCTGCAGGTAGTCCTCTTTGATGACCCCGTCACGCCCATAGGTCGCCGGATGCGCGAGCACGGCAACTCCGCCGGCGCCGGTGATCAGCCGCACGCCGTCGAGCGGGGTCGGCGCATAAAGCGGTTCGTAATAACCACCGCGCGGATTCAGCAGCGTGCGGAATGCAGCGCTCCGCGAGGCGACGACACCGCGCGTGACGAGTGCATCCGCGATGTGTGGGCGCCCGATCGTGGCACCCGGAGTCGAGTGCGCGAGCACGTCTTTCCAGGTGATGTCATAGTCGGCGGCCAACCGCTCCACCATCGATTCCGCCCGGACCAGCCGTGCCCGCCGGATTCGCTCGGTCTCCGCCGCGAGTGCGTCCTCGTTCGGATCGATGAGATACGCGAGCATGTGAACGCTCTTCCAGCCGTAGCGGGTGCTCAACTCCATACCCGGAATCAGTCCGATCCCCGCCTCGGATGCCGCTGCTGCGGCTTCCTCCCAACCCGCCGTGGTGTCGTGGTCGGTCAGCGCGATCGTGCCGAGACCCGCCGCTGCTGCGGCGTGCACAAGCTCGGCCGGGCTCTGAGTTCCGTCCGAGACACTCGAGTGGGTGTGCAGGTCGATCGGACCCCGAAACTCATCTTCACCGGGCATCCCCCCATGCTATGCCCGGCCTCGCAGAGCGATGCCGCAGGCATGGGCGCGGTGCGAGAATGGAGGCATGGCCACGAGCAGCGAAACAAGTACGGACGTTCCCACAAGCACGGACATCCGCACCGAGACCGCGGAGACGTCTGCCCCGCGTGCGACGGCGAATCGGTCGACGACTCCGGTGTCCGAGCGCTTCCGCGACTACATCGGCAGCAACTGGGCGCAACGTGATGAGGTGATTCCCGCGCCGCGAGCTCAGGCTCGCTACGCGGCCGATCGACGATCGCGGCTCTCGGCGCGCTATCCGGGAAAGTTTTTGATCATCCCGGCCGGTCGGCGCAAGCAACGGTCGAACGATACCGATTACTCGTTCCGCGCGCACTCGGCATTCGCCTACCTCACCGGTTGGGCTTGTGATTCGGAGCCGGGAAGCGTGCTGGTGCTCGCGCCGACGGCTTCTGGGCACGACGCCACCCTGTATTTCCGCGAGCGCGCCGCACGAGATTCGGACGAGTTCTACGCCAATCCCGAGATCGGTGAGTTCTGGATCGGTCCGCGGCCGTCCCTCGCGCAGGTCGCCGGTGACCTTGCGCTCCGCACGCGCGGCATTGCGGAGTTCGGCGGCGCCATCGACCGCGCAGACGAGGACACGCTCCTCGTACGCGAGGCCGATGAAGAGATCACCGAGATGATCGACGGCTTGCGGCTGGTCGGCGGTGAGATCGCAGACATCGAATCACACGAGGGGGACGATCGCCTGGCGCGGGATCTTTCGGAAATGCGACTCGTCAAAGACGACTACGAGCTGAGCGAACTGCGCAAGGCGATCGTGGCGACGGCTCGCGGTTTCGACGACGTCATCCGCGAGTTGCCCCGGATCAGCACCCACGCCCGCGGTGAGCGACTGGTCGAAGGCGTGTTCAACGCACGCGCCCGCGCCGACGGCAACACCGTGGGCTATGACACGATCGCGGCTTCCGGCCCGCACGCGTGCATTCTGCATTGGACGCACAACGACGGCCCGGTGGTTCCGGGCGATGTCATCCTGATCGATGCGGGCGTCGAGGCAGAAAGCTACTACACGGCGGACATCACGCGCACCCTGCCGATCAACGGCACGTTCACCGAAACGCAACGCCTGGTGTATGAGACGGTGCGCGAGGCCGCGGATGCCGCATTCGCGATCGTGACTCCCGGCATCCGCTTTCGCGAGATCCACCAAGCCGCGATGTCCGTGATCGCGCGACGCACGGCAGAGTGGGGCATGCTGCCGGTGAGCGCCGACGAAGCACTCGAGGTCGACAACCAGCACCACCGCCGCTATATGGTGCACGGCACCAGTCATCACCTCGGGCTCGACGTGCACGACTGCGCGAAGGCTCGGCGTGAGCTGTACATCGACGGTGTGCTCGAGCCTGGAATGACGTTCACGATCGAGCCCGGGCTGTACTTTCAGCCGGACGATCTGAGCGTGCCCGAGCAGTTCCGCGGCATCGGCGTGCGCATCGAGGACAACATCCTGGTGACGGCGGATGGCGCCGAAAACCTGTCCATCGACATCCCGCGTACCGCCGACGACGTCGAGGCGTGGATCGCGCGGCTGACGTCCGGCGATTGAGGAGTGCGGTGGAGTTTGGTATCGCGCAGCGATCCGCGAGCTCGTGGCGCTCCGGAGCCACCGCAGCCATGGGCGTCAGTCGTGCCGGGTGCTGTCGTCCTCGTCGTCGTCCGGCTCCGGGTTCTCTCCGTAGCGCGGTTCCGGGTTCTCACCGTAACGCGGCCGAGCGGGCGGCGGATCCGCCGAATGCGCAGCCGACGGAACGAACGCGACGGGCGGGTCCGACGGGTGCGCCTGCTCATCCGGATGCCGGTGCCCGTGCTCATGTTCGTGCTCGCGTCCCGTGGGCCCGCCCTCGCCGGCGAGCACGTTGCGGGCGCGATTGACGAGGTCGGACTCGACGAGCACGGAATAGCTCGTGGCCATCACCTGCGTCATCGACGTGTAGTCCCGCCGCCTGCGGTTGACGGTGTAGGAGGCCAGGCCGAACATCATGCCGAACCCGGAACCGATCAACAGTGCCGCAATGATGAAACCGAGCGAGGTCGCAGGCGAGAAGATCACGAGCAGCAGCCCGAAGAACAACCCCAACCAGGCACCGGATGCCGCCCCCGCGACCGCGACGCGCCCCCAACTCAGCTTGCCGGTCACTCGTTCGACGCTCTTCAGGTCGCTTCCGATGATCGAGACACGGTTGACCGGGAAGTCGGCTCGCGCCAGCACGTCGACGGCCTGCTGCGCTTCCGGGTAGGTCTGAAAGGTGGCGATGGCCTCGCCGCGAGGCAGCGTGGGAAACACTCCCCGCCGACGACCGCCCCACGGGCTCTGATTGCTCACGCCGCCATTGTCCCATGCTTCCGGGAGGCCCGGACTAAGGTTTAGTTGTGAGTGCCACCAGAGTCTTCGTCGCCCGATTGGCGGGGTGCACCGTCTTCGACCCGGTGGGCGACCGCGTGGGCAAAGTGCGCGACGTTCTGGTCGTCTATCGAAAGAACGACCCACCTCGCGTCGTCGGGCTGATCGTCGAGATTCCGGGCAAACGACGGGTTTTCGTCTCCATCGGGCGCGTGACCAGTTTCGGCAGTGGCCAGATCATCACGACCGGACTGATCAACGTGCGTCGCTTCGAACAGCGCGGCGGAGAAGTGCGGGTGATCGCCGAGATCCTCGGCCGCACCGTCGTGTTCAAAGACGGCTCGGGCAATGCCACGATCGAAGATGTCGCCATCGAGGCCACCCGGTCCGGCGAATGGTCGATCGGGCAGCTTTTCGTGCGCCGCCCGAAGACCAGCCCGTCGCCGTTCGCAAAGGGCGCAACCGTGTTCACCACCTGGGCCGAGGTCACGGAGCAGACGACACACGGCCAGGCCCAGTCCGCCGAACAGCTCATCGCCACCTATTCGGATCTGAAACCCGCCGATTTGGCGAACACCCTGCTCGACCTCCCTGTGCAACGCCGCCTCGAAGTCGCCGGTGAGCTGCCGGACGACCGGCTTGCGAACGCCCTCGAGGAGATGCCGGAGGTCGAGCAGGTCGAAATCATCGGAAAGCTGAACGATCAGCGCGCAGCAGACGTGCTCGACGAGATGCAGCCGGACGATGCTGCCGACCTGATCGCACAACTGTCTGACGAGCGCCGTGAGCACCTGTTGCAGCTGATGGAGCCTGAGGAAGCCGACGACGTGCGCATGCTCCTGAACTACGCGCCGGACACTGCGGGCGGCTTGATGACGACCGAACCCGTCATCCTCTCCGCGGACGCGACCGTGGCCGAGGGGCTCGCCCTCATCCGCCGGTCCGAGCTGCCGCCGGCACTCGGTGCGGCCGTCTGCGTGACGCTGCCGCCGTATGAACCTCCGACCGGCCGTTTCCTCGGCATGGTGCACTTTCAGCGGATGCTGCGCTACCCGCCGCACGAGCGGCTCGGCACCATCCTCGACCAAAGTCTGGAACCGGTGACCGCGAACACGTCCGCGGCGGAGGTCTCCCGCATCCTCGCCAGCTACGACCTGGTGTCCGTTCCGGTCGTCGACGACAATCATCGGCTTGTCGGGGTGGTGACCATTGACGACATCCTCGACTACCTGCTCCCAGACGATTGGCGAAGTCACGACGAGAACGATGACGTGCGGAAACGCCAGCATACGGCGGCGACCGACACGAGCAGCATTCCGATCGGCACAGCTTCACGAAACAGAGGACGGAGGATGAGCAATGGCACGAGCAGCTAAGGCTGATGCCCGACTGGACGCACCGAAGGGCCTGCGTTCCTCCGTCTTGCCTCGCCGCTCTCGGGGCTCCAGCGACACCTTCGGCCGGTTCACGGAATGGATCGCGCGGGCCATGGGCACACCCTGGTTCCTCTTGTTCCTCACCCTGTTCTGCATTCTCTGGATCGGGTGGAACACGGTCGCGCCGGACGCGCTGCGCTTCGACTCGATCAGCCTCGGCTTCATCGCCCTGACCCTGGTGCTGTCGTTGCAGGCGTCGTATGCCGCACCGCTGATCCTGTTGGCGCAGAATCGTCAGGACGACCGCGATCGCGTGCAGATCGAGCAGGATCGCCAACGCGCCGAGCGCAACCTGGCCGACACCGAATATCTGGCGCGGGAGGTGGTCGCGCTGCGCCTGGCTGTTCGCGACATGGCGTCGAAGGATTTCATCCGCGCCGAACTGCGCGCCCTGCTGGAAGAACTCGACCGCGACAAGGAGACCGACTCGGAGCCCGTGAGTGGTTGATCCGCAGGTCGAAGAACGTATTCGCGCCGGCCTGGCGCGGGTGATCGACCCTGAGATCCGCAAGCCGATCACCGAGCTCGACATGGTCGGCTCCGTCGTCGTCGATGACACCGAACACGCCGTGGTGCAGCTCAAACTCACGATCGTCGGATGCCCGGCAGCGCGAGCGATCGAGCGCGACGTGACGGCAGCTGTCCTCGCGACGCAGGGGGTGGCATCCGCTGAGATCGTCGTCGGAGTCATGACGCCGAGCGAGCGCGCTGCGCTGACCGAGAAGTTGCGCGGCGGCAGGACCGCGCGGGCGATGTCGTTCGGCCCCGGGTCGTTGACCAGGGTATTCGCGATCACCAGCGGCAAAGGCGGTGTCGGAAAGTCGACGCTGACCGCGAATCTGGCCGTGGTGCTCGCCGAACAGGGCCTCGCCGTCGGCGTGATCGACGCGGATGTCTACGGATTCTCCATCCCCGGCATCCTCGGGCTCGTGCACGATGGCATCGCGATCGCGCCGACCCGGGTCGACGAGATGATCCTGCCGCCGGTCGCGTACGACGTGAAGGTGATCTCGATCGGGATGTTCCTCGACCCTGCGAAGGGAGCGAGCGGCTCCGCGGTCGCCTGGCGCGGCCCTATGCTGCACCGCACGCTGAAACAGTTTCTGACCGACGTGTACTTCGGCGACCTCGACGTGCTCCTGCTGGATCTGCCGCCGGGAACCGGTGACATCGCGATCTCGGTCGGGCAGCTTCTGCCGAACGCGGAGGTCATCGTGATCACGACCCCGCAACCGGCGGCCGCCGATGTCGCCGAGCGCAGCGGCATCGTCGCCCGGCAGACCGGGCAGCAGCTGTTCGGCGTCGTCGAGAACATGGCGGGGCTCAGCCAACCCGACGGCACCGTTATCGACCTGTTCGGCTCCGGCGGCGGAGCCGAGGTCGCATCGCGTTTGTCCGGCGGACAGGATGCGCCGGTGCCGCTCCTCGCGTCCGTGCCGTTCAGCGTCGCACTACGCGCCGGCGGTGACAGGGGCACGCCGATCGTGCTCGAAGCGCCGCAGGATCCGGCGAGCGTCGCCATCCGCTCGGTCGCTGAACGCATCGCCCATTCAGGTCGCGGCCTGGCCGGGCGTCCACTGGGGATCTCGCCCGCCCGCTAATGCGGCTCGACCACCCGCGCGAGCAATTCGGATCGACTCGCCAGAACGAGCCGAGGCGCTCAGGTCGCTTCTGAGTCGAACGGAGGCGTGACGTTGGCGGCGGACACGAGCTCGTCGGCCCGCTCCTCGGATGCGGCTTCCCCGGATGCGACGTCGGCCCCGGATGCCGCGTCTGACCTGGCATCCACATCGTTGGCGTCCTCATCGTCGGCAGCCACATCCACAGGAGTCGCGCCCGGATCCGGCCGTGTGATCCGTGGCTCATCCTCGTCTTCAAGCAGCGCATCGCGAATGATGCGGCGCGGGTCATACTGGCGCGGGTCGAGCTTCTTCCAGTCGACCTCGTCGAACTCGGAGCCCAGCTCGTCGCGCATGCGGTCTTTGGCGTTGTTGGCCATGTCGCGCAGATTGCGCACCAGCTTTGCCAGTTGCCCTGCGTAGTGCGGAAGCCGCTCAGGACCCAGCAGGAAGACAGCGATCACCCCGATGATGAGCAGCTTGTCGAAGGTTAATCCGAGCACTAGATCAGACTAACGCGTGCCGCCTGCGCGTTTGACACGAGTCCTGCCTCTATCCTTAGCGCAGGGAGGTCGTTTCGTCGTGTCAGACAAAGACAAGAACTGGAAGTTCGCGAACGACATCGTCGCGGAAAGCGAGGTGATCGCCAAGGCCCGGGTGCAGTCGCTTGAACTGGGCGTCCCCCCGATCTCGCCGGCAATCGGCGCCCAGGCGGCCGTCGTCGTCGCCGCGACCGGGGCCTCGAACGTCGTGGAGATCGGCACCGGGGTCGGCGTTTCCGGCCTGTGGCTGCTCACCGGGGGCACTCGGGCGATGCTCACGTCGATCGATTCCGAGTTGGACCATCAGCAGCACGCCCGGGTGAACTTCACCGAGGCCGGGATCGCTGCCAATCGCGTTCGTCTGATCACCGGCCGAGCGCTGGATGTGCTGCCGCGGATGAACGAGAACGTCTACGACATCGTCTTCGTCGACGCAGATCCAGGCTCCGTGATCGAGTACGTCGAGCACGGCCTGCGTCTGGTGCGCCCCGGCGGCACGGTGCTCGTCGCACACGCGCTCTGGAAGGGCAGAGTCGCCGATCCGGCACAACGTGACGAAGTCGCGACCGACTTCCGTTCCCTCGTTACCGAGATCGCGGCATCCGGCGCTGTCGTCAGCGCACTGTCACCGGTCGGTGACGGGCTGTTGCAAATCACGAAGCTGTCCGACTGACACGCTGCCCGACAAACACGGCGCGCCCAGCGACGACACGTGCCTGCGGTAGTCCTACGCGTTGACGACGCCGGCGAGCGCGTCGTGGAGTTCCTTGGCCTCCGCGTCGTTGACCGAGACGACCAAACGGCCACCACCCTCGAGCGGGACACGCACGATGATCAGGCGTCCCTCCTTGACGGCCTCCATGGGTCCGTCTCCGGTCCTCGGCTTCATGGCCGCCATGTAGCTCCCCTTTCGTGGATGTACTCCTCATTATCGGCCATGACCGGGTGCCCTGCGAAATCGAGCGCACGATCCCGCACCGTGATCGGTGCGATCTCACGCCGCGTTCACCGACTGTTTACGGTGGGGACCAGTCCGCCCCGTCTACTCCCCAGCACACGAGCAGCCAACCCACCTGCCCGGCGATGGACAGCATGATCAGGGCGGTGCGGTACATCCTGTTCTTCGGCACGGCCAGCGCACCGAGCAGTGGGAACATCGGCATCAGCAGCCGGAACGTGCTCGATTGGGGAAAGAACACCGCCAGGAGATACACCGCATAGCTTGCGACCCAGATCCGCAGATCGACACCGAGTCTGCGCACCGCGGGCAGGAACATGCACACGGCGAAGATGGCGATCACCAGGGCCAGAACCAGATAGCCGAGCCATGCTGGCAGGCCCAGGAAGATGTTGAACCACCAGTCGGCGGCCTGAACCCACGGAGCGAACGGCAACAGATGCACGCGACCGATGTAGTCGGCCCGCCACGTCAACTCGGTGTCTGTGTACGCAGTGATCGACCCCGTCGCCGCCGCTGCGATGGCCGGCCAGGCCAGCCCGGCCAAGCCGCTGAAGATCGTGACGACAACGGATGCGACGCGGTCGCGCACCGAGAACAGATCGCGCCGCCTCATCACCCACCGATAGACGACGTGCAAGCCCATTGCGAGCGCGAATGCCAGCCCGCTCGGCCGGGTGAACGCCATGAGGGCGATCGCCGGCAGCATGCCCCAGTAGCGACGTTCCAGCAACAGATACAGGGCGAGGATCAGGAAGAACAGATACATCGATTCCGCATACGCCAACTGCAGCAAGGGCGACGTCGGTGCGAAACAGAACAAAGCAACGGCGAACAGCGCAGTCGAGTGGCGCAGCCGAAGCCGAAACAGCCGATACAGCAGAAGGGCCGAGCCCAGTCCGAACCCGACGGACACGACCACGGACGCGACCTCCCACGGCATCCGCGTCAGGAACATGACCGCAGAGACCAGCCAGGGATAGCCCGGCATGAACGCCCACGCGTTCTGTGCGACGTTGCCGGCCGCGTCCAACGGCAACTGCGCCGGGTAGCCCCACCCGGCGACGATCTGATACCAGCGTCCGTCCCAGATCGTGGAGAACTGGAAAAAGCCCGGATGCGCACCGGTCCACGGGTTGGGGCCCTGCACATTCGCGAAGACCAGCAGGAGCGCACTCGAGACGAGGCGCGAGGCCACGAAGACAGCCAGCACCTGCACCCACCAGCGTTTCAACCAGGCACGCACGGTCTGCGGCATGACCGGCACGGCCAGGTCGGTGTCAGCCATCGGATGCCGTCAGCCAGGCGCGCAGTCCCCGTTCGCATTCCGTGATCTGATGCAGGGCGACCCGCTCGTCATCCGCGTGCGCCAGCAACGGGTCGCCGGGGCCGTAGTTCACGGCCGGGATACCGAGGGCCCAGAAGCGGGCGACATCGGTCCAACCGTATTTGGGCAGCGCTTGAACACCGAGTGTCGCGAGGAACTGCTTCGCGAGCGGCGCGTCGAGGCCAGGGCGGGCACCGGCCGTCTTGTCGACCACGGTTATCTCATAGTCGCCGAAGAGTTCGTACATGTGCTCCACCGCCTGCTCGACCGTGCGATCGGGGGCGAAGCGGTAGTTGATGTGCACCATGCACTCGTCGGGGATGACGTTGCCGGCAACGCCGCCGGCGATGCCGACGGCGTTGAGTCCCTCGCGATACACAAGACCGTCGACCGCAACCTCGCGGGGGGTGTACGCGGCGAGCGTGTCGAGGATCGCGGCAGCGGCGTGGATGGCGTTATTCCCCACCCAGGCACGCGCGGAGTGGGCGCGCTTCCCGAAGGTACGCACCTCGATTCGCAGGTTGCCATTGCAGCCGCCCTCGACCGCGGCCCGCGTCGGCTCGCCGAGGATGGCGAAGTCGCCGACGAACAGGTCGGGTCGGTTGCGCGCCAGGCGGCCGAGGCCGTTGAGCTGTTCGGAGACCTCCTCATGGTCGTACCACATCCACGTCACGTCGACGACGGGGTCGGTGAGTTCGGCCGCAAGCTTGAGCTGTACCGCGACGCCGGCCTTCATGTCGACGGTGCCGCGACCCCACAGATAGTCGACCGGCACCGTCTGCCCAGCATCCGTCGCCGACTCGAGCGTTTCGAAGCGCGTGGGCAGGTTGTCGTTCAGCGGCACGGTGTCGATGTGGCCGGCGATGATCACGCGCTGTGCGCGTCCGAGCCGGGTGCGGGCGGAGACGGTGTCCCCATCGCGAACGACCTCCAAGTGATCGAGGCCGACGAGGGCGGCCTCGATCGCGTCCGCGAGGGGCTTCTCGCCGCCCGACACCGATTCGATGTCGCAAAGCTGGCGGGTGATGTCGATGGATGTTCCGCTGAGGTCGAGAGGCACGGTACCAATCTAAGGCCACCGCGCCGAGCCGAGGAGCGGTCAGCTGAACTCGGCGATCCGCAGGCTGAGCCACAGCATCAGAGTGTCATCGGCATTGTCGAGGTCGATGCCGAAGCGTTCGTTCACGCGGCGCAGCCGGTACCGCAGCGTATTCTGGTGCAGCGACAACCGGGCGGCGGTCGTCGCGGAATCCCGCCCGCAGTCCAGGTATGCGAGCAGCGTCTTGGCGTATTCCGTTCCCGAACGCGCATCACAGTCGACGATGAGACCGGCCTGCGCCGAGCGCAGCCGTGGGGTGTCGCGAAAGACCTGGGCCAGCTCCAGCAGCGTCAGCTGGCTCCGCACGTCACGAGCGCTTGCCACATGGGCTGGAGCATGCGCGACGGGAGACGGCGCCGCGGGAGGAGGCGCGACGGCCATCAGCAGCAGCACGAGGTCGGCATCGCGGCGGGACCGTCCGATCTCGCCGACGGATGCAGCGGGAGAGCCGATCGCGGCGCGCACCGACACCCGCAGAGCCGTCGCGGCGCGCGAGACCAACTGACGTGCGGTCGCCTCGGTGCCGGCGAAGTCGGTGCCGACGGTCCCGGTGAACAGCGCGTACACGGTGTCGCCGATGACGACGCATTCTGCGCCGTGCTGGTGCGCCTCGCAGTGCACCGCGATGAGGTCGACGAGGCGGGCCATGCGCAGTTCGTCGCCGGCCGGCGGGAAGTCCGGCTGGAAAGCCACCAGCACGAACGGGCCGGCGGCGTCCAGATTCAACTGCCCCAGCACGAGATGTGCGTCCTCGGTGCCCTCGATGAGCCGACGCAGCAGTTCCACGCGTTGCTGCCGGGCCAGGTCGGCGGCACTGCGGGCACGCAGCATGTGCAGTGCGGCGATGTCGGCCGCCCGTTCCAGGGCGTGCCCGGCATCCTCATCGAGTTCCCCCTCGGCATCGACGACCCAGATCGACCCGAGCAGCTGCGTGCCTGCGCGCACCGCGACGGCGAGCCGGGGCAGTGCCGGCGGCAACGCCGACAGGTGCAGGGATCCCGGCGAACGGAAGATGGCGGCGTATTGCTCGGCGTTCACAGGCAGCTGCGGCACCTTGCGGCCGAGGATGCCCTCTCTGCGGTCGTCGTCGATGACCTGCCCCGGCAGGGTGGAGTACGCGAGCACATGCTCCTGCATGTCCTCGATGGTGGTGGCGCCGCCGATCATGGCGGCGATCGCGTTCGCAAGCGCGAAGAGGTCGCCGACCACGAGGGCGGAGAGAGATCCTCGGTCGCCGCTCGCGCTGGTGAGCGCGGAATTGATCAGGGCATCCAGCTGCCGCCATTCGATCTCGTCGTCCACGACAAGCAGGGCGATGCCTTCCGCGTCGGCGATCGCGGCGAGGGTCTCCACGCTCGATGACAGCGATTTGACGACGACGGCACCGAACCCCCGGCGGGCCGCATCGCGGATGTTCTCGGCCGCGTCGGGCGCCGCCGGATGCAGGCCGATGGCGAGCAGGATGCCGCTGCGCCGGCCGGTCGGGGGCGACAACGGGTCGAAGAAGGTGGGGCTGGTCAGCGGCAGCCGGAGCGCGGTCGAGGTGGAGGCGAGCCGCAAGCCGGATCCGTCCAAGATGTGCAGCAGATCGGCGACGGCGATGTCGCTCGATTCGCTGTTCGATTGCTCCATTGCACAACCCTCAATTCCCTTGTGCTACAGCACAACGATTCTTTCACATCTTCATGCCAGCCACCGAAGAATACCGGACGATTTTCACTCACACTGGGGACATGTCGCTCAATGTCGAAGTCAGCCCGTTCACCGACCAGGCACGCGGTGTCGCCGAGCGGGCCGCCGCGGCGGCCCGGGTGCAGGTGGTCGACGAGTTCGAGATGGACCGGCTCAACGACATCGCCGACCTGCTCATCGCCGTGTGGGGCACCGCGCAACAGGACGCGCCGATCCCGGCGGAGTTGCTGCGCAGCATCAGTCACGCCGGCTGCAATGTGACGGCGGCTTACGACGCCCGGGGGGTTCTCTGCGGCGCCGCGGCGGCCATCGTCTCGCCCGAGACTGACTCGGTGTACTCGCTCATCGCCGGCGTGCGGGCCGGGCTCGCCGACGCGGGCGTGGGATTCGCCCTCAAGCAGCACCAGCGCGCGTGGGCACTGGCCCGAGGGCTCGGCACGATGATGTGGACGTTCGATCCGCTGGTCAGCCGCAACGCGCGCTTCAACCTCACCAAGCTCGGCGCCACCTCCTCCGAGTACGTGCGCGACTTCTACGGACCGATGGCGGACGGGATCAATGCCGACGACGACAGCGATCGTCTCGTCGCGGTGTGGTCGCTGACCTCGGACCGCACGGTCGCCAGCAGCGAGGGCCTCGGCGGGCGGGTCGAGCTGCCCGATTTCTCGATGACGGATGTTCGGGCGCTCGGCCCGGACGAGCATCCGGTTCTCATCGCGGCCGGCGACTCGCTGTGGTGTCGTGTTCCCGCAGACATCGTGGCGTTGCGCGGCCAGGACCGCATGCAGGCCACCGCCTGGCGCGCCTGCATACGCGACATCCTCACCGAGGCGTTCGCCGCTGGGCGCACGGCCCGTGGGGTGACCCGAGCCGGCTGGTACCGGCTTGCGAACGGAGTCGAATCATGAAGATCGAGAACATCGAACTGCGGCGAGCGCACCTGCCCCTGGTCACGCCGTTCCGCACCTCATTCGGCACGTCGACGGAGCGCGAGACGACGCTCGTGCTCGTCACCACGGCCAATGCGGAGGGTTGGGCCGAACACGCCGCCGAACCCGACCCGCTCTACAGCTCCGAGTTCCTGGACGCCGGCGACCTGGTCATACGCGACCAGCTGATCCCCCGACTGCAGGCCCTCGGCTCCGGCCTCACCGCTGAGCGTGTCGCCACGGCTCTCGCACCGGTCAAGGGGCATCCGATGTCAAAGGCCGTGCTGGAGACGGCCATCCTCGACGCCCAACTCAAGGAGACCGGGGTATCGTTCGGTCACTATCTCGGGGCGGTGCACGAGACCGTGCCGGCAGGCGTCTCGGTCGGCATCATGGACTCGATCGACGAGCTGCTCGACGCCGTGGCCGGCTACCTCGCGGAGGGCTACCTGCGCATCAAGCTCAAGATCGAACCCGGCTGGGACCTCGCGCCGGTGCGCGCGGTTCGAGAGCGTTTCGGCGACGAGATCCTGCTGCAGGTGGACGCGAACACGGCATACACCCTCGCGGATGCTCGCCACCTGGCGCAACTGGACCCCTTCGATCTGCTGCTCATGGAGCAGCCGATGGCCGCGGAGGACATACTCGGGCACGCCAGACTGGCGAAGCTCCTCCGCACCCCGATCTGCCTCGACGAGTCGATCGAGTCGGCCAGCGATGCTGCGACCGCGATCAGCCTCGGCGCATGCAGCGTCATCAACGTGAAGCCGGCCCGCGTCGGCGGCTACCTCGAGGCACGGCGCATCCATGACATCGCGGCCGCGCACGGGGTGCCCGTCTGGTGCGGCGGAATGCTGGAGACCGGCATCGGCCGGGCCGCGAACGTCGCCCTCGCGGCGTTGCCGAACTTCGTGATGCCCGGCGACACCTCTGCATCCGGCCGTTACTACGAGCAGGACCTGACCGCGCCGTTCGTGCTGGAGGACGGTCACCTGCGCGTGCCCACCGGCCCCGGCATCGGCGTCGAGGTCCTGCCGGATGTGCTGGCCGACATCACCGCATCGACGACGAGCATCTCCTTCGCGTAGCGCCGCCGGGCCAGAGCTACGGCGATACAACGACGTATCCCACCCACACAAGAGTCTGGAGAACACGAATGACTACCACACAACACACGACGCGGTGGCAGCTGGCGGCCGCGGTCGGCATCGCGGCAACCCTGGTGCTGTCAGCCTGCTCGGGCAACGGGGCGACCGGCGCGACTGCCGGCTCACCACCCGCGGGGCCCACCGATCCGGCAGCCGTCGCCGCGCTGCCGGCACAGTACAAGACGGCCGGGGTGATCCGGGTCGCCTCCGACATCCCGTTCCCGCCGATGGAGATGTTCGACGCCAAGCAGAACCTGACGGGCTTCGACTATGACCTCGCCCAGGCGCTCGGCGGCAAGCTCGGCGTTCGAATGGAGCTGCAGACGCAGGCATTCGACAGCATCATCCCGTCGCTGCAGTCCGGCAAACACGACATCATCATGTCGGGTATGAACGACACTCCCGAACGGCAGAAGACGCTGAACTTCGTCGACTACTTCCACGCCGGTTTCTCGATCCTGGTGCCGGCGGGCAACGCGCACAAGATCGCCACCGTGTTCGACCTGTGCGGCCAGAACGTCGCCGTGCAGAAGGCGACCGTGCAGGCGGACATCCTGCATGGCTACGACGCGAAATGCGCCGACCACGGCGGCCCGATGAAGATCGCCGAGCTGCCGCTCGAGACGGATGTGCAGACGGCCGTGCGTTCCGGCAAGGCCATCGCCGACGTCGTCGATTCCGCCGTCGCCGCCTACGCCGCGCAGACCGCCGGCGGTGGAAAGATGTTCGAGGTCATCCGCGATCCCGCGAACCCGGCCGGATACGACCCGGTGTACACGGGGATCGGCGCACTGAAGAGGGACGCCAAGCTGAGCAACGCGCTCCTGCTCGCACTCAAGGCCGTCATCGCCGATGGCGAGTACGAGAACATCCTGAAGAAGTACGACCTGGCCGACTATGCTGTGGACACGCCCGGCATCAACCTCGGGTCGTGATGGCGATGAGCAACGCAACCCTCAGATCGAAGAAGGCGTCTCCGACCGCCCCGGGCGCGGTGGTGGATCCCGATGACGTGGTCGCGGTACCGCTGCGGCACCCGTGGCGCTGGGTCGTCGCGGCCATCCTGCTGGTGGGCTTCATCGGGATCGCCCTGTCGTTGTGGGACAATCACAACATCAGCCACCCGACGGTCGCCGAGTTCATCTTCGACCCGCGCATTCTGAGCGGCGTGGTGCTCACCCTGGTGCTCACCGTCGTGGCCATGGTCATCTCCTCGGTGCTGGCCATTCTGCTGGCGGTCATGCGCCTCTCCAACAACCCGGTGCTGAATGTGCTGGCGTGGTTGTACGTGTGGGCGTTCCGCGGCACCCCGCTGCTGATCCAGATCGTGTTCTGGGGATACCTGGGACTGCTCTACTCCCAGATCTCCCTGGGCGTGCCCTTCACGGACTTCACGATCTTCTCCGTCAATACCAACACGCTGATTCCGGCGTTCACGGCCGGGCTCATCGCCCTGACCCTCAACCAGGCGGCCTATTCGGCCGAGATCGTGCGGGCGGGAATGCTCTCGGTCGACGCCGGACAGCACGAGGCCGCGTATTCGGTGGGCATGTCGCCCTCCTTCACGCTGTTCAAGGTGGTGCTGCCCCAGGCCATGCGGGTGATCATCCCGCCGATGGGCAACGAGACGATCTCGATGCTGAAGAACACCTCGCTGCTCTCGGTGATCGCCGTGCTCGAGCTGTACACCGTGGCCACGCAGATCTCCTCACAGAACCTGCGCCAGGTGGAGCTGCTCATCGTGGTCAGCTGCTGGTATCTGTTGCTCACCTCGGTGCTCTCGATTCCGCAGTACTACCTGGAACGCCACTACGGGCGTGGCAACGCGAGAAGCCTGCCGCCCACCCCCATCGGGCGGGTGCGGGCGCTGCTGGGCCGCGGCCATGCGACCACCCCCGTCGCCGAAAGGGCAGACGCATCATGACCGCAACGTTGAGTGCCATCCGAACGGATGCGCCCGCCACCGCCGTCGCCCCGCTCCTGAGCGCGCGCAAGGTGCGCAAGAGCTACGGCGCTGTCGAGGTTCTCAAGGGGATCTCCCTCACCGTGAACCCCGGCGAGGTCATGTGCCTGCTCGGCCCCTCCGGCTCGGGGAAGTCGACGTTCCTGCGCTGCATCAACCATCTGGAGCGCATCGACGGTGGCCGCATCTCGATGGACGGCCAGCTCATCGGCTACGCCCAGCGCCAGGATCGCATCTTCGAGATGAACCCGCGCGAGGTCGCGCTGCAGCGCCGCGGCATCGGCATGGTGTTCCAGCGGTTCAACCTGTTCCCGCACATGACGGCCCTGGAGAACATCACGGTCGCACCGATCGGCGTACGCAAACGGCCCAAGCAGGCGGCGCTGGCGCGCGGACGCGAACTGCTCGACCGGGTGGGTCTGGCCGACCTGGCGCAGTCCTACCCGGCGCAGATGTCGGGCGGTCAGCAGCAGCGTGTCGCCATCGCACGCGCGCTTGCGATGGACCCGAAGTTGCTGCTCTTCGACGAGCCGACGAGCGCGCTCGATCCGGAACTGGTCGGCGATGTGCTCGATGTGATGCGCGCGCTCGCCGCGGACGGCATGACCATGATCGTGGTGACCCACGAGATCGGCTTCGCCCGAGGGGCCGCCGACGAGGTCGTGTTCATGGACGGCGGGGTCGTCGTGGAATCCGGCCCGCCGGCGAGCGTGCTCACCAACCCGCAGAGCCCGCGCACCAAGGCGTTCCTCGACAGCGTGATGTGACGCCCTGCTGGTGCCCGGCGCCCCGCTAACCTAGACGCATGGCTCCCCCCGATTCCGCCACGACAGCTGCGCCGACACACGCGTGGGGCTACGGCCTCGCCACGATCGCCGGCGACGGCACGGTGCTCGACACGTGGTTCCGCGAACCTCGACTCGGAACACTGCCGGCCGGGCGCGATCGCTGGATCGTGCCAGCCGAATTGACGGCGTTGACCGGCGATGACACGCGCCGCAATGTGCACATCGACGCGGTGACCGTCGAGATCGAATTGGCCGCGGCACCGACGTCGACACCGGATGCCTACCTGCGGCTCCATCTGCTCTCTCACCTGCTCGTCAAGCCGAACACGATCAATCTCGACGGGCTGTTCGCCACTCTGCCGATCGTCACCTGGACCAATGCGGGCCCGGTGCTGCCGTCCGACTTCGACCGCCTGCGCCCTGCGCTGCAACGTGGAGGCATCCACGTGACCAGCATCGATAAGTTCCCGCGCCTCCTCGACTACGTCTCCCCCGTTCACGTACGCATCGCGGATGCGTCGCGTGTGCGCCTCGGCGCCCACCTTGCACCCGGCACCGTCGTCATGCACGAAGGTTTCGTCAATTACAACGCAGGCACGCTCGGTGTCTCGATGGTGGAGGGGCGCGTCTCGCAGGGTGTCGTGGTCGGCGACGGCTCGGACATCGGTGGCGGCGCATCCATCATGGGCACGCTGTCCGGCGGGGGAACCCAGCAGGTCGCGATCGGTGAGCGTGCCCTGCTCGGCGCGAATTCCGGCATCGGCATCTCGATCGGCGATGACTGCATCGTCGAAGCAGGGCTTTACGTGACCGCAGGTACCAAGGTCGTCGTTATGGGCGCGGACGGACGCGCGCAGACGGTGAAGGCGGTCGAGCTCTCCGGCGTGCAGAACCTGCTGTTCCGGCGCAACTCACTGACCGGGGCAGTCGAAGTGCTGCAGCGCAGCGGTGCCGGCATCCGCCTCAACTCCGATCTGCACGCCTGACATCTTCTCGGCCGCTCCGAGAACGGCGCTTTCGTTCGTTATCCGGACCGACTGTCGTGCGGCTACGATGGCGAGCATCCGGAGAGTATGGGCAGCACAGGGTACAAGGGAGTGACGCGTGGGCACAGATGCGCCGAGGATCGGCCGGAGGCATCCGTTCTGGCGGGTCATGGGCATCCTGCTCGCGATCGTGGTCGCGCTGGCGGTCGTCGCCGGTGTGCTCGGCTTCTGGACGGTGACGCGCTCGTTCCCAACGCTCGCTGGAAACGTCGACCTCCCCGGGCTGAACCACCCCGTGACGGTGCAGCGCGACAGCGCTGGCATCCCGCAGATCACCGCCGAGACCTCGCACGATCTGTTCCTGGCCGAAGGGTATGTGCACGCCCAGGACCGCTTCTGGGAGATGGACTTCCGAAGGCATGTCACCGCGGGGCGGCTGGCCGAACTGTTCGGCAAGAGCCAAGTCGGCACTGACGCGTTCATTCGCACGCTCGGCTGGCGCAACGTCGCCGAGCAAGAGGTCAAGCAGATGGACCCGACCTCGCTCTCCTACTACCAGGCCTATGCCGACGGCGTGAACGCCTATGTGAAGACCCACAAGGGCGCCGACCTGTCGCTGGAGTACGCGGTGCTCGGCCTGCAGGTGTCCAGCTACACGCCACAGAAGTGGACACCGGTCGACTCCGTGGCCTGGCTGAAAGCCATGGCCTGGGATCTGCGCTCCAATCTCGTCGACGAGATCGACCGCGCCGTGCTGGCGACGAAGCTGACACCGGCGCAGGTGGCCGACCTGCATCCGGAATATCCCTACGGCCAGCATCCGACGATCACCGGCCTCGGTGGCGGCGACAGCGACACGGTCACGACGGATGCCGCGCCCGCGGTCGCGACGACCGATCCGGCCGCCGCGAACACGACCGTCACAGCGGCGGCCTTGGCGCCGCTTGAAGAGCTCCAAGCGACGATGGCGGCGGTGCCGGAGCTCCTCGGCCCGGCCGGCAACGGGATCGGCTCGAACTCGTGGGTCGTCGCCGGGAGCCACACGACCACGGGCAAGCCGCTCCTGGCCAACGACCCGCACCTCGGTCCCGTCATGCCGAGCATCTGGTATCAGGTCGGGCTGCATTGCGCGACCGTCTCGGCGGCGTGCCCGTTCGACGTGGCCGGCTATAGTTTCTCCGGCCTGCCGGGGGTCGTCATCGGTCACAACAATAAGATCGCCTGGGGTTTCACCAACCTCGGTCCCGACGTCGCCGACCTGTACCTCGAGAAGGTCAGCGACAACGGCTACGAATACGACGGCGTCGTCAAACCGTTCGCGGAGCGCACGGAGACGATCAAGATCGCCGGCGGAACATCGCAGAAGATCACGATCAAGACGACCAACCACGGCCCGCTGGTGACCGGGATCACCAGCGATTTCGGCACGATCGCGAAGAGCTACACCAAGGGCCACGAGGGCGTGCCCTCCGGCAGGTATCAGCTGGCACTGGAGTGGACGGCACTACAACCCGGGCACACCGCCGAGGCGATCTTCGCCATGAACAAGGCCACGAACTGGGCCGAGTTCCGTGGCGCTGCTGCAGACTTCGACGTTCCGGCGCAGAACCTGATCTATGCGGATGTCGACGGCAACCTGGGCTATCAGGCGCCCGGGCGCATCCCGATTCGCAAGCAGGGCGACGGCACGCTGCCTGTGCCGGGCTGGACCAGCTCGTACGGCTGGACCGGCTATCTGCCGTTCAACGATTTGCCGAGCGTGTACAACCCGCCGAGCGGGTACATCGTGACGGCGAACAATGCGGCCGTCGGACCGGGGTATCCGGTGATGATCACGCAGGACTGGGATTCCGGATATCGCGCCAACCAGATCACCATTCGGCTGCAGGCGCTGCTGAAGAGCGGCAAGAAGATCTCGGCAGCCGACATGTCCTCGATTCAGGCCGACACCTACGACGCGAACGCGGCCACGCTCGCACCACTGCTCGTCTCCCTGCATGTGGACGGTGCCGCCGGGGATGCGATCGATCTGCTGAAGAAGTGGAACTACCACGATGACGCGAACAGTGCGGCAGCCGCATACTTCAACGTGTTCTGGCGCAACCTGTTGCACGACGCATTCGGTCGCAAGATGCCGGCGAGCGCTCAGCCGGTCGGCGGCGACCGCTGGTTCCAAGTGGTGGGCTCACTGGTCGAGCAGCCGGACTCGGCATGGTGGACCGACAGCAAGCTGGGCGTGTCCGGTCTCGACGAGATGCTGGCGTATTCGGCGAAGAAGGCCGCGACGGAGGCCGCAAACCTGATGGGGTCCGACCCGTCCGCGTGGCGCTGGGACAGCATCCACCAGCTCGAATTGACGAACGCGAGCTTCGGCGCGTCCGGCATCGCACCGATCGAGTGGCTGTTCAATCGCGGTCCGTATCCGGTGGGAGGCGCCACTTCCGTCGTGGATGCGGTCGGCTGGGATGCCTCGATCGGATATCAGGTCAACTGGGTGCCGTCGATGCGACAGGTGATCGACCTCTCCGACTTCGATGGGTCGACGTGGATCAACCTGACCGGAGAGTCCGGGCACGCGTTCCACCCGAACTACGTCGACCAAGCACCTCTGTGGCAGAGGAACAAGACACGGCCGTGGCCGTTCACCGCGAGCGCGGTGAAGGTGGCCACGACGAATACACTGACCCTGAAGCCGGGCGGCTCCTGAAGAGGATTCCACCGGTCGAGCGTCGCATTGGGCCGATCGGCCGTCAGGTCTTCTTCAGCTCCTCGGTCTTCTTCAGCTCCTCGGCGAACATCACGATGATGCCGCTGGGACCGCGGACGTAGGTGAGCTTGTAGACGTCCTGATAGGTCGCCACGCCGCGAAGCGGACGGCAGCCGTGCCTCGCGGCGATCTCGAGGGCTTTGTCGATGTCGTCGACCGAGAAGGCGACGCGGTGCATGCCGATCTCGTTGGGACGAGTGGGCGGCGACTCGATCGCTTCGGGGTGGATGTACTCGAAGAGCTCGAGGCGACCGTGACCGTCTGGCGTCTGGAGCATCGCAATGTTGGCGTGGTTGCCATCAAGGCCGACGGCAGTATCGGTCCACTCACCACTGACTGTGTCACGGCCGACGACCGTGAGACCGAGGTCGGTGAAGAAGGAGATCGTTGCTTCGAGGTCGCGAACAGCGATGCCGACGTTCTCAAGTTTGATGGGCATGCGTTTCATGCTAGCGAGCCGAGCCGATCAGATCCGGGGCAAGCCGGACTCGATCGGACAAGCCCCGGTGGCCTACCGAGTCGGCCAGCTTCGTTCGCGCTCTCCGGTGTACAACTGCTGTGGGCGCCCGATCTTCATTGCGGCATCCTGGTTCATCTCACGCCAGTGGGCGACCCAGCCGGGCAGTCTGCCGATTGCGAACAGCACCGTGAACATCCGGGTCGGGAAGCCCATCGCCTTGTAGATGACGCCCGTGTAGAAGTCGACGTTGGGATACAGCTTGCGTTCGATGAAGTAGTCGTCGGCGAGTGCGACGGCCTCGAGTTCCTTGGCGATGTCCAGGAGCGGGTCGTGTACGCCCAGCGCCTCGAGCACATTGTCCGCGCTTTCCTTGACCAGCTTGGCGCGCGGATCGAAGTTCTTGTAGACGCGATGCCCGAAGCCCATCAGCTTCACGCCGTCTTCCTTGTTCTTGACCCGTTCCACGAAACGTTCGACACTTTCGCCCGAACTCTGAATCTCGGCCAGCATGTCGAGCACGGCCTCGTTCGCTCCGCCGTGCAACGGGCCGTACAACGCATTGATGCCGGCGGACACGGACGCGAACAGATTCGCCTGCGTCGAGCCGACCAGGCGGACCGTCGACGTGGAGGCGTTCTGTTCGTGGTCCTCATGCAGGATCAGCAGGCGCTCGAGCGCGTTGGACAGCACCGGATTCACGTCATACGGCTCAGCCATCGTGCCGAAGTTCAACCGGAGGAAGTTGTCGACGAAACTCAAGGAGTTGTCGGGGTAGAGGAACGCCTGGCCGATGCTCTTCTTATGAACATACGCCGCGATGACCGGCATCTTCGCCAGCAGGCGGATGGTCGAGAGCTCGACCTGCTCCGGGTCCTGCACGCTCAGCGAGTCCTGGTAGAAGGTGGACAGCGCGGAGACGGCGCTGGAGAGCACCGACATCGGATGTGCGTCGTGCGGCAGCCCGTCGAAGAACTTCCTGAGATCTTCATGCAAGAGGGTGTGCCGGCGGATCCGCTCCTCGAATTCGCCCAGCTCACTCGCGGTCGGAAGCTCACCGTAGATGAGCAGCCAGGCGACTTCGAGGTAGGTGGAATTCTTGGCGACCTGCTCGATCGGGTACCCGCGATAGCGCAGGATGCCCGCTTCGCCGTCGATGAAGGTGATCGCCGACTGGGTGGGGGCGGTGTTCACAAAGCCGTAGTCGAGAGAGGTCAGTCCGGTCTGCCGGGTCAGGGTCGAGAAGTCGATGCTGGATGCGCCTTGGGAACTTTCCCGGATCGGGAACTCGGCGCTTCCACCCGGATAGCTGAGGATCGCTTTGTCAGGCTCCGCCTCTGTGCCGGTTCCGCTCACAACGCCTCCCTGATGGCTCGACTGGTGCGCATACGGCCCGGACCTTGTGAATCAACGGCCGACGTACGCAAATACAGCCTATGGGCAAAGCGAGGCTACTGTTGCATCCGCCAAAAGATCGCACCAGCCACTGGTGGAACTGTCCAAACGCTGTCGCCGCCGTTGGTCGAGTAACGAGCGCCAGCGAGTGTATCGAGACCCACGACGCACGGGCGGGCGGGGTCTCGATACGCGTGCTCGCTGCGCTCGCCCGCTACTCGACCAGCGGCGCTAGACCGCCAGGCGCGCGGCGCCACTACTCGACCAGCGGCGCTAGACCGTCAGGCGCGACGCTGCCGCGGCGATACGCTCATCCGTCGCCGTCAGGGACAGGCGCACGTGCTGCGGGTAGTGCTCGCCATAGAAGGTGCCGGGGCCGACCAGGATGCCGAGCTCCGCCAACCGACGGATGCTCTCCCACGCATCGAGTCCCTCACTCGCCCACAGATACAAGCCGCCCTCACTGTGATCGATGCGAAACCCTGCGGCCTCCAGGGCCGGCTTCAACACGGCGCGCCGCGAACGATATCGTTCGCGTTGAGCGGCGACATGCGCATCATCGCTGAGAGCCACGACCATCGCCGCCTGCAACGGCGCAGGCAGCATGAGGCCGGCGTGTTTGCGCACGGTCAACAGACGTTCGATCAGGGTCTCGCATCCTGCCGCGAACGCCGCGCGGTACCCGGCCAGGTTGGACTGTTTGCTCAGCGAGTAGAGCGCGAGCACATTGCTGCGATCCCCCTGTACGACGCGGTCGTCGAGGATGCTCGGAATTGGCTCGCTCGCCCAGCGTCCCTCCCAGCCCAACTCGGCGTAGCACTCGTCGTTGACGATCACGGCCCCGAGCTGCGCTGCCCGCGCTCGCGCCGCGCGCAGCGCGTCGACATCGAGAACCCGGCCATCCGGATTGCCCGGGCTGTTCAGCCAGATCAGCTTGGTGCGCTCCGGCCACAGGCCTGGATCATCCGTCGCCAACGCGTCGGCGCCGGCGATCGCCGCCCCGATCGCGTACGTCGGGTAGGCGGCCCGCGGGTGCACGATCATATCGCCGGCGCCGAGTCCGAGCATCAACGGAAGCAGGGCGACCATTTCCTTCGACCCGATCGTCGGCAGCACGTTGCCCACCCGAAGCCCGTGCACATTTCGCCGCCGGGCGAACCAGGCGACGATCGCCTCGCGAAGCTGACCGGTCCCGGCGGTCTGCGGATAGCCGTGCGCATCCGTCGCCGCGGCGAGCGCGGTGCGAATCACATCGGGGGTCGGATCGACCGGTGAACCGACCGACAGATCGACCACGCCGCCCGGATGCTCGGCGGCGCGTCGTGCGAACGGCGCCAGTGCGTCCCACGGATAGCCCGGCAACTCGCGCATCGGCGACTAGCCCTGGGGAGGCAGAGCTGCGATGAGCGGGTGGTCCTTGGCGATCACGCCGATCTTGGCAGCGCCACCGGGGGACCCGAGGTCGTCGAAGAACTCGACGTTCGCCTTGTAGTAGTCGGCCCACTGTTCCGGCAGATCGTCTTCGTAATAGATGGCCTCGACCGGGCAGACCGGCTCGCACGCACCGCAGTCGACACACTCGTCCGGGTGGATATACAGTGAACGTTCACCCTCGTAGATGCAGTCGACAGGGCATTCATCGACACACGCACGATCCTTCACATCGACGCATGGCAGAGCAATCACATAAGTCACTGCGACCGGTTTCCCTTCACGAGGAGCAGGCTTTCAGTTTACGCGTCGGTCCGCACGGACGACGCGCGGCCATGCAATCGCGATCGCCGCGATCACAACGGGCGCGATGACCCAGATCTTTCCTGCGATGTTGTCCGGGATCAGCACAGAACCACCGGCGCTCTTGAACGACAGCACGGTGATCGCGACGAGCAGCCCGAGCGCGACCATGAGCGTGGGGATTCGCCCGGTGGTGACCAGTCGGATTCCGGCCAGCAGGCACCCGCTTCCGACCAATGCCACGATCAAGCCCCATGGCACGGCGATGCCCGCGAGGGTGGCAGACGACTGGTGCGCAACCGTGCCGATGAATCCGAAGATGGCGCCCGCGCAGACCAGCAATGCGGAATTGACGATGCGGGCGACCATGCGCGCAAGTCTACGTGAGCACCCTTCACGCGGGCGGAGCCCGGCATGACGAAGATCGAACCGGTGAACGCTACGCGTCCTGCTTCTTCAGGCGGGCCGTCGCGCGGGCGCGGCTGTGCGCGTCGAGCTCGACCTTGCGGATGCGCACCGCCGTCGGCGTGACCTCGACGCACTCATCTTCGCGTGCGAATTCGAGGCACTCCTCGAGTGTCAACTGACGGGAGGGCGTCATCGACTCGAAGTTGTCGGCCGTCGACTGACGCATGTTCGTCAGCTTCTTCTCCTTGGTGATGTTGACGTCCATGTCATCCGAGCGCGAGTTCTCGCCGATGACCATCCCCTCGTAGACCTCTTCGGTCGGGTTCACGAAG
The DNA here is from genome assembly GCA_004297935.1 of Microbacteriaceae bacterium. GTDB lineage: Bacteria > Actinomycetota > Actinomycetes > Actinomycetales > Microbacteriaceae > Rathayibacter_A. The sequence continues at coordinate 131,795 of SCRE01000014.1, read as the reverse complement.
AACGACATGCGCTCCTGCAACGCGATGATCGCGAACGGCGTGACCACACCCGCGCGGTCGGCCACGATCGAGCCGTTGCTGCGGGTGACGATCGGGCCGGCCCACTCGCCGTAACCGTGCGAGATCGCGTTTGCGATGCCTGTGCCGCGGGTGATGGTGAGGAACTCGGTGCGGAAGCCGATGAGGCCGCGCGCAGGGACGATGAACTCCATGCGCACCCAGCCGGTGCCGTGGTTCGCCATGTTCTCCATGCGACCCTTGCGCGCGGCGAGCAGCTGAGTGATCGCACCGAGGTACTCCTCCGGTGCGTCGACCGTCAGGTGCTCGTAGGGCTCGTGGGTCTTGCCGTTCACGAGCTTGGTGACGACCTGCGGTTTGCCGACCGTCAGCTCGTAGCCTTCCCGCCGCATCTGCTCGACCAGGATGGCGAGCGCGAGCTCGCCACGCCCCTGCACCTCCCACGCGTCGGGGCGCCCGATGTCGAGCACCTTCAGCGACACGTTTCCGACGAGCTCACGGTCCAGCCGGTCCTTGACCATCCGCGCGGTGAGCTTGTGGCCCTTCACCTTGCCGATCAGCGGAGACGTGTTCGTGCCGATCGTCATCGAAATGGCCGGGTCGTCGACGACGATCGCCGGCAACGGCCGTACGTCTTCCGGGTCGGCGAGGGTGTCGCCGATGGTGATGTCGGCAAAACCCGCAACGGCGACGATGTCACCCGGTCCGGCGCTCTCGGCCGGATAGCGGTCCAGAGCCTTCGTGATCAGCAGCTCTGTCACGCGCACGTTGTGCACGCCGCCGTCGTGGCGCACCCAGGCGACGGTCTGACCCTTCTTGAGGGTGCCGTTGAAGATGCGCAGCAGGGCGAGTCGGCCGAGGAATGGCGAAGCATCCAGGTTGGTGACATGCGCCTGCAACGGCGCCTCGTCATCATAGGTCGGTGCGGGAATGTGGGTGAGGATGGCGTCGAACAGCGGCTCGAGGTCGGGGTTGTCTGGAAGCTGGCCGTTCTCGGGCTTGTTCCGGCTGGCGGCTCCGTTGCGTCCGGAAGCATAGACGACCGGAACGTCGAGGATCGCGTCGAGGTCGAGGTCGGGCACATCGTCCGCGAGGTCGCTGGCCAGGCCGAGCAGCAGATCCTGGCTCTCTGTGACGACCTCGTCGATACGGGCATCGGGGCGGTCCGTCTTGTTGACGAGCAGGATCACCGGAAGCTTGGCTTCCAGGGCCTTGCGCAGCACGAAACGGGTCTGTGGCAGCGGCCCCTCGCTCGCGTCGACCAGGAGGACGACGCCGTCGACCATGGACAGGCCGCGCTCGACCTCTCCGCCGAAGTCGGCGTGCCCGGGGGTGTCGATCACGTTGATGGTGATCGGGCCGCCGCTGCCGTGGGTCGCCGCATGGATTCCGCGGTAGCTGATCGCGGTGTTCTTCGCGAGGATCGTGATGCCCTTCTCGCGTTCCAACTCGTTGGTGTCCATCGCGCGCTCTTCGACATGCGCGTGCTCCGAGAACGAGTGGGTCTGGCCGAGCATGGCGTCGACCAGAGTGGTCTTACCGTGGTCGACGTGGGCGACGATTGCGACATTGCGCAGGTCTTCACGGGCGGCACGTGCCATAGCTGTTTTCCTCAAAGATGGGGGCACGAAGAGCTTGCCGCCGGCGTCATGGGGCACACGGTCAACTGAGCTTTTCGCACGAGAGATGTGGGGCGAAACGCACCCGCAGGGGCACACCGACGCACCCTGCAACATCAGTCTACCGCCCGCGACGACCCCGCTCGCGCAGCAGGGCCTCAGTCTGCCCGCCCGCGGCATGGAGCCCGAGAGCTCAACCGGCCAAGCCCCCCGCGCCGTCGCCCATCAACGCCGTATCGACCTTCATGATCGGGAAATGGCAGTACACCTGGTGCCCGGGTAACTTCTCTTCGAGCACGGGAACCTCGGTGCGGCAGCGCTCGCGCTGAGCCTCGTTGAGCACTTCGCGATACAGCGGGCAGCGCGTGTGAAAGACACAGCCGCTGGGCTGGTTGCTCGGGCTCGGCAGGTCGCCGGTCAGCAGGATGCGCTCACGGCGCTGCTCCTTGCGCGGATCGGGGATCGGTACGGCCGACATGAGTGCCTGCGTGTACGGATGCATCGGTTCCGAGTACAGGATGTCGCGATCCGCGATCTCCATCACCTTGCCGAGGTACATCACCACGACCCGATTGGAGATATGGCGCACCACGGACAGGTCGTGCGCGATGAACACATAGGCGATGTCGAACTCGCTCTGCAGATCCTCGAGCAGGTTGACCACCTGCGCCTGCACAGACACGTCCAATGCCGAAACCGGCTCATCGCAGACGATCAGCTTCGGCCGCAATGCCACGGCACGCGCGATCCCGATGCGCTGCCGCTGACCGCCGGAGAACTCGTGCGGGTAGCGGTTGTAGTGCTCGGGGTTCAGACCGACGCGCTCCATCAGACTCTGCACCTCGGCCTTGATGCCGTGTTCCGTCCGGGTCTTCTGGATGCGGAACGGTGCTCCGACGATCGTGCCGATCGTGTGGCGTGGGTTGAGCGATGAATAGGGATCCTGGAAGATCATCTGCACTTCGCGCCTGACCGCACGCATCTCGCGCGGATTCAGACCGGCCACGTCCCTGCCTCGGAACACCACGCTTCCCGTGGTGGGCTCGATCAGCTTGCTCACCATGCGCCCGGTGGTGGTCTTGCCGCAGCCCGACTCACCGACGAGCCCGAGGGTCTCACCGGCACCGATGTCGAAGCTGACACCGTCCACGGCTTTGATCGGAGCCCCACGACGGCCCAGCAGTCCGCTCGATCTGCCGGGGAAGTGTTTGGCCAGTCCGGTCACGGTCAGCAGGCGCTCGCCTGATCGGGTGTCTACCGGGTTGAGTTGACTCATGTTCGTCGTGTCTCTCTGAAAACCAAAGGTTAAAGCGTCGGCTGGATTTCCGTGCGCCAGATCTCCCGCCGTTCGTCCGGGGTGAGGTGGCAGCGCACCTCGTGCCCCAGACCCGACGGAAGCAGCTCCGGGTGTTCGGTTGCGCATCGGTTGTGAGGGACGCGAGCGACGAACGGGCAGCGGTCATGGAAAACGCAGCCGTGCGGGACGTTGATCAACGACGGCGGCTGCCCGGGAATCGGAACGAGCCTGCCCGCGCGGTTTCGGTCGAGCCTGGGCATCGAACGCAGAAGACCCCAGGTGTATGGCATCTCGGGTCGGTAGAACAGATCGTCGACCGGGCCTTTCTCCACGCACTGCCCGCCGTACATCACGAGCACCTGGTCGCAGGTCTCCGCGACGACGCCCAGATCGTGTGTGATCAGGATGACGGCGGAGTTCAGCTCCTCGTGCAGCTCCTTGATCAGTTCCAGGATCTGAGCCTGCACGGTCACGTCCAGAGCGGTGGTCGGCTCGTCCGCGATGAGCAGGTTGGGCTGGCAGATCAACGCCATCGCGATCATCGCGCGCTGGCGCATCCCGCCGGAGAACTGATGCGGATAGTCGTCGTATCGCCGCTCCGCATTGGGGATGCCGACCCGGTCGAGCATGGCGATGGCTTCCCTGCGCGCCGTCCGCTTGGACACCTTGTTGTGCACCAGGTAGGCCTCGCTGATCTGGGATCCGACCTTGTAGAACGGGTGCAGCGCGGAAAGCGGATCCTGGAAGATCATCGCCATCTCGCTTCCGCGCAGCGCGCGGACCGTGTCTTCCGAGGCGGAGATGAGTTCGGTGCCGTCAAGCCAGATCTCGCCCGACACGTGCGCCTTCGATCCCTTGTGCAGTCCGAGAATGGCCTGGCTGGTGACCGACTTGCCCGAACCGGATTCGCCGACGATCCCGAGGATCTTGCCGCGTTCGAGTTCGAAGGAAACGCCATCGACGCTCTTGACCAGACCGTCTGCGGTCGGAAAGTGGACCTGCAGATCGTCCACGCGCAGATACGGCGCGCCGGCTGGCCTGCTCGCACTGACTGCAACCGACTCGGTGGTTGACATTCTGTTCCTTTCCACGCCTATGACGCAGTCACTCGCGGATCGATGACCGCGTAGAGAATGTCGACGATGACATTGGCGACCACGAGCGCAAGTGCGGCGATGAGCGTCACGCCCATGATGACGGGCAGATCCTGATTCTGGATAGCCTGAATCGACAGGAAGCCGAGCCCCCGCAGATTGAATACCGTCTCGGTGATCACAGTCGTGCCGATCAGTGTCGCCACGTCGATGCCGAAGATGGTGGCAATCGGTGTGAGCGCGGCTCGCAGTCCGTGTTTGATCACAACCGTGCGATGGGGCAGGCCCTTCGCCCTCGCCGTTCGGATGAAATCCTCACCCATCGTTTCGAGCATGTTCGCTCGGGTAAGCCTGGCGTAGAGGGCTGCGAACAAGAACGACAAAGCGAACCAGGGCAGGATCATGCTTCGCAGCCATTGCAGCGGATCCTGGGTGATCGGAGCATAGGCGACGTTCGGCAACCAGCCGAGCGTGTACTCGAAGACCAGCAACAGCAGCGGTCCTGTGAAGAAGATCGGCATCGAGACGGCCGCAAGAGAGCCGGTCATACCGACGCGGTCGATGAACGATCCGGGCTTGAGCGCTGAGAAGGTGCCGACCGTGACGCCGCCGACGAGCCAGAGGATTGCAGCTCCGACCATGAGGCTGAGGCTGACGGGAGCCGCTTGCGCCATCATCGTGCCGACGAGCTCGTTCTGCCGGAACGAATAGCCGAAACACGGCGCGGGGCACGCAATGGGCGTGCTGACGCCGTCTGTGATGGTCTGACCGAACAGGATGCCGGACAGGTAGTGCCAGTACTGCTGGTAGAGGGGTAGGTCGAAGCCGAAGCGGTGGACGAGTTCCTTGAACTGAATAGAGTCCTGCGGGAAAGGGATCTTGCCGATGTAGTAGTACACCGGCGAGGTGTGCGACAGGGCGGGGGCAAGCTGGAAGATCAGGAACGTCACGACGCTGACGATCCAAAGGACAACGATCGCGCCGAGCAGCCGCTTGACGATGAATTTGAGCATAACCGTATTCCGGTGGAGGCGGTGGCCGGCTGGAGGGATCTCCAACCGGCCACCAGTGGAAGGAGCGCGCCTTACTTGCCGCCGACGCCGACGTTGACGAAGTCGTAGATGCCGAACGCGAGAGCGTTGTTGCATACGACGTTGGTCAGTCGTGGGTTGCGGTAGTACAGGTCCTTGCCGAAGAGAATCGGCAGGTACACAGCGTCCTTCATCACCTGGCTGTCCAGCGTGGCGAAATCGGCACCAGTCGACTTGCCCGCGGGAGCATCGTTCAGGATCTTGTTCACCACCGGGTCGTTCAGGCTCGGGTAGTTGGTGTTACCTGCGGCCGTGATGGTCGCACCGTTGGCGATCGAGTTCCAGAAACCGTAGCCGGTCGGGAAGTCTGCACCCCAACCTGCAACCGCCATGCCGATTCCCTGGTTCTTGATGTTGGCCGGCGAACCGATGAACGAGCTGTAGTAGCTCGACGCCGTCGAGGTGATCGGTGTGGCCGTGATGCCGACCCGCGCGAGCGCGGCCTGCTCGGCAGCGAACACCTTCGGGCCGGTCTCACTGGGCGTCGAGTAGGCGATCTTCACCGAGAACCCGTTGGGCTGGCCACACTTCTGCAGTGCCTGCTTCGCCGCGGTCACGTCTCCGGTGTTGTCCTTGCCGACCGGATACATGTTGGCCGTGTCACTGTGCCCCGCGATGGTCGGAGGTGTCATCGATCCCGCCGCCGCGCCGTGCACGGTGCCGCCGAACGCCTGAACCAACGCCTGCTTGTTCGTGGCGTAGAAGATCGCCTGCCGGCAGTACTGGTTCGGGATCACCGAGGGCATCACGGAGAAGTAACGCGTGAAGGCCGTTGTCGGGTTGTCCGCGTACTTCTTCAGGCTCGGCTGCGTCAGCACCTCGGACTGCAACGTGGTTCCGATGTCGGTGTTCGCGATCGCGTCTGCCGTGCCGGCCTTCAACTTGCTGTCGATGTCGTTCGGAGAACTGTCGATGGTCAGAACGACCTTGTCCGCCAGCGGGTGCCTGATGGTGTCAGAGGACTGCGTCCAGTACTTGTTGCGCACGAACGTGATCTGCTGGTTCGGCGTGTACGACTGGATCTCGAACGGCCCCGACGCCATCGGCTGCTTGGTGTACGTCGCACCGACGAATCCCGGGCCGCCTTCGGTCTTGTAGGGGACAGGGGCCGATGCGGCCATCGCCATCAGGTAGTTGAAGTCGGCGTACGGCGTCGACAGGTTGAACGTGATGGAGTTGTCCGTCGTCGTGATCGTGGACAGGTCGCCGCTCTTGTACGGGCCGAGGTAGTCGGCCGGGTGAGTGATCGTCGACAGGAAGTACGAGTCCGGTCCGCCGTTGATCACATCGGTCGCGAACAGGCGCTCAACGCCGTACTTGATGTCCATTGGCGTGATCGCCTTGCCGTCGGACCACTTGAGCCCGCTCTTCAGCGTGTAGGTCCACTGCGTGAAGTCCGCGTTGTGCGTGCCCATCGAGGTAGCCAGGTCGGGTGCAAGCTCCGGCTTGGGTCCGTTGACCGTCTTGTAACCGATCAGCGAGCGGGTGAACAGGCGCTGCATGTTCCAGCACCAGCCGTAGTAGGTGCGCGCAGGGTCCCACGAGTCACAATCAGCGGTCGACAACAGGTTGAGCGTTCCACCCTGGACGGTCGACGGGTTGACGGTGCCGTCGACCGCGGCGTTGAATACCACGTTCGCCCCGGATGTCGATGAGTTGGTGCTTCCTCCGCCGCTGGAACATCCGACCAGTGCCGTGGCTATGGCGGTCATCAGACTGATGGCCGCAATTCCCCTCTTCGTGAGTTTCATAGAAAGTCAGTCCCTTCCAGCTGTGTTAAAGTGCAGCGGATTGCTGCATCGAGAGCCTTTCGGCTCCGTCTGGCCACTGCGCACATGGTGGTTTGCGAAGCAGCCCGGACGTCTGTGAGTTCTCATCGCATCGACTTCGGATCGAGGGCGTCACTCAAACCGTCGCCGAAGAGATTGAAGGCCAGAACGGAGACGAAGATCGCAAGACCGGGCAGGATCAGGTACATCGGATCGACCTGAAAATAGTTGCCGGCGTCCGAGAGCATCTGCCCCCACGAAACCGTCGGCGGAACGACCCCGACACCCAGAAACGAGAGGCCCGCCTCGCCGAGCATGTAGTTCGGGATCGTCAAGGTCGTGTAGACCAGGATCGGGCTGATCAGACTCGGGAAGATCTCCTTCGCCATGATCCGGCCGTTCCTGGCACCGAGGCTGCGCGCCGCGTCGACGAACTCTTTTTCACGCAGCGAGAGCACCTGGCCGCGAACGATCCTTCCGATGTACGGCCAGCCGAAGAAGCCGAGCACGAAGACGATCAAAAGGAAGCGCACGGATTGCGCGGTGCTGATGAAGGAGACCACCGTGATCAGGGAGAGCGAGAAGAGCAGCGTTGGAAAGGCCAGCAGCACATCCATGGTGCGTGAGATGATCGTGTCCGCCCAGCCGCGGTAGTAGCCGGCCATCAGTCCGAGCGACACTCCGAGTACCAGCGACAGGAGGACCGCCAGCGCCGAGATGGACAGCGAGGTGCGCGCGCCGTACATGAGCATCGACAGAATGTCCTGTCCGAGCACAGGCGTCACACCGAGCCAATGCGTCGAACTGATCCCGCCATAGTCGCCATTGGGAAGGTTCGTCGACGAATCAAGCAGGGAACTGGTGCCGGTGTTGTGCTGGGTCAGATAATCCTGCCCGTAGAGCGCTGAGAGCTGATCGGCGAAGACCGCGATGATGACGAGCAGCACAATGACGACGCCACCGGTCATCGCCACTTTGTTGCGGCGAAGACGCCTCCACGCTATCGCCCAAAGCGAGCGGCCCGCGATCGAAGGTTCTTGCGACGGACCACCAACAGTCGGGCCAGTGTTTTCAATCTCAAGCTGAACTGCGCCTGGAATCATTGACATCTAAGTCGGACCCTATTTCTCACTCAGGACGACACGTGTCTTGTGGTCAGACACGAACACCTCGCACGGAATGCATTCACACACCGTTTGAATCCTTTGCGCTGCAGAGCTTCGTTGTTCGATGCGTGCGCGCAGGTTCGCCATCGGATTCACGATATGCGATCACCCTCGTCAACGCCACTTCAGTTCTTCAATCGTTACCAAAAGTGGATTCTTCCGCAGCGCCTTCCGGACTGCAACGCAGGATATTGGTAAATACATGAATTCCACGCATGATAGCTGCGCACTACGCCAATAATCGGCAATATCCGTGTGCGCCGATTATTTCTTGATCCAGTCCCAAATGTTCCAGACCAGCCCGGTCGGACCACCAAACCAGGCAATGCCATCGAGGTCGTCTCGGGCGGCAAAGACGCCCGGCAGCTGATAGAGCGGGAGCCCATACGCATCCGCAAAAGCGTTCTGATCGAGCTGGAATTCGATTTGCGTCAACTTCGTCTCATCGAGCGTCGATTGCGACTGCAAGGCGAGGTCGCTGGACTGACGGTTGGCGTAGTCGTTGTGGTTCGCGAGGTTGCCGATCTGGAACAGCCGGGCCAGCACAGCCGTTCCTGTGCTGTGGCTGTCGCGCACGAAGATGGATGCGTCGTAGTTCCCGCCGCCGAGAAGGGACACCCAGTCTGCCGACCCGCCGTCGGTCACTGTGAAGCCGGCACTCGCCGCCGAGTCTTGAATCGCCTTGAACGCGGCGACCTCATTCGGGCTGTTGGCGTGGTAGAGGATCTTGACGGTCGGTGTCGCGCCGTGCAGGAGTTGTCTTGCCCGGTCGATGTCGACCGCGGCGAATGCTGCAGACCCATTCTGTTTGATATCGGCGGCGTAGTTCGCCTCGTCGGGCAATAAGACCTGCGAGTTCAGCACGGCGGCCTTCGGCTCGGTCCACGCAACGCTGGTCTGGAGGATCTTCTCCCGCGGGACCGTGAGCAGGAACGCCCTGCGCACGGCGGTATCGCTGAACACGCTTGAGCTGAAGTTGAGGTCGAGGTGCTCGAACTCCGCCCGGGCACCCTTGACAACGGTGCTGGCGCCCGCGCCGGCCGCGTCGAGCGCAGCAATCACGCCTGCCGATACAGTCGGCTGGATCGCGTCGACCTCGCCGCTCAGCAGTGCTTCGACCTGCGTGTTCGCGTCGCCGATGAAACGGATCACAAGTCGGTCGAACGCAACCGCGTGATCACCGGAGTATTGCGGATTCTTCACGAACGTCATCGACTCCTTGGGCGCCCAGGCCGAGACCATGAGCGGCCCGCCCGAGACCAGCAGGCTCTTGTCCTTCGGCAATCCGGTGGCGTCATAGCCCGTGTTCACGAAGTCCGCAGCGCGCTTGAGGATCGCATTGGCCGGCGCGGGAGTGTCAAGGTCGCCCCGTGGTGTGTCCTTGAGCACCCTCATCAGCCCGGCCAGGCTCACGCCGGCCGCCCTGGCGACCACGTGGGCCGGCTGCGCGATGAAGCTCTGCAGTTCCCAATCCGCGTACGGCTGAGTGTAGGTGAGCGTCATCGACAGATTGTCTGAGCTGATCTGAGGCCGCTCGGTCGGAAACAAGGAACTGCGCGCTGTGAGGAAATACTGAGTGCCTTTGACCACTGCGCCACTGTCGTCCAGTGTCGCGGAGTTGTAATAACCGGATGCCTCGGCCCAGGCCAGCATCATGTCGTCTGCGGTCATCGGCTGCCCGTCGGACCACTTCAGGCCCTTCTTGAGCGTGTACCTGACCGTCAGCGGGTCGTCGCTGATCTTCGAATAGTTGCCGAGATCGCTGTTGTGCACGATCCGATAGTTCTGATCGAGCGTGTAGAACCGGGGCACTGTGAGGTAGCTGACGACGTGGTTCATCGCGACCCCGCCGCCCTGCGGCGTGTTGTCGTTGAACGAGGTCGGTTCACTCGTCTGTGCGATCGTGACCGTGCCGCCGGAGCCTGAACTCGATGACGCCGTCGTCGTACCCGTGCAGCCGGCGAGTACCAGGGTCGCCAGAAGGGCACCGATTGCGCAGATGCGGCGCCGCCGAACCCGCATGACCTGCATGGTTCCTCCTGGACGATCGTGCAGACGGCCCGGCGATCCACGCCTGCTCATACCGCACCCGATAAGAACGACCATAAGGACTAATCACATCTCGGGGCAAACCACCCGCCAAGCCACCGCGCGAACCGTTACCCGCCGGTAGCGCCATGGCCGCCTGTGACAAAATGAGGCCATGGCAGCGGCTGAGACCGACAGACGCGGTGTGCTGCCGCGCGAGAGAGGGGCACCGGCATGCCGGAGGCTCCCGTGACCCTCCTCGGGCGTCGTGTGCACGCTCGACTGTGGTGGGAGATCGCGATCGTCCTCGGGCTCTCGCTTGGAGCATCCGCCATCTATTCCATCGTCAGCATCGTCGCTCGGCTGACCGCCCCGGTGCCGCTGTCGGATCAGTCGGCGGCGCTCAATCAGTCACAGAGCAGCGTGCAGTGGCAGGACTTCACGTATCAATTCCTCGACATCTTCTTCGCACTGTTCGCGGTCGTGCTCGTGCTGTATCTGCTGTGGCAGCCCGGAACGAGCGCATTCCGCCGCATCGGACTGGATTTCAGCAGACCGGTGCGGGATCTGCTCGGCGGGCTCGCACTGCTCGGTGTGATCGGAGTCCCCGGCCTGGCGCTGTACTTCGCCGGGCGCGCGCTCGGCATCACCGTCAACGTCGTGACTGCTCCGCTGGACGGCTATTGGTGGACCGTTCCGATCCTGATCCTGTCTGCGCTGCGCTCGGCGTTGCAGGAGGAGGTCATCGTCATCGGGTATCTGTTCACCCGCCTGCGCGAACTGGGCTGGGGCAGATGGGCGATCATCCTGACCGCTGCCGGGTTGCGCGGCAGCTACCACCTCTATCAGGGCATCGGACCGTTCTTCGGCAATGCGGCAATGGGCGTCGTCTTCGGTTGGTGCTACGCGCGATGGGGTCGCACGATGCCGCTCGTGATCACCCACTGGGTCATCGACATCATCTCGTTCGTCGGGTACCCGCTCGCCGTCGCGTGGTGGCCGGGGCTCTTCCCCGCGAAATAGCCGTAGCTGGTCGAGTAGCCTGCGGGCGAGGGTTGTCGTGAGCGCAGCGAGCAGGCGTATCGAGACTTGCGGCGACAGCTACTCGAAGACCTCGGGCGGCGGGCAGGCGCAGAACAGGTTGCGGTCGCCCCACGCCTGATCGATCCGTCGCACCGGCGGCCAGTACTTGCTGCGCACCAGTTCCGGAACAGGATACACGGCCTGTTCACGGCTGTAGGCGTGTTCCCATTCCCCCACGATCACCGACTCGGCCGTGTGAGGTGCCCCATGCAACGGATTGTCGTCGGCCGGCCAGACACCGGCGGCGACGGCATCCGCCTCTGCTTTGATCGCGATCATCGCGGCGATGAAACGATCCAACTCGGCGAGGTCCTCGCTCTCGGTCGGCTCGACCATCAGCGTGCCGGCGACCGGAAAGCTCATCGTCGGCGCGTGGAAGCCGTAGTCGATCAGCCGCTTGGCGACATCGTCGACGCTGACCCCGGTGGCCTCGGTCAGCGGACGCAGATCGAGGATGCACTCATGTGCGACGAGACCGCTTTCGCCGGAGTAGAGCACCGGGAAGTGTTCGCGCAACCGCACCGCGATGTAGTTCGCCGCCAAGACCGCGGCACCGGTCGCCTGTTTCAGGCCTTCCGCGCCCATCATCCGCACATATGCCCAGCTGATCGGCAGGATGTTCGGGCTGCCGTACGGCGCCGCCGACACCGGGGCCCCGCCGTGCACGACCGTCGCGGGTCTCGATACGCCTCCTTCGCCGGTCGCCCGACCGCCGGCAAGGTGGTGTTCGGCGCGCTGGGCAAGCGGATGACCGGGCAGGAACGGCGCCAGGTGCGCCTTGGCAGCAACGGGTCCGACACCGGGGCCGCCCCCGCCGTGCGGGATGCAGAACGTCTTGTGCAGGTTCAGATGCGACACGTCGCCGCCGAAGTCGCCGAACCGGGCGTAGCCGAGCAGCGCGTTCAGGTTGGCGCCATCGACATAGACCTGCCCGCCGGCGTCGTGCACGAGCTGTGCGATGGCCTTCACCTCGTGCTCGTACACGCCGTGCGTCGACGGGTAGGTGATCATCAGCGCGGCCAACTCGGATGCGTGCTCCGCGATCTTCACGCGCAGGTCGTCGAGATCCACATTGCCGAGCTCGTCGGTCGCGACCACGACCACACGCATGCCGGCCAGCACGGCTGATGCCGCGTTCGTGCCGTGCGCGCTCTGCGGAATCAGGCAGACCGTGCGAGCAGACTCGCCGCGCGAGTGGTGGTAGCCGCGGATGGCGAGCAGTCCGGAGAGCTCACCCTGGCTGCCGGCGTTCGGCTGCAGCGACACGGTGTCGTAGCCGGTGACCTCGGCCAGCCAGCTCTCGAGCTGGTCGATCAACTCGAGGTAACCCGCGACATCCTCGGCCGGAGCGAACGGGTGCAGGCCCGCGAACTCCGGCCAGGCGATCGCCTCCATCTCGGTGGCCGCGTTGAGCTTCATCGTGCAGCTGCCGAGCGGGATCATGCCGCGATCCAGTGCATAGTCCTTGTCTGCGAGCAGTTTGAGGTAGCGCATCATGGCGGTCTCGGAGTGGTAGCTGTTGAAGACCGGGTGGGTGAGGTACGCGGAGGTGCGCTTCAGCTCCTCGGGGAACCGCCGGACGCTGTCGGGAGCGATGGCGAACCAGTCGCCCGACTCCGGCGCGAAGTGCCCGGGACCGGTCGGCTGCACGGACGCGTCCACGCCCGCGACGACCTCCACCACGGTCTGGAGTGCGTCGTGCTGGTTCACCTCGTCGACGCTGAAGGATAGCGTCACGGGGTCCACGACCTGCGCGAGGACGCCGCGCCGGTGCAGCCGCGCCGCGGTGTCCCCGGCGTCGCCGACGCGCACCCGGATGGTATCGAAGTACGACTCGGAGAGCACCTCGACGCCGCTCTGCGCCAGGCGGTCGGCGAGCAGTCCAGCGTGCGCATGCACGCTCTGCGCGATTGCGCGAACGCCGCGCGGACCGTGATAGACCGCGTACATCGCGGCCATCACTGCGAGAAGCACCTGCGCGGTGCAGATGTTGCTCGTGGCCTTTTCACGGCGAATGTGCTGTTCCCGGGTCTGCAGGGTGAGCCGGTAGGCTGACTTGCCGACGGCATCCTGACTGACGCCGACGAGCCGGCCAGGCAGTTGGCGTTCGAGCCCCTTGCGCACGGCCATGTAGCCGGCGTGCGGCCCGCCGAAGCCCATCGGAACACCGAAACGCTGCGTGGTGCCGACCGCGATGTCCGCGCCCAGCTCGCCAGGAGAGGTGATGAGCGCGAGCGCGAGCAGATCGGCCGCAACCACCGTGACACCGCCCTGAGCCTTGGACGCCACAATAACGGATGCCGGGTTCCAGACCCGGCCGGATGCGCCCGGGTACTGGATGAAAAGGCCGAAGTGTTCGCCCAACCGATGATCGAGTAGGTCGCCCGCGGCCGTATCGAGATCCGTGCTCGGCGTCTCTGAGCTCGGCGTCTCTGAGCTCGGCGTCTCTGAGCTCGGCGTCTCTGGGTCTCGATAGGCTCGCTGGCGCTGACCCTCGCTCGCAGGCTCGCTCGGCGCTGGGGTCGCAGGATCGCTGCGCGATCCCCCAAGCTCCACCGCGCTACTCGACCAGCGGTGCTCGACGAGTTCGATGCCGACGGCATCCGCCCGATTGGCCAGCAGGGCCTTGGTCTGCGGGAGGGCGTCGGCGTCGACGAGGAACACGTTCGATCTCGATTTCGACGCCCGACGAGCCAGCAGCATGCCTTCGACGACGGCGGTCGACTCGTCGAGCATCGATGCGTTGGCGATGTCGAGCCCGGTCAGATCGGTGACCATCGTCTGAAAGTTGATCAGCGCCTCGAGGCGTCCCTGCGAGATCTCCGGCTGATACGGCGTATACGCGGTGTACCAACTGGGGTTCTCCAGCACGTTGCGTTTGATCACAGCCGGTGTGATCGTGTCGTAATAGCCGAGGCCGATCATCGAACGCCGCACCGTGTTCTTGCTCGCCAGAACGCGCAGTTCGGCGAGCGCCGCGCGCTCGGATGCGGGGGCCGGGATGATCGAGTCGGCGGGCGCATCGGATCCCGCCGGCTCGATCGCGATCGAGCGTGGCACGGCCGCCTCGACGAGAGCGTCGAGGCCTTCGTAGCCCAGCGCACGAAGCATGGTGGATTGCGCGTCGCCGTCCGTGCCGATGTGACGCGTGGAGAAGAGCTCGGTCATCTGCGGTGCTACTCCCCGACCAAAGCGGTGTACTCAGCTGCGCTGAGGAACTGAGGGGTATCGCCGGTCAGCTCCAGCTTGATCAGCCAGCCTTCGCCGAACGGGTCGGTGTTCACCAGTTCCGGACTGGCGACGACCGCGTCGTTCGCCTCCGTGACGGTTCCGTTGGCCGGGGCGAACAGTTCACCGACCGACTTCGTCGACTCGATCTCGCCGACGACCTTGCCCTCCGCCGCGGCACTGCCGACGTCGGGCAGTTCGACGAAAACCACATCGCCGAGCTTCTCGGCGGCATACTCGGTGATGCCGACGGTGGCGATGCCGCCCTCGATGCGCAGCCATTCGTGCTCCGCCGTATACATGAGATCTTCGGGGTTGACTGCTGCGTTACCGGTTGCTGGGGCGGCCATGATCAGTTCTTCTTTCTACTGTAGAAGGGGAGCTTTGTGACGGTGAATGGGAGCTTGCTGCCGCGTACGTCCACGGTCAGTTCTGTGCCCGGCTGCGCGAATGCCGCAGCGACGTAGGCGATCGCGATCGGATGGCCGAGCGTCGGCGACAGCGCACCGGAGGTGATCCTTCCGACCGCCGCGCCGGTTTCGCCGTCCGGCGACGTGCCGGAGGCCGCGGCGTAGACTTCGTATCCTGCGCGGGCGGCGCGCTTGCCGTCACCGACCAGGCCGACCAGCACCGGGGCATCCGCTGACGGGCCCGCCTCGCTGGCTGCACGCCCGACGAAGTCACCCGCCTTGGCGAGGTTGACGACGCGGCCGAGCCCGGCCTGTGCGGGGAATGTGTCGAGCCCGAGCTCATGGCCGTAGAGCGGCATTCCGGCCTCGAGGCGCAGTGTGTCGCGGCTGGCCAGCCCGGCAGGCACCAACCCTCGCGCGGCACCGGTTTCCAGCAGTGCGTCCCACAGTTCCGGGGCGTCGTCGGGCGCGATGTAGAGTTCGAACCCGTCTTCCCCGGTATACCCGGTGCGGGCGAACAAGACCGGATGCTCGCGGAAGAGCCCGGCGAACGACCAGTAGTAACGCAAGTCCGCGAGCGTGTGAGCGAACTCCGCCCCGTCGGGACGACCGCCCTCGACCGCGAAGCCCTCGACCGCGACGAGGATGCTCAGCGCCATCGGCCCCTGTACCGCGATCAGCGCGACATCGTCGCTCTCATCGTAGGTTTCGACGTCGAAGCCGGCCGTGCGGGTACGCAACTCGGTCGCGACCACCTCACGGTTGGCGGCGTTCGCGACGACCATGAACCGGTCGTCACCGGTGCGATACACGACGAGGTCGTCGATGATACCGCCCGACGGATGCAACAGCAGACTGTATTTGGCCTGCCCGAGCGCGACCGCGGAGATCTTTCCGGCGAGGGCGTAGTCGAGAGCGATGCCGGCATCCGGCCCCAGCACGAGGATTTCGGCCATGTGAGAGAGGTCGAACAGTCCGGCCGCCGTGCGAACCGCATGGTGTTCCGCGAGATCGCTGGTGTAGCGAACCGGCATCTGCCAGCCGGCAAAGTCTGTGAAGCTCGCACCGGCCGCGACATGCGCGCCGTTGAGCGGTGACAGACGCTGCGAGCCGTCTTGCTGGCCTGGCAATTCTGACGAGGTCATGAGTTCTCCGGTCTGCGCGGGCCGTACCAGCGCGAGAGTGGCGTGGTGCACGCTGCGCGCGCCCACATCGGGAACTCCCCCTCTGTCATCCGGCCTGAGAGTTTCGCTTCACCCTGCGAGCCCTGATGGGGTCCGGTAGGAACAGCTTTCACCATCGGCGGAACGTCGTCGCGCGAGATATCCAGGGTCGAGGCCACCGCGGGCGGCTTCCTCGACCCGAATTCCGCGAAGCGAAATTCGCTTTTCAGAGTGGCCAGCTCGGTGCGGTAAGGGTACCTGAGAGATTGTCGGGGAGGATTGCTCCTTCGGTGCCCGTACGCTGTGCGACGGACTCTCCCGCATCGACCATATCGGCCCGGTATTCAGTTGCAGTTGTCACGCCGAAGCGCGCACTAAGCCTATCGTGTGCGGGCACCGCGCTGTGTATCCCCCCGTATCCGACCCGTGAAGACCGACTCGTCTGTGATCACGTCTGCGATCACGTCTGCGATCACGTCTGCGATCAGACGATCTCGATTGCGGGTGAGGCATCGTCCTGTACGTCTGATCCGACAGTTTTCTCGTCGATCGTCGGCCCGTTCGTGATCGGCCCGTTCTTGGTCGGTATGGATCCTTCTCAGGTCGTGAAGAGGACGCCCGGTGTCAGTGCACTCACCCGGACGCGTTGCCCGACCGTGAAGTCGCGGAGGCCGGCGACCGGAATGCGCACGGCATCCGGCCGCGAAGCATCCACGCCGGGCGGGTCGAACTGCACGGTCAGCACGCACCTCGTACCGCGATAGTCGGACGCGAGCACGGCCGCATTCCCCTCGCCGCAGCCGCAGGCGGAGATTGCGAGCTGATCCGGACGGAACATGATGACCGACGCGGACGACAGCTCAGGATTGCTGACCATGACGGTGCCGAGAGGGCAGCTGGCTGCGCCGTTCGAGCTGGACGCGGGCAGCGTCACGGTGTCACCGAGGAAACCCGCGGTCACAGGATCGCACGGGCGGGTGTAAAGCTCATGCGGCGGCCCCGCCTGCGCGATGCGGCCATCGCGGATCACGGCCAAGTGGTCGGCGAACGACAGCGCTTCGGCCTGATCGTGGGTGACGAGCACGGCGGTGATCCCGGCCCGCGCCAGCGTTTCGGCGACCATGCGGCTCGTGGACTCACGCAGGCCGGTGTCGAGGGCCGAGAACGGCTCGTCCAGGAGCATCACATCGGGCCGCCGTGCGAGAGCACGCGCAAGCGCAACCCGCTGTTGCTGGCCGCCGGAGAGCTCGCTCGGTTGGCGGGCGCCCAGGGAAGGATCCAGCTGCACGGTCTCGAGCAGGCCGGCGACCGCGCGCGGTGAACGTGCCGCGCGCGGCACGCCGTACATGACGTTCTCGGCCACGGTGAGGAACGGGAACAACGCACCGTCTTGGGCGACATAGCCGATCTGCCTGGAGTGGGCGGGAACGCTGCGTGACGCATCAGCAAGGATGCGGTCCCCGGCCGTGATCGCGCCGGCATCCGGTCTTTCGAATCCGCCGATCAATCGCAGTACCGTGGATTTGCCCGAGCCGGACGGGCCGACGATCACGGTCCTGGCCCCATCCGGAATATCCAGGTCGACGCGGTCGAGCGCGAGCCCGCCGCCGAATGACTTGCTGACGCCACGAAGCTTCAGAGCTGTCATGAGTAGTTCACCAATCGCGAGCGTGAGAACAGGAGGAAGGTCACCGGGAGCGACAGCACGACCATCAGAACGGCGAACGGGGCGGCCGCTGCGTAGTCGATGTCGTTGACTTTCGACCAGAACTGGATCGCCAGCGTGTGCATCCCACTCGGTGCCAACAGCAGCGTCGCGGTCAGCTCCGTGACGATCCCGAGGAAGACCAGTGCCCCTCCGGACAGAGCGGCGGGCACCAGCATCCGGCCCGTGACCGTCCAGAAAGCGCGTGCCGGATTGCGCCCCAATGACCGTGCCGCCTCCTCGAGAGCGATCGGCGACTGGGCGAGGCCGGAGCGCAGGTTGATCAGGGCACGAGGAAGGAACATCAGCACATAAGCGGCGATCACCAGCCACACGGTCTGGTACAGCGGCTGCACGAAGCGGATGCTCACGGTCACCAGTGCGAGCGCCGTCACGATGCCGGGTAAGGAGCTGGTGGTGTAATTCACCGCCTCGAGCGCACGCACGAACGGGCTGGGAAACCGCACCGCGACCAGGGCGATCGGGAGCGTCGCGGCGCAGGCGACCGCGGCGCCGGCGAGCCCGAATCCGAGAGTCTGGGCGAATGCCGTGAGGATGAGATCGTTCAGCCACACTGTCATGCCGCCGATGATGAGCCAGCGGGTGATGTTGTACAGCGGCACGCCGAGCGAGAGCCAGACCAGGACGACCGCGAACAGCATGGCCGGCACGGTGAAACCGGCAAGCACCGTGCGCGACGGGCTGCGTGGTACGCCGGATCCGATGCGAGCGAATCGCGAGCGACCGCGCGCGGCGGACTCGACCGCGAGCAGCACCAGGCAGCAGAGCACGAGGAGGGCGGACAGGGCCGTCGCGGCCGGCCCGTTGAACGTCGACTGAAACTGCTCGACGATCGCCGTCGTGAAGGTGTCGAACCGGACCATCGCGAACGCGCCGTATTCGGCCAGCAGGTGCAGTCCGACGAGCAGGCCGCCGCCGAGTACCGGCAGGCGCAGCTGTGGCACGATGACGCGGAAGAAGATCCGCCATGGTCGGTCCCCGAGGGAGGCCGCGATCTCTTCCAGCGCGGGATCGAGCCGTCGAAGCGCCGCGGCGCACGGCAGATAGATCAGCGGAAAATACGACAGCGTCGCCAGCAGCACGCCCGCCCAAAGCCCGTTGAGCGACGGAATGGCGCTGACCCAGCCATAACTGTTGACGAAGGCCGGGATGGCCAACGGCGCGATGAACAGCAGTGCGAATGCCCGTGCGCCGGGCAGCGTGGAACGCTCGACGAGCCAGGCGCAGCCCACGCCGAGCGCGGCTGAGATCGGAACGCCGACCACGACGAGCAGCGCCGTGTTGCTGAGCAGTTCCCCGACACGCTCTCGGAACACGAGCCCGGACAGCGTCGACCAGCCGGTCGCGACCCCGGCGACCACCACAGAGCCCGCCGGAATGAGGTTGACGAGCGAGACGACGACCACGATCACGGCAAGCGTCATGGGTGGTCGCCTCGCTAAGACCGCTCTTGTGGGCTGCGATCGTGCTCGCGGGGCGGTGTCTGCGGACACGGTCAGAGCAATCCGGCCCTGGTCAACAGGTCGGAAACCGTCTTGCTGTTGAGCGTGGCCGGATCCAGCTCAGGGGCATCCAGCGTGCTCAACGGAACCAACGCCGTGTTCGCCGCCACGTCGGTGCGGACTGGATACTCGAACGAGCCGCCGGTCCGCAGGATGGTCTGGCCATTCTTGCTGGTGATGAATTTCACGAACGCCGCCGCGGCGGCCGGGTTCTTGCTCGTCTTGAGCACGCCGCCACCCGACACGCTGACGAACGCTCCCGGATCCTGATTCTTGAAATAGTGCAGCGCGGCGTTCCCGGTGTTCTCTCCGGTGCCCGCTTGATCGCCGAACCAGTAGTAGTGGTAGATGATCCCGCCCGGAATCTCGCCGGCGTTCA
This sequence comes from Microbacteriaceae bacterium, assembly GCA_004297935.1. Lineage (GTDB taxonomy): Bacteria > Actinomycetota > Actinomycetes > Actinomycetales > Microbacteriaceae > Rathayibacter_A. The sequence goes on along the minus strand of SCRE01000014.1, from coordinate 112,222 downwards.
CCGCTTTCATCACGGTGCTATTGCCCTTGTAGGCCACCGAGTTGCTCTTCATCGCGCGCAGCCACCGCAGCGTGGCCGTCTCACCCTCGATCTCGAGCATGGCGCTCACGATCGCCTGGAAGTCGGCGCCGGAAGGCGATGCAGCCCATTTGCCCTTCCACTCCGGATCGGCGAGGTCCATGATCGAGGCCGGAAGTTCGCCTTCTGTCAGCATCGACGGGTTGTACACGAACACCGTCGAGCGTGCCGCGATGCCTGTCCAGTTACCCGAGCTCGGTCGATAACGGGCCGGGACCTGATCGAGGGTCGCCTGGGAAAGCGCAGCGAACAGCGAGGCGTTGTCCACCAGGCTCATGGCGGGCGAGTTCTCGGAGAGGAAGACATCGGCAGGCGAGGCGGAACCCTCCGCGACGAGCTGGTTGCCCAGGTCGGAATCGCCTCCGTTGCGCAGAGTGACCTGCACCCCGGTCTGTTCGGTGAATTCGTCGACCCAGGCCTGGGTGAGCTCTTCGTGCTGAGCGTTGTAAACGGTGATCGTGCCCGACAGATTCTCTGCGGACCTCGGCGGGTTGCTGGCGCGCGAACCGGATGCGCATCCGGTGAGCACGAGGGCGGCAACCGTAGCGGCTGCGATGCATACGGTGAGCTGTCGCTTCAGGATCATGATGCCTTTCCGGGGCAGGAGGAAACAAATTAATTTAGGGGAGCCTATCCTAAACGGCGGTGCATCATAAAACCGGCGCATCATGAAACCCGTGTGAGCTCGAGCGCCCTGCCTCGGCGATCGATTGACATCGCTGTTCAGGTCAAAGTGACTTTAAGATATACTTCAATTACGGTCACTTTTACTCGAACACATGAGGCGAACGACGATGACCAATGAGGAACGCACGGCGCGCGCGACGTTGGCCGTGTCCACGGTCATCTTCGCGCTGCGCACAGACGATCGATTCGGCGGGGCGGGGCATGAGCCGACACTGTGGCTTCCCCTCGTGCGCCGCATCCGTGAGCCGTACGACGGCCAGTGGGCATTGCCCGGTGGTCCACTCGGGAGCACGGAAAGCCTCGCGGATGCCGCGCGTCGCTCCCTGCGAGAGACCACCGCGCTCGCTCCGACCTACCTCGAACAGCTCTATGCCTTCGGCGAAGTCGACCGCTCCCCCGGCGACCGCGTCGTCTCGATCGTGTACTGGGCGCTCGTGGACTCCGACGAGGCTCGCCGCGCACTCGTGGGCCAGAACGTTCGCTGGTTCCCCGCGGACGAACTGCCGGTGCTGGCCTTCGATCACAACACCATCGTCGACTACGCGCTGTGGCGACTGCGCAACAAGATGGAGTACAGCCGCATAGCCCACGCGCTGCTCGGCGACACCTTCACCCTCGCTCAGCTGCGCGAAGTACACGAAGCGGTGCTCGGCCGGCGATTGGATCCGGCCAACTTCCGCCGGGCCATGGAGGCATCCGCTGCCATCGTCGACACCGGTGAACGGGTGACGGGCACCCGGCACCGCCCGCCGCGCCTCTACCGCTACAACACCGCGGCCGACCCGCAATCCCCGGCATCCCCGAAGATCCCCCAGTAGAGAATCCCATCGTAAGGAGCGTTCGACATGACCATCGCGGCATCCGTCGATCTGAACATCCAGCTGATCGCAAACGGCGAGCGGGACGGGGCGATCTGCGACCCTCACCTCGTCGAGGCGCCGTGGGAATACGACGCGAAGGAGGTCGGCTACGGGCCTGGCGCGTCGAACGCTGACCCGCTGCCGGCCGGCGCACCGGTGCAGGGCGAGCTCCCCGACGACTACAAGACGGCCAGTACAGAAGAGCTGCGCGATCGCATCCACGCGGCCAAAGAGACTCTCGGCGACCGGGTCGTGGTGCTCGGCCATTTCTACCAGCGCGACGAGGTCGTGCAGTACGCCGATTTCGTCGGCGACTCGTTCCAGCTTGCCAATGCGGCCAAGGCCAGACCCGAGGTCGAGGCGATCGTCTTCTGCGGCGTGCATTTCATGGCCGAGACCGCCGACATTCTCACCGGCCCGCATCAGAAGGTGATCCTGCCGAATCTCGCCGCGGGCTGTTCGATGGCCGACATGGCCGACGTCGACTCGGTCGAGGAATGCTGGGAGCAACTCGAGGACCTGTACGGCACCGAGCCCGATGCAGCCGGCCGGGTTCCGGTCATCCCGGTCACCTACATGAACTCCTCCGCCGAGCTCAAGGCGTTCTGCGGCAGGAACGGCGGCATCGTCTGCACCTCGTCGAACGCGGCCGCCGTGCTCGCCTGGGCGTTCGAACGCGGGCAGCGCGTGCTGTTCTTCCCCGACCAGCACCTCGGCCGCAACACGGCGAACGCCATGGGCGTCAGCGCAGAGCAGATGCCGCTATGGAACCCACGCCAAACGCTCGGCGGCAATGACGAGGCGGCGCTCGCCCGCGCTCGGGTCATCCTCTGGCACGGATTCTGCTCGGTGCACAAGCGCTTCAACGTGCAGCAGATCGAGAATGCGCGTGCTGAATACCCCGATGTGCGCGTGATCGTGCACCCGGAGTGCCCTGCTCCGGTCGTGGAGGCGGCGGACGAGTACGGTTCGACCGACTATATTCGCAGGGCGATCGAGTCCGCCCCCACCGGCACGGTCTTCGCGATCGGCACGGAGATCAACCTGGTGCAGCGCCTGGCCGCCCAGCATCCCGAACACACCATCTTCTGCCTGGACTCGGTCGTCTGCCCGTGCTCGACGATGTACCGCATCCACCCGGGCTACCTCGCCTGGGTGCTCGAAGGCCTCGTTCGCGGCGAGGTGCTGAACCAGATCTCGGTGCCGGACCGTGACGCTGTTCCGGCCCGAATCGCCCTCGAGCGGATGCTCGCCGCCCGGCCCGGCACCGTCTCGGCTGCATGAGATGCCGTCGGTCATCGTCGTCGGCAGCGGAATCGCCGGTCTGAGCGCCGCTCTGAAACTGAGCACCACCCACAGCGTGACCCTCGTCACCAAGGCCGCACTGTGCGACGGCAACACACGTTTCGCACAGGGCGGCATCGCTGCCGTACTGACGACAGCCCACGACGCCCCTGGAGGGGGCTTGGACAGCGCGCGCGGTGCGGACAGCGCGCGCGGTACGGACAGCACCGAGGCGCATATCCTCGACACGCTTCGCGCGGGTGCCGGCCTGTCGGATTACCCGGCGGTGGAGGCGCTGTGCAGCGGCGCGGCCGACGGAATCCGCGACCTGATCCACGCCGGCGTGAATTTTGATCGTAGCGGCGACCAGCTGGCCCGCGGGCTCGAGGCCGCTCACACCCACACGCGCGTGCTGCACGCAGGCGGCGACGCGACCGGGGCCGCAATCGAGGAATCGCTTGTGCGCATGGTGCGCGCATCCGCCGTCGCCGTCGTCGAGAACGCATTCCTGACCGACCTGGAGGTCGATGCGGGGCGTGTCGTCGGTGTGCGGCTGCGACACGGCACCGCCGCCGAGCAGCTGTTCGCCGACACGGTCATCCTCGCCACCGGCGGGGCGGGACAACTGTACCGGCACACGACCAACCCTGCGGCCGCAACCGGCGATGGGATCGCGGCGGCCTGGCGGGCAGGCGCCACGCTGGCGGATCTCGAGTTCTACCAGTTCCACCCCACCGCGCTGGCTGTCCCGGGCAACTTCCTGGTGTCGGAGGCCGTACGCGGCGAGGGCGCCGTGCTGCTCAACGCCGCCGGTAACCGCTTCATGGGCGGCATCCATCCGGATGCCGAGCTCGCGCCCCGCGATGTCGTCGCCCGATCGATCGCGGCAGAAATGGCCACGCAGGGCGGTGTGCCGATCCGGCTCGACGCGACACGCCTCGGGCGGTCATTCCTCGCCAAGCGGTTCCCCACGATCCACGCGGCCACACGTGCCGCCGGGTTCGACTGGGCGCGTGAGCCTGTTCCGGTGACCCCGGCCGCGCACTATTGGATGGGCGGGATCGCCACCGATCTGAACGGGCGCACGTCACTGCCGGGCCTCTACGCCGTCGGCGAGGCAGCCTGCACCGGCGTGCACGGCGCCAACCGGCTTGCCTCGAACTCGCTGCTGGAAGGCCTCGTCTTCGCGGCGCGCGCGGCGAAGGACATCGCAACCGGTGGCCGCGATCGCCCCGTTGGTCGAGTGGCGGCGAGCCCAAGCACGCTGCATGAGGGGGCCTACTCGACCGACGGAGCCGATTCGATCAGCAGGGCCCACTCGACCGACGACGTCGACCGGGATGCGCTCCAGCGGCTCATGTGGGACGCCGCGGGCGTGCTGCGCTCGGCCGAGTCGCTCGACCGCGCCTCGGCCGCCCTGAGCCGCTGGCGCGGCGTCGACGCGGCATCCGCCACGATCGATCAGCTCGAAGACGCCAACCTGCTGGAGCTCGCCCACCTTCTCGTGCACGCGGCGCGTGAGCGAGCCGAGTCGCGCGGTGCGCACGTGCGCTCGGACTTCCCACGCGCATCCGCCGAGTTCGAACGCCACCTGGCCTGGAGCCGAGAGGAAGCCCTCGTATGCTGACCCCGCAGATCATCGACACCGTGGTGCGCGGTGCGCTCGCCGAGGACTCCCCCTGGGGCGACATCACGAGCGAGCTGCTCATCCCTGAGGCCGCGGTGGCGCGCGCGAAGCTGATCGCGCGAGAATCGGGCACGTTCAGCGGCGGCGCGGTGTTCGCCGCCACAATGGCCGCTGTCGACCCCGCGATCGAGACGACGTTGCACGTCGAAGACGGCGACACCTTCGCGGAGGGCGACGCGCTGGCATCCGTCGTCGGCCCCGCGCGCGGCGTGCTGCAGGCCGAGCGTGTGGCGCTCAACCTCGTGCAACGGCTGAGCGGCATCGCCACGCTGACCGCGGCATTCGTTGCGGAGACGACCGGAACCGGTGCGCGCATCGTCGACACCCGCAAGACGACGCCGGGACTGCGGGCACTCGAGCGACACGCGGTCGTCTGCGGCGGTGGGCGCAACCATCGCTTCTCGCTGTCGGACGCCGTGATGGCCAAGGACAACCACCTCGCGCTGCTGACTGCTGGTGGGTTGGACCTCACGCAGGCGCTGGGTCGAGCCCGGGCGCGACTATCGCACACGACACATTTCGAGGTCGAGGTCGACCACATCGATCAGATCGAACCGGTGCTCGCCGGCGGCGTCGACACGATCATGTTGGACAATTTCACGCTCGAGCAGCTCCGGCAGGGCGTTGCGCTGATCGCCGGGCGCTGCATCGTCGAGGCGAGCGGCAACGTCACGCTGGAAACCGTCGGGGCGATCGCCCGCACGGGCGTCGACGTGATCTCAGCCGGTGCGTTGACCCACAGCGTGCGCGCACTCGATCTGGGGCTCGACATCGATGTCTGCGGCGAGCCCGAGCCCGGCGGCGAGCCCGAATGATCTACCTGGATGCAGCGGCGACCACGGCTGTGCGCCGCGAAGTGCTCGAGGCGGCGTGGCCATATCTGACGAGCGCGTACGGCAACGCGTCCAGTCATCACACGGTCGGCGAGGCCGCCGCACGCGCCTTGACCGATGCCCACAAAGCTGTCGCCGTATGGCTGGGCGTTCGCGCCAGTGACGTGATCTTCACCTCGGGCGGAACGGAGGCGGACAACCTCGCCATCAAGGGCATCGCCCTGGCAACACCACGAGGCCGGCACATCGTCACGACCCGCATCGAACACGAGGCCGTGCTGGAGAGCATCGACCACCTGCGTCGCTTTCACGGGTTCGACATCAGTTTCGCGGAGGTCGACCGGCACGGCGTCGTCTCGCTCGAGTCGTTCAGCGCCGCCCTGCGCCGCGACACCACCCTCGCCAGCGTGATGTACGCGAACAACGAGGTCGGCACCGTGCAGCCGATCGCCGAGCTCGCCGCCGCGGCGCACGTGGCCGGCGTTCCATTCCACACGGATGCCGTGCAGGCCGCCGGTTGGCTGGACTGTTCGGCGCCCGCACTCGGCGTCGACGCCCTGAGCATTGCCGGGCACAAACTCGGTGCACCGAAAGGCATCGGCGCACTGTTCGTGCGCGGACGCATCCCGCTCGAGCCGGTCTTGCACGGCGGTGGCCAGGAACGCGGCAAGAGATCCGGCACAGAGAACATCGCGGGGGCGGTCGCACTGGCTCGCGCCGTTCAGCTCGCGGAACAGGATCGGCAGCGCAACGCCAGGCAGGCGACGGATGCGCGTGACGCCTTCATCGCGGCGGTCGCCGCGGGCGTTCCCAGCGCCGAGTTGACCGGGCATCCGCGGGAGCGATTGCCGGCGAATGCATCCTTCGTCTTCCACGGCGCAAGCGGCGAGTCCGTTCTGCTGGAATTGGAACGCAGGGGAATCGTGTCCTCCAGCGGTTCAGCGTGTGCTGCGGGCAGCGACGACGCATCGCACGTGCTCGTCGCGCTCGGTTATCCGGAGGATGTGGCCAAGAGCGCCGTGCGCTTCTCCTGGGGTGCCGATGTCGATCGCGCCGCGCTCGTCGCGGTTGCCGGCGCGGTCCGCACTGCAGTCGCGCAGGTGCTCGGGATCGCAGCATTACGCTGAATGACGATCTGAGATTGTCACTGCCGTTTTGTGACGCCATACGCTACGCTTAACCGGCAGTTGTTGTGTTACGCAGGAATTTTAAGCGGCGCACGGTCCACCCGGGCCCGAAGGCCGCTTCTCTGAGGGGCGGAAAAGAACACCGCGACAAGGGTCCCGACAGTCGGGGCCTGGCAAACTCTCAAGGAGAAAAGTATGGCAACCGGAACCGTCAAGTGGTTCAACTCTGAAAAGGGCTTCGGCTTCATCGCACCGGACGACGGCAGTGCCGACGTCTTCGCGCACTTCTCGGCTATCGCGGCGACCGGCTTCCGCTCGCTCGAGGAGAACCAGAAGGTCGAGTTCGAGGTCGTCCGCGGGCCCAAGGGCCTGCAGGCAGAGAACATCCGCCCGCTGTAAGGCGAACGAGACTTCCAGAGAACGGGTGACAGGGCTTCGGCCCTGCCACCCGTTTCTCGTCACCCTCCCGACCGAGGCGCCTGTGCGCCAGACGACGATCTGTGCGCCAGACGACGATCTGTGCGCCAGACGACGATTCTGCGTACGGAAGTCCTGCAGCCAACCGACCGATACGGCGTCGGTGCCTACGCCTCGCGGGTCTTCGGCGAACTCTCGGAGGTGCGGGCGGGGTCGTGTTCGACGACATCCCCGAGCACCTCGTCGATGCGGGCGAGCAGCCCGGCCGGGATCGCCATGCCGGACGCCTTCACGTTCTCCTGCACCTGCTCCGGCCGCGACGCTCCGATGATGGCGGATGCGACGTTGTCGTTCTGCAGCACCCAGGCCACCGCGAGCTGCGCCAGCGACAGGCCGAGTTCGTCGGCGATCGGTGCAAGGTCCTGCACGCTGGTCAGGACCTCGTCGTTGAGGAAGCGTTTGACCGCATTTGCGCCGCCGTGTGAATCTGTTGCGCGACTGCCCTCTGGCAACGTTGCACCGGGCTTGTACTTGCCGGTGAGCACGCCCTGCGCGATCGGCGACCAGACGATCTGCGAGATGCCCAGTTCGCGCGAGGTCGGAACGACCTCCCCTTCGATGACGCGCCAGAGTGCCGAGTACTGAGGCTGGTTCGAGATCAGCTGAACGCCGAGCTGCTTCGCCAGAGCGTGGCCGTCGCGCAACTGCTGTGCGGTCCATTCGCTCACGCCGATGTAGAGTGCCTTGCCGGCTCGCACGACGTCCGCGAACGCCTGCATCGTCTCCTCGAGCGGGGTTTCCACATCGTAGCGGTGCGCCTGGTACAGGTCGACGTAGTCGGTCTGCAGGCGGCTCAGCGACCCGTCGATGGACTCCAGGATGTGCTTGCGCGATAGGCCGACATCATTGTGACCCTTGGGGCCGGTCGGCCCGAAGACCTTGGTGAAGATCTCGATCGACTGGCGGCGCTGCCCCTTCAGCGCCTCGCCGAGAACGGTCTCTGCCGCGGTATTCGCATAGACATCCGCAGTGTCGAACGTGGTGATCCCGGCGTCCAGCGCCGCGTGAACGCACGCGGTCGCGATGTCGTTCTCGATTTGCGAACCGTGCGTCAGCCAGTTGCCGTACGTGATTTCGGAGATCTTGAAGCCGGAGTTGCCGAGGTAGCGGAATTTCATGGTGCCAGCCTATTCCCCCGGTGGGAGGCTTCCCGGCGGCGCCGTCAGAGTGTGGTTCCGCCGGTCTGGCAGCTGGGGCAGTACTGCGCGGTCGTACCTGAGAAGGTGAAGTCGCGAATCCTGCCGCCGCATCCTGGACAGGGTTGACCGGCGCGCCCGTGCACGGCCATCGCTGCAACCTTCACCGCCTTCAACCGGTCTATCCGGATGCCGCGCCGAGCGTCAACCGCCTCGCGCAGTTCCCGGATCATCGTCTCGTACAGCCAGTCGCGGTGGTCCGGCGACAACGCCGCGGCGTGGATGACCGGCGAGAGGCGTGCACGGAACAGGATCTCATCCGAGTAGGCGTTGCCGATGCCGGCAAACGACTCCTGCTCCTGCAGCACGGCCTTGAGTTGCTTGCGCCGCCCGACGATCGGGCGATCGAATTGCTCACGGGTGAAGTCGGGATCGAGCGGATCGGGGCCAAGCCGCGCGATCGCAGGAACATCGCTTGGATCGTCGACAACCCACATGCCGACACTGCGGAACTGGACGCCGTCGATGACGTCGAAGCCAGTTCCGTCATCAAAGCCGACCCGGCCGACGGCGTACGGCAGCTCTGGCCGCGATGTCCACTCCGCTCCCGACGAGGCCCCATCGTCCCAGACCAGCCAACCGTGTCGCCCGAAGCCGACGATCAGGTGCGATCGGTGCTCTCCGTCGCCCGCGGCGACCTCGACATCGACGTACTTGCCGTGTCGTCGCACGGCACCCAGGCGAGCGCCTGTCAGAATGTCCGGCGGCGCTCCCCTCGACTTGTAGCACGAGAAGTCGACAATCTCGAACTCGCGGATCACGCGACCGACGGCGCTCATCGCGGCGAACTCGACAAGCGCCTGCACCTCGGGTGACTCCGGCATGCCTTGATCCTCGCACGCACCACCGGCAATGCATACCACCGGTCCCGTCCGCGGTACCCCGGGACTCGGGCGCGCCGGAAGCTCACACGTTGAAGCGGAACTCCACCACGTTCCGTAGCCGACCAACCTCAGGACGAGCACCGTCACCTTCGGGGCCTGTGCTACCGGTGGCACTTCACGGTTCAGTCGTGATCACGTGGTCCCGCACGATGCCCGCAGTAGCGCGGCCCCACTCACTCGCCCGGACCCGTGCTTGATGTGCGCTGAACGCGGTCTGATCAGTGAACCGCTCCGCAACAGTCCACACGAACGGGTCGTCAGTCGGCTGCACGTCGAACGAAAGGCACCCGGGCTCCGCACGTGTGAGCTCGATGTGTCGAGGCAGGTGGCTTGCAACGGTGGACGCTTCCCCTGCATTTGCGCAGAGAAGGTGTCCTGCCAGCTTGATCTGGCTCAAGCCGCCTCCAGCGGGGTGATCGCCGCAACCTTGTCCCGAAGCACTCGGCGCTCCAGCCGCAACTCATAGTTCGACTGCAGGTTCATCCAGAACTCCTCCGACGTCCCGAAATACCGGGCCAGACGGATCGCCGTGTCGGCCGTGATGCCCCTCTTGCCGTGCACGATCTCATTGATCCGTCGCGGCGGCACCCCGATCGATACGGCCAACCTGTTCTGCGTGATCCCGAAACCCTCGATGAAGTCCTCCATCAGGATCTCTCCCGGATGGATCGGCTCGATCTGGTCGGGCTCAGTGGTAGTCGACGAGTTCGACATTGTCCGCACCTCCATCTCTCCAGACGAAGCAGAGACGCCACTGCGCATTCACGCGAATGCTGTGCTGCCCACGACGGTTGCCGACCAGCCTCTCCAGCCGGTTCCCCGGCGGGATCCGAAGATCCTCGACATCCTTCGCCGCATGGACCAGCTCGAGCTTGCGTAGCGTCGCCCGCTGCACCGTCCGATCAACACCCTTGACGTACTGCTCATGCCAGATGCGCTCGGTGTCCTTGCTCCCGAACGATCTGATCACTAGACAAGCATATAACGCATCGCGTCAATAACACTAGACGTTAAACCGGAACTCCACCACGTCGCCATCCTGCATGATGTAGTCCTTGCCTTCCATACGCGCCTTGCCGCGCGCGCGCGCCTCGTGCACGGAGCCGAGTTCGACCAGATCGTCGAACGAGATGACTTCCGCCTTGATGAAGCCACGCTCGAAGTCGGTGTGGATGACACCGGCCGCCTGCGGCGCCTTCCAGCCCTTGTGGATGGTCCACGCGCGCGACTCCTTGGGTCCGGCCGTCAGGTAGGTCTGCAGGCCGAGCGTATCGAAGCCGATGCGAGCGAGCTGATCGAGCCCGCTCTCATCCTGGCCGGTCGATGCCAGCAGCTCTGCGGCATCCGCCGGGTCGAGATCGATCAGCTCCGACTCGATCTTCGCGTCGAGGAACACCGCCTGGGCGGGCGCGACCAGGTCGGCGAGCGCCTGCTTCTTGGCACCGTCCGTCAGCACGGCCTCGTCGACGTTGAAGACGTAGATGAACGGCTTCGCGGTGAGCAGGCCGAGTTCGGCGATCGGCTCCAGTTCGACGGATGCCGCCAGCGGCGTGCCCTTCTGCAACGCTTCGCGCGCTTCTCGCGCCGCTGCGAGAACGGATGCGTCGAGCTTTTTGCCGCGCACCTCTTTCTCATAGCGCGTGATCGCCTTCTCAAGCGTCTCCAAGTCGGCGAGGATCAGCTCGGTGTTGATGGTCTCGAGGTCGGCCTTCGGGTCGACGTCGCCGTCGACATGGACCACGTCGGGGTCGGAGAATCCGCGCACAACTTGCGCGATCGCATCCGCTTCTCGGATATTGGCGAGGAACTTGTTGCCGAGGCCCTCCCCTTCGCTCGCACCGCGCACGATGCCGGCGATGTCGACGAACGAGACCGTGGCCGGCAGGATGCGTTCGCTCGAGAAGATCTCGGCCAGCTTCTCCAATCGCGCGTCCGGCAGGTTGACGACGCCGATGTTCGGCTCGATCGTCGCGAACGGGTAGTTCGCGGCGATCACCTGATTCTTGGTCAGTGCGTTGAACAGGGTTGACTTGCCGACGTTGGGCAGGCCGACGATTCCAATAGTGAGAGCCACGGGGGTTCAGTCTACCGGCGAGGCGCTGTGCCCGCCCGCGACGGTGCGTCGTGAGAACATGGGGTGGTGCCTCTGGACTTCACCGCAATCGACTTCGAAACCGCGAACGCCAGCAGTGCATCGGCGTGCTCCGTCGGGTTGGTGAAGATACGCGGCGGGCGCGCCGTCGATCGTGTCGGCTGGCTGATTCAGCCGCCAACCGGCCACGACGAGTTCTGGGGGTGGAACACGCGCATCCACGGCATCCGCGCGGAGGACGTGCTCGGCGCGGCCACCTGGCAGGAGCAGCTCCCCAGGCTCGTGGCCTTCGCCGCCGGAGACACCCTGGTAGCCCACAATGCCGGCTTCGACATGGGTGTGATTCGCGGTGCGTGTGCGGCGACCGCGCTCGCCTGCCCGAGTTTCGACTATCTGTGCAGCCTCCAGGTCGCGCGCAGGACCTACCAGCTCGACTCCTATCGTCTCCCGGCCGCGGCGATGGCGGCAGGGTTCGAAGACTTCCATCATCACGATGCCTTGGCAGATTCCGAAGCATGTGCCGCGATCATCGTGCACGCCGCGAAACGGCATGGCGCCGATTCGTTGGCACAGTTGGCGGATGCCGTCGCCGTGCAAGTCGGGCACATCGGCGCGATCGCCGACGCCGCCTGAATGCTCGGGCTACTCTGTGTTCGGACTACTCCGCGGCGGGCCGGATCAAGCCCAACCGAGCACGCAGCTTCGCCTCAGCGTCCTCATCTGCGCGGGCGGCCTCGACGTTGGCTTCCGCAACGGCCTTGACGACCTCGGCACGCTGAATGGAGATGCCGCGTGGTGCGTCGATACCGACGCGGATGCCGTCACCACGAGAATCAAGCACCGTCACCACGATGTCCTCGCCGATGAGAATCCTCTCCCCCGGCTTTCGTGTCAGAACCAGCACCCGGCAACCTTACCCCAGCGAGCGGGCCAGGCGGCGATCGGCCGGACCATCGATGCGAATGCAGCGGACTATACGCCGAGGCATCTAGACGGCCCTGCGCACGGTGGACTCCGGCACCGTCGTCACGGACGATTCGAAACAGGACACTCCCACCATCGCGCGGTCTGCCACACGCGCCAGGTATGCTGCTCGGCTCGCCGAGGCGATACGCGACTCCGGCTCGTGAACCGACTCCGGGGAGTCGGAATAATGGGTGCTCATGCCGTCCCGCAACAGGCGAATCGCCTCGGCTCGTTGTTGCGAGACCGCGGAATGCGTCGTCCCCAATTCCTCCGCGACCTGCTTGACGCCACGGTCCTCGAAATAGATCTGCTCGATGATGTAGCGCATCTTCGCCGGGAGCGCCAGCACCGCGCTCCGAAGATAGCGCCGCTGCTCGGCCTCGAGCAACGTCTCCTCGGGCAGCGGTGTGGTGGCTGCGAGAAAGTCGGCGGCAGAATCGTCGAGTGCACAGAGCGTACGTGCCGCGTCGGCCAGAGCATCGGTCGCCACCTTGAGCTCGACACCCAACGCATCCGCGATCTCGCCGGCGCTCGGACTCCGGCCGAACGCGGCGGTCAACGTCTCCTGCACGGCGAGAGTCTCCTTGATGCGCCGCCGCGCCGTGCGGGTAGCCCAATCGGCCGCGCGCATCTCGTCCGCGAACGCGCCGAGAATCCGCTTGCGCGCATAGGCGCCGAACGGAACACCCAACTCAGGTTTGAACGCGTCAGCAGCGTTGATCAATGCCACCGCACCCGCGGACGCCATGTCGTCGCGTGAGAGGTGAGTCGCCCGTGCACACAGGTCGGTGACCAGGTACCCGACCAGAGGCAGATTTTCGACAACCATGGCATTGCGCTCAGCTCGATTCACGACACGATCCCTTATCGCTTGTACATGCGGACAAATCAACAAGGGCAAGCTGTCGGTGCTCGGAAACGGTCGGTCTCGGGTGGCATGGCCCCGAGTGGTCGGACTCGGATGCCGTAGCCACGAGCCCTCGGATGGCCGCGTCGTACAGAACCATCATGTCGAACTCACAGCGTATTTGAAGAATGTCCTCGCCCCCATTACGGGGTGGATTGCAGCCCCAGAATGGGGGTAGGCTCACGGCAGGATCGGGGGCAGACGTGGGCGTGCAAGAGCTTTCAGCGTCACTGTGGCGCGAACGCGAACTGCTCGAGCTGCTGATCTTCAAGCTGGAGGAGGAACATCTGCTGCTCACCTCGGGCAAGAGCCGCTGGATTCAGCACGCGACGCGAGAGGTCGAGCAGGTCATGGAACGCCTGAAAGCCGCAGGACTCGCCCGCGCAATCGAAGTCTCCGGCGTCGCTGCCGAATGGGGGACGCGGGAGGGCGCGACACTGCTCGAACTCATCGCCGACGCGCCTCAGGGACCATGGGCCGAAATCTTCACCGATCACCTGACCGCCATGACCGACCAGGCCGCGCAGATCAAACAACTGCGCGACGCCAATGAGCAGTTCCTCCGCGCGGCTATTCGCACATCGGACGAGTTGCTCGCCGAGACGGAAACCCGCGGCAGCACGTACGACGCGAGCGGAGGTCGAGCGGCCTTCGCTGCGGACGCACGGCTGTTCGACACGAACGCATGAGGTCTTGCTCGTGAGGCGCACGGCGCTTACATTCTTGAAATCGCATCCGATAGTGCTCATCGAGAACACACGGCGGTCCCGCCCTGATGAGACCGCTGCACAGCCGACTCGACGCAGGCCGCCTCGCGCGCACTGGGAGGTAGACATGAACGCCAACGGCCTCTCCACGGTCCTGTGGCGCGAGCGAGAGCTTCTCGAACTGCTGGTCTTCAAGCTGGAGGAGCAGCAGCTGCTGCTCAGCGCGGGAAAGTCCCAGTGGCTGCGTCGCGCGTCCGACGAGGTGCGCGGCGTCGCCGACCGGCTTGCACAGCTCGGCCTCTCGCGAGCCATCACCGTGGGCCCGCTCGAGGCGACGGAACCGATCAACGACCAGCCATCGCTGCAGGAGATCATCGACGAGCTCGAGGAGCCCGTGTGGCGGGACATCTTCAGTGCGCACCTCGGCTCTTTGCGCACGCTGACCGCCCAGGTGCGAGCCCTTCAGGAGGGGAACATCGGACTCATCCGTGCAGCCCTGCGCTCGACCCAGGAAACCCTCGCGGCGGCCGATGTCGATGCCAGCACCTACGACGCGAGCGGCCGCTCCGACGATGTCCCTGTCGGCGCCCGCCTGATCGACCGGGACATCTGAGATGAGCACCTTCAGCGGCTTGAACACCGCCTACTCCGGCCTGCAGGCGGCTCGTGCCGGCCTCGAGGTGACCGGGCAGAACATCACGAACGCCGGCACAGCCGGGTACACCCGTCAGCGGCTCACCACACAATCCGCCACCCCGCCCGCTCAGATCGGGCCGATCACGGGCTCGAACACGGCGGCGGGGCAGGGCGTCATCCTCGCCGGCGTTGCCCGGTTGAGCGATTCGTTTCTCGACGCCGGCGTGCGAAACGCCTCGGCGACATCCGGCTACGCACAGTTGCGCTCCACGAGCCTGACCGAGGTCGAACAGAGTTTCAACGAGCCCGGTCCGAACGGGCTGTCGGCTCAGCTGCAGAGCTTCTGGGCCTCGTGGCAGGATTTGGCCAACAGCCCGAATGACGCATCCGCCGGTGCTGCCGTGCTGCAGAACGCCGCAGCGGTGACAGGCCAGATCGCCGGCGGCTACACCGCGATCGATAGCGCATGGACGAAGGCCCGCTCCCAGGTCGATTCTCTCGCAAGCCAGTTGAACGACGCGGCCGACCACATCGCCTCGCTGAACACCACCATCCGCCAGACGATGGCAGCAGGCGGCAGCGTGAACGAGTTGCTGGACCAGCGTGCACAGCTGACATCGACGGTTGCCTCGATCGCCGGCGGCTCCGTCGTCAACAGGCTCGACGGCACGGTCGACCTGACGATCGGTGGCAACCTTCTCGTCTCGGGCTCCAGCGCGAACCATGTTCAGGTGAGCGGCGCGACCGACATGACCGGCACCGCAGTGTCCGCCGTTCGCGTCGAGTGGGCTCAGCGCCCCGGCCAGAGCATCGGCCTGGATGGCGGGTCACTCGCCGGCGCCCTCTCGCTGGTGGCACCGGCCAACGGATCCGGAACGGGCGGCGTCCTTGCCGAAACGGCGAACGCCTATAACCAGCTCGCCACACAGCTGGCCGCGCAGGTCAACGCAATCCACAGCACGAGCGTGACGACGGATGGTCGCACAGGACTCGACTTCTTCGGTGTGGCCGCCGGCGGGCCGGCCGCGCTGGGCCTCAGCGTGGTTCCGACGACGCCCGCCGACATCGCCGCGGGAAGACCGGGCGCCGGATCGCTGGACGGCTCGGCCGCAGACGCCGTCTCCCAGCTCGCCTCCGGGGCAGGCTCGCCGGACAGACTGTGGTCGAACATGGTCTCGACGATCGGCTCGCTCTCCCGGGTGGCCATGCAGCAGGCGACGTTGGCCGGCACGGCGTTGACGAATGCCAAGACAGCGCAGACCTCATCCGAATCTGTGGACCTCGACGAGGAGAATATGAACATGCTTCAGCAGCAGACGTCCTACCAGGCGGCTGCCCGCATGATGACAGCGGTCGACTCACTGCTGGACACACTGATCAACCACACCGGACTCGTGGGGCTGTCGGGATGAGCATGCGTGTCACCACGGCGACCATCTACGAGTCGAATGCGCGCAATCTGCAGACGAGCATCTCGAACCTGTCGAAGGCTCAAAACGCCGCGTCGAGCCAGTCGAAGCTCGCGCTGCCGTCCGATGATCCTGCCGCGGTCGCCCAGGCGCTTCAGGTGCGCGGCGCCCTCAAGGCCAACGATCAGTATTCCAGGAACATCGATGATGCGAACGGATGGCTGACCACGGCAGACACGGCGTTGAGCCAGACGAGCAGCCTGCTGCGCGCCGCGCGCGATCTCGTCATCCAAGGCTCGAACGGGTCCATGTCGACGTCGGCGCGCAACGACGTGGCGACACAACTGGAGTCCATTCGCGACTCGCTCATGAGCCAGGCCAACACGACCTATCTCGGGCGGTCGATCTTTGCCGGCAGTTCGGACACGCCCGCCGCCTTCGACGCAAGCTACGCCTTCACCGGTGTTCCCGGTTCGTCGGTGCAGCGCCGTGTCGGCGATGGGCAGACGGTGCGTGTCGATGTCGATGGCGCCGCGGTGTTCGGCAGCGGGCCCAACTCCGTGTTCGCCGAGCTGGACACCGTCATCAACAGCCTGCGTACCGGCGCGGACCCGTCATCGGGCATCGCCATGATCGACGCTCGCATGCAGGCTCTCTGGGCTGCGCAAGGCCAAGTCGGCGCGAGCGAGAGCACCGTCGGCATGGCGACGACGAACAATGCCAATCGGAAGCTTGATCTGCAGAGTCAGCAAAGCTGCTTGGAGAACGTCGACTCCGCGCAGGCGATCATGGATCTGACGATGAAGAACAATGTATACACGGCATCGTTGCTCGTCACATCGAAAGCGCTCCAAACGAACCTGATGGACTTCCTCCGGTGACGACCACCGTCGAATTCCTCGCGGCGCCCGTCGGTCTGGAGCCGCTACGCGATTTCCAACTCAGCCCGGTCGACGGTGCGGATCACCTCTATGCGCTGCGCTCGCTCGCCGACCCCGATGTGCGCCTGTATCTACTCGACGGGATGCTGTTCCCCTCCTATGCGCCTGAACTGACGGACGAGCAAGCGGCCGAGCTTGCGCTTAGGTCGAGCGATGATGCCGCGCTCTACCTGGTGGTGAACCCGTCCACGGCGCAGATGACCGTCAATCTGCTCGCACCGATCGTGGTCAATGCGCGGTCTGGGCGGGCTGCTCAGGTCATACTCGAGGACAAGACGTGGTCGATCGCCGCGCCGTTGTCCGGGTTGATCTGACCCGTATCCTCGCGGACGCCCCTCAGGCGACCGGCGCTCCATCGCTCCAGCCCACCGGATAGCCGAGCTCTTCGACTGTTTCAGGTGTGGCGGTGAGCGACGTTCCGACGACGGCGACCGCATGCACACCGGTGACTGCCGCGATCGCCTGCACCCAGGCTGCGGTGTCCGCCGGTTTCCGACCGGCGTCGACGACGACCCAGACCTGGTCGGCGTCGATCGCCGCGACGGCGCTCGCGAAGTCGCCATCGGGCGCGATGCCGAACGCGCAATAGACGATTCGGCCGCGGTCGACACCTTCCGCCCGGGCGAGCAGCGCGGAGCGGCGGTCTGTCAACGATTCCTTGCCACGCGCCTTCACCAGTCCCCCACCGCGCACGTCACCGCGCGAGAACTGCCTCGCCATTGCCTGAGCGACCGGGAGTGCATCCTGGCCGATACCGACAACGACGACGAGATCGCCCGGGATCCGCAGCCGTGCCGGCAGGGCAGGCACGCGGACCCCGATGGTCGGCCCGAGCACGCCGCCTGCAATCGACTCAGCCGGTCGAGCTGGCGTCTCGGCCGCTTCGAGCGGCACACCCGTGAAACTGCTGATCTGGTCGATGATCTCATCGAATTCGGCCGACGAGGTCGGGCCGACGATCTCGCGCGCCGGTTCGCCGCGCAACCGGTCTTCTGCTTGGTCGGTTCGGGCAAGCAATGCTGTGATGCCGAGGGGCGGGGATGCGGTCACTCGCCGACGTGGAGGCGTGCCCGGAATCGAGACCGTCGCCTCGATGTACGGGGCCGCGCGGAACCTGCCGATCCCGTGCGGGCTCACTCTCTCGGCAGCCAGGATGCGGGCCTGCGGCCCGTGCTCAAGCCGCACGCGTGCGACCAGCTCCTCGATGCTGGTCCCCCTCAACCTCACTGTGTTCTGTGACACGGGCTTCTGTGACACGGATCACCCCCACTGTTTCGACCTCCGCGTTCGCGGAGGTGGCTTCCTGATACGAGAGCACGGGCAGCCCGTTCGACTGCGCGGACACGAGCTTGCGCACGGCGGGCCGAAGAGATGGGGCGCACACGAGAACCGGCGAGAGTCCCGCCTCGGACGCCTCGGCCACGGTGGAACGCAATGACGCCATCAGGACGTCCAGCGTGTCGGGATCCACGACGATCTGTGAACCCTGCGGCGTCGGACGCAGACCCTCAAGCATGGTCTGCTCGAGGATCGGATCGATCATGATGACGTGGAGGGTGCCGCCCTCCAGATGCCGGGACGGGATCGCTGCTCCCAACGCGAGCCGTGCAGCTTCGATCAGGCCTTCCGCGTCGGTGGAGGTCTTTGCCTGCAGCGATAGTGCTTCATAGATGCGCGGCAGATCGTTGATCGGAACCTGCTCCGCGAGCAATCCCTGCAGAACGCGCTGGATCTCGGCGAGGCTGAGAGGGTTCGGTGTGAGCTCGTCGACCGCGGCAGGGTTCAACGCCTTCACGCCGTCCGTGAGGATGCGCACATCCTCTCGTGTCAGCAGACGAGACGCGTTGTCCGTGACGATCGTCGACAGATGCGTCACGATGACGGACACCCGGTCGATGACCGTCGCCCCGCCCAGCTCGGCGCTGTGACGCAGCTCGGCCGGGATCCATTTGCCGGTCAGCCCGAAGACGGGTTCTCTGGTCGGCTCGCCGGGCAGCGTCGCCAAGGGGCCGCCGATCGCCAGGAGCTTTCCGGATGGCGCCAGGCCCCGGCCCACCTCCACCCCGGCGATGCGGATGCTGTAGCTGGACGACGGGAGGTCGGTGCTGTCGCGCGTGCGCACCGGCGGTGCGACGAAGCCCAGATCCATCGCGATCTTCTTCCGCAGCGCCTTGACCCGGCCGAGGAGGTCGTCGGTGGCGCCCGACACGATGTCGACGAGGTCGGGGGCGAGCAGGATCTCGATGGCATGCACGCGCATCTGCTCCATGATCGCCTCCGCCGTGTCGGGAGCCGGGCTGTCTGTGCGCTCACGGGCGTTCTTCGCCTCACGGTCGGACCGCTCTTCGGAGGCTTTGATGCGTCGGGAGACGACGATGAGGATGGTGCCGACCGCGAAGAAGGCGAGCGTGGGCATTCCGGGAATGCATCCCATGATGATCGCCGCACAGCCCGCGATGAGGAGCGCGAATCGCGACTGGCTCAATTGCTTCGACGCGGCGGAGCCCATGTCCTCCTCGGCGGCGGACCGGGTGACGATCATGCCCGTGGAGACGGCCATCAGCAGAGCCGGGATCTGGCTGACGAGCCCGTCACCGATCGTCAGCAGGGTGTATTTGCTGACGGCCGACCCCAGATCCATCCCGTTCTGGATCATCCCGATCGCGATGCCGCCGACGATGTTGATCAGAATGATGATGATCCCGGCGATTGCGTCGCCCTTGACGAACTTCGACGCCCCGTCCATCGAACCGTAGAAGTCCGCCTCCGCGGACACCTCCTTGCGGCGCTCTCGCGCCTCCACGTCGGTGATCAGCCCGGCGTTCAGGTCGGCGTCGATGGCCATCTGCTTGCCGGGCATCGCATCGAGGGTGAAACGCGCACCCACCTCGGCGACGCGTTCCGCGCCCTTCGTCACGACGACGAACTGGATGACGACAAGGATCAGGAAGATCACGGCGCCGATGATGATGGAGCCGCCCACAGCGACGTGTCCGAACGCCTGAATGACCTGTCCGGCGAAGCCCTGGCCGAGCACCAGGCGTGTGGATGCCACGTTCAGGCCCAGGCGGAACAATGTGGCCACCAGCAACAGAGACGGGAACACCGAGAAGTCGAGCGGCTTCTTCACGAACATCGTCGTGAGCAGGATGATCAGCGCGAACAGGATATTGACGATGATCAGGATATCGAGCAGGAAGGCCGGGACCGGCACGATCAGCAGCAGGATGATCCCGACAATTCCGACGGGAACGGCGATCTTCGCGAGATTGCGATTCTTCACGTTAGCGGCCTCCAAGGGTCGATGCGGTTTTCGGCAGGCTGTGCACTCCGGCGGCGGCACCGCGCCGCTTGAGCGCCATCACGAAGGTGAGGACGTGGGCGACGGCGGTGTAGAACTCGAACGGGATCTCCTGCCCGAGCTCGCACGCCGCGTGCAGCGCCCTGGTGAGCGGAATGTCCTCGACCATCGGCACCTTGTTCGTCTCCGCCTCCTCGCGGATCTTCGCCGCGATGTTGCCCGCGCCTTTCGCCACGACCCGCGGTGCCGATTTGCCCGGTTCGTACACCAGTGCGACGGCGTAGTGGGTCGGGTTGATGAGCACGACGTCGGCTTCGGCGATGGCGGACATCATGCGGGCGCGGCTCAACACCATCTGCCGTGAACGACGCTGCGATTTGATACGCGGGTCGCCCTCGGTGTTCTTGAACTCGTCTTTGACCTCTCTCTTCGTCATGCGGGTCTGTTTGCGATTGCGTCGCATGACGACGAAGACATCGACGGCTGCGAGAGCGACGCCGGCGGTGATCGCGGTCTGCAGCAGTGCGCTGACACCATCGGCCCCTTGCGCCAGGATCTGCTGTATCGGGTGGTCACCGGGGGTCGTGATGATCGGCATCAGGTCCTGAATGACGAAGTAGAGCGCGAGACCGACGACAGCCGTCTTCAGCAGCGCCTTCGCGCCCTGCCACAGTGCCTGAGCCCCGAAGGTGCGCTTCAGGCCGGTGATGATGTTGAGCTGTTCGTATTTCGGCTCGAACTTCTTCAGGTGGATGCCGCCCTGCACGGCTGTGCCCAGGATGACGACGACGAAAACGGCGACGAGCAACCCGGCGATCGTCGGCAGGATGGAGCCGAGGCCGTCGCCGAGCGCCCGCAATGCGGCTCCGACGGTCGGACGGGCGGCTGCCGCCGAAACCGCGAATGCCTGCGTGACGGCGGCGTCGCTGCCCGCACCGATCGTCATCGGCAGCATGACGGCTGCGGCAGCGATGGCGAGCCAAGCGGTGACGTCGGTCGACTTGGCCAGGCGGCCTTTCTGCCGGGCCTCCTTCATCCGTTTGTCTGTGGCTTTCTCGGTACGCTCCTGCGCGTCAGCCATGCGGGCTCACCTCCCGCGAGGTCAGGCTCATCGGAACCCCGCGATCGCCTGGACCGCGTCGCCGGTCAGCGCGGCGACGATGTTCGGCAGCGCGACGAACATCACACCGCCGAGCAGGAGCGTGATCAGGATCTTGATGGGGTAACCCATGGCGAACGCATTGAGAGCGGGCGCGATCTTCGTCAGCAAGCCCAGCCCGACATCGGCCAGGAAGAGCACGATGATGAGCGGGCCGGCGATCTGCACGGCTGAGACGAACATCGTGGTCACGGCGGTGATCATCGAATGGGTGTTCACCGCCATGTTCGGTTGAGCAGCGAGCGGGATAACGGTGAAGGTCTTCGCCAATCCCGCGAGGATGAGCTGGTACGCCCCGGACGAGAACAGCAGTGCGAGAGCTGCCAGCTGGAACAGTTTGGTGAACTGCGCGCCGTTGAGGTTCAGCTGGGGATCGTAGGCCTGTGCGACCTGGAACCCGCCGAACAGGTCAATGAGGTTCCCCGCAGACTGGATGACGGCGAACACCACCAGCACCAAGAAACCGAGGGCGAAACCGATGAGCAGCTGCATGACCAGGGCGAACAGGAACGGGCCCGTGTCCAGCTGGTGGTATCCCGGCACGACAGCCGGAGACACGGCGATTCCGAGGGCTACGGCGACCATGGCCTTGACCTGGCCGGGGAATGCACTATACGAGAACGGCGGCGCGACGACGATGAAGGCGGCCAGCCGCACGCCCGCGAGCAACACGGCTTCCAGCCAGTTCAGATCGATGGGAATGTTCACGCGTCAGCCGCCGAGCAGTGTCGGGATCTTCGCGAACAAGTCGTTGGTGAAGCTGATCAGCTCCGCCGTCATCCAGTTTCCGCAGACGAGTAGAGCGATCGCCACCCCGACGGCCTTCGGGACGAACGACAGAGTCACCTCCTGGATTTGAGTGATCGACTGCAGAAGAGAGATGGCGAACCCGACGACGAGAGCCGTGACCAGCACGGGCGCGGCGAGTTTTGCCGCCAGGATCAGCGCCTGCGTGCAGATGTCCAGGACAGCGGTCGTGTTCACGGTCAGCCTCCCGCGTAACTCTTGACCAAGGAGGTGATGACCAGGCCCCAGCCGTCGACGAGTACGAACAACAGGATTTTGAACGGCAGCGAGATCATCACCGGGGGAAGCATCATCATGCCCATCGACATGAGAGCAGCCGAGACGACGAGATCGATGACCAGGAACGGGACGAAGATGACGAAGCCGATGATGAACGCCGACCGGAGTTCCGAGATGATGAAGGCTGGAATGAGCGTGATGAGGTCGAGGCTCTGCGGGCCAGGCGGATTGTGCCGTCCGGCGATCCTCGTCATGAGGGCGATGTCATCCTGCCGTGTGAACTTCAGCATCCAGGTCTTCAACGGCTCGGATGCGGCGGTGACGGCATGGGTGAAGTCGATGTGTCCGGTGAGATAGGGCTGTACCGCATGCGTGTTGATGTCGGTGAGAACCGGCCACATGATGAACAGCGACAAGAACAGGGCGAGACCGGCGATGACCTGGTTGGGTGGAATCGACTGCAGGGAGAGTGCGTTGCGCGTCATGGCGAGGACGACGAATATCTTCGTGAATGACGTCATCATGATGAGCAGGGCCGGGGCGATCGACAACAGTGTGATGCCCACCAGGGTGAGCACCGTCTGCGAGGGGGTGCCGTCGACCCCGTTGATGCCGATGGTGATGTTGCCGGAGGGCGGCACCGTCGGCGGCGCCGGGGTGCTGGGCGGCGTCGGGTCGGCCGGTGAGATTCCCCAGCTGGCATGGGACAGGCTGGCATGGGAAGAGGAGGCGGGCGCCGCGTGCGCGCCCGTCGCCGTCAGGAGCAGGATCCCGGCCACGACTGCGATGAAGAGGAAGACGATGGTCGTCGCTCGTGCCGCGCGCGGGCAGACTCGACTGCAGACCGCCGCGCCGGAACTCATTTTGCGACCGACCTGAGCGCGGCCGCGGCCCGCTTCCAGGTGGAGGCTGCGAAAACCGAGCCGGCGACCAGGCTGACGGGCGGGTCGACCATATCCTGGCCATCGGCGACGGGCGCTTCGCCGGCCAACTCGGCCATGGTCTCGGCAAAGCCGAGCTCGTCCACCGACGGCGGCTGCGCAACGTGGAGGACACTGATGGAGTGTTCCGTGACGCCAAGGACGAAGCGTCGGCCGTCTGCCTCCACGACAACGACGGATGCTTTGGCTCCGACGCTTTGTCTGCCGACGACGTTGACGGCCTTCGCGCGATTCCCGCCGCGTGCCGCACCCTTGGAGATGCGCTTGCGGACGAACCAGATCAGACCGAGAACGGCTCCGAGGGAGACTACCACCCGTAGCGCGGTGAGCAGGGTGTCCATCAGGCGATGACATCCTGTGCATCGATGATCTGGGTCACTCTCACCGCGTAGTCTTGATCGACCACGACCACTTCGCCGTAGGCGATGAGTCTGCCGTTGAGCAGGATGTCCGCCGGTGCGCCCGCGGACCGGTCGAGTTCGACGACAGCACCCGGCTCGAGGTTGAGCACGTCGCGCACCGACATGCGGGTACGTCCGATCTCAACCGTCAGCGCCATCTCGACGTTGTTGATCCGTCCGAGCTTCGATTGCGCTTCCGTGTCACGGGGGCTGCCGGCACTGACCCGGCGGCGGATCCCCAGCAAGCCGACGATCGCCGCATCGTCGAGCAGGTGCACGATGGCCGTAGCGGCGTCGGCGAACAGGCCCGCGGCGTTGTCGACGACGGTGCGCCCGAGCACGCCGTCGCCGAGTACGGACGACGCATCGGTGAGCGCATTGTGCACGAGGTCCTCCGTCGAGACGGCGGCTCCTCCGGCGAGCTCCAGTGTCCCGTTGCGCTGCAGAGCCACCGCGATGTCATAGGACTCCCGCCCGACGAAGGTGGTGACGATGGCTGCCGTCACGTCGATGTCGCCGATCCGGTGTTCGGCGGAACGCACTGGCGTGAGCATCTTCGTCGTCGGCAGCTTCTCGGCGAGCGTACGAGCGAAGATGTCTGTCAGGTCGGCGGTGATGGTCATGACTGATGCTCCTGGGTGTCGACGATGACGCAGGCGACGCGAGAGCCGTTGCTGCCAACGGATGCGCTGGCCAATCGCTGGCCTTCGACTGCGAGGTTGAGGGATTTGTAGCTCGAGTGCGGCAAGCCGACGAGGTCGCCCACCGCCAGGCCCAGAATCTGAGACGGCGTGACGGTGAGTGAGTTGAGCTGAAGCGAGACATCCACCGGCACGTTGGAGAGCTGTGCCTGGATGAGCCCGCGCGCGTCGGCGACGTTGGTCACCGGGTTCGCGTCGCCGAGTTGGCTCAGGATGAAGTCGGCCGGCAGCGCAACGGTCGCCAGATCGGTGGTGTCTCCGACACTCACGCTGAGCCTGGCGACGATCATCTGATCCGCCGTCGCCGCCGCCTGCGCGAACTGGGAGTTGTGATGGATGCTGTCGATGGTGACCTCCGAAGAGAGCAGTTGGCCGAACGAGTACCGCAGATCGTCGATCGTGTCTTCCATCAGCCGGCGCACCATGAACGCCTCCACCTGGGTGAATTTGCGTTCCTCGGCGGGCGCATCCGGAATGCCCCCGAGCATTCGTGTGAACCAGGACAGCGCCGAGCTGCTCGGAAATTGGATGACCGCCTTAGCCGGTACGCCCTCGATGTCCAACAGCACCATCGCCGTCTGCAGCGGCAATTCCGTGGCATAGGCGTCGTAGGTGAAGATCTGCACACCCTCGAAGGTGACCTGCGAGCGCACGCGCACTTTGGCGGTGAGCTGGGTTCCCCACTGCCGCGAAAATGTTTCGAACCTCATCTCGAGCGCGCGTGAATGCTCCCGGGCCAGTGTCGTCGGTCGCCGAAAATCGTAGATCTCGACGTTCTTCTGATGCGGTCCCGCCGCGTTCGTCCGCGAACCGGGCCTCGCGGTCATCCGGCTCGGCTTCGCTGTCGCCGTCTTGGTGGGAATGGTGCACCTCGTTCCTGCTGTGGTGGAAGACTGATCTGTGTTTTGGCTGCGACACTGCGCCGTGCTCGATATCGACGGGGTCCTAGCTTTGCGGCACCGCGCCGTTCGTTCGGACCAACTGCGGAATCAGCGCGCGCACCGCTTCCGGCTGATTCGAGAGCACGACGACGTCCACGCGGCGGTTCTGGGCATAGCCGCTCGGCGAGGTGTCTGTGGTCAGAGGTCGAGCAGATCCATAGCCGACCGCGCCGACCCGCGTGTCTTTGATGCCTCCCCGCTCGACGAGGTACCGCAGCACCTGCACGGCACGGCCCGACGACAACTCCCAGTTGGTGGGAAACGGCCCATCCGGGGGCCGCACGTCGGCGTGCCCTTCGATGGAGATCTGGTCGGTGACGGTGTTCAGCGGACCCGAGATCGTGGCGAGCACGGTGCCGGCCGTCGATGTCAGCGCTGTGCTGTTCGACGCGAAGAACGTGTTGGCCCCCACCAACCGCACGGTCAGTCCGCGGGCATCGATCGTATAGGCGACGGTGCTCTGCAGCCCCTGCGCCGTCAGGGATGCGTCGATGGCGTCTTCGAGCGCCTTCAGCTTGTCGTATTCGAGCACCGCCAACCGAAGGTTGCTCGGCTGGGCAGCCTTGTTCACCAGGTCCTTCGGAACGATGATTCCCTTGGCCGTGTCCACCTTTTGCGAGGTCACTTGACCGAACCCGGTTGCCAGCGAATTCTTCAGCTCCTGAAACTTGTGGGCGTCGGTGGTGGACATTGCGAACAAGACGATGAACATGCACATCAGAACGGTCACCATGTCCATATACGACGCCATCCAACGCTCATCGACGTGATGCTCACCGTCGGCGACGCCGTCAGATTTCTTCCGCCGTGCGCTCATGCTGCTTTGAGCGCGTCCTTCTTCTGCTGCGCTGCGTCGGGGACCATCGCCTGCAAGCGCTCGCTCAGCAGCCTCGGCTGCGCGCCGGACTGAATCGCCAGTACGCCTTCGAGGATGATGTTCATGCGCTCGGTCTCGAGGTCGGCAAGGCGATTGAGACGGTCACCGATCGGCAGCCAGATGAAGTTGGCGGAGACCAGACCCCACAGGGTCGCGACGAACGCCGAGGCGATCATGGGCCCCAGCTTGTCGGGCGAACTGAGGTTCGCCAGCACATGGGTCAGCGCGACGACGGTTCCGATGATGCCGATGGTCGGCGCATATCCGCCGAGCGTCTTGTACCACCGTCCTGCGGTCTTCCGTGTGCGTCGTCTGGTGGAGATCTCGTCTTCCAGCAGCACGCGCAGTTCCTCGCTGTCGGTGCCGTCGGCGACGTTCTGCAGTGCGTTCTTCAGAAACGCGTCGCTCGACGCGCTCGCATCCTCCTCGAGTGCGAGAAGCCCCTCGCGGCGCGCCTTCTCCGCGACCTGCACGAGGTGGTCGATGACGTCCGACTGCTTGGCGACCTTGCCACGGAACACCTCGGGCAGGGCCTTCACGGCGCCGACGGCGTCCCCGATGGTTCCCGATGCGATGCCGACGGCAATCGTGGCACCGAAGACGATCAGCATCGGACCGGGCAAGAGGATCGCGCCGACGCTGGAGCCCTCGATGGCGAGCATTCCGAAGAGCGAACCGAAGGCGGCGAGGAGACCGACCAGGAGTGCAACGTCCATCAGCTTGGCCTCGGCTTCCTCTCACGCCGATTGCGCGCGTCGTCTGCCTCGTTCGGCACGGCCTCCAAATGGCGTTGCCCCGAGAGGAACTCCGCACGACGCACGCTGGCGCGTGCCACGACGTCCGCCCTGAACTCGGTGATCAGCGCGATCACGCGTTCGAGCGACTCGGTCACGATGTGGTTTGAGCCGTCCACGAGCGTGATGGTCGTATCCGGGTTCTCGACGATGCGCTCGACGAGGTCAGGGTTGATCGCGAACTGGCTGCCGTTCAGCCGGGTCAGGACGATCATGCTTCTGCCTTCGATGGATGCCATTGGTGTGAGGGTTCTCACAGTCCACTGTCGGCCGCCGGTGCCCGTCGCGTTAGTCCGATGGCCGACGACGACGCACTACTGCCGTTTCAGGTCCACGAGCTCCTGCAGGATGGAATCACTCGTGGTGATGATGCGGGCGTTCGCCTGGAAGCCGCGCTGCGCGACGATCAGATCGGTGAACTCCTGCGAGAGGTCGACGTTCGACGCCTCGAGGTATCCGCCGGTCAGGCTGCCGATGCCTGGGCTGCCGGCGCTTCCCGTGATCGGCGTACCGGAGTTGGAGGTTGCCGCGTAGCTGGAGCCGCCTTGTTTCTCGAGCCCTCCGGGATTGGTGAACGTCGTGACTGCGATGCGCGCGATCGCCTGAATGACACCGTTGCTGTACGAGCCGCTGATCGTGCCGTCGTTGCCGATGCTGTACGACTGCAGGGTTCCTGATGCGTGCCCGTCCTCGCTCTCCAGCGCGATGGTCGACAGCGTCGAATAGCCGGAGACGGTCGAGAAATCCAGCGGAATGCCCGTGCCGGTGGTCAGCGAGGTGGGCATCGAGGTCAGCAGGCCGTTGCTGAACGACAGCGTGCCGATGTTGCTTGCACCGTCATTCACGGTCCAGGTGCCCGTGCCGTCGGCCGTGAGCGTCACCGAGAGGGTGGATTTGGTGCCACTCGCATCGTAGACCGGAACGTCGCGCGTGAGCGTCGTTCCCGCCGCCGCATCGCCGGGCAGGTTGCCGGCGAAGGATGCCTTCGTCGTTGCGGCGGCGGGGACCACCGAGTTCACGGGCAGCTTGATGTTGCCCAGCGCACCGTTGGTGTTGATCGCACCGGTTCCGTCGGCAGTCCAGCCCTGGACGAATCCGCCGCCGGCCGAGACGAGGGTGCCCGTCGAGTCGAAGTTGAAGTCACCGGCACGCGTGTAGAGATTCTGGCCACCGACCTTCACGTTGAAGAAGCCGTCGCCGTTGATCATGAGATCGGTCGGTTTTCCGGTCGCCTGTGCAGAGCCCTGAGTGAAATTGGTCGAAATCGCGGCGGTCCGCACCCCGAGGCCGATCTGGGCCGGGTTCGTTCCGCCGACGGCGCCGGGTGCGGTCGCTCCGGACAGCAGTTGGGACAGTGTGTCCTCAAATTGCACGGACGACGACTTGAAGCCGGCTGTGTTCACGTTTGCGATGTTGTTGCCGGTGACATCCAGCATGGTCTGGTGGGCACGGAGGCCCGAGATGCCGGAGTAGAGCGAGCGAAGCATGATTGCCTTTCGGTTGCGGTTGGTTGGTTCAGGAGATCGAGGCGACGCCGGTGATCGTGCCGAGCGGCACGGCCACACCCCCGACGGTGACGGTGGGGGTGCCGGCCGAGAAGGCGACGGCACTCGCCTTGCCCGTGACGGTGGTTCCGCTTGCGTCGGGGTAACTGATCTGCCGGCCGATGAGGGCGGCGGCAGCCGTGCGCATGGACAGGGCAAAGTTCTCGGTCTGGGTCGAGTTGAGGTTCGTCAGCTGTTCCATCGATGCAAGCTGCGTCGTCTGGGTCATCATCTGATTGGTGTCCATCGGCGAGGACGGGTCCTGGTTCTGCAGCTGTATGACCAGCAGCTTCATGAACATGGCGGCGTCCATCGTCTGGCCAGCCGCACCGTTTGTCCGTGCTGTTGAATACAGGCTCGAGCTGTCGGCTCCATTGATTGCGGTGACTGAGGTCATCTGGGATTCTCCTTCGGCCGTTCAGACCAGAACATCGAGGGTCGAAACCGACCCGAGAATGGATAGCGGGAGCGCTGGCTGCGGTGTCGGCACCGTGTCATCCTTCGCAAGTGCCCGTGCCTGCTCGGGAGTCACAGTGCGTCCCTGCCACGACGGTCCGGCGTGGGTGTTTGGTTGTCCCTGCGATGAGAGATCGAGATTTGCGGTGATGCCCGCGGAGACGAGATCCCGACGCAGGTCCGGCATGAGCTGCTTGAGCGCGTCACGACCGCCGTCCGATGCGGAGAAGAGTTCGATATGCATCGCACTCCCGTCGACGTGCGCGCGTACCGTCACAGGGCCGAGGTTGTCCGGAATCACGTTGACGGTGACCGTGTGGGTTCCGTTGCCTGCTCTGGCAAGTGTGAAGACCGGTTGCAACAGCTGGGTCGCGACGGTGGGCGGCGCAGGCGCAAGCACCGGCGTCGGCGCCGGCGCGGTGCTCGTTGCCGTCGGCGCGATGCCCCCGCTCATCGTCGGCACAGGGCTGGCTGCCACGCCATCGACGTCCCCGGCCGACGCACCCTTCACGGCGATCGATCGAACCAAGAGGGCGGGCGCACTCTGACCGCCGACCTCCGGGCCGGTGAGGGAGCGGCCCTGCACAGGCACTCGCGTCTGCGCGGCCGCGGCAGCCGCATCGCCGCTCGGAGCCGACAGGTGATCCGCAAACGCGGCAGACCCGGTTCCGGCACCGATCCCGATGATGGACGATGCTGGGGCCGGATCGGCGCGGACGGCGACCGATCCCCCGCTTTCGCGACCATGGACCGGAGACGTCGATGCAGTCGGCGCGGCAACAGCGTGCGCGACGGCCGATTGGACGGCAACCGATTGGATGGCATGG
This sequence comes from Microbacteriaceae bacterium, assembly GCA_004297935.1. GTDB lineage: Bacteria > Actinomycetota > Actinomycetes > Actinomycetales > Microbacteriaceae > Rathayibacter_A. The sequence goes on along the minus strand of SCRE01000014.1, from coordinate 82,483 downwards.
GATTGGACGGCATGGGATTGGACGGCATGGGATTGGACGGCAATCGGCCGGGCGGTCGCCTGATGGGCGGAGCCCGTCAGCACACCGGCCACGGCGGACAGGTCTCCGCTCGACGTGGTGCTGCCCTCATCTGCTCGCGCTGACGGCGCGGTCGGGGTGCCCATCGAAGCGATCATCAACGGTGTCACGACGGCGACGACGACCTTGGGGTCGACCGCCGCACCGCCCGCGCCCGGCTCGGCCTCCGCCGCCGATTCGGCGGCTCCGGAGGGTGCCTTGTGCTTCGCAGCCTGCGCATCCGGCTGGGTCGTTGCCGCCGTGCCCGCCGTAGCGGCGATTCCGGCGATCAGGGCGGCGAATCCACTCGCGGCCGGTGAGGTGTCTGTGCTGTTTTTCGACTGCGCGGGCGTCGATGCCGCAGCGACGACTGTGGGGATCAGCGTCATCGCGGGCTTCCTGTCAGGAGCGACAGAAGCGCCGACGTGGAACCGACACCTGACCCGCCGGACATGCCCGCGAGCATCGAGCTTTGAATCGATCCGAGAAGTTGTGTGACCTGTGCCGCTGTGAGGGCGGATGCGTTCGCGGCGCCCACAGACGCCGTCGCGGGGCTGCGCCCTGGCGCGACTCGGCGAATGGTCTCGATGTCGCTGTCGGTGAGCCAGTTGCTGACTTCCTTGACCACCGTTCCGGCGTGCGGCGCGTGGATCACCTTGCCGTTGCCCGCGTAAATGACGATGTGTTCATTGTTCTTCAGCACGATGAGGTCGCCCGGCTGCGCGTCTTTGAGCGACGCGACCGGTGTGCCGAGCGTGGCCTGGTCGTGAACGAGCCGCCCAGCACTGATGCCCTCATCGCGCAGCACGGTCTGCACAAGTCCGGAGCAATCCATGCCGGATGTCGTCGTTCCGCCGAACACGTATGGCACGCCGAGATACTTGCGCGCGTCGTCGACGATGTCCTGTCCGGTCGTGCCCGTCGTCACACCGGTGTCGGCGACGACACTGAAGGTATTCGACAGAGCGGCACTGAAGTCGTCGGCAGCCGTCGACGTGGCCGATACACCCGCCTGCAGCCGACCGATGAGCTGTTCGATCTCTTGAACGCGATTGATGGCCTCGATCGCACTCACGGCCGGCCCTCCTCTTTCCTGCTTCGCATTCCTGCGAACTCGTCCAGCGCGACCTGCTCCGCGCGAAGCTCGTCCTTGGCGACCGCCTCGCGGTGACGAGTCTCGAGCTTTTCGAGGCCGACCGACTTGACGCGGGCGACCGTGAACGCGGCCTCGGCTTCCGCCTGCTCCACAGCGCTGCTTTTCTGCACGGCGGCCAGTTCGTGCAGCATCACCGCGGAGGCGAGGCGCGACGCGGCGACGGCTCGCAAGTTCTCGGTGCCCGCAGAGCCCAGGTTCGCACCGCCGAATTCTATGAGCGCGCGGCGCGCGCGCTGTTCCGTGCGCTCATTGTCGCGAACGCGGGCATTGGCGCGGGCGAGGTCGGCACCGGCGAGTTCCTGCTCGGCATGCCGCAGACGCAGCAGGCCCGCGAGTGAGAAGGTTCGACTCATCGGCACACCCCCCACGTGCACGGGGGCCACCCGCACGGGGAGCTCACACTTCCGAGGGCGGGCACGAACACGGAATCCGTCATGCGCACTTTCACCTTGGTGTCTGGCGGCCGGTCCTTGGCCTTCGCGGTGAGCGGTCCGTGCTCAGAGTGCTCTATCGGCCGCCGCGGTGCATCCGTTAGGCGTCTTCGGTGGCCGACCGTGCGGCTGTGCCGCCGAGCAGCCTGCCGAGACGTTCCAGCATCGTCCAGGAATCCGCGGCAGGCATCCGCTCGTCCATGTGCTGGCACAGGAAAGCATTGATGTCGGACTCGTGCTCGATCGCCGTGTCGACGAGGGGATTCGACCCTCCCTGATAGGCGCCGACATCGATGAGATCCTGTGCACGGCTGCGCGCAGCCATGACCCGTCTCAGGTATGCGGCGCAACTGGTTCGGTCCGGCGCGTTCACCTTGGCGGCGACGCGACTGATCGACGAAAGCGCATCGACGGAGGGAAAGTGTCCCACCGTTGCAAGTCGCCGATCCAGAACGACGTGACCGTCGAGAATCGATCGGGCGGAATCGGCGATCGGCTCGTTGTGGTCGTCGCCGTCGACGAGCACGGTGTAGATTCCCGTGACCGAGCCGGCCCGGGCGGTCCCGGCCCGCTCGAGCAACCGGGCAAGAACGGAGAACGTCGATGGCGGATATCCACGCGTTGCGGGTGGTTCTCCGGCGGACAGGCCGATCTCGCGCTGGGCCATCGCCACGCGTGTGAGCGAGTCCATCATCAAGACGACGTCGCGCCCCTGATCACGGAAGGACTCGGCGATGCGCGTGGCGACGAACGCCGCGCGGATCCGCATCAGCGCCGGCTCGTCGGAGGTCGACACGACGACGATCGATCGCTTCAATCCTTCCTCTCCGAGATCGTCTTCGAGGAACTCGCGCACCTCGCGTCCACGTTCCCCGACCATGGCGATGACGGACACTTCGGCGTCGGTTCCACGCGCGATCATCGAAAGAAGTGAAGATTTCCCCACCCCGGAACCGGCGAACAACCCCATGCGCTGCCCCTTGCCAATCGTGGTCAGCGTGTCCAGCACACGCACCCCGGTTTGCAGCGGCTCGATGATACGAGTGCGTTCCATCGCACTCGGGCTTTCGTTCGCGATCGACAGATTCCTCGCCGAGGCCAGGGGCCCTTTGCCGTCGATCGGGCGACCGAGGCCGTCGAGCACGCGCCCGAAGAGCCCGTCGCCGCTGGGCACCGAGGCGGGCACTCCGGCAGCGCGCGCGGGAGCACCGGAACCGATGCCGTCCAATCGTCCCAACGGCATCAAACGGACCGTGCCCCGATCCGTGGCGACCACTTCGGCCTGAACGGGATTCGTGTCGCCGACCACGACGACGTCGCCGACCACACACTCGATTCCGACCGCCTCCAACCCCAATCCCACGACGCTGGTCACCGTGCCGACGCGTTCCGGTCGCGCCGCCGCGATGGCCCGCTCCAATCGAGCCGGAATGGAGCGCACGGCTTCGGCGGTCATCGCTCTTCGGCGGACAGGGCGCGTCGCGCCCGGTCAAGGGCGGACGCAATGGTCGCGTCCAGATACCCGTCTGGAAGTTCCGCGATGGCATCGCTGCGACCCAGCGTCGCGTCCCCGACGAGCAGGAGCGGCTGGTCTTCGCCGACCAGCTCTGCCACGAGTGCGAGCTCGTCGGGGTTCACTCGCACGGTGGTGACGGCCGCCACTTCCACACTGTCGGTGACCCGACGCACCACCGATCTTGCCGACCTCTCGTCATCCGCCAGTTCGACGCCGACGACCGCCTCTGCGAGTTCGAAGGCGGCAGCAGCCAGGGACGACTGAACCGAGGCCACCACGGGTGTCAATCGTGCGTCGACCGCGGCGAGCATGGCTTTCACCGCTTCGGCGGCACGCGCTGTCTGCTGCTGCATGTGCTCGCGCTCCGTCGCGCGTTCCGCGTCCAGCCGGGCCCGGTGCTCGGACAGCTCGAACTCGGCGCGGCGGGCGCCTTCGGCATATCCGGCCGAGTATCCGCGCGCCTTCGCTGCTTGCTCGGCCACGGCATGTGCTGTGCTGCGTACTTCGGGGTACGCGATGGCGGAGAATTCTCGACTACTCAACGAAGCCGTCTTCCTCGGTGCGATGGATCACGATGCCGCCGTTCTCCTCGAGTTCGCGAATCGCACGGACGACCGCGGCTCGCGCCTCCTCGACCTGCGATTTCCGGGCAGGCCCCATGGTACGGAGCTCATCGTCCAACAGCTCGCGATTGCGCTCCGAAAGATTCGAACGGATCGTAGCGATGACGGCTTCGGAAGCACCCTTCATGGCGATCGCGAGAACCTCGGTGTCGATGCCGCGCAGCACCTGCTGGACATCGCGGGCCTCGAGCTTCACGAGGTCCGCGAATGTCACCATGCGGGAGCGGACCTCTTCGGCGAGTTCCGGGTCGCTTTGTTCGAGCCCGGCGAGCACCGCCCGCTCGGTGTTGGCATCGGAGCGGTTGATGATGTCGATGAGCGGTTGCACGCCGCCCACCACTTCTGCGGCTGTGCCCGTGCCGACGAGGGCCACGGAGCGCTCTTTCAAAGCGTGCGCCACCACGGAGATCGACTCCGGCGTCGCGCTGGTCATCGTGGCGATGCGTCGGGCCACGTCCACGCGAACATCTTCGGAAAGTCCAGCGAGGACCTTCGATGCGTGCGCCGGACGGAGGTGGGCGAGCACGAGTGCGGCTGTCTGCGGCATCTCGCCGTCGAGCAGCGTGACGATCTGCGAGGGATCGGCGTCATCGAGGAACTCGAAGGCCTTGCCTGCGAGCGAGTTCGCGACGCGACTGAGTACGCCCGCCGCACGCTCGGTGCCGAAAGCGCCCGACAGAAGCCCCTCCGCGAATTTGCGGCCGCCGTGGGCATTCAATCGCCCGGTGACGGCGATGTCATAGAACTCGCCGAGCGTCTTGTCCGTGACATCCGTGTCCACCCGACGCAGGCGGATGATCTCGGCGGCGATCTCCTCGGCCTCGGCCTCGGTGAACTGCTTCATCACCGAAGCGGCACCCTCCGGGTCCAGGTTCATCAGCACGACGGCCACCTTCTGGGTGCCGGTGAGCTCCGTCGCCACCTCGACGGTCACGACGGCCGCTCTTCCATCATCCCGCGCAGAAGTGCAGCCGCGCGTTCAGGATCGTGATTTGCCAGAGTCGAGATCTGGGCCCGCTTGGTGTCCAATCCGCCTGCCCCGTCGCCCAATTCGGGCAGGTCGGCGGGTTCGATCGCGGCCGCTCTGACGGTCAGCAGCTCTTTCAATTCGCCGGCCTGCTCTGCTGCGTCGAGTTCCGACAGGTCCATCGTCTCGCGCCGACCGCGGCTTCTGCGGAAGAACAGGAACCAGGCGAGCAGGACGGCAACGATGATTCCCCCTCCGATCTCCGCGGCTCGGATGTATCCGGCGATTCGCTCGTTCTCCTGCTGTGCTGCCGCCGCGCGCAGCGACTGCTGGGCGGCAGCGGCCTGGCTTCCGCTGAATCCGACGGTCTCGACGGTCACCACGTCTCCGCGGCTCTGATCGAATCCGACGGCCGACGCCACGAGGCTCTTGATATTCGCTGTGTTCAGTTTTCTTGCGGCGGCGGCGCTGATCGCGACCGATACGGTCTGGCGCACGACGCTACCGGCCGGGATGCTATCGGTCTCGGTGGTCTTGTTGATCGCGTTGTTCTTCACCTCGTTGACCGATGTGTAGCCGCCGGTTCCACTCGTGGCGGTTCCACTCGGCACGGCGATGTTGTCCGGGCCGAGAACGCCGGCCGAGGTCCCGCTCGCGCCGCCTGCGTAGTTCTCCGACTGGGTGGACTGACTCAGCACGGGACTCTTGTCCGGAGTGAGATAGGTCTCGGAGACTTTCGTGCCGGTCGAGTTGCTCAGCGACGCCGAGACGGCAACGGTCGAATTGCCGGGTCCGAGAATCCGGTCGAGCATCGCCTGCACCGCGCTTTGCGACTTCGCCTCGTACGCGTTGGTGAGCTTGTCGGAAGACCCGACGGTTCCCGTGCCGACTGCGGAGAGTGTCTCTCCGTTCGAGTCGATCACAGCGACATCCGTCGGCTTCATGTTCTCGATGGAAGCGCTGGTCAGGTGCACGATGGCATCCACCTGGTCGGAGGTCAGGGTCGTTCCCGCGTTCGTCTGGATGAAGACCGAGGCGGTGGGGTCGGCCTGCATCTCCGTGAACACGGTGGCCTTCGGGATCGCCAGTTTCACGGAGGCCGTCTTGATGCCGTTCATCGCGGAGATCGTCTTGGCCAGCTCGTCTTCCATCGCCTGCTTGTACATCACGTTCTGCTGGAACTCGCTGCTCGTGACACCCATCTTGTCGAGCAGTGCATATCCGCTGTTCGACGATGCGGGCAGGCCGGAGGCTGCGGCCTTCAAGCGTTCCGCGTAAACCTGGTCGTTGGGCACGAGGATCGTCGCGCCGCCGTCCGTCAACTGGTATTTGACGCCGTCGGCGTTGAGCTGGTCGACCACGGAAGATGCGTCTGCCGCAGCGAGCCCGGTGAACAGCGGCGTGTAGGTCGGCGTCGACAGCCAGGCCGTCACCGCGATGCCGCCGAGGACGACGGCGGCGATGCCGATGATGGCGATCGTGCGTTGCGCGACCGAGAATGCCCGAGCGGTCGACCCTAAACGCCGAAGGAGCGCGCTGAGCTGCCGCGGCATCAGGCCTGCATTCTCATGATTTCGGTGAATGCGCTGACGCCCTGATTGCGTATGGCCGCCACGAGCTCAGTGGTCACCTGCGCGCGGGCGGCAGCGACCGTCGCCTGGGAGATGTCATCAAGATTTCCGGTGACGGCCTGCAACGCCAGGTCGTTCGCGTTCGTCTGCAACTGTTGAACGTTGTCGACAGCTCCCGCGAGCGAGGCCGCGAATCCGGTCCCGTCTGTCGAGATTGCACCGGCGGACGGCTGGGCGATCGAACCCGCACCGCTGAGGCCGGCCACACCGCTCAGGCCGGACAGTGCGGCGATCGGGCCGATGGCCATCAGGAACGTCCGATCTGCAGCGCCGCCTGGTAGGCGCTCTGGGCGCGGTCGATGACCGCGGCATTCGCCTGGTAACCTCGCTGCGCCATGATGAGTTGACCCATCTGCGCTCCGAGATCGACGTCAGGCAGCCGCACATTGCCACTGGCATCCGCCAGCGGGTTGGTCGGGTCATAGGTCACCCGCCCGGTGGCACTGCCGTAGGCCGCACCGGCGACGTAGACGCCCGTATCCCCGGCACCGGCCTGTGCCACGACGTATCGTGCCTGGAACGCCGGCCCGCTGGTCGGCGCTGCGGTGTTGACGTTGGCGATGTTGTCGGCCACCGCATCAAGCCACTTGCGGTGCACCGTGAGACCGGTCGCCGCGATACCGATTGCGTCAGCCATCAGCCGACCTTCATCGCCGCGCGCACGCTCTGAAACTGCTGGTTCATCGCCTGTGAGGCGAACTGGTATCGCAACACGGTTTCGATGTTGTTCGTCGTCTCCTCATCGAGATTGACGTTGTTGCCATTCAGTTGCGTCGGCTCAAGCGACGGCTGGACGACCGGTGTGACGGTGCCGTCGTGTCGTGCGATGGACGCGGCGAGGGCGTTCTCGAAGGTGACGCGTTCGGCATGGTAGTTCGGTGTGTTGATGTTTGCGACGTTGTTCGCGATTGCCTTCTGCCTTTGCGACAGGCCCGTCAGCGCGCTGGACAGCGCAGCCTGCGTCACGGATTCGATCATGGATGGCTCACTTCGCGGTCAAGGTTGGCGGGCCGATCCATGGCCTTACACGTGAGCGATCCATGCTCTTACTTCTCGCTATCGGACGTCGGTCGCGATCCGTTAGCCGTCGAGCGTCGTCAGCCGAGAAGGTCGAGGTAGACCGGCACGCTGGAGGGCCGTTTCTGTTTCGCTCTGGGCCAGGATGCGACCTGCGCGCGCAGGTCACGCAGGCTCGCGGATAGCGCGGCGATCGCCGCCTGCTGGCGTCTGGCCGTCTCCCCTGCTCGATCCGCGAGCTCGACCGGAAGTGGCGGAAAGTCGATCGGCGGTTGCCATGCACATGGCACACCACCGCTGCCGTGCTCGACACACGCGAGGTCCGCGTCGAATCGGTCGAGGAGCTCGACCCAGAGTCGCACCGCTTCAGCCGACACCGATCAACCCTTCTATCGGGGCGGCCGCCGGGAGCGCGACCAGACGTGCCGCTTCGTGCCATGACGCGCTCAGCGGCTCCACGAGACGCAGGGCCTCGCGGGTGCGGTCGATGTCGCGACTGATGTTCGCGGTCATGAGCGTGTTCCGCAGATAGCTGTAGATGGCGAACAACCCGGCGGCGCCGTCCCAGGCGTCGACCGTCAGGCTCGACGACAGCTCGTTGACGATGTCCTGCGCGTGCAGCAGCTGCAGGTGAGCTGCCGACCAGTCCTCGAGTTCTTGGGCGGCCTCTGCCCGTTTGACATCGAGCACGAGTCTGTCGTAGAGCATTATGACGACCTGCATGGGCGTGGCGGACAGGATGACGTTCCTGTTGTACTGCGCGAGCTGGGCGCTGTGCGTCGTCATGATTCTCCTCAGCCGGGCCGGATCGATGGATTCAGTTCTTCGACGTCGGCGGCGTCATCGCGTTGATCTGCGCCGTCAGGTATGAGCCCTGCGCGTTGAGCTGATTCACGGTGGTCTCCAAGGCTGCGAATTGGGCTTGCAGCGCGGCCTGTCTCGCGTCGAGCAGCGTGTTCCAGCTGTCGATCTGGTTGTTGAAATCCTTGACGGCCGACTGGGTGTTCGTGACCTCGGCGGTCAGCGTGCCCGTGTACGGGTCCGAGATCTGCGTGGCGGTGGTCTGGATCCGGCCGGCGATCGTCGCGAACATCGACTGAGTGCCGGTCGGATCCGAGGCGAGCGCCGACACGAACTTCGTCGAATCGAAGGTGACCGTGCCGTCCTTGGTGATGTTGATGCCGATCGTCGACGGGGAGAGGCCGTTGACGGGGTCCGTCGCCGCCGACATGAGCTGATCGTTGATCGAGCGGATGTTCGAGTCAGCCGTGAAATCCCCGAGCGTCGTCGTGACCGTTCCCGACGAGGCGGTCGATGACGATGCCGCCTGAGCGTTCGCGATGTACTGGAAGATGTTCTGCAGTTGGGAGACCAGGGCGGCCGCGGTTGCGGAGGCGGCTTTGGTGTCCTGGGTCATCGTCAACGTCGCGGGGCCGCTGGTGACCGCCGTTGCCGTCACGTTCACCCCGGGAAGCAGATCGCTGAACGTGTTCGACGTGGAGGTGACCGTCTGCGCGGCGGAGGTGCCAGCCCACAGGGTGGCCTGGGCGTCTTGCGCGATCTTGATGGTGGCCGCACCGGGCTGCGCCAGCAGGTCGGGCGCGGTGCCGGCGCTGACGGCGGCTGCGGAGCCCTGGTACACCTGGAACGCTCCGGATGCGCCGGTGCTCACCGATGAGAGCTGAAGCCGATACTGCGTACTCCCCGAGCCGTCCTGGCCGACGGCGACTTTCTGGGCGATCACGCCTGCGGAACTCGAGTTGATCGCGGCGACGACGTCGTCGAGATTGGTCGAGGCTGCAGTCACCTCTGTTTGGCTGCCGGTCGAGCCGACGAACGTCAGCGTGGGTGGATTGTTCGGCCACACGGTGTACGCGGCCGTGACGGAGACCTGTGCCTGCGCGAGCTGGTCGATGGAGACGTCGATCGACCCGGCCACCGCGCCTGCTCCTGCGCTCGCGGTGACCCCCGCTGCGGATGAGGAGACGGCGAACGTCTGGAGCGCCGCGGGCTGCGCATCCGTCTGCGCAAGCGTCGCGAGGCCGGAGATCTGGTTGTTCAGCGTCTGCAGCGAGGAGATCTTGCTGTTGTAGACGGTGACCTTGTTCTGCAGGGTGACCTTCGGAGCGGACGCCGCGTTCATGAGCGCCGTGATCAGCGAGGTCGTGTCGAGCCCGGTCGACAGTCCCGGGAGTTGAATTCCTGTCATGATGCTGCCCTCTTCTGCGGTGCTCGGTGGCTGCGACGGCATCCGCGCTGGCGGTGCGGGTGCCGGAACGCCCGTCGGCGCCCGGTCGGCGAGGCCCAGCCCGCCGCCCGGTCGCCGACAGGCGCCGATGTGCGAAGCCGGACTACTGCAGCAGCTTCAGGATGCCCTGACCTGACTGGTTCGCCTGCGCGAGCATGGCGGTGCCGGCCTGCGACAGGATGTTGGACTGCGTGTACTTGACCATCTCGGCCGCCATGTCGGTGTCCGCGATGCGCGAGTTGGCAGCCGTCAGGTTCTGACCGGTGATGGCCAGCGTGTCTGAGGCCGACTGCAGCCGGTTCTCCGAAGCGCCGAGGTTCGACCGGGCCGTCGAAATCGCGTCGATCGCGGTGTCGATCGACGTCAGGGTGGTCGTCGCCGTCGCATTGGAGGTGACGTCGAATCCCGCGGCGGCTACCGGGCCGGCGAGTGTGCCGAGCGTGGTCCCGAGGTTGGTCAGGCTGACCGCCACCTGGTTGTCGGCCGAGGCGCCGGCGCCGACCTGGAACGTCAACGATGCAGTCGTGCCGTCGAGCAGATTGATGCCGTTGAAGTTCGTGTTCTTGCCGATGCGGTCGAGCTCCTGGCCCAGTTGGTCGGCCTCTGTCTTGATCGCCGCGCGAGACGAGACACTGTTCGAGTCGTTCGCGCCCTGAACCGCGAGGTCGCGCATGCGGTGCAGGATCGCGGTGACCTGGCTCAGCGCGCCGTCGGCGGTCTGGATGACGCTGACACCGTCCTGAGCGTTCCGTCCGGCCTGAGCGAGGCCGGAGATCTGCGACTTGAGGCCCTCAGAGATCGAGAGGCCTGCGGCATCGTCCGAGGCACTGTTGATTCGCGAACCGCTTGACAGCTTCTGCAGTGACGAGCTGAGCCGGGCCTGCGTGTTGTTGAGGTTGCGGTACGCGTCGAGTGCCGAGACGTTTGTTGCGATTGTCATTCCCATGATGGCTTCTTCCGTGAAAGGGGGTGAGCACCGGACCGTCCGTGGTCCGGCGTGTTACACCAAGAGCTATCGGCGGGTGCGCACGGAAGGTTAGACGGAACCGGCAGAATGTTTGTCCGCGTTCGCCGTCACGGCGCCTGTTTGCGAGGTTCGTTGAGGCGCAGAGGGCTCGTTCGGGCTGTGCGCAGTCGCCTCGCTCGATGATGTCGGAGGTCGCTGACAGACTGTTGGCATGGATCCTGTACTCGCATTGATCATCGGCCTGTTGGCCGGCGCCGTCGTCGGCGCACTCGCCACCGCGCTGATCGCACGCCGCAGAGCAACGGTCGACCCGCAGCTGAATCCGGCTGTTCTGGAGGCGCAACATCAGGCGATCCTGGCGGATGCACGCACCGCCGCGGCCGCCGCCGCGGCTCAATTGGCAGCCGAGCTCTCCGCCGCCCAGGCCACGACGAGTGCGCTGCGCGAGCAGGTGACGGCGCTGCAGGAGCAGAACCGCCAGCAGTTCGAGCGGCAACGCTTGGACGAAGACGCTCGGCGGGAACGCGAGCGTGCGGAGAGCAAGGTGCTTCAGGCTCTGACCCCGGTGCAGGAGAGCCTGCGCACGATGCAGAACACGGTCACGGAACTCGAATCCCAACGCAGCCGGCAGCACGGTGAGCTCAGCCAGCAGTTGAAGTCCGCGACCGAATCGGAGGAGCGACTGCGCAGCACAGCCGAAGCCCTGGCATCGGCATTGAAGAGCAACAGCACACGTGGAGTGTGGGGCGAGACCCAGCTGCGCAACGTGGTGGCCGCGGCCGGACTGATCGAGCGGGTCGACTTCGACGTTCAGTCGAGCATCAACTCCGATGCCGGTGCCGGGCGCCCCGACCTGATCGTGCATCTGCCCGGCGGCAAGAACATCGCGGTCGACGCGAAGGTGCCGTTCAACTCCTACCTGGAGGCCAGCCAGATTCCGGCGACGGCGACCGGTGAGGAAGGTGCCAAGCGCCAGCAACTGCTCAAAGCGCACGTGAAGGCGCTGCGTTCCCATATCGAAGCGCTCGCCGGCAAGACCTATTGGGCCGGGTTGGCGGCGTCGCCCGAACTGGTGATCGCGTTCATCCCGAGTGAGTCGCTGATTTCCAGCGCCCTCGAAGCCGACCCGGCCATCATGGACTATGCGTTCGGCAAGCGGGTGGCACTCGCGTCTCCGGTCACGCTGTGGTCGGTGTTGAAGACCGTCGCGTTCAGCTGGCAGCAAGACGTGCTCACCGAGGACGCGAAGACTCTATTCGATTTGGGCCGCGAACTCTACGCGCGCCTGTCGAAGCTCTCGGAGCACGTCGAAAAGCTGGGCCGGTCAATCGAGCGCAGCGTCAAGGATTACAACGCCTTCATCGGCTCGTTGGAACGTCAGGTGCTGCCCAGCGCCCGCAAGCTCAACGCCTTGGACGAGACGAAGGTGCTCGGCTCCCTCAACGGCATCGAAGAAGCGCCGCGCCAGCCCACCGCATTCGAGCTGACGACCGCAGCCCCGGCAGCGCCTCCCGCCGAGGGCGATCCGACGAGCATAATCGGCAACTAGATTAACCTCTGCCTGCGCTCCCATATCCGAGTGGGTTTTGGCAACGCTGAATTGAAGATGATGGGAATCGGCTGGTCGACCCGTGCCAGTTCGCGTCCGCGAACATCGGACACAACCACCGATGCTGTAAGTGCCCTCTACTGCGTCGCTAGTACCGAACCTGAATTTTGCGCAAGGGTCAACCCCTGCGTGACACTCAGCAAAGCGCTATAAGTGGCCCCGGATCGATGCGCGAATTACTTCGGCGAACTGGTAAATCTCATCCAGCGATCCAATAGCGTGCCGGGTCTCGTTCTTGTCCGCGTCGAAGACTCCAATGTACTTCTGCGTTCTGTGGTTGAAGTGGAGACGCGCAATTGGCTTCCTGTTGTTGTCGTCGAGGAGGATGGCAAAATACGACTTCGCATCTCGACTGGCGATGCGTTCGGGCCTCACTTCACTACAGCCAATGGCTTTGACAATCGCGTACCCCTCAAGTTCCTCGGGCGTGGTGACGATATCAGAGTTACTGTCTACCTCATTTTCGGTCGCATCGCTGCTGTGTTGTTTGGGTTTCAGATCTCCACTCACCTCAGCGGAGGTGAACTCGCTCGTGCCGAGTGCCGTCTTAAGCCGACCGTTAACTTGGTCGTTGAGGTACTGTGACGCAGCTTTGGCGACAAGACTCGTGAACTGTTCTCGGACTTTTTGCGTGAACGAGCCCGCGTACACGCGCGCCGTAAAGAATTTGACCCAGTCGTCGGACGGTTCCCGGAATTCAGTGCCGATCGCGCGCTTGATCTGGCTCACGTACTTGAGTTCTTCGGCAGCACTGATAACGGAATCAAGGTCAAACGTCTCCTCGGTCAACTTGGACAGTTCCGCAACGAGCACGGGATCGATGTCCGTCAGGTCAAGGACGAGGAACGGCTTGTCGTCCATTCTGTTTGGTGCGTCGAGGTCCGTGTAGAAGTTGTACACCTGCCCGTTGGTTAGCAACGCGATTCGAGCGTTGGTAGCGGCAAAATATCGAAAGAGCTGTGACGCATCTTCTAAGTCGAGCGGAATCGTCGACGATTTGCATTCAACAAGCATCTGGACTTCACTGTCCCGCATGATTGCGTAGTCGATCTTCTCCCCTTTTTTCAGCCCAACGTCAGCAGTGAATTCCGGCACGACCTCACGTGGATCGAAGACGTCATACCGGATGCTCCGCCGGCCGGCATCGTGCTGATGTGCGTCTCCGCACTGCCCCTGCTCTATGCGGTGTTCGGCAGGATCGGCGGAGGACGCACGCGAGGGCGTATGCGATGACGACGAATGCCGCATGTTTCGGCAGCGGCGTGAGTCGAGGCAACGTGTGTGGCTCATTTCGAGATCACCGCGCCGTGATGCATTCTGAATCCACGTGATGTAAAATGTAGTCACGCGACGTATTTGGTAGTCACTCGGAGGAACCGATGGATCTTTCTCACCCGGAGTATGCAGTGCTCGGTGAGGATCGCGCGCGCGTCCTGCATCGGCTCTTCGTCCTTGCGGAACCAGTTTCCGGCCGTCGGATCCACCAGCTGAGCGGAGTGAAGACGCTACGAACCACGCAGCGCATACTTGATGACCTCGTCAGCGTCGGAATGGTCGACATGCGATCAATCGGTTCAGCAAACGCCTACGAGGCGAATCGTGACCACGTGATGTGGGGGCCGATCGAGGAGGTCCTGGCAGTGCCCGCAGCCACTGAGCAGCGAATCACCGAGATACTGCGGGATACGATCGATGACCGCGCGGCGGGGTCCGCCCTCTACGGCTCATTCGCCCGCGGAGAGGCGGGCACGCACTCTGACATTGACCTGTTCATTGTCTGGAATGAAGGCGTCTCGGAGGATGTGCAGGCCGACATCCTCCACGAGGTCGCCGAGCGCATCAGGAGACTCACCGGCAATCAGGCCCAGCTGTTCGCGATCACTCGGCCGGAGCTGGAACGATTGATCGCGAATGACGCGCCGCTGATACACTCACTTCGAAACGACGCCCGCCGACTCACCGGCGTCGAGATCAAGCGCCTCCTGCAAGGCCGGTCAGCATGACTCCAAGAACGCGATCGATGACAAAGGCGGAGACGAAGATCCGAGCTCAGCACGCGCACGCCTTCCTTGAAGCTGCTAACCTCATCGAGGATCTCGGCGAGGACGTCGGCATCTCCACTACCGGAAACGTAATCGGTTCCCTCGCCGTGCTCGCAGGAATCGCGGCTGCGGACGCTATCTGCGGGGCAGTTCTTGGTGAACGTGCAGCTGGCCAAGATCACTCCGAAGCCGTCACGCTGCTGAGCACGACGAAGCCAGGCAAGGCTGTGGCTTCATCGCTCCGACGCCTTATCGACTCGAAGACCGAGGCGCAGTACGCATCCGGGATGCTCGCCGACAGCCGCTCCGCAGATCTCCTCAAAGCGGCTACCCGGCTCGTGACCGGGATGGACGCTACCCTGCGCTCGGGAGACTGACCCAAGCGGGCCAACCAGGTGAACGCCAGGTCGCTGTCCGAATTGACGTTCGAGGAGGTTGGAGTGCTCAACAAACACGTTCCCGGCAGTCGAGTGGTTCACGCGGCTAGATTGCTTGGGCCGTGCCTTTCGTGGAGATCGAGTCAGGTTTGAGTCTGGTTCATGCGGCGAGTCTGGCTCGCGTGAGTAGGTCGTCGATCGCGATGTCGTAGGCCCGGCTTGCTGCCCGAATTTGTTTCGGAATCGCTTGCACTAGAGCCATTTCTCCACGAGATGGTCGGCGACCACCCGGCGAACGGTACCCGACTTCGAACGCAGAACGACGGATTCGGTGCGGATGATCGGACCCTTGCGTTCCACTCCGCGCACGAGCTCGCCGTCCGTGACGCCGGTCGCCACGAAATAGGTATTGTCGCCGGTGACCAGATCGTCGGCTTCGAGTATGCGATCCAGGTCGTGCCCGGCGTCGAGCGCACGCTGACGCTCCTCATCGTCCTTCGGTCGCAGCTGCGTCTGGATCAAGCCGCCGAGTGCTTTCACCGCGCACGCGGTGATGATGCCCTCCGGCGTGCCGCCGACGCCGACGCACATGTCGATGTACGACTCGTAGCGGGCTGCATTGATCCCGCCGGCGACATCGCCGTCCAGCAGGAGGCGCGTGCCGGCTCCGGCCGCACGAACCTCTTCGATGAGCTCCTCGTGACGAGGGCGATCGAGGATCGCAATGCGCATTTCGCCGACCTCTTTGCCTTTGGCCTTCGCCAGGGCACGGATGTTCTCGGCGATCGGCTTGCGGATGTCGATGATTCCGATCCCCGCTGCGTCGCAGACGATCTTGTTCATGTAGAACACGGCAGACGGGTCGTACATGCTGCCACGGTCGGACACCGCGATCATCGAGAGCGCGTTGTGCCGGCCTGCCGCCGTGAGCGAGGTTCCATCGATCGGGTCGACGGCGATGTCGCAGGACGGCCCGCGGCCGTTACCGACGTGCTCGCCGTTGTACAGCATCGGGGCATGGTCCTTCTCCCCCTCGCCGATCACGACGACGCCGTCGAAGTTGACGGTGCCGAGGAAGGTGCGCATCGCATCGACGGCCGCACCGTCGGCGTCGTTCTTGCGGCCCTTGCCGATCCACGGCGTTGCACGAATCGCAGCAGCCTCGGTGGCTCGCACCAGTTCGAGTGCAAGGTTGCGGTCGGGGTGCAGATAGAGCGACGCAGTGTCGGTGCTGATCACGTGAGTTCTCCTGAAGGTCGAATTCTGTTCGAGCGCGCGGCAGGAAACGTCAATCGAAGCAACACTGCCAACGCGCCCAGTCTACCGAGACCCGTGTCGTGAACCAGCGCGAATCCGACACTGATTGCCCTGCGCCCGATGCCGCTGGCTAGACTTGGCCCCGTCAACTGCGCGACCCTCGAGGAGATTCCATGCCCATCGCAACCCCGGACCAGTATGCCGAGATGCTCGACAAAGCGAAGAAGAACGGGTTCGCATACCCGGCCTTCAACGTGTCGTCGTCGCAGACCATCAACTCGGTGCTTCAGGGCCTCACCGAGGCCGGCAGCGACGGCATCATCCAGGTGACGACGGGCGGTGCCGACTACTTCGCCGGACAGAGCGTGAAGGCACGCGCGACCGGCGCCCTCGCGTTCGCAAAGTTCGCCACCGAGGTCGCGAAGAACTATCCCATCACGGTTGCCCTGCATACGGACCACTGCCCGAAACCGGCGCTCGAGGACTTCCTGCTGCCGTTGATCGCCGCAAGTGAAGAAGAGGTCAAGGCGGGGCGCAACCCGATCTTCCAGTCGCACATGTGGGACGGCTCCTCCGTGCCGCTCGCGGAGAACCTCGAGATCGCGCAGGACATGCTGGGGCGCGCCAAGGCGATCAATGCCATCCTCGAGGTTGAGATCGGCGTCGTCGGCGGCGAAGAAGACGGCGTGAGCCATGAGGTCAACGAGCACCTCTACACGACCCTCGACGATGCGATCAAGCTGGTCGACGCGCTCGGTCTCGGCGAGAACGGCCGCTACATGGCGGCGCTGACCTTCGGCAACGTGCACGGTGTGTACAAGCCCGGAAACGTCAAGCTGCGCCCGGAGCTGCTCGGCGACATCCAGGCCGGCCTGGCCGAGAAGTACGGCCACGGACCGAAACCGCTTGACCTCGTGTTCCACGGCGGATCCGGCTCCAGCGCCGAGGAGATCGCCGAAGCGGTCGCCAACGGCGTGATCAAGATGAACGTCGACACGGACACGCAGTACGCGTTCACCCGTTCGATCGCCGACTACATGTTCACCAACTACAGCGGGGTGCTCAAGGTCGACGGGGAGGTCGGCAACAAGAAGCAGTACGACCCGCGCGCGTGGGGCAAGGTCGCCGAGACCGCCATGGCGCAGCGCGTGATCGAAGCCACGCAGCAGCTGGGATCGGCCGGCCACTCCGGGCACTGAGCGAGCCGGGCACTGAGCGAGCCGGCTACTGAGCGAGCCTGCTACAGGGCCTTGACCGCCCCGAGCACCTTGGCGAGGGAGTCTTTGGCGTCGCCGAACAGCAGAGTCGTCTTCGGGTCGTAGAGCAGGTCGTTCTCGACGCCGGCGAACCCCGGACGCATCGATCGCTTCAGGAACACGACCTGAGCAGCCTGCCCCACCTCCAGGATCGGCATGCCGTAGATCGGAGACCCGGGTGTCGACTTGGCTGCTGGGTTGACGACGTCGTTCGCTCCGACGACGAGCGCCACGTCAGTGTTCTTGAATTCCGGGTTGACCTCGTCGAGTTCCTTGAGTGCCTCATACGGCACGTTCGCCTCTGCGAGCAGCACGTTCATGTGGCCGGGCATGCGGCCGGCCACCGGGTGGATGCCGTACTCGACGTCGATCCCGCGCGCTTCGAGCTCGGCGGCCAGCTCCGCCACGGTGTGCTGCCCTTGCGCCACCGCGAGCCCGTAGCCGGGAACGATCACGACACGCTGCGCATAGCCGAGAAGCACGGCAACGTCTTCGACCGTGGACGTGCGCACAGGGCGGTCGCTGACGGCAGTCGAGCCGGCGGTCGAGCCGCCCCGGAACGCGCCGAACAGGATGCCGCCCAGGCCACGTCCCATGGCCGCGGCCATCACCTTCGTCAGGATCGTGCCGCTCGCGCCGACGAGTGTGCCCGCGACGACGAGCAGCACGTTGGCCAGCACGATTCCGGATGCCGCGACCGCCACCCCGGTGAACGCGTTCAGCAAGGAGATGACGATCGGCACATCCGCACCGCCGACCGGCAGCACCAGCAGCAGACCGGCCCCGAGGCCGAGGATCAACAGCACGACAGCCCACGGCCACGACCCGAGCCCGATCACGATGCCGGCCGACACGACACAGGCGGCAAGCACGCCGGTCATCACCCAGCGCATCCCGGGGAACATCAGCGGCCGGCCGCTGATGATGCCTTGAAGCTTTCCGATCGTCACGGCCGACCCGGAGAATGACACCGCGCCGACGAGCATGGTGAACACCACGGCGAGGCGCACCCACGGATTGGCGGAATGCCCGAGTTCGAGAACGGCGACCAGGGCTGCCGCCCCGCCGCCGACGCCGTTGAAACCGGCCACCAGCTGCGGCACCTGGGTCATCTTCACGAGCCGTGCGATCGGCACCGCGATCAGTGCACCCAGCACGATCGCGCCGAGAATCCACGGAAGATTCTCCAGTCGTGTCGAGAAGAACACGGTGACGACGGCGAGCAAGGCGCCCCCGGCGCCGATCAGATTGCCGCGCCGTGCACTGCGCGGTGAGCTGAGCCCTTTGAGCGCGATGATGAAGCAGACGGCCGCCACCAGATCCAGCAGCGCGGCCCACTCCGGCGGGAGGAGGCTCACGCGACTTCATCCTTCTTCGATGCCGACCTCGGTGCCGGCGCCGACTTTCTGCCGCGGAACATCTCCAGCATCCGGTCTGTGACGACGAAGCCGCCCACCATGTTCGCAGTGGCCAGCACGACGGCCACGAGCGCGACCCCCAAAACCCACGGATTGCTGGTCTGGCCCGCGACGATGATCGCACCGACGAGGATGATGCCATGGATGGCATTCGCACCGGACATCAACGGGGTGTGCAGCTTGCTCGTCACCTTCGAGATGACCTCGAACCCGACGAACACCGCCAGCACCACCACGGTCAGGAGCGTCACAGCATCCATCAGTCCTCCTTGTTCGATGGGCCAACCGATGTTGACGCAGTCGCGGCTGCCAGCGCTTCCGCGGTCGGCGCGTGGCGCACCTCGCCGTCGTGCGTGAGGCAGGTCGCGGAGATGATCTCGTCCGCGAAGTCCGGCGCGACCGTGCCGTTCTCGGTCATCACTGCCAGCAGGTTGGCCACGTTCTTGGCGTACAAGCGCGACGCATCGGTCGCGACGGCGGACGGGGCATCCGCCAGCCCGAGCAGCGTGACGTGGCCGTCCTCGACGGGAACGAGCACATCCGATCCAGCAACGACGCCCTCGACGTTCCCTCCGGATTCCGCGGCCAGGTCGACGACGACGGAGCCGGCGCGCATCCCCTGCACCATCTCCGTCGTCACCAGCAGTGGAGCGGCACGTCCCGGAATCGCCGCTGTGGTGATCAGCACATCGGATGCCGCGACATGCGGTGCGAGCAGCTCGCGCTGGCGCGCCCCGCGGTCCTGGCTCAGTTCCCGGGCATATCCGCCCGCGGCCTCTGCCGTCTCGATGTCGAGCGAGATGAACGTGCCGCCGATCGAGGCCACCTCCTCCGCAGAGGACGGCCGGATGTCGTTGGCCGACACACGCGCGCCGAGTCGTTTCGCTGTGCCGATGGCCTGCAGACCGGCCACCCCTGCACCGAGCACGAGCACCTTGGCCGGAGGAATGGTTCCGGCGGCCGTCATGTAGAGCGGGAAGAATCGCGGAAACCGGATGGCGGCCTCCAGCACCGCGCGATAGCCAGAGACGAGCGCCTGCGAGCTGAGCGCGTCCATCGACTGTGAGCGCGAGATGCGCGGTACGAGCTCGAGCGCGAACGCGGTGACGCCGCCGTTCGCGAGCACACGCACTGTCTCCAACTCGGACGCCGGCGAAGCCAGGCCGATCGTGATCGCGCCGGAATGCAACCGGCTGGCCGCCTGCAGATCGAGGGATCGCACGTGGCAGAGCACGTCGATGTCCTCGACGACGAGCCGCTCTACGACTCGCGCGCCCGCCCGGCGGTATGCAGCATCCGGATGCCCGGATTGCACGCCGGCGCCGGACTCGACTCGCACGTCCAGGCCGAGCCCGACCAATTGTTCAACGGTTTCAGGAGTTGCGGCGACACGGCGCTCACCCGGACGAGACTCACGGGCAATTCCGACGCGCACAGGCAACTCCTCTGGGGTTACCTCCAGCGTATCGCCAGCGGCGCAAATGTCGAGGTCGGCGACCTCAGACGTTCTTGGTCATGTATGCGACGAAGCTGGGGTCGCCGAGGAACAGGATCAAGAAGACGATCATGCTGACCAGTGTCACGACCACACCGGCGACGAGTGGAATCCAGAACGATACCCGGCCCGTGCGCAGTCGCAGCATTGTCAGGAGCAGGGTGCCGATCCACGCCGCGACGTAGAACACCGCCAACCCGATCCCGAGAGCGTGCGCCAGCGGTGTCGGCGTGAATGACCCGACGCCCATCTGCTGAAAGGTGGCATTGATGGTGCTCGACAGGTCGAACAGGCCGGGCACGGTGAGGACGACGTTCAGGAAGCCCAGCGCCAGCAACGCCAGGGTGAAGATCCTGTCGCCGGGGCGCGCCTGGGCCGGCCGGGCACCGGCAGACCCGCGGCCGGGCTGCCCGGCCGATGGCACGAGCTGCTCGTTCGTCACCGGCGCGGCGCGGGCGATCGGGACGGATTCGTCGTGAGCGTGCTCCGGCGGCACCCGGATGCTGGCCCTCTGTTCTTCAGGCGACGCGTACTCGCCGTACTGCGGTCGCGGCCTTCGATCCGGCTCGGTCATCGCACACCAGCCCTGTTGGGCCCGCCCGGCGCACGTCCGCCCTGTGCACGTCCACCCTGTGCACGTCCACCCAGT
This sequence comes from Microbacteriaceae bacterium, assembly GCA_004297935.1. GTDB lineage: Bacteria > Actinomycetota > Actinomycetes > Actinomycetales > Microbacteriaceae > Rathayibacter_A. The sequence goes on along the minus strand of SCRE01000014.1, from coordinate 61,767 downwards.
GCACGTCCACCCAGTGCACGTCCACCCAGTGCGCGGTCGTCCTGTGCTCCGGTCAGATCGCGGCGCAGTTCCTTCGGCAACGAGAAGATGAGGTCCTCCTCCGCCGTCTTGACCTCCTGCACATCGTCATAGCCGGCCTCGGCCAGTTCCGCGAGAAGCTCACGCACGAGCACCTCGGGAACGGATGCGCCGCTGGTCACCGCGACGGTGGCCGCGTTCTCGAGCCACTCCTGCTTGACCTCTGCCGCGTAGTCGATGCGGTATGCGGCCTTCGCTCCATGCTCGAGCGCCACCTCCACCAGCCGAACCGAATTCGACGAGTTCGCCGAGCCCACGACGATCACCACGTCGGCCTCTTCCGCCGCCTTCTTGATCGCGACCTGGCGATTCTGGGTCGCATAGCAGATGTCGTCGCTGGGCGGGTCCTGCAGCTTCGGGAATCGCTCGCGAAGGCGCCGCACGGTCTCCATGGTCTCGTCGACGGACAGCGTGGTCTGCGACAACCAGACCACCTTCTCCGGATCCCGCACGACCAGGGCGTCGACGGCATCCGGGCTGGTGACGAGGGTCACGTGCTCCGGTGCCTCTCCAGCGGTCCCTTCGACCTCTTCGTGACCTTCATGACCGATGAGCAGTATCTCGTAGTCGTCTCTGGCGAAGCGCACGGCCTCGCGATGCACCTTGGTGACGAGCGGGCAGGTCGCATCGATGGCTCGTAGGCCGCGGTCGGCGGCGGCCTGCACCACGGCGGGTGCCACCCCGTGCGCGCTGAATACCACGTGCGCTCCGACCGGAACCTCGTCGAGGTCATCGACGAAGATCGCACCGTGCCGCTCGAGCGTTGAGACGACGTGCACGTTGTGAACGATCTGCTTGCGGACGTAGACCGGCGCGCCATAATGCTCCAGCGCCTTTTCGACGGCGACGACCGCGCGATCGACGCCCGCGCAGTAGCCGCGAGGCGCGGCGAGCAGCACCCGTTTGTGTCCGTGCACCGGGGTATCCTGGAGCCTGGCTCGGGCGCCGGGGATCCCCGGGGCCGGAACGCTGATGGTCGTCTCGCTCACGGCTCAAGTCTACGGCGGGCAGAGTTGGACGATCACTGTGTCAGATGCGTACTGTGTGAAGGCGGCGAACGTGACGGATGCTCCCCCCACCGTCGACGCCCCGTGGCCGGTCGCCGTTCTGGCGAACAAGATCAAGGGCTATATCGACCGACTGGGCAGCGCCTGGGTCGAGGGCGAACTCGTCCAGTGGGGTGTCTCCGGCGGGAACGTCTACGGAAAGCTGAAGGACCTCACCCTGGACGCCACCATCGGGTTCACGATCTGGTCGTCGGTTCGGGGGCGGTTGCCGGCCGACCTGAAACAGGGCGATCGGGTCATCGCGCTGGTGAAGCCGAGCTACTGGGTCAAGGGCGGCACGCTCTCGATGCAGGTGTTCGAAATGCGACACGTCGGGCTCGGAGATCTGCTGGAACGGCTGGAGCGATTGCGCGCGCAGCTGAAGGCCGAGGGGCTCTTCGACGCCGGCCGAAAGAAAGCGCTGCCGTTCTTGCCGCGCTGCATCGGCCTGGTCACCGGCAAAGACTCCGATGCCGAGAAGGACGTGCTGCGCAACGCCCAACTGCGCTGGCCGGCCGTGACATTCAGGATCGTGTATGCGGCCGTGCAGGGTGAGCGCACCGTCGCGGAGGTGACCGCAGCCATCCGCACCCTCGATGCGGACCCCGAGGTCGACGTGATCATCGTTGCGCGCGGCGGCGGCGACTTCCAGAATCTGCTCGGTTTCAGTGACGAGTCGCTCGTGCGTGCGGCGGCAGCGTGCGTGACGCCACTGGTCAGCGCGATCGGGCACGAGGCCGACCGCCCGCTGCTCGACGATGTCGCCGACCTGCGGGCGTCGACCCCGACGGATGCCGCCAAGCGTGTCGTGCCCGACATCGCAGAGGAACAGCTGCGCGTGCAGCAGGCCAGAACCCGACTCAGCACACGACTGACCGCGCTGATCGGGCACGAGATCGATCGGATCGCCCAATTGCGCTCGCGCCCGGTGCTCGCCGACAGCGCCTGGATCGTCGATACGCGCGCGCAGGAACTCACACGTTTCGTCGCACGTGGCGCAGAACTCGCCGCCCGCACGATCGAACAGGCGCAGGCAGTGTCGCAGGAACTGGCGGTACGGCTGCGCACACTGTCTCCGCAGGGCACCCTCGACCGCGGCTACGCCATCGTGCAGGCGGCCGATGGCAGTGTGCTCCGCCATCGGGACGATGCACCGAAGGGCACCGAATTGACGGTGACCATTGCGGATGGAGCTCTCGGCGTCGTCTCAGCCGGCGCGAAGACGCGCGAATAGAATAGGACCCATGCCCGGCCCGTCACACGACACTGCGTCTCCCTTCTCGGCAGAACCCGGCCTCTCGGCAGAACCTGGCCCCGCCGAGGCGTTGAGTTACGAGCAGGCGCGCGATGAGCTCGTACGGGTCGTTGCACAGCTCGAACAGGGTTCCGCGACCCTGGAGGAGTCGATCGCGCTCTGGGAGCGCGGCGAGGCATTGGCGCGGGTGTGCGAGGAATGGCTGATCGGGGCGAAGGCACGCCTGGACGCCGCGCGGGCCGGAACCGCGGCATCCGAGGGCGCACCGAACGGATGACCGACAACAATCACCGCACGCGCATCGTCGCAGAACTCGGTCGACCGGAGACGCCACAGGAGACAGCTGCTCGCAAGGCCGAGAACTCACGCAACCATCGGTCGCGTCAAACCGTCAACAACCTGGTGTATTCGCTGCTGGCGACGCTGGCGATCGTCGCCGTGATCATCCTGATGGTCCCGCGCGCGACAAATCTGACGCAGACGGACGTGGACTTCGCCGCGGTCGCCGCCACGGGGCAAGGGTCGGAACCCGACCCGCTCGCGGTGCCGAAGCTTTCGAAGGCGTGGACCTCGAATTCCGCCGAACTGCGCACCGGCGACGGCAACGGGGTCGATTCCTGGTATATCGGGCTGATCACGCCGAGCAGGCAATACATCGGGTTCACGCAGGGCTTCAACGCCAACGACACCTGGTTGTCGCAACTGCTGGAGGACACGGCGGGAACCGGGGCGACCACGATCGACGGGGTCACCTGGACCGTGTACGACAATCGCAACAGTGCCAAGGATGTCGGTAATGTCGAGTATGCGCTCACCGCTGAGTCCGGGGCGAGCACCTACGTACTCCTCGGCACCGCGAAACCGGGCGAATTCGACACCGTCGCCCGGTCGCTCGCGGAGCAGATCAAGGCCAACCAGCAGAAAGGCAGCCAGTGATTCCCCGTCCTGAACAAGCATGGAACACGCTCGAGCGCGGCAACGAACGATTCGTCGGCGACGTACTCGAGCATCCGCATCAGGACGCGAATCGGCGACGCGAGACGGCGAGCTCGCAGCATCCGATCGCCGCGGTCTTCTGCTGCAGCGATTCACGTGTGTCCCCCGAGACGATCTTCGACCTCGGCCTCGGGGACGCGTTCGTGATCCGCAACGCCGGGCAGGTCGCCAGCAGTAGTGCACTGGGCACTCTCGAGTATGCCGTCGGGCTTCTGTCCGTACCCGTGCTGGTCGTGCTCGGGCACGAGTCCTGCGGCGGCGTGCGTGCGGCCATCGATTCACAGGCCGCGGATGCCGACCCGCTGCCACCACATATCGCCGACCTGATCGCACCGATCGTCCCCGTGGTCCACGCGGTCACCAAGACTGCCGCAGGCGCCGTGATCGACCCGACCGCGGTCGACGCTGCCGAGGTCGGCCGTGAGCACGTGCGGGCGACCATCGCCGAGATCCTGGAGCAATCTCCCATCATCAGCCAGGCCGTCGCCGACGGCGACCTGGCTATCGTCGGCGCCAACTACGAGCTCAGCACGGGGCGAGTGGTACCCGACGCCAAAGTCGGCCTGGCCTAGGCCCGACACGCCGAGAGAAATGGAACACATCGTGGTGGACAACGCCGAGGACGGCGCATATCGCATCGAGCACGACACGATGGGCGAGGTGCGGGTTCCCGCGTCCGCGCTCTACGGCGCCCAGACGCAGCGAGCCGTCGAAAACTTCCCGATCTCGGGCGCACGACTCGAGCCGGCTCAGGTCGTGGCCCTGGCCAGGATCAAGAAGTCTGCGGCCCTGGCCAATGCCCGGCTCGGTGTGCTCGACACGGTCATCGCGGAAGCCATCGCGGCCAGCGCCGACGAGGTGATCGATGGAGGACACGCGGACCAGTTCCCGATCGACGTCTATCAGACCGGCAGCGGCACGTCATCGAACATGAACATGAACGAGGTGCTCGCCGCACTCGCGACGCGGCGGCTGGGCGCACCGGTGCATCCGAACGACCACGTCAACGCGTCGCAGTCCTCGAACGACGTTTTCCCGACGTCGGTGCACGTTGCCGTCACCAGCGCTCTGATCGACGACCTCATTCCTTCGCTCGACCATTTGGCCGTCGCTTTCGAGGAGAAGGCCGAGTTGTGGAAAGACGCGGTCAAGTCGGGTCGCACCCATCTGATGGATGCAACCCCGGTCACCCTCGGCCAGGAGTTCAGCGGTTACGCGTCGCAGATCCGGCTCGGAATCGAGCGTGTGCAGGGCACGCTGCATCGCGTCGCCGAGGTGCCGCTCGGCGGCACAGCAGTCGGCACCGGCATCAACACACCGGTCGGATTCCCGCAACTGGTCATCGAACTGCTGACGGCTGAGACCGAGTTGCCGATCACCGAGGCACGCAACCACTTCGAGGCGCAGGCGAACCGCGATGCCCTGGTCGAGGCATCCGGCGCGTTGCGCGTCATCGCGGTGGGGCTGACGAAGATCTGCAACGACCTGCGCTGGATGGGTTCCGGCCCGAACACCGGGCTCGGCGAGCTCCACCTGCCCGATCTGCAGCCCGGCTCGTCGATCATGCCCGGCAAGGTCAACCCGGTTATTCCGGAGGCCGTTCTCATGGTGGCCGCGCGCGTGGTCGGGAATGATGCGACGATCGCCTGGAGCGGCGCATCCGGTGCCTTCGAGCTCAACGTCGCGATCCCCGTGATGGGCACAGCGCTGCTGGAGTCGATCCGGCTGTTGACGAACTCAGCACGGGTGCTCGCCGACAAGACGGTCATCGGCCTCGAGGCGAACCTCGAGCGAGCGCGCGCCCTGGCCGAGTCTTCGCCGTCCATCGTGACTCCGCTGAACAAGATCATCGGCTATGAGCAGGCCGCGAAGATCGTGAAGTACTCGGTGGCCAACTCGGTCACCGTGCGCGAGGCGACCATCGCGCTCGGCTTCGTGGAGCGCGGCGAGTTGACGATCGAGCAGTTGGATTCCGCTCTCGACGTGCTGTCGATGACGCATCCGAACTGAGCACGGCACGGTGGCACCACGCCGACCGGCTACCGGGCACGGCCGCCTATCACGTTCAGGCGACCCCGAGCAGTCGCAACGCCGTCGCCGCCCAGAACCCGATCAGCAGATACGGGCCGAACGGGATGCGTGTGCCGGACCCGGGCGTCAGCAAGGCGAGCACCCCGGCAAGCCCGCCCACGACGAAACCGATCGTCGGCCCCACGACGGCCGCGACCGGCCCGAGCACACCGAGGTTGAGGCCGAGCAGTCCGCCGAGTTTCACATCGCCCATCCCCATGCCGCCGCCCGCGCTGAGCAACAGCAGAAAGCCGAACACCGCGGCGCCCGCCACGACGGCTGTGACGGGCGCCGACCCGGTGCGCAGCCAGCCGAACAGCAGGCCGGTCGCCGTCATCAGATAGCCGGGCATCACGAGCGCGTTCGGCAGCCGGCGCTGGGCGATATCGGTGCGACACAGCTCGGGCGTGACCAGCGCCAGATAGACGAACCCCACGAGCTCGAAACGCATCCCCAGGGTCACGGCGGCCAACGTCACGAGCGCGGCGGCTGCGGGAAGCTGCCACAGCGCATCCGGTCCGGACCGGCGCGACGGCGGGGCGACTGTGGTCGTCATGCGACGAGGATAGCGTCGCCGAGCATCCGTCCTTCGAAGTTATCCACAACCCGCAGCGACCAGGCAACCCGTCACGTCAGCAGGTCGGGCCCCTCGAGCATCTCGGTGACCAGCGCGGCGATGGCGCTGCGTTCGGACCGCGTCAGCGTGATGTGGGCGAACAACGGATGCCCCTTGAGCGTCTCGATGACGCTCGCGACCCCGTCGTGCCTGCCGACACGCAGATTGTCGCGCTGTGCGACATCGTGCGTGAGCACGACCCGCGAGTTCTGCCCGATGCGGCTGAGCACCGTCAGAAGCACGTTGCGCTCGAGTGACTGCGCCTCGTCCACGATGACGAACGCATCATGGAGTGAGCGGCCTCGGATGTGCGTCAGCGGCAGCACCTCGAGGATGCCGCGCTCCAGTACCTCGTCGAGGACGTTGTCGGAGACCAGGGCGCCCAGCGTGTCGAACACCGCTTGCCCCCAGGGGTTCATCTTCTCGCCCTGGTCTCCGGGCAGGTAGCCGAGTTCCTGCCCGCCGACCGCGTAGAGCGGCCGGAACACCATGATCTTCTTGTGCTGCTGCCGTTCCAGCACGGCCTCGAGCCCCGCGCACAGCGCCAGAGCCGACTTGCCGGTACCGGCCCGGCCGCCGAGCGACAGGATGCCGATCTCGGGATCCAGCAGGAGATCGATGGCCAGACGCTGTTCGGCGGACCGACCGTGCAATCCGAACACATCGCGGTCGCCGCGTACCAGCTTGAACTCGTGTTCGCCGGTCACCCGGCCGAGGGCCGACCCTCGATCAGAGTGCACGACGAGCCCGGTGTTGATCGGCATGCCGGTGACCAGCGACGATGTGATGGCCTCATGCTCGTAGAGCAACGTCATGTCGTTCGATCCCAGGTTGATCTCGGCCAGCCCGGTCCATCCGGAATCGACGGCGAGTTCCGCGCGGTATTCCTCCGCTGCCAGCCCGATCGACGCGGCCTTGACCCGCAGCGGCATGTCCTTGGACACGACCGTGACGGCGAGACCGTCGTTCGCGAGATTCTGTGCGACCGCCAGTATCCGCGAGTCGTTGTCGCCCAGCTGCAGACCGCTGGGCAGCACGGACATGTTCGAATGGTTGAGCTCGACGCGCAGCGATCCGCCGTCGCCGACAGGGATCGGGAAGTCGAGGCGCTCGTGCTGCACCCGCAGATCATCCAGATTGCGCAGAGCCTGCCGCGCGAAGTATCCGATCTCCGGGTCGTGCCGCTTTCCCTCCAATTCGCTGATCACGACAACGGGAATGACCACGTCGTGCTCGGCGAACCGGAAGATCGCCCGCGGATCGGACAGCAAGACCGAGGTATCCAATACATAGGTACGCTCGGTCTGTCGGATCGTGATCTCGCTCGCGTCGGCTGCGGTGTCGGCTGTCTCCTTCTCGACGGTGTTGCTGTTCGGTGCTCGGGTACCTGTTGCGGCCACAACCACTCCCACCCCGCGTGCCCAAGGGCGTCGCGGTTTTTCTTGGCGAGCCGGCCAGGAGATCGCGGGACGAACATACGTGGCCGTCTCGACCGGACGCCGTGTCCGGTGATTCCGACGCTACGGCGGTATCGACGCATTCAGCGCATCGACACGCAGCCGCATGAACATCCGCTGTCGCTCAGCCTCCGAAGCGCCGATTGCGGCGTGAATAGTCGCGAACCGCACGGAGGAAGTCGACCTCGCGCAAGTCGGGTCCGAGGGCTTCGACGAAGTAGAACTCGCTGTGCGCGCTCTGCCACAGCATGAAGTCGCTGAGCCGTTGCTCGCCAGAGGTACGGATGACCAGGTCAGGGTCGGGCTGACCGCCGGTGTACAAGTGGGCGCCGATCAGGTCCGGGGTGAGCCGCTCGGCGAGATTCTCCAGACTGCGGCCCTCGGCATGATGCTCCGCGACGATGCTGCGCATCGCATCCGTGATCTCCTTGCGACCGCCGTAGCCGACGGCGAGGTTGACGTGCAGGCCCGTCTTGGATTTCGTGCGCACCTCGGCCGCCTTCAGCGCTGCAACCAGCGGGTCGGGCAGTCCGGCCCTCGAACCGACGTGCTGTACCCGCCAATCGCGGTAGTGTGACAGTTCCTCGGCGAGCTCCGCGATGATCTCGATCAAGTCGGCGATCTCCTCGCTCTCCCGATTGACGAGATTGTCGGAGGAAAGCAGGTACAGCGTCACGACTGCGATGCCGAGATCGTCGCACCACTCCAGGAACTCCCGCATCTTCGCCGCGCCGGCGCGGTGACCATGCGAAACCGTGTCCATTCCGCTCTGCCGCGCCCACCGCCGATTGCCGTCGATGATCATCGCGATGTGGCGCGGCAGAGACTCGCCATCGAGACTGCGCCGCAGGCGGTTCTGGTAGACACCGTAGAGGAAGCCCCTGCCGAGGGGTACCTTCCGCTTTCTCACATCGCTACGTTACCGTGTCGAAACTCCCAGCGCGCACCCTGCGCTCTGCCGTACTGTTGCACCATGTCCGCGCCTGCCGTCCGCCGCCCCGAGCGCACTGCGCGCGCAACGCCGAGCGCGGCTGAGATCAAGCCGAGCTGGCGCGGCTGGATCCACGCGGGCACCTTCCCCCTGTCGGTTGCGGCGGGCATCGTGCTCATCTGCCTGGCCGACGGCGCCGCGGCGAAGTGGGCATCCGCCGTCTTCATGCTGACGTCGATGCTGCTGTTCGGCAACTCCGCCCTCTACCATCGCTTCAATTGGAAACCGCGCGCCAAGGCCACCCTCAAGCGGATCGACCACGCGAACATCTTTCTGCTGATCGCCGGAACCTACACGCCGCTCGCCGTGCTCGCGCTGCCGCCGAGCAAGGGCATCCTGTTGCTCTCGCTGGTGTGGGGCACGACCGCGCTCGGCATCGCCTTCCGCGTGTTCTGGATCGGCGCCCCACGATGGCTGTACGTCGCCCTGTACATCGCCACGGGCTGGGCCGCCTTGATGTACATCGTCGATCTGTTCCACGCCGGCGCCCCGATGATGATCCTCGTGATCATCGGCGGATTGTTGTACACGATGGGCGCCGTGATCTACGGGCTCAAGAAACCGAACCCGTTTCCCGGCAGCTTCGGCTTCCACGAGATCTTTCACACACTGACCGTCTTCGCATTCATGTGCCACTGGGTGGCGGTCCTGTTGATCGCGATCGCTCCCGCTTACACCGGCTGACGCGGACCTGCACCGGCTGACGCGACGGTCAATCGTCGCCGGACGGTCCGTGCGTCTCGGCTTCTTCTGCGTCGAGCTTGGCCGCGATCTCCTCGCGGTAGCGGATGCGCCGGATCCGTCTGGTCATGTCGAGCACCAGCAGGATCGTGACGATCGCGATGAGGAAGATGACGAGGAAGCCCCAGACACCGGGCGTGACCAAGTCTGCATTCGGAGCCTTCGGCGCCGGAGTCGGGGTCGATGCCAGCCACCGGGTCGTCGCGGCGATCATGGCTCGTCCTCGACACCGGCGAACAGATCGGTCTCCGGCACGATCGTCTCCACCTTCGAGTCGACGAGTTGATAGTCCTCGTACGGCCAGGCCCGCTGCTGCAGGTTGTTCGGCCAGAAGAAGAACGAGCTGTCCGGCGCGACCTGGCTGGCGTGCGCCCGCAACGCGGCGTCGCGCGCCGGGAAGAAATCACCGCTGGGCACCTTCGTCGTCGCCAGGTCAGGACTGTCATCGGCCCAGCGCCGCATCCGGGTGAACTCCTCGAGCAGCGGAGAGTCCGGGTCCGTCTCCTTCAACAGGTTGTAGACGCTTCTCATCCGCTGCGCGTTGAAGATGCGGTCGTAATAGAGCTTCGACACCTGCCAGGGTTCGCCGGCATCCGGATAACGAGTCGGATCCGCAGCCGCGTGGTACGCCTCGATCGAGACCTCGTGGCAGCGGATGTGATCGGGATGCGGATAGCCGCCGTTCTCGTCGTAGGTCACGAGCACCTGAGGCTTGAATTCACGAATCAATCGCACCAGCGGCTCGGCAGAGATCTCCAGCGGGATGTCCGCGAACGAGTCCCGAGGAACCGAGCCGTCCTCTCGCGCCATGCCGGAGTCCTGGTATCCCAGCCAACGATGATCGACGCCCATCGCGGCCTGGGCGGCGGCCATCTCCAGTCTGCGCAGGCCGGGCAGATCGCGCTGCGCCATGGCGCGATTCTCGAGGCCTTCGTTCAGCACGTCACCGCGCTCGCCGCCGGTACAGCTCACGATCTGCACATGGGCGCCGCGGTGCGCGTAGTACGCATAGGTCGCTGCTCCCTTGCTCGACTCGTCGTCGGGGTGGGCATGCACCGCCATCAGTCGCTGTGTCACCGGCCGGTCACCATTTCCGTTCAGAAGATCGTCGTTCAGGATCTCGTCGTAATCTAATAACCAAGACTATCGGTCAGCACCGACGGCACGACCATCGGGAGCCGACCGCGATTGGAGACAGTTCCGTGGCCGGACAGACGGATGCCGACGCGCGGCTCGACGCCCGCTACGGACGTTCGCCGGGCCGTCCGCGTCGCCTGTGGTGGCTTGCCGCCGCCGCGTTCGTGTCGGCCGCGCTGGTCATCGCCTGGTACGTCTGGGCCGGACCGGGCAGTGCCCCCGCAGCGACCACCAGTGTCAGCGCGGAGGTCTCCGGCAGCACCAGCCCGGACGCCCACCACGCGGAGGTGACGTTCACCGTCACAGGACCGGCCGATCACGCGTTCGCATGCGCGATCGATGCGAAGACGGAGGACTTCACCATCGTCGGCTGGAAGGTGGTCGAAATCCCCGCGTCTGCCGACCGCACTCGCACGTTCACCCATGTGCTGCGAACCACGCAACAGTCGGAAGCAGGGTTTGTCGATTCGTGCTGGCTGACCTAAGCTAGTGCGATACGCCCTGACGGATACGTCGGGGCGTCAATCGTAGGCCCGGCCATTCACGCATTTCTTCAGGAGTTCAGCATGTCGCAGGACACTCAGGTTACCTTTCTGACGCAAGAGGCCTATGACCGCCTCCGCGAGGAGCTGGAAAACCTCAGTACCGTCGGACGTGACGAGATCGCGAAGAAGATCGAGGCGGCACGCGAAGAGGGCGATCTCAAAGAAAACGGCGGCTATCACGCCGCGAAAGACCAGCAGGGCGTCCAAGAGGCACGCATCGCGCAGCTGACCCAGCTCTTGCGCACCGCCAGGGTCGGTTCCGCGCCCGAAAGCCGCGGCATCGTCGAGCCGGGAACGGTTGTGACTGCCACGATCGCCGGCGACAGCACCCGCTTCCTGATCGGCAGCCGCGAGATAGCCGGTGGTCACGACCTGCCGGTGTACAGCGAGCAGAGCCCACTGGGAGCGGCGATCCTCGGGCTCAAGGTCGGCGCATCCACCAGCTACAGCGCACCCAACGGGCGCGAGATCACCGCCACGGTGACGAACGTGGAAACCTGGACCGGCCAATAACCGGCATCCGGGGGCGGCAACGGGCGAACGGACGGTGGCCTCGGGTCAGTCCTGTTCGACGATCGGGTCGTAGCCGGCTTCACGCAGTCGCCGAACGACGTCTTCGCGGTGTTCGAGCCCGCGGGTCTCCACGCTCAGCTCGAGTTCGACTTCGCTGATCTGCAGACCGTGACCGTGACGGGTGTGCAACACCTCGATCACGTTCGCGCCGGCCTCTGCGACGATCTCCGAGGTGCGCGCCAGCTGTCCGGGCAGGTCGGGGAGCATGATGCGCAAGGTCAGATACCGGTCTGACGCCGCGAGACCATGACTGATGATCCGCTGCATCAGCAGCGGATCGATGTTGCCACCGGACAGGATGGCGACGGTCGGTCCCTCTGCATGCACCTTGCCGGCCAGGATCGCGGCGACGCCGACCGCGCCGGCCGGTTCGACCACGAGCTTGGCGCGTTCCAGCAGTACCAGAAGCGCGCGGGCGGTGTCGTCGTCCGAGACGGTGACCACCTCATCGACGGCCTCCTGCACGATCGCGAGATTGAGTTCACCGGGTTTGCCGACAGCGATGCCGTCCGCGATCGTCGCTCCGATGCGCACGGCCGTCGCGGTGCCCGCGGCGAGCGATACCGGGAACGCCGCGGCATTCTCGGCCTGGACCCCGATCACTTTCACGGATCGGCCCTCTGCCGCAGCCCGCTGCTTGACCGCGCTGGCGACGCCGGCGATCAGGCCGCCACCGCCGACCGGCACGATCACGGTGCCGAGTTCGGGAAGCTGGTCGAGGATGTCCAGACCCAGCGTCGCCTGTCCGGCGATGACATCCGCGTGATCGAACGGAGGGATCAGGACGGCGCCGGTCTCCGCCGCGAACTCTGCGGCCGCCTGGAGAGGCTCGGTGACCGTGCTGCCGCGCAACACGACATCCGCGCCATAGTTGCGGGTGGCCTGCAGTTTCGGCAGAGCCACGCCGAGCGGCATGAAGATCGTCGCCTTGATGCCGAGCTCTCGTGCCGCGAACGCGACGCCCTGGGCGTGATTGCCGGCCGACGCGGCGACGACGCCGCGCGCCCGTTCGTCCGGTGTCAGCCTCGCCAAGAGGTTGTAGGCCCCGCGGATCTTGAACGAACCGGTGCGCTGTAGATTCTCGCACTTGAGGTAGACCGGAACGCCGAGCAATTCCGCCAGGTAGCGGGAGCTTTCCAGCGGTGTGGGCTCAGCGACCGCGGAGACGACCTCACGGGCCGCTGCGATCTCGGCCAGGCTCGGACCGCTGAAGTGGGCAGTGGGTGTTTTCGTCGAGGCTGGCACCGATTCAGTCTATGGGCGCGAACATGCCGTGAGCGGCATGCGCTGCCGGCGTGGGGCTCGGGTCAGCGGCGACGGCCGCGGCGCGGCACGGGCACGGTCTGCCAGAGCAGATAGCGCCCTGCGTCGTATCGTGGTGGCGCCGACGTGCGCCAGACACCATTGGAGATGTACTGCACCATCACGTTGAGCACGGCCGCAAACGGCACCGCGAACAACGCTCCTGGAATGCCGGCCAGCAACGATCCGGTCGCGACGACCAGCACGACGGCCAGCGGATGCACCTTCACGGCGGTTCCCATGATGAGCGGCTGAAGCACATGCCCCTCGAGTTGCTGCACGATCAGCACGACCGCCAACATGATGGCGGCAGCGACCCATCCGTTGTAGATCAGTGCGACGATGACGGCCAATGCCCCCGTGACCACGGCGCCGACGATCGGGATGAACGAGCCGAGGAATACCAGCACCGCGATCGGGACGATCAGCGGCAGGCCGAGGAAGAACGCGCCGAGTCCGATGCCCACCGCGTCGATCGATGCGACGAGAATCTGCACCCGCACGAAATTCCGTAGCGTACCCCAGCCTGCTTTGCCGGCACCGTCCGCGGCGGGGCGAGCCTTCTTCGGGAAGATGCGCAGTAGCCACGCCCAGATGCCCGTGCCGTCGATCAGCATGAACAAGGTGCTGAACAGCGTGAGGAACACACCCGCCAGCACATGCCCGAGTGTCGAGCCGATGGAGACGGCCCCGGAGATGAGCAGTTGGCTGTCCTGTTGCAGCGCGTTCCACGCCTGCGCCAGATAGCCGTTCAGCTGCGCGTCCGTGAAATGCAACGGCGGCCCGGCGAGCCAGTCCCTGAAGTTGTCATACGCCGCGGCACTCTGCTTCTGAAGCGCGGGCAGTTCGCCGCGAATCTGCAGGATCACGAGGAACACCAGTGCGCCGACCACGACGATCGTCCCCATCATGGCGACGAGGATCGCCGACCATCGCGGCCACCGGTGCCGACCGAGAAAGTCGACGACCGGTATCAGCAGAGCGGACAGCAACACGGCCACCAGCACGGGAATCACGATCAGCCGCAGCTGGATCACCAGGAAGATCACCACGGCGATGACGGCCCCGATGACGAGCAGCCGCCAGGACCACGCGCCTGCGATGAGGATGCCACGTGGCAGCGACTCTTCGACGGTCGGCTCCAATTCGAGTTCAGCCTGCCGGCGACCCGAGACGAACCGGCCGCGTTGGCGCGCCGCCTCCTGCCGTGACCGGCTTCCGTCTCCCCCGCGCTGCGCCATCCGCACAGTCTATGTCGGAAGCACGGGGTATTCTGCGAGATCTATGAGGCATTCGATCAGTCCCGACCTGGCGCGTCGCGTCGCCCTGGCTGCACAGGGTTTCGGCAGCGCGCACCCGACGGCGATCGGCACCCGTCAGTTGAATCTGCTCATCCAACGACTGGGCCTGCTCCAGCTGGACTCCGTCAACGTGTTCGAGCGCAGTCACTATCTTCCCGTTTTCGCCCGGCTCGGCGGTTACGACAAGACACTGCTCGATCGGCTCACGTTCGCCGAGAACGGTCCGTACGTCGAGTATTGGGCGCACGTGGCGGCGATCATCCCCGTCGACACCTGGCCGTTGCTGCGTTGGAGGATGGAGTTCTACCGGCGTGACGCCATGCGGGACCCGGACTCCTGGGCCGCGAACAACTCGGCGATGCTGCACTGGCTGCGGGCGGAGCTGGCGGAAAAGGGCCCGTTGGCGGCAAGCGAGATCGAACACGATGCCAACAAGCGGCGCGGCCCATGGTGGGGTTGGTCGGACGTCAAGACCGGCCTCGAGCTCCTGTTCGATTGGGGTGAGGTGACCACCGCCGGTCGCGCTCGATTCGAGCGCCGCTATGCGCTGGCCGAACACATTCTGCCCGCTGCCGTGCTCGAGAGCCGGGTGTCGCAAACGGATGCGATCCGCGAACTGCTGCGCCGCTCTGCACGCGCCCACGGGATCGGCACGCTCGGCGATCTCGCCGACTACTACCGGATCAAGAAGGCCCCTGCTCTCGCGGCGATCCGAGAGCTCGAGGATACGGGAGAACTGATCCGGGTCACGGTGCCCGGTTGGCAGCACCGTGGCAAGCCGGTTCCGGCGTGGCTGCACCGCGACGCGCGGCTGCCACGGCGAGTGGGCGCATCCGCGCTGCTGTCGCCATTCGATCCGATGGTGTGGGAGCGCGCGCGGACACTGCGCATGTTCGATTTCCACTACCGCATCGAGATCTACACCCCGAAACCGAAGCGTGTCTACGGCTATTACGTGCTACCCGTGCTCCTGGATGACCGCATCGTCGGCAGGGTCGACCTGAAGAGCGACCGGCAATCGGGAGTGCTCCGGGTGCAGGCGGCCTGGCAGGAGCCGGATGCGCCGGGCGATGCGGCGTCGAGGGTCGCAGCTCTGCTGCACCAGACCGCGAGTTGGCAGGGTCTCGGCCCGGTCGAGGTGGCCGACCGTGGTGACCTCGCCAGGGCACTCGCCGCCGAGGTGCGCCGTTCTGCCTAGAAGCTGCCGCCCATCTTCTCGAGCCGCTCGATACGGTCGGGAATCGGTGGGTGCGTGCTGAACAGTCGACCCATCAGGCTGGGTTTGAGCGGGTTCGAGATCCACAGGTGTGACATCGACGAGTTCTGCCGCTGCATCGGGCGGCCGTAGTCGGCGAGTTTCTGCAGCGCGCTCTCCAGCCCCTGCGGGTTACGCGTGGTCATCGCGCTGGTCGCGTCCGCCAGATACTCGCGCTGACGTGAGATGGCCATCTGCACGAGGGATGCGACCAGCGGCGCCACGATCATGGCAACGAGGCCGAACACCAGCACGATCGGGTTGCCGCCGCCTCCGCCACCGTTGTTGTTGTTGTTCCCGCGCCCGCCGAGACCGCCGAAGAAGGCCATCCGCAAGAACATGTCGGCGATGAAGCCGACGGCGACGGTGAGTCCGAACACGATCATCGAAACCCGGATGTCGTAGTTGCGCACATGCCCGAGCTCGTGCGCCATGACGCCTTCGAGCTCGGCGTTGTCCATCAGGTCGAGCAGGCCGGTCGTTGCCGCGACCGACGCATGCTGCGGATCGCGCCCGGTCGCGAACGCGTTCGGCGCCGGATCGTTCACGATGTAAACGCGCGGCATCGGCGTGCCTGTCGCAATCGACAGATTCTCAACAGTGTTCCACAGACGGGGATTGTCGGCCTTCTGAATCTCGACGGCTCCTGACATCACGAGTGCCTGACCACTCGCGGCGAAGTACTGGAACACCGCATAGAGACTCGCGATGACAAGCGTCACGATCACGATCGTCGGACTGTTGTAGATCACGCTGGCCAACCAGCCGAGCCCGCCGATGACGGCCAGGAAGAAGATCAGGATGAAGACGGTGTTGCGCTTGTTGCGCGCAATTGCCCGATACATCGAAGCTCGTCGTCGACTAGAACTGCACGCGCGGCGGCTCTGCGACGGCGGCGATATCGGCCACCTCGAAGAAGTCCCGCGACGAGAAGCCGAGCCGCTTCGCGAAGACGTTGTTCGGGAACACCTTGATCTTGGTGTTCAGTTCGCGGACGCCGCCGTTGTAGAACCGGCGCGAAGCCTGGATCTTGTCCTCGGTGTCGACCAGTTCGGCCTGCAGCTGCAGAAAGTTCTGGCTTGCCTGCAGTTGCGGGTATGCCTCTGCCACGGCGAAGATGCTCTTCAACGCGCTCTGCATGTGGTTCTCTGCGATGGATGCGTCGGCCGGTCCCTGTGCGGACAACGTTTCCGCGCGCGCCTTCGTCACGTTCTCGAACACGCCGCGCTCATGCGCCGCATAGCCCTTGACGGTTTCGATCAGGTTCGGAATCAGATCGGCACGCCGCTTCAGTTGCACCGTGATGTCGCTCCACGCCTCATCCACGCGCACATTCAACGTGACCAGTGAGTTGTAGGTCGCCCACAGGTAGATGCCGATGATCAACAGGATCACGACAGCGATGATGACGGGGATAAGCCAGTCCATGGCGGGGAACTCCTTGACTAGTGGCTGCGTGTGCAGAACACCCGTTCATCCTACCCATGGCAATGGCCGCTCCCACGGGCTTCTCACCACACTCAAAGCAACCGCCCGGTGGATGCCGAGCAAGTGTTTCCGATGGGAGCACTTGGCGGTGCACCGGTATGCTCGGATTCGTGGACGCATCCGCTCACCATCAACCCCCGGCCCACGCGGCTACGACGCCGACGGCACCAACGGATCACGCGGCCATCTCGGTGCGGGAGTTGCACGTGCGCCGCGGCAGGAACAGCGTGCTGCGCGGCCTGAACCTCAGCGTTCCGCGCGGCTTGGTCGTCGGACTGCTCGGCCCGAGCGGCTCCGGCAAGACGACGCTCCTGCGCTGCATCGTCGGGGTTCAAAAAGTCGCGTCCGGACGCGTCACCGTCCTGGGCTCGGCCGCGGGTACCGCCTCGCTCCGTCGCAGGGTCGGCTACGTCACCCAGGCCGTGAGCGTATACGACGACCTCACGATCCGGGAGAATCTGGCGTACTTCCGGCGGATCACCGGGGCACCGGCATCCGATGTCGACCGGGTGCTCGACGAGACCGACCTGCGTGGCGACGCGAAGTCACTGGTCGGCAACCTCTCCGGCGGCCAGCGCAGCCGGGCCTCGTTGGCGGTCGCCCTGCTGGGCGCACCAGAACTGCTCATTCTGGACGAACCGACGGTCGGCCTGGACCCCGTGCTTCGGGTGGAGTTGTGGTCGCTCTTCCATCGACTCGCGGATGCCGGCACGAGCCTTCTCGTCTCGAGCCACGTGATGGACGAGGCGACTCGATGCGATCGGCTGCTGCTCATGCGGCGGGGGGAAATCCTCGCCGACGACACGCCAGCCGGGCTGCTGGCCACGACCGGCGCTGTCGACGCCGAACAGGCCTTCCTGAGGTTGATCATGCACGGCGACACGGAGTCGGGGCGATGACCGCGGGTCGCACCTTCGCCACAGCCGGCCGGGTGCTGAATCAGATCAGGCACGATCCGCGCACCGTTGTCTTACTCGTCCTGGTGCCGAGCCTGCTGATCGGCCTGATCGCCTGGATCTTCACGGACACCCCGGTGTTCGCCACCATTGGTCCCGCCATGCTGGCCCTGTTCCCGTTCATCGTCATGTTCCTCGTGACGAGCATCACGACGCTGCGCGAACGGCGCACCGGAACGCTCGAGCGGCTGCTGTCGATGCCGCTGGGCAAGGGCGACCTGATCCTCGGCTATACGCTCGCCTTCGGGCTGCTCGCCGTGGTGCAGAGCGTGCTGGCCGTCGGCTTCGCCGTGTGGGTCTGCGGTCTGACCATCAAGGGGTCACTCTGGCTGCTCCTGGCCGTGTCCGTCAGCGATGCTGTGCTCGGCACGACACTGGGCCTTCTGGCCAGCGCATTCGCGCGCACCGAGTTCCAGGTGGTGCAGTTCATGCCGCTGATCGTGTTCCCACAGATCCTGCTCGGTGGCATCTTCCTGCCACGCGAGCAATTGCCGGACGCACTTCACATCATCAGCGATTGGCTCCCGCTGTCGCACGCGATCGACGCGTTGAACGCCGTGGCCGCCAACACGCACGACGCCGCGTATACCGGCGGCGAACTGCTGATCATCGGCGCGTATTCGGTCGGGGCCATCGTTCTGGGTTCGGTCACGTTGCGTCGCCGCACGCCGTGACGTCCCGGGTCCGTGCGTGGCAGCCGATGGCACGGATGGTCATCGTCAGCCGCGCGCGCGGAACGAGACCAGCGCGCGAGTGTAGCCGACGGCATCGCTTCGGGTCGCCGCGGTGACGAGCAGGGTGTGCGGTCCGAGCTCTCTCGTATACTCGCCAATCGTCGGAATCTCGACGATCCGCCTCAACCCGCGTCGCCAGGCCGCGATGAGGGCGCTCAGCACGCTGTCTTCCGCCTCACCGATCGGGTGCGCGCGAACCAACAGGTCGACCGATTCCTCCTCCCAGTGTGCGAAGGCGACCTGATCGAAGTTGTCCTCCCCGACGGCATCGAACCACGACCGCGGGCCGACCGCGCGCAGCAACTGGCCGATCTCGACGCGCTCGTCGGCCGCGAGGGCGTGTATCACCGGATCCACGTCGCTGTCACTCGTCGAATACCAGCCGAGAGCTTCCTGCCATAGACCTCGCCAGAGCGGCTCCCAGGCCCGACGCAAGGCCCCAGCCGGGTGATTCGCCGGAGGCATGTCCGGTTCCGGGTAGATCGCCGGCGGCACATCGATCGATCCCGGTGCGATGTGATAGCTGTCCCGTGCCCAGAGCAGCTCACAGATGCGGTGGTCGTGATTCTCGATCTCGATCACCATCTCGTGCGGCCACCGGCTGTCCGGCATCGCCCACTCTGCGCGCATCGCCCCTCCCCATCCTCAGTGTGCCGCGACTCGACGGTGCCGACAAGTGCTGCCGGTCTTCGGGGCGCCACGACGCGTGGCCGCACGCGTGAGGCCTGCGCCTACGCGCCGAGCACCGTCCGCAGGTAGGGGTTCGTGAAGACCCGGTCGGGGTCGAGGCGGTCGCGAACGGCCAGGAAATCGTCGAACCGGGGATAGGCGCCCCGAAGCGACTGCGCGTCGCGGTTGTGCAGCTTGCCCCAGTGCGGCCTGCCGTCGTACGCCACCATGATCGACTCGACGGCGTGGAAATACTCGGTCGGGTCCTCGCGGTAGTAGCGGTGCACGGCGATGTAGCCGGTGTCCCGCCCGTAGGCCGTCGACAGCCAGTTGTCATCGGCCGCCGCCGAGCGCACTTCGACGGGGAATGAGATCCGCCAGCCGCGCGACGCGATCAGCGCCTGAACCTCGGTCAATGCCTGCGGCACCGCCTCACGCGGCAGCGCGTATTCCATTTCGCGGAAGCGCACGGTGCGGTTGGTCACGAACACGCTCGGCGAGGCATCCGTGAATTCACGATTGCCGGTCAGCCGTCGCGCTGCTCGATTGAACGGCGGGATGATCCCCGGCACCGTCGCACCCAACAGGCACACGCCGCGATACACTCCGTTCGCCAGGAACTCATCGTCGATGAAGCGGCCGATGCGACCAAGCGGATGCCGTTCTGCGTCGGCAGGAAGCCGGGTGTTCGTCTTCGTCAACGCCATGTCCGTGTGCGGGAACCAATAGAACTCGAAATGGTCTTCCTCGGCACAGCGTTGCAGATAGCTGTCGATGACCGCGCCGAGCGGTTCCGGTCGCTCGATCGCGTGCAACACGAAGGCGGGCACACACTGGATCGTCAGGTCGACCAGCACGCCGAGTGCGCCGAGCCCGAGCCGTGCGGCGGGCAAGAGGTCTGCGTTCTCGGCCTCGCTGACGCGCAGCAGTTCGCCGTCGGCCGTGACCAGGGTCAGAGCGACGATCTGCGTGGCAAGTCCGCCGAAGCCGCCCCCGGTGCCGTGGGTGCCGGTCGAGGTGGCCCCTGCGACCGACTGCCGGTCGATGTCGCCCATGTTCTCCAGGGCGAGGCCGAACGGCTCGAGCAGACGAGGCAACGCGAACAGTCGGGTTCCCGCCGCGAGCGTGACCCTGCTGAGCGCGCGGTCGACGGAGACGATGCCGCTCAGATCGTCGAGATCGAGTTGCACACCGGGCGCCAGCGCGATGCCGGTGAAGCTGTGCCCTGCTCCGACCGGTTTGACGGTGAGACCCTGTCTGCGGGCGGCGGTGACCGCACGGCATACGGCGTCGACGGCCGACGGCCGTTCGACGCGCACCGGCTTGGCTCTCTCCGTACGACCCCAATTCCGCCAATAGGCGCCAGACGCTGTCACAGGAACGCCATGCCCTCGCCGCGATAGCTGGGCACTGTCCCGACAATCGTGCCGTTCTCCACGAGTTGGAAGTCGTTGACGTGTTCGCTGAGCTCGCCCGACTTCGTGTGCCGGAACCAGATCCGGTCGCCCGGGCGCAACGCCTGCGCTGCGCTGCCGGTGAGCGGGCTCTGCACCTCCCCGGCCATCTCGCGGGCGACCATCGCGAGCCCGGTCGGCCACACGACTTGCGGCATCCGGTCGGAAGCGGGAGGGCCGGATGCGATCCACCCGCCGCCGAGGACCGTCGCGGTCTCTGCGGTCGGTTTGCGCACCACCGACAGCGCGAACGCGGCGGCGGGTGCGGGCCGGAACGAGCGGTAGTTGTCGAACAGATGGCCGCCGAACAGGCCGCTGCCGGCGGCGATCTCGGTCACCGAGGCATCGGATGAGGTGAATTCGAGGGAGCCGGTGCCGCCGCCGTTGACGAACTCGAGATCCGCAAGCGAACGAACGGCAGCCACCGCCGCGGCGCGACGCTCGCGCAGCTCCCTCTCGGAGTTGCGCTGCATCCAGCGCACGGTCGCTCCCCAGGCAGGCCTGCCGACCGGCCGGTCGCCCTGCCCGGCGATCTGCGCTTCGTAACCCATCATTCCCACGAGCCGGAATCCGGACCGCGCGACGATGCGTACGGCGAGGTCGTGCGCGTCCGCCGGGCTGTGCACGGGCGATCGCCGCACGCCGATGTGCCCGAGTGTTCGCGAGTTCCACGACGAGTCCAGCTCCAGACAGAGCCGAATGGTCTCGCGCCGGCCGGGCGCGACCACCGAATCGATGAGATCCAGCTGCGCGATCGAGTCGACCATCAGGGTGACCCGCGCCGCGAGGTGGGGTGAGCTGGCAAGCTGCCGGATCGCAACCCTGTCGGCCGTGGGATACCCGACGACGATATCGTCGATCGCCGGGTTGTGTTCGCCGTCCGCAGCCAGCCACAGCGCCTCGGGCAGCGTATAAGCCAGCACTCCCCCGTAGCCGGGCACGGCGAGCACCGCGTCCAGAACGTCACGAACACGCACCGACTTCGAGGCGACCCTGATGCGTTTTCCTGCGGCTCGACGCAGCATGTCGTGCGTGTTGTGCCGGAGCGCATCCAGCTCGATCACCGCGAGCGGCGGATCCGACTCGCGGGTCGCCGCGGTCAGACTCGGCCAATAGCGCTCCGGCCGTTCCCACGCGCTCGCGCGGGGAGCTGCAGACAGGTCGATGGCCATCAGCGCACTGCTTTCACCCGAGACACGGCGAGCGCACCGGCGAAGGCGAACACTCCGGCCATGACGAACAGTCCTTGGAATCCATCCAGGGCAAGGACGACGAGCGCGCCCAGGAGCGGTGCGAGGGCCTGCGGCACCGCCGTCGCGATGTTCATGATGCCGAGGTCTTTGCCGCGCGCAGCCGGATCGGGCAGCACCTGCGTCGCCAGCGCTTGGTCGACGGCGAGGAAGCAGCCGTAGCCGAGGCCGAGGATGCCCGCCGCGACCATGGCGACCGCCAGCTGTGGCACGAAGGCGAGCAGCAGTGCGGCGATCGCCTGCAGTGTCGATGCGACGAACACGAACGACTTGCGCCTGCCGAGTCGGTCGGAGAGTTTGCCGAAGCCGAGTGCCGCGACGATCACGAACACCATATAGATGAGCGTCAGCAGGATCAGGTCGTTTTCCGCCTGTTTGTCATTCAGCCCGAACTCGAGGAAATAGAGCAGCAGGGTGGTGCCGAATGCGTTGCCGAAGTTGACCAGGATCCGGCTCAGCAGCGTCCAACCGAAGTCCGAATACGCGCGCGGGCTGATCCACAGGCTCTCCAGGATGCCACGCATCGACATCGCGGTGCGCAGGTCGCGCGAGAGGGCGGCATCTGGAAGGAACAGGAACGGCAGCACGAGCAGCAGAAGCAGCGCGGCCATCGCCGCATAGCCCAAGAAAGTTCCGGTGAACAGGGTCATCACCAGCACCAGCCCGAGGATCGTGCCGATCGCCTGCGGTGCGCTCAGCCAACCGGACACATAGCCGCGCTGGTCGACCGGCACCTGGTCGCTGATGGTCGCGGTGAGCGCCGCCGTCAGAACGCAGAATCCGATCAGCGCCAGACACCAGAACACACCGATGCCCACCATCGTGGTCTGCGCGCCGAGGATCAGCAGCGAGAGCGCGAAGCCGAGCGCACCGATCACGATCCATGGCCGACGCCGGCCGAACCTGCTCGTCGTGCGGTCCGACAGCGCGCCCGTGAGTGGGAATGCGACGACTGCGCACAGCCCGGAGATGCCGGAGATGATGCCGAACGCCACGACGTTCTGCACCCAATCCGCCGTGTTCAACTGTGCTTGGATCTGCGCCGGCAGGAGCAGTTGGATCGGCGTGAGTTGCGCCATCCAGATGCCCAGCCACGCCATCGCGAAGAAGGCGATCCAGCGCCCGCCGACGCGGCGGGTGGGCTCAGCGAACAGGGCGGCTCGGGCTGCTGTCGTACTCATCGGGACCTCATCGGCTCGGCGTGGCGAGTAGTCGGGGCAGCGTCCACAGGACGCGGGGACACGGATGCCGCGGGCGCGGCGGCGAGGCGAGCCAGCGCATCCGCCGCAAAGTCCATCAACGCTCCAGCGGCCTCGTCGTCGCGGTTGACCAGCCAGGACATCGTGAGCCCGTCCGTGAGCGCGATGAGTGCCGTGGCGACCTCGGAGAGCGGGCGCGTCCAGCGCCAGCCGCTCTTCTCCGCCGCGACGTGCAGTGCAGACTCGGCGAGGGCGTAATAGCGCCGATATTGTCGCCGGGCCAGTTCTTCCATGCCCGGCGAGCGCAGAGCGTACTGCGTCAGTTCGAGCATCGCCTTCTCGCGCTGCGGATCCTGCCGAACGCCGATGAGGTACTCTTCGAGTCCAGCCCGGATCGCGTCGCGCATCGACACGGGAACAGGCGTCGGGGCGAGCGCGGATGCTATCGTGCGCTCTTCCTGCGCGACGGCCCAGTTGATCAGTTCGCCCATCAGTTCGTCGCGCGAGGTGAACGCGTAGTGGAAGCTGGCCAGCGACATCCCGGCTTCGGCAACGATCGCACGCGTTGTCGCACCCGACACGCCGCGGTCGGCGACCACGCGCAGTGCGGCGCGCACGAGCGCGGTTCGACGCTCGTGCGCGGGAATGCGCGGCATGGGACCTCCTGCTCGACGTTGAGCGTGTGTGATGCGGGGAGCGGACGTGCAATACTGGATGACTGGGTCATTTGACCCAGTCATCCAGTATTGCACCATTGAGCGCGTTCGGTTTGACATCTGTCGGATTGCCACGTGGAATAGTCGGTATAGTGCACAGGTCTTCAGTGGGGGAGTTTCGGCGCACTCGGCTGACTCGGGCGGCCGGGGCAATCGCCGGAGCCCTGATGGTCGCCGGGCTGGCCGCAGTCGCGCTCACGCTGGCGCCCGCGCCCGCGGCGCACGCGGACGGATCGCCCACCGCGGCAACACCGCCAGCAACGCCCGCGGCGGCACCAACGGCGGCGATGTCGTCGATGTCGGCAGACGGCACCGGCGGCACGGGCGGGAACGGTACAACCGACGCGATTGCCGTCGGTGCGGCGCCAACGGTCGACTCGCCGGCAGCCGGCACGTTCATCGGTTCAGGTCGGGCGACGGTGTCCGGCACGCGATCGCCCGGAGACGAGATCCAGCTCTTCGTCGGCGACACCGGCGGTGACCCGGCGTGCATCGTCGCCGCAACCGGCGACGCGCACTGGAGTTGCCCCGATCTCGCATTGCCGAATGGGTCTGCCCTGCCCCTTCGCGCCGTTGTGACCGGCGACGCCACGTTGACCTCGACGACGACCGTCACGGTGCTGGGTCCGCCGAGCATCCACGCAAGCGGCGGCACCGTGGTCAGCAACGGCCTCGTTCACGGAACCGCCTTCCCGGGCGCCCTCGTGACCGTGCGGGCGAGCGGCACACAGGCCACGGGTGCACAGGCCTCAGGCGCCAGCTGCAGCTTCACGGCCGACGGAAGCGGCAACTGGGCGTGCGTGCTCGATCCGAAACTCGCGGACGGTCGCTATTCGGTCAGCGCCACTCAACGCGGGCCGGCCGCATTCGGGAACCGGGAATCGGACAGCAGCGCACCCCTGCCGCTGATCTTCGATGCGACCGCACCGGCCGCACCCACCCTGACGTCGCCGCAGACCGGCTCCGCGATTGCGACTGGGTCGAAGACCGTCTATTCCGGCGTCGGGGCGGACGGCGCCCAGGTGACGGTCTGGGCGTCGACACCGGCGGGCTCGCAGCAGTTGTGTTCGTCGCCGGTCACAGCAGGGGTGTGGAGTTGCGTCGGCGTCGGCCTGGCGCCTGGCACATACACGGTCTCCGCCCTCCAGCAGGACGCCGCAGGCAACACGAGCGCGGCCAGCGTTGCGGTGAGCTTGCGCGTGACCGAATCATCGGCATCCGCCTCGTCGTCACCGCTACTGTCCCCCAACTCTGCGACGCCGTCCGCACCGCCGACCTCGCTGGCTGCGCCCGGTGGCTCTGCCGGGTTGCCGTCTGCGCCATGGACCACCGTTCCCTCACCCGGTAGTCCGCCTGCGCCGAAAGCGGCGCCGCCTGCTGCGATCCCACCAGAGTCGGTCCCGCTGGTCAGGACACCGTTCACCGCCGCCGTTCGCTCCGTGTCGGAGATCGACACGCTCACGATGTGGCTTCCCGCTGCGCTGCTGGCGCTGATCGCCCTTGCCTTGCTGGTGATTCCCGCGCGGCTGCTCGCCGTCGCGGTTGCCGGTGTCCGGGCGGATGCCGGCAGGACAGCATCCATCCGGTCGCTGCGCCTGTTCGGCCGCAACCGGAGCCGGAACGAATACGACCGGGTCCCGGAGTTGCGCACGCCGACACCGTGGGTGACTGTGGCCGCCGCGGCGTTCATCGCGACCGCACTGATCACCTTCGCTGGACCGATCACGACGGCGGGCGCATACTTCCGTGTCGTCTCCGCCGTGTTCCTGTCGCTGGGTATCGTCGGATCGGTCGCCGCCGGTGTACCACTGCTCGCCAGCCGACGCGTCGCGGGAGCAAGCACGACAGCGGCATTCGCCCCGTACACGCTCGTGCTGGTGGCCGCAGCATCCGCCACCAGCCGGGTTCTCCAATTGCAGCCGACACTGCTCTACGGCGTGATCGTGGCCGTCACGGTGGTCGGGGGCTCCACAGCCGTTCGGGGCAAGCTGGCCGCGCTGCAGATCGGCTCGCTGGCCGCTCTGGCTGCTCTCGGCTGGCTCCTGCTGGATCTGCTGCCGACGGCCGACACCGCGCTGACCGCGTTCGTCTCCGAGTTCGTGAATGCGACCGTGCTGGTGGCGATCGGATCGGCGGGCATCCTGCTTGTGCCACTCGGCTCACTCCCCGGGCGGGCGCTCCTGCGCTGGTCGAAAGGCATTTGGCTGCTCATCGCGATCGCGGTCGACACGCTGCTGTTCGCCATCCTGGTGCCGATCCAGGATCTCGCCTCGCACGAGGCCGGTGCGCTCGCGATCACCATCGGGCTGCTCAGCTTCGCTGCGATCAGCGTCTCCGCGTGGCTGTGGCAGCGCTACATCGCCCCGGCGTGGCAGTGAGCCGCCGGAATTGCCGAAGGAGCAGGCCGAACCCGACGGCCCTGTGGTACCCGCCGGCGGTACCCCCGGTGGGACTCGAACCCACACTGTGGCGATTTTAAGTCGCCTGCCTCTGCCATTGGGCTACGGGGGCGTGCGGCTCCATGCTACGGGACCGGCGAGCATCCGCCCGGGATACAAAGAGCTGTGCTACGAGGAGCTGTGACACGAAGAGGGGCCCATCCGCAGATGAACCCCCTCGAGTGATGCTGTGCGTGCGGACTACTTGCCCGCGACCGCCTTCTCGCCGACGAGAGCCTTCTTCGTCTTGGCCTGGACCTTCGCATCCCGAGCCTTCGCTTCCCGGGCCTTCGCCGTCACAGCAGGAGCGGCCGCGGTCGCCACCGGCGGCTTCGGGCGGGAGGCGAACTCCTCGAATGCTGCGCGCGGTTGGAGGGTCGCGGACAGCGAGACGATGTCACGGCCGAGCCACAGGTTGTTCCACCAGCCCCAGATGACGCGGAACTTGCGTTCCCAGCTCGGCATCGCCAGCCCGTGGTAGCCACGGTGCATCGCCCAGGCCGGAAGGCCCGTGATGCCGAGCTTGCCCTTCTGGAAGACACCGATGCCGAGGCCGATACCGGCGACCGCACCCGCATTCTTGTGGAAGTAGTCACGCACGCCCTCACCGCGCAGCGACGCCACGATGTTCCTGGCGAGCGTCTTGCCCTGGCGCACGGCGTGCTGGGCGTTGGGCACGCAGTAGCCGCCGACGCCGCCGCCTGACAGGTCGGGCACCGCGCTGACGTCGCCGGCACCCCAGGCATCCGGGATGAAGTCGTCTTCGTCTCCCACTCGCAGGTCGGCGCGCACCTTGAGGCGGCCGCGCTCCTCGATCGGCAGATCGGTGTGCCGAACGACGCTCGGGTTGGCCATGACACCGGCCGTCCAGACGATCAGGTCGGCGTCGAAGCTCTCACCGGTCGAAAGCTCGATCCGCCCATCGACGGCACTGGTCAACTGGGTCTCGAGGTGGATATCCGCCCCGCGCTGTGCGAGGTTCTTGATCACCCAATAGCTGGTCTCGAGCGAGACCTCCGGCATGATCCGGCCCATGGCCTCGATCAGATGGAAGTGCGTCTCCTCGAAGGACAGCTGCGGGTAGCTCGACAACAGCGCGCTGGCAAACGAACGCAGTTCACCGAAGATCTCGATGCCCGCGAATCCGCCACCGATCACGACGAACGTCAGAAGGCGCTCGCGTTCCGGGCCCGGCGGCAAGGCCGCGGCCTTGTCGAAGTTGGTCAGTACACGGTCGCGAATCGCGACGGCCTCTTCGATGTTCTTCAAACCGATGGCCT
The DNA here is from genome assembly GCA_004297935.1 of Microbacteriaceae bacterium. Lineage (GTDB taxonomy): Bacteria > Actinomycetota > Actinomycetes > Actinomycetales > Microbacteriaceae > Rathayibacter_A. Next base: position 34,220 of record SCRE01000014.1, on the reverse strand, counting down.
GGTCTGCGACACCCGGAATCGGGAACGTGCGGCTGACCGCGCCGGCCGTGATCACGACGATGTCGTAGTCGAACTCCCACGGCTCACCGAGAGCGGGTGTGATGGTCGCCTTCTTCTCTGCATGGTTGACGTAGGTCACTTTGGCGGTGATCACGGTCGTCTTCTTCAGGTGCCGGCGCTGGGCGACGACAGCATGGCGCGGCTCGATAGAACCTGCGGCCACCTCTGGCAGGAACGGCTGGTACGTCATGTACGGCAGCGGGTCGACGATCGTCACGTCCGCCTCACCGCTACGCAGCCACTTCTCGAGCTTCCAGGCCGTGTAGAAACCGGCATATCCGCCGCCGACGATCAGGATTTTGGGCACAGTAGAGCGTCTCCTCAAAGAAAAAGTATCAGTTCAATCTACCCCCACAGACAGCAGCCCTGAAATTGAACCGGCTCAGACGACGCCGTAGTCCGGGCAGCGGCACACGTCAGGCGACCACGCAGCCCGCGCAAGCGCCCGGTCGCCGATGGGGTTCACTCCCGGGCCCGCCGCGAGCGCGTGGGCGGCCAAAGCGTGCAGGCACTTCACCCGGGTCGGCATGCCACCGGCTGAGAATCCGGCGATCTCCTGGACGAACTCGATGCTCTCCCGGTCGGCGAGGTACGCAGCGTGGGCGGATGCGTATTGCTCGCGAACCGCGGCATCCGTCTCAACCAGCGCGCCGAATTCGACCATCGCGTGCGTTGCCTCCAGCTGGGAGATCGCGGCGGTCGCCGCGGGATGACACAGGTAGTACAGCGTAGGGAATGGCGAGCCGTCTGCCAGTCGCGGCGCCGTCGCAACCACGGCCGGCGCCCCGCAGCTGCAACGCGCCGCAATCCCGATCACATCGCGGGCGGGGCGGCCCAGCTGGGCGGACACGATGGCGATATCTCGATCGTCGACCGGGGCGAACGGAGGAGTTGTCATGGGTCATCCGGCCGGGTTCGACGTCGGCAGGCTGCCGACCGGCTGCGTGCTGAGACCCGCGATCATGATCGAATCGAAGAGGGCGCCAAGCCAATCGCTCTGCGTCTTCTGAATGGATTTACTCACCGGCGCCGTGTCTTTCTTCGCAGCCGCCGGGCGATCGTCGATCACCAAGTAGCTGGTCTCGCCCGGCATGACGTAGAGCAGTCGATCACGCGCCTCCGCCCGGATGTAGCTGGGGTCACTCCACCGAGCCTTGTCGGCGTCGAGCGTTTTCACCTTCGAGCGCAGTGTGGCATTGGCGTGTTGCATGTCGGCGATCTGCTGCCGCTGCTGAATGTACTGTTGCAGCGTCGGTGCGACCACGAGCACGCCCAGAACGAGAATCCCCATCATCAGAAAGGTGAACCAAGAGAATCGGATGCCGCGCAGCCAGCCCCCGGTCGAGCCCTCCCCCGCCATGGCGGCCTCCTGTCATCGTCTCGGCGCCATCGAGCCTAACCTCAGTCGGCTGGGAGTTCGGGGAGGCTAGACGGCGAAACGCGGGAACGCGCTGCGGCCGGCGAAGATCGCCGCATCACCGAGTTCCTCTTCGATGCGCAGCAACTGGTTGTACTTAGCGACACGCTCACTGCGCGCGGGGGCACCCGTCTTGATCTGACCACCGTCCGTCGCAACAGCCAGGTCGGCGATGGTCGTGTCCTCGGTCTCACCGGAACGGTGCGACATAACGGTCGAGTAGCCGGCGCGCTGGGCGAGCGCGACGGCATCCAGAGTCTCGGTCAAGCTTCCGATCTGGTTCACCTTGACCAGCACGGAGTTCGCCGCATGATCGGCGATGCCACGTGCGATGCGCGCCGGGTTGGTGACGAACAGATCATCGCCGACCAGCTGCACCTTGCCGCCGATGTGCTCGGTCAGGTGCGCCCAGCCCGCCCAGTCGTCCTCGGCCAGCGGGTCCTCGATCGTGACCAACGGATAAGCGGCAAGCAGCTCGTCGTAGTACGCGGTGAGGTCGGCTGCGCCGATCTGCCTGCCCTCGAACGTGTAGGCGCCGTCAGCGAAGAACTCGCTCGACGCGACGTCGAGGCCGAGCGCGACATCCGTCCCCGGGGTGAAACCCGCCGCGGTGATCGCCTCGACCAGCAGATCGAGTGCCGCACGGTTGCTCGACAGGTCCGGCGCGAAGCCGCCCTCGTCGCCGAGGCCGGTGTTCAGCCCCTGCTTCTTCAACAGCGCCTTGAGGCTGTGGTAGGTCTCCGTGCCCCAGCGCAGCGCCTCACGGAAGGTGGAGGCGCCGATCGGCAGGATCATGAACTCCTGGATGTCGACGTTGTTGTCCGCGTGCGCGCCGCCGTTGATCACGTTGAGCATCGGCACAGGCAATGTGTGCGCGTTCGGGCCGCCGAGGTAGCGGAACAGCGGCAGGTCGGCGGAGTCCGCAGCGGCCTTCGCCACAGCCAAGCTGACACCGAGGATGGCATTTGCGCCCAGTCGACTCTTGTTCTCAGTGCCGTCCGCCTCGATCAGGGCTGCGTCGACGAGACGCTGCTCCGATGCCTCCATGCCCTCGATCACCGGGCCGAGTTCGTCGAGCACGGCGTCGACCGCCTTTTCGACGCCCTTGCCGCCATAGCGTGCCCTGTCGCCGTCGCGCAGCTCGTACGCCTCGAACGCGCCGGTCGATGCACCGGAAGGAACGGCGGCACGTGCGACGGTGCCGTCTTCGAGCAGAACCTCGACCTCGACGGTCGGGTTTCCCCGGGAGTCCAGAATTTCACGGGCGCCAACAGCCTCGATCTGAGCCACAACTGTCTCCTTGTTTTCGTGCAGTAGAGAGTGAAATCGTCGTCAATGATCCGGGAGCAAGTCTAACGACGCTCGACCAACGGCCTGAACTCGAGCTCACGGGTCGTCACGGTATCGACGCCGACCAGAGCGAATGCCCCGTACCCGGATGCCGCGGCGCGCTCGAGCAGGCCCTTCAGGTTCTTCGTGCGCCGCTCCAGCCGCACGCGCTTGCCGCCCGCGATCAACGCCGTCTTCAACGCGAGCAGGCGCGCGGGGAGGACATCACGGTCGTGCACGAGCACGACCGCGTCGGCCGCGGCATCCGCCGGGGTGGCGACCAGGTCGACGATTCGTTCGAAGCCGATGGAGAACCCGGTCGCCGGCACATCGGTCCCGAGGAACCGGCCGATCATGCCGTCGTAACGCCCGCCGCCGCCGAGCGAGTACCCGAGGCCCGGATGCTGGATCTCGAAGATCGCTCCGGTGTAGTAGCCCATCCCGCGCACGAGGTTGTGGGAGAACACGAGGGGCAGGTCCGGTGCCACGGCTGCGACGGCGTCACGGATCGCACGCAACTCCCGGTAGGCGTCCGCGTCGAGCCACGGAACGTCGACCGCCGCCGTGCCGTCCGCGCGCAGCAGACTCCAGCCGTCGTTGGGCAGCCCAGCAAGGTTCTCGCGGGCGGTGCCGGCGCGCTCCGTCGCGAGAACGCCCTGTTCGACGAGCTCGGCGACGACTCCGTCGACGCCGATCTTATCTTCCTTGTCGATCGTGACGAGGGCACGTTCGTGGTCGCTCGGGGCGATCTGCCAGGAGGCGACCAGCCTGCGCAGGATGCTGCGGTGATTGATCCGGATGCGGCATCCGACGATTCCGAGCGCGCGCAGCGTCGCTGCGGTGGCGGTGATCAACTCGATCTCCGCGAGCGGACCGGCCTCGCCGATGATGTCGATGTCGCACTGCACGAATTGTCGGTAGCGGCCCTTCTGCGGACGCTCGGCCCGCCAGACCGGCGCGATCTGAATCGCCTTGAACACGCCGGGAAGTTCGGATCGATGGGTCGCGTAGAACCGGGCGAGCGGCACGGTCAGATCGAAGCGCAGCCCGAGATCGGTCAGCGATGCGAGATCGTCTGCGGCGGCAGCGTGTGCCACGGCCTCGGCGTCGAGCCCGCGGCGCAGTATTCCGAAGGCGAGCTTCTCGTTGTCGCCGCCGAGCCCGGAGTGCAGCCGCGCAGCATCCTCGACCACCGGGGTTTCGATCTCGTCGAAGCCGTGGGCGGAGTAGCTGCGTCGAATCGTGGCGAGCGCATGCTCGCGTCGTGCTTTCTCCGCCGGAAGAAAATCGCGCATACCGCGGGGAGGATTCACGTCTCGAGCCATACCTATGATTCTGGCAGAGGCGCCCCGCCCGAAAACTCCCCTCGCCGTTGCCAGCATGTCAGGCTAAAATAAGAGTGTTGTCGCCCTGAGCACGCTCCCAGCGTGTCGGCGGCGTCCCATTGGGACCCGGCTTGAGTCGGACGCGCTCGTGAGCAGGCGTTCGCTGTCGGATACGCAGGGTCGACGCAGTCGAGAACCGTACGGCGAGGGAATCGGGTTACCCCGTCGGGAAATCCGGGAGATCGCAGCGTCGACCGTAGGGTGCCGTGAATGCCCGCGGGCCGCGCCGGCCGGGTCAGGCCGACCGGGTCAGCGGGCGGCGGCATCCGCTTCGCACGCCCGGATCTCGGCCTGCAGCCCGCGAAGGGTTGTGCGCAGAGCGCGTTCAGCGTCGAGCCCGCGTGACCGAGCGGATGCGACGACCGCCAGCAGGAGGCTGCCGAGTTCGGTCTCGTCGGCGATCGGGACGTCCTCCGAGCCCTCTGCGGCGCTGGCCGCACTGCCGTCGGCACCGCCGGTCGGCCGGGCGCCGACCTTCTCGGCGCGCGCGATCAGCTTGTCGGCCAACGCGAGCGCCGGCATCCCCTGAGGTACTCCGTCGAGCACGCTGGTGCGCTGTCGTTTCTCCGCCGCCTTTGCGGCGCTCCACAACCGCAGCACCTCCTCCGGGGTTGCCGCGACCTCACCGGCGAAGACATGCGGATGCCGCCGCACCATCTTCGCGGTCACCCGCGCTGCGACGTCCTCGATGTCGAAATCCTCCCCGGCGGTGCGCGCGGCGATCTCGGAATGGAACGCCACCTGCCAGAGCACATCACCGAGTTCTTCCATGATCTCGTCGGTCGTTCCGGCCTCAATGGCATCCACGAGCTCGTAACTCTCCTCGATGAGGTAGGGCACCAGCGACGCGTGCGTCATCCCCTGACTCCAGACGCAACGGTCGAGCACCGCGGCCATTGCGGCGGCGAAGTCATCGAGCTTCGACGGTGCTGCTTCGCGCGATCCGGATGCCGCGCTCGCGTCGGTCATGGACTGCCCCTTTCGCCGGTTCCCATCCTCTCATCGTCCGCGTCCTCCATCGAGTCGGCGCAAAATGTCGCATGTTTTGAGGAATGACCGCACTTTGCCCCGACTCGATTGAGAGTCGGCGCGCACGGGCGTCCCGAGCTGAGCCGAAGGAACCCCTAGACTGGGCGACGGAGCGCCGGGAAGTCTGGTCGGCCTGCGGATCATCGCAGCGCGGCTTGCGGGGTTCACCGCGAGCCGCGACGAACAGCTCGACAGGAGAATCGGTGAGTCTCATTCGCTCGGAACGATCGGCCGCGGCCCTGTTGCTCGGCGCGGCAGCACTCGGGCTCGTTTTCGCCAACACGGCCCTCGGACCGAACCTGATGGCGCTGCAGCACGCTGGCGTCGCCATCCCGGGTATCGACCTCGACCTGTCCGTCGGGCACTGGATCAGCGACGGCCTGCTCGCCGTCTTCTTCTTCATCGTCGCCGTCGAGCTCAAACACGAGCTCGTGGCGGGCGAGTTGAACAGCGTACGCAAGGCGGTGCATCCCGCGATCGCCGCGATCGGCGGCGTGGCCATCCCCGCGCTCATCTACCTGGCCCTGACCGCCGGAAGCGGCTACGCGCAGGGTTGGCCGGTCCCGACCGCGACGGATATCGCCTTCGCGCTCGGCGTGCTCGCCGTCTTCGGCCGCGGCCTGCCGAACCGGATCAGGGTGTTCCTGCTGGCGCTCGCCGTGCTCGACGACTTGATCGCAATCGTGATCATCGCGGTGTTCTTCACGACGGACCCGAACCTCGGCATGCTGGGGCTCGCCGCTGTCAGCGCGGCTGCCTTCTGGCTGCTCAGCCGGATGCTGCACGGACGGATGCGCGTTCCCCTCGGAGTGGCCATGGCGCTGCTCGCCGTGCTCACCTGGGTGCTCGTGTATCGCTCCGGTGTGCACGCCACCATCGCCGGCGTCGTGCTCGGACTCGTCATGTCGCGGGCTCCCGCCCGGCGGGTCGCGCACGCGCTCGAGCCGTGGTCCAACGGCCTGATCCTGCCGCTGTTCGCATTCTCGGCGGCTCTGGTCGCTATTCCTCAGGTCGCCGTCGACCGCTTGGCCGCACCGTTCTGGGGCATCGTGATCGCGCTGCCGGTCGGCAAGCTGATCGGCATCACGCTCGGCGGCTGGCTGGGCTCGTTCATCGGGCGGCGGGGCCAGCGGCCGAAGATCAGCCTTCGGGCGCTGATCGTCATTTCGTCGCTGGGCGGCATCGGCTTCACCGTCTCGCTGCTGATGAACGAGTTGGCGTTCAGAGACAGTCACGAGGTGGTCGACGAGGGAACGCTCGCCGTGCTGCTCGGCTCCGGAGTCTCCATCGTTCTCGCCGGCATCCTGGTCTCCGCTCTCGCCAGGCGTTACCAGCGCGAGCACCCGCACTCCACAGCGCGTGGCCCCCAGACGCCGGCCTAGAGCAGATGGTGCCGGGCGCCGGGCGCCGCAATGGCCAGGGTGATGGCGCCGACGACTACGAGGACCAGCAGCAGCGCGATCGCGAATCCGCCGGCGCTGCCCAGGTTGACCGTCCATCCGACACCGAAGCGCTTGGGCACGAACACGGCCGGGTCGTTCCTATTGACGTAGATCAAGCCACCCTTCCAGTAGCGATCGTCGTCGGGGGCATCGGCGGCGCGGGCGGTGCGATCGGCGAGGTTCGTACCGGTGGCCGCATTGCCGGCGGTGGCTGCAACCTGCGAGCGCGCGATCGAACGGGAGTAGCGCACGACGAACACCGTCAGCATCGCCGCGATGAGCACGATCAGCGCGACCGGGAACACGACGAACGGCACGTTCGATTTCGGCGCGAACCACCCGGTCACCGTCAGCGCGCAGATCATCAGGGTGACCACCAAGCCGAGCTGCCCGATCAGCGACACGAGCAGGCGACGCTGAACATCTGCCCGATGCGCCGCCTGTTCGAGCGTGTCGGATGCTGCGGACCGCCCCGTCGTCAGCCGGCCGAGGTATGAGGTTGCGAACAGGAGAGCGACCAATCCCAGACCGATCAATAGCGGTCCGAACACGGGCCAGATCGACTTGGCCGCATAGCCGTCGATCTCGCCGGCGGCATTCCAGTGCACGGGCAGCGTTTCGGGCAGGGTCGGGTACACGGCGACACCGACCACGACGGTCGCAAGCAGCAGGAGCACGGAGACGACTGCCCACCAGGGCGACGGTCGGGGGGATGCATGGGCCGTGATCTCGGCACGCAGCCGAACCGGCACGCCCTCATACCAATGGCCGACCCTTTTTGCATGGGAGATCGTCGAGCGGGCCAGCAGATATGAGACGGCACCGAGCACCACGAGTCCGAGAACGGGTACGGTGAGCGCGAGACCGACCTCGTCAGCGAGCAGAATCGTGCCGGCGATGGCGAGCACCCAGCATCCGACGATCGCGACGCGATAGCGGCAAACGGCTGCCCGGATGACCGGGTCGCCCACCCGGTCGTGCGGCACGCTGACACCGAGCGGAACCGTCGGATGCACGATCGCCGGCATCGCGAACAGCAGACCTGCCATCAATGTGCAGATCACCACACCGAACAACAGAACGAACCAACTCATGTGCGGTCTCCTTCAGCGCTGCGGGTGAATCCGGCGAGTACCTGGTCCACGGACTCGGAAATCTGCGATGAACTGAGCCCCTGGACGCACGCCTCGGCGAGAAGGGTGGTCAGTCTGGATTGCCAGTCGTCGACGAATCCGTTCGCAGCGACACTGTCGCCGGGGCCGCGTGCGACGACGGAACCGGACTTATGGTTGGTGCGGATCAATCCTTCGTGGCGAAGCAGATCGTAGGCTTTGCTCACTGTGGCGACGTTGATGCCGAACGCCACCGCAAGCTGACGCACGGAGGCGAGCTGCTCCCCGGGCAGGAGCAGACCGGATGCGATGCCCTCGACCACGCGATCGCGTAGCTGCTGGTAGAGCGGCACATCGGACAGCGGATCGATGTCGATCTGCATCATGTGCCTCCCTTCCCATTGACATCATCTGCACCATCTGCACCATCTGCATTAGTGAAACTAGCACAGATGGGGAGGGTGACGTGTCGAGTAGCGAGCGCAAGCGAGCGTATCGAGACCAGAGACCCCGCGAGCCGCTCTCCGGGGTCTCGATACGCCTGCTCACTGCGCTCGCGGGCTACTCGACCAACAGGTTCGTTCAGGGAACAGCAGGCTCTTTGACCGGGAAGATCGCATCCAGCACCTGGGTCGCCCACCCGATCAGGTCGGCGTCCGCGAGCGCCTCGCCGTTCACCCGCGGCATCGGCACGAGCACGGCATGCTGGGCTTCGAGGTAGCGCGAGCCGGGGTACATCCGCTTCAGTCGCACCTGGATCGAGTCGGCGAGATCCGCAGGGACGACCCGCAGGTTGGAGCCCATGGCCACGACATCGCTGAGGCCGGCCCGCTGCGCGTGCCGGCGCAACTGCGACACGGCGAACAGATTCTGTACGGCGAGCGGCAGGTCGCCGTATCGGTCGGTCAGCTCGTCGTGCACCTGCTGCAGCTGCTCGTCTGGTGCATTCGGCCCACTCGCAGCCGACAGCTTCTGATACGCCTCCAGGCGCAATCGCTCGCTGTCCACATAATCTTCCGGGATATGCGCAGCCACAGGCAGCTCGAGGCGCAACTCGGTCTGGCCCTCCGCGACATCGCCGCGGAACGCGCCCACCGCCTCGCCGATCATCCGCAGGTACAGGTCGAAGCCGACACCGGCGATGTGGCCGGACTGTTCGCCGCCCAGCAGGTTGCCGGCCCCGCGGATCTCCAGGTCTTTGAGCGCGACCTGCATGCCGCTGCCGAGCTCATTGTTCGCGGCGATCGTCGAGAGCCGATCGTGCGCGGTCTCGCTGAGCGGCTTGTTCTCGTCGTACAGGAAGTATGCGTATGCACGTTCTCGCCCGCGGCCGACGCGGCCGCGGAGCTGATGCAGTTGGCTGAGGCCATACTTGTCGGCGCGATCGATGATGATCGTGTTCGCGTTGGCGATGTCGAGCCCGGTCTCGATGATCGTCGTGCACACGAGCACGTCGACCTTGCGCTCCCAGAAGTCGACGACGATCTGCTCGAGAACGTGTTCCGGCAGCTGGCCGTGAGCGACGGCGATGCGCGCCTCGGGCACCAGCTCGGCCAGGTGCGACGCGACCCGGTTGATGCTCGACACCCGGTTGTGCACGAAGAAGATCTGGCCCTCGCGGAGCAGCTCGCGCCTGATCGCCGCACCGGTCTGCCGATCCGAGGACGGCCCGACGAACGTGAGGATCGGATGCCGGTCCTCCGGCGGTGTCGCAAGCGTCGACATCTCGCGGATGCCGGTCACCGCCATCTCCAGCGTGCGCGGGATCGGAGTCGCGCTCATCGCCAGGATGTCCACGTTGGTCTTGAGCTTCTTCAGCGCATCTTTGTGCTCGACGCCGAATCGCTGCTCCTCGTCGATGATGACGAGACCGAGATCCTTGATCGTGATGCCGGGCGTGAGCAGCCGGTGCGTGCCGATGGCGACGTCGACCGTGCCGTCGGCGAGGCCGCGCACCGTTTCGGCCGCCTCACGGTCGCTCTGAAATCTGCTCAGCGCACGCAGGTGGATCGGGAAGCCGGCGAACCGTTCCTGGAACGTCTCGAAGTGTTGTCTGACCAGCAACGTGGTCGGCACCAGCATGATCACCTGTTTGCCGTCCTGCACCGCCTTGAACGCGGCGCGCACGGCGATCTCGGTCTTGCCGAAACCGACGTCGCCGGAGATCAGCCGGTCCATCGGTATCGGCCGCTCCATGTCGGCCTTCACCTCATCGATGGTCTGCAACTGATCGGGGGTCTCCACGAACGGGAAGGCCTCCTCGAGCTCACGCTGCCACGGGGTGTCCGGGCCGAACGCATGACCCTTGCTGGCCATCCGCGCCGAATACAGTTTGACCAGTTCGACGGCGATGTCGCGCACGGCCTTGCGCGCACGGCCCTTGGCCTGCGACCAGTCGCTGCCGCCCATCTTGCTGAGGGCCGGTGCCTCGCCGCCGACGTACCGGGTGAGCAGGTCGAGCTGGTCCGTCGGAACGTACAACTTGTCGCCGGGATAACCGCGTCTGGATGGGGCGTACTCGAGCACGAGGTACTCCCGTTTGGTTTTCACCGCGTTCCGTCCGCCACTGGAGACCTCGCGCTGGGTCAGCTCGACAAACCTGCCGATGCCGTGCGTCTGGTGCACGACGTAGTCGCCCGCCTTCAGCTGCAGCGGGTCGACGACGTTCCTGCGTCGTGCGGCGAGTCTCTTCACCTGACGCGAGTCGTAGCCGATCGTGCGTCCGTAGAACTCGGTCTCGCCGATGAGCGCGATCTTGTCGCTCGGAACTTCGAACCCGTGGTCGACGACGGCGCGCACCAGGTAGGCGATGCCGGGCTCCGCGCCGTCCGGATAGTCCTCGACGATGCGCGCGGCGACGCCGTTCTCGCTGAGCACATCGGCCGCACGTTCGACCAGGCCGATGCCGGATGCGGCGATGACGACGCGCCAACCGTCTGCCAGCAGCGCGACGACGTGTTCGAGCGCGCCCGTGACGTTGCCTTGGAAGCTGGGTACGGCATCCGCTTCGATGCGCACCGTCAGGTGTTCTTCGATCGTGCGTTCCTCCGGCAGGACTTCACCCGAGTCGAAGCTGCTGAGGGTCCACCACGGGTTGTCGGCGGCCAGAGCGTCGGAGGCGGGGTGTCGTGCCGAGTCACGCAACGCGCCGAGCGTCAGGAAATCTCCGGATGCGAGGTCGATCGGGGCCGCCGCGCCGGCGGTGGCGGCGCTCCACGCCGCCGACAGGAACTCGCGGTTCGTCTCGGCCAGGCTGACCGCGCGAGACGCGACACGCTCGGGCGAGACGACGGCGATCGCCGCGCCGGCCGGCAGGTAGTGGGTCAGCGGCACCAGACGGTCGACCAGCGCCGGCGCGAGCGATTCCATGCCCTCGACCGGGATGCCCTCCGCGATCTTGGACAGCATCCCCGCGATGTTGGGGAATTCGCCCTCCATCTCACGAGCGCGCTGGCGCACGGCCGGGCTGAGGAGCAGTTCGCGGCTCGGCGGCAGGGACACCGCGTCGACCTCGTGTGCCAGTGAACGTTGGTCGGCAACCGAGAACGCTCTGATCTGTTCGAGAACGTCACCGAAGAAGTCGACCCGATACGGGTGTTCGGCCACGGACGGGAAGACGTCGAGGATGCCACCGCGCACCGCGAACTCACCACGCCGGGTGACCATGTCGACGCGGGAGTATGCGAGGTCGACGAGCTGGGCGGCGATGGCGCCGAGCTCATTGCCACGGCTGCCGACGTTCAGTTCGATCGGCGCTCGCTCGGTGAGGTTGTCGGCGAGTGGCTGCAGTGCCGCACGCACGGATGCCGTGACGACCAGCGGTCGCTGATCAGTGCCGGCGGTCGCCGCCTCAGCCCAGTCGTGCATCCGCCGCAGCGTATCCAACCGACGCCCGACGATCTCGGCACTCGGGCTCAGCCGCTCGTGCGGCAGTGTCTCCCAGGCCGGGAAGTCGAGAATCTCCGCCGAAGGCAGCAGTCCGGCGAGCGTGCCCCGCAGACTCTCCGACTCGCGACCGGTCGCGGTGATGACAAGCATCGACCGCGAGCGCTCCGGTCGTCTGCCGAGCAGACCGGCCAGCAATGGGGCGCGCAGGCCGTCGGTCAGGGAGAAGTCCGCGTCACGAGCGGCAGCGTCAAGGGCTTTGCCGAATGTCTGGGTGCGCGCAAGCGCACGTGTCAAGCCCTCAAGGATCACTCGTCCAAGTGTACGGGGGTGTGCCGACACGGCACCGGGTGCGCGTTCCAATGGCAACCGGCCGAAATATATCGATATGCATGGAATAGAGCGCGGCCATATGCGTTTGCATACACGTACGAACGGAACCGATCCACTACAGACCAAGGAGATTTGCCCGATGACAACGACAACGACCGCCACTGACATCCCCGGCTACAAGGCCGGAACCTGGACGATCGACAACGCACACAGCGAGGTCGGCTTCAGCGTCCGACACATGATGATCAGCAAGGTCCGCGGCAAGTTCAACACGTTCTCGGCCACGTTCGTGACCGGCGAGAGCCCGCTCGAGTCGAGCGTGTCCGCATCCGCCGAGGTTGCGTCCATCAACACGGGTGATGAGAACCGCGACAACCACCTGCGCACCAACGACTTCTTCAGCGCCCCGGAGTTCCCGACGATCGAATTCGTCTCGACGGGCACCCGCGTCGTGGACGGCGACTACAAGGTCGACGGCCTGCTCACGATCAAGGGCGTGACGAAGCCCGTGACGTTCGACTTCGAGTTCGGCGGATTCGGCACGGACCCGTACGGCAACTACAAGGCAGGCGCGACCGCACAGGCCATCGTCAACCGCGAGGACTTCGGCCTGAGCTGGAACGCGACGCTTGAGACCGGCGGCGTCCTGGTCGGCGACAAGGTCACGATCTCACTCGAGCTGCAGGCAGTGCTCGCCGGCGAGTAACGATCCACAATGAGGCCCGGCCGCTGCGGTACAGCCGTCGGGCCTCGTCGCTTCTTCGCCAGGTGTGCGGATTCCTCGCGTTTCCGGCCGAAGCCGGGTCCCACGACCAGGCCGCACGGTGGCCCGGGCTTTGCACGCTACCCAGACGACCACCGGGAATCGGTCCGGGCTTACGCTCAATCTCCGGTTTGCCGCACAGGCACACGAATGCCGCGAGACGAGTTCTGATGAGAAAGCTTCGTCTATCTGAACGCACGTGTCAGCTGGCCCACGGATTCAACAGTTTGACGCCCGTTGGAGCGAAGTCGCTGAGATTGCGGGTGACTACGGTGTGCCCATGCACGAAAGCAGTCGCCGCGATCATTGCGTCGCGTTCGGGCCGAGGGTCAGGAACGTGAAGCGAGGCCGTTGCTCGCGCGATCACGAGGTCGACAGGCAGGATTCGGTCATCGAATGCCGGCAGCACGTCGTGCTCGAGCCATCTCCGCAGCACCACTCCTTGAACAGGGTCCGCCTGTTCCTTCCGGATGATCCCCAGCTCGATCTCGAGAATAGTGATTACCGACAGATACAGCTCCAGCGGATTCTGGGCTGCCGCCCAAGCCACAACTCCGGGGTCGGCCCGGGCTGCGGGTTTACGCAACTCGCTGACGGTCACCGTGTCGAGAAGGTAGGTCACAGCTCTGGTATCCGCAGAGCTGTTTCGATGCGCTCGGGCTCGAACTCGATGTCAGCGTGATCCATCCGCAACAGGTCGACAATACTTTCGCCCGCGCGGGAGAGCCGACGGAACTCCTCAATCGAGAGCAAAACAAATGACGGCTTGCCGCGATCGGTGATGATCAGCGGCGCACGAGCAGCGGCACGCTTTGCTGCGCTGACATCGTGGTTGAAATCGCGTGCGCTTACGGTTGCCATCACCACACCTCCGCATTGTAGGTATGTTGCCAACATTAGCATTTCCTGGCAGTAGCGGACCCTCTACTTGTCCGTCGTGTGAAACCGCAGTTGGGCTGCGGGCAGGCCGTCTGAGGCGATCTGCTCGACTGCGTCGGCGGCATCCGCAATCAGAGAGGGCAAAACGGCGCGCTCTTCCTTGCTGAACGCGCGCAACACGTGGTCGGCGGCCGCGCGGCTGCCGGGCGGCCGACCGACGCCTACGCGTACCCGGGTGAAATCACCGGTACCGATTGCGGCGATGATGTCGCGGACGCCGTTGTGGCCGCCGTGACCGCCGCCGAACTTCAGCTTGAGCGTGTCGAACGGGATGTCGAGCTCGTCCTGCAGCACGATCAGTCGGTCCGGCTGCAGCGAATAGAACCTCAGCAGTTGAGCGACCGGTCCACCGGACACATTCATGTACGTGTTCGGCTTGGCCAGTACGAACCGCGGACCGCGCGGCACGACGCGCCCCTCGGCGACCGTCGCGTTGGTCTTGTGCGACTTGAATGTCGCGGATGCCCGGCTCGCCAGTTCCGCCAACACCATCTGTCCGATGTTGTGCCGGGTGTTCGCGTAGTCGGGTCCTGGGTTGCCGAGGCCGACCACCAGCCAGGTCTGCTCGCTCATGTTCGCTTCATATCGTGGGACGGGATCGTCAAGCCGGATCGCGGGACGGCTGCGGGCCAGAGCGCGTCGCTCCGGCCCGGCATCCGTTCGCTGCTCTGTTGTTCGCTACCGAGTTGTTCTCTACTGACTACTCCGCGGCTGCTTCTGCTGCTGCGGCCGCGCTCGCCTCGCTGGCCGCCTCGGCGATCGCGGCGTCCGCTGCCTCGTCGGCGGCAGAGCCCGTCGGCACGGTGATGCCGACGATCAGCAGGTCCGGCTCGTCGATCAGCACGGAACCGGCCGGCAACGGGATGTCCTTCGCCAGCACGTGCTGCCCCTCTTCGAGGCCATCGATGTTGATGACGATGCGCTCCGGGATGTTCGTCGCCTCGGCCTCGAGACGCAGCGTGTTCACGTCGATCATCGCGATCGTGCCGGGGAAGGACTCGCCTTCCAGGTGCACGGGAACCTCGACGTGCACCTTCTCGCCCTTCTTGACGACGATCAGATCGAGATGCTCGATGATCTGGCGCACCGGGTCCTTCTGCACGTCCTTGACCAGTGCGAGCTGGCTCTTGCCGGCGATGTCGAGTTCGAGCACGGCGTTCGCCTTGCGCAGGATGAGGCCGATCTGGTGGCCCGGCAGCGTCACGTGCTGCGGGGCCGTGCCGTGACCATAGATCACCGCGGGGATCTTGCCTGCGGCACGGATCTTGCGCGCCGCGCCCTTGCCGAAGCTCTCGCGCGGCTCGGCCGCGACCTTGTTGCTGTCGTCACTCATGGTGATGCACTCCTTGTTACGGGCTTTCAGCCCAGATATTCGATCTGTTGTTCAACTCGAACGCATGTCAGCGTGAGGAATAGCTGCAAAGCCGTACTCCACCGCGTCGATTACGGATGCCGCGCTTGCGGAGCTCGCGCTGCATCCCTCGCCGTAGTCCAAGGATCAAGCTTACACGCTCGCTGAGCGCGCGTTCTTCTGCCCGGGCTGGTGGTCGAGTAGCGAGCGCCGGCGAGCGTATCGACCACCGTCCGCCACTTGACCACCAGACAACTCAACTGCGGCGAGGCTGCGTCAGGCGGCTCGCACACCGGCCACGGCCGCAGCGACCACCTGATCGACCGGCGCGTCGATGTCGACGATCACGCTGCGCTCGTCCGATTGCAACGGCTCGAGGGTCGCCAGCTGCGAATCGAGCAGGCTGGCCGGCATGAAATGCCCACTGCGACCTTCGAGCCGCCTCGACAGAACCTCGCGCGAGCCGCTCAGCAGCAAGAAGATCGCAGTCGACGCCTCGGCGAGAATCGCATCGCGGTAGGCGCGCTTCAGTGCCGAGCATGCGACGACGAGCCCGTTCCCCTCCGCGTCGGCGAGCGCCCGCCCGACCTTCGCCAACCACGGCCACCGGTCATCGTCGGTCAACGGCGTGCCCGCCGCCATCTTCTGAACGTTGGCGAGCGGGTGCAGCGCGTCGCCGTCGACGAACGCGACACCGAGCGCATCCGCCACGAGGGCGCCGATGGTGCTCTTGCCGGCACCGGACACCCCCATGGCGACCACGAGAGGAGCTTCAGGCGATTCGTTCATCCCACTCTTTTGCTGACGTCCGGCTTTTGCTGACGTCCGGCTTTTGCTGTCATCCGGCTTTTGCTGACATCCGGCTTCCGTTGTCATCCGGCGGCTCACCAGTCATGCACGGTGCCGTCCGCGAGACGATTGTACGGAAGGTACGCGGTCTCGTACGGGTATTTTCCGGCTTCGTCGACGTCGAGATCGACCCCGAGCCCGGGTTTGGCGCCCGGATGCAGGTAGCCGTCGACGAACGTCATCGACTGGTCGAACACGGCGTTGGTCTTGTCGCCGTGCTGCATGTACTCCTGGATGCCGTAATTGTGGATGGCGAGTCCCACGTGCAGCTGCGCGGCGAATCCGACCGGCGAGATGTCGGTCGGCCCGTGGAAGCCGGACTTGATCTGGTACATCGCGGCATAGTCCATGACCTTCTTGAGGGGCGTGATCCCGCCGAAGTGGGTGGACGCGGCCCGAACATAGTCGATCAGCTGTTCCTTGATCAGGTTCTGGAAATCCCACACGGTATTGAAGACCTCGCCGATGGCGAGCGGTGTCGTGGTGTGCTCCCGCACGAGGCGCAGCGCCTCCTGGTTCTCTGCCGGCGTGCAGTCCTCGAGCCAGAACAGGTCGTAGGGTTCGAGGGACTTGCCGAGCTTCGCGGCCTGGAGCGGGGTCATCCGGTGATGTCCGTCATGCAGCAGCGGCAGCTCGGGGCCGAACTCGTTGCGAACGGCCTCGAACACCGTGGGAACGTGGCGCAGGTAGGCGCGGGTGTCCCAGTCTTCCTGGGCGGGAAGTGCCCCGCGCTGAGCGGGTTCGTGGTCGTAGCGTACGCCTTCGTTGCCCGGCAGACCCTTGTTCGAGGCGATGCCGTAGATCGACTCGAGGCCGGGAACGCCCGTCTGCACACGGATCGAGCGGTAACCGAGTGACTGATGCTCGCGGATCGAGTCGAAGAGCTCGGGGAGCTCCTTGCCGGAGGCGTGGCCGTATGCCATGAGCCCGTTGCGGCTTGCGCCGCCGAGCAGCTGGTACACCGGCATTCCCGCAGCCTTGCCCTTGATGTCCCACAGGGCCATGTCGACGGCGGCGATCGAAGCCATCGTCACGGGCCCGCGCCGCCAGTAGCCGCTGCGGTACAGGAACTGCCAGGTGTCTTCGATATTGCGGGGATCGCGGCCGATCAGCAGCGGAACGACGTGTTCGCGAAGGTATGCGGCGACAGCGAGCTCACGCCCGTTGAGCGTCGCGTCCCCGAGCCCGGCGAGCCCGTCGTCGGTGGTGAGCTTCAGCGTCACGAAGTTGCGATCGGGGCTCGTGACGATGACCTCGGCCTTGTCGATTCTCATGCTGGTCCTTACGTAGCTGATGTGTCTGATATGTCTGAATTCACTTGCCGAAGTTGGTCCAGCGAGCACGCAAAGCGTGCGCTGCAGCCTTCGGTCGGCGATCGCGGGTGAAGACACCCTTCTTGTTGCCGTCAACACGGAAGACTCCGTTGGAGGTCTGGAAGTCGGCAAAGTTCCAGACCTGTTCGCCGACGAATGCATCGACGCGGTCGAACACCCGGTGGTTCATCTCCAGATAGACGACCTGGTACTCCTCACTCCACGGTGCGTCCTGGAGCGAGTGCAGGCCGGCCTGTGTGTCCGCGCCGTATTCGGTCATGATGATCGGCTTGCCGAACTTCTCCTGCCAACCGAGCAGTTCGGCCTCGAGGTGAAGTTCTGCCGCTTTCAGATCACCGGTGTCGACATACCAGCCGTAGTAGCGGTTGAGACACATGACGTCGAACAGGTCAGCGATCAAATCCGTCTGGAAGGTCGCGAACATGACGTTCACGAAGGTGATCGGCCGACTCGGATCAAGCTGTCTGGCAAGTGTCGCCAGCGGCTCGAAGTATTCACGAGCCCCGCTTTCACTCGACGCTGGCTCGTTGGCGATCGACCACATCACGACGCTCGGGTGGTTCTTGTCCCGCGCGATCAGTTCGCGAATCGCCTGCGCGTGGGCTGCCTGGGTGCCGTCGTTGATCGTCGCCGGCGAGAAGGTGTCCTGTTTGACCCCACCGAAGATGCCACCGCCCATGGCCAGGTTCAGTCCGACGGCCGCGGTCTCGTCGATCACGACGATACCGTGCCGGTCTGCGAACTCCATCACTTCTTCGGCGTAGGGGTAATGCGAGGTGCGGAACGAGTTCGCGCCGATCCAATCCATCAGCTGAAAGTCATGCACGAGATAGGCGTTGTCGTGACCTTTGCCGCGAATCGCCGAATCTTCGTGCTTGCCGAAGCCGGTGAAGTAGAAGGGCTTGTCGTTGATCAGGAACTGCATGCCGTCAACCGCAACGGTGCGCACGCCGACCGGCAAGCTGTAGCTGTCGGCGACGTTCCCGTCGACGACGACTTCCGCGGTCAGTTCGTAGAGGTATGCAGCACCCGGTTGCCACAGCGTGGCATTCGCAATCCGAATGCTGCCGGTCGCGCCGTCCTTCTGGCCGACAAGTGCACCGGCCTCATCGCGGATGCCGACCCGGACATCGGCATCCGCGGTCGTCGCGACGGTGTAATCGACGACGCCGTCCGAGCCGTCCACGTCGGTCGTGACCGTGATGTCGTCGACGCGCGTCGCCGGGGCGCTGTAGAGCCAAACTGAGCGGGCAAGCCCGGCATAGTTGTAGAAGTCGTGCAGGTAGCGCTGGGTGCGCGTGCCATCAGCCGCGACCTCGATCGAACCGGGCGGAATGGTCTCGTTGGTGAGCTCGTTGTTCACCGCGATCGTCAGCCGGAAGTCGCCGCCGGGTGCCACCCGGTCGGTGATGTCTGCCTCGAACGGCGTGTAACCGCCGATATGGCGAGCGACCAATTCGTCGTCGACGTAGACGGCGCCCTCGTGAGTTGCTGCGTCGATGCGCACGAAGATGCGCTCACCGGCCCAGCCGCGAGGCACCCGCACGCGGCGCTGGTAGTAGACCCAGCCGACGTGGTTGCGAATAGCCCGGTCGGTGAAGATGTCGTTGTAGCTGGCCGGAACTGGCGCCTCGAGCTGCGTTTCGAGTGCCGATGCGAACCAGCGATCGCTCTCGGCCGAGCGGGCCGAGTCGACCTTGAAGGCCCACAGTCCGTCGAGGTTGACGAGTTCCCGGGTGGGGCTTGATTGAGGCTTCAACATGATGCTCTCCCTTACGCAGCGCTGCAGAAGATGGATTCCCGCGCACACCGTGGTGCGGCTTGGAACAGGTTCCCGTTCAACGAGAACACCTCTAGTGAAACACACCAATATCGCTTTTGGCAAGCGATTGCCAAAACTATTCGGAAAAGTTCGAGCAGGCGGCAACCCGCCGCCGCTACGGCAGCTTCAGACCGTTGTTGCCGCCGCAGCCACGACGGTTGCCAGAAACTCATCGTCTTTGGCAAGCTCCGGATCCAGCAGCCCGAGCAGGCGCCGGGCAACGTCGTCGCCCACATCTCCCGCGTCTCCCGCATCGAGGGCCCGGCGGATCGACCCGGACTGCGCATCCGGAAGCTCCACTCCCGACTCAAGCAGTGCGATCCACGCTCCGATCGCTCGCGCACAGCCTTGCGCGCTCCGGCCGGCACTTCGTTCTGCACGAGCGACGCCGGCGATCCGCACGCGCAGCTTCGTCGCCCCCTCAATGCCGATCTGGCTGAGGTGGTGCTCGATTCGGGCATTCTCGAATCGCTCCAGCAGCGCCGCCCGATATCCCTCAAGTTCGAGGCCCTCGGCGGGCAGCTGCCGTGCGTCTTCGTCCCACAACGCGCTCACCCAGTCTCGGCACACCGGATCGTTGATCGCGGCCGCGACTGTGGTGTGACCGCGCAACAACCCGGCATAGGCCAGAAGGCTGTGTGCGCCGTTCAACAACCACAGTTTGCGCCGCTCGAACGGTTCGATGTCATCGACGAAGCGCGCACCCTCGGTTTCCCATGCCGGCCGACCGGCCGGGAACTCCCCCTGCAGCACCCAGTCACTGAACGGTTCTGTGACGACGGGGGCGCGGTCGATCCAGCCGGAGAGTTCCGTGGCCGTGCGGAGGTCGTCTTGTATGGTCTTCGGCGTGATGCGGTCCACCGACGTCGACACGAATGAGGCGTTGTCGGCAAGCCATACCGCCAAGTCCGAGTTCACCGACTCGGCCAGCGTGGTGAGGCCGCGATGGATGAACGCTCCGTTCTCCGGGACGTTGTCACAAGGCACGATGGCGATCGGGCCGGCCTGTGCGCGTCGACGCGCATCGAGCCCCAGGAGCAGTCGGCCGAGCGAAGTGCGCGGGCTGGAGATGGCGAGCGCGCTGCGCGGGGGCAACGCATCCCGCGAGAGCGCATGCGTGAGCCACTTAATGTCAGCGACGACCGCCGGATCGAGAAGGTCAGGCAACCCGTCGGCGGTGAGGCGGTACCCCGGCTCCGTAATGGTGAGTGTGACGATCGCCGTGGCTGGCGCGGCGACGAGCTCGAGAAGCCTGCCCACATCGGCACCATCCACCGCCTCGACGATGCTCGGGATGACGGTGACACTGTCGCCGGCATCCGAACGTTCGATCAGGGTGTACAGGCCGTCTTGCGGAGCGAGCTCCAGCGCAGCGGCAGGCGAGCGGCCGGTGAAGGCAGCGATCCCCCACTCTGCTGCATCCTCGGCCATCGCCGTGTACCAGGCCTGGTGTGCGCGGTGGAACGCTCCGAGCCCGAGGTGCACGATGCGCACGGGAGGTGCATCGGGACCGGTGCCTTCGCGTGCAGCCAATGCAGCACGGTCCAGCGCAAGCGGCGGCGTCGCGGACGTCTCGACGTCAGTGCCGGCGCCGGTGTGAGTATCGGTTCGGATCGTCACAGTTTGAACACCTGTCGAGGCATGGTGTCGACAAGATCGACGGCGATGCGTTCCGCTGTCGCCAGGTCCACGCGCCCCTCACATACGAGGCGGGCGAGGAACGCGGCATCCAGTCGTCGGGACATGTCGTGCCGAGCCGGGATGGAGAGGAAGGCGCGGGTGTCGTCGATGAAGCCGGAGCTGCGATAGAAGCCCGCCGTTTCGGTTGTCGCGGCGCGGAAGCGCTGCACGGAGTCCGGAGCATCGAGGAACCACCAGGGGGCGCCGATGTAGACGCTCGGGTAGAAGCCGGCCAGTGGCGCGATCTCCCGCGAAAACGACGTCTCGTCGACGCTGAACAGCACGAGATGGAATGCGGGAATGTTTCCGTACTTTTCCAGGAGTGGCCGTAGCGGCTTGACATAGTTCGTGCGCACCGGAATGTCGTTGCCCATGTCGGGCCCGAAGCGCTCCAGCGTCTCGCTGCTGTGATTGCGGTACACGCCCGGGTGGATGGTCATGACCAGTCCGTCGTCGACGCTCATGCGGGCCATCTGCAACAGCATGTGCCCGGAGAAGACGCGCGCATCGTCTGCGGTCAACGTGCCCTGAAGCGCATGCGTGAAGAGCGCGGATGCTTGGGTCTCATCGAGCTCGACGGTCAGTGGTTGCACGACGCCGTGATCGGCCGAAACAGCACCGTGGTCGATGAAGTACCGCCGGCGGCCGGCAAGTGCCTCGAGGTACCCGCTGAAGCTCGACACCGGCGAACCGTTCCACTGTGCCAACGCCGCCATGCGGTCCGCCCAACCGTCCGCACAGGGATCGAGGTAGGCATCCGGCCGGAATGTCGGCACCACTCGACCGGCGAACGACGGGTCTGCGGTCAAAGCGGCATGCGCGGCCAGGTCAGACATTGGATCATCGGTCGTCGCCATCACGTCGATCTGGAACTGGGTGAAGAGCGCGCGCGGTCGAAACGCCTCCGTCGCCAGTGCTGCCTGGATGAGGTCGAAGAGCCGGTCGGCGCTGTCTGAAGCCGGGTGTTCGTCGATGCCGAAGAGCTGCGCAAAGCCGTCTTGCAGCCAGTAGCCGGATGCCGTTCCGGCGAACAGGTGCCAGTTGCTGCAGAACGCACGCCACACCTCCCGCGGCGTGGCCACGGCTCCGTCGCCGGCCCGGTCGGCGATTCCGAGCTGGTCAAGGCCGATACCGGCAGCGTGCAACAGACGGGTCACATAGTGGTCATAGCGAATGAACAATTCGGCGGGGTCGCCGAACGGGGTGTTGTCCAGCAGCAACCTCGGATCAATGTGACCATGTGGCGAGATGATCGGCAGTGCAGCAACGGATTCGTACAGGCCGCGGGCGACATCGCGCGTCGTTGGGTCTGACGGGAAGAGACGATCAGGGTCAAGCGCAAGTTGCATGGTCATTCTTTCATTGAATCGTTGGAAGAGACGTTTTGTCAATCGGTTGCCGGAATCTGCTCGCGGGGAATGTGATGGCGGGAAATCAGAGCGGGTCGGGCCAGGCGGAGCGCCCGGAATCGAGAATCAGGGGTCGAGTGGCCCGGTCGAACCGCGCACGATGAGCTCGGTTGCCAAGACGGCCGCGCCGTTCTCGCCCGCACTCTTCTCACCCGCGCCGTTCGCACCAAGTGCCGGGAGGTCATGATCGAGCAGCTCGAAAGCACGGCGCACGGCGAGCTCCCCGACGAGGCCGAGCGGCGTGCGAATGGTCGTCAGCGGCGGCGAGGTGAAGTCCGAGCCGAAGATGTCGTCGAAACCGACGATACTCAGCCGACCGGGAACGTTCAGGCCGCGTTCCTGCGCTGCGCGCAGCAACCCGATGGCCATCAGGTCGTTATAGGCGATGACGGCGGTGACACCGGATGCGACGACCCGCGAGATCGCCTCACGCCCGCCGTCGAGCGTCGGGATACCGGGCCCGATCTCGACGATCGTCATGTTTCGTTCCACCGCACGCTCCAGCAGTTCGTTCCAGCGTGCTGAACTCATCCAGGAGTTCGCTGGGCCGGACACGAACGCGATCGCACGGTGACCGAATTCGGCCAAGTGGGTCAACGCTTGCACGATGCCGGGCTCGAGCTCGGGCACGATGGCGGCGACTGCGTCGACCCTGCGGTTGATCACCACGAGCGGTTTCAACTCGGCCAGCTCTCTGATCTGCGCGTCGGCCAGGCGGGTCGTCACCAGGATCAGGCCGTCGACGGACGGAGCCACCCGTTCGGCTGCTGCCGCCTCCCGCTCTCCCGACTCTTGGGACTCCGCGAGGATCAGCGTGTAGCCGCCGAGTGCCGCTGCGCGTTCTGCGCCGCGCACCACCTCGAAGAACATCGGGTTGGTGATGTCGGCGATGATCAGCCCGAGGGTGCTCGTGCGCCCTGTCGGGAGTGCTCGCGCCATCGGATTGACCCGATAGTTGAGTTCCTTTGCCGCATCCTGAATTAGTTTCTCGGTCTTGGCACTGATGCGTCCCGGTTTGCTGAGCGCGCGGGAGACCGTCGACGGATTGACGCCAGCGAGCTCCGCGATGTCATAGATGGTGGGCGCCGGACGATTCGGTCGCGCGCGCCCGCGCGGGCCGTTCGACGCGTCCGGGTTGCTTTCGAGCTCTGTCATGAAGATCCTCCGGCCATGCGTTCCCCCCACGCTAGCGCGACGGTGGTGCTGAATTGTGGGGCCGCGCCCGAGCACGGCACGTGTTGATTATGCCCGCTCGGGGAACGTGCCTTCGTCGCGGATGCGCTCGTCGAGCAGCTCGAGGAATTCATCCTCATCGAAGTCCAACGACACCTCCCTGCCCAACCAGCTGGAGAGGTGGATCGCATTCGCAAGGCGCACGCCCTTGATGCCGTCCGACCCGGGCGCAATCAGCGGCGTGCCGTCCAGAATGTTCGCGGCGAAGTTCTCGAGAACACCGGCGTGCTGTGCGCCCCACGCCGAATCGAATTCGATCGTCTCGGTCTTGTACAGATCGTCGGCGTCCAGCTGGCCCATGAACAACTTCATCACGTCGCCCATGTCCATACCCTCGCTCAGCTCGCGCTCCGGCTTCTTCAGCCGGGTGACGGTGGCCGTCTTGCTGTTCTCGACGACGATCTTGCCCGCGTCGCCGAGGATCTCGAAGCGATCGGTGCCGGTGAGGTCATGGGTCGCCGTGACGAAGACACCGGTGACGCCGGCGCCGTAATCGACAACGGCGGTCACTTCGTCTTCGACCGCGATGTTGCGGCGGAAGCCGTATGCGACTTTTGAGAACACCTTTTCGGGCACCCCGCAGATCCACTGCCACAGGTCGAGCTGATGCGGCGCCTGGTTGACGAGCACACCGCCGCCCTCACCGCCCCAGGTTGCGCGCCATGCGCTCTGGTCGTAGTAGCCCTGCGGCCGCCACCAGTTCGTGATGATCCAATTCGAGCGACGAATGGCGCCGATCTCACCGTTGTCCACGATCTCCTTGAGCCGCTTGTAGAGCGGGTTGTTGCGCTGGTTGAACATGATGCCGAACGTGAGTTCAGGCTTGGTTGCGGCGAACGCGTTGAGCTCCTTGACCTGCTTCGTGTATACACCGGCCGGCTTCTCCACCAGCGCGTGGATGTCGCGGCTGAGCGCCGCGATGCCGATCTCAGGGTGCAGGTAGTGCGGCACGGTCGTGACGACCGCGTCCACCGTGCCGCTGTCGAGCAGTGCCACGTAGTCGTCAAAGAACGGTACGTCCGGGTACTGCGTCGCGGCCGCGGTGGCCTTGGCCGCGTCGGTGTCTGCTATTGCACCTACCACCATGTTGGGAACCAGGCCATCAGCGATGAACTTCGCGTACATCGATCCCTGGGTACCCAGCCCGATGATTCCGAGCCGTACTCTATCGTTGGTCATTATTGCCTTTCGCCTATTGCCTTTCGCTTCATTCGTGTCGCCTGATCGGCCGACCTCCGTCAGGTGACGGTCTCGACATCGGCTTGAGCCGCTGCCAACGTGCGAATGCTCCGAGCGCTCACGCTGCTCGCTGCCGAGCGACCCAGCCGGCCGAGGCCCGGGCGCTCGCGAAGGCCGGCTGGAGATCGCCCTTGTCGACTTCGACCACGATCGTCCCGCCGAAGTCGCTGCCCAGGGCCCCCCAGAGTTCGTCGTAGTCGAAGTCACCGCGACCGGGTTCCGTCCACAGGCCAGCGCCGACCGTCTCCGTGTACGTTCGGCGCCGTGCCAGGGAATCGTCCCGCACGGATCGGCGGAGGTCCTTGATATGGACGCCGTAGACGCGATCCGAATAGGCCGTGACAAGCTCCGACGGGTTCGCTCCCGCCCAGGAGAGGTGGCCGACGTCCGGGCCGAAGCCGAGAAGGCTGGGATCGACACGGTCGAGGACGTAGCGCGTCTCTTCCGCCGTCTCGATCCAGGTGCCCACATGCGGATGAAGAATCGGCAGCACTCCCTCGGCCGTCGCGGCCTCGCCAATCTGAGCGAGGAGCTCGACGATTCGTTCCAGGCGAGCGTCGTCCGCCTCCGCGCCGACGGCTGGCCGCGCGACGCGCGGCGCCGCAGGATTCATCTCAGCGAGGACGAACACGTGGGCAAAGCCCAGCGAGGAGTACCCGCGTGCTGTCGAGCGAACGCTTTCGAGCGTTCGCTCGACAGTGTGACCTTCCTCCGGCAGGCCGAATCCCAGCGTCCCGGGCGCGGGCTCGAGTCCCGCGTCTCGGATGATCGCGCCATACTCGAGTGCGGCGAATCCTTCGGGGATCCGCGTGTGGACGAAGTCGAACCCCGCTCGCTTGACCTCCGCCATAAGCTCCGCCCACGGCGGCGCGAGCTGCCAATCGAGCCAGCCGTCGCTCGTCGCGAACCATTGGAGCGGATTGAAAGCGACGGTCGCGTCCCGAGGAATCATGCTGCTGCTCCCCTCTCATCGTTCCCTTGCGTTCCCAAACCGATGATGCCGAGCCGTACCGTGTCTGTCATCTGCTTTTCGTTCCGTATCTTCTCGTAGGTCGGGAGGGTCAGGCGGCGACGCCCGCTTGTTCGTCTTGCTGGCGCTGTAGTTCGATGAGCCGGTGCCGGTTGGCGCGGCGTTGTTCCTGCCGGTCGGGGTCGGGCACGGGCGAGGCCAGCAGCAGGCGTTGCGTGTACGGATGCTCCGGCTCTTCGGTGATCTGAACGGCCTGGCCCTGCTCGACGATCTCGCCGCCGTACATGACGGCGATGCGGTGGCTGAGGTGGCGCACCACGTCGAGGTCGTGCGAGATGAAGAGGTAGGCGACTCCGGTATCGCGTTGGATTTGCAGGAAGAGGTCGAGCACCTTCGCCTGGGTCGACAGGTCGAGGGCACTGACCGGCTCATCGCAAACTATGAGCTTGGGCGACAGCACGAGCGCTCGAGCGATGGCGACGCGTTGCCGCTGGCCGCCAGAGAACTCGCGGGGAAGCCGTCCGATGGCATCCTGTGGCAGACCCACCTCGTCGAGAACCTCGCGCACCCTGGTACGGGCCGCCCTGCCGCTCCGTCCCTGTACGGCGAGTGGTTCCGCGAGCGTGTCGCCAACCGTCATGGACGGGTTCAGGGAGGTGTAGGGGTCTTGGAAGACGACCTGCAGGTCGCGGCTGAGGGTGCGGCGACGGCGACGGCTGGCGTGGCTGATGTCGTTGCCCTCGAACGCGACGGTTCCGCCGGTGACCGGTGCCAGGCCGAGCAGGGCCCGACCGAGGGTGGTCTTGCCGCTGCCGGACTCGCCGACCAGACCGAGGGTCTCACCGGCGCCTATGTGGATGGAGACGTCATCGAGGGCGCGGAACGCACGGGCACGGAATCTCTTGCCGGGGTATTCCACCACCAGGTTGCTCACCTTCAGCAGCGCTGCCGATTCACCCGTTTGTCGCGGAGCGACTGGTGTGGCCTGGGTCATCATGCACCTGCCTTGGCGGTCAGTTCGTCATCAGTGTCGGCACCGGTGTTCTTCGTTTCGATGGGCGAAGGGTTGTCCGGGCCAGTGAGCATGGTCATCGGGGTTTTGCCTTCCAGCATCGCGCCGAGCAGCGCCTTGGTGTAGGGCTGCTGCGGGTTGCGCAGGATGCCGCGCACGTCACCGGATTCCACCAGTCGTCCGTTCTGCATCACCACGACGCGGTCGCAGAGGTCGGCGACGACACCGAAGTTGTGCGTGACCAGCACGACCCCCATGGTGAACCTGCCCTGCAGGTCGCGCAGCAGGTCGAGCACATCGGCCTGCACTGTGACATCCAGTGCGGTGGTCGGTTCATCGGCGATCAGCAGGTCGGGGTTGCAGGAGACGGCGCCGGCGATCAGCACGCGTTGCGCCATGCCGCCGGAGACCTCGTGCGGGTACGCGTCGAAGGTGCGTTGCGGGTTGGTGATGCCCACGATCGTCAGCAATTCCAGCGCCCGCGCCGTCGCCTCCGCTTTCGGGATGCCCAGCACTTTCCGCATCGGGCGAACCAGCTGATACCCGATGGTGAAATTCGGGTCGAGGTTCGACATCGGCTCCTGCGGGATGTAGGCGATGCGCTTGCCGCGCAACGCCGACATCGCGCTGGCCGAGAGCCTGCCACCGTCGGCCGAGACCAGCGATTTGCCGTCGAACACGATTGTGCCTGCGGTGATCAACGCCTGCTCGGGCAGCAACCCGAGCACCGAGAACGCGGTCTGCGTCTTGCCCGAGCCGGATTCACCGACGATGCCGAGCACCTCACCGGAATCCACGAAGAAGGAGACGTTCGAGACGACCGTGGTGATCCCGCCGTTCTGGGTGGGATAGCCGACAGCGAGGCCGTTCACTTCGAGCAGGTGGCCGTGGTCGTCGACCCGCACGGTGATGCCCGTCGTCTTCGGTGTGGCCAGGGCGCTCGGCGCTGCCTTGCGCTTGCCGGAGTGCAGCTGGTCCTCCAGCGCATCCCGAAGGGCGTTGCCCAGCACCACGAACGCGCCGATCGTGAGGGTGATGGCCAGCCCCGGCCAGACCGACAGCATCGGGGCGGTGTAGATGTTGACAAACCCCTCGTTGAGCATGACACCCCAGGCCGGAGTGAGCGGGTCGCCCAACCCGAGGAAATCGAGGATGGCCTGGATGGAGATCGCGATCCCGCATGTGATGGACGTCTGGATGATCAGCGGCGCCCGGACGACGAACAGGATGTGACGGCCGATGATGCGGGCGTCGCTGAGCCCCGAGACCCGGGCGGCATCGACGTAGAGCTCGTTCCGCACCGCTTGCACGGACGTCAAGGTCAGCCGGTAGAAGCCGGGCGACATGAGCACGCCGAACACCGTCATGGAGATCCACACAGTCTTGCCGAGGGCGGCCGTAATCGCCAGCAGGACGATGATCCCTGGCAGCGACATAGTGACGTTGGTGCACCAGTTGGCGATCGACTCGAACCAGCCGCGGTAATAGCCGGCGATCAGCCCCGTCGGGACGCCGACGACGATCGACACCACGGCCGCCAGCGCGGCAGCGAGGAGCGTCGTCTGGGCGCCGACGAGGAGCCTGCTGAAGATGTCCCGCCCGGCACTGTCTGTGCCGAGCCAATGGGTGCCGGAGGGCCCCTGCAGTGCGATGGACAGGTCCGCGTGGTTCGGCGGGTAGGGGGCGACCCAGGGGCCGATGATCGCGGCGATCACGACGATCGCCAGGAAGATCATGGAGGCGAGACCGAGAGGATTGCGGAGGAGGCGGTGGAGCACGCCCCGGTGGCTGGCCGCGGCCTCCGGCGGCTCGGTAACGGGGATCAAGCTTGGCTCTGTCATGAGACACGCGCCTTAGGGTTGAGCCAGCCGAGTGCGAGGTCGACCAGCAAGTTGACGATCACGACGATTATCACGACGACGACGACGACCCCCATCAGCACCGGCATGTCGCCCTGCAAGGTGGACTGCAGCGCGAGCGCACCGATGCCGGGAAGGGCGAAGATCTGCTCGATGACGACAACTCCGCCGAGCATGCCGATGAAGTGCAGTGACAGCACGGTCAGGCCGGACGGCGAGGCGTCGCGAAGCACGTGCCGGAGGAGGATCTCCCGCTCTCCGAGCCCCCTGCTGCGCAGTGTGCGGACATAGTCTTTCGACAGCACCGTAATGGTGGCGCTGCGAACCTGCTGCGCGGTCGAGGCGACACCGCCGACCGCCAGCGCGACGACCGGGAGGGTGATCGCGGCGGCCCAGCCTGCGGGACTGGTGGAGAGCTGTACATAGCCAGTGGCCGGCAGCCAGTGCAGCCTGATCGCGATGAACGCGATGATCAAGATGGCCAGGACGAACTGCGGAACCGCGGCACCCCCGATCGAGACGATCTGTAGCGTCCGGTCGAGCCATCCGCGCCGCACGGCCGCGGCCATGCCGAGCAGAACGGCCAGGATCGCGACGACGATCGTGGACACGATCAAGAGCGACAAGGTGGTTCCGAGGCGAGTCGTGATGCTGGTGAGCACGGGTTGGCTGGAAAGCCAGGACGTGCCGAAATCGCCATGGATCGCGCCTCCCAGCCAGTGCACATACCGGACAATGAGGGGCTGGTCAAGACCGAGCTGGATCTCCTTCTGGTGCACCTGCGCCTGCGTGGCCGTCTCCCCGAGGATGTTCCTCGCCACACTCGTCGAAGAGAAGTTCAGAAGAATGAAGGTCAGCGTCGACACGACGAAGAGAGCGACCACGCCGGAGATCACCCGGCGGATCATGAAAGTGACCATGTTTGCTCCGTTGCAATACGGAAGAAGTACGCCGCACGGGGGCGGGCACGGTGGCCCGCCTCCGCTTGTGGCCTATTTCTTCGGCGCGTAGTAGTAGATCGACGGCACGGCCTGCCGGGCCTGCGGTGTGACCGTGGTCGTCTTGTTGGTAAAGAAGACCTGGTCCGGACGGAAGAACGGAGCGAACCACGCCTGGTTGACGATGTACTTGTTCAGCTGTGTCGCAGCGCTGGCCTGCTGCGCAGTCGAGCCGTACTGGACATCGTGCACTAGCGATTCGACCTGGGGGTCGGCCGTGTGGAACGGGTTGTAGATCGCGTTCGGCGTCAACTCGACCTGCGACGTGTACCACGCGGTGCCCTGTGCTTCCTGGAACCACGACGCGGCGTACTTGGCCCCGGTCAGGTCGGCGATGAAGTTGGAGATCGCCACGTTCTCCCAGTTCACGGTGATGCCGATGTTCTTCAGGTACTGGCCGACCGCCGCCGTCAGCGCCGGGTCGATGGCCCCGCTGGAGGTCGGCATCGTCAACGTGAAGCCGTTGGCGTACCCCGCCTCCGACATCAGCTGCTTCGCCTTCGTCGGGTTGTACGAGTAAGCCGTGTCCAGCGCCTTGTCGTATCCTGGCACGCCGGGCGGGAGGATCTGGCTCGTCAGCTCACCCTTGCCCTGCTCGACCTGCTTGAGGATCGCGGCCTTGTCGATCGCGTAGTTGATCGCCTGGCGGACCTTCACGTTCTTCAGAGCAGGTGTCATAGTGCCGTCGCGATCGAACAGGAAGAGCCCATACCAGTCGGTGCCGTAGTCGTACTCGGTGTTTCCGGCCGACTTCGCCTGCGCAGCCGTCTTCGGGGTCAGAAGCGCGGCATCCACCTGGCCGGAAAGGAAGGCGTTGAGCATGGCCGTGGTGTCCGTGATGGGCTTGACCACGATCTGGTTGTAGACCTGCAGCGACGGATCCCAGTAGCCCTTGCGCTTGGTGAACGTGTACTTGGATCCGGGGACAGAAGCCGACGCGTCATACACGTAGGGTCCACTGCCGACGGGATCGGTCGCGATGTGGCCGGCAGCGATCGCCTTCGGGCTCGCGATGAAGCTGTCCTCGTTGCCCAGGTAGTCGATCAGCGCCGGGTCGGGCTCTTTCAGTGTGATCACCACCGTCGACGCATCCGTCGCCTCGACGCCCGTGACCAGAGCCATGGTGGAGGCATCCGGGCCGTTGCCGCTGCGGAACCGGTCGAGATTTAGCTTCACGGCATTCGCGTCGACCGGCGTGCCGTCGCTGAACGTGACGCCCTTGCGGATGTCAAGAGTGAGCTGTGTGTTGTCGGAGTTGTACGACCACTTGGTCGCGAGCATCGGCACGGGCGTGCCGTCGGGCTTGCGTCGGATCAGGGAGTCGTACACAGGCTGGTCATACTGGACGTAATGGCCCAGGTGCGCCTGCGCAGGATCGAACGACTTGACGTCGACGACGGTGCCGATCGTGAGCGTGCCACCGGTTGCGGCGACGTTCGTCGAGCCGCTGCTGCCGGACGCAGAGCATCCGGCAAGTACAAGCGCCGCCGCCGTGATGAGAGCGGCAAGTGCCACCCGTGGACGTAACTTCATTGTTATCTCCTCCTTGCTGTTGAAGCTGCTGAGAACTGATCGGTCGAGATCACAATGACAATCGGTTGCCAGAAACTACAAAACCTTTGTTATTCATGATTGCTGCGGCCACTGTATATGAAATTAATTGGCTTGGCAACCGATTGACAGCACGTTATCGAAATGTGACTTCGGCGACGCGCGCGTCGTCAGGAAACGGTCGCGATTCGGCCCGCGTCGCTGCTGAGGCGCTGCGGATAGGCCTGGTCGTAGACATCCTGAATGATGTTCAGCGACTTCTGCCCCTCGACCGGATCGATCCAGAACGGGCCATCGCCACCAAGCTGGTCGTAGAAGTCCCGGATCAACAGCTCATGCGACACGCCCCAGTACGCTCGCGCCCCGGGGGCCAGTTCACGTTCGCGCACCGTCTGAACGTGCCCGTCCGCATACGTCACGGTGAGCTCGCCCCGCAGGCTGAGGGTCGCCTTCTCCGTGACGACATCGATCGTCACCGGCGCGTTGACGGCATTGGAGAGGGTCGCGAAGAACGTGCTCGTCGCGCCGTTCTCGTGCCGCATCACCAGGTCGGCGGTGTCCTCCACCTCGATGGTGTCGCCCAGCAGTCTGGTTGCCACTCCCCCGCGCACCTCGGTCACATTGCCCACTAGCCACTGCAGCAGATCGATGGTATGGATGGCCTGGTTCATCAGGAGTCCACCGCCGCCGGTGGCCCACCTGCCTCGCCAAGGGCGGTTGAGATAGTATTCGGCATCACGGTGCCAGAAGACCGTGCCGGAAGCTCCGAGCACCGCCCCGAGTTCACCGGAGACCAGGAGTTCATCCGCAGCCTGCACCGGCGCGTTGTACCGGTTCTGCAGGCACACGGCAATTCGCGCGGAACTCTGCTGTGCGGCCGCGACAAGACGCTGCCCGGCCTCGCGCGAGTGCGCCAGCGGCTTCTCCAGAATCACATTGACACCGGCCGCCAGGGCGTCGATCGCGATCTGAGCGTGCGTGTGGTGCGGGGTGGCGATGTGCACGACATCGGGGCGGATCTCGCGCAGCAGCTCACGATGATCGGCGAAACCGGGCACGCCGTGACTCGCCTCGGCGGCCGACAGCCGGCCGGCATCCGGATCGCAGACGGCGACCAGCTCGACACCCGGCATCGCCGCGAGCGCGGTGAAGTGCACGGAGGAGACGTCGCCGCAGCCGATCACCGCGGCGCGTCTCAGCGGAGTGCCCGCGGCGTGGATCGTACTCACTTCGTCACCACCCCGAGTTCGGCGAGCAGGCCGGCGAAGGCTCTCGCCGCCTGACCGAACGCCGCTGGGCCAGAGAAACCGCCGAGTTCGAACGCCTCATCCAGATGCGGTTCCAGCGAGGCGTAGCCGTCATAGCCGTCGTCGCGCAGCGCCGTCAGAGTCTCGCGCAACTGCCCATCGCCCTCCCCGGCCGGCACGACCACGCCGGTGGCGGCGATCGCGTCCTTCACCTGCAGGTAGTCGAGGTGCGGCCGCAACATCGCGTAGCCGTCGGTGAAGGGGCGCACACCCACCTGCACGAAGTTCGCATTGTCCCAGGCCAGGCGGAGTGCGGGCGATCCAACGGACTCGACAAGGTCGAGAACCCGCTCGGGAATGTCCCCGTAGATGGCCTTCTCGTTCTCGTGCAACAGCACAACGCCCTCCTTCTCTGCTTCATCGGCGAGCAGTCGCATCCGCATCATCACGCCGTCGCGGATGCTCTCGACGGGCACTCCCTCACCGCGGAAGAACGAGAAGACGCGGATATTCGGTGTCTGGAGCGCATGCGCGACCCGGATCACGCGGCGCAGGCGCGCCACCTCGAGCTCGACGTCCAGCGTGACGTCTACCTTGCCGATCGGAGAGGCGACAGCCGAGACCGTCATCCCCTGTTGTCTCGCGAGCGTGCCCAGCTTGGCGAGCTGTTCGTCGTCCAGATCGACGACGTTGACTCCCCACGCGCTGCGCACCTCGATATGCCGGGCGCCGAGCGCCTTCAGCACGGCGATCTGGATGCTCGGATCGGTATCGATCTCATCACCGAAGCCCGACAGAGTCCAGGTAGTGTCGGGCTGCGTCACTTCTGAGTGCGTCACTGGGGCCTCCGGGGATCATTCGCGTCGTCGAGGACCCCCGTGACAGCGACGGGGCCTCGATTCACTATAGGTGAGGCGCGTGTCATTTGGCAACCGGTTGACAATTAGTTGGCAGTCGGTGACCGCCTCTGCGGTCAACGGAAACGAAGACGACCCCGACGACCGGCGTATGCTGCTGAAGGTCTTTGAAGAAGGGACCACCACCATGCAGCAACGCATCCTCGGGAGCCAAGGGCTTTCCAGTTCCGCCATCGGTTACGGCTCGATGGGCATCTCCATCGCCTACGGCGCGGCCGACGCCGTCGGCGGCACCGCCGCAATTCGGCGGGCCCATGAACTCGGCGTCACCCTATTCGTCTCCCTCGATCAGCCGAACCATCTGATCGACGTGCCGATGGTGAAGACGCTGGTGCACGCGCACAACCCGAGCCGCGAGGCGATTCACGCTGCTGTGCAGAAGATTATCGGCTCATCCGAGTTCCAGGGCACGTTCAACGAGAACGTGTGGTGCGACACCTTCGCGACGCGACTGTGACAATGCGGGCCCCCGCGCACCGGGATGCCCGCGAACTCCATCCGGGAGGCGGCCGCGTGTGCAGCCTTTCCCGCACTTCGATCCGTCGCACGTGTAGCATGGCGGCACTTCATCTTTGAAAGGATGTGCCGCATGGCGCGTACTCCATCTCCTGCCGACCGCGAACGGTCGGAGGCGTCTGACACTGACAGGAAACACGGGCTGTCGGTCAAGTTGATCGTCGCGCTGGTGTTGCTTGCTGTGGCGCTGGTTTTCGTGTTCTCGAATCTGGGTACGGGCAAGATCTTCTTTCTCGGTTTCGGCATTGCGATGCCGACGTGGATTTGGTTTCTGCTGGTGCTGTTGATCGGAGTCGTTATTGGGTCGTTGTTCCCCTGGTTCCGCCCTCGCCGAAAAGGCAAATAGGAGCCCACGCTCTTCACCCTCGTGCGGCGACCTGCGGGCATGGCGATGCCTCGGTGTACCGGTGGTTGCGTGACTAGAGCGTGTCTCCCATATATGGGATGAGTGGCGCGGCAGAATCGTTGGGTGAGATCAGATTCGCGGTTTCGGGTGTTCACGGATGAGCAATGGGAGCGGGTGCGGTTGCTGCTGCCTT
>SCRE01000013.1 GCA_004297935.1 Microbacteriaceae bacterium | reverse complement strand
CCACGCATCCGCAGCGAGTCACCCGCATTCGACCTCAACCACCCCGAAGCCGGCCTCCCACTCCTCACCGGAATCGGCACGGGTGTGCAGCATGACTTCGAGTCTGGGAAGGTGAAGTAGATGAGGGCCAGCTCGGGCATCTTCTGGGTCATTGCCGCGTTCTTCTGGACCGTCTCGGCGATGTATACGATTTGGGGATTGATCTACTACCACGGCAGGGTCGAGTGGGTCGGCACGATTGCGCTCGGACTCACCGGGATCCTGGGCGCTTTCATCGGCTTCTATCTCGGTCGTTCGCATGCTTCGCAGGGCGGAGAGTTGCCCGAGGATCGCCTCGACGGCAATATCGATGACGGAGACCCGGAGCTCGGGCACTTCAGTCCGTGGAGTTGGTGGCCGATGCTGCTCGCGGGCTCGGTCGGCCTCATGGCCCTCGGCCTCGCGGTCGGTTTCTGGATGTGCTACATCGCGGTCCCGCTTGCCTTGGTGTGCCTTGTCGGCTGGGTGTTCGAATACTATCGGGGGTACTTCGCCCGCTGAATCGGGGCGTGTCATGGTCGGTCGATACGTCCGACCGCTACGCTCTCACAGATAAGGTGGCGCCCACATGGACGTCACTCACTTTCGGGTGACCGGATGGATATCGGGCGCGGCTTGCCACCAGCTCTTCGAGATGATTTGCGCGCAGCAGAGCGAAACAGCGACCCGGGGAGGAGATCCTCTCAAACTGGCCGGTATTGGTGGCGAAGGTTTGGATGACCGTCGCGGCTACGTCTCGAATGGGGAGAGGGCCAGGCCGGCGAAGAGTCCACTGATCCCGTTCACCCTGAACCGCGCCGCAGCGCACGGGCTGCCGCGGCGGTTCACGAGGCTGCTGCTGCCTTTCTGTCTCAAGGGCGCGAAGCCCGTTCGCGCCTCTCAAGGAATGCGAGACCGCGCCGGCGCCGACGATGCGCTCTGCGTACGGGGAAGAAGTTCGGGCACCGGACCGCTGCGCGAGACGCGTCAGCGACATCGATGCCCGAACGGACACGTCGCGGTCGGACAATGTCAATGGTGACCGTGGCCGCCTTCGATTTCACCGCGGGTCGGGGGTTCGATCCGATCTTCGAAGAACCACCGGGAGAGCGCAGCACGCACGCGTTGCCCCGTGGTGATCTTGCCGCGGCTGTTCGGCCGGATCATCAACGGCTGGTACGACTCGTAGCTGACCAGCCGCCAGCGCTCGTAGTCGCTGAGCTGCTCGTGCACCTCGATGTACTCCCCGCCCGGCAGCTTCACGATGCGGCCGGATTCGTACCCGTGCAGGGCGATCGAACGATCCTTTTTCTGGAGTGCGATGCAGATGCGTTTCGCAACGAAGTAGGCGAGGAACGGTCCGAGTACCGCGATCGCCTGCAGACCGTGGATCACGCCCTCCATCGTGAGCTTGAAGTGGACCGCGATCAGGTCGGAACTGGCTGCTGCCCACAGGGCTGCGTAGAACGTGACACCGGCGGCACCGATCCCGGTGCGAGTCGCGTTGTTGCGTGGGCGCTCGGTGATGTGGTGTTCCCGCTTGTCCCCGGTGATCCAGCCTTCGAGGAACGGATAGAACATGACAGCCATGATGAAGAGCCCCAAGACCAGGACCGGGACGATGATGTTGAACGACCAGGTGCGGTCGAGCCACACGAACTCCCAATGCGGCGGAATGAGACGCAATGCACCGTCCGCGAAGCCGATGTACCAGTCCGGTTGCGTTCCGGCGGAGATCGGCGATGGATCGTAGGGACCGTACATCCAGATCGGGTTGATGGTGAACAGTGAGGCCATCAACGCGATCACGCCGAAGACGATGAAGAAGAATCCGCCCGCCTTCGCCGCGTAGACCGGCAGGATCGGGTAACCCACCACATTGCCGGGTGTGCGCCCGGGCCCCGCGTACTGGGTGTGCTTGTGGACGAACACATACAAGAGGTGGATGCCGAGAACCGCCAGCAAGAGGGCGGGCAACAACAGAATGTGCAAGGTGTACAAGCGGCCGACGATGGCTGTTCCGGGGAACTCGCCGCCGAAGATCAGGAACGATAGCCAGGTGCCGACGACGGGCAGACCCTTGACCATGCCGTCGATGATCCGCAGGCCGTTGCCGGAGAGCAAGTCGTCGGGCAGCGAGTAGCCGGTGAAGCCCTCTGCCATCGCCAGAATGAACAGCAGGAAGCCGACGACCCAGTTGATCTCTCGCGGCTTCCGGAAGGCACCGGTGAAGAAGATCCGCAACATGTGCAGACCGATCGCGGCCACGAACAGCAGTGCGGCCCAATGGTGGATCTGACGCATCAGCAGCCCACCGCGCACGTCGAACGAGATGTTCAGCGTGGAGTTCAGTGCGCTGGACATATCCACGCCCTTCAACGGCACCCAGGCGCCGTTGTAGACCGTCTCGGCCATGGATGCCTGGAAGAAGAAGGTCAGGAACGTGCCGGAGAGCAGAATGACGACGAAGCTGTAGAGCGCCACCTCGCCGAGCAGGAATGACCAGTGATCGGGGAAGATCTTGCGGCCGAGCCCCTTGACGGCAACGGAAATGCTCGTCCGCTCATCAAGATAGGTGGCGGCTGCGGCGGTGAAGCTGCTCTTCTTGGCCGCGGTCGGTGCGGCGGTCGTGGTACTCAATGGCGCTCCCAGAAGCTCGGGCCAACGGGTTCGTGGAAGTCACTGCGTGCGACAAGGTAGCCTTCGGCGTCGACGGTGATCGGCAACTGCGGCAGCGGTCGATTCGCCGGGCCGAAGATGACTTTGGCCTCATGCGTGATGTCGAACTGCGACTGGTGGCACGGGCACAGCAGATGGTGCGTCCGCTGCTCATACAATGCAACCGGGCACCCGACGTGGGTGCAGATCTTGGAATAGGCGACGATGCCGTTGTAGTTCCAGTTCTTGCGGTCGGGGGAGACGTGCAGTTCCTTCGGCTCGAGCCGCATCAGCAGAACGGCGGCCTTCGCCTTTTCCTCGAGCATGTCATCCTTCTCGAGCAGGCCTTCCGGGATGACGTGGAAGACGGAGCCGAGTGTGACGTCGGATGCCTTGATCGGCGTTCCGGACGGGTCCCGCGTCAGACGCATGCCCTTCTTCCACATCGTGTGCTCGAGCAGCGCGGCGGGGTCGGTGACCTGCGGTCCCAGCCCTCGGAACAGCACGATCCCAGGCAGCGGGAAGGCGATAAGGGCACCGATCAGCGTGTTGCGGATCATGGTGCGCCGTCCGAAGCCGGATTCCGCGTTGGCTTCCGCGAAGATCTCGACGGCGCGTGCCTGGGTCTCGGCACTGCCCCCCTGAGCGTGGCGCAGGTCGATTCCCTCTTTGTTCGACATCAGTGCCTTGGACCAGTGGATCGCCCCCAAGCCGATGCCCAGCAGGGCCAGCGCCATGCCGAGCCCGATGAAAAGCGTGCTCAAGCGGATATCTGCGATCTTTCCGGATTCGATCGGGAACAGCATGTACGCGGCGACGGCCCAGATGCTTCCGGCGATCGACAGATAGAACAACGTGTAGGTGGTGCGCGCGGCGCGGCGCTCTTTGAGCGGATCCTTGTCCGTGACGCGCACATGATGCGGGGGCAAACCCGGGTTCTGCGGCCCATCCTGAATGATCAGCGCCGTGCCCGGATCGCCACCCCACTGTCCGTCGGCCGACGAGGCGGCGGCGAGGAGCTCCGTGCCGCTGTTATCGTCCTGTGCCATTGTTCTCCTTCTGACGCTGTGTCATACGTGTGACCTTGCTCAATTCGACTTCGCCGTGATCCACACGGTCAGTGCGACGATGGCTCCCAGGCCGAAGATCCACACGAACAGGCCTTCGGTCACCGGGCCGACGGCGCCGAGGTCGTCTCCGCCCGGTGACGGGTTCTTCTGGATGTACTCGAGGTAGGTGATGATGTCCCGCTTGTTGCTCGGCGAGATGTTGAGGTCGTTGAAGACCGGCATGTTCTGCGGCCCGGTGACCATGGCCTCATAGACGTGTGCAGGGGTGACGCCCGCCAGGGGTGGAGCATACTTGCCTTCCGTGAGCGCACCGCCGGCACCCGCCACGTTGTGGCACATCGCGCAGTTGATACGGAACAGTTCCGCTCCGTTGGCCGCATCGCCCTTGCTGGTGTCCAGATACTTCTCGGACGGGATGGCAGGGCCGGGCGCCAGCGATGCCACATACGCAGCCATGCTGTCGATGTCGGCCTGCGTGAACTGCGGCGGCTTCTGCTCGGCCTGCGGACCGGACATGGCAAGAGGCATCCGGCCGGTGCCGACCTGGAAATCGACGGCCGCTGCTCCGACGCCGATCAAACTCGGGCCGTTCGCTGTGCCGACGGCGTTCATTCCGTGACAGGTCGCACAGTTCGCCATGAAGAGCTTGCTGCCCTGTGAAACCGATGCCGAAGCGCTTGTCGACGTCTCGGCGGTCGCTGTCGAGGTGTTGATGGCGGCATATGCGCCACCCGTGAGTCCAAGGCCGATTGCGATCAGCGCGACGGTGGCCAGTGGATGGCGCCGTCCCGATCGGCGGGCGGTGCGGGCCTTGCGGCCGCCTGTGTGCGTGTTCTCGCGCATATGAATCTTGTCTCTGCTCCTGATTCTTATTTAAGAACGTAGATGACCAGGAAGAGCCCGATCCACACGACGTCGACGAAGTGCCAGTAGTACGAGACGACGATCGCCGTCGTTGCCTCTTTGTGCCCGAATTTTCGTACCGCGAACGCGCGCCCCATGACGAAGAGCATCGCCACCAGCCCGCCCGTGACGTGCAGGGCGTGGAAACCGGTCGTGATATAGAACGCCGAGCCGTAGGCATTCGAGTCCAGGGCGATGCCCTCGCTGACCAGCGTCGCGTACTCCGTGATCTGGCCGGCGACGAAGATCGCCCCGAGCGCGTAGCTGATGAAGAACCACTCGACCATGCCCCACTGGGTGATCTTCCAGCCGGTGGCGCGCGGTTGCAGCCGCTCTGCCGCGAACACGCCTGCCTGGCAGGTGAATGAGCTGGCGACCAGGATCAAGGTGTTCGTCAGGGCGTATGGCACGTTCAGGTGGGCGGTCTCCGCGGCCCACAGACCAGGTGACGTCGACCGAAGTGTGAAATACATGGCAAACAGGCCGGCGAAGAACATCACTTCGCTGCCGAGCCACACGATTGTGCCCACGGCCACGACGTTGGGCCGATTCAGCGCAGGCACGTTGGCCGATGAAGGTATTGAGGTGCTGGTCACGGTTCCCATTATGGCCGAAAACGGGTCGCGGTTTTCCAATTCGGACGGCCAGTCCTAGCCGATTGACCTGACATCTACCTCGGAGCCCGGTGTTTTTCGGAGAGTCGTGCCGGTTGCTTGCGGCTGGATAGGATCGATTCATGACCGAAGAGCGGAATTGGCCCACGATCCTCAGCTCTCTCTTGGGCGGTGAGGACCTCAGCGTGGCCGATGCTGCCTGGTCGATGGAACAGATCATGGCCGGCCGTGCCACACCGTCGCAGCTCTCCGGATTCCTGGTCGCGCTGCGCGCAAAAGGCGAGACCGTCGATGAGATCGTGGGTTTCAGAGACGCGATCCTGGATCACGCATTGCCATTGCCGGTCGACCCGATGGCATTGGACATCGTCGGCACAGGGGGTGATCGATTCGGCACCGTCAACGTGTCGACGACCGCCGCTATCGTCGCAGCAGCCACCGGTGTTCCCGTTGTGAAACACGGCAACAAGGCCGCCAGTTCCTCGTCCGGGTCCTCTGACGTGCTCGCAGCCCTCGGGTTGGACCTGACGCTCAGCCCCGAGCGCGTCGTCGATGTCTTCAAGCAGGTCGGCATCACGTTCGCTTTCGCGTCGGCATTCCATCCGGGGTTCCGGCACGCGGGGCCGAGCAGGGCTGAGCTCGGCATCCCGACGGTGTTCAACTACCTGGGGCCGCTGGTGAATCCGGCGCGCCCGGAGGCATCCGCCGTCGGCGTTGCGCAACTGGACCGGGTTCCCCTGATCGTCGGGGTGTTCCAGACGCGTGGCGCGACCGCACTCGTATTCCGCGGCGACGACGGGTTGGACGAACTCTCCACCACGGGTCACAGCCACGTCTGGGAGGTGTCGAGAGGGCTCGTCACGGAGCACGACATCGACCCGCGCGATCTCGGCCTGAAGCGCGCGCAGATCGCGGACCTGCTGGGCCGCGATGCCGCGTACAACGCCTCGGTCGTACGCGCCGTGCTGGCAGGCGACGAGGGCCCGGTGCGCGACATCGTGCTTCTGAACGCCGCGGCCGGCCTGGTGTCCTTCCAACTCGCGGGGGATCCGACCGTAGCACAGGCGAACATCCTGGAGCGGTTCCGCGCAGCGATGGATCGTGCGGCGGCGGCGATCGATTCGGGCGCTGCCGCCACAAAACTCGCGGCGTGGATTGCCGCTGCACGCTGACAGGGAGGCTCGCATGGCACTCGGAAGCGAATGGGTTCTGGCGTGGGCGCGAGAATCGGCCCGGTGTGTCGATGAGCATCGTACGCAGCTCGGTGAACTGGATCGCGCGATCGGCGATGGCGACCACGGCGAGAATCTGGGCAGAGGCTTCAACGCGGTTGCCGCCTCCCTCGACTCGCTTGCGGCGGGCGCGACGCCGAGAGACATCCTCCGTCTGATCGCCACGACATTGATCTCCCGTGTCGGTGGTGCGGCGGGCCCGTTGTATGGCACGGCGTTCCTCCGGGCGGCAGACGCCGTCGGCGACCGCACCGAGCTGGATGTCACGGCGATCGCAGGGCTCGTCGCCGCCGCGCGCGATGGAATCGTCGACCGGGGGCGGGCCGTGCCCGGTGACAAGACGATGGTCGATGCCTGGGCGGCCGCGGCGGATGCCGCGGCCGCGGCCGCGCAGGCCGGTGACGATGAGGCCGCTGTGTTGGCCGTTGCCGCCGCCGCAGCCGAGGCGGGAGCGGTTGCGACAGAGCCGTTGGTTGCGCGAAAAGGGCGGGCGAGCTACCTGGGCGATCGTGCGATCGGGCATCGTGATCCTGGCGCGCAATCGAGCGCGTTGATCCTCCGAGCAGCCGCGGTCGTGGCCTCAGGCTCCGCCGACGAAGCTGCCGGGAACCGTTGAGATGAGCAGCACCGGCAGCACGCCTCGGGTCGGGATCGTCATCGTGTCGCACAGCGAGCTGATCGCCGCGGGCGTGGTCGAGCTGGTCCGGCAGATGGCGCCGAACGTGTCCCTCAAGGCGGCAGGCGGCACGGCTGACGGGGCCCTGGGAACAAGCTTCGACCGGGTGACCTCCGCCCTTGCGGCAGCGTTCACCGCGATGGACGAGGCGGCGGCGGCCGCACCCGGGCCGACCCGCGCAGGTTCCGGCGTTGTCGTCCTCTGCGACCTGGGCTCGGCCGTATTGATGGCGGAGACGGCGCGGGAGCTCCTGGATGCCGACCGGCGCGGCCGCGTTCTGATCGCGGACGCCCCGCTGGTGGAGGGTGCCGTGGCGGCCGCGGTAGCCGCGGAGATCGGTGATGACCTGCGGTCCGTATGCGCGGCGGCGGAGTCTGCGCGTGGAGTCGCACCGGTGACCGGCGCGCGAGCCGCGTCATCCGCTGCGACACCGGTGGCGACCGCGGCGTCCAGTCGAGAGTCCGCCGCGGGTGAGCCGCCCGCTTATGTGCGCACCGTGACTCTGATCAACCGCGACGGCCTGCACGCACGTCCAGCCGCAGACTTCGTCCGGCTCGCCGCGACATTTCCGGCTCGTGTCACGGTCAACGGCAAAGATGCGAAGAGCCTGCTCGGCATCATGTCGCTGGGTCTGATGCGCGGCGCGCACGTCGAGCTCTCGGCACAGCGGGACGGTGCCGCAGCCGTCGATGCGCTTGCCCGGCTGATTGAATCCGGGTTCGGCGAAGAATCGCCTCTATAACATGCCGCGGCGGCGGCGTAGCCTGTGCACAGCGGTTGACGGCAGACACGATCGGAGCAACCACATGTTTGAATCATCACGCGCGTTCAGCGGATTCTCTGTCGATGACATCGCCGAGGCCAAACGCTTCTATGGCGAGGTTCTCGGCCTGGAGACGACCGAATCGAACGGCATGCTCCAGCTGAAGCTCGGTTCGGGGGCCGTGGTGTTGGCCTACCCGAAACCGAACCATGAGCCGGCGAGCTACACCATGATGAACTTCGCAGTCGATGACATCGAGTCCGCCGTCGACGACCTGGCGCGGCGAGGCGTGCAGTTCGAACGCTACCCGCAGATGGCGGCAGACACCGATGAGCGTGGGATCTTCCACGGCAGCGACCCCCTCATCGCCTGGTTCACGGATCCGGCGGGTAACATTCTCTCCGTACTTCAGGATCCGGTCGCAGGCGGCGATCAGCAGTGAGCGCACCGGGCGAGGTGCTCGGTCCCGACCGAACGGCGCAGCGGTTGAGCGGCAGCGCGTTCGTGCAGTTGAGGGGTGCCCTGCACGCCGTGTTCACGACGCCGGATTTCGCGACGGGCACCCGGCTTGCGGTGCAGGTGACCGAAGTCGCGGAGGCGGCGAATCATCATCCGGACATCGCCTACGGCTGGGGGCGGATCGAGTTCACGCTCAGCTCGCACGAGGCCGGAGGCGTGACAGAACGCGATCTGCACCTGGCCGAACAGATCCAGGTGCTGGCCGAGAAACAGGGTGCTGTGCCCGATCTGCGACGGCCCAGCGATTACGAGTTGTGCATCGACTGCACGAATGAGGCAGCGA
This sequence comes from Microbacteriaceae bacterium, assembly GCA_004297935.1. Lineage (GTDB taxonomy): Bacteria > Actinomycetota > Actinomycetes > Actinomycetales > Microbacteriaceae > Rathayibacter_A. The sequence goes on along the minus strand of SCRE01000013.1, from coordinate 48,475 downwards.
TCAGCGGATTCTGGATGGCCGGCCTGAACTATCAGGAGCGCAGAACCAGCGCAGGCGAACGCGAACTGTTCGATCCGCGACGGGCCGGACCGACGGTGTGGTTCCAGCACATGGACGTGCCACGGCTGGAGCGCAATCGCATCCACGTCGACGTGTATGTGCCCGCGGAAGATGCCGAGTCTCGTGTGCACGCGATCGAGAAGGCGGGCGGCGTGCTGCTGACAGCAGAGCATGCTCCTGAGTGGTGGGTGCTGGCCGACGTCGAGGGCAACGAACTCTGCGTGTGCACCTGAACGGCGCTGCGTGTGCACCTGAACGCAGAGAGCGGCAGCACGCCACGGAGGTCGATCTCGTGTCACCGCATCCGGCGTGCGCCCCCCGTGCCGCCCCGTTCGCGGATTGCCCTAGGGTTTTAGTATGTCCAAGGTTCTGAGCAGGCTTCCGATCGGTGAGCGCGTCGGTATTGCATTCTCCGGAGGGCTCGACACCTCCTGCGCGGTCGCGTGGATGCGGGAGAAGGGCGCGATTCCGTGCACGTACACCGCGGACATCGGCCAGTACGACGAGCCGGACATCGGCGCGGTGCCCGGGCGGGCATCCGAATACGGAGCGGAGCTCGCCCGACTGGTCGACGCGAAAAGCGCGCTCGTCGAGGAGGGCATCGTCGCACTGCAGTGCGGAGCGTTCCACATTCGTTCCGGTGGCAAGACCTACTTCAACACGACGCCCCTCGGGCGCGCGGTCACAGGCACGCTACTCGTGCGCGCCATGAAGGAGGACGGGGTCGACATCTGGGGCGACGGGTCCACCTACAAGGGCAATGACATCGAGCGGTTCTACCGTTACGGACTCATGGCCAACCCACGGCTGCGCATCTACAAGCCGTGGCTCGACGCCGAATTCGTGGGGGAGCTCGGCGGCCGCACCGAGATGAGCGAATGGCTGGTCGCGCGTGGCTTCCCCTACCGGGACGCGACGGAGAAGGCGTATAGCACCGATGCGAACATCTGGGGCGCGACGCACGAGGCGAAGCGCCTCGAGGAGCTGAGCTCTGGTATCGAGCTCGTCGAACCGATCATGGGCGTGGCCGCCTGGCGCGATGACGTCGAGGTGCCCACGGAAGTGGTCTCGGTGCGCTACGACGCAGGTCGCCCGGTGGCTATCGACGGCGTCGAATTCGACGATCCGATCGCCCTCGTGCTCGAGGCGAACGCGATCGGCGGCCGACACGGCCTCGGAATGTCTGACCAGATCGAGAACCGCATCATCGAAGCGAAGAGCCGCGGCATCTATGAGGCACCGGGCATGGCGCTGCTGCACATCACCTACGAGCGGTTGCTCAACGCGATCCACAACGAAGACACCATCGCGAACTATCACGCGGAGGGCCGGCGACTCGGTCGCCTGATGTACGAAGGCCGCTGGTTCGACCCGCAGTCACTGATGCTGCGCGAATCCATCCAGCGCTGGGTCGGCTCGGCCGTCACCGGCGAGGTGACGCTGCGCCTGCGCCGCGGTGACGACTACACGATCCTGAACACGACGGGACCGGCACTCAGCTACCACCCCGGCAAACTGTCGATGGAGCGCGTCGGCGACGCTGCTTTCGGCCCGGACGACCGGATCGGACAGCTCACCATGCGCAACCTGGACATCGCCGACTCGCGGGCGCGGCTCGAGCAGTACGCGGCGGCCGGGCTGATCGGCGGCGCGACAGCAGAACTCGTGGGCCGGGTCGAGCAGGGCGCGGCCGGCGAGATCATGGAACGCGGCGGTGGCGACGCTGCGGCCGAGGCGCTCGAACTCGCGACGGACATCGCGTCCGAAGGGGCCGCGTTCGATTCCGGCACGGACTGACACTCGTGCGGATCGTCGACCCTCCTCCGGCGTCGCTCTTCAGTCGACCGGGGCCAGCACAATAAGGTTGAGGAATGACTGAACCTGTCGCTGCGAGGCCGTTGTATTTCGACTGCGACACGGGAATCGACGACGCGCTCGCGCTGGCCTATCTGTTGGCGTCGCCCGAGGTCGACCTGGTCGGGATCGGGTCGGTCAGCGGAAACGTGAGTGCGGAAGCGGCTGCACGCAACACACTGGATCTGCTCGCATTGGCCGGTCGCTCTGACATTCGGGTGGCCGTCGGTGCCCACGATCCGATGGGCGGACTGTTCGACGGCGGGTCTCCGCAGGTGCACGGGGCCGACGGGCTCGGCGGGGTCGTTGTGCCGCGATCCCCCCGGGAGCCGATCGCTGACGATGCTGCGCGACTGTTGATCGACCTGGCGAACGCGCACCCGGGTCGGCTGGATGTGCTGGCCGTCGGGCCTCTCACCAATCTTGCGACCGCCCTCCAGCGGGACCCATCGCTCGCCGGCCTCGTGAGAACCGTTGTCGTGATGGGTGGCGCGGCACTCGTCGCCGGCAATGCGACGGCGGTCGCGGAGGCAAACATCTGGCACGATCCCGAGGCCGCCCGCCTGGTGTTCGGGGCAGCCTGGGACGTCGTGCTCGTGCCGCTCGACGCGACAATGGATCATCTGTTGCGTGAAGAGCACAGGGCAGACCTGGCCGCTTCGAACGCACCGTTCCTGCAGTCCGTCGCGGCGAGTCTCGACGTCTATTTCAACTACTACCTCTCCGTGTTCGGTGAGCGTTGCGCAGCCATGCACGATCCGCTCGCTGCCGCGATCGCCGTCGGAGCGGTGACGCCGGTGCGCGCGCCGGCCGTTCGCGTCGTCGTCGACGACTCGGCCGGACCCGGCCGGGGACAGACGATCTGCGATCTGCGGATGCTGCGAATCAGCCCACTGGGTGTGCCCGGCTTGCGCACCCGCGTCGTTCTCTCTGCGGAACCCGATCTCGCACCGCAGCTCATCGAACGGTTGAATGGCCACAGTTGGCCGGCGGCGGAGAACCTCGACGAGCGCCAAGGCCGCCGTGAGTGACGACACAGCGCCGGCGGTTGCACGCATCCTGAATGTCGACGAGCTGTACGTCGCCTACGGCCCGCGAACGGTGGTTCACGGGATCAGTTTCGACATTCTGGAGGGCGAGATCTTCGGCCTGCTGGGTCCGAACGGGGCGGGCAAGACCAGCACACTCAGTGCGATCGAAGGTCTGCTGCCGGCGAAATCCGGCGGCATTGACACGCTGCGGCATCCGCTGGAGGCGAAGGCCCGGCTCGGGGTGCAGCTTCAGTCGTCCTGATCGTGCTCGTCCTGCTCGGCACCACCGGCATCTTGGGCGACACGATCAAGGCGATCGCTCAGTGGTCACCCGTCGGCGTCGTCGCGACACTGTTCTCTGATTCCCTGGCGCAGAGCGGATGGGCCTCGCAGGCCACGTACTCACTCCCGATGGCGTCTGCATACATCGTTGTGTTCACGCTCATCGGCATCCGCTGGTTCCGCTGGGAATCGCACTGACGGGGCCACGCTGACGGGGCCACGCTGACGGGCCACGCTGCCAATGGCCTAGGTCAGTCCGTGGGCTGGCACGCCTGCTCGCCTCACACATGACCGCCCAGACATCCGCCACCGGTCCAGGTGGGCGTACTTGTCCGGGTTGATCACGGATCGGAAGGCGGACTCTGCCTCCAGTTCCAATCTACAGCGCAGAGGGGGGCTTGTGGCAAGACCCCGGTCGCGACGCAGACTTGTGGGCCGGACCCCGAAGGACCGGTGGGCAGGGCCTGAGATCAGCGTGCTGCAGAGGAGAATTCGACGTGACTGTGACTGTGAGCGCATTCGAGCTGTCCGACCGCCTGGCCGCCAAGCGTGATCCGGCGCTGATTGCTGTCGACGAGGCGCACTTCGCGGCGATTACGCAGCGCCTCGAGCAGTCGATCGCCGATCTGGGCGACCGTCTCGATGCGGAGCGCAGGCTGCCCGGGGGAGTGGGTCAGGAGGCGATGGACCGAGATCTGGAGATCCACCGGCTCTCGGCGCGCCTGCGCGTCTTGCGTCGGTACGGCTTGGACCTGTGCCTCGGACGCATCGTCGGATCCGACGAGTCCGAGCCTGTTTACATCGGGCGACTCGGCCTCACGGGCAGCGCGGGGGAGCGGCTCCTGCTCGACTGGCGTTCCCCCGCTGCGGAACCGTTCTTCGGGGCGACCCACGCCAACCCGATGGGGCTTGCGAGCCGTCGCCGGTATCGCTGGACGCGCGGGCGGGTCAGCGACTACTGGGATGAGGTGTTCAACCCGGAGGGGCTGCAAGGGCATGTGGCGCTCGATGATCAGTCCGCCTTCATAGCCGGCCTCGGCAGCAGCCGTTCGCCTCGCATACGCGACGTGCTCAGCACCATTCAGGCCGATCAGGACGCCATCATCCGGGCCGGATCCCGTGGTGCGCTCATCGTCGACGGCGGCCCGGGGACGGGGAAAACCGTCGTGGCCCTGCACCGAGCGGCCTACCTCCTGTACTCCGATCCGCACCTGGTTCACCATCGTGGCGGCGTGCTTTTCGTGGGCCCGCATGAGGCCTATCTGGCGTACGTCGCCGATGTCCTTCCGAGCCTCGGAGAGGAAGGTGTGCAGATCTGCACGCTGCGCGATCTCGTTGCCGAAGGCGAGCTGGCGGTGATCGAGACCGACCCGGACGTGGTTCGGCTGAAGTCGTCGGGGGAGCTGGTGAACGTGATCGATGCAGCAGTCGGATACTACGAGCAGCCTCCATCCGTCGGGTTGCTGGTCGAGACGGAATGGTCCGATGTCTGGCTGAGCCCGGCCGATTGGGAGGAAGCCTTCGACGCAGTGGAGCCCGGCACCCCGCACAACGAGGCGCGCGAGCAGGCCTGGGCGGCGCTACTTGACATCCTGATGGACCGGTTCGATGATGCGGAAGTGCAGCCGCAGCTGCTGCGCCGGTGCCTGCTGCAGCACGAAGAGTTGGCGAGCATGTTCGCGAAGGCCTGGCCGTTGCTCGACCCGGTCGGTGTTGTCGCAGACCTGTGGTCGGTACCTGCCTATCTGCGAGTGTGCGCCCCTTGGCTGGATCCCGATGAGATTCAGGTGCTTCAGCGCGAGGACGCCCGACGTTGGACGGTTTCCGATCTGCCGTTCCTGGACGCCGCGCGCGAGCGCATCGGCGACCAGGCAGCAGCACGACACCGGCGTCAACGCGAGGCGATCCTCGCCTCTGAGCAGGAAGAAATGGCCCGAGTGGTCGACGACCTCATCGCGGCCGACGATTCCGAGCTCCTGGTGATGTCGATGTTGCGCGGGCAGGACTTCCAGAACACCCTTGTCCACGAGCCGGCGCTGCCGAGCGTCACAGCCCCGAGCAGGAGTGTGGCCCTGCTGGCGGGCCCGTTCGCGCACATCATCGTCGACGAGGCGCAAGAGTTGACGGATGCCGAGTGGCGGATGCTCCTGCGTCGCTGTCCGTCGCGCAGCTTCACCATCGTCGGCGACCGCGCGCAGGCCAGGCACGGGTTCGCGGAGTCGTGGCAGGAACGTCTCGAACGTGTCGGACTCGCCGACACCACTGTGGCCTCCCTGAGCATCAACTACCGCACTCCCGAAGAGGTGATGGTCGAAGCCGAACCGGTCATCCGCGCCGCGCTGCCGGATGCCAACGTGCCGACCTCGATCCGCAACAGCGGACTCCCCGTGATCCACGGGCCCACTTCAGCCCTCGGCTCCACCCTTGACAGCTGGCTCGCCGTCCACGCCGAGGGGATGGGCTGTGTGATCAGCGTCGGCGACGTCGAGGCCAGCACGATCTCGCCGAGTCCCCGCATCCGATTGTTGACGCCTGAATTGTCGAAGGGTCTCGAATTTGACTTGGTCGTGCTCGTCGACCCCGACGCATTCGGCGCCGGGATCGAGGCGTCCGTCGACCGCTACGTTGCGATGACCCGGGCGACCCAGCAGCTCGTCATCCTGACGAAACCCACCCCCGTTACGGATGCCGTCGCCGGTAAACTTGGCCGCAGGCCGGCGACTGAAGGCGCACGAACCGCGGCTCGTGCGGTGGGCGATTAGCTCGATCATGAACCCACGAGGAGGAACTGAGATGAGTTCAATCGTGGTCCAGGCGTTCATGACGCTCGATGGCGTCGTCCAGGCGGTCGGTGGCCCGGAGGAGGACCGGGACGGAGGCTTCGAGTACGGCGGCTGGCAGGACGAGTATGTCGGCGGTGAGGACATCGTTGCGGAGTGGGAGAGCAAGACCGAAGCGTTGCTGCTCGGGCGCAAGACGTATCAGATCTTCGCCGGATCGTGGGGGGTGTGGGACGAGAACGCAGGCGGCTTTCAAGGCGAGCTGACCAGGAGGTACAACCGCATTCCCAAGTACGTCGCGTCGCGCACGCTCACCGAGGTCGGCTGGCGGAACACGCAGCTGCTGGGCGTCGACGTGCCGGCCGATGTGGCGAGGCTGCGTTCGGAGCCCGGCGGTGAGATCCGAGTGTGGGGGAGCACCCAGCTGATCAAGACGCTGGCCGAGCACAACCTCATCGACGAGTACCGGCTGATCGTCTATCCCATCGTGCTGGGCACCGGTAAAAAGCTGTTCTCCGACGGGTTCGCGCTCACCAGATTCGCCCTGGCAGAGACCCTCGCGCTGCCCTCCGGTGCGTTGGTCAACACCTATCGACCTTCAGGCACAGCCTGAGCCGCCTCGCGTCGACGACCTCGATGACCCTGTCGCTCGCCTGTGTGCGCACGGCGCAGAACTTCTCGGGGAGGTCGGGCAGTGCAAGGCGATTTTATAGATCTTTTGTATGGCTTTACGCGTGCCGATATAGGTATATGATGGCTGCCATGGCACGAGCAGCGACGACGTCGGACGTGTTCAACGCGATCGCCGAGTCGCGGCGTCGGGAAATCCTGATGCTGCTGCAGGCGGGTGAGCGGCCGGTGACCGAGTTGGCCCAGGAACTGGGGATGCCTCAGCCGGGGGCCTCCAAACACCTGCGGGTGCTCCGGGAGGTCGGTCTGGTGCGGGACCGCAAGGCGGGAAAGCAGCGCGTGTACGGCCTTGATGCCCGCGGGCTGCGGTCGGTCCATGAGTGGACCGGCGGGTTCGAGCGGTTCTGGAATGAGAGCTTCGACCGGCTGAACGCCTACGTGCAGGACCTGAAGCCGGCACGGCGAGAGGAGTAGTCGATGAGCGCAACGGGACGAGAGGCGCCGGCGCAGTTCGTGACGGCCGACCGGGAGATCGTCATCTCCCGGCTCATCGATGCCCCACGAGAGCTGGTGTTCGAGGCCTTCACCGAGGTCCGGCATCTGTCGCGCTGGTGGGGTCCGGAGGGGTTTACTACCACCACGCGGTCCTTCGAGTTCCGCGTCGACGGGGAGTGGGACTTCGTGATGCACGGGCCGGACGGGACGGACTACCAGGAGTGGATCTCCTGGACCGAGATCGTCCCGCCAGAGCGGCTCGCACTACTGCACGGTGAGTTCCGCGGCGACCGGAACGCGTTCGAGTCGGTCCTGACGTTCGCGCCCGACGGGGCGGCGACCCGGATCGAGATGCGCACGGTGTTCCTCACCAAGGAACTGCGCGACGAGGCGGTCGAGAAGTACCACGCGATCGAGGGCGGCCGGCAGACCCTGAGCAAACTGGCTGTCTATGTCACCGAGATCGTTCGGAAGGGAGCGGAGGGCTGATGGCCGGAAAGGTGTTCTTCAGTGTCTCGATGTCGCTGGATGGGTTCATTGCGCCCGAGTCCGCCGAGGAATTGATGGGGCAGCAGTGGATGGAACTTCAGCGGTGGATCTTCCCGACGCGGTTCTTCCGGGAGAACCTGAAACTCGGCAAGGGCGGCGAGAAAGGGCGCGACAACGACATCGTGCGGGAGACGTTCGAGCGCACCGGCGCGAGCGTCATGGGTAAGCGCATGTTCGACGCCGGCGAGCACGCGTGGCCGGAGGACGCGCCGTTCCACACGCCGGTGTTCGTCGTGACGCACGAGAAGCGTGACCTCTGGCAGCGACTGGGCGGGACCACGTTCCATTTCGTGGGCGGCGGCATCGAGGCCGCGCTCGACCAGGCTCGCGAGGCCGCCGGCGACCGTGACGTCCGCATCGCGGGCGGCGGCGCGACGATCGTGGAGTACGTGAACGCCGGCCTGATCGACGAGTTCTCGATCGCGCTGTCGCCCGTGCTGTTCGGCTCCGGAATCCGCCTGTTCGAGGGCGTGGACGCGGGCCGCGTGGCACTGGAGCCGCTCCGCGCGGAGGCGACCCAGAGGGCGACGCACCTGGCCTACGCGGTCCGGGAGCGGCAACACCTCACCCACATGGAGTACGTGTCTTGACATAATGTGCATTATCAGCGCATTTTGCCGCAGAGTCGATCGATAATATTGCCCGCGCTTTGCTCGGTGATTGCCAGGCAATCGTGGGGCCGTTGTCGATAAGTCTCTGTGATGCCCTCATACGCCGCCGCCTGACCGTCGAGGCGAATGGCATGGCAACTTCGCGCGTGTGGTGCCAGTCGGTCAGCTATCAGGAAACACACAGCATATGGTTTCACGCGTGCCGGGGCGGTCATGGCGCGGCCCGGCCAGTTCCGCAGTGAGCTACCAGCCGATCGCACAGCATGTCTCCGGTGCTCGCAGAAGTTACCGTTTCGACGGAGCCATCGCCGGCACAGCTTCTCCAGAACAGCTCGAGTCGCCGACGTAGCGGGCGAGGTACTCCCCCGTCAGTGTGGACTGGGCGGCGACCAGTTCGGCGGGCGTGCCCTCGAAGACGATCCGCCCGCCTTCGTGACCCGCGCCGGGTCCGAGGTCGATGATCCAGTCGGCGTGCGCCATGACCGCCTGATGGTGTTCGATCACCACGACCGACTTGCCGGATTCGACGAGCCGGTCGAGCAGGGCGAGCAACTGTTCGACGTCGGCGAGGTGCAGTCCTGCAGTCGGTTCGTCGAGGACGAACATGCCGCCCTTCTCCCCCAGATGTGTCGCCAACTTGAGCCGTTGTCGTTCACCGCCGGACAGCGTCGGCAACGGCTGACCGATGTTGAGGTAGCCGAGGCCGACATCGACCAGCCGTTGCACGATCGTCTGCGCCGCCGGCACCCTCGACTCACCGGCGCCGAAGAACTCCCCGGCCTCGCTTGCCGACAGCGCGAGCACCTGACTGATGTCGCGGCCGTCGAGGTGATATTCCAGCACGGATGCCTGGAACCGCTTTCCGTCGCACTCCTCGCACACCGTCGCGACCCCGGCCATGACCCCCAGGTCGGTGTAGATGACACCGGCGCCGTTGCAGGTCGGGCAGGCGCCTTCCGAGTTCGAGCTGAAGAGGGCCGGTTTCACACCGTTCGCCTTCGCAAACGCCTTGCGGATCGGGTCGAGCAATCCGGTGTACGTTGCCGGGTTGCTGCGCCGCGAACCCTTGATCGCGCCCTGGTCGATCGTGACCACTCCGTCTTGCCCCGACACGGAACCGGTGATCAGCGAACTCTTGCCGGAACCCGCCACTCCGGTGACCACCACGAGAACGCCGAGGGGAATGTCGACGTCGACGTGCTGCAGGTTGTGGGTCGTGGCGTCTCGCACGGCCAGCGCGCCGGTCGACATCCGCACCGACGGTTTGAGAGTGGCACGGTCGTCGAGGTGTCTGCCTGTGATGGTGTCGCTCGCGCGCAGTGCGCTGACGGTGCCCTCGAAGCAGACGGAGCCGCCCGTTGCGCCGGCACCCGGGCCGAGGTCGACGGCGTGATCGGCGATCGCGATCAGCTCCGGTTTGTGCTCCACGACCAGCACGGTGTTCCCTTTGTCGCGCAGCTGCAGCAGCAGCGTGTTCATCCGCTGGATGTCGTGGGGATGCAAGCCGATCGTCGGCTCGTCGAACACGTATGTCACGTCGGTGAGCGAGGATCCGAGATGACGGATCATCTTGGTTCGCTGGGATTCGCCGCCCGACAGCGTGCCGGACGATCGATCGAGCGAGAGGTAGCCGAGCCCGATGTTCACGAATGAATCGAGGGTCTGCCCCAGCGCGACGAGCAACGGACCGACCGACGGCTCGTCAAGATCGCGCACCCACTCGGCCAGATCGCTGATCTGCATCGAGCAGGCGTCGGCGATGCTGATCCCTTCGATCGTGGATGACCGTGCCGCCTTGCTCAGCCGCGTGCCGTTGCACTCCGGACACGTGCTGAATGTCACCGCACGCTCGACGAACGCGCGAATGTGGGGTTGCATGGCATCGACATCCTTGGCGAGGAACGACTTCTGGATCTTCGGGATCAGCCCCTCATACGTCAGATTGATGCCTTCGACCTTGATTTTGGTCGGCTCCCTGCGGAGCAGATCGTGCAGTTCTTTCTCGGAGTAATCGCGGATCGCCTTGTCGGGGTCGAAGAGGCCGCTGCCGCGGTAGATGCGGCCGTACCAGCCGTCCATGCTGTAGCCCGGGATCGTGAGCGCCCCCTGGTTCAAAGACAGTTCGTCGTTGTACAGGGCGGACAGCTCGAAGTCGGTGACGGAGCCGATTCCCTCACAGCGCGGGCACATGCCGCCGGTGATGCTGAAGCTGCGCCGTTCCTTCACCGTCTGGCCGCCTCGATCGAATGTGACCGCCCCTGCGCCGCTGACGGATGCGACGTTGAAGGAGAACGCCTGCGGAGAACCGATATGCGGCTGCCCGAGGCGACTGAACATGATCCGCAGCATTGCATTGGCGTCCGTCGCGGTACCGACGGTGGATCGCGGGTTCGAGCCCATCCGCTCCTGATCGACGATGATCGCCGTGGTCAACCCCTCGAGCACATCGACATCGGGCCGGGCCTGCGTCGGCATGAATCCCTGTACGAATGTGCTGTACGTTTCATTGATCATCCGCTGCGACTCCGCAGCGATCGTGCCGAACACCAGCGAACTCTTGCCGGAGCCGGAGATCCCGGTGAACACCGTCAGTCTGCGCTTGGGTATCTCGACGCTGACATCCTTCAGATTGTTCACACGCGCCCCCCGCACGCGGATCAGATCGTGGCTGTCGGCGACCGCGGTGATGTCCATGCTGGTCACTTTAGCGACAACATATGTCGCCGTGCCTTTCCGTTATCTGTGTGCCGACTCGGTATAGTGTCTGAACGATCCACAGCCACTACGATCCACGGCCAGCAAAGGAGATCATCACCATGACGGCAGCAGACCCGCAGGGTTCCACGCGACATGATTTCGCGATCGACGCCACGACACTTGCGAAGTCGGCCATCAACGGCATCCGCGTCGCGTTCGGGATCGGCGGCGTCGTCGCTCTGATTCTCGGCATTGTCCTTTTGGTCTGGCCGGCGAAATCGCTCGGCGCCGTCGCGATCATCTTGGGGATCTACTTTCTGATCAGCGGTGCCGTTCGTCTAGCGCTCGGCATCTTCAGCAAGGGCATCAGCGGCGGGATGCGCACCCTGGATATCCTGCTCGGCCTGCTGTTGATCATCGCCGGGATCATCGTGCTGAAGAACGTCGCTGTTTCCGCGGCTGCGCTGCTGATTCTGGTCGTTGCCGTCATCGGCGTCGGCTGGATCATCGAGGGCGTTCTGTCCATCGTCGAGTCGCGGGGCGCGCCATCGGCCGGCTGGGCGATCACCTCCGGCATCATCAGCATCCTCGCCGGCGTCGTCGTGCTGGCCGTCCCCGGATGGTCCGCCCTCTGGCTGATCGTCGTGACCGGCATCGTGCTGATCGTTCTCGGCATCATCGGCGTCATGCGCGCGTTCACCTTCGGCCGCGATGCGCTGAGGGCCGCTGCATGATCTCCGTAGAGGTCTATGCGGACGGCGCAGGATTCCGTGAAGACGGCAACTGGCGCGCCCACCACTCGAGAATGATCTCGAAGCGTTCACGCCGATGGCGCGGACTCCCGGACCGGCTCAGCTCGTGGTTCTCTCCCGGGAAGAGCACCAGCTCGGTCTCCACCCCTCTGCGTTTCAGCGCCGCGTAGTATCGCTCGGCCTGGCTGACCGGGCATCGGAGATCTTCCTCCGAGTGCAGTACCAGGGTGGGAGTGCGCACCTCGTCGACCATCGCCTGCGGGCTCTGCTGCCTGATCGCATCCGGGTCGATGCCGGTGTATTCGTCGCTGAAGAAGCTGCCGATGTCGCTCGTGCCGACGAACGCGTCCGGATCCAAGAAGCCGCGCTCGACGATCGCGGCGGCGAAACGGTGTTCATGGGCAATCGTCCACGCGGCGAGGTATCCGCCATACGAGCCGCCCATGATGCCGACCCGCTCGCCATCCAAGCCGCTTCCCTGCATGATCGCCCCATCGAGGAAGTCGAGCACATCGTGCAGGTCGACCGTTCCCATCGAGCGACGGATGATTCGACCGTGCGGCTGCCCGTAGCCCGCGGACCCGCGCGGATTGCACATCACGACCGCGTACCCCGCCTCCGCGTACACCTGCGCCTCATCGAACAGCCGTACCGAGTATTGTGCGAACGGTCCGCCGTGGATGTTCAACAGCACAGGATGCGGCCCCTCGCCTTGGGGCATGACGACCCAACCGTGCACCGGATACCCGTCACGCCCGGTGACCGTGAGTTCTCGCATCGGGGCGATGCCGGTGCGGCGCAGTCGAGCCGAGAAGTCCGTCAACCGGCGAATCGCGCCGTTGTGGTACACGCCGACCTCGCCGCTGGTCGTCGCGTCCGCGTAGGACACCGCAATCGTGCTGCCGGCCGCTGCGACACCGGTCACCTCGATCGCCGTGTCGCCGCTCAGCGTCCGCACGGACCCGTCGAGGTCGATGTTCAACAGCTGAACGGTGCCGCGTGAACGGTTCTGCACCAGCACGCTGTGCTCATCGAACGGCGTGATCGCGCTGCCGTCCTCGCCGAGATCGATCGTGTCGGGGTCGCTCAGGCGACGTGGCACGCCGCCGCCGGCACCGATCACGAACAAAGAGGTGTTCTTCGCGACGAAGTCCCTGCCGCTGCGTCCCACATTCTGCGCAAGGAAAAAGAGTGCTCCGTCGAGACCATAGGCCACCGACCCCGGTGCGTTCAGCACGGAGAAGTTGCCATGCCGGCCCGTCACATCGACCGGTGCTGCGGCGGAATCCAATTCGAGCAGGAATACGTTGGCCCGCAGGTCATTGTCACGCCGTGCGTGACGGGCGGCGACCATTGCAATGGTCGCGCCATCCGGGGAGAACGCGATCGCACCGTGGTCCGCATCGAAATCGGTGAGCTGTCGCGGAGTCGGGACGACGACGACCGGTGTCGCCTCGCCGTCAGCCGTCGGAGCCGATTGCACGAGCGGCTCCGCCCACACGTCGGGGACGTCGACGATGAACACCTGTGCACGCCGATCCGTCACAAAGCCGGCACCATTCTCGCGATACTTCAGCGTGCTGAATCGGCGAGGCGATTCTGCCTCAGGGCCAAGACCCGCAACCGTTCCGTAGCGACCAGGCTCGGGGACTCTGCTCACGAATGCCAACGAGCCGCCGTCCGGCGACCAGCAGAACTCGGAGATGCCCAGCAGCCGGTCGGTGACCCGCATCGGGTCACCGCCCATCGCATCGACCAGATATAATTGCGCGGCACCGCCGGACTCCGACCGCAGGAATGCGATCAGCCGGCCGTCTGGCGAGAACTGCGGTTCTGTGTCGCGAAAGCCGCGCGTGAGCCGACGCGGGGCGGCGTGCCCGGTGATCGGTATCGTCCACAACTGTCCGAGAACGGCATTGGCCGACAGATCGGGCCGCGAAACGGCAACCACCGCACGGCGGCCGCTCGGGTGCAGAGTCGGCCGCGACAGCGTCGCCAGCAGTGACAGGTCGGATGCTTTCACAGGACTCCTCTCAGCACGACGGATGCGGCGCCGACGAGTTCACCGGTGCCGAGCGCGCTCGCGACAGGCTCACTCCGAGACGAAGCCGGAGACATCTCCGACATAGCGGGTGTGGTCGGTCGGCACCGGCTCGACGGTCGCCGCAGCGACCTCCGCCGCGAATTCGCTCACGTTGTACAACCTGCCGGCCGCCTCTTTGCGTGCGCCGATGGCGCCCGGGTTTGCCCGTTCGAGCAGTGTCGCCGTGATCGTCCCTTCGATCATGTCCCCTGAGACGACGACGAACTCGATGCCTTTCGCATCGAGATCCGGGATGAGCGCACGCAGAGCGTCCTCCCCCGCGCGTTTGCTGAGTGCGACAGCCTCGTATTCGGGCATCGTCTCCGTCGTGCGGATGAAGTGCGCCTGGTGGCTCGTCACGAAGACGACGCGCGCACCGGTCGTCAGCAAAGGCAGCGCGCCGGTGAGCACGTCGACCTGTGCATCGCGGTTCAGTTGCATGGCATAGTCCGCGGCCATGCCGGACTCCATGCCTCCCGAGGCATTCAGGACCAGGATGTCCAAGCCTCCGAGGGCCGCGGCGACCGTGTCGAACATCGTACTCACGGACACCGGGTCGGTCAGATCCGCGCCGACGACGTGCGCGACGCCGCCGCGCGAGCGGATCGCATCCGCTAATTTATCGGCGCGAGCCTGCTTGTTCCGGTAGTTGATGACGACCTCGGCACCCGCATCGGCCAGATAGGAGACAGTGTCCGCACCGATTCCACGCGACGAGCCGGTGACAAGGGCGCGTTTGCCGTTCAGGGACGACGGTGCGAGAGGATTGCTCACTGCTTTGACTCCACTGCTTTGACTCCTTGGTGCTGACGCGCGCCTGGAACATGACACGGTTGGGAAGAGACTACCAAGATCAACTCCATGGCCGTCACGCGAACTGCTACGGTCAGAGCTAGGCCGAGGGACCGGACCAGGGGGCCGGACCAGGGAGAGGGGCGCACGTTCGATGGGCGAGATCACATCCTTTGCATGGATAGTTTGGCTCGTGTTGATCTTGATCTTCATCACCGTCGAGATGCTCACGCTCGAGTTCACCTTTCTCATGATCGCCATCGGCAGCCTCGGCGGGTTGGTGTCCGGGCTGTTCGGTGTGGTGTGGTGGGGGCAATTGCTCATCGCGGCCGCGCTGTCTGTTTTCCTGCTGCTTGCGATCAGGCCTCCCCTGCTCCGCGTGCTCAAACGAGGTGCGGACCCGGCCAAGAGCAACGTAGACGCGCTGATCGGAATTCAGGGCGTCGTGGTGGTGACGATGACGTCGACCGGTGGGCAGGTCAAACTGGCCAACGGCGAAACCTGGACGGCTCGGGTCGCGGCGAATGCTCCGAAACGAGATTTGCAACCGGGCGAGCGAGTGCTCGTCTCGGCTATCGAAGGGTCGACGGCCGTCGTCGTCCCTGCTGAAAGGAACGCAGCGTGAGTAGCGGAACCCAGTTGGTCGTGCAGATCATCGTCTTCGTGATCGTCGCGGTCATTGTCATCTTTGTGCTCGTCACCCTGTTTCGGGCGATCCGCATCGTGCCGCAGGCGACGGCCGGAGTCGTCGAGCGGCTCGGCAAATATCATAAGACCCTGCTGCCCGGGCTGAACGTGGTGGTGCCGTTCATCGACCGGGTACGCCCGCTGATCGACATGCGTGAGCAGGTCGTCTCCTTTCCGCCGCAGCCGGTGATCACCGAGGACAACCTCGTCGTCTCGATCGACACGGTCGTCTATTTTCAGGTGACGGATGCGCGTGCCGCGACGTACGAGATCGCCAACTATCTCGGCGCGGTCGAGCAGCTCACGACGACCACGCTGCGCAACGTGGTCGGCGGGTTGAACCTGGAACAGGCGCTGACCAGCCGCGACGAGATCAACGGGCAACTGCGCATCGTGCTGGACGAAGCGACCGGCAAGTGGGGCATCCGTGTCGGTCGTGTCGAGCTGAAGGCCATCGATCCACCTCTCTCGATCCAGGACTCGATGGAGAAGCAGATGCGCGCCGAGCGTGACCGACGTGCCGTCATCCTGACCGCAGAGGGAACGAAGCAGTCGGAGATCCTGAACGCAGAAGGCATGCGGCAGGCGGCGATCCTGAAGGCCGAGGGCGACGCGAAGGCCGCCGTCCTCCGGGCGGAGGGTGAAGCGAAGGCGATCACGACCGTCTTCGGCGCCATCCACGCCGGCGACGCGGACCCCAAGCTGCTCGCCTACCAATACCTGCTCACCCTGCCGAAATTGGCGGAGGGCACCTCGAACACGCTCTGGGTCATTCCGAGCGAACTCACGGAGGCGCTGAAGGGCATCGGCAAGGCGTTCGTGCCGGGCGGGCTGCCGGGTGGACTGCAGACGCCGCCGGCACCGCCTGCCCCTGCCGCGGAGACGCTCGACTAGGCCGGGACGATCCGGTGCGTGACGGAGCGTACTTCGCGACGCGGCCACCTCGCATTTTCGCCCACAGGGGCCTCGCGATCGGTGTGCCCGAGAACACGCCGCCCGCGTTCCGGGCTGCGCTCGGCGCCGGCGCGACGCACCTGGAAACGGATGTGCACGCCTCCGCTGACAGTGTCGCCGTCATCAGCCACGATCCGGACCTCACGCGGATCGCAGGTCGAGCGTCCAGCGTCGAGCGGCTCACCATGGCGCAACTGCGCTCGGTCGACCTGGGCGGCGGCCAGGGCTTCGCGTCGCTGACCGATGTCCTGACCGAGTTCCCGCACGCATCCTTCAACGTGGACGTCAAGTCGCCGCGAGCCGTTGAGCCGACCGCACGAGCGATTCTCGCGGCCGGTGCGACAGACCGGGTGCTGGTGACATCGTTCTCCAACCGCCGTCGTACCCGGACGGTCGCACTGCTGCCAGGGGTGGCAACATCCGCGTCTTCCATTCAGGTGCTGTGGGCCGTGCTCGGCGCACGGCTGCGCTTCACTCCCCTCGTCCGCCTCGTCGCCCGTGCCATCGACGCCCTGCAGATTCCGGAACGCTACGGGCCCTTCCGGCTGGTGACCGCGCAGTCCGTGAGCGCCTGGCACGCGGCCGGGCTTGAGGTGCACGTCTGGACCGTCAACGATCCGAGCGACATGCAACGGTTGCTGCGATTGGGAGTCGACGGCATCATCACCGACCGCTGCGACCTTGCTTTCGAGGTGATCGCGGCCGATTCCTGAGAGGCCACTGAAAGAAAAGCGAATACGGAAAGAGAATGCCCAGCTTGACGGTTTATAACAGTGCATGCATCGCGTGAAGGAGACCCGACAATGGCAGATCGCAGTTTGCGCGGAATGAGGCTGGGATCCCAGAGCCTCCAATCCGAGGAGGGAGTGACCTTCTCCCCACGCGCCCAATACACTTACCTCTGTTCAGAATGCGGTCGGACGACCGAGGTCGTCTTTTCAGCGGAAGCCGAAGCCCCGGAGACCTGGGAGTGCAAGACCTGCGGTCACGCGGCGACGCTCCTCGTCGACGACGAACCGGTCGAGATCGATCGAAGTGACGCAAAGCCTCCGCGAAGCCATTGGGACATGCTGCTGGAGCGCCGCACTCGTGCCGAACTCGAGGATCTGCTCGAAGAACGACTGACCTATCTGCGTGCCCGCCGCGGCGAACGCAAGGTGGGCGCTTAGTCGAGAGTCGGGCGTTTCTTCGCTGCCTGCGCCGGGTTGCCCGCCCCGAGACGATCGGCGATGCCCCATCCGGTGACCCGGAACAGGGCCTCGACCACGATGCCGATGTGCATCTTCGAGGCCCCCTGTGTGCGTTCGACGAACACGATGGGGAGCTCCACCACCCGCAACCCCGAGCGCTCGGTGCGCCACGCCATCTCGACCTGGAAGCAGTAGCCCTGCGATGAGACGCCGTCGAGGTCGAGGCCACGGAGGGCGCTCGCGCGGAATACGCGGAATCCTGCGGTGATGTCGCGGATGTGCGAACGCAGTGCGATGCGTGAATACCGATTGCCTGCTCGCGAGATCGCCTGTCGATACCACGGCCAATGGCGCACACTGCCACCCGGCACCCACCGGGAGCCGATGACCAGGTCTGCGCCGTCCCTGGCCCGTTGCACCATCGCCGCGAGTTCAGCGGGATCGTGCGAGCCGTCAGCATCGATCTGCGCGATGAAGGCGTAACCGTTGTCCAGCGCGTATGCGAAGCCGGCCAAGTACGCTCGTCCAAGGCCGCACTTGCCGGTACGGTGCATGACCCGGATGCGCGCATCGGCCGCGGCGAGCCGCTCGGCGAGCTCGCCCGTTCCGTCGGGGCTGCCGTCGTCGACGACCAACACGTCGGCGCTCGGGACAGCACCGCGGATCCGGGTGATGATCGACTCGAGGCTTGCGCGCTCGTCATAGGTGGGCACGATCACGAGGGTGTCAGCCATCTGATCTCCTCGGCCGTCTCGGCCGCGTACGACGTGCCGCTGCCGCAAGGATGAGACCGGCCAGTCCGAGCCCGCTCACGAGCCACTCGATGCCACGGCTGAGCAGCACGGCCGGGGTCGTGGTGGTGCCGAGCGGCACGGCCGTAGCCATCGCTCCGGGTTTGTACGCCGGGATCTGTGCGATCGTCGCCCCGGTCGGAGAGATGATCTGGCTGGTTCCGACGGTGGAGATGTTCACGAGCGATCGCCCGGTTTCGATCGCACGAAGCCGCGCGATCGCCAGCTGTTGCACGTTCTCCTTCGTGGTGCCGAAGTCGGCGTTGTTCGTTTGCGCCAGGATGAGCTGCGCTCCCCCGTCCATCATCTCCGTCGTGAGCTGGTCGTCCGCGATGTCGAAACAGATCGAAATGCCCGCCTTGATGCCGTTGACGTCGAACACGTTGCTCCGCGTGCCGGGCGTGTAGTCGCGCTGGATCAGGCCGATCAGACTCGGCGCGAACGGCTCCCAGAAGGCGCGATCCGGCACATACTCCCCGAACGGCACCGGGTGTTTCTTGTCGTAGATCGCGACGGCGCCCTTGCCTGCCTTCCAGAGCAGCGACGAGTTGAAGTATTTGCCGCCTCGATGCGTGATCGTCCCGACGATCATCGGTGCCTTCAGCTGCGTGCTCA
The DNA here is from genome assembly GCA_004297935.1 of Microbacteriaceae bacterium. GTDB lineage: Bacteria > Actinomycetota > Actinomycetes > Actinomycetales > Microbacteriaceae > Rathayibacter_A. The sequence continues at coordinate 29,622 of SCRE01000013.1, read as the reverse complement.
GTTCGTTCAACACCCGTGCGGATGCGGCGTCACGGGTGGGGTCCACATCGGCCGCTCCTTCCGGCCAGACCACCAGGTCCAGGCGTTTTCCGATCAACGGGATCGTCGCACTGGTCTGCGCATTCATCACCTCGCCGGGGGCGGCATCCTGGAAGTAGCCGGCGGGGCCGTTGCCCTGCACAGCACCGACGGCAATGGTGCCGGATGTCGTCGCGGGCCAGGCCGGAATCGCCAGCACCACGGCGATCGCACCGAGTACCAGCACGCTCCTGCGGCCGCGAGCCGCTCCTGCTTCGGCGGTACGGACTTCGACAGCGCACGCGACGATGAATGCGACCAGCCAGACCATCACGAAACTGAGCCCAGAAACGCCGAGCCAGGCGACCAGCGGCGCAAGCGGACTTTCCGACTGCGAGAGCGCGAGACGACCCCAGGGGAAACCGCCATATGGCCACACACTGGCGATCGCCTCGCGAGCCGTCCACAGGCCGGCGACGACAACCGGCAGCAGGCCGAGCCGGCCGAGCGTCGACGGCCACGCGCCCGGTACCCAGCGGTAGGCCAGCGCGATCGTGAGACTGCCGACCATGAAGAACAGACCCTCAAGCACCGCCAGGGCGATCCACGGAAGGGGCCCGAGGTAGAGCGCCGTCCATGACACATGGATGAGGGAGAACCCCACACCGGTGATGATGCCGATCGCCAACGCTGCCCCTGCCCGCCGGCCGATCAGCGCGATCAACACCAGGGCGACGCCGACGAACGTGAGGGGCCAGGCATCCTGATCGGGAAAACCCGCATCCAGCATGGGCGCCGCGACGATGGAGGCGATGATCGCGAGCCACGTCGGCAGCAGGGCGCGGCGTGCAGGGGTCACGGTGTCAGAGCTTAGGCGATCGCGATATGGGATGCCTTCGAATCGCTCAAGCAACGGAGGAATATGCCACGATGCCCCGATGGATCGACTCGAGCGCGGCGCGGGCGGTGTGCGATACCGATCCGACTGCGACGACGGAGATCTGGTCGAGCAGGTCGATGGTTTGTTTGGTCCAGCGCACGAAATCGCCGGCGGCCATGTCGGCGTCTCGCAGCACCGCATCGAGGCCGCCGCCCGAAGCCCACGCATGCATCGGCAGACACAGCCCGGTCGCCAGAGGCTCGCTGCCGGGCAGTTTGTTCGCGCGCTCCAGGTCGTCCAGGCGCGCCCAGAGCTCCTGCGTCTTCTCGAGCGCCGGACGGAACAGGCCGCGCGGAAGGTAACGCTCGGCGGCATCCGCCTCGTCCCGTCTGGGCTCATAGACGAGTGCCGAGGTCATTGCGGCAAGACTCGGCGCGTCCAGATGCCGCCAGGTCGCTCGACGCAAACACTCGGCCACGAGCAGATCGCGTTCGCCGTAGATGCGCTTGAGCGTGTGCCCGTGCGGAGTCAAGCTCATGACACCGGCTGTGTCGACGAGATAGCCGCGGTCGAGCAGCACGTCGGTCACCCGGTCGAAGACCCGTGCGACGGCACCGGTGCGCGAGCGGATTTGTCGGCTGAGGGCATCGGTGTCGCGTCGGAGGCGCCACCACCGCTCCGCCCATCGAGCATGCTTTTCGCGATCGGCACACCCGTTGCACGGATGCGACTTCAGCCGCCTGCGCAGGGCGGCGAGGCGAGACTGCCGCCTCTCCCGCTCAGATCTGCTCTGGTGTTCGACACGGGAGCTTTGTCGTTCCAGATCGCTCAATTCGCGTCGGATTCCCGCATACTCGGTGAAATCGCCGAGGTGGCACTGCATCGACTTCGCATAGCCGGCCAGCGATTCTTCTTGCTGGCGCACCGTTCGAGCAAGGTCGACGACGGCGCGGTCCGCCTGGAATTGAGCGAAGGAGGACTCGAGGATTTCGCGCGCGCGCTCCCGCCCGAACTGGTCGATCAGATTCGCTGCCATGTTGTACGTCGGGCGAAAACTCGAATTCAATGGGTAGCTGCGGCGGGAGGCGAGCGACGCGACCGCCTGCGGATCCAGGCCGTCCTGCCATTGGATGACAGAGTGGCCTTCGACGTCGATGCCCCGACGTCCGGCGCGACCGGTGAGCTGGGTGTACTCCCCCGGTGTGATCGGCACTCGCGATTCGCCGTTGAATTTCTCCAATTTCTCCAGTACGACGGTGCGCGCGGGCATGTTGATGCCGAGCGCGAGCGTCTCGGTGGCGAACACAGCCTTCACCAGTTTCTTTTGAAACAGCTCCTCGACGACCTCCTTGAACGCGGGCAGCATGCCGGCGTGGTGGGCGGCGACACCGCGTTTCAAGCCCTCGAGCCACTCCCAATACCCGAGTACGGCGAGATCTTCGTCTCGCAGTGTTCTGCAGCGATCGTCGACGATCGCCTGGATCTCGTCGCGCTCATCTGCTTCGGTAAGTCGGATGCCGGCGCGCAGCACCTGCTTGACGGCCTGATCGCATCCGATCCGGCTGAACACGAAGAAGATGGCTGGCGTGAGATTGCGTTCCCGGAGCATCGTCACGACATCGGCTCGATCGAGCCGGAAGCTTTCGCGTCGCCCTCCTCTCGAGTGGCGTCGGCCAACGTCTTTCAACTGGCGCGAACCGAGCGTGCGCCCGCCGTAACGCGCCATTTGCACGAGCTCTGGGTTGACCCGATTGGTGGCGGCCAGGCCGGACGAATCGAACAGATCGATCAGCTTGGAGCGCATCAGGACATGCTGCTCGAGCGGCACAGGCCGTTCCTCGGAGACGATGACCTCCGTGTCACCGCGCACCGCCTGCAGCCAGTCGCCGAACTCCTCCGCATTCGAGACTGTCGCGCTGAGCGAGACGAGCCGAACGGCCTGTGGCAGGTGGATGATGACCTCTTCCCACACGGCACCGCGGAAGCGGTCGGCAAGATAGTGCACCTCGTCCATCACGACATAGGACAGCTCGGCCAACAGGTTTGAATCGGCGTACAGCATGTTGCGCAGCACCTCGGTCGTCATCACGACGATGCGGGCGTGCGGGTTGATGTTCGTATCCCCGGTCAGCAACCCGATCTGGTCGGGCCCGTACTCCGTTACGAATTCCTGATACTTCTGATTGCTGAGCGCCTTCATCGGTGCGGTGTAGAAGACCTTTGCGGCGGCCTGCTGCAGAGCGAGGAAGACGGCGAACTCGGCGACCACGGTCTTGCCGGCACCCGTAGGCGCGGCGACGAGAACACTGCGGCCGCTTTCCAGAACGGCACACGCCTCGCGCTGAAACGGATCGAGTTCGAAGCTCAGCGCACCGCGGAAGTCATCCAACCGCGGCGAGCGCGCGTGCATCCGTGAGGCTGCATACCGGGAGGCCGGCGTCGGCTCCGCACTCACCCGCTCACCACCGTCTCAGCCGGCACTGTCTCGGCCACACTAGACTTCGGCCGCACTAGATGGCGAGGTCTTCTTCGATGCGCGCGGCGACCTTCGCCGCGCGCCGGTCGTGGATGGCTGCCACGCCTGCCGAGGCGAAGTACAAGAACACCAGCGGAATGGCCAGCATGAACATCGAGACGACATCGGCAGACGGGGTTGCGATCGCGGTGAACAACAGGATCACGACCAGTGCGATCCGCCACGCCTTGAGGATTCCCCGCGCCGAGAGGATCCCCATGAAGTTGAGCAACACCAGGAACACCGGCAGCACGAAGGCGATCCCGGTCGCCACGATCAGCTTGAGTACGAACGAGAAGTAGTCGCCGGCGGTCAACAGGGTGGCATCGCCCTTGGGCGCGAAACTCGTCAGCAGCGTCACGATGTGCGGCAACACGTACCAGCCGGCCGCGCAGCCGGCGATGAACAGCGGGATCGCGGTGAAGAAGAAGCCGAACGTGTAACGCTTCTCCTTGCCGGTTAGCCCCGGCACCAGGAACGCGAAAATCTGATACAACCACACCGGCGATGAGATGACGATCCCGGTGTAGATCGCAACCTGCATGCGCAGATCGAATGCGGCCGTCACATTCGTGTAGTTGATGTGGACGTTCGAAGCCGCCGCCAGCACCTTCACCGGTGCGCTCATCGCACCCCAGACGAAGTCGTACAGGAACCAGCCGGCGACGGCACCGAGCACGACGCCCAAGGCGATTCGAAACAGTCGCTTGCGCAACTCGACGAGATGCTGGCCCAGCGACATCCGGCCCTCGCGATTTCTGCTCCGCTTGGGCCGTGTAGCGGTGCTCATTCTGCTTACGGCTTGGTTTGAGAGGACGAATCCGTCGTGCTTGCCTTGTGGGAGTCAGCGTCGAGAGCATCAGCATCCTTGCTGACGGACGCACCCTTCACGTCTTCCTCCTTCATCGTCTTGACCTCGTTCTTGAAGATGCGCATCGATTGACCGACACTCTTCGAAAGAGCGGGCAGCTTCGTTGCGCCGAACAACAACAAGATCACGGCAAGGATGATGAGGAGGTGCCATCCTGTGAGACCGGCGAACATACGGTCACGTCCTTTTGAGTAGGTGGGAGAACCGCTGAGGATCAGCGCTTTGCGCAATCTTACCCTGTCGTACCCGAGCTTCCCTGCGTGTTTGACGCCAACGCGCTCGTTCCGCTCGTGCGGCGCGGCGCTGTTCGGCGAGTTCGGCGGCATCGGCGAAGACCGCGGAGCTCCTACGCTCGTCGGCGAATGCGTCAACGTGCGACTGCAGAAGTTCCGTCTTGTCGGCCAGGCCGCCGAGCGCATGCAGCACCTTCAGGAACTTGGTCACAATCAGGTAACCGAGCCGGCCGAATGTTGCGAGCGCCGCGAGCACGAGACATCCCCAGATCACGACCCACGACCACCACGGCATGCGAAGAGTCTAGGTGCTGTAGCGGGCCAGCCCAGCGGCCGCCCAGTCCGCGACCGCGGCACGCGCCTCGGCCGGGCCGATCACCGTGAGCACCCCTGAGAACGAGTTCACCAGTCGTTTGAGGCCGTGATAGTGGGCGACGCGCATGGTTGCCCGCACATAACCATCGAATTCCGTCGCATCGGTGCTGTCACGCAGATAGTCCGCGATCAACGGAAGCGCGGCGACGGGCACCTCGAGTTGCACCGTGAGGTCGTCTTCGGAGCCCTCGAACAGTGTTTCGGGCAGAGCGACATCGGTGGGCCGGTAGCTGATCGGGTCCGTCGTCGCGATCAGGTTCGTCATGCGATCGAGGCGGAACGTCCGCACGGCTCTTCTCAGATGGCACCAGCCGCGCAGATACCAGTCCTGGTCGACCGACTCGACGCGCAGCGGGTCGACCCGCCGCAACTCGTATTCTCCGCGCGAGGAGAGGTAGCCGAACTCGAGCTGGGTGCCGCCGGAGACGGCGTCGCGGATGAGCGCGAGCGAGGCATCCGTCTCAGCCGGGGCGACGGCGACCTGACTCGGCCGGCCGAATGCTCCGTGAGCCAGCTTCGCCATCAGCGACGCGATCGCGTCGCGGTTCGCGTTCTCGGGCAGAGCGGACAGGTACTGCAGGCCGGCGATCAGCGCGGCGGCCTCGCGGGCGGAGAATCGCGGTGAATCGTCGATCGCGACCAGGTGGGTGAGAATGATCTCGTCGTGGTCTTCGAATGCGTCCCAGGCGATGTCGAACAGGTCGCCCGGCTGGTACTGCTGCGTCTCTCCCGGCACGCCGGAGACGGCGATCAGGCGCACCGCCGTGCGAACCAGCTCGGGAGAGACGCCGAAGTGCTCGGCGGCATCCGTCACGCTGACGCGGCCCTGGTCCATCAGGTAGGGCACGAGCGACAACAGGAACGCCAGCTTGTCCTGCGCTTGCATGGCGCGCTCAGCCATTGCTGCCCCCCGTGCCGAGGTCGTGGACGCCGCCGTTCTCATCGTCCCGGTGGGCCGCGATGGTCTCCCGCAATCGATTCATGACGTGCTCGCGTAACGCATCCGGTGCGAGGACCAGCACTTCCGGACCGTATCCGGCGAGTTCGTCTGCGAGGATGTTGATGTCCGAATAGTGCACGGACAGCCGCGTCTGACCGGGCTCCGGTGTGCCGTAGCGCTTGCCCAGACGGGCCGCGGCATCCGTGTCGGGCACCACCTCGACTTCCGCGACGTTCGCGAGCCAGATCGCCTGCAGCTCGTCGAGTGTCCGTGTGGCGAAGTCGTTGCCCTCCGGTTCGAAGACGACGCCGGTCGGGGTGACCGTGCCGACGATTCGCGAGAGAAGAAACGTGCGCGGCTGGCCGGCATCCGTGTCGGTTCCCTGCAGATGCCAGCGGCCGAGATGCTGCACCAGTGCGAGCGGTTCGACGGTTCGACGCCGCGGTTCAGGCTCGCCGGGCTTGAGGTAGAGGAACGTCACGACGGTCTTGCGTTCCAACGCGACGCTGAGCGGATCGAACGCGGCCTCGCGAGCGCGCAGTCGCGGCGCATACCCGATGATGGGCGCCTCGGATTCGACGCCGAGCGCGTGCAGTTTCATGATCGCCCTGCGCGATTCGCCGGACAGCGATCCTTCTCGCCAAACCGTCGCGGCGAGACTCAGCAGGGTGATCTCGTTCGGCGAGAAGCGAATGTCCGCGGGCAGGTCGTAACTGCCTTTCGGAATGCGGTAGCGCAGGTTCTGGTTGTTGCCGGGCTCTCCGGGGACCTCGACGGTCTCCAGCGGCACCCCCAATTCGCGGATGTCGTCCTTGTCGCGTTCGAACTGCCGTTCCAGGCTGGCGTTGTCGCCCCCGGCCGAGTACCGCTGGCGGTAACCCTGCACCGTTGAGAGGATCGTGCTTTTCGTCAGGCCGGTTTCGGTCGCGAGCAGCGCGAGCACCAGGCTGAAGAGTCGCTCTTCGACCGGAATCCGGGCAGGTGACGACGCTGAAGGCACTCGTCCATCCTAGGTCAGCCCACGGGTCGGTGGGAGGATAACCGGATGCGTCAGATCACTCCGAGCACGTCGATGACGTATGCAGAAGCGGCTGCGCCGGTTTTCGCATCCGCCGGCACCAGCACGATCAGTTGCGACCCGACTTTCGAGCCGATCAGAGCCTGTGCCGTGCCGGTTGGTGCGGCGGTCACGCCCTGCGGCGCCGTGCCGAGCGCCCATTGCACGGGAGCATCCTGATCCCAGCTCGAGGCTGCGACGGTGTTGTCCGACCAGTTCACCTGGGTGTAGGCGACGACGACCGTCTTATCCTTGGTCACGGTCTGGCCGCTGCCGCTCTTGAGGGTGGCGACTTCGACCTTTTTCGGAGCCGGAGTACTCGGCACCTTGATGCCCGGCCGGCCATTGGGCGCGAGTACCACCGTGGGAAAGCCGGGCTGGCCGGGTCGCGGCGTTCCATTGGCCTTCGGCAGGAACGCGCGCACGACATCGATGGTCAGAACGAGCGGGAACGACGGGGACAGTCCGGTCGATTGAACACCGGATGCGCCAAAGATCTGCCCGGCGGTGCCGGTGATCGCCACCCGCGAACCGACGGGAACGCACTGCAATGCCTTGCCCAGCCCCGGGTATGTGGACAGGCTCAGCGGGAGGCCGACACGCCCGTTCTGCTCTGACTGCCCGGTGGCACCGTTCAGCAGGGTGAGCTCGGCCTCGATGAACTGGCCCTGCTGCAGGGGGGCGCCGGTTCCGCGGCTCAGGATGCTGCGCTGGAGGGTGCGCGACGGCAGCGGGGTCGGGAACTGAACGTGTTGCGTCTTGCCGAACTGGCCGGTCACGGATACGAGCTGCGATGCGGGGCCCGGTTGGACGATACAGTTCGCGCCCGCCGGGGCACTGCAACCAGACAGCGTCGCAACGATCAATCCTGCGGCTACCAACAATGCGGGTACTCTGCGCACGAGTCCTCTTTCGGTGCGATCAACACGGGAGGTAAGCCGTGGGCTTACGGCATCCCATGCTAGTTGATGGATTTCTGTGCGGCCGACGATTCGGGCTCGGAGTCGGTCGGCTGCTGATCGCGCGCAGCGTCGCGGTTGCGAGCCTGTTCCGCATTGACGGATGCTTCGCGAACCCGCTTGCGCAACGACTTCGGGCTCACCACGCGTTCGCCGAGCGTGCCGGGGGTCCACGCCTCGAGGTCCTCGTCGCTGTAGTCCGACTTGGACGGGCGACGCTTGGGTTCCGGTAGCACCGTTCCCGGTGCGAGCAGTCGCGCGCTGATGAGGAAACCGGTGTGCCCGATCATCCGATGATCGGGGCGAACGGCGAGTCCTTCGACATGCCATCCTCGCACCATGGTCTCGTTCGAGACGGGCTGTGTGAATCGCCCGGTGGCACGGATCGCCTCCGCGACGCGAGAGAGCTGCGTGACGGTTGCGACATAGCAGAGCAGCACCCCGCCTGGTTTCAGGGCGGTGGCACAGGCATCCAGGCACTCCCACGGTGCGAGCATGTCCAGCACCACTCTGTCGACGCTGGCCGGCGACGTGACGGCGGGCAGTGCGTCGTTCAGATCGCCGACCGTGATGGTCCAGTTATCGGGATCGTGGCCGTGGAACGTCGCGACGTTGTCGCGGGCGACCTCGGCGAACTCCTCACGGCGCTCGAACGAGTTCAGCGTGCCGTCGCATCCGATCGCGCGCAGCAGCCACAGTGAGAGGGCACCGGAACCGACGCCGGCCTCCACGACGGTGGCACCGGGAAAGATGTCTGCCTGCGCGAGGATCTGTGCCGCATCCTTCGGATAGACGATCGCGGCACCGCGCGGCATCGACATGACGAAGTCGTTCAACAACGGCCGCAGAGCCAGATGCTCGACACCGACGTTGTTGGTCACGACAGAACCGTCCGGCAGGCCGATGATCGCATCATGCGGCAGAACGCCCTTATGGCTGTGGAATGTGCCGCCGGCCTGAAGGGAGATCGTGTTGAGATGGCCGCGCGGACCGGTCAACTGCACCCGATCGCCCGCTCGGAACGGCCCGCTGCTGCGTGGGTCAGGTGCGTTCGCCTCCGACATCAGCGCCGGGATCCGTCTGATGCGAGAGGTGCGCGTCGTTCCTGCAGGAGCGATGTGAGATCCGCGAGGGTGCGGCCGTGCAGGCTCGGCCACAGCGTGTAGTCGGGGCTGGGCGGCAGCTCGAGGATATGCGGGACGCCGATGGCGACAGTGCCCGCGGCTACCGCGGAACCGAGCCCTGCGACGGAATCCTCGATGGCGATCGTGTGTGCCGGGTCGACGCCGAGCCGCTGCGTGGCAGTCCGGTAGGCATCCGGATGCGGTTTCGGATGCGTCACCTCGTCGCCGGTGACGAGCAGATCGAACGCCGGGTACGGAATCGCGTCGACCACCTGCTGTGCCATTCGACGCACGGACATCGTCACCAGGGCGGTCGGAATGCCGGCGTCGCGGATCTCGGCGAGCAACTCGCGCGCACCGGGCCGCCACGGCACGCCGCCGTCGTGGATCTGCTCCTGCACCCGGTCGGTCAGCCGGGTGACGATCTCGTCGGGGCTGAGCTCGACGCCGCGCGACTGGAACACCTCGGCGGAGACCCACAGGCCTGCGCCCACCATCTGCAGCGCTTCCTCATGCGACCAGCTTCCGCCGTATTCGCTGATGAGTTCCAGCTCCGCCCTCATCCAGTAGGGCTCGCTGTCCACCAGCGTGCCGTCCATGTCCCACAGAACGGCAGCGGGGTAGTCGGTGGTCACGAGGCCCAAGTCTACCGGGGGCGCACGTCGAGCTTGCGGCCGCCCTCTGCAGGGGGCCCTATCCTGGAGGGAGGTCATGGACGAACCCTGGCCGAGACCATGACCGTGGAATCGGAGTACGACGGATCGTGACAGACGCAAAGAGTGTTCTGAGCGGGCGGCTGCTCGTCGTCGCGTTCGAGGGCTGGAACGACGCAGGCGAGGCCGCCAGCGGTGCAGTGCGAACGCTGAAAGACACGCTCGATGTCGTCGCGCTCGCCGACGTCGACCCCGAACTGTATTTCGACTTCCAGTTCAACCGGCCGACGATCTCGAGCGAAGAAGACGGCTCCCGCACGATCGAGTGGCCGAGCGCCACGCTGTACGGTCCGGCCTCCCCCGGCGCGGCGCCGCGCACTCTCGCCGATGACGCCGATCTTCAGATCAGCGGCAACAACGTGGGAAACATCTACCTCCTGCTCGGAACGGAGCCGTCGCGCAGCTGGAAGAACTTCACGGCGGAGTTGCTGGACGCCGCTCTCGCTGCGGACATCGGCGCCATCGTCTTCCTCGGCTCGATGCTCGCGGATGTTCCGCACACGCGCCCGATCTCGATCTTCACCTCCAGCGAGAATGCGCAGGTGCGGGCTGAGTTGCACGTGGAGCGGCCGACCTACGAGGGTCCGGTGGGCATTCTCAGCGTGTTCGCGGATGCTGCCGAGAAGGTCGGCATCCCCACGCTGGCGATCTGGGCATCCGTGCCGCACTACGTGCACAATGCGCCGTCGCCGAAAGCGATGCTCGCGTTGATCGACGCGGTGGAGGAACTGGTAGACGTCACCATCCCGCGCGGTGACCTCGTGGCGGAGGCTGCGAGCTGGGAAGCCGGGATCGACGCACTCGCGGCCGACGACGATGACATGGCCGCGTACATCCGTCAGTTGGAGCAGGCCAGAGACACGGTCGACTCCCCCGAGGCCAGCGGTGAGGCGATCGCACAGGAGTTCGAACGCTACCTGCGCAAGCGCGGCGACGGGCGAGACGGGCGACCAGACGGCCGGCCCGATGGCCGGCCCGACGAGCCGTGGCGCGGCAGGGACTGAGCGGTTCCGCCGGTCAAGCCCGCCGAGTTGCCGCAATGGCACGTCCTGCGCCATCTCACCGGCTACTACAGGCGCACCCCCAGCAGCGCGTCGATCGCGTCGGCGAGCAGGTGCGGGTCGCTGCCGGCAGAGGCGATCGTCCGGTCGATGACGGCCAACGCGCCGGGGGTGTCGAGGTCGTCGGCAAGCGTGCGACGCAGCTCGTCGATGACCGCTGTCGTGTCGTGAACGGCTGTCGTGTCGCGGCCCGTCGCAGTGCCCTGTCGGGCGAACTCCGACCATTCGGCCAACCGTGCCGTCGCCGTCGCGAGCACCGCGGGCGTCCATTCCCACTCGCTGCGGTAGTGGTTCGCAAGCAGCGCGAGGCGGATCGCGCGCGGGTCGGCGCCCTGTTCGCGCAACTCGGACACCAGCACCAGGTTGCCGAGCGATTTGCTCATCTTCGCGCCCTGGTATGCGACGAGGCCGGTGTGGTTGAACACCGCGGCGAGCGGATGCCCGGAAAGCGCGGTCGCGTGCGCCGCGCTCAGCTCGTGATGCGGGAAGATCAGGTCGGCGCCACCGCCCTGGACGGTGAAGTTCTCGCCCAGGGTGGCCAATGCGATCACGGTGCATTCGATGTGCCAGCCGGGCCGGCCGGGCCCGACGCGCGACGGCCAGCTGGGCTCCCCATCGCGGGCGCCGCGCCAGAGCAGCGGGTCGAGCGGATCGCGTTTGCCGGTCCGATCCGGGTCACCGCCGCGTTCGGCGGACAGTTCCAGCATCTGCACGCGATCGAGGTTGCTCTCCTGGCCGAGCCGCCACGCCGTCAGCGCCTCTGCTGCCGCGATGTCGAAGTAGATGTCATCGGCGGCGGCATCCGCTGTCGGCACGCGATAGGCGATGCCGCGTTCCAGGAGCGCATCCACTGCGTCGGCGACGGGCTGGATGCTTTCCGTGACCGCGACATAGTCATCGGGTGGGATGATCGACAGACTCTCCATATCGGAACGGAACAGGTCGATCTGCTGATCGGCCAGCGCCCGCCAGTCGATGCCGGCTGCCGCTGCACGTTCGAGAAGCGGGTCGTCGACATCCGTTACGTTCTGGGTGTAGCGCACCCGATAGCCGGCATCGCGCCAGAGGCGCTGAAGGGTGTCATACGCCAGATACGTCGCCGCATGCCCGATGTGCGTCGCATCGTACGGGGTGATGCCGCACACGTACATGCGCGTCGTGTTGTCTGCACCCGGCTCTGCGGCCACGAGCGCCCCGGTCGGTGTGTCGAACAACAGCGGCGGCCCGGAGTGCCCTTCGATCGTCGGGATCTCCGGTCTCGTCCACGCACGCACCCATCCAGCCTAGGCGGTCGGCGCGAACGGGACCGCTTAGTATCGCCGCAGGAAATCGGCCAGCACGTTCCGGCCGAAGACGAGCGAGTCCAGCGGCACGCGCTCGTCGACGCCGTGAAACATGCCGGGGAAGTCCAGTTCGGGTGGAAGCCGCAACGGGGCGAAGCCGTAGCCGGTGATGCCGAGGAGGCTCAGCGCCTTGTTGTCCGTGCCGCCGGAGAGCAGGTACGGCAGCACCGGCGCGCCCGGGTCGTGTTCCTCGAGCGTCTGCACAATGGTCTCGACGAGGTCGCCGGAGAACGCCGCCTCGAGCCCGATGTCCCGGTGCAGGATCTCGACGTCCACATACTCGCCGGCGAGTTCGATGATACGGGCGAGAGCCGCATCCTCGACTCCGGGCAGCGTGCGGACGTCGATCAGGGCTTCTGCACGATCGGGGATCACGTTGTGCTTGTAACCGGCGGTCAGCGCCGTCGGGTTGCTCGTCGTGCGAAGCGTGGCGAGGATGAAGCCGGCGGCGGTGCCGGTTCTCAACACGACCTCGTCCGGCCCGAGTTGCCGGGCGCCGACATCGAGGAGCCGTTCGAGTTCGCCGATCAGTTGCCGGGTGGTGTCGGTGAGGGTGATCGGCCACGGTTCCCGCCCGATGCGCGCGACCGCCTCCGCCAGCCGGGTGATCGCGTTGTCGGCGACCAGCCGTGAGCCGTGCGCGGCCTGTCCGTGGGCGACGAGCTTGACCCAGACGAGGGCCTTCTCCCCCGTTTGCAGGAGGTATGCGCGTTTGCCGTCGAGATCGATCGAATAGCCGCCTACCTCGCTGATCGCCTCGGTCGCACCGGCGAACAGTTCGGGGTGATTGGCCACGAGGTGATGGGACCCGCGCCGACCGCCGTCCTCCTCGTCCGCGAAGAACGCGACCACGAGGTTGCGCTCCGGCTGCCCTCCGGCGGTGATGATGTCGTGTAGCGCCGTGATGATCATGGCGTCCATGTTCTTCATGTCGACGGCCCCGCGGCCCCAGAGCATACCGTCCTTGACCTCGCCGGCGAACGGCTCGACCGACCATGTGCGCGGATCCGCGGGCACGACGTCCAGGTGCCCGTGCACCACGAGCGCCGGCTTGTCAGGGTTGCGACCGGCGACCCGGGCGATGACGCTCGTGCGCCCCGGGTCGGAATCGAACAGTTGCGGCTTCAACCCCATCTGGGTCAGCCGGGCCGCGACGTACTCGGCCGCTTCGCTCTCTCCGTTGGAGATTCCCTCTCCATAGTTCGTGGTGTCGAATCGGATGAGATCCCGCGCGATGACTGCTGTTTCGTCGAGCGTCGGTCCCGCTGATGCTGAAGCCATGACGCCCACGCTACCGGCCCGGCAATCCGGTCACCAGCCGGATCAAAACGGTAGCGCAAGCGATGAAACCAACGAGTGTTTTCGTGCTAAGGTCGTACCTCGGCAGCTGATGCGTCGGCTGTGGAAACTGCGCGCGGGTGGCGGAATAGGCAGACGCGCTAGCTTGAGGTGCTAGTGCCCGTATTAGGGCGTGGGGGTTCAAGTCCCCCCTCGCGCACGCAGAGCAGTTCGGCTTATTGAGCGGGACTTATCGGGGAATTGGTCGGCAGAGTCGTTGAGACGGTCTGCCGGCCATTTTTCAGCGCTTAGCTTGTACTTGTAGTCGGGCCGTTGCGCCTGGTTGCCCGGGTTCGCGGGCGAATCATCGGGCGAGCGTGTGCTCCGCATCCGCCGACCGGTGTATGACTTCCCACGCCTGGTAGGCAATCCAGAACGCTGAAAGATCGGATGTCTTTGTGACGGTCGAGCCGGTCGCCTCCTTGATGCGGTTCAGCCTGTAGGAGAGGGTTTGTCGGTGGATGCCCAGTTCGTCGGCGGTGTCGTTCCATCTTCGATCGTTGCGCAGGAAGGCGAAGAGGGTTTCGCGGAGGCGCCTCGCCTCGCTGGTGTCTTCGGCCAGCGAGCCGAGCACCCCGGCGATGATTTCGGCGGATTCCTGGTTTGACTTCGCGAGCACAGAGATGGTCGTGCCCTCGAACTCGGTCCAGACACGGTCGTTGTACTGGGCTGCGGCAAGCACTTTCGTGGCTTCCTCTGCGGCGACGCGGACGTCGTGAAAGTCGCTGAACGCTGAGGAGACTCCAAACCGTACTGCGCCGTCCTGTGCGAGTTTTCGGATCTCCGGCACAAGGTCGGTCGGCATGAGGGCAAGGCCGCTCGTGCGGCCGGCGCCCACGACGACCGGGAGCTCACGTAGCGCGACAGCACGGGCGACGCGATCGCCCTCCTCGACGGCGAACGCGGCGACCTGAAACCCGGCAGATACGTGGTGCGGGGCGAGCAACTCATCGAGTTCGGGCGGCTGGGCACCGTTGAGAAGAGACAGCATGGCGCGCGCGGCGACCTCAGCCCGGCGGTCCGCGGCGTTGAGGATGTGCTCGATCGTCACTTCGAGCACTTTCATCAGGTGCACCAGCAGGAAACTGTCCAGTTCCTCACCCGGGAATTCGTCGATGATGAGGTTCGCTGCGTGAGTGCCGCGCAGCGTGTAATCGCGACTTACCAGCTCGCCGTTCTTGCCGCCGACCTCTGCGGCGAGAACGGGCAATCCGGTGATGCGATCCTCCACCCGGATGCCGATTCCGAGCAGCGCCACGAGATCGTGGATGAGCCCCTCACTGTCGTCGTCGGCGTTCGCGGCGAGGTGGTAGAGCTTGCTCAGCTTGAGTACTTGGAGGGTTTGCGAGGAGGTGTTCGCCGCCGCGACATGTCGCGCGACCACGGCGTAGGGTGTCTGCGCGCCCGCGAGCAGGACTGGGAAGCCACGGCGGTCCGCCTCTCGGAGCATTTCATCAGAGATCGGGGGTGCCGTCTCTTCGTGGTCGCCGATCATCAGGCCGGCAAGGCTCGCGTTATCGAGGCGTTTCAGAAAGGAGACCTGAGCTGCGGGCGCCACGGGGACGCAGAGCCCCACCGTCATGAGGAGTTCGTGCGGGCTGAGCCATTGCTCGGGGTTCTTCATCTCGCAGCTATGGGCCCAGAGCAATTCGCGGGCGATGCCGGATTCGCCGGCGAGTACCTGGATGTCCAAGCTCGCCGTGGACACGATGTCTCTTACCGTCAGCGTCTGCGTCGGTGCGGCCATGACCTGAATCATAGTATGAGGCCTCTCAGCCGATCAGACTGTTGGATGATCCAAGTCCCGCTACAAACCGGTCAGCCTTGCCACAGGGCGTCGTATTGGCATTGGTCGATCAATTTCTGATGTACGGAAGTAACACGTGGGCACCATAAATGGACGATCGTCCAATTCCCTTTCTCGTGGAGCCTGCCGACACTGGGCTCTTAGAGAGTCCGCCGGACTCGGTTTACACAAGGAGGTGCAAACCCGTGAGCACGATCGACACACACCCGCAGGCAGGCGTCCTCGCCGGCGTTGAAACCCGGTCCATCGACTATGTGCCCCAGAGCGAACGCCGTGGCCGCCTTTTCGACCAATCGACTGTCTGGTTCGCCGGAAGCGCACAGCTGCTCACCATCGCAACCGGCGCAATCGGCATCTGGCTCGGGCTCAACCTCGCCTGGACGCTCATTGCACTCGCGCTCGGCACGATCCTCGGCACCATCCCGGTGTCGGCGCACGCGACGCAGGGGCCGCACCTCGGGCTCCCGCAGATGATCCAGTCCCGCCCGCAGTTCGGACGCTACGGTGCCCTGTTCATCTGGGCGATGGCGATCGTCGTCTACTGGGGCTACGTCGTGCTCGGCGGCAACCTGATCGGCGTGACAGCCGAGGGATTGGGTTGGGGCAGCGCGTCGACGTGGGCGATCGTGGTCTGCCTCGTGGCTCTCGTTCTCGCGATCTTCGGCTACCACTGGTTGCACGCAGCGCAACGTTACATCAGCTACGCGCTCGTGGCCGTGATCCTCATCTACGTGGTCGGCCTGGGCGTCACGGGGCAGATACCGGCCGAGTTCTTCAACCTCGCGGGCACCTTCCAGGTGGGACCGTTCCTCGCCGTCGTGATCGCTGCCGCGGCGTACCAGCTGACCTGGGCGTTCTTCGTGTCGGACTACTCACGCTACATGCCGGTCGACACCAAGCGGGGCACGATCGTCGCCATCACCTCGGGAGGGCTTTTCCTCGGGCTTTTCTCCTTCATGGCCATCGGTGCCATAGCCGCGTCACTGATGCCGTCGCTGCTGGAGTCTTCGCCAGGACTGTCGGATCGCCTCGACGGCGACGCGACAGGCTTCGCCGTGAGCCTGGTGGAGACGGGCAAGCTCGTGTTCCCCGGCCTCGGTGAGCTCGTCCTCATCGCCGGCGGTCTCGGCCTGATCGGACTCATGGCGATGTGCGTCTACGGCGGCTCGCTCACGCTCATCACCGCGGTCGACAGCATCCGCCCGGTGCGCCCGACGCGCCGGATCCGGGTGATCACGATCCTCATCGTAGGACTGACCGGTGCCGTGGCCGCAGCGCTCGTGCCAACGGACTTCCTCAACAACAACCTGTACACCGTGCTGATCGTCCTCGCGTACCTGATGGGTCCGTGGACTGCCGTGAACCTCACCGATTTCTTCTTCGTGCGCCGCGGACACTACTCGGTGAGAGAGATGTTCCGCCGCGACGGCATGTACGGCTTGTGGAGTTGGCGCGGGATCCTCGCGTACGTCGCGGCAGTTGCCGCCATGATCCCGTTCATGTATATCGCGGGGCTATACGAGGGTCCGATCGCGGTGGCCCTCGGCGGCGTGGATATTGCCTTCTTCGTCGGGATCCCGGTGGGCGGCGCTCTCTACTGGTTGTTCTGCCGCAAGCTCGATCTCGACGCCGAGCTTGTGACGATTGCTTCGGCCGACAAGGACATCGACGCCGTCGCGCGTCCGATCGAGTAGGGAGATTAGGCAGAGACATGTCTGCTGACACCGCTGTCCGCGCTTCATCCGGGCCATTCGGCGATTCGTTCCGCGCATCGATAAGTGAGGGCAGGGGCTGATGGCAACACCGGGTGCGGGCGTCCGCAACGGAGACGTGTCATACTGGGTGGCCAGCGAGGGCCGGCCGAAGAGGCGGCCTCCGCTCCCCGGATCCCGGGAGGCGGATGTTGCGATCGTCGGGGCCGGGCTCACCGGGCTGTGGACCGCGTACTACCTGAATCGCGCGCGTCCCGATCTCGAGATCGTGATCGTCGAGAAGGACTTTGCCGGGTTCGGTGCCTCCGGTCGCAATGGCGGCTGGATGAGTGCCAAACCGGCCGGCCTTTTCCAGCATTACGCCCGGGTGGCGGGAGCGCCCGCGGCGATCGCGCTGCAGCGGGAGATGTTCGGCGCCGTCGAGGAGTCGGTGAATGTCGCGAAGGCCGAGGGGTTCGGCGACGACATCGTCCACGACGGGCTGTTGCATGTCGCCACGAACAACGCGCAACTGGCCCGGATGCGTTCCTCTCTTGCGAACCTGCGTCAGGAGGGCTGGGCTGGCGATCATCTGGTTGAGCTCGGTCCCGCCGAATTCGCGGAGCGGGTCAACGTGGCGGGCGCGCTTGGCGGCTACTGGACACCGCACTGCGCGCGGGTGCATCCGGCCCGCCTCACCTTCGGCCTCGCGAAGGTTGTCGCAGACTCCGGGGTGACGATCCATGAGGACACCGCTGCGACGTCGATCGGCCCACACGTCGTGCGGACCGCCCGTGGCGACATCCGTGCGAAATACATCGTCCAGGCCCTGGAAGGGTACACCGGCGGACTTGCCGGGCAGCGTCGACGACTGTTGCCGATGAACAGCAGCATGGTCGTGACCGAGCCGCTCGCCGACTCCGACTTCGAGTCGGTCGGCTGGCGTGGAGGCGAGCTTCTTGGAGACCTGGCTCACAACTTCTCCTACCTTCAGCGCACCGCCGATGGGCGGATCGCGATCGGCGGCCGGGGCGTTCCCTACAACTTCGGATCGAGCTTCGACCGCGACGGTCGGACCGCGCAGAAAGCAGTCGGACAACTCGCGTTGCGTCTCCGTGAGCTTTTCCCCGGACTAGCCGATACAAGGCTGCAGCACACCTGGTCGGGTGTGCTGGGTGTGCCCCGTGACTGGACCGCGGGTGTCACCTACGACTCCGCGACCGGCGTCGTCTTCGCCGGTGGCTATGTCGGTCACGGGCTCACCGGCACCAACTTGGCGGCGCGCACCGTGCGCGACCTGATTATCGGGGAGCACACACCGCTCACCCGCCTGCCCTGGGTCGGGCACCGCTCTCGGAACTGGGAGTTCGAGCCGCTCCGTTGGATTGGGGCCGCGACCCTCTACGCCGCCTATCGCTTCGCGGACCGGCGGGAATATGCCACAGGAAAGGCAACGACCCATCCTGCGGCTCGCCTCGCAACCCTCATCAGTGGCCGAAGCTGACGCCCACGGCAGGGAGCACGCCCGCACCTTGAGGTCGATGACGAGTCGCACCGGCTCAGGCGTGCTCATCAACGATACCGACGAAACGTGATCCGATGCCGGCGTATTCGCTGCGGTGAGTGCCGGCCGGGGCATTCGGAAGGTCGCCGATCAGGTGGTGCTCGCAGGTGAGATAGGTGAAGGTCGGCCACCACTTCTTCGGGCGGGCGGCCTCACTGAAGCCGCAGACGTCACAGCTGAGCTGCACCCAGACGGGGCGTCTGCCGGTGCGATTCGCGCGCGATTGCAGCAACCAGTCGGGCGGATGCGCCTCCAACTCGTCGAGGTCGGCCTCGGTCAACCGCGGCGGAATTCCGTGGCGGCGAGCCATCTCCAGGGAAATATCCAGCCGTTGGGCTGCGTCTCGTCGCGTCAGCATCGCCACCAACAATATCGCCACCAACAATACGGTGCGCGGTTGGGAAACACGATTGACTAGGACCATGATTCAGTCGAACCCCGCAGACTCGTCCGAGCTTGAACGCATCGTGGTGCTGTCGGGCGGTGTCGGCGGTGCACGCTTCACCCGCGGGCTCCTTGCGCACCTGGCCGCCCGCTATCCTGCGAACGGCGACGGCGGGTCATCCGTGCACGTCGACGTGGTCGTGAACACGGGCGATGACATGTGGCTCAACGGGCTTCGGGTTTGCCCCGATCTCGACACGATGATGTACACGCTCGGCGGTGGGATCGCGGAGGATCAGGGCTGGGGTCGCCCCGGCGAGTCGCGGCGCACCTCAGCGGAGATTGCAGCATACGGCCGCGGCTGGGATTGGTTCACCCTCGGCGACCTCGATCTCGCGACGCACATCGTGCGGACCGACCTGTTGCGCTCCGGCCGCACGCTCAGCGAGGCTACCGAATTCCTTGCGCGGCGCTGGAGGCCGGGTGTCGGGCTGCTGCCGATGAGCGATCAGCCGATCGAGACCAACGTGCGTCTCGCCGAAGCGGCCGATGATCACGCTGCCGGCGAGTTGATCCATTTCGAGGAGTGGTGGGTTCGTTATGGGGCCCGTGTGCGCGCGACCGAGTTCGTGCAGGTCGGACTCGCCGAGGCGCAGCCCGCCCCGGGTGTGCTGGATGCCATTGTCACGGCTGACGTCGTCATCCTTCCACCCTCGAATCCCGTCGTGTCGGTCGGCTGCATCCTGAATGTTCCGCGGGTGCGCGACGCGCTGCGGACGACGCGGGCCCGTGTGGTCGGCGTCTCGCCGATCATCGGTGGAAGCGCTGTGCGGGGCATGGCCGACCAGTGCCTGGAGGTAATCGGAGTCGAGACGAGCGCGGCGGCCGTCGGCTTGCACTATGGCAGCCGCAGCGCCGGTGGCGCACTCGACGGCTGGCTCATCGACGACGTGGATGCCGCAGCGGCGCCGGCGCTTGAAGCTGTCGGGCTTCACGTGGCGGCGGTTCCTCTGTGGATGCGCGACACCGCGACATCGGCTGCGATCGCCGCGGGGGCACTCGCGCTGGCCGGCTTCGTCGACTGAACGGCATCATCGTCTTACAGTGCTCTGAACAGGGGCGCTCTGAGCGGGGCCGGCTCAGCCGTTGGGCCCGCGAGCAACCACGCGACGCGTCGCGGCTCCGAGCCCGGGGTCGAGCGAAATAGCGCGTCGCAGGTCTTCGGCGGAGTCGATGTCGAGCCGCAATGAGGATTCACCGGGCACAGGAAGGAGCACGTGGCCCGCGGCCTGGTGTGCTGCGGACGAGCCCAGGCCGAAGCGCGGCTCGATGCGCGCGCCGGGGGCTGCAGTGATCATGGTCGTTCCCGTGCCGTCGCGGTCGGCAACCATGGCGAGCGCGGAACCCGCGCGGAAGCGTGCGACCGCTTCGTCGAGGGCATACGCGAGATCGTCGGGACGCAGAGCGGCGACATCTCCGACCAGCGCTGCGGTGAATGCGCGGTCGTCCAGTTTTCTCGCGTGGCGGATACCGTGTGAGACTGCGGCGTTGAGCCCATCGCCCGAGTCCGCCGGGTCCGCGACGATGGTCAACTCGGCGCCGGCAGGCCTGCCGCCCATCCTCGGTGCTGCGGATGGTTCGTCCAGGATCGTCGTCAGCAGCTCCGGCTCGTTCGACACCAGTACAACGCGCACGACAGAGGGGACCGCGCGCACAGCGAGCACGGTGTCGGTGAGAAGCGCAAACGCCAATGCGGCCCGCGTGCTGCTGTCGAAGTTCTCTGCGAGTCGAGTCTTGGCGTGCGGTGCGCCCTTGAACGGGATGACGATCGACCATCGGGGTAAGACGTTCATCGGCCGGTCGTGGAGTCCTGATCGAGCATCGCACGCAGACCGTTGGCGAACTCGACCTTGCCGCCGTGGGCGGGATGCCGCACTCGCGTTACGGACTCCCCCGCCTGTGTGATGCTGCGGTAGCCGACGTTGCCGACGGCGACGGTCGTCTCGATCGAGAAGAGCTTCCGAAGGTCACGCCAGATCGGCAGGCCGAGTGCGACCTCTGCTGTGGACGGCGTGCGGTTGCTCTGCAGGTTTCCGGGTCGATGCGGGTGCAGCGGGTACGCGCTCCAAAGCAGGGGAAGGAAGTCGAGGTCTGTCAGCACCTTCCACATCACTGTGGCGGTCGGCTCCGCCGATGCGTGCGGAAGATCGGCGGGGATCTCATAGCCGTTCTCCGAGCCGAACAGGCCGAAGCATGCTGAATTGCTGCCGAGGAGGGTGCGATTGGTGAACGGCACGCCGGTGATGCGCATGCCTCGGTAGCCGGGTGCCTCTCCGACGAGCAGCACACGTGGTGCACGGTCGAGCATCGCCTGCAGGTATAGCTCCAGATTGTGTCTGCGCAGCGCACTGTCGCCGGTGCCTGCGAACATGTTGACGCTCGCCGGTCCCGCGGGAACGCGCGCGAGCCTGTCGACGAAATCCGCGATCGGCGAGGTGATCTGCGGGGTCGGACGTGGTGTTGGGCGTGCTGCCTTCGGCGTGGTCGTCACCACTCCCCCTCGGTAATCAGTTCGATTCCGATCGCACCGTTCAGACATCCGCACATGATTGCAGGATAGTCTGCGTCAGCGACAAAGCCTGCCCCGGGGCGGAGCGGGAGCCTGTGCAGTACGGGCAATTGACATGATCGAACATATGTTCGATCATTGAGGAATGAATTCCTCGCTCGCAGCGCTCGACTCCCCCGGCCCGCCGGTGGAGCGGGCGGTGCCGGTGCCGGTGCCGGTGGCGGTGGCGGGGTCGACGGCCGCTGAGTCGGATCGGGTGCGGGCTCTGCGGTCGCGCATCTCCCAGCTGCAGCGGACGAAGCTGCAGACCACGTCCCTGAGCACGCTGGACGCGTTCGCTTCGCTTCTTCCGGGCGGGGCGCTGCAGACCGGGGTCGTTTACTCCGTTGCCGATTCGATGAGCCTGGTGATGGGGCTGCTGGCCGGGCCGAGTCGATCCGGTGTCTGGTGCGGGGTCGTCGGCGTGCCCGAATTCGGGGTCGAGGCTGCCGCACGGTTCGGCATCGACCTGGAGCGGCTCGTGCTGATTCCGGAGCCCGGCACGCACTGGTTCGCGGTTACCGCGGCACTGGCCGATGCCCTGACTGTCGTCGTGGCCCGACCCGCTTCTCGGGTGAGTGATGCGGATGCCGCGCGGCTGGGCGCGCGTCTGCGCGGCAAGGAGGCAACCCTGATCGCTCTCGGCGATTGGCCGCGCAGTGAGGCGAGACTCACCGTGGCGGCCAGCAGCTGGGATGGGCTCGGCTGGGGTCACGGTTATCCGGTTGCACGGCAGCTGACGGTCGTGGCATCCGGTCGCGGAGGGGGCGGTCGTTCGCGCAGCGTTCGACTGTGGCTGCCCGATGAGCATGATGCGATCCGTGCGGTCGAGGAGACACCGCGCACACTCGAGGCGGTGGTATGACCGTGCGTGCCATGGTGCTCTGGTGTCCGGACTGGCCGGTGCGGGCGCTGCAACAGGCGGGGTCGATTCCGGGATCGCCGACAGGATCGACTGAGCAGGATGTCTCCGTCGCCGTGATCGAAAAGGGCAGGGTCTTCGCCTGCTCAGCCCGTGCGCGCCGCGACGGGGTGCGCAGGGGGTTGCGGCTGCGAGAGGCGCAGGCGCGTTGTGCCGACCTCGCCGTGTTCCGCTATGACGCCGTGCGCGACAGCAGGGCGTTCGAGGCGGTTCTCACCGTGATCGAGCAACTCATGCCTGGAGTCCAGTCGATCCGGCCGGGGATCTGTGCGATTCGGGCGCGGGGTCCGAGCCGGTACTACGGCGGGGAACGGCCGGCGGCGTCGGCACTGCTCGGAGTGCTTGCCGAACAGGGCATCTGCGATGCTCGCGTAGGCATCGCAGACGGACCGTTCGCCGCAGAGCATGCGGCCCGGCTCGCCGGCACGGACCCGATCGGGATCGTCGAGCCCGGCGGGGCGGCACGCTTTCTGGCCACCCTTCCCGTTGCGGCACTGGAGAACCCGAGCCTGACAACACTGCTACAGAAGCTGGGCGTGCGCACCCTCGGCGATGTCGCGGCCCTCGACGAGGTTTCCCTTCAGGATCGCTTCGGCATGATGGGAACACGCCTGCACGCCCTGGCGAGTGGGCGGGACACGAGCACGGTGGTGCCACGGATGCCGCAGCGCAGCCTGGAACGGTCCGTCACGTTTGAGCCGGGCCTGGACAGGGTGGATCAAGTGACCTTCGGGTTTCGTTCGGCAGCGGATGCCTTCGTTGCCGGCCTGACACAGGCCGGACTGGTCTGCACCTCGATCACCGTGGGGTTGCGGGCGGAATCCGGGGAGGCATCCGAACGCCAATGGTTGCATCCGCGATGGTTCACCGCGGCGGATGTGCTCGATCGGGTGCGCTGGCAGTTGCAAGGCGCAGGTAGCACCGAAACAGGCCTGCGCTCACCCGTCGTCGAGGTGATCGTGATCCCCGAAAGCGTGGATGCGATCGGCAACCACGAGAGCGGCCTGTGGGGCGACGGGCCGGATGAGCGCATCCACCATGCGCTCTCCCGGGTGCAGAGCATGCTCGGGCACGAGGCGGTGCTCACCGCTGCGGTCGGTGGCGGTCGGTTGCTACAAGATCGGCAGATGCTCATTCCGTGGGGCGATCGTGCCCCGGAGGATGTCGTCGACACGCGCGGGCAGCCGTGGCCGGGCAGCCTGCCCGCAGCGTTGCCCGCGACAGTTTTTGCGCCGCCGCGACCGGTCGGGGTGTTCACCGAGAATGGTGGGCCGATCGAGGTCACCGAACGGGGGGTCATAACGGGTGAGCCGGCTCTGTTCTCCTTGCGCGGCTCGGTGGATCAGGCCCGGCCGATCACAACCTGGGCAGGACCGTGGCCGATCGACGAGCGGTGGTGGGATGCCGCGCAAGCGCGCGTCACGCATCGTTTCCATGTCGTCGATGCCGACGGCATGGCCTGGCTCCTGCTGCTGGAGGGCCGCTGCTGGCGGGCGGAGGCGCGTTATGACTGAGCGGGCAGCGACTGAGTGGGCAGTCACTGAGTGGGCAACACAGCTGGGGGCAGCGCATGGGCTGGGATAATCCGCCGATCCCCTGGTCGGATCTGGAACGGCGGCTCTCCGATCGCAGCAGGCCGAGAGGGCTGCATGAAGCACAGAACCATGATGCACAGAGCCGCGACGGGCCGACCAAAGCCTCGAAGCGGCATCCGTATCAGGCGCAGCCGGTCCATCCTGACGTCGGCGAGTATGTGCCGTACGCCGAACTGCATGCGCACTCGAATTTCAGCTTCCTCGACGGGGCGAGCGATCCGGAGAAGCTGTTCGAGGAGGCCACCCGCCTGCGGTTGCACGCGCTCGCACTCACCGATCACGATGGACTGTACGGCGTCGTGCACCTCGCCGAGGCGGCAGAAGCCTACGGCGGTGCCGCAACCGCCGACAGCAGCACGAGCGGCAGTAACACGGATGGCAGCCACACGGTGAAGACGGTGTTCGGCGCTGAACTGTCTCTGAGCTTGGGCAAGCCGCAGAACGGCGAAGCCGACCCGGAGGGCAGCCATCTTCTCGTACTCGCCCGGGGCGAGGAAGGCTATCACCGGCTGGCCGGAGCCATTACGGATGCGCAACTCGCCGACGGCGCCGAGAAAGGTCGCCCGGTGTACGACCTGGACGCGCTGGCCGTCGCGGCAGACGATCGGTGGCTGATCCTGACCGGATGTCGCAAGGGCGACGTGCGCCGAGCGCTGGCGGCTGGCGGTGCATCGGCTGCGGGCGCTCAGCTCGATCGGCTGATCGACCTGTTCGGGCCTGGCAACGTGGTCGTCGAACTGTTCGACACGGGCGCGCCATTGGACAGCACGCACAATGACGCGTTGTTCGCACTCGCGGAGGCTAGGGGGCTGGTCTCGGTTGCGACGAACATCGTGCACTATGCGACTCCGGGTGAGCGCAGGCTGGCGAGCGCGGTCGCCGCGGTGCGCGCCCGCAGGAGCCTGGATGAGCTGGACGGCTACCTGCCGGCATCCGGAACCGCACACCTGCGCAGCGGCGCCGAGATGGACCGTCTCTTCGCGCGATACCCGGGAGTCGTAGAGAACACCGTGACGGTGGCGGATGCGCTGGCTTTCGACCTGCGCAGCGCTCGCCCGAAACTGCCGAAACAGGATGTTCCCGTCGGACACACGCCGATGAGCTACCTGCGCGAGCTGGTGCGGCAGGGAGTCGCGGATAAATACGCAGGCACGGACCCTGGCACGGTCCGAAAACGTATGGAGAAAGAACTCGCCGTCATCGAGGACAAGGATTTCCCCGGCTACTTCCTGATCGTCCACGACATCGTGCAATTCGCCAAGAGCCGCGGAATCCTCTGCCAGGGGCGTGGATCCGCCGCAAATTCGGCGGTCTGCTATGCGCTCGGAATAACGGCAGTCGACTCGATCTTTCATGACCTGCCGTTCGAACGGTTCCTCTCCAGCCTACGGCCCGAGGAGCCGGACATCGACGTCGACTTCGACTCGAACAGGCGAGAAGAGGTCATCCAGTATGTCTTCAACAAATACGGCAGGTGCAATGCTGCGCAGGTGGCGAACGTCATCAGCTATCGCCCGAAGAACGCGATCCGGGACATGGCCAAAGCGCTCGGGCACAGCCCCGGCCAGCAGGATGCTTTCTCCAGGCAGGTGGAACGCTGGGGTGACGGGACCCCCTGGAGCGACCTCGACATTCCTGACACGATCGGCCGACTTGCGGATGAACTGATGCGCGCCCCGCGGCACCTGGGCATCCACTCAGGAGGCATGGTGCTGACCGAGCGGCCGATCGGCGAGGTGTGCCCGATCGAGCACGCGCGGATGAAGGATCGCACGGTTCTGCAGTGGGACAAGGGCGACTGCGAGTGGATGGGCCTGGTCAAGTTCGACCTGCTTGGACTCGGCATGCTGACCGCACTGCAGTACGTCTTCAACCTGGTCGATGAGCACTTCGGCGAGCGGTGGGATCTCGGCACCATTCCTCAGGAAGAGTCCGCGGTGTACGACATGCTCTGCCGGGCGGATGCGGTCGGCGTGTTCCAGGTGGAGAGCCGCGCACAGTTGGGCACCCTCCCCCGGCTGCAGCCGCGCCGGTTCTATGATCTGGTGATCGAGGTGGCGCTGATCCGGCCCGGCCCGATCCAGGGCGGTGCGGTGCATCCCTTCATCCGGCGCAAGACAGGAGTGGAGGATGTGACCTACCTGCATTCAGATCTGAAGCCGGTACTGGAGCGCACGCTGGGCGTTCCGCTGTTCCAGGAGCAGGTCATGCAGATGGCGATGGCGGTGGGCGACTGCACCGGCGAGGACGCCGATCTGCTGCGCCGGGCGATGGGGTCGAAACGCGGCAAAGAGAAGATCGACACTCTTCGGGAGAAGATCTTCGCCGGGATGGCGAGTCGAGGAATCTCGAACGACGATGCGCAGAGCATCTACGACAAGATCGAGGCCTTCGCCAACTTCGGTTTCGCCGAGAGCCACGCACTCAGTTTCGCCCTGCTCGTCTACGCGAGCTCCTGGCTCAAGCTGCACTACCCGGCCGCGTTCCTGGCCGCGCTGTTGCACGCGCAGCCGATGGGCTTCTACTCCCCGCAATCCTTGACAGCGGATGCCGTTCGGCACGGCGTTCAGGTGCGTCACGTGGACATTCTGCGCTCCGGTGTGCATGCAACGCTCGAGCCGCTCGTGGACGGAACCCCAGCAGAGCCTGTCTCGACAGAGTCAGTCTCGACAGAGTCAGTCTCGACAAAGTCAGTCTCGGCAAAGCCTGCCGCAACCGGGCAAGCGCGCTGTCTGGATCGGGAGCAGCCACCCGTGCCGGAAAAGTTCGATCGGACGGCGCCGGATGCATC
Source organism: Microbacteriaceae bacterium (assembly GCA_004297935.1). GTDB lineage: Bacteria > Actinomycetota > Actinomycetes > Actinomycetales > Microbacteriaceae > Rathayibacter_A. Next base: position 2,833 of record SCRE01000013.1, on the reverse strand, counting down.
CGCCGCGCATCGCCGCGACGGCAACCACGCTGTGCGGCTTGGGCTGGCCGGGGTGAGCACGATCGGCGAGAAGCTGGCCGAGCGTATCGTCGCCGAGCGGGAGTCCTACGGCGACTACACGGACATGGCAGAGCTTGCGCATCGGATCGAGTTGAGCGCCTCACAACTCGAAGCGCTCGCAGCGGCCGGCGCCTTCGAAACGCTGGGGCTGACCCGCCGGGAAGCGCTGTGGAACGCCGGCCCGGCGTCGCAGGAGAGGCGTGACTATCTGCCGGGCGTCTCTCTTACCGTGCAACCGCCGTTGCTGCCCGTGTTGAGTGCGGCGGAACAGACCAACTACGACCTGTGGGCGACGGGGATCTCGCCGGGCGATCATCCGCTCCGTCATCTGCGGGAACCGTTGGCGGCGTGCGGCGTGCTGAGGATCGAGCAGCTGACGACGGCAGAGCCTGGTCGCCGGATCGAGGTAGCCGGGGTGGTCACCCACCGGCAGCGCCCGTCGACGGCGGGAGGGATCACCTTCCTCAACATCGAGGACGAGACCGGCATGCTCAATGTGATCTCCAGCGTCGGAGTATGGAACCGCTATCGCCGCGTCGCCCGTGAGGCGCCCGCGATGGTGATTCGCGGCATCCTGGAGCGCTCGCCCGAGGGGGTGATCAGCCTGGTCGCCGACCGCTTCGAATCGCTGCCACTGACCGTGCACACGCGCAGCCGCGACTTCCAATGAATGCCTGCCTACGACTTTCGCCAAAGGATGGCAGTTATTTCGTCTTTCCATAGTGATGTCGCCGACCGACCGCTGTGTCAGATGGGGAACCTCAACGGGGCGTCTTGCCTCACCCAACGGGACGCGTGTAGCCTGGCGGTACTCGCTGTTCGCCCAGTCCGGCGCGTAGATGTTTGCGCTGGCCTCACACCGACGAGATCATGTGGATCATGAAGGCCGAGCACATCGTCCATCGCTTTGGATGATTGGTTGAACGCAGCAGCGGCGACGGACATGAGGGAGGTTCGGATGTCCGCGAATTTCCACCCGACACGCGAGTTTGCCGGGAGTGTCACAGCCCGGATCAAGGCAGGTGACCTGGTCGCCCCCCGAGCGCCTCAGCGGTACGGATATGAAAGTCAATCGACCCGCTACAGCGAGTTGACACGCGAACTGGTCCATCCGGACTTCACCCCGATGGTGGTGACGCTGCCCGAACCGATCCTGATCTGGCAGACCAAACCGCATGTCCAACTCGACGTCTTGGTCGAGTCCGAGCTGGTGGACTTCGGGAGTTTCGCCAGGATCCAGATTGTCGACACCGCGGCGACCACCCAGAACAGGGCCTTCGTCTTCTACTACCTGTGGGTCAATCCGAGCCAGGCGTACGCGGTGGTGAACGTGGCCAGCGTGATGATCCTCACCGGGAAGTGCGTCCTGAGTGCCAACAAGGGCTTCTTCAGCGGAGATCACACTCACCTCGACGCCGCTGCCTCACTGGTGTTGTGGCGCAACGGAGGCTGGGGGGCCGACCCGCAGACCGGCGTCAGCCTGGACCAGTCCATCTACCCAGGCTATGCAAGCACGTTGTATGTGCCCATCGCAGACCTGGATGCCAACGGCGGCGGCATCTTCGGCGACTTCGGCTCCGCAGAGCAGAATTTCCCCGGCACCTCGTTTGAATTGTCCTTCCCGCAGATGGTCGTTCCGGGTGGTGCCAGCGTGCTGTTCATGGTCACCCTCACCATCAATACCAGCGTGTCGGATTTCGAGATCTCCAATGAGGTGGACGCCGACTTCGCCACCGGCGGAAATCGGATCATATCCCCCGGGCTCACCCTCGAGATACTCACCCCAGTTGCCGACTCGTGACAGTGATACTGTCGGCGCTGGGCCGGGCATCCTTGGTCACTCTGCTGGTTCGCTCAGCGACCTGCCGCCTCTTTGTTCCCGTTCTGCGACCGTTGCAAAGCGTACGCCCGCCCCGAGATCGGCGGTTCCGTCACATGCCCAGGGCGGCATGTGACGGAAGATGGAACGTCGGGCGAAGCTCCGGCCGAAGCGCCTCCCATCGACGAGACGGAGGTCATCACGCGTGCGCCTGCCCTCGCGCCGACTACCCGCACCGAGAACGCCTCCAGCGCCGAGAGGGCGGTGCAGCTGTACGGCGAGGCGGTTTGGTCCGACAGGTGCTCGATGCGACGTTCGTGCGCGAGGAGCCGTACAGCAGGCCACGAGGTTCGACTGACCCATGTACGACGGCATCGTCCCGGGCATCGGGTGTCGCGCCGATCGGCGTTCGCAATTCAGTCTGAACGCTCGTGTCCATTTTAAGGATCAACGGGCACCTTTCGGACGGTCGTGAAGACATGCTCAAGACCGCATCTCGATCCAGGAGGGGTGCCCGTAAGCCGAACGGTCTGCGAGGCGTGCCGTCGGGTTCGCACCAGTGGAGCGCTCTGAAATAGCGTCTCCGGTGCAGCGCGTCGGCCGGATGTGCAGACGCTCGCCGATTCGGGTTCGACGACCATCAACGCGATGGCAGGATCGCGATTCGACCCCAGTCACTAGACGGCACCGTACGCCCACCCGGCGACTCACACAAGAGCAAGGGGTGCGCGGGGGAAACTGCCGTCGGCACCGTTGCCCCACGCACGCCCGTCAGCACAACCTCTTGTGGTGCGCCTGCGGCGGTGCCAGTGTGGGAACCAAGGCTCGGGCGCTCCGTCACCGGCGGGCCGGCTGCTGGCGAACCCGCAGACCACGGGCGCTGCCGGTGGTCACGACCTCCACTTCCGCACGTTGCAACGGCTTGGCGTCGTTCTGCTGGGGCGCCTGGCAGGC
>SCRE01000012.1 GCA_004297935.1 Microbacteriaceae bacterium | reverse complement strand
GGCCGCTGATCAGGTAGTTCATTCGGTGGTCCTCCTTGCATGTAGACCAAGAGGTGTACGAGGGTCCAGAGGACCGCGAAGGCCGCGCCGGCGCCGAAGATGCCGTCACCGATGCTCACGGGCAGCCTCCTTCTCGCGCTCCAGACCCGTGGATAGTCGATAGCACGTTCCGCACGGCTGCCCGTGGGTGCGCGCCCATCGGGCCGATCCCTCGCGCATCGAATCCGTCAGATGACCGCACAGCGTTTTGTCGTGGAAACCGGAGAGGACGAGGTGCGTGCGATTCAGCTCGTGGCTCCCGCGCATATATCTCACGATGCCGCCCTCGCCATGGACTCGGCGCGTTGACGCTTCTTGTAGTGCGCAAGAGCCCGCATCATGCGGTTGCGCACGCTGCCGACCGGATGGCCGAGGCGCTGGCTCATCTGCTCCACGAGCATATCGACGGCGTCCGCGAGAACCTTGCGCTGGCCCGGCGTCCATGCGGTGCACCGCGCGGGCAACGAGACGCCGCGTCGGCGCAGTAGCGTCACGCGCTGCGAGACGCCTGCCGACGACCGCTGTAGCTCCTTGGCGATCGCGGTGGGTCCCCAACCCAGGAGCCAGAGCGTTACAAGTTTCCGCTCTTCTCCGGTGGTCCACTCGCGCTTGGGGATGGCCGGGTTAGACATCGGCCTTCTCTCCCTCGAGGCGGGTAAGCCACGCTATGTGAATCTGCTCGTCTGTCGCGGGCGGGCGCCAGGTTTCGTCGTTCGTAAAGCACCACCATCCGCAAGCGCACCGCCAAGCGAGGTTCGGCTTCGTCTGCGGGCTCATCCGAATGGGTACGCCCTCGATGCGGTGCTGGTGCGGTTCGCTCACTTGCACCCTCCCTGCACGGTGCGTATCGCGTCGAACGCTCGTGCGAATCCTCGCTTCTCGGCGGTGCTGCACGTCTCGCCGGTAGTTTGCCACTTGTGCCACGTAGCGCCGGCAACGAAGGCTTGCTCAATCCGGTCCGCCGCGCTCGGCTCCGCGTGCTCGCGGTCGTGCTGCCACCTCGCTCCGTCCTTGAACGCAGATTGGACCCACGCCCAGGCTGGCCGAACGGCGTCGGCGCCGTAGCGTAGGCTGTTGACGCACCGTTCCGCAGCCGTGTTCAGCTCGGGATCGTGCCTGTCAAAACGTTGCTTGCGGTCCTCGTCACGCATTAGCGTTCTCCCGTTCGGCGGGCACGAGATAGCGCGTCGAGCGTTCGGTCCTCGGGGCGCTCAATGAAGTCGTATCCCGCGCGGGGGCCAAGGGTTTCAACACGGTCGGGGTCACCAGCGCGCAGCACGTCAACGCCCACGCGAAGGTCGCCCTTGTATCCACCGCGCGGACGGCGGCGCTTGTCCTGAACGGGCTTGCTCATGCGCTCCACCCCGTCCGGGTCTGCTCCGGCTTTCGCCCGTGGGTCGAACGTCCACGGACACGAACGACCTCCGACGCGCTGAGTGGGTGGTCGCACTCCAGCCTCGTGGTCGGGTCGAGAATGTCTCGCCCGCATGTCGGACAGATAACCTCGACGGACGGCGTTGCCGAGATCGGCTTGCGATCGAGTAGGCCGCAGGCACCCGCAGCCGCTACCAGCAGCGTGAAGGATGCGGTCCAACGGACGAAGGCCGAGGGGTCGTGGTCAGAGACCACGTCGATGGCGCAGATGCCGAGCGAAACGGCCAGAATGAAACGTACGACCATCGCTCAGACCTCCCCAAACGCTCGCAGGTAGTGAGGGACCGCCGTCTTCGCGGGCTTCTTGCGCCGGCGCCCCGAGTGGGAGCCACCGCCGCGCGATCCGCGCCGGGCATCCTCCGCCAGGCAGTCCATGATCTCGTGGCTGACGCCGTGGTAGTCGGCGGAGCGGCGCGCAGCCATCTCGCCGGCGCGGGTGCGGCGGTCGACGTCTAGGCGTGCGTCGCGCGCATCCTGGATGCGGCGCCACGCGCACGCGTCCTCGTACTGTGCGTCGATCGCCTTCAGGCCGACTAGGCCCTGGAACTCAATGCGTGGCATGCTGCTCCTTCACTGCGCGGTAGGCGGTGTTGGGCGTCTGTCGCCCGGTGAGATAGAGGTGGAGTCCGCATCCGTGGCAGCCGTACTCGCGCTCGATGGCGGCGCCGCGGCCGAAACGGACGAGGAAGACGATCGAGCTGCCGCACTTCGGGCACGGCGGGATGCGAGGTCGCTGACTGGCGGGCACGGATCCTCCTCG
>SCRE01000039.1 GCA_004297935.1 Microbacteriaceae bacterium | reverse complement strand
TGGACACCCGGCACTGCTGCAATACCTCGCGATTGCGGACGGCGAGACGACGGCGCGGACAAAGTTCGAGTTGACGGAGGTGAGCATCCGTCTCGAGATCCCATCCTCTTCCGGCTTGCTGACCAGCTCGCTCTTCGCAGAGGATGCTCCAGCCGTGTGGACCGCCTCCGCCAAAGGAGGACGACTAGGCGTCGTGTTGTCTTGCTGTACTTTGTCATTGTTGCATTTTACCCTTGTGATTGGAGTCAATGCTGAGCAGTCTCGTCAGCTGCCTGCGCACCGGTAACCGAGCTTGAACGTGCATCGTTGGACGGTGAGCCGGGTGCCGAATGAAGCATTCGGAAGAACGTCTGAGCCTCAGGGATTCGCATGGACGAAAGGGCACGGGATCGTTTCAAGCGAGAGTACAAAAGCGAAGCGCACCATCCCTCTCCACCTACTCGTTCGGCGTCTCCTTCCAGACCTCGCTCTGCGAACGGGAACAAGCGCAAATGAATGCCTCAGCGTACAGATGGGTTGAAGGCAGCGAGCAACTCACGTCGATCTGCCAGCCATGTAAGAGCGCCTCGCCAGTCTTGGGGTTGCGACGAGTGACGGTAGAACCGTGGCGGGTGATGCGTTCGTCGTGACTGAGCGCACGAAGGTCTTGAATCGCAGTGCGGAGTGGTCCTGGAATCGAATCCTGGTCTGGCTCAACCTCTAGGCTGCTTGACGTCGGGCGAGCGTCTGGGCTGACTTCGCCGGCTAGTATCTCGGGCGATTCGTCGGCTGTCGTAGCGGCATTCTCGATAGGCTGGTCCACCTCGTTATCCCCCTCTGATCCGTCTTCCTCGACCCCGACAGCCAGAGCTGCAGTCTCGTCGGCCGTTCCTTCTCCCCTCATGACCTTGTTGAGGAGGTCGACAAAGCTGGTCTGCTCAGACGCCGAGTCCTCGCCTTGTGCCGAGTCCGAGCGAGGATGACTTCGTGTGAGCGCGATCTCAGAGACCTTGTCGGCGCGTCTCAGTCGGTAGTCGATGGAGATGGTGGGAGCTTTGGCACGCGAATTGATGAAGTCGAGGATCGAGTCGGGGACAAGATGCGAGTCTTCGGCGATA
>SCRE01000038.1 GCA_004297935.1 Microbacteriaceae bacterium | reverse complement strand
GTCGACTCGCTCGTCGAGATCCTCGAAGAACAAGGCGAGGGTCACAAACTCGGCTTGGACGAGTTTGTCCTCACGGTCGACGAGGAGGCGTTCGGCGATACGGTCGGTGCAGACACGGTTGAGGACTTGACGGACGCGTTTGAGAAGCTGGGCGTCAAGTTTAGGGTCGGGTTCGATGTCGCCAACATACCCGAGATGCAGTTCGTCAGTATCTGAGCCGTGCGGTGCGTCCACCCTCCCTCTCCCCTTTGCGCTCGTCTAGTCTAGGTCGCTGACTGAGTCCTCGTACAGCCGCAGTATGTTCCGCCGCCCATCGAGTATAGATTCCCTCTTCGTCCTGTTGCATGACTAGCCGCTGTCTATATCCCCTCTAAGTCCCTGGCATACCTTGATCGTTCGTCCCTGTTGCATTAACACAGCCAGATCTCTCCTACATCGCTGAGTACGCTTGACATCGCCCGATTGACACGGAAGCCGAACTTGCGCAAGTTGACCTTTCGCTAGAGTCGCCCTCCTCGCACCCACACACTTCGCCCGACTCTGCAGATGCTACAAACACGGGCAACGAAGTTATCCGGATCGCTCAAGCCACTCGTGCGGGCCCAGCGCCGCACGCACTGGCACTGCTCAACCCTCATCTCCCACTCCCCTTCCTCCCTCCTCTCACATATCGAAGCGCTCCCCCGACCCGCCCAAGACTCCGTAACGCTCTTTGCGTTGTCAAAGAACACGCCGCAGGAGTTGGTAGGGCGGGTGAGGGAGGTGTTGGGCAAGGAAGGGCGGACAAGTCTAGGGACGCTGGCGGAAGTCGTCCCTTCGTCGCTACTTTCACGGCTAGCGCCATCCCTCCCCTCCAAAGACGAGGCATTCCATCTCTCCCTCGCGACCTACTCTCCCACCCCGCCCTCATCCCGCGCAATCCCCTTCCGCTCAACTCTCCAAGGTCGACCACCCGTCGCTCTAGGCAGGGAGATCCGGCCTTCCGAGAACGAGGATCAGGGAGTGAATGTCGGCTTTGAGAAGTTCTTGAGGGGGGAGAAGTGGGGGTTTGGGG
>SCRE01000028.1 GCA_004297935.1 Microbacteriaceae bacterium | reverse complement strand
GTCCACCAGCCCCATCGGCATTCGCGAACTCTTCAAAGAAGGCGCGAGGATTTACTTCGTGGACGACCTGCACATGAAGGTATTCTGGTCCGAACGCGGCGGGTTCGTTCTCGGAAGTCCTAACCTGTCCCGAGCGGCACTCGATGGGGATAGCAGTCGAAACCTTCTCGAAATCGCGACGTACTGCTCGACGTCTGATCGACTGCCGCTTGAAGACATCCTCAAGCAGATTCGACATCGCATCGCTCGTGAGGTGAAGGGCCACGAGGACATAGATCGCTTCGCCGACCGTTGCGCGATCCAGCGAAAGTCGTTGCGAGTGGATAGTGGAAACAAGGGAATGACAAAGTCGCCGACGTTCGATGCATATCTGCGCGAAGGCGGGCCGGCGTTCTCGTTCATAGCGTACGATGACCGAGGACCCATTATTCGCGCTGATCGTGAAGCCGCAGCGAAGGCCCGACGAAAAGCATTCGGCGCGCACGAGGAACCGAGCGATAGCTTCATACGCGATTGCATAATTGCATCGAAGGGAAAGCATCACAAGAAGTGGATACTGGCATTCCGGTCAAGTGCCCCGACGAAGACCGCTGAATTTGCGTGGATCTACACGCACGCGGAAGCACCCGCAGGCAAGCACCAGAAAACCAAGATTCAGGTGAAGGGCATCGAGGTGCCGGAGGCGGCTCCGTTCGATCTGAAGACATCCAACTTCAAGAAACGGTTTACCGCCTATCTTCGAGAGCGATACTCCGACGTTCTTGACGCGGAGGGTTCTTTCAACGTCGCCGCTTTTCAAAGGTTCGAAGCAGCGCAATAGGTGAAGCGAGCCCGCGGTTTCTGGACCTTGTCTGGCTATTTCAGCAAGGTTCTCGGCCTTCCATGAGTGATCGAGGCCTCACGTCCCGTTCCGCGCCGCTCGGTACCCGTCCGCGTCGGCTTGCCGTTCGCACATGAACCTCCCCTCCCTCGTCCTCCCGTACCACCTGGTCCCCGGCAGATGGTAGATGCCGGAGCGGGAGTTCACCCACACCAGCATGTCGCCGGAGCAACGCGAGGCCGCCGAGGTCGAAGAAGAGGACGAGGTCGCCGAAGGGGGAGGTAATGCGGTCGCTGGTAGTCCGGCGCCGACTCCGATGGCCAGCACCGGGTGGATCTCGATGCCGTTTGGAGCGAGGCCATCCTGCCCGTGGAGGAAGTCGAAGAAGGCAGGGCCGACGACCGTGATCGGCTGATAGGCGATCCGGAAGTGCGTCACCGGCGGGATGCCGCCGCTGCGCGGGCCCGCGAGGAATCTCCCGTTCGCTTCGGGAGGAGCATGCACGCCATTATTCCAAGCTCGCGGATACCTCTTGGAACCTTACTAAAGAAGATTGGCAATCACACCTTGAATCTGCGAAGTTCTCGAGACGCTGAAGAGACGCCTCGGAGCGCATTGACCAATCAGCAAAGTGAGGCGTGAGTAGAACGCGCACGCCAGCATGGATACCGACCCAGTAAGGGTTAGGTTCCATCCAGTTCGTAAGGCCGGGGAAGATCGCGCGGAGGTTGCTAGTCAATCAGCAGCGACAACGCTTCGTCTATATCTTTAAGCGTTGCGCAAAAATGGCTAGCACGCATCCGAGTGCGCTCTTCATCAGACATCGAAAAATACATTACCACAAGTGATCCGTCGCGCTTCCAGCCTGCGGCGGCCTTGTCGCGTTGCAATTCGTCCTCGATTCGCATCTGATCCATGCCGAGTTGAAGATCGAGAACTACTTCATGAACGGCGTCGCATTCTTCGCCGCTCAGCACCGATCCAATTGGAATCTGCTGCACCTTCTCTATGAAGGTCTTTGCCGGCTCAATCCACCATTTGCATCCGGCTCGCGGATCGTCCAAATTCGCCACCACCTTACGAAGCGATTTCAAGCGCGACAGTAATTCGACTCGATTGCCCGCAAGCGTAATCCCGTCGCCGTTGCCGTCGGCACCGTGTTGATGGACGTTAGAAATTCCGCCCGTCTGCATTATATTCGGATTGTGCACATTGATTTGCGTGTTTGCTCGTCTCGGATCAATAGCAAACACCGAAAGTTCCGTACGCGCTGAACGCCGTTTTTCGCCGAACCGTTTCCGCACAGCCTCAATGACAACATTATCCGCCTGCAACCCCGAAACCCTAAAGGCGTCACTGATCGTGTTGATCAGATCAGCATCATCGTAAGGGGCGGCATCAAACAAACCCAAAATTTGATCTTCTGTGATATTGAATACCGTCCGCGAAATACTTTCGATAATCGTATTAGCGATGAGACGGTTTCGCTCATCGGATTCCTTGACGGCACATTCCGATAAGGCGTAAATCAATGGCCCGCCACTGGCGACACCTCTAGCAGCACATTCTGCCATCACAGTGCGAACGGCCTTGCGAAAGGCAATGGCCTGTTCGGCCAACCGGAGATCTATCAACTCCTGCAGACGACCAAGAGCCACTTCTGTGTCAGACATTAATGCTCCGAAGGTATTTGTGGTAAGTGAAGGCCAAACGGCGTAAGGAGCGATGCCAGAAGATTCCAGGCCGTCGGCACGGCGCCAGCAGTCCGAATCATATCCTGTGCGCCACTGACGATCGTTCCCACGACGACAGCTGTGGCACCCGGCTTACGTGCTGTCTCGATCGCTGCGTCTATAACTTGCTCGATCTCGCTAGCCTGAGGTTCTCCTGACTCCTTCGCGGCTATCTTCAGGTCTTCCAATGCCCGCACGACGTCGGGCAGACCGGCGCCGAAATGCTGTGTGATGTGCGACACGCCGCCGGACTGAAAATTCCCAACGTCGCCGTGAACGTTCACGGTGGTGTGATTCGACTGCGATTCCGTCTTCTTTGATTCCATGTATGCATCCAATTGGGTGGCAAATTCTTTACTGAACTCAACCTGAGCGTCGCCCAGCCGACGCCGGTATGCCTGTATCTTGTCGACCCGTGGCGGGAGGCCGACCTTGCCGAAGGCGCTGTCTATATGCTCGTACAAATCGCTGAATGAGTCGTGTTTCATGTCCGGAAATTGTGCGAACATATCACAGTATAGCGACTCTACCGTGGCGCCATCATTCGGCACCCACCCCGAGTCTATCATCTGCTCGACACGCTGACTCGCTTGCTCTAAGCGAGCACGCATCTCTTCTTGGGCTAGGCGCATCAATTCTTCGAGGTACCACTGCTGGGTGTTATTCTTGTGCGACGCATCAAGAATGCACTGATAGGCCACCCTCCTAAATGCATCTTGGCGCCTCGGTATCGCGTTTTGATATGCCGCTTTCGCTCTGTCTGGTGTTAGCATAGATTACTCTTGCTGCGTTCTCTGAGCACGCTTCTCTTCAGCGAGCGCTTTGATTGATGTAAATTTCTGCTCGTCATCAGCCTGCTTCACGTACGTGCCATCTATCAGAATCTGGACGACGGCAAGTAGCAGCGACGCCTCGCTTCCATCAACGCTAATGATTAGATCGACGTCTCGCTCCGGGTGCGCACCAATATTGCCCAAAGACTTTACGGACATCAGGGCGTCGTAAAGAGATTCCGACATCTGGCTCCGAGCCGCTTCTATTTCGCTGTGGAGATCGCGCTGCTTCCCCACCTTATAGAAGTCGCGCATTACCGACTGCACGACGCGCCGTGAAAGAACCGCCGAAGCGCGGGGGCTCAAATCCGCGATAGAAGCGGCTTCCTGAAGGTCCTGCACGATCGCCGGTGGCACCACGGCAGGATCGTATGCGTCCTGTAAATGCAGCGGATAAACCACCATCTGGCGGTAGGCATGATTTGTAATGATCTTGGAATGGTTCGTCGGCTGTCGCTGCGGCTGGCCATCTGTACCAATCTGCGCACGGTACAAACCGAAAATGCTGACGATATCGTGGCAATTTCTGCACGCGATCGTTTGCAACCGCTCCACATACCAGCGCGGCTCCGCATACGATAGCGCGAAGAGCCTTTCTTGCTCATCAATATCCGGTCTAGCGAGCAGAATATGCCGTTTGCAGCGAGGACAACACCAGTCCTGACCCTCTGAGTAGAAAACCGTCAATTCCACGTGTCCTTTCACCCAGAGCGACTATGCGGCCGCCCAATTGCAGATTTTAACACCTCGGCACCGTAGAAAGTTCTGGGACGGATCTACGCCGCCTTCTCGGCCCTCTCATCGCCTGCTTCTATACTGAAGTCGGTCGGGTCAATCGAGGCGATCACCTCCATGGCCCGAGCATCGACAAACGGGATGACGATCCCGTACTGATGGTGCGCGACAATCAGCCGGCAACCATGGCTAGCAGCTCTTCTTGAGCGAGATGGGGAGCCGACCAGCAGGCGACGCTTGAAGGGAACCTTCAGGATGTGGTGCGCCACCTCGATGAGCGAACGCAGTCGATATTCGGCGTTCCACGGGTCCTTGTCATTGAGGTAGACGTCGAGCATCTCTGAGTAGTACGGAAATGCCGGATCGGGCTTGCTGCCGGTGACGAACTTTGGAAACTCGACTTTCTCGCACGTTTCTCCGAGAAAGACGAGCGTCTCCGCTACTGCCAATTCATAGGAATCGCTGAACTTCGCGTCCGGCACGTTGTAGAGAAGACACTCTACAAAGTACGACGGCGCGAGACCGTCGCGGATCGTGCCCTGAGCGATGAGGCGGTTGCGGAAGTTTTTGAAGATGCGGACCGTCGGCTTGTACCGTTCGTTGGTCCGCTTGTTCTTGGCGACCCCTTTGTCGTAATGCGACGACGGAAAGTTGACGATTAACGTACCGTTGTCCCGGCGAAAAACTCGGATGCCTTCGTGTGGGGTAGGGAGCCCGTATCCCGCCGCAGGATCGTAGCGCTTGTAGGTCATGCATGGCACCACGTCAGCGCTGAGTCGGCCGGACTTGCCCTGCACGGCAATACATTTGTTTCGCACCGTGACGAGGGAGCCGTAGTACGATTGCAGCGCCTTTTGCACATCGTCGTGGAATTCGTTGAAGCCGTAGCTCGCCGTGCTGGGAAACTGCCTATGGAACTCCGATTGTTGCGTTTCGCTCAGGCGCTCGATATCGTAGCCGAACGCGTCCGTGAGCTGGGCGATGACGTCGACATCGCTGTCCCCGCGGACGTTGGTCGTGTTCTTGTACGAGCATTGAAGATATACCCGGTAGCCGCGCTTCTTTAATGCGTCACTTTGATCTAACGCGGCCTTAATCGATGCATAGGTTTGCGCAGCGGCGGTTTCCGCGCCGACGTTGCTCCAGGCGTTCAGCTGTTGTTCCGGTATCGACATCCGTGAGCCTACAGCAGGAACTTCACGGTCGCGCGGTACGCATGGCGCGCAGCCTGGAATTCGGTCGTGATCTCGTGCTGCGGCTTGGCCTCGGTGGGGTTCAGGTCGTTCGCGAGTTCGACCAGACAGCGTTGCAGGTCGGACGGTGCCGCCATCTGCGATTCCAGGGCGGAAACGGCGCTGTCGTATGCCTGTGCGAGGCTGGCCGCCACCGGCCGTAGCCCCTGCGGTAAGTCCGTGCGCACGGCGTCCAAGGAGCATAGGCGTTCGAATGTGTTGGCTTGCGCGTCGCGCTTCGTCAGGAACGAAGGCAAGCCGAAGAGCAACTTCAGCGTCGCCGGAAGCGACGAGTGATCGTACAGCGTGTGATCGATCGTGCCCTGCGAGATCCATGGCGAAACAACGACGGCCGGTACGCGGAGGCCCAGGCGCGTGAAGTCGAACTCCGGCGACGTCTTGTCGTCAGGGTTGACCGTCGTCGGCGGAGGGACATGGTCGTAGAATCCGCCGTGCTCGTCCCACAGAATCAGCAGCAGTGATTCATTCCATTGGGGCGACGAGCGCAGCGCGTTATACACGTCCGCGATGAGCTGTTCACCGGGGAGCACGCCATGATCGGGATGCTGATCGTTGGCGCGGCCTGCGCCGACCGTAAAATAGCGAGGCTCGATGAAGCTGTAGTTCGGCAGATTCCCAGAACCGCAGTCGCGTACGAACGCGTCGAAGTGTTCGAAGAAGCGGCCATACCGCGCGTTTCGCAGGTTCGAGAGCATCATGCTCTGCGGCATGTCGTGGAAGTAGACGCGCCACGTCTTGTCGAGATCGGTGAGGTTCTCAAAGATCGTTCGCATCGTGAAGTGATGCGGATTGTTATCTGTGTAACCAGCGGAAGTGGCGCAGTGCAGAAAGAGCCGGTTAGGCCACGTCGGCCCTGGCAGCGCCGAATGCCACTTGTCGCAAATCGCGAACGACTTCGCGAGGGTCGCGATGACGGGCAGATTCTGCGGACGAAAGCAGCGCATCACTTCGCCCGCTCGGGCCTGCCCTACGCCGGTGATCGTGCCGTAATCATAGGCGAATCCCGCGTTGTTCGGCTCGCCGCTTGGCGTGGGCGTGCCGTACATCTGGATGGCTACGTCGCGGACGTCGTGCCCGGGGCTAGGATTGAGATCCGGCACGAAGGGCGCGTCGTCGGAGATCAGCACCTTGGCGCTGTTCGGATCCGCCGGGTTGACGAAGTTATATTCCACGCCCATAACGCCGTCGATCTCGTAGCCGGGCTGGCGCAGGTACCCCAGCAGATGGTCGAAGGACCGATTTTCGAGCACCAGGGCGACGACATGATTAACCTTGTCTTGGATTTTCGTGACACCCTCGCTGCCTGAGCGCGGTGGCTTTCGTTTCCGTGCCCGCCAAAGTGCAAACCGGGATTCCCCGTATGACCGCCCTATTCGAGTCGCCGCCGGATGATTCCGGCGGCTTTCGGGGCTCTCGGCGAGCCGGGCGCCGGTTCGGCATCCACTTATGGGTCGCCTCGATCCGGCGGGCACCAAGAAGCCCCGTCGCATGGTGATAAGGACACAGTTCTCCGGTCGCTTTCCCTAGCCACACGGTCGCCGGGGTGTTCACGTTGCCGTTGCCATTGGCGGCGCGGAGCTCGTCGTCGCCTGTCCGGTCGCCATATTCCTCCGGCGTCCGCTCATTTAACGATCCCCAGCCTCGATCTCCAACGCTCCTCTCAGACCCCGGCCTCGCGCCGGGGTTCGCTTTTTCTACCGCGCCTCGCTCCGTCGCGCACAAGGGTAGCGCTCCGCCTCGGTAACCTCGCCCTTGACGCGCGCCGCTCCGCGCGGTTATCCGCTCCCCGACCCGGCGCAGAGCCGGAGAGAGGAGCACTAAAATGCTGGAGGTCGTCAGCGCAAAATATGACCAAAAAGGCGCCGAGGACGCGTCGGCGAGCCTGGAGGCGTACTATCCAGAGCATGTGCTAGCGTTCGCAGCAAAGCATGGAACGCGCGTGGTGCCGTTGGCTCCGGGTGTCTCATATTGTATTTCGAGCGTGACGCTGAGCAAGATTGCTCCGCACTTGGATACGTGTCCATCGCCGCCCGCTGGGTTGTATGTCATCGCGGAAAAGACCGCGTACCTGCGCAAAGTCAACGATCTTGCAGTCGTTCATGAGTTTGCGCATGCGCTGGATCGCAGTTTGGGCGAGGCCGGCGGCTACGACGGCTATCTGTCGTTCGCGGACCAGTCGGTCCGCGAGGCCTTCCACGTCAAGCGCGGATTCACGACGCCATACGCGGCGTCGGCGCTCGATGAATTCTTCGCGGAGAGCGTGCGCGCATACGTCGAGGCGAACTCCGACCGCTGCCCGTGGCCGAAGGCGACGCGGGAGCGCCTCTTAGCGGTGAACCCGGCGATGTACGAGATCGTCGAGCGCCTCTTCGAGCGCATGGCGACGGCGATGCGCGCTGAACAACTCTCGTTCGCGCTCGGCTGGGCCTACCTCGCATGAGCGCGCTCGCGTTCGTGGCGCTCCTCGTGCTCATCGTGTTCAACCGGCGACTGCCGGCGGCGTTGCGGGTCGTTCTGACGATCATCCTCGCGATCCGCTGGCCGTTACGGACGCTGCTGTTAGCGCTGATCTTCGGCCGGCGGTGGTAGATGGTCTGGCTCCGCCGAGGCATCAAGGAACGGCTCGAAGATGCGCGCCGTCAAGCGCTTTTCTTCCTCAGTGTCGCCCGGGTTTGTCAATTCGAGTATCGGACCCAAAACGGGGTGAACGGTGAAGTAACCCTCTTGCACTGCGGCGACGACTGCATTCGTGAACGCCGTGCCGACTTCTTTGATGCGGATCGTAACACCGAGGATCACGATCCATGTCCCATCTGGAAATGAGGCACGCTCACTGAAGATTACTCCGCCGTCGGTGCCGGTCCACTCTTGAACGGGCGCGGCGAGGCGCTGGAGTAGATCTAGTCGCTCAGGCGTCTCCAGCGCGAGAAACTCTGCGGTCGGGCTCAGTACGAGGAGCAACATGTGCATCACGAGGACTTTACCATTGGGCTCCGCTAGGCCCTGCCGGGTTCGCGATCAGCGACGACCGCGGCGGCCCACCCCTTCCTTCGCCGATCCATGGTCGCTCCGTCGTGTTCGAACGCCGCACCCTATCCGCGCGTCCGCTAAACGCAAGGCACGCTACGCTCTCCGGCCTTGACGCTGATCGTCCTGCCCGCGGATGTGCCGGGCGCATCAACACGACAGCGCCCACAGGGCGCAGGAGATCAAGAACATGAATCGCATCACGCTTGTCGGCAACCTCACAAAGGCCCCGGAGCTTCGCACCACCTCGTCTGGCAAGGCCGTGTGCCACATGACCATCGCATCCGACCGCGGTCGCAAGAGCGACGCCAGCGACTTCGTGGACGTCATCGCCTGGGAGGCACTGGCTTCCGAAGCCTCGACCCTCGCGAAGGGCGCCTTCGTTCGGGTGCAGGGCACGTTGCGGACGCGCACCTACCAGGCCGCGGACGGCTCGACCCGCAAGGCGTTCGAGGTCGTGGCCCGCAAGTTCGAGCGGGTGCCCTCGGCCAAGCAGGAGGTGGCCGCACGCGACGCATCTTGGATTATCGCTCGTACGTAGTGGCTGAGCCGTGTTCGACTGCGAGGATATTCCATCCAGGCAGCATAAGGGGGGACTGGGATGTGGGAATTGCAGTGGGCGATCGCGAGCACCGTGACTGTGGTTGGCTTATTCGTTGCCTGGGTCTACATGCGCAGGGTGAACACCGGCATTTCCGAGACGACGGCCTCACCGAAAGAGCGGGAAGACACCTATAAGGACCTTCTCGCTGAGAGTCCAAAGCTAGGCGCATTCGAAACGCCAGAGTTTCTTCTGGCAGTAGCCGTGGACCTATACGAACGCAAGCACGCTGCGTTTAATACGCTCGACGACAAGGCGCAGAGGATGGTAGCGCTCATCGGCGGCGGCGCAGGCCTGTTTGCGCTACTCGGCGGATTCACCAGCAGCTTTCATCGCATTGTGACGCCACTATTGGTGGTCGCCACAATCTGTATTTTCGCAAGTCTTACTCTGCTGTTGCTCTCCTTGAGCCCGACAGAGACTGATATTCTGCAGATAACGGACTTCAACTCTCCGCCGGTGTTGGCTGATCCTGCATTCCGCGCCAAGGTGGCACGACGCCTCATCGACGCTTGGCAGACTATCACTCTCGAGTTGACACCGATTCTCAGACGAAAGGGGCGGTTCATTTTCGTGGCGATGTTGCTCATCGGAGTCGCCGCAGCACTTCTGTTGACGAATTTTCTCTTACTATTTGATAATCGCGGCGCGGCGCCCGCAAAGAGCGCCATCCGGTGTTCCATCTCCTTCAACAAGGATTCAGCCATGACAGTTAATTGTGTGGAGGCAGCGAATGACCACTGACGACAACAATCAAGACTTCAAGAAGCCGGGACCAGTCCGGCGCGATCCCTTGACCGAAGGTTGGAAACCTTCGGGCGGAAAGCCTGATGGTGAAAAAGATGCCGACAAATGATGACTCTGAGAACCCCGCAACGCCCGAAACATCGCAAACATTGGACTTCGAACGCCCCGGTAGAGTGCTTCGGGATAAACTGATTTCATCGGTGGACGATGACCCTCGGTTTCAACGGCCGGGACCAGTGAAGAGGGATCAGATCGTAAAAGGCGGATCGAAGGAAGACAGGGATGAGTAGAGGCCAATGCTTGCAACGATAGATTAGGCAGGAGAGCACTCCATAGTCGCCGAGATGCGACGTGCTGCGTGTCCCGGGCGTCCGTCGGCCTCCACGTCGAGGGCCGTGTCGGCTGGAGCTCATCGTCCGGCTC
The DNA here is from genome assembly GCA_004297935.1 of Microbacteriaceae bacterium. Taxonomy (GTDB): domain Bacteria; phylum Actinomycetota; class Actinomycetes; order Actinomycetales; family Microbacteriaceae; genus Rathayibacter_A. The sequence goes on along the minus strand of SCRE01000028.1, from coordinate 8,942 downwards.
GATACCTCGGCGGAGCACCTGGCGGACGCTGTGGCTCGCGCGGTCGAAATTGTCGAGGTCGAGATGCTGGCAGAGAGGGGCTGCGTCCCCAGCGCAGCCCCCTTTCCGCCAGGCGTTGGCCCCGCCAATATGGCGGGAGCATTCGAGGGGGGCGACCTACACCGCCTTCCTCCGTCGTATCGGGCTCAGGCCGCTATCCGTCCCAGGCCCGCGCTTCGACGACCTCCTTTGGTTCGTGCGATGCCGGGCCGCCGAGCAACGCTTTGTTGGCGTGGTTGGGGCGAGGGCGAGCAGATCGATCTGGTACTGGGGCAGCAGCCGTCGACGCGTGGACCATTTCGAGGACGTGAATGTTTGCTCCGGCTGATGTTATGAAGAATGACGTTCCAAAATCCTGAAATGGCATATAATGTACGAGAATTATTCACCTAGGTGACCGAAGAAATGCTCATATAGGGGTTCGAGCCTCCTCATCTCCACCGAGGGGATGTAGCTCAATTGGTAGAGCGGGGCACTAAGTATCAAGGAGGGCCTGGATTATAAGAGGCTCTCCTTTGTTGTGCCTGCTAGTAGACTTACCGAGAGAACTGCATGTCCGTGAGGTTCGCCAAGACGGTCACGGCAAGGCGCATCCCGATTGGCGTAAGCCAATACCGTGCCAAGGCGACCATCCCGAATTCGAGTCGGCCCATGCCGTCTTGCGGCTCCGTCAACTCCACGATCCGGTCGCGGCCACGAAGGACCGTTCCTCTCGCCGCTTCCGTGCCAAAGTGTGACAGGACCGTGTCAATCGCGGCTTGATGATTGATCATGGTACCTCCGCGAAGGTCTGAATCCGCGCGTTGCGTGAACAGGCCTTGGGATATTAAGTCATGCACCTGCTCCCACTGGGGATCGGTTGGAGTGAGCCGTTTCAGAGACGACGAAAGCCAGTCATCGTATGCCACAATGTCGCCCGCAGCCATCGCCGCGGCTGCAGTCGGTGAAGCCTCATGTATTTCAAGGCCGTTCACGAACGCCGTCGTTCCAAGAAGGAGAAGGTCCTCCGGAGCAAGGCTCGGCACAATGGCAAGCGCGCGCTGAATGATGCGGGCATCGGAGCTATCCGTCTCCACCAAGAGCCGTTGCGCGATCAGCTCGGCGAGGGCGACGTAAACATCCTCGCGGTCGGTGTCCTGGCTCATTCGTGCTGCGTCGGTCATGAGATGCTGGACGGAGGGATCCTGCAAGCGGGTCGCGAGTTCGAGCGCAGAGACTCGCCCTCCGAGGAGATCGAAGCGATGCTGCGCCTGTTCGAGGAAGGCCCCGAGGCGCTTGACCCCAATCGGGTTTGCGATCAGCAGCCCTTCGCCGCGGAAGAGCGCGCCGACGGCATTCGCAAGGAATTGAACGGCGATCTTGCCGGCCTGCGTCGCGGCCCCATTCTCGGCGTCTAGCATGTACGGGAGCAGATCGGTCGGGATGTGCATCGGCTGATTCCTACGCGGTGGCCCCGTGCGGCTCAAGAACTAGGGCGAACGCTCTAGCGTCCTCGCGCCTAGGGCTTCCGAAAGCAGGCTCGAGGCCCCAGTTGCCGTGGCGAGCGGTTTAGGATGCGTTCTCCTCAAGCCAGCGAAGACCGAGTTCTGCGGCGACGATATTGGCCTCGACCTGCGAGCCGTGCACCGTGGGCTCCTTCTCGAAGAGAGGGCGCGTCACGGACTCGTGGCCACGATGCTCCCACACGCGCACTTTGGGCGATCCAGCCTCCCGGCGTCCCGTCGGGATTACGGATCTGATAGGAGACAGGTTCGAGGTCCCATTTGCCCTCGAATCGTCGGAAGCGTTCAAGAAGCGAGTCCTTATCGGCCATGATTGAATCTTCCGTTTCAGTCGCGGGGACGTGATTGTACCACGTGTAGTCGGCGACAATTATCCTAACCGTCCGGCGTCAACTATCTTGGCCGATCCGGAGCGGGGGTGTCGTATGGGCGCAGCATTCGAATAGGGTAGCTAGTCGCTCCTTTCGGGCGATGGGCTCCCGGTGGCGCCCTTGAGCGCGATGTCGGCTCGCGTTCCTTGTGCGGTGCGCCGGCGGTAACTCTCCGCGTTCATCTCCAGGATGGTCGTGTGATGTACAAGGCGGTCGACCGCCGCCAGCGTCATCGCCGGAGTGACAAAGACTTCGCCCCACTGCGAGAACGGCGTGTTCGCAGTGATCGCGATACTGCGGCACTCGTAGCGCTCGGAGATCAGTTCGAAGAGGACGGAGGTCTCGGCCTGATCGCGGCGGACATAGCTGAGATCGTCGAGGATCAGGAGATCGAAACGATCGAGCTTGGCCAACTCCTGGGGAAGGCGCAGGTCCCTCCGTGCTGCCTGTAAGCGCTGCACCAAATCGCTACAGCGCGTGAAGAGAACGCGGCGGCCGGCGTCAATTAGAGCGTGGCCAACCCCGCTGAGCAGGTGACTCTTGCCGCTTCAGGAAAATTGTCGCCAGGCAGATACAAATCCACGTAGAAACGCGGCAATTACAACAGAGCCTTAGTCCCGTGATCCGTCGGGATCGAAATCACGAATCGGTATGCCGCGACTACGGAGTGACTCAAGCTTGATGCGCTCTTTCTCTCGAAACCAATCTTCTGCTGCATCCGGATGGCGCTGAATGAATCGGTCGCCCATTGCAGCCAACAACATGAGCGTAAAGCGTTCGACTTGTCCGCGCTGGTTGCCAAACGTTATCCGACTCAGTTTTCGATGGTCGTAACCTCGAATAGCACACTCAACTTGGCCGAGGTTCGCGTATCCGAGGCCTTTCAGCAACCGTATTACCCAATCGTATGAGTATTCGGTCATGCGTCCGTCCGAGCCGAGGCGTTGATCAAGATATGTTCGTAGCGCATCTGGTGTCAATACGGCGGCGGTGAGGTCACCGGCTTCTAGGCTTTGGCGAGCGGCAGCCTTAATGGCTATATCTTCGTCTTGAATTGCCTGAAATTCGCGGTCGGCGAGTTCAAGCAAGCCCGCAAGTGTCATGAAGCGACGCCGTAGGTTTGTTGGAATAGCACGCGTCGATTTGTATTGAATATCGTGTTCAATTTCGGCCCATGCGTGTTGCAGGATCGTGCGGACTTGAATCTCTACAAGCGCCCGTTCAAACTTCCGGTACTCGCCAAATTCACAGCGCCTCGTGTTGAACGTTATGAGATAATGGATGCTTTGGTACCCGAAATGACCTTCTTCAATAAGCGCTTCGCTTTTGTCGGAGCGCTCGAAGACATCAAACTCCTCGCCAAGCATCGTATCGATCTCGTGCAATGAGTTCGGCAGGTACGCGATGATCCGTACGCCGGCGAGGTCGTCAATCTCATTCAGTGGATCTTGATATTTCGGTACTTCCGGGTCGTTTTCAGATCGCGAATTAGCTTTAACTTGAAAGCTTTCGACCTCTTTGGCCCGCGACTCAACGCGGTGTACGGGTATCCCGCGGTCCTTGAGGCACTGAGCTACAACCGATTGAACGGCGCCAGCCAATTCGGCGTAGAAATCACGAACGCCCCGATACGCGACTGCCGCTTCCGCGCCGTGTGCGGCGAAAGAGAAAGACGCTACCTCAATGGGCTCTGGCGTCTGGCCGAGGTCCACGCTGACGACGTGCTAAAACCGACTCAAATCTTCCGCCATTTATCGGGCGAGCCGGAGCTCGTGCTACGGACGCGCTCGACATGGATAGGGCCGGCAGGGCTCATTTCTCGAGCTCGTTGGATCGCATCGGCTTGGGTGTCGAGCACGGCGCTCGCTCTTTGCTGATTGGGTCGCTTCACAGCGTATTGGCCATTGTCTTGTCGTTCGATAAACAGCGGGTCGTTTTTCATCGCTTTTTGGAACCTTGTCTTCCTGTTAGCGAGGAGCGGGGTTGAAACTGCCTCTATTTTAGCACAGACGGACGAATTTAGGCGCTTTCGCGGCCCCACCATGCCGGACCATGTCGCCAGTCGACTTTGGGGCTCTTCTCGCACTCGCCCGAACGAGCTCGAGCGGTTGCTCTTGCGGGTCAGCTAATCCGGAATTCCCCATTTGGCCGTTCTTTTCGAGCTACTGCGAGGCGATTCCGTCATTTTTTGGGGCGCTCGGCACGCCAAACAGTCGGTCTGGCGCGAGGGAAAGTCCGCGTCGGGCTCCGGACTCCCAAAAACTCTCGTTGAACGGTCATAAGGACGCACCTTTCCCATTGGTTTCCGGCGCATGCCGTCGGCCGGGGCGATCATCTTGCTGTCGCCAACGGCGGAGAGCGAAGCGCAGCGATTCTCTCGACGATCGCGGCGAACAACCCGCGCGGGATCGCGACCTCTGCCATCTGAAAGGCGACGTACCGCCCGTGGCTGACGACCTTTGCGCCGATTTTGATCAGCTTCTCGCGAAGCGTTGTCAACGACCACTCAGAAATCGTCTCTGGAATCGCCAGCGTGCGGAGGAAGTTGCCGAGGTTGTAGGCTAGCGCGTGAAGCTGCAGACGAACGGCGTTGGCATTGAACGAGCGACATTATAAGCGCGTCCACTTGATGGCATTCTTGCCCTCTTTGATCCATTGCTCGCAGGTGCCCCGCTTGTTGTAGAACTCCACGACATTCGTCGACTTCAGACGCAGATTCGTAACGATGAAGCCGATGCGCGGGAATAGCTCACCGTGGTGCCATTCCACCTTGGCGACGACCCGTGGTCGCGACCAACTCGCCGCCTGATAGCGAAAGCTTTTGTAAAAACGCTGTACGTAGTGCGCCGGCCGCCCAACTGGCCGCTTGAGCATGTGGGCAATCTCCGCCTGGAGTATCTGATTGGCGGGAAGGCGGATCGCGTACTCGATGCCTTCCGATTCGAGGTACTCGTACATGCTCGGCTGAGCAAAGGCGGCGTCGCCACGAAAGGCGATCCTTTCGCCAGATTCTTGATAACGCGCAACGACCGGCCTGAGCACCGCTTCCCAACCATCGGCGCTGTGAACGTTGCCGGGACGAAGTGCGCAGCGTTCCAGATCGCCGTACTGATTGAAGACGAAGAGCGGATGGCAGCACGTGCAGCCAAAGTGCCCGTTCCAAACGCTGCTCTCTTGATCGCCATGCGTTGGACTGACGCTCGAATCCAGATCGAGAACGATACGACCGCGAGGACGGCGCCTGGCAACCTGGTCGATCCAATGACCCGAGAGATCGGCGAGAGTCGCGAGGTTCTCCGGTCTCGCCAGCCAGTCCGTTTCGAATCGGCCCATCTGACTCGGTGACGCTCCTGTGCTCTTCGCGGCCTTGCCGCCAATAATCCAGCGTATGGCCGGGTCGTGTCGCAAACGCAGCGCGTCGTTAACGTCTTCATACCCGGCAAGCCTGCCGAAGAGCGATTGCCGCAACATGCCGACGAGGCCGTGACGACCGTTCTTGCCCGTGCGCGCATCGGCGAGAAGATCCCCGGCCGATGTTGTCAATCCAAGTGCATCGTCGAGTTCGCGATATGCGAGCAACCCTGCATCCGAGGTGACGACCGAGCCGCGGAACTGCACCATGATGCGGCGGTCGAAATCGAGCCGAAGAACGCCGTTTTCAGCTTCACCCGTCGGGTTCGTCACTTTGGCGCTACATCATTGGCGTACTTCACTTGTCCATTATAGCAAAATCACTATTCGCCAGCACCGGATTTGCAAACGCATCTGGGGAATGCGGGCTTAAAGAGATTGCCACGGACTGACCGCCGACCACGCTAAGACGATCTTAGAGGATCGTGTGATCCATCAGTAGCGAGTTGACGAACGTGAAAGACTCACGACCTAACGGAGATGCACCATTGGCCAGGCAATCGTAGTACCAGATCTCAATGTGCCCCATAGGGTTATCGCTCGACGATGAGTGGCAGGGTGGTCCGTACTCCAGCGCGACCCTCTTCATATCCCCGGTATACAAATTAGCAAACGCTGCTCGGGCATCCGCGTAAGCCTTAGCCCTTGACGCGTTCGCCTGGCTCTGCGCAACTGCATCTGCTCTTGCAGCACCCAAGCGGCGATAGTCCTCGCGAATGTTGGAGATTACGTGTCGATCACTCGTCGAGTCTAGGCTTTCAAATGCCAGGTGAACATAATGCATCGCGGAGACTTTGTCGCGAAGCTTCTCTTCGGAACGAGCAATAAGCCAATATAGCTCGGCTTCGCTCACGGCCCCGCCACCAAGATGGACAGATTCCTTAAAGCTCGTTACTGCGCGCTTCCAGTGCCGCCTACCGTATTCGCATTTGCCAATTCCCGCGACACCTGCGCCTGTTTTCAAGAACGACTCAGCCTGTGCATCAAAATCAACCTGATCGATCGGAAGATCGCTTGGCGACGAAACCTTTAGCGCCGCGAATAATGCCGAGCGGCTCCTGTAGAGACTTGAGTCCTGAGTAATCAGCGCCTCGTGGATCGAAGTAGCCTCACACGTTCCGGCGTGCTGAAGCTCGTATGTACGAGCTTCGGGCGTTGTCTGCTCCTCTTGTTCCTGCCTCACAGTTAACGAGTTCAACGTTGCAAGGTCTGAGTCAATGACCTGCAACTCATGCTGAACCTCATTGTACCTATCAATGCTCAACGCCTGTTGCTGCAATTCCCTCCCCTGCGCCTGCAAGGCTCTCCCAGAGGCTTGCGCAGCACTCAATATAACAACAAGCGTCATTGACGCGTCATGTTGTACCAAACACCTCTCGATGGTTGAAGCCATCTCGTGCATGTCCACGGTTCCACTCGGATCGCATGCATGAAATACTTGTCTTGACGTAATAAACGCGGGGAGCTGTAAGTCTTGAGCGGACGACGGCGTTTGAGCCAGCAGCGCGGCCACGATGATGGATGCGACAATAGTACCGACGTAGACTATCGCATAGCGCCGTCTTCGAGGTAATGGTCCGGTCATTAGAAGAGCCACTCTTTCCTCGATCCGTAAGACTTCCACAAGATAAGATCCGACGAGACTCTACGGCAAAAACAAAGTTCCGTCCCGTTCGCCATCAATTCACTTACGCTCGTAGTGCGTTCATCGTCGCGTAGCCAGGCAGCGCGTTTCGCTATTTTCTTTGAGTGGCGCCATAGTCACGCGTTGATCGCAGTACTGTTCATTGCTTGGTTGTCATCCTGCGCTTTCGTGCAGCGGCTTTACGCGTTCCTGTCGGCTTAGTGACTTTAGTGTTGTCTTCACCGGCGTTTAGAACACACTCGACCATGGCGTGCATAATCGGTATCATTGAAGAAGCCAGAGGTCCGACGCCGTTAGGTGCAATAGTCTGAAGAGCCTCGTAGCCACGAAATGGAATCGGTGTAATGCCCGCGGCCTTGAGGATCGCTATTTGATTGAGGCCTTGCTTATCGACCTTGAAGTCCCGCATGAGCCATGACATACTGTGCGTCTCCGCGCCTCGTACGGCCCAAAGCACCTGCGTCAGCGGCACACCGTTGATGGGCTCGCCATAGCGCAAGGTCCTCGGATTTAATCCGATATGGTGTGCGAGATGGGCGAGGTACTTCCACAAGAGGGTAAGGATCGTGCCAGCAATGGCGTCTTGTGTTACGTGTTCGCTGTCATCAGTGAGTGCGCGACCGGCGCTTTGAAAGAAGGCACGAAATCGACTCGGCGATAACGGGGCCGCTGACATCTCATCGCGGCCGTCCTGAATGCTAAGAAGGATGTCATATAACGCGTGGAGTGGTGTAGTTAGACGCACCATTTGAGCATCGAGAACTAGAAGCCAACCTGCTGTAACCAATTCGCGAAGGCCCTCGTGATCGATGGCTTTCGGCGAAAGGCCGTATGCTGTTACGATCTCGTCCGTGTCGTTGGCGCTCATAAATTGCGGGGATCGCAAACCGTCGAAGGAACGCTCATGTGGGGCACCCGCGTACCGGTAGCGGCTCGGCCTTGCGCCGGATGCAGCAGCCCCCGTTGATCCGCGTCAGCACCCAGCGGCGGAGAAAGGCCCTGTCGGCGTCAGAACACAGCGGTAGCGTTTTGCGAGCGGCTTGGAACTCGGCGCACGTGTAACTTACCACGAACGGGCGTTCGATGCCAGCCAGGGGGGACCCCTTGCCATGAGCGAATGCGCCTGGGCAAGAAGTTTGTCCGCGTGTGATGTGACCCCACCCGGAGCTGACACCCTGTAAGCGAATTCATTTTCGCGAGAAAGGGAGCCACGAGAACCCGCAAGCACGCCCCGGCGCTACCTGAGGCAGGCGAGGAGAAGTTCGACCGCTGGATCGCCTAACGCAAAGCCGCCATCGTCCTGAAGGTTCTCAAAGGACCGAGCTCCGTACCGGAGGCGTGCCGCAGGTACGGCTTCACCCAGGGTGAGTACCGCGGCGCGGTCGATCACCGCGTTGACGTAGACCAGACCGTCGAGCGCCGTCGAGGAGCGGAGGTCGTGGTAGGATGGCTCCATGAGCCGGACGTACTACGATCCAACGGATAGGGCCCTGCGCCGGATGGTGGCCGATGCTCATTCCGGACGCGCCGAGCATGTTGTCGCCGCGCATCTACAATTGGTACTTGAAGCGCAGCTCGCGAAGGGAATCCCGATCGCCTATGAATTGGACGGCTGGGTCGTGCGCGAGAATCCCGATGGCTCGATAAACCGACTGAAGCGCATAGGGTCGTAGGGGAGCGTCCCGAACTTGTCGTTGACGACCACGAGGGTCTCGGCCTCAACGGTGGACGGCGTATCTGCTGCCCCCCGCAAGACCCTGGCGGAAATCCTGGCGTACGTCATGCCGGAGGTGCCGGTTCTGTCCCGCTATGCCTCTCAAGAATCCAATGTTTGCCGAATCGTCGCACGAAGTGGGCTTGTTCGTAATCAGCAGGTCGTCAGTTCGAGTCTGACCGTCGGCTCCAGCGCTTAGTACGGGTTGCCGCGCGAGCTCTCAAGGCACAACGACGATGCGACCGCGAACGCTACGAGAG
>SCRE01000011.1 GCA_004297935.1 Microbacteriaceae bacterium | reverse complement strand
CCAAGTCGGCCTCGGCGACACCGTGGCCGCCGGCACACCCGTCGCCTCCATCGAGGCAATGAAAATGGAAGCCGCGATCACCACCCCCATCGCCGGCGTGATCGAACGCCTCGCCATCCCGAAAACGCAGCAAGTCGACGCCGGCGACCTCCTCGTCGTCGTCACGCCATTGGGATTGTGAGGAGACCATGGGGTCGGCACCGGCCGTGCGCGACTTCGACCTGATCGTGATCGGAGCGGGATCCGGCAATTCGTTGATCGGTCCCGAGTTCGACGATTGGTCGGTCGCGTTGATCGACGACGGCCGCTGGTTCGGCGGCACCTGCCTGAATGCCGGGTGTATTCCGACCAAGATGTTCGTGCGCGTCGCTGAGGTCATCACCGACGCAGCAGACGGCGGCAACATCGGAGTCAGCGCGGGGATCGACCCGGTCGACTGGCCGGCCGTGCGCGACCGGGTCTTTGCGAAGACGGACAAGATCTCGCAGGCCGGATTCCGCTATCGAGACGTGAAGTCGGCCAACGTCACCGTCTTCAGGGAGACCTTCGGATTCGAGGATCGGCACACCCTTGCCAGCGCGAGCGGGGTGCGGATCCGAGCACCGCGGATCGTCGTGGCGGCCGGGTCGCGTCCGCGAGCGCTGCAGGCCGCATACGAGCCCGATGACGCGATCACCGATTCTGACACGATCATGCGGATCGAATCGCTGCCGGAGTCGTTGGTGATCATCGGCGGGGGAGCCGTCGCCGCAGAGTTCGCCCACGTCTTCGGTTCGTTCGGCGTCGATATCACCCTCGTGACCCGTTCCGGGCGGATGCTGACCCGCCTGGACGACGACATCGCGGATCGCTTCACCGAACTGGCCCGGGAACGCTGGACGCTGCGTACCGGAGAGACCGTCGAGGCGATCGATCGTGTCGGCGAGCGGCTGGTAGTCACCACCAGTTCCGGTGCGCAGGTGGAGACCGAGCGCGTGCTCGTTGCGCTGGGGCGCGTGCCGAACACCGATACGCTGGCCGCCGCATCCGTCGGGTTCCAGCTGCACGCAGACGGTCGCCTGGTGGTGGATGCGCAACAGCGTGTGCTGGCGGACGGGCAGCCGGTCGACGGCATCTTCGCGCTCGGCGACGTCAGCTCGCCGTGGCAGCTCAAGCACGTCGCGAATCACGAGGCACGGCTGGTCGAGCACAATCTCGCTTTTCCGGCGGATCTGATCGGCGGCCTGCCCGGGCCCGTTCCCGCTGCTGTGTTCAGCCATCCGCAGTTGTCGCACTTCGGCCTGACCGAGCGGGAGGCTCGCGCGTCGGGGGTGGATGTGGTCGCCGTCGCCCAGGAGTATCGCACGACCGCATACGGCTGGGCGCTGGAGGACACCACCAGTTTCTGCAAACTCGTCGTCGACCGCGGCAACGGCCAGATCCTCGGGGCGCACATCATCGGGCCGGAGGCGAGCATTCTGATCCAGCCGCTGATCCTGGCCGCCGCTGCCGGGCGCAGTGTGCGAGGGTTGGCCCGAGGCCAGTTCTGGCCGCATCCCGCGGCGACCGAAGTGGTGGAGAACGCACTGTTGAAAGCCGAGGAGGCACTGTGATGTCGCGGAAGGCACTGTGAGGTTGGGGAAGGCACTGTGAGGTTGGGGAAGGCACTGTGAGGTTGGGGAAGGCACTGTGACCGAACGCCAGATCCGGCTGTTCGGCGATCCTGTGCTGAAGACGATCTCCGATCCTGTCGGCATCATCGATGACCGTGTGCGTGCGCTGGTCGACGACCTGATCGACAGCGTGCGCCCGCCGGGGCGGGCCGGTGTTGCGGCCGCGCAGATCGGGGTGAACCTGCGCGCGTTCAGCTACAACGTCGACGGCGAAATCGGGTATCTTCTGAATCCGGAGCTCATCGAATTGAGCGGGGAGCCCGAACCGATGGACGAGGGGTGCCTGTCGGTGCCCGGACTGTGGTTTCCGACGATGCGCTACCCGCAGGCGCGCGCACGTGGAATCGACCTGGACGGCAACGAGGTCGAAGTCGCCGGCAGCGGAGTGCTTGCCCAGGCGCTCCAGCATGAGACCGATCATCTGAACGGCCTTCTCTACCTCGACCGCTTGGACAAGCCGCACCGGCGCGAAGCGATGAGACAGGTGCGGGAGAGCTCCTGGTTCTGAGGCCTCAGGCCTCAGGTTCGTCTTTGCGGGCCAGTGGTTTTCCAGGTCAGTGGTGCAGGGAGATCCCTTCCGTGGCCGGCGCCGAGTTGTACAGGTTTTCGATGGCATCGGCGTAGTCGTCCAGGATCACCTGGCGCTTGATGCTCAGCTTGGGTGTCAGGTGCCCGCTGTTCTCGCTGAGTTCGACGGGAAGCACCACGAACTTGCGGATCGATTCCGCGCGCGACACGCGGGAGTTCGCCAGGTCCACCGCCTTCTGCAGCTCTTCGAGAATGGCCGGGTGGGCGGAGGCATCCGCGATGCTCATCTGAGGGTCGAGGCCGTTGTTCGACAGCCAGGCGGGCAGCATTTCGGCGTCCAGGGTGATCAGCGCGGCGATGAACGGTTTCTTGTCACCGACCACGATCACCTGGCTGACCAGCGAGTTCGCCCGAATCGGGTCCTCCAGGGCCGACGGCGAGACGTTCTTGCCGCCCGCCGTGACGATGATCTCCTTCTTGCGCCCGGTGATGGTCAAGAAACCGTCCGAGTCGAAGCCGCCCAGGTCGCCGGTGGCGAACCAGCCGTCGTGGAATGCTGCCGCGGTTGCCTCGGGGTTGTTCCAATACTCCTTGAAGACGTTGATGCCCTTGACGGAGATCTCACCGTCATCGGCGATCCGCAGCGACACACCCGGCAGCGCCGGTCCGACCGTGCCGATCTTGGAGCGCGTGGCCAGGTTGACCGTCGCAGGCGCCGTCGTCTCCGTCAGCCCATAGCCTTCGAGGATGACGATTCCGAGGCTGTGGAAGAAGTGGCCGAGGTGCGCGCCGAGCGGCGCGGAACCGGAGACGGCGTACTTGACGTTGCCGCCCATCGCCGCCCGGAGCTTGCCGTAGACGAGCCTGTTGTACAGCGTGTACTTGAGCCTGAGCCCGAACGGGATGGAGCCGGCCTCGCCGGCCTGGGAGTATGCCACAGCCACAGCCGCGGCCTTGCGGAAAATGCCTCCTCTGCCCGACGCATCCGCTTTCTGTTCGGCCGAGTTGTAGACCTTCTCGAAGACCCGAGGCACTGCGAGCAGGAAGGTCGGCTTGAAGGAGGCCAGTGCGGGCAGCAGCTGGCGGGTGTCGGCCTGGTGGCCGACGCGAACGCCCGCGTGCACGCAGAGGATCGTAATGAATCGCGCGAAGACGTGCGCCGTCGTGATGAACAGCAGCGTCGATGCGCCGTTCGGATCGTCCAGCACCTCTTTGAGCGCGAGCGCCGAGTTGCGGGACAGTTCGACGAAGTTCGCATGCGTCAGCACACAGCCACGGGGACGCCCGGTCGATCCAGAGGTGTAGATCAGTGTGGCGATGTCCTCGCCCCGCGCCAGGCCGCGCCGACGCTCCACCTCGGCGTCGTCGATGTCGGTGCCGGACACGACCAGCTTGTCGAGGTCGCCCAGATCGATCTGCCACACCTTTTCGATCAGCGGCAGATCGGGGTGCACCTCGTCGAAACGAGCGAAATGCTCCGGCGTCTCGACGATGAGTGCGCTCGCCCCCGAGTCGGTCAGGTTCCATTGCACTTGGGCTGGTGAGCTCGTCTCATACACGGGCACGAGGACTGCCCCGGCGAACAACACGGCGAAGTCGATCAACGTCCATTCGTAACGCGTTCGGCACATCAGGCCGATCTTGTCCCCGGGTTCGATGCCGGCTGCGATCAGGCCCTTTGCCAGGGCGCGTACCTGGCGGAGGAACTCTGCACCGGTCACGTTGCTCCAGCCTTCACCCGCCGGAACGGAGAACAGTGCGGCATCCGGTGTCAGTGCGACACGATCGATGAGCAGGTCGGTGATGTTGGCGTCAGGATCGGCGGGCACGAGGGCGGCTACATCGAACTGTTCCACGGCAACTCCTTCGATACCGGTGCGGCTGTGCGGCCGTTTCGGTCTTCGTCGGGCTTTCCGATGGCCGCATAGCCTTCGGCTAACTGGTTAACTACACTCTAGTTGGTACACCTGAGAAGCCCCGCGTCCCGGTGCGCCGGCCCACCCCACCGGCTTGGAAAGGCAATCGTTGACGCACGCGATCGGAATCGACATCGGCGGGACGAAGATCGCGGGAGCGCTGGTCGACGAACTCGGTGCGATCGTGCGCGAGGATCGCCGACCGACGCCGACCGGCGCGGGCCAGCCGCAGGGCATCGTCGATGTCGTGGTCTCTATGATCGCCGATCTATCGGAGGGCGAGGACGTTGCTGCCGCCGGCGTGGCCGCAGCGGGCTTCATCGATGCCGCGCAGTCGATCGTCTACTACGCACCGAACATCGCATGGCGCGACGAACCGTTCCGTGACAGCCTCGAGGCACGGCTGAACATCCCCGTCGTCGTGGAGAATGACGCCAATGCTGCGGGTTGGGCCGAGTTTCGGTTCGGTGCGGGCCGTCTCGTGAGCGACATGGTGATGCTGACAATCGGTACCGGCGTCGGAGGTGCGATCGTCAGCAACGACGCGCTGTTCCGCGGTGGTTTCGGCGCCGCCGCCGAGCTCGGCCACCTCCGCCTTGTTCCCGGCGGCCTTCCTTGCGGTTGCGGCGCTCACGGCTGTATCGAACAGTACGGCTCCGGTCGCGCACTGCAGCGGATGGCGAACGAGCTGGCAGACGCCGGGGGCATCGGTCAGGCATTGGCCGATGTCCGGGCCCGGAAGGGAATGCTGTCCGGCGAGGACATCAGCTCGCTTATCGTGAGCCGGGATCCGGGTGCGCTCGCCGCGCTGTGCCAGCTCGGCGACAGCCTCGGTCAGGCGTGTGCGAGCCTCGGCGCGGTGCTCGACCCGCAACTGTTCGTGTTCGGCGGCGGCGTCGCACAGGCCGGCGAACTGCTGCTCGACCCGATTCGGGCCGCGTTTCTGGAGAATCTCCCGGCTCGCGGCTACCATCCGGAACCGGAATTCCAGATCGCGGAACTGGAGAACGATGCAGGGGTGGTCGGCGCAGCGGACCTCGCGCGCGTGCACGCGCGGACGCGATGACTCGTCGCGGGGTGAGGGGGAGATAACATGTTCTACTGGTTCATGAAGTACCTGGTCGTCGGGCCGATCGTCAAGTCGATCTTCCGGCCGTGGGTGGTCGGTGCCGAGAAGATCCCGAAGCACGGCGGCGTGATCCTGGCGAGCAACCACCTGTCGTTCATCGATTCGATCGTCCTGCCGCTCATGATCGATCGTCGCGTCTCGTTCCTGGCCAAGAGCGAGTACTTCACCCGCAAGGGCGTGGTGGGGTGGCTCACGAAGACGTTCATGATGGCGACGGGACAGTTGCCGATCGACCGGTCGGGCGGCAAGGCGTCCGAAGCGTCGCTGAACACCGGGTTGCGCGTGCTTGCGGGCGGCGACGTGCTCGGGATCTATCCGGAGGGCACTCGAAGCCCGGATGCGAGGCTCTATCGCGGGCGCACCGGCGTCGCCCGAATGATCCTCGAAGGCCGTGTCCCGGTGGTGCCGGTGGTGATGGTGGACACCGAGAAAGTGATGCCGATCGGCACGAAAGTGCCGAAGCTGGGCAGGATCGGCATCATCGTCGGAGATGCCCTGGACTTCTCCCGGTTCGAAGGCATGGCAAGCGACCGATTCATCCTTCGGTCGATCACGGACGAGATCGTCTACACCCTGCACGCCCTCGGCGGGCAGGAATATGCGGACGTGTACGCCACCACGGTGAAGGAAAGACAGGTCGGGCATTCACGATAAGCTCCTCCTGTGGTAGATCCCAATGAGCCCGTCGTGTCGGCTGACGAGACCGTGATTGCGGGACTGGACCACTGGCGCACGCTCACGATCAAGCAGCAGCCGAACTGGCCCGATCACGAGGCTGTCCGCGCCGCATCCGCCGAGATCGCCGCACTTCCGCCACTGGTGTTCGCCGGCGAGGTCGATCAGCTGCGCACGCGCCTGGCGCAGGCGGCCCGCGGTGAGGCGTTCCTGCTCCAGGGCGGTGACTGCGCTGAGACGTTCGCAGGGGCGACCGCAGACCAGATCAGAGACCGCGTCAAGACCATCCTGCAGATGGCGGTCGTTCTGACGTACGGCGCATCGATGCCGGTCATCAAGATGGGGCGGATGGCCGGCCAATTCGCGAAACCCCGCTCCAGCGACACCGAGACCCGCGGCGGGGTCACATTGCCCGCCTACCGTGGCGACATCGTCAACGGCTACGACTTCACACCGGAGTCGCGCCAGGCCGATCCGCGCCGGCTGGTCAAGGGCTACCACACGGCCGCATCGACCCTGAATCTGATTCGCGCGTTCACGCAGGGCGGTTTCGCCGACCTGCGCGAAGTGCAGAGCTGGAACCGCGGGTTCGCGGCCAACCCGGCGAACCAGCGTTACGAGGGTCTGGCCCAGGAGATCGACAGGGCGATCAAGTTCATGGAGGCGGCAGGGGCCGACTTCGACGAACTCAAGCGCGTGGAGTTCTACGCCAGCCACGAGGGCCTGCTGATGGACTACGAGCGGCCGATGACGCGGATCGATTCCCGCACCGGAACACCGTACAACACGTCTGCGCACTTCATTTGGATCGGCGAGCGCACCCGTGATCTGGACGGCGCTCACGTCGACTTCTTGGCCCGCGTGCGCAACCCGATCGGCGTCAAGCTCGGTCCGACGACGTCGTCCGACGACGTGCTACGCCTGATCGACAAGCTCGACCCGGCCCGTGAGCCTGGTCGTCTCACGTTCATCACTCGGATGGGCGCCGGTCGCGTGCGCGATGCGCTGCCGCCGCTGCTGGAGGCGATCAAGGGCAGCGATGCGCTCCCGCTCTGGGTCACGGACCCGATGCACGGCAACGGACTGACGACGCCGAACGGGTACAAGACCCGCCGGTTCGACGACGTCGTCGACGAGGTCAAGGGGTTCTTCGATGCCCACCGTGCGGCCGGAACGCACCCGGGCGGCATCCACGTCGAGTTGACCGGCGACGATGTCACGGAATGCCTCGGCGGATCAGAACACATCGACGAGGCGACGCTGGCCACGCGCTATGAGTCCCTCTGCGATCCCAGGCTGAACCACATGCAGTCCCTGGAGTTGGCGTTCCTGGTCGCCGAAGAACTGGGCGTGCCCCGTCGCTGACCCGCTCGGCCGACGGGCGCACCGGCCGACGTCGCCCGCCGGCAGTGCGGATCCTCGCCCGCGCTAACCGCCGAACGGATTCGCGAACGTGACTGTCACGGTCGACCCCTTCGGGGCAGAAACGCCGCCCGCTGGGTTCGTGGCCTGCACGATGAAGAGCCCGGGTGCTCCGTCCGCGATCGCGGCGTAGCTCAGCTTGAAACCGGCGTCGGTCAGAGCCTTCTTCGCGTCTGCCCAGGTCTTGCCGACCACTGCAGGCACGTCGACCGGCGCGGGCCCCCTCGAGATGTTCAGCAGAATCGTGTCTCCGGGTCGCACGATGCCGGCGTTCTGCGGCACACCATCGATCACGGCCCCGCTGGGCACGGTGTCGCTGTACGACTGCGACCCTGACTGGGTATTGAGCCCGACGGCGTCGAGAGCGGCCTGGGCATCCGCGACCGACTTCCCCGATACATCCGGCACCGGGCCGAGCGAGACGGCGAGATTGACCGTCAGGCCCTGGAAGTAGCTGCCGCCCTTGGACAGGTCGGCCTTGTCGCCGTCGGCCTTCGCGGCGGAGGTCACCGTGCCTTTGCGCACATCGGCGTTGAATTGTTTGTCGATGCTCTTGCCGACGAGCGCCCCGGCGTCCGTGATCGCCCTCTCGGCATCAGCCTGACTGAGCCCGGCGAGTGCCGGGATCGTGATGGGCTTGCGGCCCTGGGACACGTGCAGTGTGACCATGCTGCCCTTGTGGGCTCGCACCCCGGCTCCCGGGTCTGTGCCCACGACGAGGCCGGCGGCGACCGTCATGCTGTAGACCTGATCGGCCTTCACCGCGAAATCGAGTTGTTTCAGCCTGGTCGTTGCCGCGGCTTGCGCCTGTGAAGCCACCTGCGGCACGACGACCTGCGCTCCGGGGCCGGCACCGAAATACCAGCCGGTGCCGCCCGCAGCGGCGGCAAGCACGAGCACGAGCGCGAAAACCCACCAGCCCCTGCTGCGGCGTCTGCGCGCCGTCGTGGCCAGCGTTGCGACCGCATCCGTCGCCGACGCCTCCGGCCGGACCTGCGCGGCCGGGAAGAGCGCACCGCCCAGGATCTGGGTGTCGCCGGTCTGATAGGCGAGGTCGGCGGCAGGGGGCAGCACCATCGTCGGCCCCAGCCCGGCTGGGGTGTCTGCGCCTCCGCGTCCGGAGCGTTCGATCTCGAGCAGGCGCTCCAGCATCGCCTTCGCGTCGCGCGGTCGGTCCTCCGGGGCGTGTGCGGTCGCCCACAACACCAACTGGTCGAGCTCGGGCGGGACCGCCGGATTCCGGGTGCTCGGTGCCGGCACAGAGTCGTTCGCATGCTGGTAGGCGATCTGCATCGGCTGTTCGCCCTGGAACGGCTGCTCGCCGGTCAGCATCTCGAAGATCATGATGCCCAGCGCGTAGATGTCGCTGCGCGCGTCCGCCACGCCGCGCGTGACGAGCTCAGGGGAGAGATAGGCGATCGTGCCGAGCAGTGCCTGCCCGCTCGCGGTATTGTTCGACGCCGCCCGCGCCAACCCGAAATCGCCGATCTTGATGCGCCCGTCGTCTGCCAACA
Source organism: Microbacteriaceae bacterium (assembly GCA_004297935.1). Lineage (GTDB taxonomy): Bacteria > Actinomycetota > Actinomycetes > Actinomycetales > Microbacteriaceae > Rathayibacter_A. The sequence goes on along the minus strand of SCRE01000011.1, from coordinate 35,614 downwards.
GCACGTTCTCCGGCTTGAGGTCGCGATGCACGATTCCCGCCTTGTGTGCGGCTGCCAAGCCGCTGAGGACCGCCTCCATGATGTCGGTGGTCTGCTCCGGCGTGAGCTTGCCGTAGTCCTTCAACAGTTCGCGTAACGTGATCCCCGGCAGATACTCCATCACGAGATAGGCCATGTCGGAGTCCTGGCCCTGGTCGAACACGTTGACCACGTTCGGATGCGCCAGTCGCGCGGCACTGCGCGCCTCCTGCACGAACCGGCTCTTGAAGGTGCTGTCGTCGGCGAGATGCCCGTGCATGACCTTGATCGCCACGCGCCGTTCAAGACGCAGATCCGTCGCAAGATAGACCGTCGCCATGCCGCCTCGTGCGATGCGTGAGCGCACCTGATAGCGGCCGTCGATGAGACGGCCGATCATCGGATCGGGCTGGCTGGTGCTCACCGTTCGAGTCTAGAGATCGATGTGGCCGCAATCCGGATAAAACACCGTGTGCCACCGCGACCGGGAGCGGTCATCCCAGCTCGGCCAGCCAGGCGCGGGCGGATGCCTCCCACTTCGCGTACGCATCGGGGTGCGCAGACAGTTGCACGGCCTGCGCTGCCTGTGACACGGTCATCGACGACCACCCCGGAATGTCGAGCAGTCCCTTGGTCAGCCCCGGGTGCGGATTGTTGTCTCCACCGAAGAACGAACGGGCTGCGAACGTCGGATCCATGATCTGTTCCGGTGTTCCCCAGCCCGTGCTCGGGCGTTGTTGGAACAGTCCGAGCGAATCGCGGTCGCCGACCGGGCGGTTGCGCAGACCGGACTCCTGCATCGCGGCGGCCAACGCGATGACGATTCCGTAGTCGTCGACGCCCTCGGCACGGCCGACGACGATGATGGTCTGCGCGTTCGTGCGCATCTCCGCGCTGAGCGACGTCATGGTGCCGGACACGGGACTCGGCGCGGCCACCGGAACCGGGGCCTGGGCGGGAGCAGGGGAGACCGCAGAGGGCGGGGCGGGAGAGGGGACGGCCGGTGCCGCATCCGGAATCGCGATGGTCTCGCCGGGGTAGATCACGCTCGCGGCATCGAGCCCGTTCGCGCTGAGCACGGTCTGCGTGCTCAGCCCGTACGATTCGGCTATGCCGCTGACCGTGTCGCCTTCCACCACCGTGTGGCGTGTGATCGGCGCGGCTGCCGTCTTCGAGCTCGACGCCGAGGGAGGCCGCCCCTCGGTCAAGACCAGCGTCTGCCCCGGAAAGATGAGGCTCTTCCAGCTCAATCCGTTCAGAGCAAGGACGCCCGCAGTAGACAGTCCGTACCGTCCGGCGATGCCGCTGACCGTATCGCCCGCGACAACGACGTACGATCGCGGCGCACTCTCGGCGACTCGAGGTCGAATCGCGTCGCGCGCGGCGCGCTGCGCGCTGTCGTTCGGCTTGACGCGATCGACTCGGCGCAGCTGTGCTGCCGCGGCCGGTCCGGCCATCCCGACCGACAGTGCGATCGTGCTCGCCACGACGAGCGGCACGGTGGCGAGTATGGCCTTCGCGCGCCGGGCGGGCGTCAGATCGACAAGGTGCCGCGGCTCGCGGCTCGCGTCCTCGGCGCGCGCTCCCGCTGATTCCGCCTCTGGCCGCGGGTCGGCGTCGCGCTGCGGGTCCGGCGTGTCGCCAGCCGGTTGCGTCATCGGCGACATGAACACCCCCGTCGGTCGGCAGCCGCGCCGACTTCTCGCCAGCCTGGCTGATAGCTTGCTGAGGCACACGCTGACACGGATCGGGGTCGGAGTCAACGACCGCCGCGCGTGGTGACCGGATTCACGGGTTCGCGACGTCGCCGCGATGTCCGGCGACCGCGACATTCGTGGCAATCTAGTGCTGTGACCGAGCAGAAGACCGAACGAACCTGGCTGACCATCCCGGAACTTGTCGAACTCCTTGGCGTGAGTGTGGGCAGAGTGCACCGATTGATCGAGGACCGCCACCTCCTCGCCGTTCGGCGTGACGGTGCTCTCATGGTCCCCGCGGACTTCCTGGTGGACGGCGAACCGATGCACGAATTGCGCGGCACCCTGTTCGTGCTTGCGGACGCCGGCTTCTCCGATGCGGATGCGATGGACTGGCTGCTTGCGGTCGAGGACAGCCTCCGCACCGCCCCGATCGACGCACTGCACGCCGGACGCAAGGCGGAGGTGCGGCGCGTCGCCCAGGCGCTCGGCTGAGCGTGGCATAGCTGGGCGTGGCCCGGCTCGCCGCTCAGCCAACCGCGCTATGCCACGCGGTCCGTCACGGTGCGGGTCAGGCTGCGCAGCTGCGCGATCGCAGCGGGGTCCAATGGCGCCTCGTCGAGGGCGGCATTGGCTCGGTCGGCGTTCCGTGAGATCAGGGCCTCGACTTCCTCGACGGCTCCACTGGCTCGGATCGTATTGTGCAGCATAGCGATCTGAGTGTCGTCGAGTTCCGGGTCGCCCAGAAGCTCGTCCAGCAGGCGTCGGGCAGTAGCGGGTAGCTTCTGTCGTGCGAGCGCGATCAACACGGTGCGCTTGCCTTCGCGCAGGTCGTCACCGCTGGGCTTGCCCGTGATTTCCGTGTCGCCGAACACCCCGAGCAGATCGTCGCGCAGTTGGTACGCGATGCCCAGGGGGAGGCCGAACTCCCGCAGCGTGGTGCGTTGCACCTCGCGGGCGCCGGCGATCGTCGCCCCGATCAGCAGCGGCGCCTCGACGCTGTACTTCGCGGACTTGTAGATGATCACGCGCTGGGCGTGTGCCAGCAGCTCGTCCTCCTCGCGGGTGTTCCACGCCCGTTCCTCCAGGATGTCGAGATACTGCCCGGCCGTCACCTCGGTGCGCATCCGGTTGAACTGCCGACGGACGGCCACCGCCTGTTTCGGGCTGTCGAGCACGCCCAGCGCCTCGTCGAACAGCTCGTCGCTCCAGCCCAGCAGCAGATCGCCGAGCAATAGCGCGGATGTCGTGCCGAAGTCGTATGCCGTGCCCGCGTAGCCGAGCCGATCGTGCAACGCCTCGAACCGCCGGTGGGCGCTGGGCGCGCGTCGGCGCGTGTCTGAACTGTCGATGATGTCATCGTGCACGAGAGCGGCGGCGTGGAACACCTCGAGCGCCGCCGCAGCGCCGATCGCGGCGTCGACCGTGTCGAGTGCGCCAGCCGAGCCGTGGACGCTCTGCCAACCGCGGTAACAGAATTGGGCGCGGAACCGTTTGCCGCCACTGAGAAACTGCCGGGAGAAGTCACAGAAAGGCACGAGGTCGTCGCTTATCGAGACGAGAATAGAAGTGCGTTCGTCAAGGAAGCGATCGATGCGGGCTTGGACGAGTTCGGCGAGTCGATTGCTTTCGGCCACGCGCCTAGCCTAGCCGTGCGGACGCGACTAGAATGAGTGGTACGTAACGCATTGAACCCGAAAAGAGGGGGATTGGGATGCCGCTTTCGGAGCACGAGCAGCGCCTCCTCGAAGAGATGGAGCGCAGCCTCTATCACAACGACGCGGATTTCGTCGCGACCGTCGGCGGTCGACGAGGTAAACCCGCGTATCGGTCGATCGTCCTCGGTATTCTGATCACCGTCGTCGGCGTCGCCTGTCTGGTCGTCGGCGTCCTCGTGCAGGTCGCGTTGGTCGGCATCCTCGGTTTTGTGATCATGCTGACCGGTGTGCTGTTCGCCATTGCGCCGCCTCGGCATCGAGCGGGCCAGCCCGAGGAGTCAGCGCAGTCGAAGACGACGGCGGGCAAGAGCCGTGAGAACCAGGGATTCATGGACAAACTCAACGAACGTTGGGACAAGAGGCAAGACGGCAGCAGCTGAACTCGGCAACGCCACAAGGGTCGATCATCTGATCGGCCCTTTTTTGTGCCTGAATTCGACCGAACTGTATCCCAATCGCTCCATTCTCCTCCACCACAGATTTCTTGATTCTCTGGGCTAAAAACGGGAATATTGTCATCATTTGCCTAAATTTCTCAATTTTGTGGATGGATATGGAGTAAAGTGGAGCCACACCGATACCTTGGCCGGAAGATGTGGGGGAAAGCCAATGTTCCTTGGCACCTATGCCCCCAAGCTCGACGAAAAAGGGCGGATCATCCTGCCGGCGAAGTTCCGCGAGGAACTCGCATCCGGAATCGTGATGACGCGCGGCCAGGAGCACTGCCTGTACGTGTTCAGCCAGCGCGAGTTCGAATCGGTGCACGAGAAGATCCGGCAGGCGCCGGTGACGAGCAAGCAGGCCAGAGACTACCTCCGGGTGTTCCTGTCCGGTGCGAGCGCGGAGACTCCGGACAAGCAGCACAGGGTGACCATCCCTTCGATGCTGCGCAGCTATGCCGGACTCAACCGAGAGCTGATCGTGATCGGCGCCGGAACCCGTGCCGAGATCTGGGACAGCGAGGCATGGGAGACCTACCTCGCGCAGCAGGAGACGACATTCGCAGACACGACCGAGGAGGTGATTCCGGGACTGTTCTAGCGCCTGACGCCCGACTCCCAGCCATTCACCGCCCTGACACACTTCCCCGGTGCCAGGTCGGAATGGATGGGGATCAGGAGTCAGGGGCAAGAACACCGGCCGAACATGGCGATTCGCGACCTGCACACCCCGGTCCTGCTCGAACGCTGCATTGAGCTGCTTGCGCCGGCTGTCAGCGTGGACGGCGCGGTCCTCGTGGACGCGACGCTCGGCATGGGAGGGCACACCGAAGCGTTCCTCATGCGGTTTCCGCAGCTGACCGTCGTCGGGCTCGACCGGGACCCCGAAGCGCTCGCGCTGGCCGGCGAACGGCTTGCCTCGTTCGGCGAGCGGGTGCGACTCGTGCACACCGTGTTCGACGGTATCGACGACGCTCTGGCCGGGTTGGGCATCCGATGGGTGCAGGGGGTGCTGTTCGACCTCGGCGTGTCCTCGCTACAGCTGGATCGGGTCGAGCGCGGGTTCTCCTATTCGAAGGATGCTCCGCTGGATATGCGGATGGACTCCGGCGGAACCGTGACCGCGGCGCGGATCCTCGCGGAGTACTCCGAGGCAGACCTTCGCCGGATCTTCCACAAGTACGGCGAAGAGCGACTTGCCGCCCGCTTCGCGCGAAGGATCGTTCAACTGCGGGAGAGGGAACCGTTCGTGCACTCGGCGCAACTCGTCGATGCGATCGCCGCGGCGACGCCGGCCGCCGTGCAACGAGCTGGACATCCGGCCAAGCGGGTGTTCCAGGCATTGCGGATCGAGGTCAACCAAGAGCTTGCGGCACTCGAAAGAGCGCTTCCGCGCGCGGTCGACGCATTGGCGTTGCGCGGTCGCATCGTGGTGATGGCCTATCAGTCGTTGGAAGACCGGATCGTCAAGCAGTTTCTGCATGAGCGCTCCTCATCGACAGCGCCGCTCGGCCTGCCGGTCGAGCTGCCGGAACACCACCCGCAATTGCGTCTGCTCATGCGTGGGGCCGAGCTCGCAGATGACAGTGAAAAAGCGGCGAATCCGCGAGCGGCGCCTGTGCGTCTGCGCGCAGCCGAACGAGTACGGGGGAACTCATGAATGCAACGGCTCAGCTCGAACCACTCCAGCCATTGCTGCCGAACCGGTGGCCCGGCAGGATCCCGCCCGGCGAGTACGAACGGCGCCCGCATCTTGAGGCCATCTCCACCCGCACGCGACGTCGGGCGAAGCCTCGGCTGTTCTACGCGGCCGTCACCGTCGCCACCGTGTTGGCGATCGTCGTCACGCAATTGCTGCTGAGTATCGGCGTCTCGCAGGCTGCCTACCAGCTCGGCGCCCTGAACAGCGCGAACTCGTCTCTTCAGCGCAGCCTTCAGTCTGCGTCCGAAGTGGTCAACAAACTGTCCTCGCCGCAGAACCTCGCCGCCAACGCGAATGCGCTCGGAATGGTCAGCAACGGAACTCCCGTCTACCTTCGATTGTCGGATGGCGCCGTTCTCGGGTCCCCTGCCCCCGCGTCCGCCGCGGTCACCGGCAGATCCGGCAATCTCGTTCCGAACGCGCTGCTGGCCAGCGTACCACTGGCCGGCGTACCACTGGCTGGGCAGCAGCCGGGGGCGCACGGCGCCGCCGCCGCAACCTCCGCATCTCCTGCGAACGTTGCAGCCACACCGGCACCGAATGCCTCGCACGCACCGAGCAGCCCCGTAGCGTTGAGCGGTGCGTTGCCTTCACCGACGACGCACTAGCTTTCGATCGAGAGGTACAGCGTGGTGACGACGACCGTGAAGTCGACCAGACGCCGGGCAGCCGTTGCCATCGTCACGATTCTGGCGCTCGTTTCCGTGCTGGTCGTGAAGTTGGTGGACATCCAGGTCGTGCACGCTGCGTCGCTCGACGCCCAAGCGGCGGTCAGCCGTGGCGACACGGTGCCGATCTACGCCGCACGGGGGCCGATCGTCGCCGCCGACGGAACGGCGTTGGCCGACAGCGTGCTGCGCTACGACTTCGCGGCCGCGCCGAACGTCGCATCGACGTTCACGCGAACCGACTCGTCGGGCAAGACGAGCAAGGTCACGCGCGCGCAGGCGGCGGCAGAGATCGGCACGGTGACCGGGCAGCCCGCCGCGCAGATCCTGACGATCATCGCGGACGCTCTCAAGGCGAACCCGAACTCGCAGTACGCCCTGATCGCCAAGAATCTGGACGTGCCGGCCTATGAAAAGCTGCAGGCGCTGAACATTCCCTGGTTGTACGCGCAGTCGCATCCGGCCCGCGTCTACCCGAACGGCGCCGTCGCAGGCAACCTCGTGGGTTTCGTCGGGTCGGACGGGCAACCGCAGGCCGGCCTCGAGCTCAGCGAGAACTCCTGCCTGGCAGGGCACGACGGCGAGGAGACCTACCAGCACAGCGAAGACGGCGTCACCCTGCCCGGGTCGACCGTCGTCACCAAGAAGGCCAAGCCGGGAGGGACGCTCGTCACGACGCTCGACCCTGACCTGACCTGGTTCGCTGACCAGCAGCTGGCGCAGACCGTGCCGGCGCTCGGCGCGCAGTTCGGCATGGTGACGGTGACGGACGTCAAAGGTCACATCAAGGCCGCCGCACAGTATCCCGCGGTCGACCCGAACAATGTGGGAGCGACGTCTCCGAACTATTGGGGCTCCTTGATGTTCAGCACACCGTTCGAGCCCGGGTCGACATTCAAATCGCTGACAGCCGCCGCGCTCATCGACACCGGCAAGGCGACCCCGACGAGCGAGGTGCTGGCACCCTACCGATTCGTTTCCGGCAACGGAGCCGACCTGCACGACGCCGGCTACCACGCGCCCGAGCGGCTGACCCTGACCGGGGTGCTGATGGAGTCCTCCAACACCGGGATGTCGATCCTCGGATCCAAGCTCGACGATCAGACCCGTTACGACTATCTGAAGAAATTCGGCATCGGCTCCAGTACGGCTGTCAATTTCCCGGGCCAGTCCAGCGGCATTCTTCAGCCCGTCTCGAAATGGGACGACCAGACGAAGTACGCGACGATGTTCGGTCAGGGCGTGTCAGCGACGCAGGCGCAGATGGTCAGCGCGTATCAGACGCTGGCCAACGGCGGCGTGCGCATGCCGCTGACGCTCGTCGCCGGCTGCAAGCAGGCCGACGGCACCATCACCGACAAGCCGTCGACGAAGGGCACCCGCGTCGTGTCCGCCGCGACAGCGAACACCGTGCTCGACATGCTCGAGTCCGTCGTGACCACCGGCGAGGTCTCCAAGCAGCTGCAGATCCCCGGCTACCGGATCGCGGCGAAGACCGGAACCGCACAGGAGCCGGATGGCCACGGCGGCTACCAGCAGTACTACTACGTGTCCGTGATGGGCGTCGCTCCGGTCGACGATCCACAGTACGTCGTTTCGGTCAACATCGGCTATCCGACTACCATTACATCGTCGGCTGCGGCCGCTCCGCTGTTCAAGACGATCATGAGCCAGGTGCTGAAAACGTACCGCGTCAAACCGTCCACCTCCGCACCATCGAACATCCCGCCCTTCTACTGAAAGCGAGCCACGTGTCTCTACCGGCGTCGGCCTCCTTACGCCCTGAGCATCCGGTGGCCCGCTCGCTGTCCCAGTTGGTCGCCGAATTCGCGCTGGAGTATAGCGGGGCGATCGACCCCGTCGAGATCTCCGGCATCAGCCTGAACTCGGCCGCCGTCGAGCCGGGGGATCTGTACGTCGGTGTCCCCGGGCGTCACGCGCACGGCGCCCGATTCGCATCCGCCGCCGCCGAGCGCGGAGCAGTCGCGGTGCTGACCGACGAGGCCGGCGCCGCGCTCGCGGCCGACAGCGGCCTGCCGATCGTGCTGACCGCAGACGCGCGTGCGGCACTCGGTGATGTCGCTGCGTGGATCTACCGCACGGACGAGGACCCGGCGACGCTGTTCGCCGTGACCGGAACGAACGGCAAAACGAGCGTCGTGTATCTGCTGAGTGAGATCCTCGGCCAACTCGGCGTGGTCTCCGGGCTCAGCTCGACCGCCGAGCGCCGCATCGGCGACACTGCCGTCATCAGCAACCTGACGACGCCGGAGGCGAGCGAACTCCACGCGCTCCTGGCACGCATGCGGGAGGAGAACGTGCGAGCCGTCGCCGTCGAAGTCTCCGCACAGGCGCTCACCCGGCACCGTGTCGACGGAGTCGTCTTCGACGTCGCCGGGTTCAGCAATCTCAGTCACGATCACCTCGACGACTATGCCGACATGGACGAGTACTACCAGGCGAAGCTGGCGCTGTTCCAGCCCGACCGCTCACGGCGTGGCGTGGTGATCGTCGACACGTCATGGGGCGGACGACTGGCGGAGGACTCGCGCATTCCGGTGACGACGCTGGCAACGGATGGCGTGACGGCAGCGGACTGGCGGATGACGGTGTTGGACGAGTCGATCTTCCGGACCGCCTTCCGGCTGGAAGGTCCGGACGGCAGGTCGCTGACGACAAGCGTGCCGCTGCTCGGTTCGTTCATGGCCGCCAACGCCGCCCTCGCCATCGTGATGCTCGTCGAGTCCGGCTTCGACCTCGAGGCGATCGCTCACGCGCTGGAGCGAGACGCTGGGATCAACGCCTATATCCCCGGCCGGGCGGAACGCATCTCGGGTGATCACGGCCCTGTGGTCTTCCTCGACTACGGTCACACGCCGGATGCCTTCCGGCGCACACTCGACGCGTTGCGTGCGGTCGTCGACGGGCGGATCATCATGGTCTTCGGCGCTGACGGCGACCGCGACACGACGAAGCGGGCAGAGATGGGCGCCATCGCGGTGCGCGGCGCAGATGCGGTGGTGATCACCGACTTCCACCCGAGGAATGAAGACCCGGCTGCAATCCGCGCCGCCCTGCTGGCCGGGGCCCGGGAGGCGGTTCCGGATGCCGAGCTCTACGAGGTCCCGGACCCGCGCGCGGGCTTCCGTGCCGCGCTCGCACTGGCCGGCGAGGGCGACGTCGTGCTGTACGCCGGTCCCGGCCATGAAGACTATCAAGAGGTCGCGGGTGTGCACATCCCGTACTCGGCGAGGGAAGAGTCACGGCTGGCGCTGCGTGAGGCAGGGTGGTTGTAGATGATCGGCATGACGCTGGCCGAGATCGCGGAAGCCGTCTCAGGGGAGCTGCACCCGGGTGACGCGCAGAATACGCTGATCGTCGATGGGCTCTCGCACACCGATTCGCGCGAGGTGAGGCCGGGCGACATCTTCTTCGCCAAGCCGGGAGAGGTGACAGACGGGCATCTGTTCGCCCCGCAGGCGCTCGAGAACGGCGCCGCTCTCCTGGTCGTGGATCATCTCCTCGACCTCAGAGCAGCCCAGGTGCTCGTCGCGGACACCGTGCTCGCGCTCGGCGCACTCGCGACGGCCGTCATCGCCCGTGCCCGTGCCGTCGGCCGGTTGAAGATCGTCGGCGTCACCGGCTCGAACGGCAAGACCACGACGAAGAATCTGTTGCGCAGCATCCTCACACCGCTCGGTTCGACCGTCGCCGCTCGCGAGTCTTACAACAACGAGGTCGGCGCACCGCTGACCATGCTTGAGGTCACAGAAGAGACCGACTATCTGGTGGCGGAGATGGGCGCGAGCGCCGTCGGCGAGATCGCGCGGCTGGTGCAGATGGCGAAACCGGATGTCGGCGTGGTGTTGAAGGTGGGCCTCGCGCACGCGGGTGAGTTCGGCGGCATCGAGGCCACGTTGGCTGCCAAGACCGAAATGGTCAGCGAACTGGATGCGGGTGATGTCGCCGTGCTCAATCACGACGACGCACGCGTGGCATCGATGGCGGACAAGACCGCGGCGAGCGTGCTGTGGTTCGGGCTCGGTACCGAGGCGGACGTGACGGCACGCGACATCGTCGCCGCTCGAACCGGCACGACGTTCACCCTGGTGCTGCCCGAGGGCGCAGCACGTCCGGTGCGGTTCCGTGTTCTGGGCGAACACCACGTCATGAACGCGCTTGCCGCGGCCGCGGCCGCGCACGCACTCGGCGTCTCGATCGATGACATCGTCGCCGGCTTGCAGCGGGTCACACGTGCCGAGCGCTGGCGGATGGAGGTGCTCGGCGGCTCCGGCGGGGTCACGATCATCAATGACGCATACAACGCGTCTCCCGACTCGATGGCTGCCGCTCTGCGCACCCTTGCGCAATTGGCGGAGTCCGGCACTCGAACCGTCGCGGTGCTCGGCGAGATGACCGAGTTGGGCGAGCTTTCCGGTCAGGAGCATGATCGCATCGGTCTTCTTGCCGTGCGCTTGAACATCGACCAGCTGGTGGTGGTCGGAGCCGGCGCACGGCGCATGCATATTTCGGCGATCCGCGAAGGCTCGTTCGATGGGGAATCGATCTTCTCCGACACGCCGGAGCAAGCCTACGATCTGCTCGCGGAGACGTTGCGATCAGGCGATATTGTGCTCGTGAAATCGTCGAACGCGGCCGGCTTACGGTTTTTGGGTGATCGGCTGGGAGAATTGTTCTCGTGAGAGCACTCCTGACCGCCGGCGCGATATCGCTGGCCTTCTCGCTCTTCCTCACCCCGCTGTTCATCAAGCTCTTCCATCGGCTGCAGTGGGGCCAGTTCATCCGTGACGACGGCCCGAAGTCGCATCACGCCAAACGGGGCACTGCGACGATGGGCGGCATCATCATCATCATCGCCACCCTTGTCGGCTACTTCATCGCCGTGCTGGCCAGCGGCGGAGACGGCTGGTCCGTGTCCGCGCTGCTGGTGCTGTTCATGATGGTCGGCCTCGGGATCGTCGGATTCGTCGACGACTTACTCAAGACCCGGAATCAGCGCAGTCTCGGCCTCGGCGGCTGGGCGAAGGTGGCCGGACAGGTGGTCGTCGCGACGGTCTTCGGAATCCTGGCCGTCAACTTTCCCAACCAGCAGGGGTACACGCCGGCATCGACGGACATCTCCGTCATCCGCAACGTGCCGATCGACCTGCTGGCCATCGGCGGCATTCCGGCGATCGGCTTCCTGCTCTACCTGCTCTGGATCAACTTCATCGCGACCGCGACGTCGAACGGCGTCAACGTGACGGACGGGCTCGACGGGCTCGCCAGCGGGGCATCGATCCTCGCCATCGGCTCGTATATCATCATCGGCTTCTGGCAGTTCAACCAGTCCTGCTTCAGCGCGAAGACCCCGGCCGTCAACCTGTACAAGTGCTACACGGTCAGAGACCCGCTCGACCTGGCGATCGTCGCCACCGCGATCGTCGGTGCGCTGGTCGGCTTTCTCTGGTGGAACACGTCACCGGCGCAGATCTTCCTCGGCGACACCGGTTCTCTGGCGTTGGGCGGCGCCGTCGCGGCCCTGGCGGTGCTCAGCCAGACGGAACTTCTGCTGATCCTGGTCGGGGGATTGTTCGTCATCGAAACAGGATCCGTCATTCTCCAGCGCGCGTATTTCAAGATCACACACGGCAAACGGATTTTCCTGATGAGCCCGGTCCATCATCATTTCGAGCTCAAAGGCTGGGCCGAGATCACGGTCGTCGTGCGGTTCTGGATCATCGGAGGGATGCTGGTCGCGGCCGGCGTCGGCACGTTCTATCTGGAATGGTTGTCGCAGTAGTGTCCGATGAATCGCTCTCCTCTCGATTGGCGGCGTTGACCAGCTGGCACAGTGACTGGTCCGGGCTCCGGGTGGCCGTTTTGGGGCTCGGCGTGACCGGCTTCGCGGCCGCGGACACGTTGGCCGAACTGGGCGCGAACGTTCTTGTCGTGGCCGCGTCGGCGGACGATGAGCGCGCCCGACTCGTGGGCGTGATCGGCGCCGAACTCCTGGAGCAGGCGGAACTGGATGCTCCGCCGGCCCGGTTGATCGAGTTCGAGCCTCAGCTGATCGTCGTCTCGCCCGGCTTCCATCCGGACCACGCGGTGCTGCAATGGGCTGCGGCCGCGTCGATCGCCGTCTGGGGAGACATCGAATTGGCCTGGCGGCTTCGCGACAAGGTCGGTATGCCTGCGGAGTGGATCATGGTCACCGGCACGAACGGCAAGACCACCACGGTTCGACTCACGGCGACGATGTTGGCGGCTGCGGGGGTGCGCGCCGCCCCGTGCGGCAACATCGGAGTGCCCGTCCTCGACGCGGTGCGCGACCCGAACGGGTTCGACGTGCTGGTGGTCGAACTGTCCAGCTACCAGCTGCACTGGGTCAACCGCAACGCGGGCGGCCGTCTGTCGCCGTTCTCGAGCGCCTGCCTGAACATCGCGGACGACCACATCGACTGGCACGGCTCATTCGAGGCCTACCGCGCTGCGAAGGGCGCCGTCTATGCGAACACCCGCGTCGCGTGCGTCTACAACAAGTCGGATGCGGCGACCGAGCAACTCGTTCGCGACGCAGACGTCGTCGAGGGCGCCCGCGCGATCGGCTTCGGCCTGGGAATCCCCGGCCCGAGCGACCTCGGAATCGTCGACGGCATCCTCTGCGATCGTGCCTTTGTCGACGATCGGGCGACGAGCGCGGTCGAACTCACCACACTCGATGCGTTGCGCGCCGTCGGATTGAGTGCGCCGCACATCGTGGCGAATGTTCTCGCGGCGAGCGCCCTGGCGCGATCCTACGGAGTGGAACCGGCTGTCATCCGGCAGGTGCTGACCGAGTTCCACCTGGACGCCCACCGCATCCAGGTGGTGACCAGCGCTCATGGCATCACCTGGATCGACGACTCGAAGGCGACCAACCCGCACGCGGCGGCCGCATCGCTTCGCGCCTACCCGTCCGTCGTCTGGGTTGCCGGTGGGCTGCTGAAGGGTGTCGAGATCGACGACCTCGTGGCCGAACATGTCGACCGGCTGCGCGCCGCCATCCTGATCGGAGTCGATCGCGACGCACTGCGCGCGGCATTCCAACGACACGCGCCCGCCCTACCGATCTTCGAGGTCGACGCCGACGAGACTGATGATGTGATGCGCGCCGTGGTCGGTCTGGCGGCACGAGCCGCGCAGGCGGGGGATACCGTTCTCCTCGCTCCGGCGGCCGCATCGATGGACCAGTTCGCGGACTATGCAGACCGGGGCAGACGGTTCGCCGGTGCCGTGCACGACTATGTGGGAGGTGAGGCGGATGACGACGAGTCCGCCTCGCGCGACCAAGGCCGCTAGCCGGGCTGCCGGCCCCGTGTCCGCGCATCCGGCGGATGACCATGGCGCAGGAAGCATGACGGCGGCGCGAATCTCCCTCGGCCGGGTCTTCCAGGCCGAATCGTCGAACTACTTCCTCCTTCTCGGGGTCACCCTGTTCATGGTGGCGTTCGGCCTGATGATGGTGCTGTCATCGTCCGCCGTGGTCTCCCACGTCGACAACAACAACTTCTTCTCCCGGTTTCTCAGCCAGGGCGTGTATGCCTTGATCGGCGTGCCGCTGATGCTCGTCGTCTCACGGATCCCGGCGCGATTCTGGCAGAAGTGGGCATGGCTCGGGCTCGGAGTCGCGTGCTTTCTCCAGGCCCTGGTGGTTTTCACCCCGCTGGGTGTCTTGATCAACCAGAACAAGAACTGGTTGAAGATCGGGCCGGTGGTCTTCCAGCCGTCCGAGGCGATCAAGATCGCGCTCGTGCTGTGGCTCGGCATGTTCCTGCTGAAGAAGCGCGACAAGATCATGCAATGGCGCCAGAGCCTGGTGCCCGCCGCCCTGGTCAGTGGTGTCGCAATCGGTCTGGTCATGCTCGGTGGCGACCTGGGCACGACGGTGATCATGGCCATGATGGTGATCGGTGCACTGTTCTTCGCCGGGACTCCGATTCGGCATCTGGTCATGTACGCACTGATCACCGGAAGCGCGGCTGTTCTGATCGCACTGTCGCGACCGAGCCGAGTCGACCGCATCCTGGCGTTCTTCCAGCCGCACAAGGCAGATCCGACCGACAGCGGCTATCAGATCCAACAGGGGATGTTCGCGCTGGCGAACGGCGGGATCTTCGGGGTCGGGCTCGGCAACTCTCGTTCGAAATGGTCGTGGCTGCCCGCGTCGTCGACCGACTTCATCTTCGCGATCACCGGGGAGGAGCTCGGGCTGATCGGTGCGATTCTGGTGCTCGCCCTGTTCCTCCTCTTGGCGTTCAGTTTCTGCCGCATCATCACCGCGGCGACAGACCCGTTCGCTCGTGTCGTCACAGGCACCGTGCTGGTGTGGGTCCTCGGCCAGGGTCTCGTGAACATCGCGGTGGTTCTCGGCCTGCTTCCCGTGCTCGGCGTGCCGTTGCCGCTGATCTCGGCCGGCGGCACGGCTTTGATCAGCACCCTGTTCGCGATCGGAATCGTGATGTCGTTCGCCCGAAACCAGAAGCCGCATCGATGACCCGCTATCTCCTGGCGGGCGGTGGCACGGCCGGCCACGTGAATCCGCTGTTGGCCGTGGCCGATCGGATCAGGGACCGCCAACCCGAATCCACGGTGCTGGTGCTCGGCACGAAAGAGGGGCTCGAGGCCCGGCTCGTTCCGGAGCGCGGCTACGAACTTCTGACCATTCCGAAGTTGCCGTTTCCCCGGCGACCGAACGTCGCGGCGCTGCGTTTTCCCGGCCGATGGCGTTCCGCGGTCGCGGTCGTGCGGCGGATGCTGACCGAACGCGCAATCGAGGTCGTCGTCGGCTTCGGCGGGTACGCGTCGGCACCCGCCTACAGCGCAGCACGACACGAGAGGCTGCCGCTCGCCATCCACGAGGCCAACGCGCGGGCTGGCCTGGCCAACCGTCTGGGCAGTCGCTACACGCGTTGCGTCGGCGTCGCATTCGCCGGGACGAAGATCGCACACGCCACGTTCGTCGGCATGCCGTTGCGGCGAGAGATCGAGGCACTCGACCGCCCGAGGGCCCGGCCGGCGGCGTTGGACCTGTTCGGCCTCACGCCGGATCGCAAGACGGTTCTGGTGACCGGCGGATCTCTCGGGGCACGCAGCATCAATGCGGCGATGCTGGGAGCTGCACAGCTTCTCGTCGATGCCGGTTTTCAGGTGCTGCACGTGCAGGGCGACCGTCGCGAGTTCGCGGATCCGCGGATCGAGCATTACCATCTGATCGACTACTGCGACCGAATGGACCTCGCATTCGCCGCGGCCGATCTGTCCGTCGGCCGGGCAGGCGCTGCCACCGTCAGCGAGCTGAGCGCCCTGGGCGTCCCCGCCGTCTACGTGCCGTATCCAGTCGGCAACGGCGAACAGCGGTTCAATGCGGCGGGGGTCGTCGCCGCGCACGGAGCGCTGCTGGTCGACGACGCTCAGTTCACGGCATCCTGGGTCGCGCACAGACTGATCCCGCTGTTGCGGGACAGCGAGCGCCTGGACGCGATGGCGCGCGCCGCCGCCGGCACGGGCGTTCGCGATGGATCGGATCGCTTCATCGACCTGATCTCCAGAGAGCTGATGTCCAGCGCACTGTGACGGGCGTCCGGCATACTGATGAGCGTGCGCGGCGCCGCGGCGCATCCGGAGCGAAAGAGAGAAGCAGAGTACCCGTGATCGAACCCGACCTGGCCATGACGATTCCCGACGAACTCGGAGCGATGCACTTCGTCGGCATCGGCGGCTCGGGGATGAGCGGGATCGCGCGACTTTTCCTGGGTGCCGGACACACGGTCACCGGCTCGGACGTGCGTGAATCGGGCAACGTCGACGCACTGCGCGCGCTGGGCGCCGAGATCGCAATCGGACACGACGCCGCGAACGTCGGCGACGCGGACACGCTGGTCGTCACGGGTGCGCTGTGGCAGGACAATCCGGAATATCAGTTCGCTCTGGAGCGGGGCATCCCGGTCCTGCACCGCGCCCAGGCGCTGGCATGGCTGATCAACAAGCACCGGCTTGTCGCCGTTGCCGGCGCTCACGGCAAGACGACGTCGACGGGCATGATCGTCAGCGGACTCCTCGGCCTCGGCGAGGATCCCAGCTTCGTCAACGGCGGCGTCATCGAATCGCTCGGTGTCAGCAGTCAGGCGGGAACCGGCGAGCTGTTCGTGGTCGAAGCGGACGAGTCGGACGGCACATTCCTGCTCTACCACACCGCCGTCGCGCTGATCACGAACGTGGATCCGGATCATCTCGACCACTATGGATCGCTCGAGGCCTTCCGCGAAGCATTTGTCGAGTTCGCCCAGAACGCCGGCGAACTCGTCGTCGTCTCCTCAGACGACTCCGGGGCCGTCGAGGTGACCGCTCTCCTTGACCACAAGAACATCCTCACCTTCGGCGAGGCCCCGGATGCCGACGTGCGGGTGCACTCGATCCTCACGGACGGCCCCGTGTCCTTCGTGATCTCGTACCGGGGTGTCGACTATCCGGCGACCCTGCGGATTCCCGGCCGGCACAATGCCATCAACGCGGCAGGCGCCTTCGCCGTCCTGGTCGGGCTGGGCCACGCTCCGACCGCCGCACTGGCCTCGATCGCCGCGTTCGGCGGGACGCAGCGGCGCTTCGAACTGCACGGCACCATCGGCGGCGTGAGCGTGTACGATGACTATGCACACCACCCGACCGAGGTCGCCGCAGCGCTGGCGGCGGCGCGCACCGTCGTCGGCGACGGCCGCATCATCGCCGTGCATCAGCCGCACCTGTACAGCAGAACCCGGCTGTTCGCGGGCGAGTTCGCGCAGACGCTCGAGCGCTACGCGGACCAGACCGTCGTGCTCGACGTGTATGGCGCCCGCGAGGATCCGGAACCCGGGGTGACCGGGGCGCTCGTGTCCGAACGGTTCGGCGATCCGGACAAGGTCGCGTTCATCTCGGACTGGCAGGCGGCGGCAGACTACGCCGCGACGATCGCCCGTGACGGTGATTTCATCATCACACTCGGCTGCGGCGACGTCTATCGGATTGTGCCGCAGCTTCTCGAATCACTTCGCCGCCGGCGAATCTAGCGGTGCGTCCTCGATGAAGCGACCACAGGGGTTCGATCGTTCCGGAGGGCCGTCGTCCGGTCCGTTCGCGATGGCGACCAGAACCGTGCGCCTGGATGCCGCGTCCGACCGTCCGGCGGATGCCGTCGCGGCGCCGGTCGCCCGAGCATCGCGCGGTCGAGCGGGTGACGCCGACACCGAGCCGATCCGCGTCGTCGACGCGCCGATGCGGGAACCCATTGCATTCGCGCAGCCCACCGGTCATGGCGATGCTCCGGACTCGGAGTCGCGTTCGAACGGCAGCAGATCCCCGGACGGCGTCACCGCGCGGGAATTGCGCCAGGTCGGTCGCAGCCGCAGGCGCTATGAACGTGGTGAGGTCAAACGGTTCACCCGTCGCGCACGCCGGCGCCGCATGGTGTGGCTGGTCTCGGTCGGCGGTGTCGTCCTGGTTCTCGGCGGTGCCGTGCTCGCCGCATACTCCCCGTTGATGACGCTGCACTCGATCGACGTCGTCGGCACGACGCGACTGAAGTCGGCCGCCATCGTGAAGGCACTCGACGGGCAGCTCGGCAAGCCGTTGCCTCTGATCGACTTCGGCAGCATCAAGAAAGAGCTCGGCACGTTCAGTCTGATCCGCAGTTACAGCACGGAGACGCATCCGCCGGGCACCCTGATCGTGCGGATCGTCGAGCGAGCGCCGGTCGGACTGCTGAAGACCGGCAACGGCTACGACCTCGTCGACCCGGCCGGTGTGGTCATCGCCACGACGGCACAACGCCCCGCCGGATATCCGGTGATCCAACTCGCCGGCACTGCGAAGAGTGCAGCAGCCGCGCCCGGGTTCACCGCGGCGACCGCCGTACTGAGCGTGCTGCCGGCGAGCGTGCTGCCTCAGGTCGATTCCATCAGCGCCAAAACGACGGACGATGTCGCGCTGACGCTCATCGACGGCAAGACGGTGCTGTGGGGAGGCCCCGACCAGTCCGATCTCAAGGCGGCGGACCTGGCCGCACTGCTGAAGGACGCACCATCGGCATCCGTCTACGATGTCTCGGCGCCGCAAAGCCCTGTCACCAAATAGCTGCGCCGCACTTTATTTTTCCAACACGCGGGCGGCGCTGCGGGCGGGAGTGCCGAGGCAACCTAACGTCAGATGCAGGAATTGCATACTGAGCATAACTTTAAGCCTCGACTTGAGGTTGAAGGTTCCCAGCGGAGGCCGGACGTGACTACAAACCAGAACTACCTTGCCGTGATCAAAGTCGTCGGCATCGGCGGCGGTGGCGTGAACGCCGTGAACAGGATGATCGAGCTCGGCCTGCGCGGGGTGGAGTTCATCGCCATCAACACGGATGCTCAAGCGCTCCTGATGAGTGACGCAGACGTCAAGCTCGATGTCGGCCGCGAGATCACCCGCGGGCTCGGCGCCGGCGCGGACCCCGAAGTCGGCCGCCGAGCCGCCGAGGATCACGCCGAAGAGATCGAAGAGGCACTCGCCGGTGCGGACATGGTCTTCGTCACAGCGGGGGAGGGCGGCGGAACCGGTACCGGCGGTGCTCCGGTGATCGCTCGCATCGCTAAGTCGATCGGCGCGCTGACGATCGGCGTCGTGACCAAACCGTTCGGGTTCGAGGGCAAGCGCCGGGCCGAGCAGGCCGAGGCCGGCGTCGCACGCCTGAAAGAAGAGGTCGACACCCTCATCGTCGTGCCCAACGATCGGCTGTTGGAGATCAGCGATCGTGGCATCAGCATGCTCGAAGCGTTCTCCACGGCCGATCAGGTGCTCCTTGCCGGTGTGCAGGGCATCACGGACCTCATCACGACACCGGGCCTGATCAACCTGGACTTCGCCGACGTCAAATCGGTCATGCAGGGGGCCGGTTCGGCGCTGATGGGCATCGGCTCGTCGCGCGGCGCGGACCGTGCGATCAAGGCCGCGGAACTGGCCGTGGCCTCGCCGCTGCTGGAGGCCAGCATCGAGGGCGCCCACGGGGTGCTGCTGTCCATTCAGGGCGGTTCGACTCTCGGCATCTTCGAGATCAACGACGCCGCTCGCCTTGTGCAGGAGGCGGTGCATCCGGAGGCCAATATCATCTTCGGTGCCGTGATCGACGACACGCTCGGCGACGAGGTCCGCGTCACGGTCATCGCCGCAGGGTTCGACAGCGGTGAGCCCAGTTCGACCGTGCACGACATGCACCGTGCGTCGGCGTATGCCGGAGTAGGAGCGATGCCCGTGCGCGGCGGCAGCGAGCTCGTCGACACGCAGGCACTGGAGGCGAGCGATCTCCCCGATGGACAGTCCTGGACGGACGAGGACTCCCAGCTGGTGCAGGTTGCGGCCGTCGATCCGGCATTCGATGACGAATCCGACGACCTGGACATCCCCGACTTTCTGAAGTGACGCCTGAGATGTCCGGCGTCCAGACGGCGGGCGAGTTGGCGAGCCGACTGGAGGCGGTCCGCGGCCGGATCGCGGCTGCCGCGCGAGACGCCGGCCGTGCGACCTCCGAATTGACAACGATCGTGGTCACGAAGTTCCATCCGGCCTCGCTCGTGCGCGAGCTCGCCGCGCTGGGCGTGCGGGACGTCGGCGAGAACCGGCACCAAGAGGCCCAGGAGAAGGCGCGCGCGTGTGCCGACCTCGACCTCACCTGGCATTTCGTCGGTCAGCTGCAGAGCAAGAAGGCCAAACAGGCACGGCAGTACGCCCGGGTGATCCATTCCGTGGACCGCCCGGCGCTGGTATCCGCCCTCGAATCTGCTACGGCTTCCGTGGATTGCTTCGTTCAGTACAACCTCACAACCGATCCGGCTCGCGGCGGCGTGGATTCGGCCGGCCTCGAGCGACTTGTCGAGCAGATCCTCGGCACGTCGGGACTGCGCCTGATCGGGGTGATGGCGGTGGCGCCGCTCGGCGAGGAGCCGCGGGCGGCCTTCGCGCGTCTGCGCGGAATCTCGGATCGGGTGCGCTCGCTCGCCCCTGACGCCGAATCGATCTCGGCCGGCATGTCCGAAGACTTCGAGGCGGCGATTGCCGAGGGCGCGACACACCTTCGCATTGGCACCGCAATCACCGGAAAACGTCCGAGCCGCGATTAACCTCGAAGCAGATCACCATGCATGACGCACGGGCAACTCGCAGGACACAACCAGCACGGAGGATACGATGGGCAACCCGCTCAAGAAGACGATGGTCTACCTCGGCTTGGCCGACGAGGAACTCGAATACGACGAACTGCCGGCCCAGCAGCAACCGCCGCGTCATCCGGCGCCGTTGGCACCCGTCGCCGGCCCGCAGGTTGCCAGCGCTCCTGCCGCGTCATCGGGCCGAGCCCCGGTGACCCCGCTGCGCAAGAACACTCCAGCACGGAATGCGATGGTTCAGGAAATGAATGAAATCCTCACGGTCCACCCGCGTCAGTATCGGGACGCGCAGGTGATCGCGGAGTCCTTCCGTGATGGCATCCCGGTGATCATCAACCTGTCCCAGATGAGCGACGGTGACGCACGACGCTTGATCGACTTCGCCAGCGGACTGTCGCAGGGCCTCTACGGCAGGATCGAACGGGTCACGAGCAAGGTCTTCCTGCTGTCGCCGTCGCACGTCGTGGTCTCGGGTGACCACGCCTCCGGCCGCGACACCGACGCCGAGGCGTCCTTCTTCGCCGGGGCCTGAGCCGCCAGCACAACTCGCATACACCCCCTCGCTCGCAGGCTCCCTCGGCACTGGCGTCGCGCAACCGCTGACGCGGTTGCCTTTGCTCCAGCGTGCATACTTGAGGGGTGCCTGTCGTTTCGATCATCGCGAACCTGCTTTACTATGCGTTCTTGATCTTCTTCCTGGCCTTGTGGGCGCGCTTCGTCATCGACCTCGTTCGCACCTTCAGCCGGTCGTGGCGCCCGCGCGGTGCCGGGCTGGTGCTCACCGAGGTGATGTATTCGGTGACCGACCCGCCAATCAAGTTCTTCCGCAAACTCGTGCCACCGATGTCGATGGGCCCCGTGGCGATCGACTTCGGCTGGAGCCTGACGATGCTGGCCTGTGTCGTGTGCATGTACGTGACGTTGCTGCTTCGGCAACTCGGCTGACGCGATGTAGTCTTGATGCGCGAAGGCAAGTGGGGCGCGTGCGTGGCATCGTCTGACTTTGCTAGCGTTAGTGGAACGTTACTTTCTGTTCGTACAATCAAGTTCTAAGGGTGGCAAGCCATGGCGCTAACTCCGGAAGATGTGGTCAACAAGCGGTTCCAGCCGACGAAGTTCCGTGAGGGCTATGACCAAGATGAGGTCGACGACTTCCTGGACGAGGTCGTCATCGAACTCCGCAGACTCAATCAGGAGAATGACGAGCTGAAGCAGCGCCTCGCGGCTGGGGAATCGCGGCCGCAGGAGGCTCGGCCGGCCGCAGCCGAGGTCGAGCAGGCGGCGCCCGTGCCCGTTGCGGCAGCTGTTGCCCCTGTTGCACCGGCCGTCGCGGCAGCGGTGGACGAGACCGCCGGCACGAACAACCTGTTGCAGCTGGCCCGCCGCTTGCACGAGGAGCACGTGCGCGAGGGCATCGAGAAGCGTGACGCACTGATCGCCGAAGGGCATGCCACGGCGGCGCGCGTCGTGGCCGAGGCCGAGTCCAAGCAGCGCGCTCAGATCTCGGCGCTCGATCAAGAGCGTGCCGGTCTTGAGCACCGCATCGACGAATTGCGCACGTTCGAGCGTGACTACCGTGCGAAGCTGAAGAGCTACATCGAGGGTCAATTGCGTGATCTGGACGCCTCCGGCGTTTCCGGCAGCCCGGTACCCGTCGCCGCCGCATCCGGCCAGTTCCCGGCGGCCGGACAGGCAGCGGGCCTCGGTGAAGCCGCAGGGGCAACTCAGCCGCCGACGCTGCAGAGCTTTGGCGGATAAGACCCGGTCGAAGGTCAGCATTCGGGCGATCGCGATCTTGGCCGTCGTGGCCTTGTTCGTTCTCGTCATCGATCAGATCGCGAAGTTCCTCGTTGTCGCTCATCTGACCGAGGGCGTGCGGGTCGAAGTGCTCGGCCAGTTGCTTCAGTTCTATTTCGTCAAGAATTCCGGGGCGGCGTTCTCCATCGGTGCCGGCTCGACGTGGATCTTCACGATCATCGCCTGCGGTGTGCTGGTGTTCGTCATCTGGTTCGCGCGCCGAATCCGATCGATCGGCTGGGCGATCTTGTTCGGCCTGCTGCTCGGCGGGCTCCTCGGAAACCTCACCGACCGGTTGACCAGGCCTCCCGGGTTCGGTCGCGGAGAAGTCGTCGACTTCCTGCAGATCCCGCTGCTGCCGGCCATCTTCAACCTCGCGGACGTCGCGATCGTTTCGAGCATGGTGCTCTTCCTGATCCTCACGATGCGCGGTGTCGCCCTTGACGGAAAGCACCACGGACACGCGGATGCCGCTGCGGCTGCAGATGCGCAAGCAGAAGGCCGCGACGTGCCGACGGCAACCCACGACGTGCCGGAAGACCCGCACGATGCGCCGACCGATTCGCACGACGCGCGGGACGACAGCGCCGGCCGGCGTCCCGGCGCGATCTAGGCCGCGTCGATGGAATCGCGTCGGCTTCCGTTGCCGGACGGTCTGAACGGTGTGCGCGTCGATGCCGGGCTGGCCAAGCTCCTCGGATTCTCCCGCACGTTCGCGGCGGAAGTGGCGGAGTCGGGCGGGGTGAGCATTAACGGCATGACCGTCGGAAAATCGGACCGGCTGCACGGCGGCGATTTGCTCGAGGTCGTCTGGGAACCGCGTCACGCTGCTGCCATCGTGCCGCTCGCCGTGCCGGAGTTGTCGATCGTGCACGATGACCACGACATCGTCGTCGTGGCCAAACCGCCCGGCGTGGCCGCGCATCCGTCAGTGGGCTGGAGCGGACCGACCGTACCTGGTGCGCTGGCAGCCGCGGGGTTCCGGATCTCGACGTCCGGCGCCGCAGAGCGGGCGGGCATCGTGCACCGCCTGGATGCGGGAACCAGCGGCCTGATGGTCGTCGCGAAAAGCGAACGTGCATACACCGCACTCAAGCGCGCGTTTCACGACCGCGAGGTCGAGAAGATCTACCATGCTGTGGCACAGGGACATCCGGATCCCTCGGCCGGGACAATCGATGCGCCGATCGGACGGCACCCGAAGTCCGACTGGAAGTTCGCGGTCGTCTCGAGCGGCAAGCCGTCGGTCACGCACTACGAGACGCTGGAAGCCTTCCGAGCCGCGAGTCTGCTGGAGATCCGCTTGGAGACCGGACGCACGCATCAGATCCGCGTACACCTGGCTGCGCAGCGGCATCCGCTCGTCGGAGACGCGATGTACGGAGCGGACTCCATGCTGACCGCGAGGCTCGGGCTGACGCGGCAGTGGTTGCATGCGTTCAGGCTCGCCTTCCACCACCCCGGATCGGGACAATGGGTCGAATTCACCGCCGACTACCCGGACGACCTCCGCCACGCGCTCGATGTCCTGAGCGAGAATTAGGCTGAGAGCACGGCCGTAGCGACAGCCCACGCCGCGCGGCAGCCCACCCCAGCAATAACCGGAAGCAGTTGCAGTGCCAGCCACCGACGATTCGTTCGTTCACCTCCACGTCCACAGCGAGTACTCGATGCTCGACGGCGCGGCACGCATCAAGCAGCTCGTCGACGCGGCGGTGGAACAGGGGATGCCCGCAGTCGCGGTCACCGACCACGGCAACATGTTCGGCGCATTCGATTTCTGGAGGACAGCGACCGAGGCCGGGATCAAGCCGATCATCGGCACAGAGGCGTACCTGACGCCCGGCACGTACAGAACCGACCGCACTCGGGTGCGCTGGGGAAACGGCGGGGGCGATGACGTCTCCGGTTCGGGTGCGTACACGCATATGACGCTGCTGGCCGAGACGACGGAGGGCATGCACAACCTGTTCCGGCTGTCGTCGAAGGCATCGATCGAGGGTTACTACTTCAAGCCGCGGATGGACCGCGAACTCCTGCAGACCTATGGCAAAGGCCTGATCGCCACGACAGGCTGTCCCAGCGGTGAGGTGCAGACCCGGTTGCGGCTCGGCCAGTACAAGGAGGCCGTCGCCGCCGCGGCGGAGTTCCGGGATATCTTCGGCGCCGACAATTTCTTCTGCGAGATCATGGATCACGGCCTCGGCATCGAGCGCCGGATCATGACGGACCTGCTTCGCCTCGCTAAGGAGCTCGGCCTTCCGCTGGTCGGCACGAACGATCTGCACTACACTCACGCGAAAGACGCGGGCAGTCACGCCGCCCTGCTCTGCGTGCAGTCCGGATCGACGCTGGACGACCCGAACCGTTTCAAGTTCGACGCGGACGAGTTCTATCTCAAGAGCGCCCAGCAGATGCGACAACTGTTCCGCGAGCACCCGGATGCATGCGACAACACGCTGCTGATCGCCGAGCGCTGCGCCGTGCATTTCGACACGGAGGCGAACTACATGCCGCGGTTCCCCGTGCCGGATGGCGAGACCGAGCAGAGCTGGTTCGTCAAGGAGGTCGAGGCGGGCTTGCGCGAACGCTACCCGGGCGGAATCCCTGCCGAGGTCAGGGCGCGCGCCGATTACGAGCTCGGCGTCATCTCCCAGATGGGATTTCCCGGATACTTCCTGGTCGTCGCCGACTTCATCAATTGGTCGAAGCGCAACGGCATCAGGGTGGGACCGGGCCGTGGGTCGGGAGCGGGTTCGATGGCCGCGTACGCCATGCGGATCACCGACCTGGACCCGTTGCAGCACGGCCTGATCTTCGAGCGATTCCTCAACCCGGATCGGGTGTCGATGCCCGACTTCGATGTGGACTTCGACGACCGCAGACGCACAGAGGTGATTCGGTACGTCACGGAGAAGTACGGCGAGGAACGCGTCGCGCAGATCGTCACCTACGGAACGATCAAGGCGAAACAGGCGCTGAAGGACTCCTCCCGCGTGCTCGGCTTCCCGTTCGGGATGGGGGAGAAGCTCACCAAGGCGATGCCGCCGCCCGTGATGGGCAAGGACATCCCGCTGACCGGGATCTTCGACAAGAGCCACCCCCGTTACAAGGAAGCAGTCGATCTGCGGACGGTCGTCGAGACCGATCCTGAGGCCCGCACCGTGTTCGACACCGCGCTCGGCATCGAGAACCTGAAGCGGCAGTGGGGCGTGCACGCTGCGGGCGTGATCATGTCCAGCGATCCGCTGATCGACATCGTCCCGGTGATGAAGCGGGAGCAGGACGGCCAGATCGTCACCCAGTTCGACTATCCGGCCTGTGAATCGCTCGGTCTGATCAAGATGGACTTCCTGGGGTTGCGAAACCTCACGATCGTTGGCGACGCCCTGGACAACATCGAGTCCAATCGCGGACACAGACTCGAACTCGAGGCGCTCACCCTGGACGACGCCGAGGCGTACGAGCTGCTCGCACGCGGTGACACCCTTGGCGTGTTCCAGCTGGACGGCGGGCCGATGCGATCGTTGCTGCGATTGATGAAGCCGGACAACTTCGAGGATATCTCGGCGCTGATCGCGCTGTACCGACCGGGTCCGATGGGGGCGAACTCGCACAACAACTATGCGCTGCGCAAGAACGGCCTGCAGGAGATCACGCCGATCCACCCCGAGTTGGAAAAGCCGCTCGCCGAGATCCTCGCCACCAGCTACGGCCTGATCATCTATCAGGAGCAGGTGATGGCGATCGCGCAGAAGGTTGCCGGCTTCTCACTCGGCCAGGCGGACATCCTACGGCGCGCCATGGGCAAGAAGAAGAAATCGGAGCTGGACAAGCAGTACGCCGGGTTCGAAGCGGGCATGAAGGCCAACGGCTACTCGGATGCCGCGATCGCGACGCTCTGGGACATCCTGCTGCCGTTCTCCGACTACGCCTTCAATAAGGCGCACTCCGCGGCATACGGGGTCGTCTCCTATTGGACCGCCTACCTGAAGGCGCACTATCCGGCCGAGTACATGGCGGCACTGCTGACCAGCGTCGGCGATTCCAAGGACAAGATGGCGGTCTATCTCAATGAGTGCCGACGCATGGGCATTCGGGTGCTGCCGCCCGACGTGAACGAGTCGATCGGGTACTTCGCGGCCGTCGGCGAGGACATCCGGTTCGGCATGGGTGCCGTCCGCAACGTCGGCTTCGCCGTCGTGGATGCCATTCGCGCGGCTCGCGACAGCAAGGGCCGGTTCGAGTCGTTCCACGATTTCCTGCGCAAGGTGCCGATCGCGGTGGCCAACAAGCGCACGGTCGAGTCTCTTGTGAAGGCAGGCGCTTTCGATTCGCTCGGCGCGACGCGACGCGGCATGGTCGAGATCCACGAGGCCGCGGTCGAATCCGCGGTGAAGATCAAGAGGGACGAGGAGAACGGAAACGTCGGGTTCGACTTCGACAGCCTGTTCGACGACCCGCAGGCGACCGAACACGTGCCGGACCGACCGGAGTGGGCCAAGAAGGACAAGCTCGCCTTCGAGCGCGAGATGCTGGGGCTCTACGTGTCGGACCACCCGCTTGCCGGTCTCGAGACCGTGCTGGCGAAGCACGCCAGCACGACGATCGCCGATCTGATGGCATCCGAGCATACGCAGGACGGCGACACGGTGACCATCGCGGGGCTGATCACGAGTGTGCAACATCGCGTCGCGAAGAAGTCGGGCAATCAGTACGGCATGATCCAGGTCGAGGATTTCGGCGGTGAGATCACGGTGATGTTCATGGGCAAGGCGTACCTCGAGTTCTCGCCCGCGCTGATCGGCGACAGCATCGTCGTCGTGCGCGGACGCGTCAGCCTGCGCGACGACGGCATGAACCTGCACGCCTTCAATCTGACCACTCCGGAATTCGGCCAGGACCTCGACTCGGGGCCGCTGACCATCCAGGTGGCCGACACCCGTGCGACGACCGGCACCATGACGAGTCTGAGTGAGATTCTCGCTCGGCACCGCGGTGATAGCGAGGTGCGGCTGAAGCTGATCAAAGGCCAGACGGCTCGAGTGTTCGAGGTGCCGCGTGCTGTGAAGGTCTCTGCGGACCTATACGGCGAATTGAAGAGCCTGCTCGGCCCGCACTGCCTGGGCTAGTCGGCGACGTGCCGAGGCACTCAGACGGGGCTCCCCGGTCGCAGGAATGTGCGCTGGTGGTAGAGCAGCGCTTCATCATCGTTTCCGAGGCCGCCATCGATGATCTCGGCGACCACGACGGCGTTGTCGTGCACGGGGATGCGTTCGATGACGTGGCCGAGCATCCAGCCCGTCACATCGCGGATCAGCGGGATGCCGTGCGGTCCAGGCGCCCAGTGATCGCCTGCGAAGCGGATGCTGTTGTCACCGGCCATGAGCTCGGCCACCTCGCGATTGCGCACTCCGAGCATATGGATGATGACGAAGTCCGTCGCCGCGATTGCTGGCCAGGCACTGGCCGCCCTCGCCATGTTGAAGCTGGCCAGCGGAGGGAGCGCCGAAAGCGAAGCAAGCGAGGTCGCGGTGAAGCCGACCGGGGTGTCATCCGGGCGCAGAGCGGTGACGATCGCGACACCGGCCGCATGGCGTCGGAACACCTGTTTGAACGCGGACAGGTCGCCGGAACCGGTCGGCAGGGAGGAAGAGGCAGAAGAGGGGCTGTCCATACGCATGCATCAATCGCTGGTGGGCTCGACATATTCCCAACCGATAGGCTGGGCAGGCCATGATCCAGACGATCGACCTTCGAGAATCCCAGCCTAGCCGCCCCGATTACCTGCGCCTCGCCCCGAGGCCGACACTCGACGTGTCCCATGCTGCCGAGGCCGCGGCCGCGTTGATCGACGCGGTCCGCCTGAACGGAGCCGCGGCGTTGGCGGACCAGGCCGAGCGCTTCGACGGTGTGCGGCCCGTAGCCGTGAAGGTCGCGGTCGCCGACATCGCACGGGCCGCCGAGGAGCTGCCGGACGCTGTGCGTGGCGCGCTCGAGGAGTCCATCGACCGGGTGCGCATGGCGACGACCGCGCAGCTGCCCCAGCCGGTGAGCACCCGGCTCGCACCCGGAGCACACGTCGAGCAGCGCTGGCAGCCGATCGAGCGCGCCGGCCTGTACGTGCCCGGCGGCAAGGCACCCCTCGCCTCGAGCGTCGTGATGAACGCGGTACCGGCACAAGTCGCCGGGGTCAGGTCGATCGCGCTGGCGAGCCCGCCGCAGAAGGCGTATTCGGGGCGGGTGCACCCGACCATCCTCGGTGCGGCCGGACTGCTCGGCATCGACGAGGTCTACGCGATGGGCGGCGCCGGTGCGATCGGTGCTCTGGCCTGGGGCGTGCCGGAGCTCGGGCTCGAGCCGGTACAGGTGATCACGGGCCCCGGCAACATCTACGTCGCGGCGGCCAAGCGGCTCGTTCGCGGAACGGTGGGCATCGACTCGGAGGCGGGGCCCACCGAGATCCTGATCATCGCGGATGCCACGGCAGACGCGCGTCTGATCGCATCCGATCTGATCAGTCAGGCTGAGCACGATGAGGCCGCCGCGGCGGTGTTGGTCACCGATTCCGCAGAACTCGCCGAACGGGTGCGCGCCGAGTTGGACGCCCGCGCCCGGCGCACCGGTCACGTCGAACGTGTGCGAACCGCCCTCGGCGGCCCTCAATCGGCGATCGCCCTCGTCCGCGACCTGACCATGGCCGCAGCGTTCAGCAACGCCTACGGGCCGGAGCACCTGGAGATCCAGACCGAGAATCCGGACGAGGTCCTTGCCCTCATCGAGAACGCCGGAGCGATCTTCATCGGGCCAGACGCACCGGTGAGTCTCGGCGACTACCTCGCCGGCTCCAACCACGTGCTGCCGACCGGCGGGCAGTCGCGGTTCTCGTCGGGGCTCGGCGCGTACTCCTTCCTGCGACCGCAGCAGATCATCCGCTATGACACGGCAGCGCTGTCCGCCGTCGCAGACAAGATCGTCGCACTGTCCGGCGCCGAAGATCTGCCCGCACACGGGGAAGCGGTGACCGCGCGCTTCGAACGGGACTGAGTGCGCACGTCGGCCGAATTCAGATCGGCTAGTCTTTTGGCATGTTCTGCCCGTTTTGCCGTCACCCCGATTCGCGGGTGATCGATTCGCGCACGAGTGACGACGGCCTGTCGATCCGACGACGGCGACAGTGCCCGGAATGCGGCGGGCGCTTCAGCACGATCGAGACGGCGAGTCTGACCGTGATCAAGCGCAGCGGCGTCGCGGAGCCGTTCAGTCGCGAAAAGATCGTCAGCGGCGTGCGCAAGGCCTGCCAGGGGCGTCCGGTGACGGACACGGATCTCGCCCTGCTCGCGCAACGGGCCGAGGAGACGATCCGAGCGACAGGGGTATCGCAGATCGACGCGAACGAAATCGGCCTGGCGATCCTGCCGCCACTGCGCGAGTTGGACGAGGTGGCGTATCTGCGGTTCGCAAGCGTGTATCAGGCGTTCGACTCGTTGAGCGATTTCGAGGAGGCGATCGCCCGGCTGCGGGCCGAGCACGCGAATGCGGTACAGTGACGCCGTGCTCCAACCGCTAGGGTTGCACCGGCATGTATCGCATTCTCTTCACTCTCGTTCTGCGTCACCTCGACCCGGAGCGCGCGCATCACCTGGCATTCCTGCTGATCCGTTATCTGCCGTCCCTGGGCGTCGGCCGGCTTGTCCGACGCTTCACCCGGCCCCGCGGCGATCTGTCCGTGGACACGCTGGGGTTGCATTTCGACTCGCCATTCGGCGTCGCCGCCGGTTTTGACAAGGACGGCGAAGCCGTCATCGGCCTCGGCCAACTGGGATTCGGTCACGTCGAGGTCGGAACGCTGACGGCGATCGCGCAACCCGGCAACCCGAAGCCGCGCCTGTTCCGGCTGATCCCCGATCGTGCCGTGATCAATCGGATGGGGTTCAACAACGGCGGTGCCACGGCGGCCGTCGCTCGCCTACGCCGCGTGCTCGGTCGCCCGCAGCGGCCCGTGCTCGGCGTCAACATCGGCAAGAGTCGCGTCGTCGCGGTCGAGGATGCGATCGCGGACTATCGCGAGAGCGCGCGTGTTCTCGCACCGCTCGCCGATTATCTCGCGGTGAACGTCAGTTCGCCCAACACGCCCGGCTTGCGCGGACTCCAAGAACTCGCGCTGCTCGCACCCCTGCTGACAGCGGTGAAGGAGGAGGCCGCCGGCACTCCGATTCTGGTGAAGATCGCGCCCGATCTGGCGGATGAAGCGGTGCTGCGCATCGCCGAGCTCGCTGTCGGTCTCCGCCTGGACGGCATCATCGCCACGAACACCACGGTTTCACGCGTGGGCTTGAGCACACCGCGTGAAACCGTCGATGCTGCAGGCAGCGGAGGCCTGTCCGGCGCCCCGCTCCGGGAGCGTTCGCTGGACGTGTTGCGATTGCTGCGCTCGCACGTGCCCGCCGACCTGTGTGTCATCTCCGTCGGCGGTGTCGAAACCGCCGCCGATGTCGCCGAAAGGCTGGCCGCCGGAGCGACCCTGGTGCAGGGCTATACGGCGTTCCTCTACCGCGGACCGCTCTGGGCGCGCCAGATCAACCGCGGCCTTGCGCAGCGTGGTCGCTGAGCAGCGCGCTCGCACCGCCGCGCGCCGCGTTACAGCGATTCCGGTGTTCCCTGGTGGAAGCGCAGCCGCCAGCGGCTTCCCTCACGCAGCCAGAGCGAACTGCGCAGCCGCCCGCCGGCGTCCGTCGCTGACCGGTAGGTGAGCAGGATGACTCCGTCGGCGAGTGCGTCCGTCGTCACTGCCTCGAACGTCGCGTTGGTGACAGGGTTCGTCTCGAGCAGTTGCAGAACCGTCTCGCGATCGAAGCGGCGGCCGGACGAGCCGATCTCTTCGAACTGCGGGTGCAACAGCATCGCCACCTCCGCCCGGTCGGCCCGAACGAGCGGATCGAGAAGGCGTCGTTCCAGCCGTTCGACAGTTGCGGCAGCCGTCAGGTCGGTGCTGAGCCCCTCGATGTCGAACAATGCCTCGTCGGCCTCGTCGGCCTCGTCGGCCTCGGCAGTCTGGTCAGCCGTCTTATCGGAATCCGGGGCAGCCCGGCCGCGCCAGCCCGGGCCGGAGGACACAGCCGAGCCGTTCTGGTACGCCAGCGCCGCCCGCCGCGCCCGTCGATCGGCCGCCTCGTTGAGCTCATGACCGGCATGGCCCTTGATCCATTCGAACCGGAAGCGTCGACCATCGATCGCCGCGTCGAGGTCCTTGATCAATTCGACATTGAGCACGGGGGAGCCATCTGCCTTGCGCCAACCCTTGCGTTTCCAGCCGGGCATCCATCTGGTGACTGTGTTGATCACGTATTGGCTGTCGCAGAGCACGTGCAGTTCCTGATCGGAGTCCACTGCCGTCGCGTTGAACAGGTCGAGCACGGCCATGAGCTCGCCCTGATTGTTCGTGCCGTGCGGCCAGCCACCGGCAGCCCAGTGATCGTCGTCGACATACCAGGCCCAACCGGTCGGGCCAGGGTTGCCGAGGGCGGACCCGTCCGCCGCCGCGGTGATCGTCATCAGCGCGGGTATTGCCCGCGCTTGACCTGCGGCTTCGGCAGGCGGATCACACGCAGTTGCAGCGCGCGCATCGCCGCGTACCAGCGCACACCGCGTTCCACCTTGCTCGCACCGAACTTGGCCGCGAGCTTGCGCCGCACCGTGAAGCCGAGAAAGAAGCAGTCGACGACGGCGATCAGGAAGAATGTCCACAGCGCGATGATGCCGTAGACCTGCATTTCCCGTTGCGGCAGGAAGGTCAACACGATCACCAACAACATCACCGGGATCATGATCTCGCCGACGCTGAAGCGTGCGTCGACGTAGTCGCGCACGTAGCGTCGCTGCGAACCCTTGTCGCGAGCGGTCAGGTAGCGGTCGTCGCCTGCTGCCATGCCGAGTCGTGCCTTCTCGCGCGCTTCAGCGTTCTTCGCTCGCGCCTGGCGGGCCGCTTCCTTGCGATCCTCCGGCACCAGCGGCCGTTTGTTCGCAGCCTCGCGTTCCTTGCGGGTCGGCGTCGGATGCCCCTTGCTCGCCTGCTCGAGGCGCGCCGCAGTCTGTTCCGCCGTCTCAGGCGTGGGAGCCTGTGCGGCCGAATCGGAAGCGATAGGTCGTTTTGCCACGGTGAATCCTCAATCGTCGTCGTCTTAAGATTACCTGCATGACGCAGAGCGAAGAGTACGCGAACCAATCGACGACGGATGAGGCGGTCACACGTGCGGTCGACGAGGGCCTACCGACCGCGATCGCCGACCTGGGAGCGCTGGTACGCATCCCGTCGGTGTCGTGGGCGGCGTTCGACCCGGCTCAGGTCGCAACGAGTGCGGATGCTGTCGCCGCGCTTCTGCACGACCTCGAGGTTTTCGACACGGTGACGGTCAGCCGGGCGCCGATCGGCACAGACGGCGCTCTCGGTCAGCCGGCCGTGCTCGCGGCTCGCGCGGCGAAGGCCGGGCGCCCGACCGTGCTGCTGTATGCACACCACGACGTGCAACCGCCCGGGCGGGATGACGACTGGGAAACAGCGCCGTTCGAGCCGACCGTGCGCGGCGATCGGTTGTTCGGCAGAGGCGCAGCCGACGACAAGGCGGGGGTCATGACTCACGTCGCCGCGATCCGCGCGCTGGTCGCGGCGGCCCCCGGCGGCCTCGACCTGGGCCTCGTGGTCTTCATCGAGGGCGAAGAGGAGTTCGGATCACGTTCGTTTTCGAGCTTTCTCCGCCAGCATCAGGACACGCTCGCGGCGGATGTGATCATCGTCGCGGACTCGGACAACTGGAATATCAGCACACCCGCGCTGACGGTGTCCCTGCGCGGAAATGTGACGTTCCAGCTGACCGTCCGCACGCTGGCGCACGCATCGCACTCCGGCATGTTCGGTGGCGCGGTACCCGACGCCATGCTGGCGATGATCCGACTGCTCGCGACGTTGCACACAGAAGACGGATCCGTCGCGGTCGCCGGTCTGCACGCCGTCGAAGGCGACACGCCGGACTATGACACCGCGCGACTTCGGGAGGAGGCCGCGCTGCTCGACGGCGTCGCACCGATCGGCACAGGAAGCATCCTCAGCCGACTGTGGACCAAACCGTCGATCACAGTCACCGGAATCGACGCGCCGAGTGTGGCCAACGCGTCGAACACGCTGTCGCCATCCGTCACCGTTCGGATCAGCGCGCGCATCGCACCCGGGCAGGCAGCGGGGGAGGCGTTCGCTGCGATCGAGCGGCACTTGCGTGAGAATGCACCGTTCGGCGCTGAGCTCGAGTTCGACGATGTCGACACGGGTGAGCCGTTCCTGGTCGACACGAGCGGTTGGGCGGTGGACGAGGTCAAACGGGCGATGGCGCTCGCATGGGGCGTTCAACCCGTCGAAATGGGCATCGGCGGATCGATTCCGTTCATAGCCGATCTCGTCCAGGTGTTCCCGGACGCGCAGATCCTGGTCACCGGAGTCGAGGATCCGGACACGCGCGCGCACAGCCCGAACGAATCGCTGCACCTCGGCGTCTTCAAACGTGCCATTCTCACCGAGGCGCTGTTCCTCGCCCGGCTGAATGTCGGACAGGGGGATTCCCATCGGCAACGAGTATGATTTCGAGCAATTCGTACGACAAGGAGCGCCATGAGTGACACGACACTGATCGAGACGACAGCGACCAAGCCCAAAGAGCACGGCGTCCACCTGACCGACACGGCGGCGGACAAGGTGCGCAGCCTGCTCGGCCAGGAGGGTCGTGACGACCTGCGACTTCGAGTGGCCGTTCAGCCGGGCGGATGCTCCGGGCTGATCTACCAGCTCTATTTCGATGAGCGGATGCTCGACGGTGATGCCGCCGTCGATTTCGACGGGGTCGAGGTGATCGTCGACAAGATGAGTGTGCCGTATCTGGATGGCGCGACCATCGACTTCGAGGACACCATTGCGAAGCAGGGCTTCACCATCGACAACCCCAATGCACAGGGAAGCTGTGCATGCGGTGACAGCTTCAACTAGGCGTCGCCGACCGCACGGCGTGTGCGAGCGATTCGTCGCTATCTCGTGAAACGGGTCATCCGGTCGGATGACCCGTTTCACGACGTTTGGCGGCAGGAAACCCGCGATCTTTGGCGGAAACCGGGCGCGGCGCACCCGGTGGAGCGTGTGAAGGGGTTGGAGAACGCAGTAGGCTAGGCACTGGTCATACGCAGTTCTCTGTGAATTGCTCTGAGTCTCTTGAAAGGTCACCGGTGCGCCAGAAACGTCGACTCCGATGGGCTGCAATTCCGATCGCAGCGACACTCGCATTCCTCCTGGCTGGCTGTACGACAGACCAGCTGCACGGATTCTTGCCGGGGTTCGTTGCCGGACAGCCGCCTGTCACCAATCACACAGAACGCATCGCCGGACTCTGGGTCACTTCCTGGATTGTGCTGTTGTGCATCGGTCTGATCGTGTGGGGTCTGATCATCTGGACGGTCATCGTCTATCGCCGGCGCAAGGGGCAGACCGGCCTGCCGGCCCAGTTGCGTTACAACATGCCGATCGAGATTTTCTACACGATCGTTCCGCTGGTCTTGATCCTGGGCTTCTTCGCGTTCACGGCGCGCGATCAAGACGCTATCGAAAAGCCCTACGCGCACCCCGATCTCAAGATCCAGGTCTTTGCGAAGCAGTGGGCCTGGGACTTCGGTTACACCTCGGACAACGTCTACGATCCGGGTATCCAGGCGCAGGCCGATCCGGCATCCGGAATCAAGGGTGCGGTTGAGGAATCGAAGATTCCGACGCTGTATCTGCCGGTCGGAAAGTCGGTCGCCATCACCCTGAGCTCACGCGACGTCATCCACTCGTTCTGGGTCCCGGCGTTCCTCTACAAGAAGGACGTCATCCCCGGTCACACGAACTACATGTACCTCACGCCTGAGCGTATCGGAACCTATGTGGGCAAGTGTGCCGAGCTGTGCGGTGAATACCACTCCGCCATGCTCTTCAACGTGAAGATCGTCTCCGAGACCGACTACCAGGCCCACATCGCGGACCTGAAGGCCAAGGGATATGTCGGGCAACTGGGCGCCCAATACGATCGCAACAATAATCTGCCCAGTACGAACGCGCCGAAGAACAACGAGTAAGGGCACGCGAAATGAGTACGACAACAGCACCGGCACCGGCCGCGGCCACCGTCAAACAGCCAGCCTTGCCGCCGTTTGGTACCCCGTCGGTGGGTCGTAAGGGCAATGTTCTGGTGAATTGGATGACGTCGACGGATCATAAGACGATCGGTTACATGTATTTGGTGACGTCGTTTGTGTATTTCTGTGTCGGCGGTGTGATGGCGTTG
>SCRE01000010.1 GCA_004297935.1 Microbacteriaceae bacterium | reverse complement strand
CGGCGGCCATAGCGAGAGGGAAACGCCCGGTCCCATTCCGAACCCGGAAGCTAAGACTCTCAGCGCCGATGGTACTGCAGGGGAGACCCCGTGGGAGAGTAGGACACCGCCGGACCCAACGTGAAACACCAGGAAAGCCATCCCTTCGGGGGTGGCTTTCCTGCGTTAAGCCTCCTTGCCCGGCGGGGCTTGTCGGCAGGAAGCGGGGCTTATCGGCAAGAACCTGTAGATACGCTTGGGCGCGCTCACGCGATTCAGTGGCACCGTCGCGATCCGCAAGGCGGCTGCCGCCCGTTGCCATCATGGGGGACTACGGTGTCGTTATGAGCGACGACAACAAGCAGCTGCCCGTGCAGATCTCCATCGACGTGCCCGCTCACCGGGAGGTCGGGAAGTTCGCCGACTTCGTGAACGTGTGGCATACGCCGCAGAACTTCGTACTCGACTTTCTGTCGATCAAGAACCCGCCGCAACCGGTGCCGGATCCGGAGACCGGCGAGATGCGTCACGCGGTGCTGCCCGCCGTCGTCGGTGCGCGCGTGCGGATCCCTGCGGAGCAGATCTTTCCGCTGATCAACGCGCTGCAACAGCAGGGTGAGCAATGGCTGGACGAGACCGGTCGTGCAGCGCCGCCCGAGGCCTGGCTCCCGCACCAGGACTGAGCGGCCGATGCCGGCACGGAACCGAGTTGCTGCTACCGAGCGGACGGCACCGCATCGAGCCGGGGAAACGGCTCATTCCACAGCGAGGCAAGCGAATGCGTACAGGACCCGGCGAGCAGCGGGAGCAGTCGCTCCGATTCGGTCGAGAGGTGTCGCGCGACGGCCACCCGGAGCGAGATGGTCGCAGCGGCCAGGTCAGCGGCCTCGTCCACCGAGGCGACCCGTTCGATGAGCTCATCGATGTGCTCGATGCCTGCGCGCAGCCGGCGGACGACATCGTCGCCCGCCGGAGTGCCTTCCGCGGCCGCATACAGCGCATCCGCCTCGGCAGCCAGCTGCAGTGCCAGTGACTCGCGGCACCAGGTCACCAGGTTCGCGCGGGCGCCACGCCACGCGTCTGGATCATCGGATGCAGCGGCCTCGAGCAGGCGGACGGCATTCGCTGCGAGCGTCCCCGACAGTTCGGAGTGCTGACGAGTGATCGCGGTGAGTGCGGCCGAATCGGCGCCACTCGTCGCGAACACGAGCATGTTCGTCAGCGACGACGAGGTCATCAAGGCCGCGACCGAAGCCGACGGTGACGCAGACGTCCGCGTTGCTGCCGACGAAGCCCCGACTGCACCTGTTGCCGGTGCTCCTGTTGGTGTCACTGCCGGTGGCTGCGTGTGCGTGGTCCCGTGAGCGGTGCCGCGGCCATGACCGAGCCGCACCGCGTCGTGCCCGTCGAGGAGTGTCAAGGTGAGATGTGCGGGCGTGAGCGCCTCGACAGAGTGGGGGAGTTGCGCGTCGAGGTGCAGGACGGCGCCTGCCGGCAGATCGAGTGTCGTTCCGTCCGTGTCGATGCGCACCTCGCCGGCCAGAACGTGGATGAGGATCGGCACCGCCGCCGTGTGTTCGGTGAGGATCTGTCCGGCGTCGAGCGTCAGTCGAACGATCCGCGCGCCTGCGGCCTTCAGGATGCGTCGCGAACTGACACGACCCTTCGCCACGGGGAGAGCGCCGATCAGCAGATCACCACTGGCCGCAACTATCGTGAATCGTTCCTCGCTCATGCGCGTGCTCCTGCATTCGGATGCCGTTTGGGGACATGCTTAAAAGTAACATCATCCGGTTTAAATGCCTACGCTTCATCGTCGTGTTCGGCTGCGGGGGGTTCGGCACATCGGGCGCTCGGCACAGCCGGTGCAAGCGCGCCGCCGCCTCGCCAGTGGGTCGCCCCGTCGGGGCACGACCGAGTCAGTGCACAACCCAGTCGGGCAGGACCGAGTCAGGGCACGGCCAGGTCGGCCAGCAGCCGCACCTGGCACAGGTGGGGTTCGACGAACGGGCGAAGCGTCGCGTTGTCGCGATCGTGCCCGAGTCGATTGAGGGCACCCTCGAGCAGCCCGCGATGAGCCGAGCAGACCACGTCGGGGTACTCGGCTGCCAGGTCGCGGAATGGGCAGCCGTGCAAGTTGATCACCCGAGCGGCACCGGCGTCAACCGGGGTGGGTTCGAGCCCGAGTTCGGACTCGAACCCGAGCTCCGGTTCGAAACCGAGCTGCTCGAAGATCCGCACGATCGGCTTTGCCGCGTCCACCCCCTGGTCGGCGGTCTCGTCGGCATAGCTGGCGGCCCAACGTTCGCCCGCATCGCGCGCGCGCCGACGACCGCCATCCGAATCGTGAGCCAGCGCGTCGACCAGCACCTCGCTCAACTGTCGCAAGGCCTCATCGTCACGCTGCATGCGCACCGCCTCGAACAGGATACGCGGTCGTCCGCGCCCGCCGGCTCGTTGCGCGGAGCGCGTCACGAGCCCGGCGCGTTCGAGATGCTCGAGGTGGAAGCGCGCGGTCGTGACATGGATGTCGAATCGCGCGGCGATCGCGGCGGCGTCCAGCGGTTTCTGCGCGGCGATGAGCGCACTCAATACCTCGCGTCGGATGCGGGATGCCAGAGCCGCATGCTGGTCTTCGCGCGGCGTCGTCATCCTTTTAGCGTACCAGCGTGCCTTTAATTCGATTGAACGAATTCACGTGGATCAGGCGGGGCCCTCTGCCGCCGCGCGACGGTGAGTCGCAGTGATCGCGTCGGTGTCGACCAATCCATTCAGAAAACACTCAGCAAACGTCCACGATTCATAGGTGGTTCATGGATATTACCAACTGATTCCCGGGCTTCGCGAGTTTGACTCTCTTCATCACAGTACTCGGGATCACGTCACGGAAGTCCGGGAAGGAAGGGCAATCATGGACTCGCACGAAACCCCCAACGCATCGCCGCCGCAGCCGGCCTGGCTTGCCTCCGCACAGAGCCCGGTCGCGCCGAAGAAGCAGCTGAGCCGGGGCGCGATCGTCGCGTTGAGCGCATGCACGGCAGTGCTGGTCGGGATCAGCGACGCCGGCGGCATCTTGATCTTCTCGTCGCTGGTCGCGAGGGCATCGGCGGCCAGTCAGGCGCTCAAGGACCACAACCAATTCGAGCAGGCCCTATATGGTGCGCAGCGCGGCTCGTCCGGCAGCGGGCCGTCCTCCGGTTCGGGCTCGTTTGGTTCGGGCTCATCCAACGGCCGCAACGGCTACTCAGGCGGCAACGGCAACTCGAGTGTGGCGGCAACGACCGCCCAGGCCTCGGGCATCGTGTTGATCAACACCGTCCTGTCATATCAGCAGGCGGAGGCGGCGGGCACGGGGATGGTCCTCACCAGCAACGGCGAGATCCTCACGAACAACCACGTGGTCGCCGGCGCCACCTCGGTCTCGGTCACCGTCGCCGCCACGGGCAAGAGCTATACCGCAAACGTGGTCGGTACAGATGCGACGGACGACGTCGCCGTGCTGCAACTGACCGGCGCCTCGGGACTGAAAACGGCGAAGCTCGATAGTTCGGGAAGCGTGCGGACCGGTGACGCGGTCACGGGGGTCGGCAACGCCGGCGGAACCGGCACGCTCACGGCTGCGGCCGGAAACGTGACCGCGCTCGACCAGACGATCACAACCCAGGCGGAGGGGGCCGCGGCATCCGAAACCTTGAACGGCTTGATTCAGACGAACGCCGACATTCAGGCCGGAGACTCGGGCGGCCCGCTGTACGACTCTTCGGGGGCGATCGTCGGCATCGACACCGCGGCGTCGTCGGGCACGACCCAGACCGAGGGCTACGCGATTCCGATCGAGGATGCGCTGGCGATCGCTCGGCAGATCGAATCCGGCAATGCGTCGAGCAC
This sequence comes from Microbacteriaceae bacterium, assembly GCA_004297935.1. Classification (GTDB taxonomy): domain Bacteria; phylum Actinomycetota; class Actinomycetes; order Actinomycetales; family Microbacteriaceae; genus Rathayibacter_A. The sequence goes on along the minus strand of SCRE01000010.1, from coordinate 395,633 downwards.
CGTCGCGATCGGGTATCCCGCGTTCCTGGGCGTCGAGGTCGGCAGCCGCGCGGCAAGCGGCGGGCTCGGCGGTTTCGGCTCGCAGAACGGATCCGGCAGCACGCACAGCGCCGCCGGCGCACCGATTGCCGGTGTGATCACCGGTGGGCCGGCCGCGGGAGCGGGCCTGGTGGCAGGCGACACGATTACGGCTATCAACGGCACAACGGTCAGCTCGGCGAGCAGCCTGACACAGGTGCTTGCCGGTTACAAGCCGGGCCAAACGGTGACAGTCACCTGGACGGATGCCTCCGGCGCATCGCAAAGTGCGATCGTCACCCTGGCAACCGGACCGGCTGCGTAGGCGAGCCCGTTGGTCGAGTAATCCGCGGGCGTAGGCGAGCCCGTGTATCGAGGCCCCGTGAGTTAGCATGCGGGGGTCTCGATACGCTCGTACCTCGCTACTCGACCGGCGAGGGCGGGGGTCTTGGTACGCTCGTGCCTCGCTATTCGATCGGCGGGGGTTGGGGTCTTGGTACGCTCGTGTCTTGCTATTCGACCGGCGAGGGTTGGGGTCTCGGTGTGCTCGTGCCTTGCTACTCGATCGGCAATGGCTATGGGGCGACGAAGGCCCCGGCCGCCGCATCGGCGGACGCCTGCTGCTTGAGCACGAAGTGCTGCTTCTTGCCGGTCGCCGTGTAGGGCAGGGTCTCGACGAAGGTGTAGCGCCGCGGTCGCTTGTAGTGCGCGAGCGAAACACTCGACTTGCAGAACGCGTCGAGCTCGGTTGCAGCGGCAGCGGCATCCGTCAGCATGCCGGGGCGCGGCTGAACATACGCCACCACGATCTCCCCCCACTCCTCGTCGGGGAGGCCGACGACGATGCTGTCGGCAACACCGGAGTGCCCGGCCAGAACTTCCTCGACTTGCACGGGGTGCACATTCTCACCGCCGGAGATGATCATGTCATCTTTGCGGCCGATGATCGTGACGATCTCGTTCTCATCCCAGCTGGCGAGGTCGCCCGGGTAGACCCAGCCGTCACGGAACTTCTCCGCCTCCTCCGCCGGATTGTGCATGTAGGCGTACCCGCTCTTGACCGAGCGCATGATGACCTCGCCGATCTCGTGCCCGTTCTTCTCGGCGTGGTCATCCGGCCCTGCGATGCGATCCTTGTAGACCTTGACCACCGCTACGTCGTCGTCGAGACAGGCTCGGCCGGCGGCACCGGCGGCATCCGGAAGGTCGTCGGGGCGCAGGTAGGTGTTCCAGAACGCCTCCGTGGTGCCGTAGCCGTTCGCGATGCGCTTGGTGAGCGTGCCCTGGTACCGCAACGCGGCCGCCCGATCCAGCGGCGCGCCCATCGTGACCATGCCGTGCAACGAGCTGAGGTCACGCGGATGCGCCTCCTGCTCATCCGCAAGCCGCTCCAGGTTGGTCGGGGCGCCGATCACATAGCTCAGGCGGTGCTTCTGGATGCTGTCCAGCACCAACCCCGCATCGAACTGCGGCAGCGTGACGACTTCCGCACCGACGAAGAAAGCGGTGTTCGGGCCGGCGCAGTAGTTGCCGCCGCGGTGGAACCACGGCGACATGTTCATGGTCTTGTCCGTCGGCGCGAGCGGGAAGTGCATGATCACGTCGTGCGCGGTAAGCACCTCGTTGAGGCTCGTGAGCGGCACGGCCTTCGGCATGCCGGTCGTGCCGGACGTGTACAGGCGGCTCGTCTCATCCCAGACGCTGGCGCCTTCCGGTGCGCGGAAGCTCGGAGCGTTCTCGGCGAGCAACTCGTCGAAGTGGATCGATCCGGGGATCAATTCGCCGTCACCGACACCCGCGAGGATGCGTGGGGCGTGCGTCGCGAGGGTGAGTGCGGTGGCCGCATCCGCTCGCGCGGTGGTGTCGTAGACGAATACGACCGGTTTCGAGTCGTTGAGGATGTGTGCGGTCTCCGCCGGCGCGAGCCGGAAGTTCATCGGCGAGCTGACGGCGCGCAGCCCTTGCGCTGCCACGTAGAGGAACGCGAACTCGGGGGTGTTCATCAACTGGTAGGCGATGATGTCGCCGACCCCGACGTCGCGAGCGGCGAGCCCGGCGACCAGGCTGCCGGTGACGCGGCCGAGTTCTGCATACGTCCAGGAGCGTCCGCTGGGCGGGTCGGTCAGCGCGGTGCGCGTGCCGAACCGGTGGGTGTTGCGTTCGAACGCGGTCGCATAGGTGAAGTGGCTCTCGAACACGCTGCGCAGTGTGCTCGGGTCGTATTCGGTGTTGCGCTCGGGCCTGGTCGGGGCGGTGCGCTCGGGCGTGTTCCCGCCCGCCTGGTCACTCTCGGATTCGGGTTTTTCGATGATGCTCATAGCGGCCTCGTTTCTGAGGCTGAGCGGCAGCTTCGCCAAACGTCGCCGGCTCAGTCTTGTTCCTGACGAATACTTGTTTCGTTCCTCTAGATGCTTCAACGAGCGCCGGAGCACCCAAACCCACAGTCTATTCCCAGGGTGAGAATTGTGCGTCGCGTCGCGGATGCTGCTCGCGGCATCCGCTCAGAGCACGTCGCGACGGTGGATCAGGGCGGATGCGCCGATGAGAGGACCGTCGCCGGACAGGCCCGACCGCGTCACGGTCACGGCCCGTGCATAGTCGAGAATGGCGCACTCGTGGATCGTGGCGAGTACGAGCTCGATGTAGTCCGGTGCGACGTTGGCGAAGCCGCCACCGATGGCCACGTGCCGCAGGTCGAGCAGGCTCGCCGCGCTGGCAATGGCCTCGCCGACGGCCGTGGCGGAGCGGTGAACCGCAGCGATGGCAATCGGCAGGCCGGCCGCGTAGTCGGCCGCAAGGTCCTCGCCGGTGACGCCGGTCCAGCCCTGGTGCTGCGCCCAGGCGACCGTGTGTGGGCCCGCAGCCAGGTTCTCGAGTGACGACGCTGCGCTGGTCTGGCCCGGGATGCGTGCGGCCAGTTGCAGTTGGCCGATGTGGCCGGCATTGCCGGAATCTCCTGCGAGAACGCGCCCGCCGAGGATGATGCCGCCGCCGACCCCGGTCGAGACGACCATCGCCATCGAGTTGTCGATGCCGCGCGTCGCCCCGAGCCAGTGCTCGGCGAGGGCGATGCAGGTGCCGTCGAGTCGCAGCGTCACCGGGGCATCACCGACGCGGCGTTGGACGAAGTCGCTGACGCGGAACCCGGACAGTTGCGGCAGATTCAGCGGCGAGATCGAGTTGTCGGTCAGCGAGATCGGACCGGCCGAGCCGATTCCAGCGCCGATCAGGGTGTCGCCCGGGGTCAGTGCCGCGAGAGCGGTGGTCACCGCCGTGTCGATGGCGGCCGTCAATTCCTCGCGCGTGGCTGTCGGCCCGGTCGCGACACGGTGTCTGCTCGCGGTGCGGAGTGCGCCATCCGCTGAGACGAGCGCAGCGTCGACCTTCGTGCCGCCGATGTCGACGGCGAGGGCGAGTTCGCGGGATGAGGCGTGGGTCACGATGGGAGGCTTTCGATCGGCGGGCTCAGCCGCACGACGGTGGTCGCTTCGATCGTAGTCAATGCGGCGGGCGCGGCCGGTGTTGGTCGGGGCCGGCGTCGCTCGGAGCGGGGGGTTGATCAGGGCCGGTGTGTGGATCGGGGCCGGTGCGGTCAGCTTTGGCAGTGGGGGCAGAAGAAGGTGTCGCGCGGTCGCAGGTCGGTTCGGCCGAGTTCGCCGTGGCGGATGCGCGCGGCGCAGCGCCGGCACGGCTGATTCTCGCGGCCGTAGACCCAGCTCGTGCGACCGGGTCGGAGTTCGCCTGTGGTGGTGCGGACGGCGCGATCCTTGTTCGCGATCATCAGGCGTCGTGCGAGGGCAGCGGTTCGGGGCAGGTCGACGGCTCGCACGGGCCGGGTCGGCAGCATCCCGCGCAGAAAGCAGAGCTCTGCGACGTATTCGTTGCCGAGCCCGGCGAGATTGCGCTGGTCGAGCAGCGCGACGGCGATCGGCTCGTTCGGATGCTGTGCAAGGCGTTGAACCGCCGCGGCGGCATCCCAATCGGGGCCGAGCAGGTCGGGACCGAGGTGGCCGACGACGGCATCCTCGCTGCCGCGAGGCAGAATCTGGAGCACGCCGAGTTCGAAGCCGACGGCGCGCCAATCGGCGGTCGTCAGCACGATTCTGGCCTGGAACGCCGGCCGCTTCCATCGTTCGCCTGGCCGGTAGAGCTGCCAGCGGCCCTCCATCTTCAGGTGGCTGTGGATGGTGTGAGCACCGACGCACATCAGGATGTGCTTGCCGCGGCTGATCACCTCGTCGATGCGCTCGCCGGTGAGGTCGACGGTGGCGTATTCGGGCACGCGGATGTCGCATCCGGTCAGCGTCGCACCTGCGAGTGCGGTGTCGAGCTGGCGGGCCAGACGGTGGACGGTGTCACCCTCCGGCATCGCGGCTGCCTCGGGTTCGGCGAGCGCCGTGCGGCTGGCGGGTGCCGCGCGGCCGGCAGATCGGCGCGGTCACGGACGCGCTCGCATCCGCAGGCCGCGTGGAGTCTCCGTGAAGCCGCCACGGGCGAGTGCCTCGGCCAACGGTGTGTTCAGAACGGATGCCCCGTTCACGATTTCGATGTTGAGCTTGTCGACGCCGCCGCGGCGCACGAGAGAGCCGATCGAGCGACCAGCCGCGTCGAGGTCGGCCCGGTCGCCGAAGGTCAGCGCCGTCTTGCCGCCGCGCTCGAGGTAGAGCACGAGAGCGCCGTCCACCAGGGTGACGAGCGCGCCCGCTTTGCGGCCGGGGCGATGACCGGTACTAGATCCTGTGCCTGTGCCTGTGCCTGTGTTGGTTCCGGTTCCTGCGGCTACTCCGGTGCCGGCGTCGCTCGCGCTGCCGGATCCCGGGTTCGCGACACTCGGCCACGCCAGTGCCGCGCCGTAGGGATTGGCCGGATCGGTCGCGGCGAGTGTCACGGCCTCGCGCTCCGGCTCGCGGGTCTCATCGCACACGAAGGAGCGCAACCGGTCGACCGTTCCGCCGGTTGCAAACTGTGCGGCGCCGAGCCCCTCGATGAAATAACCGCGGCGGGCTCGCGCGGACTCCTCGAAGCGGCTGAGCACGCGGTAGGCCAAAGCGAAGCCGCCGGGGGCGCCCTCCGCCATGACGGATCCGCGGGTGACGACACCATAGCGTTCGAGCAGAGTCTCGGCGGTGGCGTGGGCGCGCACCGTCGCATCCGTTTCGGCGAGTGGCAGGATCGACCAGCGGCCGCTGGCCAGCGGCGGAGCCTGGCGCTGCTGCCCGAGCGGGCGGGCATAGCCGCGGCCGCGCGTCAGTCGCGAGCGTGGCGGCGTGCGCGGCCGTTTGTGTGCGCCGGTCCCCGCGGTCAGGATGCGCAGCGGCGCGAGCGTGTCGTTGGTGATCAGGCCTGCCCAGACGAGATCCCACAGCGCGGTGACGAGCGCGTCGTCGTCGTGCGAGCCGACCGCATCCGCCAATTGCCGGAAGAAGAAGCCCCCGCCGGTGCCGAGCGTGGTGAGTACGTCGCGCTGCAGTTCGTCCGTGTCATGGTCGGTGGGTGGGGGCAGGGTCAGCGGCGCGGCATCCGCAAGATGAAGGCTCACCCAGCCGTCATTGCCGGGCAGCGATCCGGAACCCGACCAGATGACCTCGCCGGTCGCTGTGAGCTCGTCGAGCATCGCCGGGCTGTAGTCGCTGACGCGCGCCGGGAGCACGAGCGACTCCCAGGCCGAGGCGGGAATACGCGCGCCGGAGAGCTGCTCGATGACGGATGCGACGGCATCCACCCCGCGCAGCGTGCCGTCGACGTGCTGCCAGGCCGGCAGAAAGCGGCCGAACGTGTGCTGGTCGACCGGTTCGACCTCGTGCCGCAGCGCCGCCAGCGACAGCCGACGGATGCGACGCAGCACGTCGCTGTCGCACCATTCCGTTCCCGTTGCGTTCGGCCGGAACTCGCCCTCGGTGACGCGGCGGTCGTGCTCGAGGCGGCGCAGCGTGTCCTGGACGACGGCGGTGCCGAGGCCGAAGCGGGCGGCCGCCTCGGCGGTGGTGAACGGGCCGTGGGTGCGGGCGTAGCGGCCGATCAGGTCGCCGAGCGGATCGGGCACCGGTTCGACGAATGCGATCGGAACGCCGATCGGCAACGGCACGCCGAGCGCGTCGCGCAGTCGGCTCGCGTCTTCGATGGCGGTGTACCAGTCGTGGCCGGCGAAGCCGACGCGCAGTGCGCGCTTGGCCGTGACGAGGGTGCCGACGAGCGTGGCCGCGGCTTCGCCGGTCGCCTCGTTGGTCGAGTAGGGAGCGCTAGCGACTGTGTCGAGACCCGATTGTTCGATCTCGGGGCGCTGGGTATGGGGGTCTCGATACACCGGCTCGCTGCGCTCGCCGGTTACTCGACCAGCGGAAGGCTCAACGCGCGCGGCGATCTCCGCGGCGGTCAGCGGGCCGAGCAGGCGCAGCAGATCGGCGACGCCCTCGACTCCGTGCACGCGGCGGTCCGGCGCGAGGCGTTGGAGTTCGCGCTCGACACGTTCGATGACGGCGGGATCGAGCAGTTCGCGCAGCTCGGCGCGACCGAGCAACTCGGCCAGCAACGACGCGTCCACCGAGAGTGCGGCGGCCCTGCGCTCGGCGAGCGGGCTGTCGCCCTCATACATGAACGAGGCGACATATCCGAACAGCAGCGAACGTGCGAACGGGCTGGCCGAGTCTGTCGCTGTCTCGACGATGCGGATGTCGCGGCTCGCGATCCGGCGCGCGAGCTCCGTGAGCGCCGGGAGATCGTAGACGTCCTGCAGGCACTCGCGCACCGTCTCGAGGATGATCGGGAACGTCGGGAACTTGCGCGCGACATCCAGCAGCTGAGCGGCCTTCTGACGCTGCTGCCACAGCGGCGACCGCTTGCCTGGATTGTATTTCGGCAGCAGCAGGGCGCGGGCGGCACACTCGCGGAAACGGGCGGCGAACAGGGCTGAGCCGCCGACCTCCTCCGTGACCAGCGCGTCGAGTTCGTCCGCCTCGAACACGAAGAGTTCGGCGCTCGGCGGCTCGGACTCGGTGTCTGGGATGCGCACGATGATGCCGTCGTCGCTGGCGATCACCGCCCCGTCGATGCCGAATCGTTCGCGCACCCGGGTGCCGACGGCCAGCGCCCACGGCGCATGCACTTGCATGCCGTAGGGGGAATGCAACACCAGCCGCCAATCGCCGAGCTCGTCACGGAAGCGCTCCGCAACCAGCGTGCGATCCGTCGGTAGGTGTGCGGTCGCCGCTCTCTGCTCGCTCAGATAGGCGAGCAGGTTGCGCGTGGCGCGTTCATCGAGACCGGCGTCGGTACAGCGCTTCGTCGCATCCGCCGGGGATGCCCCGCTCAGCTCCCGCACGAACGCCCCGATCGCCTGGCCCAGTTCCGCCGGCCTGCCGATCCCGTCGCCCTTCCAGAACGGCAGGCGGCCGGGCTCGCCGAAGGCGGGCGTGACGAGCACACGGTCGTGCGTGATCTCCTGGATGCGCCAGCTCGTCGCCCCGAGTGCGAACACATCGCCGACCCGCGACTCGTAGACCATTTCCTCATCGAGCTCGCCGACCCGACGGCCGGTCGCCGCGCGAGTGCGAGCGCGCGTGCCGGATTCTGTCGAAGCGCTGCTGGAATTCGAGCCGCTACCCGCCGAATCACCGGTCATCATGTAGACGCCGAACAGTCCGCGATCCGGGATCGTGCCGCCGCTGGTGACGGCCAATCTCTGCGCCCCGGGTCGTCCGGTCAGGGTGCCGCGATCGCGGTCCCAGACGATGCGCGGGCGCAGCTCGGCGAACTCGTCGGAAGGGTAGCGGCCCGCGAGCAGATCGAGTGTCGCCTCGTATGCGCTCCGGGGCAGTGCCGCGAACGGGGCGGTGCGGCGCACGGTGTCGAACCACTCATCGATCTCGATCGGTTCCAGCGCGCACGCCGAGACGGTCTGTTGCGCCAGGATGTCCAACGGATTCGTCGGCACGGACAGGTGCTCGATCAGCCCGGCGACCATCCGTTCGCTGGTCACGGCGCAGTGAATCAGGTCCGCACGGTGTTTGGGAAAGACGATGCCGCGCGAGATCTCGCCCACCTGGTGGCCGGCGCGCCCGACCCGTTGCAGTCCACCCGCGACCGACGGAGGCGCCTCGACCTGGATGACGAGGTCGACCTCGCCCATGTCGATGCCGAGCTCGAGGCTGCTGGTCGCGACGACGCAGCGCAGGCGGCCGGACTTGAGGTCGTCCTCGATGACGGCTCGCTGCTCCTTCGAAACCGAGCCGTGATGCGCGCGGGCGAGGATGCGGTCAGCGGGTAACGGCTCAGCGTTCGGCTCGTCGAGCGTCGCGGCCGGTGCGGATGCTGCGCGCGTGCCACGAGATTGGCCGGATCCGCCCATCATCTCGGCCGGCGGGCGCTGCGGCGGGCGCTGCTGCGGGTGCTGCGACGGGGGTGCGGTCGCGGTGCGGATGTCGACGCGGGATCCGCTATCGGTCTCGATACGCTCGCTGTCGCTCCACTCCTCGCTTGCAGGCTCACTCGGCGCCGGGGTCCCGAGATCGCTGGTGCGATTGCCCGAACCCCACTGCGCTGCTCGACCACCGGGAGGCAGCTCGTCGTCCGCTTCGGACAGGCGATCCTCGGACAGGCGCTCGTCGTAGATCTCGTTCAGGCGTGCCGTGAGACGCTCGGCCAGGCGACGCGAGTTCGCGAACACGATCGTCGAGGTGTGTTCGAGAATGCGGTCGACGATGGCCGCTTCGACATGCGGCCAGATCGACCCGTTCTGCGGTGCACCGGCGGCGGATGCGCCGTCTTGCGTCGCCTGGCCGAGCTCGCTCATGTCATCGACCGGCACGACGACCCTCAGGTCGAAGCGCTTGTGCGAGGTCGGCGCGACGATCGTCACCGGGGCGCGACCGCCGAGAAAACGCGCGACTTCTTCGGGCGGGCGCACCGTGGCGGACAGTCCGATCCGTTGCGCCGGGCGGGCGAGCAGCGCATCCAGCCGCTCGAGCGACACGGCAAGGTGCGCACCGCGCTTCGTCGCAGCCACCGCATGGATCTCGTCGACGATCACCGTCTCGACGTTGCGCAACGACTCCCGCGCGGCCGAGGTGAGCATGAGGAACAGGGACTCCGGTGTGGTGATCAGGATGTCCGGCGGCGTCTTCACGAGCGCGCGCCGCTCGTTCGCGGTGGTGTCGCCCGACCGCACGCCGACCGTGACCTGCGGCGGATCGGCGCCGAGCCGCTTCGCCGTCTGCGTGATGCCGACGAGCGGCGCACGCAGGTTGCGCTCGACGTCGACGCCGAGCGCCTTGAGCGGAGAGATATAGAGGACGCGGGTGCCGGCAGGGGAGGAGGGCGAGGGTGCCGGTGTCGGTACGCCTGCTCCTTCGTCGCGGAAGCCCTCGCTGGCAGGCTCGCCGGCGGCAAGAGTCGCGGAAACGCCGGCGCGTTTCTTCAAGCTCGAGCGCACTACTCGACCACCGGCGGCGGTGGGGGTGGCGGGGAGTGGACTCGCCGCAAGGCGGTCGATCGCCCAGAGGAACGCGGCGAGGGTTTTGCCCGACCCGGTCGGGGCGACGACCAGCGTGTGCGAGCCGCGGGAGATGGCATCCCACGCCGCGACCTGTGCTGTGGTAGGCGCGGCGAACGCCCCGTCGAACCACGAGCGCGTGGCCGGCGAGAAGCGCTCCAGGACCTCGCTCATCGCTCTATCTCAACACACACGGCCGACAGTCGTGCAGGATGCGCTCCCGGGCCCAGCAATGCGCCAGCCGGTGCGGTGGGCGCCGCTTGAACGGGCGCAAACCATGCGAAGCGGTGCACGGGCGAGGTGTTCGCGCCGTCCGACCCGCTCGCACCCTCCGACCCGTTCGCACAGTGAGGCGCCATCGCCGGTGGATTCCGTCTGCGCGCGTTACAGGTGCGCGGCGATGAAGGCGGAGACATCCGCGAGCTCGTCGGCCGAGATCGAGTGCGCGAGTCGCTCATAGAGACGGATGTCCGCGCTCGCGTGCTCGGGCAGCCAGGCGGTGGTACGTGCGATCGCCTCCGGCCCGATCATCGTGTCGTTCGTGCCGCGACCCCAGAACACCGGTGGGCGGCGTGTCGCCAGTTCGGTGTCCCCGGCTGTTTCGCCCGCGACGACATAGCCGGACAGCTGAACCCCGAAGGCGAACCGCCCCGGCGCGGCTCGCATCAGTTGCAACACCATAGCGCCGCCCTGCGAAAAACCCAGCAGCCCGACGGAGGGAGCAGCCGGTTGTGTGTCGAGCCAGGCGAGAACGGCCTGGGCGGCGGCATCCGCGTGCTGCTGCGATGGTCCATCGCCACCGAAAACCGCCCGCGAGAACCACGCGTAGCCACCCGACTCGGCGATCGGCGCGCGCAATGACGCGGCGACCGCGCTCTGCGGGAGGTGCGGCGCGAGCGAGATCAGGTCGTCCTCATTCGAGCCGTAACCGTGCATCAACACGAGCAAGGGCCGACCCGCCCGTTCGCTTTCCGGGGCGCTGAAGCGCACCGCATCCGGGTCGATGGCCAATGCAGGGCTGTCGGGCATCTGCCTATCGTCTCGTGTCACCGCGTCCCGTCGCAACCGCGGCTCGTCGCGCCGGCAGGTTGCACGGAGATAGTGACGTTTGAAGGCCGCTTTCGCCAGCGCGGTCCGCACTACGCGACTTTCTCCTTCAAACTGTGCGCAGGAAGGCGCCTGCGGTCCAGGTCGCGCCCACTCGACCGCGGGCGCGGCATCCGTATGATCAAGGCATGAGCGTGCGAACCCCCGACCCCGATCCGAACGAGAGGCAGGACGCAGACCCCGCGCGGGGCGACCAGGTGCCGAGCGCAGGCCCGGGCTGGCTCAGCGACTTCGAGCTGGCACAGGTGCGCGGCCGGATGCCGATCCTGTATGTCGAAGCGGTGCCCGTGCGGGTCGACGGGGTCGGGCAGGTGATCGAGGTCGGTGTGCTGCTGCGGGCCAACTCGGTCGGTGAGATGACGCGCACGCTGGTCTCCGGTCGAGTGATGTACGGTGAGACGCTGCGCGAGGCCCTGTTCAGGCACCTCGAGAAGGATCTGGGCCCGATGGCGTTCCCGCAACTGCCGGCGAGCCCCGTGCCGTTCTCGGTCGCCGAGTATTTTCCACTGCCCGGCCTCTCCGCCTACACGGATGACCGTCAGCACGCCGTCGCGCTGGCCTACGTCGTTCCGGTGACCGGTACCTGTGAACCCCGCCAGGATGCGCTCGAACTCACCTGGATGACGCCGGCCGAGGCCGCATCCGCCGAAACGTCCGCGGAGCTGGACGGTGGCCGCGGCGCCCTGCTTCGCGCGGCGCTGGCCTCGGTGGGAGTGCTGCCGTAACCGTGTGCCGATCGTCGCGCGAAGACGACCGTCACACCCTGAGCGACGGAAGCGACGGTGAGCGGTTTCGCGGCAACAGTATCGAGTCTGTGGGCGCCTCAGCGCACCATCCGCACCTCGGCGATGCCGTCGAATCGCGTTGCGCCGTCGGGCTCGAAACCCTTCTTGGCGTAGAAGGCGTGGGCGCGCGGGTTGTCCTCCGCCACCCAGAGCGTTGCGGGGGCGTCGCCGATCACAGCCTCGAGGAGCGCGGATCCGACGCCTGTCCCGTACATCGATTCGAGCGTGTAGATCGTGAACAATTCGAGATCGCGGGTCGCATCGTCGTCGCGGGTCGGGCCGGCGCTGGCGAATCCGATGATGTTGCCGTCGTACTCTGCGACGGCACATCGGGTCGCCGTCTCGTTTTCGATGACGTGTCGCCACCAGGTGGCGCGACGCTCCTCAGACAGGTTCGCCAGCACCTTGTCGGACATGACGCCGGCGTAGGCCTCGCGCCACGCTTGAACGTGCACGTGGGCGATCCCCTCGGCATCGTTCGGCCGCGCAGTGCGGACAGCTGCAGCCGAGGTCATACCCCGATCGTATCGGAGCGCTGCGGGCGGTCTGGTCAACGCACCGCTCGACCGTCGGAATCATCAGCCTTGGGCACGGCGTGGGCCGCGACCGCGACCGGTTCCCGAGTTGCCTCGCACGAGACTGCCGACCCGCAGGTGGTCGGCGCGACCGGGCTGCCCGGATGCGCCGGGATGGCGTGGCTGGCCTGAGCGCTGCGGCGACCCGCCGTGCGACGGCGCGGAACCGGGCTGCCCGCCGCCGGACTGCTGGCCGCCGCCGGACTTCTGCCCACGCCGGTGCTGACCGCGCCCGGCACCGGAAGCGATCGGAGTGGCCTCCCCCGAACGGGCCGGACGACCCGAACGATCACGGCGCGGGCGCGAGCTGCCGGCGTCCGCGCTGACACGGCCGTCACGGCCGTCACGCACGGCGCGTTTGCGCTGCGCATTGGCGCCGTTGGACCGGCCCTGGCCTCCGCCCTGCTGCTGCTTCGGCTGCGGCTTCACGTAGGCCGCAACTTCGCCGACCATCTCGAGGACCTCGGGGGAGATCGGCGTGACGACGATCGGCGTCACGGAGATTGCCGCCTTGCGCAGCAAGACGCCGAGATCTTTCCTCTGTGCGGGCAGGCAGATCGTCACGACCTCACCGGTGCTGCCGGCACGTGCGGTGCGGCCTGAACGGTGCAGGTACGCCTTGTGCTCCATCGGCGGGTCGACGTGGATCACCAGCTCGACGTGATCGACATGCACGCCGCGAGCGGCGACATCCGTTGCCACGAGAACGCGGGCCGAGCCGTCGCTGAACGCGGCCAGGTTGCGGTCGCGCTGCGGCTGCGACAGGTTGCCGTGCAGGTCGACGGCGGGGATGCCCGCCTCGGTCAGTTGCTTGGCCAGCTTCTTGGCGTGGTGCTTCGTGCGCATGAACAGGATGCGGCGGCCGGTCCCGGACGCGAGCGTGCGAACCAGCGCGGTCTTCTCCTCGACGCTGCCGACCTCGAAGACATGGTGGGTCATCGCGGCGACGGGGGAGTTGGCCTCGTCGACCTCGTGGTGGGCCGGGTTGTGCAGGAAGCGCCTCACGATCTTGTCGACACCGTTGTCCAGGGTGGCCGAGAACAGCATCCGCTGACCGTTCGTCGGGGTCTTGTCCAGGATGCGCGTGACGACGGGCAGGAAGCCCAGGTCGGCCATGTGGTCGGCCTCGTCGAGCACGGTGATCTCGATGGCGTCGAGCGTGACGAAGCCCTGATGCATCAGGTCCTCGAGACGGCCGGGGCAGGCGACGACGATGTCGACGCCGGCCTTGAGTGCAGCGACCTGGCGGCTCTGACTGATCCCGCCGAAGATGGTGGTGGTCTTCAGGTTGTAGGCCGCGGCCAACGGTGCCAGTACCGCGTCGATCTGGGTCGCGAGCTCGCGGGTCGGTGCGAGCACGAGAGCAAGCGGGCGACCGGGGCGTCGTGCGCCGCCGGCGAGCGTCGTGCCGAGGCGTGCGGCGATCGGCAGTGAGAAGGCGAGCGTCTTGCCCGAGCCGGTCTTGCCGCGGCCGAGCACGTCGCGGCCGGCGAGGGTGTCCGGCAGCGTGTCGGTCTGGATCGGGAACGGCGAGGTCTTGCCGTCGGCGGTCAGCACGGTGAGCAGCGCAGCAGGAACGCCGAGGGCCGCGAAGGTTGTTTCGGCACCGTTGTCAGCTTCCGGCGCCTTGTCGGTTTTGGGTGCTTTGTCGGTTTTGGGCAGAACGGTGGCGTTCTGATGTGTTTCGGTCATGGGGATTGGTGCCTTTCGGGCATCGTCCGGGGGCGTGGCTGGGCCATGCGCATCCGGAAAGGTGGCGAACGTGCCGATGGGCACGACCGTCGCGAGCAAGCTCGCTCGACGCTGGTGTCGCGGGATTGCTGCGCAATCCTTATGGCTCCAGCGCGCGTTCGCCGTAAGCAACGGTGCAAAAGACTTTGCACAGATCGTCAGAAATCGCGCTCAACCGCACTGTCGATTCAGGACAGGAACGGTTCGAGCGGCAACATGAAGAGCAGCGTTCTACGACGCAGGGAGTCCGTCATGGACTCACAAGTCCCTCCAGCATAGCGGATGCACCGAGCATCCCGCGCGCACCCAGGGCTTTTGCACTGTCGGCAGATGCGCCGCCGGTTGGTCGAGTAACGAGCGTTAGCGAGTGTATCGAGACCTGTTAAGCCGGTCTCGATACGCTCGTTCCTCGTTACGCGACCACCGCAATGGTGCGACCGGACGACTTTGCACAGGCCCCGCCGCGCGGGTGTGTGCGACTCGCAGTCCGGCACGCGACACACGGCCCGCGGCACACAGCTCACTGCTCGGCGTGCTGCCGGTGTCAGCCGGCCACCGGCTCGGTCGGTGTCGTGGCCTGCGGTGCGTTCTGGTGCACCCAACCCCGGGTCATCGTCTGCACGGCGGAACCGTCCAGATCCGCCAGTTTAACACCGACGAACGCCGATGACGCGTCCGAGGTCTGCACCCGGGCGGGTGGGGCCTCCGCGGCGAGAAGCTCGACGATGACGGCGGCGACGGCGTCGGCACTCTGCGCGCGTGCACTGCTGAACTGCTGCCGCGTGCGTTGGAGATAGCCGAGCATCGCCGGGGCGTATGCGCCCGCGGCGGCGATCATCGCGGGCGCGTCGGCGCGGATGTTGGTGACGAACTCGGTGCTGACCGGTCCGGGTTCCACGAGGCTGACGCGCACTCCGACCGTCGCAGCCACCGGCGTCAGCGATTCCATGAAGCCCTCTACCGCGAATTTCGACGCGCAGTACGCCTCGTTGAACGGTTGACCGACCGCGCCGCCGACGCTCGAGACGGTGATCAGTCGCCCGTGGGCCGTCCGCAGGTGCGGGAAAGCTGCCTTCGTGACGGTGACGACGCTGAAGAAATTGGTCTCCAGCACCGTGCGCACCGCCTCGACCGATTCCAGCTCGATGGTGCCGACGTGCCCGGCACCGGCGTTGTTGATCACGGCGTCGAGCCGGCCGTAGTCGGCGGCGATGCCGTCGATGCAGCTCTGGATGGCTGCGGCATCGACCACATCGAGCGGGCGGATGTCGATGCTCACACCGGCCGCGCTCGCGGCGGCGCGAAGGGCATCCGCTTTCTGGTGATCGTTGTGGGGATTGCGCAGGGTGGCGATGACGCGGTGCCCGGCTCTGGCCACTGCGACGGCGGTGGCGAGACCGATGCCGGACGAGGTGCCGGTGATCAGAACGACGGATGCAGACATGGTTGGCTCCTTCGCGCAGGCCGTCGATCGAGGCCTTCACTGCTGAACGCTACTCGCGTATCGTGCTGATCAGCGGGTCGGATGTCGATGCCGTGCACCGTATGGGAAGGCGATACGCATGACGGCACCGGAACCGGCGAGTCCCAGCGCGACAGGCCCCAGCCCGCAGCACCTCGGCGCAGACCACCTCGGCGCCGTGGATCTCGGCGCAGAGCACCTCGGCGCAGAGCATCTCAGCGCGGCGGACCTCGGCCATCTGCGACGCTGCGTGGCGCTGGCGCGAATCGCACGCGAGCGCGGAGATCATCCGTTCGGCGCGCTCCTGGTCACCGCCGACGGCGCTGTGGTCGAGTCGATGAACACCGTCAACTCAGGACCCGACCCGATCGGGCACGCCGAGACGAATCTGGTGCGGGAGGCCGGTCGCCGGTTGGATGCCGCGACGCTGGCAACCAGCACGCTGTACACCAGCACTGAGCCGTGCGTGATGTGCGCGGGCGCGATCTACTGGTCCGGTATCGCGCGGGTGGTCTACGCGCTCTCCGAAGCAGAGCTGCGTCGCATGGTCAGCACGCAGTCCGGCATTCCGACCCTCGCGATGCCGTGCCGTGAGGTGTTCGTGCGCGGCGGGCGCGCGATCGCCGTGGCCGGTCCGGCGGCGTTGCCCGAGGCAGCCGAGGTGCACGCCGGTTTCTGGGGCTGACCCTGCTTGCGAGCGGCCCGGCCGTAAGCAGGGTCAGCGGGCGCGACTAGACTAGGTCGTCCACAATTCTGCGCCTGCGATTCGTCTGCAGGCGCGTGGCTGACGAAGACTGAGGGGCTGCGTGACCGGGATCAACAGGGCGAACGCCGAGCTTGACCGGGAGCGTCGCATCGTCGCAGACCTCTACGCGCGTCTGGACGCGTTGACCCGCGACACCGAACGGCGCTTGGTCGAGGTGCGCCGGCAGAACGTCGGCGGCAACCATCAAGCCCGCAGCGAACGGGATGCATTCGCCCGCCTGCACGAGGACCGCCTCAGCCAGCTGCGCGACGTGGATGCCCGACTGGTCTTCGGTCGACTTCTGCTCGAAAGCTCGGACGGCGCCGCCGACGCGAGCGACGCCGTTCGCTACGTCGGACGAATCGGACTTCGCGACGAGGATCAACACACGGTGCTCGTCGACTGGCGGGCGCCGCAGGCCAGCGCCTTCTACCAGGCGACAGCCGGCACCCCGATGGGCGTACGGGCTCGGCGACACCTGACCATGCAGGATCGGGACGTCGTCCGCATCGACGACGAGGTGTTCGACTCGACCCTGCTGGCCGGGAGCGGCGCGGACTCGCGCGGCGGCGCATCCGGAACCGTGGCGTCCGCCGGCAGTTCCGACATCGTGATACAGGGCGAGGGTGCACTGCTGGCATCGCTCACGGCGCAACGCACCGGGCACATGCATGACATCGTCGCGACGATTCAGGCCGAACAGGACCGGATCATCCGGGCGGACATCCGCGGCGCGCTCGTCGTTCAGGGCGGGCCGGGCACCGGCAAGACCGCCGTCGCACTGCACCGCGCGGCCTACCTGTTGTATGCGAATCGGGAGCGGCTGAGTAAGTCGGGCGTGCTGGTCGTCGGCCCGTCGAGCGCGTTCCTGCGCTACATCGAAGCCGTACTGCCGTCGCTCGGCGAGACCGGTGTCGTGATGCAGACGCTTGGCGGGCTCTACCCCGGCGTGGATGCGACGGAGGACGACTCCCCGGATGTCGCCGCAATCAAGGGCGCGCCCCAGATGGCGCGGCTGATCGCCCAGGCGGTGCGCTCCCGGCAGCGTGTGCCGGCGGACGTGCAGACCGTGCGGGTGAATGCGGACACGCTGCAGGTGCATCCGCAGCTGGTCGCGCGCGCCATCCAGCGCGCGCAGCGCAGCGGCAAACCGCACAATGTGGCGCGCGTGACGTTCGTGCGGCAGGCGCTGGACGACCTGACGACGCAATTGGCGGATCAATTGCGCGCATCCGGGTCGACGATCGACGACGCCGACCGTGCCGACCTGCGCGAAGATCTGCGCACCGCACCCGACGTGCGCGTGCTGTTGAACACGGCCTGGTTGCCGCTGAGCGCCGAGAAGCTGATCCGCGACCTGTACGCGCGGCCGGACTGGCTCGCCGAGCTGACCCCGCGCTGGACGCCGACCCAACGTGCCCTGCTCAGCCGCCCCCGAGATGCGGCGTTCACGATCAGCGACGTGCCGCTGTTGGACGAGGCCGCCGAGTTGCTCGGCGACGCCCCCGATGCACCGGACGCCGCAGCGCACGTCCGCAAGCAGCAACGCGAGCGGGACATCGAGAACGCGAGCAACGCCATCCGCAACATGCGGGTGAAGGGGCTGGTTTCCGCCGCACAGCTCGCGGACGACTTCGCGGAACAAGACGCACGCGCATCGACGGCGGAGCGGGCCGCGGCCGACCGCAGTTGGACCTACGGGCACATCGTCGTCGACGAGGCGCAAGAACTCTCGCCGATGCAGTGGCGACTGCTCGTGCGACGGGACCCGATGCGGTCGTTCACGATTGTCGGCGACATCGCGCAGGTCAGTTCTGCCGCGGGTGCGACGAGCTGGGCCGGGGCGCTGCAGCCGCTGTTCGGCGAGAACTGGCGACTCGAAGAGCTGACGGTGAACTACCGCACGCCCGCGCAGATCACCCGCGAGGCCGAGCGGTTCGCGCGCGAACACGGGCTGCCGGTCACGCCGACGCGCGCTGTGCGTGAGGGCGACTGGCCGATCCGGGCCGTCGAGGCGGCAACCGTTGCGGGCGTGGGGGCGGGTGCGGCGGACGCTGCGCGCGTGCTCGCCGCTGCGACCGTCGAAGCCGTGCGGGCGGATCGCGAGCTGGATGATTCGGGGACGCTCGCCGTGATCGCGCCGATTGCGCTCGTCGCCGAGGAATACTCGGCGCTGGTCGATGCGTTCGGCGGCAGTGTGGGTCTCGGCGCCGTCGGCCTCGGCCGCCCGATTGCGGTGTTGACGGCGCGTGAGGCGAAGGGCCTCGAGTTCGACGCCGTGGTGTTGGCCGATCCGGCTGCGCTGGTCGCAGAGTCGCCGCGCGGCGCATCCGCGCTGTATGTCGCGATGACCCGGCCTACGCAACGCTTGACGCTTGTGCGCCCCTGATACGCGCGCTCCGGTCGTCTCACGCCGTCGGCGACAAGTGGCGCCCGGGTGCCGCTCGTCGTGGGCCCGACGTCCATGTCATCGCCCTTTCGGAGCCGACTCGGCTGAGGCGCATCTGAAACAGCGAACAGACCTGTTGTTGCGCGGGCGGGACCGGCACGCTACCCGGTGCACGCTACCATTGCACGATGGTCGCCCCTCGTCCCGTCGAAACCCTCACGCAGAGCAGATATGAGGTGCGGTTCGACTGGGCCGTCGAGGGCCTGAACTCCATCGCGCCGGACGCCGGCGTCATCGTCGTCGTCGACGCGATCTCATTCACGACGACGATCGAGTTGGCCGTCGCGCACGGGCTCGCCGTGCTGCCGCACTCCGGGCAGGGCAGCGCAGCGGATGCCGCGGGTGCCGCCGGCGCGGCGCTCGGCAAACCGCGCGGCGAGCCAGGCGTCTCACTGTCACCGTCGAGTATCACCCCTGAGTCTGTTGCCGGAATCGCGCCGTTGACGCGGGTGCTGATGCCGTCGCTCAACGGCTCTCGCGTGTGCGCGTCGGCCGCCGTGTTCGGCGTGCCCGTCGTGGCGGCCACTCTGCGCAATCGCACCGCTGTCGCCCGCTGGATCCTCTCACAGCAGGCCGAGCGCGGCACTCGCCTCCGCGTCGCCATCGTCGCAGCCGGCGAGGTGCGCGCCGACGGCACGACGCGGTTCTGTGTCGAAGACCTGCTCACCGCCGGTGCGGTCGTCGACGCGCTCGCCACGGTCGGCATCGACTACTGCTCGCCGGAGGCGGCCGCCGCCTGCGCGGCGTACACCGGGCTCGCGCGGGCGACCGGTCATCTGCTCACCGCATCCGTCAGCGGGCAGCAATTGATCGAGGACGGCCAACGAGCGGATGTCGAACTCGCCGCGCAACTGGACGTCTCCGACACCGTCCCCGTGCTCCGCGACGGTGCCTTCGTCGGGGGCTGAGGTCGCCAGAGCCCGAGCTTGCCGCCGCGACACGTCGTGTTCGGACACAGCCGGCAGTTCTCGACCGCACAACAGAGCAACACGACTGCGAGCTTTTGTGCGGAATTCCGCTGACGCGCGCAGCGTTCACACCCACGGAGGTTCATGTGATGAAAGCTGTGCTGAACGATGTCGTCCTCGCCGAGGCGCCGAAAGACGAACTGATCTCGATCGAGGGCAATTGGTACTTTCCGCCGGACAGCGTGAAAGACGGACTGCTGCAGAAGAGCGCGACGCCGTACACCTGCCCGTGGAAGGGTGAGTGCCAATACTTCAGCATTCGCTCCGGCGGAGTGCTGCTGCAGGATCGCGCCTGGAGCTACCCGACCCCGTATCCGACCGCATTCGACCGAGTCGGCAAGGACTTCTCGGACTACGTCGCATTCTGGAAAGAAGTGCGGGTCGTCGACTGACGGTTGAGCACTGCCGTCAGGTGACGAGCACTGCCGTCAGGTGATGAGCACTGTAGCCAGGTAACCGCTATTGCCAGTCACCGCTTGACAATGACGTGACCGCGATATGACTGCGACGTCCCGACGACCTGATCTCGCGGTGTCGCCACTCGATCAGGTTGGCGGCGGAGAACCGTTTTGAGCAGACTCCGCACGACAGAGCGCGCGCAGGCTTGCGATAGCGGTAGTGCAGATGACCATTCGGGCAGCGGCCGATCCACGGTGCCAGTTCGTCGGCTATCGACCCGTCGTGCAGCCGTTTGCCCTCGTAGCCGAGGTCGTCGGCAATTGCACGCCACCGCGGACCGTGCCCCGACCGTGAGCCGGCCAGAGCGTGTGCAACCTCGTGCAGCAGGATCTGATGGATCTCGTCGTCTTCATACCGCGCCGCAAGATAGCGTGACACCGTGATGCGCTTGGCCGTGTAATTGCACTGCCCCGCCCGCGTCTTGGCGTTGTCAAACCCGAACGACCACACCGAGGGGTCCAGATGCAGCGCGATCAGGGCACCCGCCCACCGCCGCACCGAATTCAGATCCGCCATGAGCCGAGGATAGCGCGAGCGGACGACGCGAGATCGGTGCCGAGGCCCAGCTGTCGACATCCGCCGCCGTGCGCGCACTGTGAGGGGACAGTCAGAGCGCGCTCGACCCGCTCAGTCCCGGCTCGCCGGCGCCCCGCCCGCCGGCGCCGGGCCCGACATTCGCCGGCCTGACCTCGTGCGTGTCGCCGTCGGCCGCTTCGCCTGTGACCTGCTCGTCGAGGAAGGACTCGGCGACGGCGACGGCGATCAGCATGTTCTCCATCCGGTCTGCGGGCACACCGAGCATCTCCCGCAGTTTCACCGCCGCGCGAAAATCCGCCAACGCCTCCGCGTACAGCGCCTGATCGAACGAGACGAGGCCGCGCCGATGCAGTGCGACGGCCTCGAGGGCACGCCAGTCCTGGGCATGGGCCTCGGTGACGCACGCGTTGAGCTCGGCAGTCGCATCCGCATACTTTGTGGCGTGCTGCAGCACCTGTGCGCGCAGAATCCGGGGGCGGATGATGTCCTTGCGATCGCCTGTGAACCGCGCGAGCCGGAAGGCCTGATTCGCCGCGTCGAGTGCGTCGTCGAGCCGCCCGCCGAGGGTGAGCAGCCAGGCTCGCTCGCACAGGGCATCCAGATTGCGCATCTCGCCGAGTTCGTCGAGTCGGTGGCCGACCTCGAGCAGGTCGACGCGATCGCGCAGCGTGGTGGAATCAATCCCGAGGATCACAGTCATCGCTCCCAGGGTAAGCAGTCGGATGCCGTTGGTCGCCCCGGCTCGCGCGCGTCGCCCGAATCCACGGTGGTGCCGCGCCGTGCTCTCCTGTCCTACCTACGGCACTGTCCTACGGTCCTACGGTGCTACGGTGCTACGGTGCTGTCTTACCGCGCTGTCCTGCGGTGCCGTTCTACCCCCGGCCTGCCGGGTCGCCGCCGGCGCGACGCTCAGCTATCGGCACAAATTGAGACGTCGGCGAGACAATGAGGTATGGCGCACTCGATCGATCTCAACAGCGACCTGGGGGAGTCGTTCGGTGCCTGGCGCCTCGGCGACGACGCAGCCATGCTCGCCGTTGTGACCAGCGCGAGCATCGCGTGCGGCTTCCACGCCGGCGACCCGCTGACGATGCTCTCCTGCTGCCGCACGGCGGCAGACAACGGCGTCGCCGTTGGAGCACACATCGCCTATCGGGACCTGGCGGGTTTCGGCCGGCGGGCGATGGACATGCCGCCCGGCGAGCTCTACGGCGACGTGCTCTATCAGTTGGCGGCGTTGGCGGGGATCGCGGCATCCGTCGGCGCGTCGGTGTCATACGTGAAGCCGCACGGCGCGCTCTACAACCGCATCGTGACGGATGCCGTGCAGGCCTCAGCCGTCGCCGACGCCGTGCGCGACTTCGGTGGTGGGCTTTCCGTGCTCGGGCTCGCCGGCTCGGCGATTGCGTCGGCTGCGCAGGCACGCGGAATACCGTTCGTCAGCGAGGCTTTCGTGGATCGCGGTTATCGAGCGGATGGCTCGCTCGTGCCGCGCTCGCAGCCCGGGGCGGTGCTCGGGGGCTCGGCTCAGGGCGGTGTGGCCGAGGTTGCGCGCCGAGCCGTCGCCATGGTCACCGACGGGGTGGTCGTCGCGGACGACGGGTCGACGATCCCGATCGCCGTCGACTCGCTCTGCGTGCATGGCGACAGCGCGGGCGCCGTCGCCATGGCCCGTGCCGTGCGTGCAGGGCTTGAGGAGGCGGACATCCGGATCGAGGCGTTCGCGTGAGCCTGCGGCTGCTTCCATACGGCGATCGAGCGGTGCTGGCGGAACTCGACACGCTCGGCGACGTGCTGGCGCTGCACGAAGCGCTGGAGGCGACCCGCCCCGCGGGCGTGCTCGACGTCGTCCCGGCTGCCCGCACCGTTGCCGTTCTCGTCGACCCGCGCCGGATGCCGCTGGAAACCACCCGCGCGTGGATCACCGGTGCGCGGGATGAGCTGCGTCACTCCTCGCTGCGTGCGCCGCTTCCGCTGGCGCACGCAGCGCCGACGGGTACACCCAGCCACGACCCGGTGCGCGCCGTCACGATCGACGTCGACTACGACGGCGAAGATCTGCCGGAGGTCGCCGCCTTTCTGGGACTGAGTGTGAACGAGGTCATCGACCTGCACACCGGCACGCCGTGGCGGGTCGCCTTCGGCGGCTTCGCGCTCGGCTTCGGCTATCTCGTCACCGACCACGATCGGTTGGTCGTTCCGCGGCGTGAACAGGCCCGCACGACGGTTCCTGCCGGCGCCGTCGGGCTCGCCGGCGAATTCAGCGGCGTGTATCCGCGGAGCGGACCCGGTGGTTGGCAGTTGATCGGCAGAACGGATGCCCTGCTCTGGGATCCGAAGCGCGACCCCGCTGCGCTTCTGAGCCCGGGAACGATCGTCACGTTTCGGCGGCGCTCATGAGCGGGTCTGAGACCGGGGTGGCTGCCGGGGCGAGCGGCGCACCGAGAGGATCTGAACCCGCGGGGGCCGCTGGCCTTGCGGCGCGAGAGCGTGGACCGGCGCGCGAGCCGGTCGCGGCATCCGCAGTGCGAACGCTGCGCGTCATCGAGCCGGGCCCGCTGACGCTGGTCGAGGACCTCGGCCGTCCCGGTTACGCGGCGATCGGAGCAGCGCGTTCAGGTGCACTCGACCGTGCGGCGCTGCGACTGGCCAATCGGCTCGTTGGAAACCCGGAGGGTGCCGCAGCGCTGGAGGTGACTGCCGGCGGATTCGCGGCCGTGATCGAGCGCGGGTCGTGGTTCGCGATCACCGGCGCGGGCGGCCCGATCACGCTGGACGGCACGCTGATCGAAGCGGACACGGCCGTGCGCGCATCCGCCGGCACCGTCGTGCGGATCGGGGCAGCGGTGCGCGGCATGCGGTTCTATCTGGCCGTGCGGGGCGGCATCGCGGTGCCGGCCGAGCTGGGCTCGCGATCGAGGGACATTCTGACCGGATTGGGTCCGGCGCCACTGCGCGCGGGCGAGGTCGTGCCGGTCGGCGCGGATCCGGATGCGCCGATCCCGGTCGTCGACACCATGACCATTTCGCAGCCGCCGGATGACACGGTGGTGGCGGGGCTGTACCCGGGCCCGCGTGCCGATTGGTTCACGGCGGAGTCGCGTGAGCGCTTCTACGACACCGAATGGGTGGTCGCGGCCGACAGCAATCGCGTCGGCGTGCGGCTGGACGCGGCAGGTGGAGTCGGGGCGACGCATGCCGTGGGCGGCCCGCGTGGGTCGCTGCTGGAGCGATCGGTCGGCCGCGAGCTGCCGAGCGAGCCGCTGGTGCCGGGGGCGATTCAGGTGCCGCCGTCCGGGCAGCCGACGGTGCTGCTGGCCGACCATCCGGTGACCGGCGGGTATCCGGTGATCGCCGTCGTAGCGGATGCCTCGCTCGACGCATTCGCGCAGCTGCGCCCCGGGCAGCGGGTCGAGTTCCGCCACGCCCGCGGTTCCGGCGGGACCGGGTAGCGGTTCAGGCGCCGGGCTTCACCTGGAAAACCGAGCGAGCGGGCGGCGGCGAAGGGACGGCCGTCGCATCCGTGACGATCGGGGCGTCCGCCGTGAACGCCTTCAACTCTGCGCCAGACACCGATTTGGCCGGATGCGGTCCCCGTGCCATCAGGCGCGGCAACCAGTCGGTCGGCAACGGTGCGTTCGACCCGACCAGCACGACGTTTCCGAAGCGTCTACCCCTCAACACCTGTGCCTCAGCCAGTGCGGCGACGTTTGCAACAGCCGCGCCCAGGGTGGCCACCTGGCTGCGGGCGAATGCGAGCGGCGGGCCATCCGCGACGTTGACGAGAACGACGCCCTCCGGATCCAGCAGTGCGGCAGCGGCCCGGTAGAACTCGAGGCTCGTCACATGGGCGGGCGTTCGCGCACCGCTGAAGATGTCGATCACGAGCAGGTCGACCGTGCCGCGCAGCCCGACAGGGAACGTGCCGAGCACGGCACGCGCGTCGCCGTGCCGCACCCGGATCTGCGCGCCGCGCGGCAGCGGCAGCTCGGCACGCACGAGGTCGACGAGCCCGCTCTCCAACTCGACCACCTGCTGGCGCGAGCCCGGCCGAGTCGCGGCGATGTACCGCGGCAGGGTCAGTGCGCCTGCCCCCAGGTGAACGGCTGTGATGGGTTCGCCCGGCTCGCCGATCAGGTCGATGACGTGACCCATCCGCTGGATGTATTCGTAGAACAAGTTGCTCGGGTCGTCCAGATCGACGTGCGATTGCGGCGTGCCGTCGACGATCAGCTGATAGGCGCCCGGCACGAATCGATCCGGCTCGATGACAGCGCGGAATCCGCTGTGCTTCAACACGACAGACGGATGCTCGGCCACCCGCCCAGCCTAGCCGCGGCGACCCTGCGCCCGGTTGGCGCACACGTGCGCGAGCCGTCCGCAGAATCTCCACCCGCGCCATCGCCGATCTCCACCCGCGGGCGGTGGGTTCCACGGCCGTGGGACGCGAGGCTGAGAACGTCAGATCAGGCAATGACAAGGGAGCAGACCGTGACCGTTCAAACACTCGCAGACATGCTCATCGGGCTCGGGCTCGTCGGGTGGATCGTGTACCGCCAGCTCACCTGGCGGATCGTCTCGATCTCGAGGATGTGGCGCTTGCCGCTGGTGCTCGCGGTGGTCGGATTCGCGATGCTCGCGCGGGCGAACGGCGGACACGTGATCAGCGCGGTCGATGTTGCTGTGCTGGTGATCGAACTCGCCATCTCGATCGGAATCGGGCTGATGATGGGCCGGATCGCCGTTATCCGGTCGCGCACCGTTCAGCCCGGCGACTCCGGCGACCGCAGTGCCGGCCACCCGCGTAACCTCCGCGGTGGGTCGCGGATCGAACGCGGACTCAACCCGGACGGAACCGAGACGGTTCTCGAGAGCCGCACCGGATGGCTCGGGCTGGTGCTGTGGATCGTCTTGATCCTGGTGCGCATCGGCTGCGACGTCGTCGCCGGCCAACTGGGCTCGACACTGGCGACGTCGATCGGCGTGATCCTCGTGATGGTCGCAGCGAACCGGGCGGCGCGCACGTTCATCTTCGCGGCCAGGGTTCAGAATCGCTCGGCCGTCACTGCATGATTGTCCTGTGACCCTCGACGATCTGCGCACAGCTTGGCTGAGCGGGCTGCTCAGCCTGATCGGCATCGTCGTCGTCACGTGGGTGCTGGTCTGGCAGTTCACGACGGCGTACATCCCGATCTGGGTGTTTGTCGCCGGCGTGATCGCCGTCGCATGCTGGGCGTTGCTGGGCGACCGCGCAATCTGGCGGCCGGCGTGGCGGAACGGCCTGGTCATCGCACTGATCATGATCGTGGTCGGTGGCATCGGTGCCTCGCCGTCGAACGGGTTGCTGATCGTTCCGGTGGCAGTGGGTGTGCTTCGGCTGGTCGGCGAGCCGCGCACCCCGCTGTGGATCGGTGGCAGCGCCGCGCTGGCCGCCGTTTGCCTGATCGCGCTGGGCTCGCTGACCATCAGCGTCTCCGTGCTCGGGCTCCTCTCATTGGAGGGCGGCGTCGTGCTCGGCCTGCTCGGCGGCATGAACCGGAGACAGGCTCGCATTGCCGATCTTCGCGAACGCGAACTGCTCGAGCGAACGCTGCTGGCACGTGAGGAGCGCGCGCGAATCTCGGCACTCGAGACACGCCAGTCGCTCGCACGCGATATCCATGACGTGCTGGCACACAGCCTCGGCGGCTTGGTCATCCAACTGGACGCGACGGATGCGCTCCTCGAATCCGGTCACGTCGGCGAGGCGGCTGCGCGCGTTCGCGACGCACGAGCGCTCGCCGTGGCGGGGCTCGGCGAAACACGCCGCGCCGTCGATGCGCTGCGCGAACCGGATGCTGTGGATGCCGCACGCGCGGTCGGCGCAGCCCCCGTGCGGGCTGACGGTGTCGGAGCGGCGGGCATGGGTGCCGGGGCCGGCATCTCGGCCGAGATCGCCGACCTGGTCGTCGCGCATGAGCGCCTCGGCGGGCTGGTGCGTTTCTCGGAGGTGGGTGAGGCCCGAGCCGTTCCGAATGCGACTGCTCACGCGTTTCGCCGAGCCGCCCAGGAGTCGTTGAGCAACGCACGCAAGCACGCGCCCGGCGTCCTGGTCACGATGGAACTCGTGTGGGAACCGCATCGTCTCGCGCTGACCGTCAGCAATCCGTTGCGGAACGCCGCAGCGCCGCTGGCAGCCAGCGGTGGCGGCAACGGTCTTCGCGGAATGCGCGAGCGCTTCGATGCGCTTCCCGGCGGACACCTCAGTGCGGGTGTGCGCGACGACGACTTCGTGGTTTCAACTGAGGCGCAGCTCGAATGAACGGCGATGCCGCAGAGTCGGGCGAGCGCATCCGGGTTCTGGTCGCGGACGACCAGGCGATCATCCGCGATGGGTTGGTCACGGTGCTCGGCCTGCTGCAGGACATGCTCGTCGTCGGCGAGGCCGCTGACGGCGAAGAGGCCTGTCGCCTGGTCGCGGAGCGGTCCCCGGATGTCGTCCTGATGGACCTGCGGATGCCCATGCTCGACGGTGCCGCCGCGACAGCGCGGATCGTGCGGGACCATCCGCGCGTGGCCGTGCTCGTGTTGACGACGTTCGCCGACGACGCTTCGATCATGGGAGCGTTGCACGCCGGTGCCCGCGGCTATCTGACCAAGGACGCCGGGCGGGCCGAGGTCGCCGCGGCCATCCGCGCGGTCGCACGCGGGCAGACCACGCTCGCCGCCGAGGTCGGTGCGCGGCTCATCGAGTCTGCGGGTCGAGCAGCAGCAGGCGCCAGTCCGCAACCCGACCAGCGGGCGGAGGTCTCCGCTGTTCGCAGCAGGTTTCCCGCGCTGACGGCGCGCGAGGCGGAAGTACTGGCCTTGATCGGTGCCGGCCTGAGCAATCCCGAGATCGCCGCGCGATTGTTCGTGAGTGTGCCGACCGTGAAGACGCACGTCAATTCGATCTTCTCGAAACTGGCGGTGCGCGACAGGGCGCAGGCGATCACGCTGGTGCTCGGCGGCTGACGTGCCGGCCGCGGTTGCTCGTCCCACGCGGCGCTCCCCAACGACCCGGCCACGGGCAAAGCTGAGGTTATACCGCGGTTTTCGAAATAGGTCAAGAAATAAGTGGACACCGCGCGTCAAGAAGTCATATAGTTGTTTTTTGCGCTCCCCACACACTCATGCCCTCATATTGCGGTCGGCTTTGCGTGCCTGGGCTGTGTTCAACGGCAACCGAACGGTCATCGCAGAACATCAGTCAGATACCGGCACCATTTCAGCGGGAGTCCCGTCCAACCTTTCAACCGACTGTAACTGAGCGGCCCGGCACGGGCCCACGGAGGTTATTTCCTTGGCTGCTGCGCGCAACGCATCCACCAAATCCAACCCAAAGAACGGACGAAACCACTCTCGTCTCTCGTTCGCAAAGATCACAGACACCCTGACGGTTCCCGATCTGCTTGCACTGCAGACCGAGAGCTTCGACTGGCTTGTCGGCAACGACGCGTGGAACACCCGTGTTGCCGAGGCCGAGGCACAGGGCCGTCAGGATCTGCCGAGTCACACCGGCCTCGAGGAGATCTTCGAAGAGATCTCTCCGATCGAGGACCTCGGTGAGACGATGCAACTTTCCTTCACGAACCCGTTCCTCGAGGAGCGCAAGTACACGATCGACGAGTGCAAGGAAAAGGGCAAGACCTACTCTGCGCCGCTCTACGTCGAGGCCGAGTTCATGAACCACCTCACCGGTGAGATCAAGACTCAGACGGTCTTCATGGGCGACTTCCCGTTGATGACCGAAAAGGGCACGTTCGTGATCAACGGCACCGAGCGTGTCGTCGTCTCGCAGCTGGTCCGCAGCCCCGGCGTGTACTTCGAGCGCACCCCGGAGAAGACCTCCGACAAGGACATCTACTCTGCGCGCATCATCCCGAGTCGCGGTGCCTGGCTCGAGTTCGAGATCGACAAGCGCGACCAGGTCGGCGTGCGCATCGACCGCAAGCGCAAGCAGTCCGTCACCGTCTTCCTCAAGGCGCTCGGTCTGAGCAGCGAGCAGATCCTCGACGAGTTCGCCGGCTACGAGTCGATCGCCCTCACCCTGGAGAAGGACACCATCCTCACCAAGGAAGAGGCGCTCAAGGACATCTACCGCAAGCTGCGCCCGGGCGAGCAGGTCGCCGCCGAGGCCGCACGTGCCCTGCTGGACAACTTCTACTTCAACCCGAAGCGCTACGACCTGGCCAAGGTCGGCCGTTACAAGATCAACCGCAAGCTGGGCATCGATGCACCGCTCAGCGACTCCGTGCTCTCCACGGACGACGTGATCAAGACGATCAAGTACCTGGCCGCCCTGCACGACAACCGCACCACGATCGAGGGTGTGCGCGACGGCAAGAAGATCGACCTGCGCCTGGACGTCGACGACATCGACCACTTCGGCAACCGTCGCATCCGGGCGGTCGGCGAGCTGATCCAGAACCAGGTTCGCACCGGCCTGTCCCGCATGGAGCGCGTCGTTCGCGAGCGCATGACCACGCAGGACATCGAGGCGATCACCCCGCAGACTCTGATCAACGTGCGCCCCGTCGTCGCCGCGATCAAGGAGTTCTTCGGCACCAGCCAGCTCTCCCAGTTCATGGACCAGAACAACCCGCTCGCGGGCCTGACCCACAAACGCCGCCTCTCCGCCCTCGGCCCCGGTGGCTTGAGCCGTGAGCGTGCCGGCGTCGAGGTGCGCGACGTGCACCCGTCGCACTACGGTCGCATGTGCCCGATCGAGACCCCGGAAGGCCCGAACATCGGCCTGATCGGTTCGCTCGCGTCGTTCGCGCGGATCAACTCGTTCGGCTTCATCGAGACGCCGTACCGCCGCGTCGTAGACGGCATCGTCACCGAGCAGATCGACTATCTGACCGCCTCCGAAGAGGACGACTTCATCGTCGCGCAGGCCAATGCACCGCTGACGAAGGACAGCCGCTTCGCCGAGGAGCGCGTCCTCGCCCGCGAGAAGGGCGGCGAGGTCGACTTGATCCCCGCCGACCAGATCGGCTACATGGATGTCTCCCCTCGCCAGATGGTGTCTGTCGCGACCTCGCTCATCCCGTTCCTCGAGCACGACGACGCGAACCGGGCCCTGATGGGTGCGAACATGCAGCGTCAGGCCGTTCCGCTGGTGCGCAGCGAGTCGCCGCTGGTCGGCACCGGCATGGAGGGCTACGCAGCCATCGACGCCGGTGACGTTCTGATCAATGACAAGCCGGGTGTGGTCTCCGAGGTCTCGGCGGATGCTGTCACCATCCTTCTCGACGAAGGCGGCACGCAGACCTACTACCTGCGCAAGTTCGACCGCTCCAACCAGGGCACCAGCTACAACCACCGTGTGATCGTGAACGAGGGCGACCGCATCGAGGCCGGCGAGGTCATCGCGGATGGCCCTGCCACCGAGAACGGCGAGCTCGCGCTGGGCAAGAACCTGCTTGTGGCGTTCATGCCGTGGGAAGGTTACAACTACGAAGACGCGATCATCCTCAGCCAGAACCTGGTCAAGGACGACACGCTCTCCTCGATCCACATCGAGGAGTACGAGGTCGACGCCCGCGACACGAAGCTGGGCAAGGAAGAGATCACCCGCGACCTGCCGAACGTCAGCCCGGACCTGTTGGCCGACCTCGACGAGCGCGGCATCATCCGGATCGGTGCCGAGGTCAACCCCGGCGACATCCTGGTCGGCAAGGTCACCCCGAAGGGCGAGACCGAGCTGAGCGCCGAGGAGCGCCTGCTGCGCGCTATCTTCAACGAGAAGAGCCGCGAGGTTCGCGACACGTCCCTCAAGGTGCCGCACGGTGAAGAGGGAACGATCATCGGCGTCAAGGTGTTCGACGCACAGGACGGCGACGACGAGCTCGGCTCCGGCGTCAACCAGCGCGTTGTCGTCTACATCGCCCAGAAGCGCAAGATCACCGCGGGCGACAAGCTCGCCGGCCGCCACGGCAACAAGGGTGTCATCTCGCGCATCCTGCCTGTGGAGGACATGCCGTTCCTCGCGGACGGCACCCCGGTCGACGTGATCCTGAACCCGCTCGGCGTTCCGGGCCGAATGAACTTCGGCCAGGTGCTGGAGATCCACTTGGGCTGGGCTGCCAAGCAGGGTTGGGAGGTCGAGGGCAAGCCGGCGTGGGCCAAGTCGCTTCCGGCGGATGCGCACAGTTCCGCCCCGGGAACGAAGGTTGCGACGCCCGTGTTCGACGGCGCATCCGAGGAGGAGATCGCAGGCCTGCTCGACTCGACGAACCTGACGCGTGACGGCGAGCGCCTGATCGGCGCCACCGGCAAGACGCAACTCTTCGACGGCCGCAGCGGCGAGCCGTACCCCGAGCCCATCTCGGTCGGCTACATGTACATCCTCAAGCTGCACCACCTGGTCGACGACAAGATCCATGCCCGTTCGACCGGCCCGTACTCGATGATCACGCAGCAGCCGCTCGGCGGCAAGGCACAGTTCGGCGGTCAGCGGTTCGGTGAGATGGAGGTGTGGGCACTCGAGGCCTACGGTGCCGCGTACGCGCTGCAGGAACTCCTGACCATCAAGTCGGATGACATTCTCGGCCGCGTCAAGGTGTATGAGGCCATCGTCAAGGGTGAGAACATCCAGGAACCGGGCATCCCGGAGTCCTTCAAGGTTCTCATCAAGGAAATGCAGTCGCTCTGCTTGAACGTCGAGGTGCTCTCGGCGGACGGCACGGCGGTCAGCCTGCGCGACACGGATGATGAAGCATTCCGTGCTGCAGAGGAGCTCGGCATCAACATTTCCTCCCGCTTCGAGTCCTCGACGATCGATGAGATCTGACGTCGAGCTCTGCGAAAGCTAAGCGGGGCCGGACCCCTTCTACTGACGAACCTTCCAAATAGGAGAAAAATTGCTCGACGTAACAACATTTGATGAGTTGCGCATCGGCCTGGCAACGGCCGACGACATCCGTCGCTGGTCCCACGGTGAGGTCAAGAAGCCGGAGACCATCAACTACCGCACCCTGAAGCCGGAGAAGGACGGCCTGTTCGGAGAGCAGATCTTCGGACCGAGTCGCGACTGGGAGTGCTCCTGCGGCAAGTACAAGCGCGTGCGCTTCAAGGGCATCGTGTGTGAGCGTTGTGGTGTCGAGGTCACGAAGTCCTCGGTGCGCCGCGAGCGCATGGGGCACATCGAGCTCGCCGCCCCGGTCACGCACATCTGGTACTTTAAGGGCGTGCCGAGCCGTCTCGGCTACCTGCTCGACATGGCGCCGAAGGACCTCGAGAAGGTCATCTACTTCGCCGCCTACATGGTGATCGATGTCGACGAAGAAGGCCGCCACGCGGACATGCCGGGGCTGGAGAACGAGCTGCGGCTGGAGATCAAGACCCTCTCCGACCAGCGTGACGCTCGCATCGCCGACCGCATGACGAAGCTCGAAGCCGACTTGGCCGCTCTGGAAGAAGAGGGCGCGAAGTCCGATCAGAAGCGTCGCACCAAGGACGGCGCCGAGAAGGAGATGGCGCACACCCGCAAGAGCTACGACGAGGACATCGCCCGGCTCGAGCGTGTCTGGGAGGGTTTCCGCACACTCAAGGTCGGCGACCTCAAGCCTGAGGATGCCGACTTCAACGAGCTGATCGACCGGTACGGGCTGTACTTCGAGGCGCACATGGGCGCCGAGGCGATCCAGAAGCGTCTCGAGGCGTTCGACCTGAACGCCGAGGCGGAGCTGTTGCACGACCAGATCGCCAACGGCAAGGGTCAGAAGAAGATCCGGGCGATCAAGCGTCTGCGCGTCGTCAACTCGTTCCTGATCACGGGCAACTCGCCCGCGGCCATGGTGCTGGATGTCGTTCCGGTGATCCCGCCGGAGCTGCGCCCGATGGTGCAGCTCGACGGCGGTCGCTTCGCGACCAGCGACCTCAACGACCTCTACCGTCGTGTGATCAACCGCAACAACCGGCTGCGTCGTCTGCTGGATCTCGGCGCCCCCGAGATCATCGTCAACAACGAGAAGCGGATGCTGCAGGAGGCCGTCGACGCGTTGTTCGACAACGGCCGTCGTGGTCGCCCCGTCACCGGCACCGGCAACCGTGCCCTCAAATCCCTGAGCGACATGCTCAAGGGCAAGCAGGGTCGGTTCCGTCAGAACCTGCTCGGCAAACGCGTCGACTACTCGGGCCGCTCGGTCATCATCGTCGGCCCGCAGCTGAAACTGCATCAGTGCGGCCTGCCCAAGCAGATGGCGCTGGAGCTGTTCAAGCCGTTCGTGATCAAGCGGTTGATCGACCTGAGCCACGCTCAGAACATCAAGGCCGCCAAGCGCATGGTCGAGCGCAGCCGCCCGCAGGTCTGGGACGTGCTCGAGGAGATCATCCGTGAGCGCCCCGTTCTGCTGAACCGCGCACCCACCCTGCACCGTCTCGGCATCCAGGCGTTCGAGCCGCAGCTGGTCGAGGGCAAGGCCATCCAGCTGCACCCGCTGGTCTGTGCCGCGTTCAACGCGGACTTCGACGGCGACCAGATGGCCGTGCACCTGCCGCTGTCCGTCGAGGCGCAGGCCGAAGCGCGCGTCCTGATGCTCGCATCGAACAACATCCTGAAGCCGTCCGACGGCCGCCCGGTGACGCTGCCCACGCAGGACATGATCATCGGTCTGCACCACCTGACGACCATCAAGGAGGGCGCGGTCGGCGAAGGCCGCGCGTTCACCTCGGTCTCCGAGGCGATCCTGGCCAAGGACCAGGGCACGCTCGACTTGAACGCGATGGTGCTCATCCGCCTCACCGACCAGGTCTTCACCGAGGGCACGCAGCCCGAGGGTGTCGAGCTCGTCGATGTGAAGGACGGCCGCGGCAAGGCCGCCGGCACGGTGCTGGTCCCGACCAGCCTCGGCCGCGCCCTGTTCAACGAGGCGCTTCCCGCCGACTACCCGTTCGTCGTCGCGGTCGCCGACAAGGGCACGCTCTCCGGCATCGTCAACGACCTCGCCGAGCGCTACCCGAAGGTCGAGGTCGCTGCTGCGCTGGACAACATCAAGGACGCCGGCTTCCACTGGGCGACCCGCTCCGGTGTGACCGTCGCGCTCAGCGACATCCTCACGCCGCCGTCGAAGCCTGCGATCATCGCACGTTACGAGAAGTTGGCCGCGAAAGTCCAAGGCGAGTTCGACAAGGGTCTGACCACCGAGACGGAGCGTCGCCAGGAGCTCGTGAAGATCTGGACGGATGCCACCGCAGAGGTCGCTCAGGCGATGCAGGACAATTTCCCGAAGGACAACACGATCTACCGCATGGTCTCCTCTGGGGCCCGTGGTAACTGGCTGCAGGTGCGCAACATCGCCGGCATGCGCGGTCTCGTGAACAACCCGAAGGGTGAGATCATCCCGCGCCCGATCGTGTCGAGCTACCGCGAGGGCCTGTCCGTCGCCGAGTACTTCATCGCCACGCACGGTGCCCGCAAGGGTCTGGCCGACACCGCTCTGCGCACCGCGGACTCCGGGTACCTCACCCGCCGTCTGGTCGACGTGTCGCAGGACGTCATCATCCGCGAAGACGACTGCGGCACCACGCGCGGCCTCGACCTGCTGATCGCCGCTCCGGATTCCACCGGCAAGCTGGTGCGCGACCCGAACGTGGAGAACTCCGTGTTCGCCCGCTCGCTGGCGGCCGACGCGGTGGATGCCTCCGGCACCGT
This sequence comes from Microbacteriaceae bacterium, assembly GCA_004297935.1. Lineage (GTDB taxonomy): Bacteria > Actinomycetota > Actinomycetes > Actinomycetales > Microbacteriaceae > Rathayibacter_A. The sequence continues at coordinate 361,632 of SCRE01000010.1, read as the reverse complement.
GATCGCCCAGGCCGGCTCTGATGTCGGCGACGTGCTGATCGACAAGCTGGTCTCAGCCGGTGTCGAGAACATCAAGGTGCGCAGCGTGCTGACCTGTGAGTCTGCGGTCGGTGTGTGCGCGGTCTGCTACGGCCGTTCGCTGGCCACCGGCAAGCTCGTCGACATCGGCGAGGCCGTCGGGATCATCGCCGCACAGTCGATCGGTGAGCCCGGGACGCAGCTGACGATGCGTACCTTCCACACCGGTGGGTCGGCATCCGCTGACGACATCACGCAGGGTCTGCCCCGCGTGACGGAGTTGTTCGAGGCGCGCACCCCGAAGGGTGCGTCCCCGATCGCGGAGGCCGCCGGTCGCATCCGGATCGAAGACACCGATCGCAGCCGCAAGGTCATCCTGACACCCGACTCGGGCGATGAGGAGCACGCCTACCCCGTGCTGAAGCGTTCGACGCTCCTCGTCGAAGACGGCGACCACGTCGAGCTCGGCCAGCAGCTGATCGTCGGGACCACAGACCCGAAGGAGGTGCTGCGCGTGCGCGGTGTGCGTGCTGTTCAACAGCACCTCGTCGACGGCGTGCAGGGCGTCTACCGGTCGCAGGGCGTGCCCATCCACGACAAGCACATCGAGGTCATCGTCCGTCAGATGCTGCGCAAGGTCACCGTCGTCGAACACGGCGACACCGACCTGCTGCCGGGGGAGCTGGTCGACCGTCAGCGGTACAACGAGCTCAACCGGGCCGCGTTGACCGAGGGCAAGAAGACGGCGTCCGCTCGTCAGGAGGTGATGGGGATCACCAAGGCGTCGCTGGCAACCGAGTCGTGGCTGAGCGCCGCGTCGTTCCAGGAGACCACGCGTGTTCTCACGCAGGCCGCCATGGAAGGCAAGAGCGACCCGCTGATCGGCCTCAAGGAGAACGTCATCATCGGAAAGCTGATCCCGGCCGGCACCGGCCTGGGTCGCTACCGCAACGTCACCGTCGAGGCGACAGAGGAGGCGAAGGCGGAACGGTACCCGAACCGCATCTTCACCGACGACGCCGTGTTCAACGAGAACGATCTGAGCTTCGTCGACTTCGACAGCTTCAGTTCGGATGACTACACCCCCGGGACGTACAACTGATCCGTTCGGTCTGTGGATCACGCTGGTCGGTTGATCGCGTTTCGCCCCCAGGGAGGCCCCGCCGGAAGGTGGGGCCTCCCGTGTCTTCCGCCGGCTCGGTGGCCCTGGGCGTCGCCCCGGTGTCTGCCTCCACCCCGCCCGCGCCCAATCGTCGGTGAAGCGCCCGATTTTCGGGCGCGCATCGTATGACCGGGCGCGGGGCGGAGCGCATGCCTGGGCTGCCGCGGCTCATCATCTCTTCCCTCACACGTGTGCCGGGGGCGCGCTTTCCCCGGATCGATCGTCATGCCGGATTCGTTCGAACGCCGTGCTCGCATACTTCTTGGCATGGCGCACCCGCTGATCCTCACTCGCGATGCGGTCGCCGCCGGCCGACGAAGCGACATCTACCGTGCGCACGCCGCCGGGGAGCTGTCGCGCGTGCGCCACGGGGTCTATGGGCGTCCGGGGGAGCTATCCGGAACGGATGTGAAGCGGGATTCGCTCTATCGCACTCAGGTCGAGGCCGTGTTGGCCACGAGGCGCGCTCCGGTGGTTACCAGCGTTTCCGCCACCACTCTGCTTGGCTTGCCCCTGCTCGGCAAGGTTCCGGACGTTGTCTACCTGCTCGCGGCCGGCACATCCGGTCGCAGGCGCCGCGGTGTCGTTGAATTGGTTCGCCGCGGGCGTGAGGAGATCGTGGAGGTCGATGGCCAGCTCATGACCTCGATCCCGCAGTCGGTCGTGCAGGCCTGCCGACACACCGCGTTCATCTCGGGACTCGCGATCGTCGAGAATGCGATCCGTACCGACCGGTTCGGGCGGTTCGCACCACTGGTCACGCTCGACGAGTTGTGGGCTTGTTACGAGTCGCTCCTGCCGTTTCCGCGCAGCGTACGCGTGCGCGCCGTGCTGACCTACGCCACTGAGCTCGCTGAAACACCGCTGGAAACGCTGAGCCGTGTGGCCATCGACGAACTAGGTTTTCCACAACCCGCGCAGCAGCATGAGCTGTGGCTGCCACGCATCCGCCAACGCGCGTTCCTCGATTTCGCCTGGCCGGAGTACAAGGTGGCGGGTGAGGCGGATGGCTGGGGCAAGTATGTGGATCCACGCTATCGGAACGGCCTGTCGCCGATGGACTTGGTCAAGCGAGAAAAGCGCCGCGACGACGCTATCCGGGCGGTGCACTGGACTCCGGCGCACTGGGACTGGAACGAAGCGTACGATCGTCTCGTTCTGCGCAGCATTCTGTTGGAGGCCGGGTTGCCGCGCACGCGTCGCGCGCGCAGCATCAGTTTCGGCTGACGCGCCACGGCTTCGACGGGCGCTCGCCCTCTTGTCCCGCGCCCGTTCGTCGCTGACGCGTCCGGAAATCAGGCGCGAGACTGACGTTCGGGCGCGTGACAGTGGGAGTCACCGCGCCGTGCACGCTCCAGCGAACCCGCGGCGATCATGAACGCGGCGTAACCGATCAGGGCGATCGCAATCAGCGGTATCAGCCAGGAGCGGTTCGAACCGTTGAGGGTGTTGTTGATGTAGCCGACCCAGGGGACGCTGTACCAGACCACGCCTTTGACCTGGGCGGGCACGACGACGGGGTCGGCTGCCGCATTGTTGTCGCCCTTGGTGATGAACGTCCGTTTCCCATCGCTGGAAGTGGAGATGCCGATCACCCGGTGCGACACGACGGCGGGCTTGCCCGGCGCGATCTGGTAGGTCACGACGTCCCCGATCCGGATGTTCGCGATCGGCCTGGGCTTGACGACGATGAGCGTGCCCGGTGGCAGTTTCGGTTCCATCGAACTGGTCAGGATCGTCAGCGGAGTGGCATGCGCGACCCACGGCACGACGATGAGCAGCGCGGCCAGCAGTAGCACGAGGGCGAAGAGGCCGGCGCTCAAACCGGTGCCGATCGCACGGAAGACGGCACGATGCCCAGGCACAGCGCGCACAGGCCCAGGCTCGGCGCGCTCAGGCCCAGGCTCGGCGCGCGCCGGCACACCGTCGACCGAGGACCGGTCGGGGCTCGCCGCATTGCTCGGGATGCGTTCGGTGCCCATGTTGCGCATCATAACCGCGTCGCGCAGGATGGACGTGTCGGCAGCGACTCGTGTCGGGCGTGGCATCGCGCTCACGACCGGTGCTCGTCGTGATCCCGCCGCCGGCGTCGCGCGGCCGCCAGGAGCGCGATGCCGACTCCTGCGAGTGCGGCCGCCGCCGCCAATGGAACCAGCAGCTCGGAACCGGTGTCGGCCAGGCCGCCGCGTTCCGACCAATCGGTCGGGGAGCGCGGGTCGGACACGGCGGTCAGCTGTAATCCGGCCGTGCACGTCGCACCGGGGATCGCAGGGGCGGCCGGGTCGCGGGCGGAGACGATGACATTGAATGCAGCCCAGCCGTGCTGCCCTTCTGCACCGGAGGCTCCCGCCGACATCACCAGGGTGAGCATGACATGTGTTGTGATGCCGGCGGGAAGAGAGATCGCGGAGATCAGCGGGAGACATTCGCCGTCGCTGAGCCGCACGGGGGCACCGTCGACCCCGCCATCGGCCGAGGCCGAAACCTGCAGCAAGCGCGCCAGCTGCATCGACGTGTAGGAGACCTTCATCGCGTGCAACGTGATCACCGTCGGCTGTGTCGAGTCGTTGCGGATATAGAGGGATGCCGACTCACTGCCGCCTGCGATGATCACGTGGGTAGGATCCAGCAGCGGTGTCGCCAGTGCTCCGGCGAAGTGGGTGCCGTCAGCGCTCACCACGATGCCGTTGTCGGAGTGTGCAACTGTCGTCGCGGCAGCCGGTAGCGGCGCCCCGGTGAGCATCACGACCCCGGCAAGGGCAACTCCGAAAGCGGCCAGCCGCGAAACGGTCATCAACCTTGGCATAACGGCACCACTTTGTTCTTCGAGAGTGCTTGCGCGCCGATCGCTCTGCTGAATAGCGGCGTGCTCTGACCTTGCACGCGCACGATGACGGGGATGCCGGAGGCTGGTTGGCTGATGCCCGCCTTGCTGAGGATCTTGGACGTGATGTCGAAACCACCCGTGTTGTAGTAATCGACGGTGGAGACGACCACGCCGTTCACGAGCACGTCGTACATCGTCGACGTCGGGGCACCAGGGGCGTTCGTCCACGCGACGACGGCGTTGCTGGCGTCCTGCTGGGTGCACATCAGCACCGATGCGGTTGTCACAGTCACGCTGACCGAGCGCGGCGAGACATTGCCCGCCGCATCCAGCGCGACGACGGAGTACGTGTACGTCGTGTCCGCCGTCAGCGTCGAGTCGGTGAAGGTCAGGGTCGAGCCGGTCACCGTGCCGATGGGCGCACTCGAATCCGATCGATAGATCTGGTATCCCGTGACGGCGACATCGTCGGTCGCCGCGGTCCAGGTCAGGGTGGTGGCACTGCTGGTCGTGCCGCTCGCGGTGAGCGTCGCCGGTGCGGTCGGCGGCATCCCGCCGGTCCCTGCGCTCGCCGCGGTGAAGGTGAAGAGCTGGTTCGTGTTGCCCGTGACGCAGGTCAGCTGTCGCATCGTGTTCGAGTTGGACGCGGTGCCGTTCGCATAGCCGCCGGCGTCGAGGCACAGGCCGCTGTTGCGGGAGACGATCTGGAATTGTCCGTTGCCCGCCGGCACGAGTTGCCACTGCTGGTTCGCGATGCCGGAACTCTTCAATCCCCATAGGAAGACCTGCACACCGTCTCCCGTACCGGCACCGTTGACATCCCACACCAGGGTGCCGGCGGCGTAGCCGGGAGAGACGATGAAGTAGCTGCTGTCGCTGGTGGTGAACCGCCAGGTCTGATTTCCGGTCGCCGGAATGTCGCAGGCCTGGTGCGTCAGCGCTGTTCCCTGCGCGGCGCCCCAGCCGCTCGCGTCGATGCACTGCCCGGTGCCGACGTTGGTCACCTGATACCAGTTCGTCTGGGTGACCGGCACGGTCGTCACGGTCGAGGCCGCACTCGACGCCGAGGTGTTGCCGGCAGCGTCACGCGCCCGCACGGTGTACGCGTGAGTGGAACCCGCTGCGACGGTGTCGGTTGCGCTGAGCGATGACACCGTCTGCCAGAACACTCCGTCGCGGTAGAGGTCGTAGCCGGTCACGCCGACGTTGTCGGTGGCTGCCGACCAGGACAGGGCGACCGACGTCGGCGTGGCCGCCGTCGCCGTGAGCGTCGGAACGGACGGTGCGGTGCGGTCGACCGGCAGGCCTGCTGAGGAAGCCGTATTGCCAGCGGCATCGCGTGCTTGCACCGTGTAGGTGTACGTGGTGTTAGCCGCCACAGTCGTGTCGGTGAAGCTGGTCGAGGTGGTGGTGCCGATCGGCGTGGTCGTACCGCTGCGGTACACGTCGTATGCGACGACGCCGACGTTGTCTGTCGATGCCGTCCAGGTCAGCTTCGTCGCACTGGGCGACACATTCGAAGAGCTGAGACCGCCCGGTGTCGTGGGGGCGATGTCGTCGCGGAACGTCTGGGTGAGGCTCGCGGAAGCGAAGGTGCTCCAGCCGCCGACGGTCAGCGTCGTGGTGATGATCGGCGTGACCGTGTCACCGCTGGAGATGCCGACCGGCACGGCGGCCACGTTCATGGCGGTGCGCAGGCATAGGGCGACAGATGCGCCGGCCGCGAGTGTGCCGGTCACGGGTGAGGTCACGCTGCCGGAGCTGATCGAAGCCCAGGTGCCGGTGGCGGCGCCGGCGGGCACGGGAGCCGCCACGGTGCAGTTCGACGCTGCCGCCGATGGCCAGGCCGCCACGGTGATCGCGTCGGCGAGTGCCGCGGATGAGCCTGCGCTGAGTGTGAGGAGGGTGCTGTAGCTGGCCGCGACGTCACCGGTGTTGCTGACAAGTACGCTGCCGGTGGTCGTGGTGTTGCCGCTGTCGTACGTGGAGGTCAGCGGCGCAGAGACGGCTTCGGTGTCGGTGAGGGTTCCCGCGGTGATCATTCCTGCATCGACCATCGCCCGCCCGTTCCAGGCCGCGAGGCTGCTGCCGGACGGTGCGAGCGCTGCGGCCAGCACAACCACCGCGGCGGCGAGCGCCGTGGCCAGCGTGCGGTGGCCCAGCGTGCGGTGGCCTGCGGTGCACGCGTTGTTGTGTGCAGCGCCGCGCACGCTGCGCACACTGCGCAGGGGTCGCCAGGGCGAACGGGGTGCGGGAGACATTCGGGTTGTCTTTCTGCGTGAGAACGTGCCACTGTGCTTGAGAGAGCAGCGCTTGAGAGAGCAGCGCTCGGGATAGCAGCGCTCGGCTAGGGTCGAGCGGGAAGGCGGGTACGCCGGGAGCAGTCCAGGTTGACCGCTGGTGGATGCCCGGGTCCCAGTCAGGGCATCCACCGGCGGTCAGGAGCCGACTAGTTCTGTGTGAGGGTGAAGCTCAGGCCCGAGAGGTCGACCGAGCCGGCCTGGGTCGTGTTGTCACCAGCGGTGCCGCGCGGGAACGGCAGCGTCACGACGACGGTGACCGTCTGGGGGAGGGTCGCGTTGGTGACGGTGAACGTGTTCGCCGTGCCGCCTGCGACGATGTTGGTGGGCAGGCTCGGAATGGAGACGCTCATGCCCGTCAGCAGCGCGGTTCGCAGCGCGGCGCTTGCCGTCGGGTTGGTCGCGCTGGCGACGATCGACGTCGGGTCGACGGCGAGTGTGGCGTTCAGATTGTCGCCGATCGCGGTGACGTCGAGCTTCTGCGTGAACGTCAGCGTGTCACCGGGAACCGCCTTGAAACTGCTGATGGTCACGGTGGCCGGGGTGGTGCTGCCGTTGGGTGTGTTCTGCCAGCTGCCGTCGAGGTTGTTGGTCTTGGCGACGGAGAGGGTTCCTGACTGGATCTGGCCGGCCGATGCGGATGCGCTGCCGTTCCAGAGGGCGAACGATCCGGCGCCGCCGAGGAGAAGGGCGATGCCTGCTGCGCCGGCGATCGCGCCTTTGGTGAGCTTGTTCATTGCGATGTTCCTTTGGTGTCGGGTTGTCACCCGGCAGGCAGCATCCAATGAAGGAAGGGCGATGCCACGGCGCTGGAAAGCAGCGCCGTGGGATCTACCACGCATGTCGGGTACGAGGTGGATAGCGGTGGAACTGGGTAAGACGATCCCACGGAACGGTGCTGGTGCCTCTCGGATACTCGGGTGAGGACTCTGAGAGCGGCAACGCTAGGCAAGATCCAGAACCAGTTGCAAATGTCGGGTCGGCAACTGTTCTTGATCCACAAACTAAAGGGTTGACGACGTCGAATGCAAGCGTAATCGGCAGGTTCTCTGTACCCAATTCGGGGGATTTTCGCAGATTCTTGACGAATTGTGCGGTTCGAACCGCCGTTTTTGTCGTGGATTCTGCCGGAACGCACGTTTGTTGTCTCCCGCCTTCGAGGTGGCGGACAGTGTCCAGTCCCGGAGCCGGTCAGGAACCTGCAGGGTTACCGAGAACCCCCTGAGTGGGTGGCACCCCATTGCGGGGCTGTGTGAACGAATGCCTTCGTGCGTATTCTGACGGTGCCCGTACCCGACCCCGGGCAGCAGCACAGTGACCCGACCACTGCTGTCTGCTCTGTAGCACTGCTTACCCGAAAGGGGGCACTATGGCCTCCATCACCGAGATCTTGATTCTGCACGGGGCGCTGCCGATTGAGCAGCTCGATTTCGCCCACGACAATCGACTGGACGAGCTGAATGCGATGCACACACTTGTGGAGCAGGGCGTGATCAGCGACGTGCAGGTTGCGCGTGCGCTCGCCGCGCAGGCGGATGTGCCGTTCGTCGAGCTGTTGGACTACCCCATCGACCGCGCGGCCGTGGGGCTTGTGGCGCCGGCCATCTGCCGGCGGCATTCGGTTCTACCGATCGGCCTCGACGGTGAGTGCCTCGTGCTGGCCACAGCGGACCCGAACAACCTCTTCGCGATCGACGACGTGCGCACCGCAGCGCACCTGCGGGTGAGCCTGGTCGTCGCCGAGCCGAGCGATCTGGCCGCGGCCATCGACCGATACCTGCGCGCCGACGACGAATTGAGCGATCTGACGAGCACGTTCCAAGAGGAGCAGTCCACGGCGGACGCCACGTCTTTCCAGGGTGCCGAAGCTCTGGACGATGACGCTCCGATCGTGCGATTCGTCAACCTGCTGGTGTCGCAGGCGATCCAGGACCAGGCATCCGACATCCATATCGAGCCCGCGGAGCACGCGGTGCGCGTGCGCTACCGCATCGACGGCGTGCTGCACGAGATGCAGAGCGCTCCCAAGAACATCCAGAACGGCGTGATCAGCCGGCTCAAGATCATGAGCGATATCGACATCGCCGAGCGGCGTAAGCCGCAGGATGGCCGCATGTCGATTCGACACGGCGGTCGGCAGATCGATCTTCGCGTTGCGACGTTGCCGACGGTGTGGGGCGAGAAGGTGGTCATGCGCATCCTGGACACGAGCGGCTCGAGTCTGAACCTGCGCGATCTGCACCTGCTGGAGCGGAACTTGGCGGTGTACCGGCACTCCTTTTCGAAGCCGCACGGCATGATCCTGGTCACCGGACCGACCGGATCCGGCAAGTCGACCACGCTCTACACCACGCTCGGCGAGGTGTCGAAGCCCGAGATCAATGTGATCACCGTTGAGGACCCGGTGGAGTACCGGATGCCTGGAGTCAACCAGGTGCAGGTGAATCCGAAGGCGGGGCTCACCTTTGCCAGTGCGCTGCGCTCGATTCTGCGCAGCGACCCCGACGTCGTGCTGATCGGTGAGATCCGTGACCATGAGACAGCGCAGATCGCGATCGAGGCCGCGCTGACCGGCCACCTGGTGCTCTCCACGCTGCACACCAACGATGCGCCGAGTGCGATCACCCGGCTGACTGAAATGGGCATCGAGCCGTTCCTGGTCGGTTCGGCGTTGGACTGCGTCGTGGCGCAGCGACTGGCGCGTCGGCTCTGCGACCGGTGCAAGGAGCCGGCGACCTACGAGACCGAGCAGTTGGTGCAGCTGGAGGTCGGCTACGACCCGGAGCAGGAGGCGCCGACGCTGTACAAACCGGTCGGTTGCGCGAGTTGCTCCTTCACGGGGTATCGCGGACGCATCGCGATCCACGAGGTGATGGGCGTGACCGAAGAGCTCGAGCGCCTCACCGTCGAGCGAGCCTCGGGTGCGCAACTCGGCCGGGTCGCGCGTGAGCAGGGAATGCTCACGCTGCGGCAAGACGGCTGGGAGAAGGCCAAGCTCGGGCTGACATCCGTCGAGGAAATTCTTCGAGTTGCCGCATGAGTCGCACGGAAGGGGACCGCGCATGAATGATCCGATCTATGAGATCCCGGTGACGCCGGAGCCGGCGGATGGCTGGCATCCCGGTCGACCGGGCCAGGCGGTTCCGGCTGCTGCTGTTTCTTCGGATGCTTCTGCTCTGCGCCAGCCTGCGCCGTACCCCGCGGAACCCTACCCGGCGGAGTCCTATCCAGCCCGTCGCTCTGCGCTGTCATCCGACGCACTCGTCTCCGACGCGCCGACCGGGTCGCCGGCCGACCTCTCCGAGACGGCCGCCTACCCGCGCGACCTGCTCGCGGGCGTCGGCCCGGCGAGCGCCCCGCAACCCGCCGTGCAGCCTACGCCGCCCGTCCCGCAGCCGGTGACGCAGTCCGCTCCGCAGCCGGCCGTGCAGTACGTGCCGCCCGCAACGGCACATGCCGCACCCACGCTCGCATCGCGCGGACGTGCGCAGGCGCCGCTCGCCCCGATCGAGCTCGAGGAGCATGCGCGGCTGCACGCGGACCCCGAGCTGATCGAGGCGCTCACCCAGGTGGTGCGGCAGAAGGCCTCCGACCTGCACGTCACCGTCGGCGCGTCGCCGATGCTGCGGGTCAACGGCGCGTTGCGCCCCGCGGTCGCGGATGCTGCGCCGTGGGACCGTGAGAAGGTCTCCGCGGCACTGCGCAGCCTGCTTCGAGACGACCAGGCCGACCGCTTCGAGGAGGCGCTCGAACTCGACTTCGCCTACGGACTCGCCGCTCAGGCGCGGTTCCGCGTGAACTATTACCAGCAGCGCGGTGCGCTCGGTGCGGCGTTCCGTCTCATTCCGACCGAGATCAAGCAGTTGAAAGATCTCGGCGTGCCCGACACGGTGGAGAGGTTCGCCGGGCTGCCGCGCGGCCTCGTGCTGGTCACCGGCCCGACCGGCTCAGGCAAGTCGACGACGCTCGCCGCACTGATCGACCTGGTGAACCGTACGCGCGCCGACCACATCGTGACGGTCGAGGACCCGATCGAGTTCATGCACACGCATAAGAGGTCGATCGTCAATCAGCGCGAGGTGGGTGCGGACACGCACAGCTTCGCGAGCGCGCTCAAGCACGTGCTGCGACAGGACCCCGATGTCATCCTGATCGGCGAGTTGCGCGACCTGGAGACCATCTCGGTCGCGCTGACCGCAGCCGAGACCGGCCACCTGGTCTTCGCGACCCTGCACACTCAGGACGCTCCGCAGTCGATCGACCGCGTCATCGACGTCTTCCCGCCGTACCAGCAGGATCAGGTGCGCACCCAGCTGGCCGGCACGCTGCAGGGCGTGGTCAGTCAGACGCTGGTGCCGAAGGCCAGTGGCGAAGGGCGCGTTGTGGCCACTGAGATCATGATGATGACCCCGGCCATCGGTAACCTGATCCGCGAGGGCAAGACCTATCAGATCGCCTCGGCCATGCAGGCCGGGCGTGACCTGGGCATGCACACGATGGATCAGCACCTGGCACAGCTCGTCGACGAAGGCCGGATCACACACAAGGCGGCGTTGGCCAAGGCACAGGATGCCGAGGGCTTCGCCCGGCTGGTGCAGCGCCCCGAGTCGCCGACCGCGGCGAGCGCACGGGCCTTGGCTGACGCCGGCCCCGACTTCGGCGACGCCTATTCCGGGACGGTGCGCTGATGGCATCCGTCACCTACGCCTACAAGGCGCGCGACGCGGCCGGCAAGGTCGTCAAGGGCAGACTGGACGCCCCGACAGAGGGTGCCGTCGTCGCACGCCTGCGCATTATGGGCGTCTCGCCGATCGACATCACGGAGGCGTCTGCGGCGAGCGGCCTGCACCAGGAGATCACGATCCCCGGCTTCGCGGCCCACGTGAAGCTCAAGGACCTCGCCATCATGAGCCGGCAGATGGCGACGATGATCGGCGCCGGCCTGTCGCTGCTGCGCACCCTGAACATCCTGGCGGAGCAGGCGGGGAGCAAGAAGCTCGCCGAGATCATGACCGAGGTGCGCGATGAGGTCGAGGAGGGCACCTCGCTCTCGGAGGCCATGGCGAAGCATCCGGTGGACTTCCCCCCGCTGATGATCAACATGGTGCGCGCGGGTGAGACCGGCGGTTTCCTCGAGGGCGCACTCGAATCGGTGGCGACGAACTTCGAAAAAGAGGTGAAGCTGCGCTCGACGGTGAAGTCGGCGATGACCTACCCGGTGATCGTGCTGATCATGTCGCTCGCCTCGGTCGTCGTCATGCTCGTGTTCATCGTGCCGATCTTCAAGAACATGTTCGAAAGCCTCGGCGGCCAGCTGCCGCTGCCCACACAATTGCTGGTCACGCTCTCGCAGAACATGGTCTGGCTCGGCCCGTTGCTGGCGGTGCTGATCATCGGCTGCTGGCTCTGGTGGCGGGTGAACAAGAACACCGAGAAGGTGCGCAAGAGGTTCGACCCGCTCAAGTTCCGGATACCGATCTTCGGATCGCTGCTGAAGAAGATCGCGATCGCGCGCTTCACCCGCAACTTCGCCAGCATGCTCGCCGCCGGCGTGCCGATTCTGCAGGCGCTGCGCATCGTGGGGGAGACCAGCGGCAACTGGGTGATCGAGAATGCGCTGCTCAGCGTGGCGGAGTCGGTGCGGCAGGGCGAGTCGATCGCCGGTCCGCTCGCCAAGGAGCCGGTGTTCCCCGCCATGGTCACGCAGATGGTGGCCGTCGGCGAGGACGCCGGCTCGCTGGAGACGATGCTGGAGAAGATCGCCGTCTTCTACGACCAGGAGGTGGAGGCTACCACCGAGTCGCTCACCTCGCTGATCGAACCGCTGCTCGTCGCGTTTCTGGGCGTCGTCGTCGGCGGCATGATCGTCGCCCTGTACCTGCCGATCTTCCAGATCGCGACGCTCATCCACTAGCAAATTCCACGGGGAAACCACGGTGAAAACGTGCATTGTGCCCTTAACTGGGGTCAAGTGTGCGTATTATACCCCCCGTTTGTGGGATTGAAGTGTGAAAAAGCTGGTAATTAGCTTGACCGTACGGGTGGCTCTGACTTGGGTCTCCTCATCCACATTCCCGACCGAATGGACCGACAATGTATTTCCGCATCATGGGCAAGCTCAATGCTCGCCGCAACAACCTGCTAGAGGAGGACGAGAAGGGCTTCACCCTGATCGAGCTCCTCGTCGTCGTGATCATCATCGGCATCCTCGCCGCGATCGCAATCCCGATCTACATCGGCGTTCAGAACAGCGCGAAGGACAGCTCGACGAAATCCGATCTCACCAACATCAAGACGGCGTTGGTCGCTGCATACACGAGTGACGCGACACTTACCTTCCCGACGGCTTTCACTCCGACCACGGCCGTTAAGTCTGGTGGGGCGACACTCGGATCATTTGGAGCGACGGCCAGCATCAACTACTCCGTGTCGCCGGCCTCCGCGCCAGCCGCGTACACAGGTTCCAACTGGACTGATTTCTGCATTAGTGCCACGAGCGCGGCAGGTAATGCGTTCCACATCGATTCGTCGAATGGGGTCGCAACCGGAGCCTGCACGGCGCTCCCGTAAGCCGTGTAATCCGGGGTCGGGGAGTTGCGTTGTAACGCCCCGACCCCGTCAAGGTCCTTGGTGACCGCAGCGCATCACCACCCGACACCCGACCCGAGGGAGGTGAACATCGTGAAGCGCATCCGTTCCATCCCCGACCGCACTCGCGGTGGCGAAGCCGGCCTCGGCCTCATCGAGGTCATGGTCTCGATGCTGCTGCTCGCGATGATCGCCGTCGGTATCGTTCCCGTCGTGACCCTGGCGATGCGGGTCTCGTCCGACAACGTCTCGCTCGCCACCGCTTCGCAGCTCGTCGACCAGGAGATGGATCTTGCCCGCGGGCTAGCCCCGACGTGCGCGGCGCTCTCGGCCTGGGCAGCCGACTCCGTCGGGCTGCTGACGACCGACCCGCGTGGCACGGTGCTCCAGATCCATCGCGCGGCGATCGTCTGCCCCAGCAACTTCCCGGCCGCCGTGCCCTACACGGTCTGGGTCGGCATCCAGGGAAGCACGTCCCACCTTTCCAGCGCAACGACCCTCATCCAACTGAACGGCGTGGGGTGATCAGATGACTCGCACCGACGAATCGACCACCGCCGAATCGACCCGTGGCGAATCCGGCTTCACGCTGATCGAGCTGATGATCGCCTCGCTCATCGGCGTGCTCGTGCTCATAACCGCCGGCTCCATCCTCACCAGCATGCTGAAGGCGCAGAACCAGGTCAACGACCTCACGGCCGCCGCCACGGCGGGCCAGCTCGTCTCGCGCTCCGTCGAGGAGGGCGTGCGCAATGCGGCCGGCCCGATCGGTTCCACCGACCCGGTGCAAGCAGTCGGCATCAAAGCGGAGCCGGTGACCGACACCACCACGCGCAGCCAGCTGCTGCGCGCCCGGGTCGCCACCGGGACCGAGAACGGCACCGTCACCTGGCAGTGCGAGGCCTGGTACTACGACGGCACCACCAATACCGTCTCCTGGGCGACGAGCTCGGCCGAGATCAACTCGCCCGGCGGCTTCGCCTGGACCGACGCATCGCACACCGGCATCGCGCCGATCACCGCCCAGGCCGGCGTCAACTGGATCATGCTCGCCGACAACATCACCTTGCCGGCGGACGCGACACAGTTCTTCGGTTCAGGCAACAGTCAGGTGCGTCTGAACTTCGAGGTCAGCAACGCACAGGTCTCGCTCATTCTCATTCCCAACACCGTCGTACAGCGCAAGCTCGCGGCCGAAGGCACAGGACCCACCCAATGCTACGACTCCTGAGGCAGCGCATCGGCGGTGAAGAGGGCTTCGCCCTGGCGTCGGTCATCGCCGTGTTCTCGATCGTCGCCATCGTGAGCGTGACCGTGGCCGCCATGGCCGTGCATGCCACCGGATTCTCCACGAACACCCGGGCGGCCGTGCAGTCGCGCGCCGCGGCCGACGCCGGAATCAACGTCGTCTTCACCCGGCTGCAGAACGATGCGCTGCCGCTGTACTCGCGGTTCCCCTGCGCGGTCTCGCACACCTACGATCCGACCAATCCCTCCGACACCCCGGTCACCTATGCGGCCACGGTCGCCTATTACGACGCGAGCGGCACCGCCCTCAGCTGCGGCACCGGCGGAACCTACGGCTTCGGCGCCGGGCAGCCGGCGAAGGCCGTCATCACCTCGAAGGGCAGCGCCCAGGCGCAGGGTGTCGCGGGAATGAGCAGCGAGGACCAGCGTACGGTCGTGGCGATCGCATCCATCACCATCAGCCAGACCATCGACAACAGCGCCGACCTCGACAAGGCCGTATTCACCGACGGCAGCCTGACTGTCACCAATGCCAGCGACATCACCGACGCCAGCGGGCTCGGCAAGGCCAATATCTATAGCAACGGCGATCTGACCTGCACCACGAGTTCGAACAATCCCATCCAGGGCAGCGTCTACGCGCAAGGGAACGTGATCGCATACAATCCGTGCGTGGTCAACGGCGACATCTGGGCCGGCGGCACCTACACGGCGCCGGGCGGCAACGTCGGCATCGGCGGCAACCTGCTGATCCGCGGCGGCTCAAGCGCACCGTACCAGTCCAGCAGCCTCGACACCACCTGGGTGCAGGGCTCGGTCGTCTCCAACGGCGGCATCACGACCTCGACCACCGGCAACCAGCAGTACTGCTCGCTGATCGGCAAGCAAGCGCGCGTGTGCGGTTCCGTCGTGTCGCTCACCAGCACGGTCAGCGTCGGCGGCGCGGCCATCGTCGGCGGCGACGTGCAGGCCTATGGCAACGTCACCCTCGCCGCCAACAACGGCACCGTGGTATACGGCAACGTCCGCTCGCAGACCGGCTCCGTCTCCGTCTCCGGCAACGGCAGCAAGACGTCGATCGGCGGGTACGCTGCCGTCGCCGGTGCCCTCGGGGTGCCGTTGAAGAACGTGGGCAATGTGCCGTCGACCTGTGCCGGATCCGGTGCCGCCGTGCCGAAGTGCAACCCGGCCAACCCGCCGCTGTCGCTGGCATCGTTGCCCGCTGAACTCAACTACCCGACGAATTCCCTCGTTGTGGCGCCCCCGCGGGAGAGCCTGCCGCGCATCGGGACGTCGGCATCCGATCTCAGCCTGTGGACCTCGAAGGGGTGGGTGGTCGACGCGGTCAGCGGATGTGCCGCGGCCACCTCGGCGATGACCCAGTCCTGGACCGGCAAACGCCTGATCGTCGTCGCGGGCTGCACCACGAGGCTCACACTGCCGAGCTTGACGTTGCCGGGCGACCTGGCGATCCTCGCCCCGTCCGGGTTCTACGACAACAACGGCAACAACGCCATCACGTCCAGCGTCCCGGGCGCGACGCGCACCTTCATGGCCATCGTGCCGTCCGACGCACTCACCGCGACCGGCGGCAATCTCGTGACGTGGACGAACCCGATCCCGTCCGACCCGAATTACCTGTCCCCCACCTGCGACCCCACCGCGCAGGCCGCGAACTACGGCAACATCGCTTTGGGCAACAACCTCACCATGTCCGGCGACATCCACACCTTCCTCTACACGCCCTGCCTGTTCACGGCGGGCAACAGCGTCGGCACGATCACGGGCATGGTGTACTCGGGCACCGCAGGCACCGGCAACGGCGAGAGCGTCGCCTTCCTCTCGCTCGACGTGCCCGGTGCGCTCAACGGGAGTGCCGATGCGGGCACCCCCGTCATCACGGCCGTCGCCACCGAGACGGCCCGCTTCGACGCGAGGGGAGCATCATGACGTTCGCTCTGACCACCGGGCCCGCCGTCGCCGTGATCGCGACGGGCGTGTTCGGGCTGCTGATCGGGTCGTTCGCCAACGTCCTCGTCTACCGGCTGCCGGCCGGCATCTCGGTGGTGGCTCCGGCTAGCGCGTGCCCGCGCTGCGGGCGCGGCATCCGCGCCTGGGACAACATCCCGGTGCTGTCCTGGCTGCTGCTGCGCGGCAAGTGCCGTGACTGCGGTGGGCCGATCGCTGCCCGCTACCCGCTGGTCGAGTTCGGCATGGGGGCGTTCTTCGCCATCGCGGCCGCCTGGTGGTGGCTGGTTCAATTCGGCGGCGAGAACGCGCAGCTCGTCGGCCCGACCCCGATGCTCGTCTCGCGGCTGATCCTACTGATCGCGTTCCTCTATCTCGCCACGGTCAGTGTCGTGCTCGGCCTGATCGACGTCGACACGCACACCCTGCCGAACCGCATCGTACTGCCCAGCTACCTGGTGGCGATCATCGCGTTCGCCGTCGCAACCGTTCTCGATGCGGATGCGACGGCGCTGCTGCGCGCCGCCATCGGCCTGATCGCGCTGTGGCTGCTCTACCTGGTCCTGGCGATCGTGTACCCGGGCGGCATGGGATTCGGTGACGTCAAGCTCGCCGGCCTGCTCGGCCTCTACCTCGGCTGGGTCGGCTGGGGGCCGCTCGTCGTCGGTGGCTTTGCGGCTTTTCTGCTCGGCGGCCTCTTCTCGATCGTCCTGCTCGCGACCCGGCGGGCCGGGCGCAAGAGCGGCATCCCGTTCGGTCCGTGGATGCTTGCGGGCGCCTGGCTGGGCATCTTCTTCGGCACCGCGATCTGGAACGCGTATCTGACCATGATCGGCCTATCCTTGATCGGCGCAGGCTGAGCAAGAGCACGCCGCCTCCAGCGGCGGGAAAGTGAGACACACATGGCGAAGACGATCGTCGGACTCGACATCGGCAGCACCATGCTGCGCGCGGTCGAGCTGGCGGATGCCGGCAAACCGCATCCGCAGTTGCGTCGCTATCACGAGGTTCCCGTGCCCGACGGCGCGGTCAGCCGTGGCGAGGTGCTCGAGCCGAACACCGTCGCGATGGCGCTCAAGCAGCTGTGGTCGGAGGGTGGATTCGGCAGCAAGCAGGTCGTGCTGGGCATGGGGAATCAGCGGGTGCTCGCCCGTGACCTCACCGTGCCGAAGGCTCCGATGGCGCGGATCAGGGAGTCTCTGCCCTTCCAGGTGCAAGACCTGCTCCCGCTGCCTGTCGCGGAGGCGCTGCTCGATTTCTATCCGGTTTCCGAAGGCATGTCTGAACACGGCCCCGTCGTGCACGGCCTGCTGATCGCGGCGGTCGAAGAGGCCGTGCTGGGCAACATCAAGGCCGTGCAGCTGGCCGGCCTGACGCCGATCGAGGTCGACCTGATCCCGTTCGCCCTTGACCGTGCGCTGCTCGCTCGGCAGGACAGTGCGGGTACCGTCGCAATCGTCGACATCGGCGCCCACACCACCAGCGTCGTGATCGCCGCGGACGGCGTGCCGCAGTTCGTGCGGATCATCCCGACCGGCAGCGGCGACCTGACCCAGACGCTCGCCACCCGCCTCGAGATCCCCTACCCGGACGCCGAGCGTGTCAAGCGGTCGCTCGGCCTGGCATCCGCGGTGCACACGCCCGAGGAGGAACGCGCGGCGGCGATCATCTATGAGCAGATCAACGACCTGCTCGGCAGCCTGCGCAACACGATCGGCTACTACACGAACACCCGTCCAGCCGAAGTGCTGAGCCGTATCGTGCTCACCGGCGGGGGAGCACAACTGCTCGGGCTCGCGGATGCCCTCGGCGAGTTCGCGAGGCTGCCGGTGGTCGCCGCGGATCCGTACCCGAGCGTGGCGATCGCCCACTCGCTGCATTCGGAAGACCTGCGGCGGCGGCAATCGTCGCTTGCCGTGGCGCTGGGACTGGCACTGGGGAGCGTGGCAGCATGACGACGACGGAACGGCCGAAGATGCGGGTAAAGAAGGATCGCGCCGAGAAGCCGCCGAAGGCGAAGAAGGACTCCGCCGGTCGAGTAGCGGGCGAGGAACGAGCTCGCGGATCGAGACCAGGCACCCGTGATCTCGATACGGACGCTCCTTCGTCGCGGCCTACTCGATCAGCTAAGCCTCAGGCGGCGAAAGCCGCAAGACCGGCCAAGGCACCGAAAGACGGGCTCGCGCTCGGGCCGGAGCCGCGCGTCGACCTGATGCCACAGTCGATCAGGTTGCAGCGCAAGCGGTCCAAGACCGCACGGCGGCTCGGGTTCGCGGTGGTCGGGGTGGTGGTGCTCACGCTGGCCGGCGTCGCCGCCAGCACCTACGCGTCGCTCGTGTCTGAGCAGAATCTGGCCGCCGCGCAGGCGAACACCCAGAACATCCTGCGGCAGCAAGCGAAGTACATGCCGGTGCGCACGGTGCAAGCCCGGATCGGCCTGGTCCAGGCAGCTCAGCAGGTTGGTGCATCCACCGAGATCGATTGGAAAACGTACCTGACCGCGGTGCAGAACACATTACCGGCCGGCGTGCAGATGGGCACCGTGAAGATCGACTCGGCTTCTCCGCTCGCCGCTTACGCGCAGGCCAGTGCGCCGCTGCAAGGATCGCGCGTGGCGACGTTGAGCTTCGCGGCGACGACGGCAACGCTGCCCCAGGTTCCCGCCTGGCTGAATGCACTCGCGACGCTACCGGGATACGCTGACGGGGCGCCGGGAACCGTGACGAGAAACGAGAACGGAAGCTACGTCGCCAACGTCACGCTTCACATCAACGAGGCCGCTTTCGACAAGCGTTTCGAACCGAAGAAGGGCAAGTAGCCGTGGACCGCAACAGATTCTGGATGGTCGTGGCCGTGTTCGCCATGGTCGCCGTCGTCGCCATCGGCGTGCTGCTGGGCGTGCAACCCCAGCTCGCCGCCGCGGCTGCGGCGGACGCCCAGCGGGCGTCCATTGTGGCGGACAATGCCACCAAGCAGGCCGTGCTCGACAAGCTGAAGTCCGACTACCGCCAACTGCCCGAACTGAAGGCGCAGCTGAGCGAACTCGAGGCGTCCGTGCCGCCGAGCGCGAACCTGCCGCAGTTCATCGACGCAATCGGCGCTCTTGCTGCCTCGACCGGCACGACGATCGCGTCGATAACGCCGAGCGATGCTCAGGCATACGCCCCGCCGGTGAATGCGGCGGCAGCGGCGGCAGCAGGCTCGGCGGCGGCTGATTCAAAGTCGACGCCGGCTGCGAGCCCGTCGCCTGCCGCGACGACACCCGCGCCGACTCCGACCGCGCCGGCCGCACCGCAGGCTCCGGCGACCGTGACCAATCCCCAGATCACCGCGGCGAACTTCGTCGCCATTCCGATCACGATCGGGATCACGGGCAGCTATGCGCAGGCTCTCGCGTTCGTCGACGGGCTGCAGCACGGAACCCGGCTGTTCCTGGTGACGACCTTCGCCAGTGCGGGATCGGATAGCAACGCGGCCGGCCCTACGTCCTGGACGATCGGCGGCTACGCCTACGTTCTGCTCGATCCGGCGACCGCGACGACCCCGGCGACGTCGAAGTAGGAACCGTCGTCCCGAGGCACTGCAGGAACGACATCCGGTGAGCGGTGCGGCACGCGCTCGCGGAATGGCACCTGGGCACACGCTGGCCCGATTGCTACAGTGTCACCATCGCCGAATGCCCCCGCGCGCGCGAGAAGCCTCGAGACGAGGAGTGACGTCATGAGCAACACGACCCCGGAGCCACCTGCCGACGGCCCGATCGCTGAGCCCGCCGAAGCTGTGGGAGGGGACATCGCGCCCGGAGAGGACGCTGTGGGAGAGGTCGTCGCGCCCGGAGAGACCCCTGCCGAGTCCGTTGCGGAAGCGTCCAGGCCGCGGGCACAACCCGAGGACCCGCGGCCCGAGGGATCGCAACCCGAGGACGATGAGCCCGGCGCAGTCGCCCCTGCCGAAGCGCCCGCGCCGGTCGCCGCCACCGCACACGCCGCCGCAACGGCGACCAGCGGGCTCCCCGCCGAACCACTCGCTGAACCACTCGCTGAACCACCCACCGAACAGCACGCCGCACCGCCGACCGCCGCCGCACCCACTGCACCCCACGCACCCACTGCCTCGTACATCACGCCGGTGTACGTGGCCGCCCCGCAACCGCCGAAGAACAAGGGGAACCGGAGTGCGGGCATCCTGATCGCGCTGTTGGCCGCGGTGGTTTACGCGATCGTGTCGGCGATTGCGGTGCTGGTGATCTTCCTGCTGAACAGGCGCACGGCGCGAATCGCGACGCACGACCTCGTTCAGTACCTCGGCACCCCGTCGTTCTATCTACCCGTCGTGATCTTCGCGCTGGCGTTGATCCTGCTGATTGCGATCGTCAACCGCGGCGGATGGTGGGCGTACGTTCTCGGGGCGTTCGTCGTCGCGGTCATCGTCTACTTCGCGTACATCGGCAGTGTGCTGCTGACCGTCAATGCGTGGCAGTTCACCCCGGCGCAGGTCGGGCGGATCGTCGGTCAGCTGTGGGCGAATCCGCTCACGTTGGCTGCGGCGATCATCGCGCGGGAGGTGCCGATCTGGTTCGGCGCTTGGATCGCGGCACGCGGCAAGAAGGTGCGGCAGCGCAATCTGGAGGCAACCGAGGCGTACGAGATGGAACTGGCCGCCGGTCCCCAGCCGATCCAGCGCGCCGGCTGAATCCGGCCGCTGAGGAGGAGCATTCGACGCGTGCGTGACTTTCGTCGCTATGCGGCAATCGTGGCCGCATTTGCGGCCATGCTGTACGGTGCGCTGGTGGTTGCCGCGTTCGGCCTGATCAGCCTGCTGCTGAACCAGGATGTGATCGCCGACCCCTCCGCCGGCCCGCTGGTGGGTCCGTTCATGACGGCTGTGGCGATCTTGATCGTCTTCGTCGTGTTTCTCACCATCGCGCTGCGCGTGCGTGAAGACAAGCAGCGGATCTCGCTGGCCGAGGCGTTGCTCACCGGGTTCGCCTCGTACTTCTTCTTCGGTGTCGCCGGTGGTGTGCTGATCGGTGCGGGCCGCGGAAATCCGTTCGGTTTCATCATTTTTCTCGGCGCGCAGCTGATCAGCCCCTTCGCGATCGCCGCCGGACTACTGGCCTTCCTTGTCACGATCGTGTTCATGCTGATCCTCGCGTCGCGCGTCGGCAACAAGGGCCGCCCGCGTTGGCCGTGGGAACGCCACCAGGACGACGACTGACCTCGCCCACGGCATCCGCCCGCTCAACTGTCCTTGCGGATCCAGCGGAACGTCAGGCGACACAGCACCACACCGATGATCAGCCAGGCGAACAGTGCGGCGGCGACCCAGCCGAGATTCCAGGTACCGCCCTGCTCGAGCGTCGCGAAGCCGCTCGGCAGGAACACGGCGCGCATGCCCTGCGCCATCCACTTCAGGGGAAAGATGCTCGCGACGTTCTGCAACCAGGTCGGCAGCATCGTGAACTGCAAGTAGACGCCGGAGATGAACTGGAGGATCAGCGTGATCGGAATGACCACCGCCGTCGCGCTCTTGCCGGTGCGGGGCAGGCCGGACAGGGCGATCCCCAACACGGCGGATGCCGCGATCCCGACCACGAATACCCATGCGAAGGTGAGCCAGCTGCCCGCGTCCGCCGGCAATGCCACGTTGAACGCGAAGCGGGCGACGAGCAGGAGCAGGATCGTCTGCATGATGCCGGTCATCAGCACCTGCCCGAACTTGCCGATGAAGTAGCTCATCATCGGCAGCGGGGTGCCGCTGAGTCGCTTCAACGTTCCGTCGCCCTTCTCGCCGGCGATGTCGACGGCGAGGTTCTGCAGACCGCTGAGCAGCACGCCGGCCGCGACCATGCCGGGCAGGTAATATGCCGCGATCGTTATACCCCCCGAACCGTTCGGGTTCGTGCCCAGCCTGCCCTGCGAACTGAACGCGACCGCGAAGATCGACAGCATCACGACCGGGAACAGAAAGGTGAAGAATACGGTGTCGCCGCGGCGGAAGTACGTCTTGACCTCATAGCCGATCCGGCTGAACCCGAGGCGGATGCCGCGCCCCGCCGGCAGTGCGGCAACCGTTGCGGCGAGTGTGGTGGTCATGCGCGTGTCTCCGTTTCGGTGCCGTTGGTCGAGGAGCGCGGTGGAGCTTGGGGGATCGCGGAGCGATCCTGCGGCCCTTGTCGCCAGCGAGCCTGCGAGCGAGGGTTGGCGCCAGCGACTGTATCGAGACCTGGTGAGGCAGAATCGTTGGTCGAGTAGGGAGCGCCGGCGACTGTATCGAGACCCGATTGTTCGATCTCGGGGCGCCGGGTATGGGGATCTCGATACACCGGCTCGCTGCGCTCGCCGGTTACTCGACCACCGCGTACGTCGGGGTCCCGATACGCCTGCTCGCTGCGCTCGATTCTGGTTGAATCTCGCCGCGCTCGATCTCTCGCATGCAGCGGGCTGGCGCCCGCTGCTACTCGACCAGCGGGGGTGTCGCGAGCTACTCGACCGGCGGGGGGCGCGGCCGACGCATCCGACTGGCCGAGCAGCTGCAGGTAGATGGCCTCCAAGCTCGGTCGGATCACCTCGAGCGACTCCGGTTCGCCGGCGAGGCGAGCGACCAGCTGGGCGACGAACGTGGCCGGCTGCGTCGTGCGTTCCTCTCTGAGCGCGGATGCTTCGCGCCAGCGCACGACGGGAACGCGCGCATCCGCCCCGCCGATTTCGTCGATCGGGCCGATCTCGATGAGTCTGCCACCCGCGATGACCGCGGCCCGGTCGCTGAGCTGTGCCGCCTCGTCGAGGTAGTGGGTGGTGAGCAGGATCGTCGTGCCTTCGGACTTGAGCCGCCGGATCAGTCCCCAGAACTCGTGTCGTGCCTCGGGGTCGAACCCGGTCGTCGGCTCATCGAGAAAGAGCAGTTGTGGGTGGCCGACGATGCCGAGGGCGACGTCCACGCGGCGGCGCTGCCCGCCGGACAACGCCCGGATGCGCGTCTTCGCCTTGTCGGTCAGCCCGACGGATTCGATCACCTCGTCGACATTGCGCGGGTTCGGGTAGAACCCGGCGAAGTGCGCGAGCTGCTCACGCACGGTCACGTCGCCCGGCTCACCCGTGGACTGCAACACGATGCCGAGCTGTGCCTTCCAGGCGAGCGTTCCGTGCTGCGGGTCCACACCGAGCACGGTGGCTTCGCCGCCGGAACGGTCGCGATAACCCTCGAGGATCTCAATCGTCGTGGACTTGCCGGCGCCGTTCGGGCCGAGCAGCGCAAGCGTCTCGCCGCGCTGGATGTCGAAGCTCACGCCGTCCAGAGCTGCGAGGATTCCGTAACTCTTGCGCAGGTCGCGCACGCGTACCACCGCGTCGGATGCTGTCATGCCCCCAGACTCGCAGCCCGCGACCGCGCGCGGTAGTGTCCGATCGGTCTATTTCGGGCATCCGCCGTTCGGTGGATGCCCGCCGCTGGCCAAGGGCCGCACGGGTTGCAGAGAGCCAGGTTGCAAGGAGCCAGATTGCAAGGAACCAGATTGCAGGGAACCAGATTGCAAGGAACCAGTCGAGTTCGAAGGGTTGTTTGGCAAAATCCATCCTTCGAACGCGACTATTTCCTTCGAACCATGGGCCGCACGGCTCGGCCGTTGTCGAGGGCTGGGGGCTGGGGAGGCGGGAGGGAGAGAGGGGACGTCAAGCGTGGTGAAGGCCTTGGGCGATCGCGCGCAGGACTTCCTGTTCGACCCGGGGCCACTCGAACAAGATCTCTTTGTAGTCGTAACGCAGAACGGTGTAACCGTGCAAGACCAGCGCCCGGTCGTGTGCGATGTCGCTGCGTCGTTGAGCGGCTGACGAGTGATGAGCGTATCCGTCGATCTGCAGCACGAGCCGTTCACCGATCAGCCCGTCGACCGCGTGGCCACACAGCAGCACTTGTTGTCGAACCGTGATGCCGATGAGCGCGAGGCGAGTGACCGGGATCGTCTCGATTCCTGAATCCGAGAAACAGGTGCTCGCCGCCCGCACGGCACGGGCCGCCTGGCTGCGCAGTGGCAGCCGGGCCAGCTGCTCCTCAGATGCGAGCGCGCGATTCAGAGCGGAATCCCAGACGACAAGGGCGTTCTCGAATGGCTGACAATCGGCGATCTGCACGAGAGCATTCTCGATGGCCTCCACCAGCGCGTACCGACCGACGGGTACGATATCGCGGCTCCAATGCAGGCGCTGACCTTCCGATGGCTTGTAGGTCGAGTGTGGTGAGACGCTGAGGTGTTCGAGCTCGTCATCGATGGTCCAGAGCTTCAACCGTTTCGCAGCACTGAGGCACGCGATCCGGCCGCCGGCCTGCGCGGCCGCCCGCAGGTCTGCCCGAGTGCTCGGCAGTGCCAACCAATCCCGACGGATGCGCGCCACGTGACCCTGCGCGAGCGCGGCGCGTAGCTCGTAGCGCGTGTAGCCCGCACGCAGAGCTTGGTGGGCATGGGCGATACCCTTGCGCTCGCGCATACCGAGCCACTTCTGCAGTGATTGCTTCGACTTCGCTTGCATGAGCAGCAGTTTCGCCACTGGCACCGTCCGCGGGCCGACGTTCAGCTCAATCTGTGGATAACTGCTCCTGTGCAAAACTACCCTGCACAACGGTCCGTGCTGTCGCCGCCCGTGTGCTGTGCACCAGCGGCCACCTCGGCACGCCACGGAGGTTTGAAGGAGCTGGTCGAGTTCGAAGGGCCGATTCGGCCGAAATCGCCGCAGAACTCGGCTATCTCCTTCAAACCGTCCGCGGGTGGTCGGCTTGAGGATACGATTCCGGGCGTCGTCAGAGATCCTGCATCGTGTGTCCGATCGGCAGCCGTCGTTGGGCGGTAGGCTGATCGGCGTCGTGAGCACAGCGGGGGGGAACAGTATGAGTGATCCGTCGGGCAACGACGTCGCACCCGGACAGCCCGTTCCTGACGCACTGCCTGCTCCTGGCGGACTGCCCGTTCCTGTCGGACAGCCAGTTCCTGCCGCGCAGCAGGCTCATCCGGCACTGCCCGCTCCTGCCGGACAGCCCGCTCCTGACGGACAGCGTGCCCCTGACGGACAGCCAGTTCCTGCCGCGCAGCAGGCTCATCCGGGACTGCCCGCTCCTGCCGGACAGGCGGTCCCGCCCGGGCAGTGGGCACCGCCACGACCGACGCAGCCGAACATGCCGCAACCGGAATATCTACGGCAGGCATACCCGGCATCGCACGGACAGCAGCCCGCCCTGGGGCAGTCCGCCCCGCAGCAGCCGGCGCTGAATCAGTCCGCCCTGAATGAGTCCGACCTGCATCAATCCGACCCGCCGCAACCCGCCGTTCCGCAACACGCCGCACCCCGGCGCTTCCCGCCCGAGCGGCAGCGACCACAGGGAAGCAAGCGCGCCGGCCCGATCATCGCCGTCGTCTCCGGTGTCGCGCTGGTGGTGCTGCTCATCATCGCCGGCGTGGTCGCCGCAGCGGCACTGTCCGCGTCCCTGGCTCCCGAACGCGCCGTCGCGGCATACCTGCACGCGCTTGAAAACGGCGACGCGACAAAAGCGCTGAGCATCAGCGGGGTGCACCCGGCTTCCGCCGATCTTCTCTTGACGGATGCCGCCTACCGGGCCGCAACCGACCGCATCAGCCGTTTCGCGATCGGCACCACGGCGATCAACGGCGACACTGCGGCGGTGACCGTTCAGCTCGCACAGGGTGCGCGACGTTACACGCAGACGTTCACGCTCGACAAGGCGGGAGCCAACCTGCTGTTCTTTCCGATCTGGCGGTTGGAGCCGGTGCGGCTCGGTGCGGTTCTCGTTCGCGTGAACGGCCCGTCGGATGCCGCGGTGATCGTCGCCGGCATCACCGCGCCGCGTCAGGCGGCCGTCGAACTCGCCGCGTTTCCCGGCACCTATCGCGTGACGGCGGCCAGCACCTCGCAGTGGTACACGCTGAACGACGCGAGTGCCGCGGTGATCGGATTCGGCACCGCCGGCTCGAAGCCGGTGACCGTCGATGCGACGCTGACAGAACACGGTGTCGGCGCCGCAACGGATGCCGTCGACAACTATCTCGACGGCTGCGCGGCCTCCACGGCATTCCTGCCTCCGAACTGCCCGTTCGGCGCGACCGGGCAGGACCCCGCATACACATACACGAATGTGAAGTGGACGATCGATCCGCGCCCGGTGTTCAAGATCGGCGCCTGGCGCGACGGTGGCTGGAGCGTGACGACGACCACACCGGGTGCCGCCACCTTCACCTCGGACATCTCGAACGCAAAGGGACATGGCACGTCGCGCACCGATCCCATTCCGGTGCGCGTGTCCGGCTCCATCACGAAGATCGACGACTCGGGGGCGACCTTCATGACCGGCGTGGTCAATCCCGCCACGGCGTGAGGGTCGCGGTCTCGATACGGGTCTCGATACGCCTGCTCCTTCGTCGCGGGCTACTCGACCACCGTCTTTTTCCCGCTAAGGTTCCTGAGGCCGCGGGCGGCCTACTCGGCCCACCGCCTCGCTACCCGACCGGCGAAGCCGGGTTCGGCCAAATGCGCGTAGAAGTGCTATCCTTTTCGGGTGTGCGCTTTGTCGCGCGCTCGTTCCGCGCCCGAAATTCGGATGCCTCGCATCCGATCGTTCGATCCGGACCGCGTGCAGGCACGTACCGATCCATGTTGGGCGACCAGTCGCCCCCACGGCATACCATCCAGCGAACAGAGCTCATTCTCGAATGCGCATTCTGGGATGCTGCCTGGTGAATCAAGCAACACAGGCAACAAGCTGTCACCGTGCAGTTCATTTACAAGGAGCAAGTAGTGCCAACCATTCAGCAGTTGGTTCGGAAGGGCCGCAGCCCCAAGGTCACCAAGACCAAGGCGCCCGCCCTGAAGTCCAACCCGCAACAGCGCGGCGTGTGCACCCGCGTCTACACGACCACGCCGAAGAAGCCGAACTCGGCGCTGCGCAAGGTCGCTCGTGTCAAGCTTTCCAACGGCACAGAGGTCACCGCGTACATTCCCGGTGAGGGTCACAACCTGCAGGAGCACTCGATGGTGCTCGTCCGCGGCGGTCGTGTCAAGGACCTCCCCGGTGTCCGCTACAAGATCGTTCGCGGCGCGCTGGACACCCAGGCCGTCAAGAACCGCAAGCAGGCTCGCAGCCGTTACGGCGCGAAGATGGAGAAGAAGTAATGCCTCGCAAGGGTCCCGCCCCGAAGCGTCCGGTCGTCGCCGATCCCGTCTACGGCGCCCCCATCGTCAGCCAGCTGGTCAACAAGATCCTGCTCGACGGCAAGAAGGGCCTCGCCGAGCGCATCGTGTACGGCGCGCTCGAGGGCGTCTCCGCCAAGAACGGCCAGGATGCGATCGTCACCCTCAAGAAGGCGCTCGACAACGTGCGGCCCACCATCGAGGTCAAGAGCCGCCGCGTCGGCGGCTCGACCTACCAGGTGCCGATCGAGGTCAAGCCGCACCGTGCGAACACGCTCGCGTTGCGCTGGCTGACCAGCTACGCGAAGGCTCGTCGCGAGAAGACGATGACCGAGCGTCTGACCAACGAGATCCTGGACGCGTCCAACGGTCTCGGTGCCGCCGTCAAGCGCCGCGAAGACACGCACAAGATGGCCGAGTCGAACAAGGCCTTCGCACACTACCGCTGGTAATAACACAGCAACACAGCTTCCCGTCGTTGGTCGAGTAGAGAGTGCCAGCGAACGTATCGGGACCCGGCCCCTGAGCTTGTCGAAGGGGGTCTCGATACGCTCGTTCCTCGCTACTCGACCAACGAAGAACATTCACATCATTCGTAAGGAATCCCCAAGTGGCACACGACGCGCTCACTGACCTGAGCAAGGTCCGCAATATCGGCATCATGGCGCACATCGATGCCGGCAAGACCACGACGACCGAGCGCATCCTGTTCTACACCGGCGTCAACCACAAGATCGGCGAAACGCACGACGGTGCCTCGACGACCGACTGGATGGAGCAGGAGCAGGAGCGTGGCATCACGATCACCTCTGCGGCGGTGACCTGTTTCTGGAACAAGAACCAGATCAACATCATCGACACGCCGGGCCACGTCGACTTCACGGTCGAGGTGGAGCGCTCGCTGCGTGTGCTCGACGGTGCGGTTGCGGTGTTCGACGGCAAGGAGGGCGTGGAGCCCCAGTCCGAGACCGTCTGGCGCCAGGCCGACAAGTACGACGTTCCGCGCATCTGTTTCGTCAACAAGATGGACAAGCTCGGCGCCGACTTCTACTACACCGTCAGCACCATCGTCAGCCGCTTAGGCGCCAAGCCGCTCGTACTGCAGTTGCCGATCGGCTCCGAGTCCGCATTCACGGGTGTCGTCGACCTCGTCGAGATGCGCGCGCTGTACTGGCCGGCCGACTCGAAGGGCGACACCACCCTCGGCGCACACTACGAGGTGCAGGAGATTCCGGCCGACCTCGCTGAGAAGGCCGCAGAGTACCGACACATGCTGCTCGAGACCGTCGCGGAGACCGATGATGCGCTGTTGGAGAAGTATTTCTCCGGTGAAGAGCTGACCGTCGCCGAGATCAAGGGCGCCATCCGCAAGCTCACCGTCAACAGTGAGATCTACCCGGTGCTGTGCGGTTCCGCGTTCAAGAACCGCGGTGTGCAGCCGATGCTGGATGCCGTCATCGACTACCTTCCGTCTCCGCTCGACGTGCCCTCCATCGAGGCGCACGACGTTCGCGACGAGGAGAAGGTCATCCTGCGTCACGCGGATGCCTCCGAGCCGTTCGCAGCGCTCGCCTTCAAGGTTGCTGTGCACCCGTTCTTCGGTCGCCTGATCTACATCCGCGTGTACTCCGGTCACGTCGAGTCCGGCGCCCAGGTCATCAACTCGACCAAGGGCAAGAAGGAGCGCATCGGCAAGATCTTCCAGATGCACGCCAACAAGGAGATCCCCGTCGCCGCGGTCACGGCCGGCCACATCTACGCGGTGATCGGCCTCAAGGACACCACGACCGGTGACACGTTGAGCGACCCGAACAACCAGGTGGTGCTCGAGTCCATGACATTCCCTGAGCCGGTCATCGAGGTCGCAATCGAGCCGAAGACGAAAGCCGACCAGGAGAAGCTGGGAACAGCCATCCAGAAGTTGGCCGAAGAGGACCCGACGTTCCGCACCGAGCAGAACCAGGAGACCGGCCAGACCGTCATCAAGGGTATGGGCGAGCTTCACCTGGACATCCTGGTCGACCGCATGAAGCGCGAGTTCAACGTCGAGGCGAACGTCGGCAAGCCCCAGGTGGCCTATCGCGAGACGCTCAAGCGCACGGTCGACAAGTACGACTACACGCACAAGAAGCAGACCGGTGGATCCGGTCAGTTCGCGAAGGTGCAGATCTCGCTCGAGCCGATGGAAGTCACCTCAGAGAAGGCATACGAGTTCGAGAACAAGGTAACCGGTGGGCGCGTTCCGCGCGAGTACATCCCAGCGGTGGATGCGGGCATCCGCGATGCCATGCAGGTCGGCGTTCTCGCCGGCTACCCCACGGTCGGTGTCAAGGCGATACTGCTCGATGGGGCCTACCACGACGTCGACTCCTCGGAGATGGCGTTCAAGATCGCCGGATCGATGGCCTACAAGGAGGCCGCTCGCAAGGCGAACCCGGTTCTGCTCGAACCGTTGATGGCCGTCGAGGTGCGCACCCCTGAGGAATACATGGGCGACGTCATCGGCGACCTCAACTCGCGGCGCGGTCAGATCCAGTCCATGGAGGATGCCGCAGGAGTCAAGGTGGTTCGTGCGCATGTTCCGCTGTCGGAGATGTTCGGCTACATCGGTGACCTGAGGTCGAAGACCTCGGGACGCGCGGTGTACTCGATGGAGTTCAACAGCTACGCAGAGGTCCCCAAGGCTGTCGCCGAGGAGATCGTGCAGAAAGCCAAGGGCGAGTGACTTCGATCACTCGCCCGAAAGGGCGCGCTGGAACTCAAAGCGACGGTCCGGTGGACCGTCGCCGCGACGCCGGCGCCGAGGCGGCCACGCTGCCCCGGTAGGCTTCTCATTTGATCAAGTAACATAAATACACAATCCCCGTAGACTGTTCGGCCGCACGACCATTGCGGCCGCATTTTCTACACGAGAGTCCTGAGGAGGACCACAGTGGCTAAGGCCAAGTTCGAGCGGACTAAGCCGCACGTCAACATCGGAACGATCGGTCACGTCGACCACGGAAAGACCACCCTGACCGCAGCGATCTCGAAGGTGCTTGCCGACAAGTACCCGTCGGCGATCAACGTTCAGCGTGACTTTGCGTCCATCGACTCCGCTCCCGAGGAGCGCCAGCGCGGCATCACGATCAACATCTCGCACGTCGAGTACGAGACTCCGAAGCGCCACTATGCGCACGTCGACGCCCCGGGGCACGCTGACTACATCAAGAACATGATCACCGGTGCGGCGCAGATGGACGGCGCGATCCTCGTGGTCGCCGCCACCGATGGCCCGATGGCTCAGACGCGTGAGCACGTTCTGCTCGCCAAGCAGGTCGGCGTGCCGTACCTGCTGGTCGCGCTGAACAAGTCCGACGCCGTCGACGACGAGGAGATCATGGAGCTCGTCGAGCTCGAGGTCCGCGAGCT
This sequence comes from Microbacteriaceae bacterium, assembly GCA_004297935.1. Lineage (GTDB taxonomy): Bacteria > Actinomycetota > Actinomycetes > Actinomycetales > Microbacteriaceae > Rathayibacter_A. The sequence continues at coordinate 330,918 of SCRE01000010.1, read as the reverse complement.
GCTCTCCAGCCAGGGCTTCGACGGCGACAACGCTCCCGTCGTTCAGGTTTCGGCGCTGAAGGCGCTCGAGGGCGACGAGAAGTGGACCCAGTCCATCCTCGACCTGATGGATGCCGTCGACGAGTCCATCCCGGACCCGATCCGCGACAAGGACAAGCCGTTCCTGATGCCGATCGAGGACGTCTTCACCATCACCGGTCGTGGCACCGTCGTCACCGGCCGCGCCGAGCGTGGCACGCTGAAGATCAACTCCGAGGTCGAGATCGTCGGCATCCGCCCGACGCAGAAGACCACGGTCACCGGGATCGAGATGTTCCACAAGCAGCTCGACGAGGCGTGGGCCGGTGAGAACTGTGGCCTGCTTCTTCGTGGGACCAAGCGTGAAGAGGTCGAGCGCGGCCAGGTCGTCGTGAAGCCGGGTTCTGTCACCCCGCACACGAACTTCGAGGGCACCGCGTACATCCTGTCCAAGGACGAGGGTGGGCGTCACAACCCGTTCTACGCGAACTACCGTCCACAGTTCTACTTCCGCACCACCGATGTGACCGGCGTCATCACGCTGCCCGAGGGCACCGAGATGGTCATGCCGGGCGACACCACCGACATGACGGTCGAGCTGATCCAGCCGATTGCCATGGAGGAGGGTCTGGGCTTCGCGATCCGCGAGGGCGGCCGAACGGTCGGTGCCGGAACGGTGACCAAGGTCATCAAGTAAACACCCGGTGATCGAGTAACGAGCGCCGGCGAGCGTATCGAGATCCGCAACAGGGGTCGAGCCGAAAGGCTCGGCCCCTGTTGCGTGTGCCCTGTCTTGGGGGTGCGTTGCCGGGGACGAGCATTCCGCGGCTCGGCTTCTGATGATTGACTGGATCGTATGTCCGAGCCCGCCGCTGCACGACCGCGCTCGCGGCGCAGGATCGTCTGGTGGGTCGTCCTGGCGGTGCTCCTGCTGCTGTTCGGGTGCGGTGTGTGGGTCACCGCGAGGGCGTTCCAAGCGAAAGGCGACCTTCAGACATCCGTCGCCCTGGTCTCCACGATCCAGTCTCAGATCGCGGCGGGTGACGCGAAGGCCGCGACGGTGACCACCGCGGCTCTCGAAAAGAGGGTGCACGCAGCTCGAGCTGCGACAAGCGATCCGATCTGGCGGGCGGCAGAGATCATTCCCGTACTCGGCGCGAACCTGACGGCGGTCCGTGAGCTGTCGTCCGTGGCATCGGAGGTCACCGACCGCTCCATCCGACCGCTGGCGCGCATCGCCGGCTCGCTGAGCCTGTCCGGCTTCAAACCGGCCGACGGGGTGGTTCCGCTTCAACCCCTGGTTCGGGTCGCGCCAACGATCACCGCGGCGAACGCCGCACTCCAGGAGGGCCTGTCCACGGTGCGCCGCATCGACACCTCGGGCACACTGGGCGTCGTGACCGACGCCGTGAGCCGATTGCGTGCCGGTCTGCAAGCGGCCGGCACCGCCACGGACGCCCTCAGCCGTGCCACGCGCCTGCTGCCCGACATGCTCGGTTTGAACGGGCCGCGCACGTATCTGCTCGTCGTCCAGAACAACGCGGAGGCGCGTTCGACCGGCGGCATCGTGGGCGCGCTCGCGCTGATCCGTACTCAGGACGGCGCCATCCGGCTGGTGCAACAGGCGTCCTCGAGCGACTTTCCGAATTTCCCGAGCCCGGTCCTGCCGCTGCCCGCAGCGACGCAGCGGCTCTACGGCGACATCACGGGCGAGTTCATTCAGGACGTCACCCTGACGCCGAGCTTTCCGCTTTCCGCGGAGCTCGCGCGTGAGATGTGGAAGCTCCGGTTCGGCACAGAGGTCGACGGGGTCATCTCCATCGATCCGGTGGCGCTGAGCTACCTGCTCACCGCCACCGGACCGGTCACCGTGGGTACGGGCGATGAATTGACCAGTGACAACGTGGTGCGCGTGCTCCTCAGCGAGGCATATGCGCGCTACAGCGATCCGCTGCAGCAGAACGCGTTCTTCGCGAGCGTTGCGGCTGCGGTCTTCGAGAAGGTGGCACGTGGCGGCGTCGATCCAAGGGCGATGGTGACCGCCCTGGCGCGTGCGGGAGCCGAACACCGGATTCTGCTGTGGAGCGCTCACGCGACGGAACAGTCGTCCATCGCGCAGACGACGCTCGCGGGGACGCTGCCGGTCAGCTCGCCGACCCATCATGACTTCGGCGTATATCTCAACGACGCCACCGGCGCCAAGATGGACTACTACCTGCACACGAGCGTGCAGGTCGGCATGGCCGGTTGTCGCGCAGACAAGCGGCCGAACTACAGCGTGAGCGTCACTCTGAGCAGCTCCGCCCCCGCGGACGCGGCAACGACGCTGCCTCCGTATGTCACCGGTGCCGGGCTCTCCGGTGTGGCCCCAGGAGACATCCATACCGCAGTCGCAGTTTATGCACCACCGGGAGCCGTGCTCCTGGCCGTGCAGAGCGCGGGTAAGAATGTCGCCGTTCAGCGCGCGGAGGACGAAGGTCACGCCGTCGCCCATGTCTTCGTCCGGCTGACGCCGGGACAGAGCGTCACCTTCGACTTTCAGTTCGTCGGTGCGAGCGCGCCACCCGCAGGGCAAGCCGATTCCGCGTCTGTCGGCGTGCAAGCGACGCCGGGTGTCTCTGCGACGGAGGTGCGCCGGATGGCGCTGCCGTGTTCGGCCACCCTCAGGTGAGCGCGCAGTGAGCGTGCGCTGACTCGCTGCTGAGGAAACCGGTAGGAGTCGAGCGGCGCGCGAGTCGCGTCGCTGCCGCATCCATCTCAGAGTTGATGCAGGGCTTTTTCACAGTCGGCGATGTTCGGTGACTTGGTGGTCGAGTAGCGAGGTACGAGCGTATCGAGACCCGTATCGAGACCCGTATCAACACCTCATTGCGGGGTCTCGATACGCCTGCTCACTGCGCTCGCGGGCTACTCGACCAACGGGATGATGCAATTCGATGACTGTGAAAAGACCCTGGAGTTAATGAGATTTACTCATATTCAGAGCTATACTGAGAATATCTCAGGTCCCACTTCCAAACCCGATGGATGAGGTTCGCTATGAAGAAGTATGTGATGTCCTGCCTTGCGGGGCTCGGGATCGTGGTTGCGAGTGTCTTTTCGATGCCGTTGTCCGCATCCGCCGACGGTTATGTTCCTGTCGACCCGTGCACTCAGAGCAACGCGTGCGTGACCTCGACGGTGCATGTGCCGGAGAGTCCGGTCTCCGGCCTCGCCGACACCGGGAGCACGATCTCGGTGGGACTGCTCGGCGGTGCCGGTGCAGCCGTCGTTGCCGGCGGGCTCGTTCTCGTCATCGCCCGCCGCAGGGCACACCACTCGGACTAGCGGACTTCGGCATGCCCGGGCGCGGCACACGCCCGGGTGAGCGCACGCCCGGGTGCATCGCGCTCGCGCGGTGCGCATTGGCGTGACACGTGCCCGCGCGGCATCCGATCGCCCCTGTCCCGCCTCTGTCCCGCACCGACCACCGGCTGGTGAGGACCACCGTCGCCGGATGCGCCCTCATCGATCCCGGCGGGTGGAAGATTGCCCCGAATGGGGTACATGAGATTTTCTCAATAGTGAGTACAGTGTGAGTGAAGGCGAGATTTTCTCAGTTTGACTTCTACCCGAGGAGTGAGATCAGCTCGCCTTCCTTAAACTGCTTGTCCTTAACCGACCTTTGAGGTGCCCCGTGGCCTTAGCGACGCCGACCGATCTCCGGTCGCACCTCGTCGCATTCGCCATTCGTGCAATCGTCGGTCGGCCGCCCGCCTCAGGAGTCGAGGACGTGCGGCATGAGTGAGGTCAAGAACCGGCCCACCATGCTCGGCGGATGGACACTCGCGCCGCACATCGGCACGAAGCGTCACGAGCAGGGTGCCTCGGCGGAACAGCTCTGGAGTCGCAGCTACCGCACGCGGCTTGCGTTCAGCGACACCGTCATCGTCGTCATGTCCGTTGCGATCGCCTTTCTGGCTCGGTTCGGGCTCGGCAACGATGATCTCGGCGGCCTCGGCCAGCTGTACTGGGCCGTTGCGTTCGTGTTCGTCACCACCTGGCTGCTGCTGCTCGGCGTCTTCCACACCCGCGAGTCCCGGATCATCGGAATCGGCGTGACCGAATACCAGCGGGTGGCGGGAGCCAGCTTCTTCACATTCGGACTGCTGGCGATCCTGTTCGTGATCGGCAAGGTTGACATCGCCCGCGGCTTCTTCGTGCTGGCGCTGCCGGTCGGGCTGACCGGTTTGACAGCGAGCCGATGGTTATGGCGGCGTTGGCTGACACGCCAGCGGGCAGGCGGACATTATCTGTCCCGTGCACTGGTCGGCGGGGCGCCGGCAGATGTCGTCTACGTTGTGGATCAGATCAATCGCAATTCCAACGCCGTGTACAACATCGTCGGCGTGGCCATCGAGTCGGATGGCGTCGGAGGCGGTGCACCGGCCGGCCTGGCCGTGCCGGTGGTCGCCGACCTGTCCACGATCGCGATGGCGGCGGGGAACCTGCACGTCGACACCGTGATCGTCGCGGGACGGCCGAGTGAGGACCCGACGTTCATTCGCGACCTCAGTTGGCAACTGGAAGGGGCGGTGACCGAGCTGGTGCTCGCGTCGCGGTTGACCGACGTCGCCGGCCCGCGCATCCATTTCCGGCCGATGGAGGGGTTGCCGCTCATCCACGTCGAAATCCCGCAATTCGAGGGCGGCAAGCATCTGCTCAAGCGGGCGCTCGACGTCGTGTTCTCCGGGATCGCGCTCATCCTGCTTGCGCCGCTGTTCGTCCTGCTCGGCGTGATCGTGCGACTCGACAGCGAGGGAGGCGCGATCTTCAGGCAGGTGCGCGTCGGCCGGAACAGTCGCATGTTCCGTATGCTCAAGTTCCGGAGCATGGTCGCGTCGGCGGAAGCCGATCAGGTGTCACTCGAGGTCGCGAACGAGGGTGCCGGGCTGCTGTTCAAGCTCAAGGCCGATCCCCGCGTCACGCGGGTCGGCCGTGTGCTCCGTAAGTATTCACTGGACGAGTTGCCGCAGTTGTGGAATGTGTTCATCGGGGACATGAGCCTTGTCGGGCCGCGGCCGCCGCTGCCCAACGAGGTCGAGGAGTACGAGAGCCACGTGCGTCGCCGGCTCTTCATCAAGCCGGGCCTCACCGGGATGTGGCAGGTGAACGGGCGCAGCGACCTGAGCTGGGACGAAAGCGTTCGGCTCGACCTCTACTATGTCGAGAACTGGTCACTCACGGGCGACCTCATCATCATGTGGCGCACTCTGCGGGTGCTGCTGCGACCGGTGGGGGCATACTGATGAGCCGTGCGTTCGATGAGACGGCATCGGCACTCACGTCGAGGCCGCATCCGGCGTGACGGTGTGCGGCGCAGCGCTGAGGTCGATCGCGCGAACTGCGGCTTTCTGTGCAGCATTCACCCTGGTGTACGTGCTGATGATCCGGATCAGCCCGGGACAACAGCTCGACAACGGTTCATTCGGCACATTGTCGGTGTTGAACGGCATCCTTTCCTGGCCCGCCAACATGATCCGAGTCGCAGCGCCCCTGTTTCTGACCCTCGCAGCCGTCGTGCTTGGCGTCTGGGCACTTGTGCAGGGCCGTTTCGGTGACGCGTCTCGTGCGGCGGTCATCGTCGTCGCTGCGGTCGGACTCGGCCAACTGCTCAAGGAGCCGGTGCTTCAGCGCCCGGCGCTGGGCGGAGGCGGCTATGCCCAGAACACCTTCCCGAGCGGACATGTCGCGCTCGCACTGTCTGCCGCGGTCGCCGTGGCCGTCGTGCTGCCCGCGGCGCGGTCGCGCTGGCGAGCCTTGTTGATCGTGCTGCTGATCGTCGTGATCGTCGCCGGGGCCTCGATCGTGTCGTATGCTCACCGGCCGAGTGACGTCATCGGCGGTGAGCTCGTCGTCGGGGCGGTCGTATCAGCCGTGTTCTGGGGCCGGCGTTCAGCGGTCGGTGCCTATCCGAACCTGATCCTCGCGCTTCTCGGTTCGGTGCTCGCCGGGGGAGTGCTTGTCGCGATCGGAGCGCTGCTGCAAGCGGCGGGGTTCGTCCTCAGCCCGGCGGTCAGCCTGCCCGGCTGGTTCATCGTGTGCGTCGTTCCGATCATCGTCGTGATCGGAATCGTTCCGGTTCCGATATCAGAGCCCGTGCGGAAGACTCCCGTCGTGTGACGGTGGCAGGTAGGCATTGGCCTGCAACTGGAACAGTTCCGCGTAGAGGCCGCGATTGGCCATGAGCTCGTCGTGGGTGCCCTGCTCGACGACTTTTCCGGCACCCATGACATAGATTCGACTGGCCGAACGCACCGTCGAGAACCGGTGCGAGATGAAAAGGGCGGTACGACCGGCCAGCGTGTCCTTCAATGACGAGAACAGCTCGTACTCCGAGCGGGGATCGAGCGAGGCGGACGGTTCGTCGAGAATCACCAACGGTGCCTGGCGGTAGTATGCCCGCGCGATCGCCACCCGTTGCCACTGACCGCCGGAGAGCTCGTGCCCGCCGGTGAACAGACGCGACAGGGGGGTGTCGTAGCCATCCGGCAGAGCGGACAGGAAGCGGTCCGCGCCGGTCTCCCCGGCGGCGCTCTGGATGGCCTCGAGGTCACGGGGATCGTCGGGGCGGCCCAGACCGATGTTCTCGATTCCACTCAGGGCGAAGTGCACGAAATCCTGAAAGATCACCGCAGACCGCTCGCGAAGCTCCGCATCGTCGTAGCGGGTGACGTCGACACCGTCCCACGTGACGGTGCCGGAATCCGGTGCGTAGAGATTGGCGATGATCTTGGCGAGCGTCGTCTTGCCCGAGCCGTTCTCCCCGACCAGGGCGATCACCTCACCCGCCTCGATGCGCACATCGACCCCGTCGAGTGCGCGCTCCGGACGCCCGGGATAGGTGAAGCTCACGTCGCTGAGCTCGATCGTCTCGAACTGCTTCGGAGCGGGCGGCCGCGCGCCTTCGATCGGTGGAGCAGGCGTGAGCGCCACGAACTTCTCGAGGTCGTCTATGAAGAGTCCGGACTCGAAGATCGTCTGCACGCCGCCTGCGAGCGTCTGCACCTGCCCGGCCAGCATCCGGATCGCTATCAGCGCTGCCCCGGCGGCGGCGACGCTGATCTGGCCGCTGGCGATGAGCCACATCAGGGCCAATAGCGTGAGTGCCAGCACGAGCGCGGCGCCGAGATTGCCGAGGATGTTGAGTGTCGAGCGGCGACGCACATGTGCGGCAAGGTCGTGCAGATATCGCCGGTAGAGGTCGTTGAAGCGAGAACGCAGGTGACGCTGCATGCCGAAGGCGCGGATCTCTTTCGCCTCGTCGCGCCCGGTCAGCAGAATTGTCAGGTATGTCCGCAAGCGGATGCGCTCGGTTTGATCGACGTTGAACCGGAACTCGAGTCGGCTTTCCCGCCTGCTGGTGAAGAGCATCGGGATGCCGCCGATCAGCAGCAGTGGCAGCAGCAGCGGATTGAGCGTCACGATCGTGATGCTGAGTCCGATCCCGGCGGCGACCGAACCGATGACGGCGAGCACGCCGTTGGTCACGACGAACGGTCGCGTGAGCGCGTTCGTGCGCACCCGTTCGAGCCGATCGTAGAAAGCCGACGACTCGAATCGGCGCAGACCGACGCTCGTCGAGACGTCCAGCACACGCTGCCACATCGACTGCGAGACAGACTCGCCGACGTAGCGGCTGAGCGATGTCTGGATCGAGCCGACCGCTGCGGTGATCGCGGTCAGCAGTGCGAGCAACCCGATCGGGATGAGCAGCGGTGACAGGCCCGCCTTGCTGCCGGCGACGTGGAGGATCGCTCCCAGGGTGAGCTGCACCGCCAGCACCTGTCCGGCCAGCGCTGCCGCCGATATCAGCTGCAAGGCGACCAGTCCGATGAACGGCGCGCGTGCAGCGTGCCACACGAGCCCGATGCTGTAGCGGATGAGACCACGCAACTGGCCGAGTGACCTGCGCTGCGGTTCCTCGCCTGCCGGCTCACTCGTGCCCATGGCACTAGAGCCTATAGCGGGTGTCGGGCTCCGGCGGGCCGTCGGCCCCGAAAAGGGGGCAAAATCATGAGGAATCCTCTGATAGTTTGAACATGCCCGCATCAAGCGGTCACTCGACAGAGTCATAAGGAGTTCTCATGACATACGAAGCACCGAAAATCACGGAGGCCGGCCGTTTCTCGAGCACGACGCTCGGGAGTGCCACCAGTTGGGACAACGCCGACAACACCTGGTTCTGGCCGACGAGCAACCCGGGCTCCCGCTAGGCCGGACTGAACGGCGGGCGGCACACGTGCCGTCTGCCGTTCAACCTCTCGCCTCAACAAGATCGGTCATCTCGAGATGAGTGTTCCCCTGCTTCAGGAAACCGGCTTCGCACGGCTCTCGCCGATCGAGCAGGTCATTGCACTGCCGTTGCCGGATCGAATTCGCTCGAGCACGCCGAAAGACGACGGTGCTCCTGCTCGCAACGTCCTGGAAATCGTCGTCGCCCCGGCGGCCACGTCGAACCGCTGCTATGTGCTGTTCTCCGGAGGCCGAGATTCCTCCAGCCTGCTTGCTCTGGCCACACACGTCGCGCGTCGCGCGAACGCGGACGACCCGATTCCCGTCACCGTCCATCACAGGAACGCCCCGCGGGCCGACGAAAGCGAGTGGCAGCATCTTGTGCTCGCGCACCTTCGGCTGCGTGATCGTATCGTGCTCGAGTTCGAAGGCGAGCAGTCGATGCTCGGCGACGCGGCGACGGCTTCATTGCAACGCAACGGACTCGTCTGGCTGCCGACGATTCAGCTGCACGGCGCGATCTATCGACAACTCGAGCCCGGTGCGATGGTCTCCGGCGAGGGTGGTGATCTGATTATCGGCAGCCGACGAATCACGGCGGTGTCATCGGCGATCGCCGCGCACCGCTGGCGTGACGCGGCACGAGCGATGCCGCGGACAGCGCTCCCGGGCAGGCTCGGGCGTGCGATGCGGGAGGCGATGGGTGCGGCACGATCGTCAGCGCCGTGGCTCACAGCCGCGGGTGTCGAACTCCTCGCCGAAACGATCCAGCAACTGAGCCGCGAGCCGCTGTCGTGGAGGCGCGGAGTCGCCGCCGCGGTCGGCAGCCGCGCGGTCCGGATAGGATCGCAGAACTTCCTCGCCATGGCCCGGACCTTCGGTCTCTCGCCGGTGAACCCTTTCGAAGACGTGGCATTTGCGACGGCGCTCGGCCGGGAGGGAGGGTTTCTCGGTCTCGGCGATCGCACGGCACTCATGCGCTACCTCTTCCATGATCTTCTGCCCGACGCCGTCCTCAGCCGTACCACGAAGGCCGCATTCAACGAGACCCGCTGGACCGAGCGGGAGCGTGACTTCGTGCAGAACTGGAATGGCTCAGGCGTCGATCGGAATTTCATCGATGCGGAGCGCTTGCGCGCCGAGTGGCTCGAGAACGGGCCGCTCGGCCTATCCGACCTGCACCTGCATGCGGCGTGGCTCGCGCAGCACGGCCTGCCGGCGGTGCCCTTGTGAGCGCCGCAGGCAAACTGGCGACGATTGCGAGGATGCCGCCGCGTCGCTGGGGCGACATCCTCACCGCCGTCGTGATCGCCATTCGCGTCGAGCGTCTGGTGCGTTTCGCCGGACTGGAGAAAGCAGCGAAGAGCGCCGGTGTCACCCTGGCCCTGGACGGCACCGCGGCACCGGTGGGTGCCGCGGGCGAGCTGAGCTGCTCCGCGCGCGAACTCGAGAAGCTCGACACCGCGTGGCGTGTGCTGCGCGTTCGACCATTCAACGCCACCTGCCTGCGCCGCGCTCTGGTCGGAGGCTATTTTCTCCGCCATCGGCATCCGGCTCTTCGCGTCGGGGTCCGGAAAGAGAACGGCGCGGTCTCGGCACACGCCTGGATCGAGGTCGACGGGATCGGCCTCGACCCCGACGGTGGCGCATACGCGGTCCTGCGCACCCCCGACGGAGGATCGGCATCATGACACGTTCCCGAATGTATGGTTTGTCCGTCGACGCGGATTTCGACCTGCACCAGAGCGGTCACGGCTTCCAGGGCGGCGCCGATGTGGTGATCACCACGGGAGACGCATTCGACGAATGGCCGCAGACACCCGCGGGGGAGATCCTCTTGCACTTCGAAACGGACGAACCGTGGTACACGCTCACCAGATCGACGGCGACGGCGATCCTGCAGTTTCGAGTGCACGGTGTCTGCGACTACACGATTGCGCCGAGCCTCGATGCGGTCGTGTTGCGGATGCACTCGTCCGTGGAACCCGGGATGGACTCGGTGATGACCACCGGGACGTTGCTCTCACTCCTGCTCTGGCTGCGCGGCACGCACGTGCTGCATGGCAGCGCCGTCGAATTCGACGGCGCCGCCGTGGGTTTCGTCGGCCATTCCGGGCAGGGGAAGACCACCATGGCGACAGCACTGTGTGCTGAGGGTGCGTCGGTCGTGACCGATGACGTGCTGGTCGTGGATCAGCTGCCGCAGGGACCGTTCGTTCGCCGAGGGTCGTCGGAACTGCGGCTGCGCTCGGGATCCGAGAGCCTGATCGAAGGGCTGCATCAGGTCGAGTCGGTGCGGATGAGCGCGGACGAGCGTCGGGTGATTGCTCCCGGCTCGACCGGCTTCGACCACGCCCCCTTGCGCGCCCTGGTCATCCCGTGCCCGACAAGAGACGGCTCACCGTTTCGGTTGGAGAGACTGGCGAAGCCACAGGCCGCCGTCGCGTTGTTGCAGTACCCTCGGCTGATGGGCTGGCAGGACGCCGCCGTCGCGCAGGCGAGCTTCCGCCACATCGTCTCGATCGCGTCGGCCGTGCCGGTGTTCATCGCGTACGTTCCCTGGGGTCCGCCGTTCCCGGCCGACATGGGGCATGCCATTCTCGCGGAAGCGGCGGCGGCATGACGATCTCGCTCCGAAGCGATCGGACCAGCCGGCATGCGACCGTCGCCTCCACCGCCGACATCCGGCCGGTCGGGCGACTGCTGGTCGACGCCGTGCGGAACCTGCGCGGTCCGCTCCCGGCGGATCAGACCGAGCTTTTCATCGATGCCGTCGTCGAGGCCGGCGCCCTTCACCGCGTCGGCCCGGCGATCTACCGCCGCGTGGTCAACGCAGACAATGCCCCGGCGGGCTGGGCGAGTGAGTTGGCGAAGGTTCGCGCGGCGCAACTGTTCCGCCACATGCGGGCGAGTGCGGATCTTGCGCCGATCGCAGACACATTCGACCGCAAGGGGATTCGGTGGGTGCTCGCGAAGGGCCCGGCCGCGGCAGACTTGATCTGGCCGAGCCCGGACATGCGCGAGTACGTCGACATCGATCTTTTCGTGCACCCTGCCGATTTCGCCGAGGCGCTCGCTGCGCTGGAATCGCTCGGATGCGCTCTGGTAGACCGCAACTGGCCGGAGATCCGGAAGCGGAAGCGCGCGGAACTGGCCTTGACGGCGCCCGCAGGCACCCCGATCGACCTGCACTGGGACATGGCGGTCCCGCCGTCACTGCGTTCGGCGTTCTCGACCGACATGATCGGAATGTTGTCCCGCCGCAGGCACACCGTGCTCGGCAGCGGAGTCGCCGTCTTCACATTCGACCCCGTCGATACGGTGTTGCATCTGGCTTTCCACGCTGCGCAGGCCGGTGCTGCGCGGCTGATGTGGCTTGGCGATCTCTTCTATGCCGTCCGGACCGATGGCTTCGACATCGGCGAGCTCATGTCGCGGGCCGGCCGGGCTCGAACCGAGGTTCCGGTAACTGTCGTGCTGGATCGCGCCGATCGTGTGCTCGGCCTGCCCTCGGAGATCGCGGCCGGGCTCGGGGAGTGCCGTCGTCGCCCGGCCGCCCGCGTGATCCGATGGCGAGACGGCCGAGTGCCGTTGCCGGCGCTGCCCGGGGACCGCAATCGGGCGGCGGACATCGTCTCAGGCGTCAGGCGAGGCACCTCGGCGAGCGCGCTCGCGATGTTCCGTTTTCTTCTCGAAACCCGTCGTATCGATCGTCGAGTGCGTCGTCACGGGCCGGATGCCGAACTGCTCGACCTGGAGGTGTCCGACTCGATGGCGCGGGCCGACTATCTGAGCCTCGTTGCGGAGAGGGCGTGCTGAACGACGATGAGCCGCCTCGTCCTGTCGAATCCGGTGCCGCGCGGTGCCCCCGCTCACTGGTGCCCCGCTGACCGGTGCGCCCGGCGCTGCGCCGTTCGCCCGCGCCGTTCGCCCCCCTACCGCCTCCGTGCCGGCCGATACCTGGTTGTACGCTCGGGCAGAGGCCCTTCTCCGGGCACTGACGATTCCCCTGGGCACTGACGATTCCCCTGGACACTGACGAGAGGTAGAGGTACACCATGACGGCCAGCGACTCCTCCGCGGGAGCTCCGCGTTGCAGACTCTGCGGCGCGACTCTGACGCAGACGTTCGTCGATCTGGGGATGTCACCGCCCTGTGAGGACTTCCTGACCGCCGAACGCCTGGACACGATGGAACGGTTCTATCCCCTGAACGTCAGACTCTGCACGCACTGTCTGCTCGTGCAGTTGCCCGACTACGTGGATCCCGCGGACGTGTTCGTCGAGTACGCGTATTTCTCCAGCTTCTCCGACAGCTGGGTCGCGCACTCGAAACGCTATGCGGACGCGATGATCGACAAGCTCGCCCTCGGTACGAACAGCTTGGTGGTCGAGGCGGCCAGCAACGACGGGTATCTGCTGCAGCACTTCAAGGCGGAGGGCATCCCCGTCGTCGGCATCGAGCCGGCCGTCAACATCGCCGTGGTCGCGCGGGAGAAGGGGATCCCCACCGAGACGTTCTTCCTCGGAGAGCAGACGGGAGTCGAGTTTGCCTCCCGCTTCGGCCGCGCCGACCTGGTAGCCGCGAACAACGTCTATGCGCATGTCCCGGAGCTCATCGACTTCACGAAGGGACTGCGCGCCATCGTCGCAGACGACGGCTGGGTGACGATCGAGGTGCAGCACCTGCTCCGGCTGATCGAACGTCGTCAGTACGACACGATCTACCACGAGCACTTCCAGTACTACACCGTGCTCACGATCGCGCGAGCTCTCCGGAGCGGGGGGCTCGAGCTCGTCGACGTCGACGAGCTGCCGACGCACGGAGGCTCGATCCGCGCGTATGCCCGCCCGGTCGCCGTTGCAGGCGAACCGAGCGCGGCGGTGACGCGCCTACTCGCCGAAGAGGCCGCAGCCGGCCTCGACACCGTCGAAGGGCACGCTGGATTCGCGGCTTCGATCGCCCGGATCCGCAACGACGTTCTCGACTTCTTCATCACCGCGGCTCGCGAGGGCAAGACCGTCGCAGGCTACGGTGCACCGGGCAAGGGCAACACTCTGCTGAACCACTGCGGTGTCCGAGCAGACCTCTTGCAGTACACGGTCGATCGCAACCCGTACAAACACGGCCGCTTTCTGCCGGGCACCCATATCCCGGTGTACAGCCCCGAGAAACTTGCGCAGACGAAGCCCGACTACATCTTCGTGCTGCCCTGGAACCTCCGAACGGAGCTCACCGAACAGCTGTCATACACCAGGCAATGGGGCGCGCGACTCGTCTTCCCGATCCCGCAACTGGAAATCGTCTGACGGGCGACCCCGTCCGCCGTGCCGAGCTGAGGGATACTGTGTGAACATGGACGCAGCGTACTGGGCAGGGCGTTCCGTCTTCGTCACCGGTCACACCGGTTTCAAGGGGGCATGGCTGTGTGTGTTGCTGCACCGACTCGGCGCCGTCGTCCACGGTTACGCGCTCGACGCCCCGCAGTCGTTCCTCTACCGCAGGGCGGGACTGGCCGAGCTGCTCGCGACAGACGTGCGCGGCGACATCCGCGACACGGAGGGCATCCGACGAGCTATGGCGGCGTCCGAGGCCGAGGTGGCCTTGCACCTGGCCGCGCAATCGATCGTACGTGAATCCTACCGGGCACCACGTGAGACGTTTTCGGTCAACGTCGACGGCACGCTCTCGGTTCTCGACGCTGCTCGATCGACTGCGTCGATCGAGCGAGTCGTGATCGTCACCACCGACAAGGTCTACCGCAACAACGAATGGCCGTGGGGGTACCGCGAGATCGACCGGCTCGGCGGCGACGACCCGTACAGTGCGAGCAAGGCGGCCGCCGAGCTCGCGACGCACTCGTTCGCCGTCTCGTTTCCGCGCGAACGGTTCGCTGTCGCGACGGCCCGAGCGGGCAACGTCATCGGTGGCGGTGATGCGACGCCGGATGCGCTGATCCCCGAGCTCCTCTCCGGCTTCGCCCAGCGGCGGCCTGCCCGGTTGCGCCGAGCGCATGCCACCCGCCCATGGCAGCATGTGCTCGAACCGCTCGGCGGCTACCTCGCTCTCGCCGAACATCTCGATGCGTCTCGTCACGGCACCGCGTGGAATTTCGGCCCTGCGGCCCAGGACGGGCTTGCGGTCGGCGCGCTCGCCGATGTGGCTGCGCGACAGTGGGGAGATGGTGCGTCGTGGGTCGATGACGATGACCATGGCCCGCACGAAGCCGGACTGCTGATGGTCGACTCGGCGAAGGCACGCCGTGACCTCGATTGGCGACCGTCGTTTCGTGTCGAAGAGGCGATTCGACTCACCGTCGAGTGGGAGAAGCGCGTCCGTGCCGGCGAGAGCCCGCGGGCGGTGACTCAGAGCCAGGTGGATCTGTATCTCGAGCGCGGGGCCGGATCGTGACCGGGCCGTCGCCAGGCTGTCGCTGGTGCGGATCGTCGGAGCTGACCGTGCTGCTCGACTTGGGTAGGCGCAGTTCCGCTGCCGAGCTGCCGCTTCCGATGGATCCCGGGCCGGACCGCACCGCGCAATTGAGCCTCCTGGTCTGTCGATCATGCGCGTTGGTGCAACTCGGCCACGGGATGGTGGACGCCGAAGGCCCGATGGGAGCCGAACCTCGTACCATGCGACGGCAGGCCGTCGCGGCGCTGAGCGATCTCGAACGAGCAGGCTTTGTTCGTCCGGGACTGGAGGTCGCAGAGTACTCCAGCCCGCACAGCGGCGATTGGAGCGGTCCCCTTCGCGAACACGGACTGCGGGTGGCAGGCGACGGACCTGCCGACATCGTGCTGGACGTCTTCGGCCTCATGCACGAGCCCGATCAGCGGGAAGCGTTCGGGGAGCGGATCGCCCGCCTTCGTGAAGGCGGCATCATCGTCATCCAGGCGCATGCGCTGGAAGGCGACATCGCCCGGTCGGCATGGCATGTGGTGCGTCACGGCCACTATGCGTACTACACGGCGACCGTGCTGGTGGCGATGTTCTCCCGTTTCGGATTCGCGCCGATCGATGTGTTCGAATACGACCTCCAGGGCGGCACGCTTGTGCTGGTCTTCGGCCGGCATGGGACGCCATCGCAGCGGGTTCGCGCGGTGCTGGACCGTGAGCGTCTGGCCGGCCTGGATCGCCCGGCCGGGTTGGCCGAGCAGGCCGCGGAGCTGAGGACCGCGGCCGCCGCTTCCAGCCTGGCGTTGCGCTCGTACCTCGACGATTGCAGACTGCACGGGCTCACGGTCGGCGCCTACCCTGCCTCCACCGGCAGCGTGGCGCTTCTCGAGCTGGCCGACGTGGGGCGAGAGGACGTGGCCGCCGTCGGAGACGTCTCGGCGGACAAGCAGGGGCGGGCCCTGCCGGGGAGCCGGATCCCGATCGTCTCGCCCGACGAACTCATGGATCGCGCACCCGATCGCGTGCTTCTGTTCGTGCCCGAGCTGCTGGATGAACTGCGTGAGCGGTATCCGCACTTCGAGCGTGACGGGGGTCGCTGGGTGCTGGCGGATCCATATCCGACCGAGATCGTTTGCAACGAATAGGGGGCGATCGGCTCATGCCGCAGAAGCTGCGTCCGCGTTTCATCGCGCCGATGCCCGGCCTCCAACGGGAGACGGGCGCGTGGCGTGACCGACTGGCGCGAATCGAGGACCTCGGTTTCGACGAGGTCGCGATCTCCGAACACTATTCGCGAGGTTGGGCGATGGAGCCTCTGACCGCGTTGGCGTTCGCCGCCGCCCTGACGACGCGCCTGCGATTGCTCACCCTTGTGCTCAACAATGACATTCGGCACCCTGCCGTCCTGGCGAAGGCGATGGCCACGGTGGACGTTCTGAGCGAAGGGCGGGTGACGCTGGGTATCGGCGCGGGTTGGCTGCCGGCCGATTACGACGCACTGGGGATCCCGTTCGAATCACCGGGCACCCGCCTCGCACGGCTGGAGGAAGGCATCGGAGTCATCCGCGCATTCTTCGCCGGCGGAACCGTCCAGGCCCGCGGAAAGCACTATCAGGTCACCGGATTGGAGGCGCTTCCTGGCACGGTCCAGTACCCCAACCTCCCTATCCTCGTCGGCGCGGGTGGCCCGCGGATGCTGAGCCTCGCCGGTCGTGTTGCCGACATCGCCGGGATCCACGTGACCTTGGGACCGCACGGTTTCGACGAGAGGGCGGCCCGTGAGCTGTCGGCGGCATCGATCCGGGCCAAGATCCGGCGCGTCCGCGAGGCGGCGGATGCCGAGCATCGGCCGCCACCGGCGTTCGAGTTCACGCCGGTCGTCGTCATCGTCGATGGCGACCGCTCGACGGCCGTGCGGCCCGGATTCACGGACTACATCGAGAGCCGGCCGGCCGAATTCGCGGACTCACCGGCGGTGCTCGCGGGAACCGCCGGTGAGGTCGCCGAGTCCATCCACCGATGGACGGAGGAGCTGGGGATCGAACTGTGGCACCTCGGTGCCGACATCGAGCTGGCAGGCCGGGTTGTCGCGGCCGCGCGCCGGTGACTCGATCGGCGCGGCTGCCCGGTCGCCGCTTGAACGACGAAAACGAACACGCCGGCGAGTGTTTAGGCCATAATTGAATATGTCTCATGTTTTATCCGATCCAACAGGAGCCTCATCAGGCGGCGACGTCGCCAGGCCGAGCGCCTTCTCCAAGCGACATTGACGAATGCGAGCAGACATGTCTGATCCTCCGGTAGCCGTGCTCGGAACCGGGATGGCGGGCCTCGGTGCGGGGCACACGTTGGATTCCGAAGGCATCTCCTTCGTCTGTTACGACAAGAACGATGTTCTGGGCGGGCACACGCGGTCACTGCGGTACCCGGGAGGATACGTGTTCGACGAGGGCGGACATATCTCGTTCACCCGGCACGAGCACGTGAAGCAGATCCTTGCCGAGAACATCCGCGGCGAGTTCGAAGAGAATGTGCTGGCCATCGACAACTACTGGCACGGCCTGCGGCTTTCGCATCCGGTGCAGATCAACCTCCGAGGACTTCCGAGTGATCTGGTCGTGCGCGTGATCGCGGACTTCGTGGAAGCATCCAGGCAGCCCGCGCCCGATCCCGCTTCGCAGACCTACCAGGAGTGGCTCTACACCACCTATGGGACGACATTCGCCGAGACCTTTCCGATCGTCTATGGCACGAAATACCACACCACCACGATGGATCGTCTGGTCACCGACTGGATCGGGCCACGGATGTACCGGCCGAATCTCGAGGAGGTCCTGGCCGGTGCCCTCGCTGCGCCCGCCGGGCATTTCCAGCACTATGTCGACCGCTACCGCTATCCGTCTCACGGCGGGTTCATGACCTACCTCGAGCCCTTCGGTCAGAGATTCGACATCCGGCTGAACCATCAGGTGGTCGCGATCGATCCGCAGACACGACGCCTGCGGTTCGCCCACGGAACCGAGACGTCGTACTCGTCGGTGATCTCCTCCATCCCGCTTCCCGAGCTGATCCCGCTCATCGAGGGGGTGCCGGCAGATGTGCTCGAAGCCTCGCACAGGTTGGCCTTCACCACGGCCGTGCTGTTCAATATCGCCGTTGACCGCGATGATCTCTCGGACACCGCGATCACGTATTTCTACGACCAGGACATCGCGATCTCACGGGTCAATCTGCCGCACATGTTCTCGCCGCACAATGCGCCTCCGGGATGCGGTGTGATCCAGGCGGAGATCTACTTCTCCGACAAGTACAAGCCGCTGACGGTCGCTCCCGCCGCCTACTTCCCACAGGTCCTCGATGATCTCAGGCGATGCGGATTCATCCGCGAGAGTGACAGGATCCTTCTCCAGGAGACAGCGGTGAACCGCTATGCGAACGTGATCTATGACGTGGATCGAGCGGATGCGGTGGCGACCGTCCATGGGTTTCTGGACGACCGGGAGATCCACTACTGCGGTCGTTATGGCGACTGGGACCACGCGTGGACGGACCAGGCGTTCATCAGCGGAGAGCAGGCCGCTCGACGGGTCCTCGGCGGCTAGGGCGGGTGGTCGTCGTGGCGCAACAAAAGAATGAAGCGGTGGGCAAGCGTCCCCTGGTGTCAGTCGGTGTTCCTGTCTACAACGGTGAGAGGTTCCTGACGGAGACGCTGGCCGCCCTGCAGCAGCAGAGACTCGATGACATCGAGATTCTCGTCGCAGACAACGGATCGACCGATTCCACGCTTGAGATCGCCGAGGCCTTTGCGAACGAGGATGACCGCTTCCGCGTGCTTCACAGCACGGTGAATCGAGGATCCACCTGGAATTACAACCGGTTGCTGGGCGAGGCGAGGGCGCCGTACTTCATGTGGAACGCGGCCGACGACGTCATCCTGCCGCAGCACCTCTCGACCTGTCGACAATTGCTGCTCGAACACCAGAACGCCGTCGTTGCGTTCTGTCGTGCCGTGCGGGTGAACGCGCGCGGTGAGCTTGTCGGCGAATACGACGACGCCGACCTCGACTTCCTCTCGCCCGGCCCGGCCGAGAGACTCGATCGCCTGTTCCGCCATGGGCTGTGGTATGCGGCGTACTGGGGGCTCTATCGGACGGATGCGTTGCGCGCCGCCGGTGGATTCGACGCGTTCTACGGGCAGGACATCGCGCTCGCGGTGAAGATGGCGATGCGAGCGCCGTGGGTACAGGGTCAGGCGCAGTCACATCGAGTACGCGTGCACGAAAAGCAGATGACGAATCTGCAGGGCGCCGATCCGGTGCAGCAGACCAGGATTTTCACCCCCACGCATCGGCGCCCGGTGGCCTTTCCGGCCTGGTATCTGAACTATCGGCTGTACGTCGAGGTCGCGCACGCGCCGGTCGCGATGGCGGAGCGGCTTCGTGCGATGTTCGTGATCTTCCGCAGATGGACGCTGGTGAATTGGCGAAGTCTGCCATACGACATCAAGCGAAACGCGATCAGGCTGGTGAAGGGCGCGTATGTCGGCACTTTCAATGCCGAGTGACGGGCCGAGCCCGTCAGGCGGATCCACTGCGGCGTCGCGCAAATCGGTGGCTCGCCCAGTTGAGAGGCACGCCGGGCGCGAAGCGGATCGCCCACACGAGTTCCCTGGCCGCGGCGATGAGATGGCCGGAGCGGGCTGAGCGTCGTGCCGCACGGGCCGCGCTCCACGCGGCATAGCGTTCGTTCGCAGCGAGACTGTGCGCGAGATCGGCGGCGAGGTCCGGGCGTCCACGCTGCAGCACAGCCCACCTGTGCAGTCTGAGCACGGTGCGAACCGACTCCGCAACCTTCCGGTGGTCCTGCGTCGTGCTGTTCTCATGCGCGCGGTAGTCGACGAGGGCCGGACCATCGACGAAGGCCACACGCCCCGACCCGGCCAGTCGCAGCAGCAGATCCAGATCTTCGGCGATCTGGAACACTGGATTGAATCCGCCCGCACTGATGAGTGCATCCCGCCGGAGGACCGTGTTCCCCATCAGGATTCCGGTTGTACGCCGATACACGTCATGGATGCCATGAATTGGTGTCTGGTCGGCCGGCGCCAGCTCATTCCCCGAACTGTCGATTGTTCGCATGCGGCAGTAGGAAACCGCGATCTCCGGATCGGCCTCCATCACGACAAGGTGCCGCGCAAGCCGTTCCGGGTCCCAGACGTCGTCATCGTCGATGAACGCGAGCACCGAACCGCCGGTGAGGCTCACGCCGACGTTTCTCGCGCCGGCCACACCGATTCCATCGACCCGGGTGCTGCGTATCCGTGGGTCGCTGGAGACGAGGCGACCGATCGCGTCCGGATCGGGACTGCCGTCGTCCACGATGAAGAGTTCCAGTCTCGAGTGCCGCTGTGCGAGCACGGAGGCGACAGCGGCATCCAGAAAAGGCGTGCGGCCGGCCCGATTCGTCGCGAGCACCACCGACACCACCGTGTCAGCCGTCGTATCCGTCTCGGCCACCGCTGCCTTCGTCTCCATCTCACGGCCCTCGTGATGGGCCCATTCTAGGAGACCCCTGCCGGAGGCTTCGGCCTATCGCAGCCGACGGGTCTGACAGCAGGCGGACCGAAGGGACGCACCCGGCCGGCGATGAGAGCCCGGGCTCATCGCCTCGACGGAATGTAGGACCTGACGAGGT
Organism: Microbacteriaceae bacterium; assembly: GCA_004297935.1. GTDB lineage: Bacteria > Actinomycetota > Actinomycetes > Actinomycetales > Microbacteriaceae > Rathayibacter_A. The sequence goes on along the minus strand of SCRE01000010.1, from coordinate 310,536 downwards.
CGTGCATGCGCACCGCGTGATCGAGGCCGATGATCGTTGCCAACGCGCGCGCCGAACGCGGTGCGTTCTTCGGTGCCCGGCGCAAACGCAACGCCGCGATCTGGTCGAGCAGACTCGCCGTGAGGGTGTCGTCCAGGCCGCGCGAGCATTGGTAGATCGTGATGTATCTCTCCGCAAGCGCCAGACGCGTCCGAGTCGAGAGAATGTTCTCCTGAATTCGGCGGATGTGCAGCTCGGCGTTCGTCTCGGTGGCATTGAGGCCGCGGAGTGCCGCCGGGTCCTTGCGTGCGCGCTGCCAGAGCGATCCGGGCAGCTGGCGGTAGAAGTACAGCGGCGTCGCCGAGGGGGCTCGGCGCAAGTCCCGGCCTGCGATCGCCAGCCGAAGCATCAGGTCGAGGTCCTCGCCGAGAGACTTGGTCTCATCGAATCCGCCGAGCGTCACGAGTGCATCGCGCCGGATGAGGCACGGACCGACGTAGCCGAACCATTGATCCTCGATGATGCTGCGGACCGGCTCATCGAGCACAGGATCCTCGATCGGCCCGAGTGGCACCCAGGAATCGTGATCGGGAAGGAGCCGCTGCCACGCCGAATAGACGACCGCGCAGTTGCCGTCGACGGCGAGTGCCAGCCCGAGCTGGGTGGCGAGCTTCGTCTCAGCCAATCGGTCGTCGGCGTCGAGAAACTGGATCCAGTCTCCCCGGGCCGCTCGCCAGCCGGCGTTGCGCGCGGCGCTGACACCGCCGTGGCTCTGCCTGATCACCGTGCCGATCAGGCCGAACTCGTCCAGAGTACGCTGTGCGATCGCCACCGTCTCGTCTGTCGATCCGTCGTCGACGACGACGACCTCGACGACCCGATCGGGTTGCAATTGCTGGACGGCGACGGATTCGAGCGCGGTGCGGACCCACTGCTCGGCCTGGAAGGCGGGGATGACGACGCTGACCGCGACCGAAGCCGATTCTGGTATCGTCTTCGGACTTTCCGGTCGACCCGCGGGGCCACGCATGGGTGTGAGTATATTCTCCTCCCGCCCGGCTGCGTTGGCCCGCTTACTGGTGGGTGATGTCGAGGGGCGCTCACCGATACGCTGAACCCATGCGCGCTTCACCCGGCTGCGGTGGCGCGACGTGTCGGGAGGTAGCTGATGAAAGTCGTCCTGTTCTGCGGTGGCATGGGGATGCGCATCCGTGCCGACAACCAGTCGGCGCCGAAGCCGATGACCGCGATCGGCGACCGTCCGATCCTCTGGCACATCATGCGCTGGTATGCGTACCACGGGCACACGGACTTCATACTCTGCCTGGGCTACGGTGCAAGCGCGGTGAAGCGATACTTCCTGGACTATCAGGAGACGGCATCGAACGATTTCGTCCTGACCGACGGTGGACGCGGCATCCGCATGCTGAGCACCGACATCTCGGACTGGCGCATCACCTTCGTCGACACCGGCCTGGACACCGCCATCGGTGAGCGGCTGCGCAGGGTTCGACCGTATCTCGACGGGGACGACCTGTTCCTCGCGAATTACGGTGACGTGCTCTCCACCGTGCCGATCAACGACATGATCACCGCGCTCCCCCCGGATCAGGTGGGCAGCCTGGTCGCCGTACCGCCGCAGGACTCCTTCCATGTGGTCGGCTTCGACGAGGACGGCTGCATGACCGGAGTCGCACCGGTGCGTGGGATGGACATGTGGATCAACGGCGGCTTCTTCGTGCTCAGGCAGGGGATCTTCGACTATCTTCGGCCCGGCGACGACCTCGTGATGAACGGATGCATCCGCGCTGCCGCCGACGGGCGGTTCTCGGCGAACAAGTATGCCGGCTTCTGGGCCTGCATGGACACGCTGAAGGAACGCACGTACCTGGAGGAATTGCACGCCAGCGGCACCGCTCCGTGGGAACTCTGGCATCCCGATGTTGCGGCAGTCGAGCGGTGACCGCACTCAGGTTTCCGCCCGGCCGGCTCGTGGTCCTCGCCATCGGCGCACACCCGGACGACATCGAGATCGGATGCGGCGGCACGCTCCTGGCGTTCGGCGAGCGCGGCGACGTGGACATCCATACGCTGGTACTGACCGGGACGGACGAACGTCGTGCCGAGGCGGCGGCCGCCGCGCGTGCGTTCGGCTGCTCACGGCCGCCCGTCTTCGGTGGGTTGCCCGATGCGCGCCTTCCCGAGCAGTGGGGAGCCGTCAAAGACGCGCTGCACGCCTTCCGCGATGCCGCCCCACGGCCCGATCTGGTTCTCGCCCCACGGGTGGACGACGCGCATCAGGACCACGCGCTGCTCGGGCGTCTTGTTCCCACGGTATGGCGGGGGCCGCTCCTCCTGCACTATGAGATCCCCAAGTGGGACGGCGATCTCGGCCGACCCACGGTCTACCTGGCGTTGCCCGAGGAGACGGCGACGCGTAAGGTCCGGGCGATCGATGACTGCTTCCCCAGCCAGCACGGTCGGGACTGGTGGGACGATGAGTTCTTCTTCGGCATCATGCGTCTGCGCGGCGCCGAGACGCAGAGTCGTTACGCGGAGGCGTTCACCGCACACAGAGTGAGCCTCCAGCTGGAGGCGACGTGACCGGGCTGCGATGAATCCTCTCGCCGCCGTCTGAGCCGCCGACTGAGCCGCCGGCTGTGCGGCCGTCTGTGCCGCCGACTGCTCGGACCGCCCCGCACGGGGTCAGAACACCCGTCAGAACACCCGCCGGATCACCCGTTCGAGAGCGCCCGGCGGCCTTGTCGCCAGTTCTGCGCGGCAGAGGTCGACGACGTCTTGCTCACGTGGAAGATCGAGATGGGCGGGCAGGGCGTGCGTACCGCCGGGATCGGCCGTCGCCGCCTGTGGAAAGAGGCCGATCGGGCCTTCGGGCAGTGCCGGTCGAGGAGGCGGAGCGGCCATGCCCAGCGAGTCGGCAAGCAGATGAAACAACGGGCGGTGCAGCGACGGCGGGCGCAGGTGCGCTGTCGGCGTTGCCCGGGGATTGAGCTCGATCAGTGACGCGGTGGAACGATCGGGAGCGAGGACGAAATCGAGCCCGAAGAGGCCGGACAGTCCGAGCTCGCTCGCGATCACCCGCGCTGCTCGCTCCAGGTCCGGATGCTGGAGCGGCTCGATGATCGTCGCGGGGCCGTTGCCCGGTTGCGTCTGCAGGGCACGCGACCCGACATAGCCGAGCATTTCTCCTTCCCAGGCCGCGACGGACATCGTCGCAGGGCCACCGTTGACGAACTGCTGCACGCTCACCGGCGACCGCGACCTGGCGAGGGCGGGTCTCAGAGAGGTCTCGTCGTGATCGAGCACGAGCTGCCCGAACGCTCCCAGCAGGCGGGGCGGCCTCGACAGAGCGAGGTAGCCGGCGCGGGCCGCATCGAGATCGTCGACCACGATCACCTGCTGACCGCCGAAACTGCCGTCGGTCTTGAGGACGGCAGGGAATCCGGCCGTCTCGAGGTCGCTGGCCAGCGTATCCTCACGCAGCGGCCAGGTTCCAGGGGCAGCCAAACCTGCGCGAGTGGCGATCTGACCGATTTCCGCTCGCGCGTGTCGGATTCCGAAACTGGCCGGATCGCCGAGGGAGCGCTCCACGGTCAGCGCGGCTTCGTTGCTCAGCATGCCATCGAGGTAGGTTTCGAACAACGCGGATGCACCCAGGTCGTCGATCGGGACGACAAGATCGAACGGCATGGCGTTGAGGGCATTCGCCACCGTCCTGTGCGGCCGCAACGCCGAGAACGCCTCGACGGTGTTGACCCACTCCAGGGCCGCGATCGGATGCCTCTTCGGCGCGAGCAGATGCACGGCGAATCCGGCTTCACGGGCGGCGAGGGCGTGACGGCAGGCATCGAGCCAGCGGTGCCCGGTGACCAGAAGCAGCCGATGTTCGGACCGTGACGCTCGCTGGCCGCTCACGGCGCCGTTCACGAGTCGCGGCGGGCGGATCGTCGGCTCAATTGCGCTGCGATCCGAGGGGAGGTGAACTCCGTTCCGACAACGAATCGCAGTAGCGGCCCGAACGTTCCCGCTGCCGCGGCACCGGCGAAATAGAGCCCCGGCACCGACGACTCGAAATGGTGAGACAACATCGGCATGGCACCGACGCGCTTGAGCGCACGCCCCAGCGACGGATCGAGGAAGGCAAGCCTGTCAAGGTCCGCCGCGTAGCCCGTCGCACAGATCACATGATCGACGCTCAACTCGGTAGAGGTTCCGTCTGCGCCGGCGAGCTCCAGGACGACGAGCTCGCCGGACAGGTGTGCGCCGATCGGGATCGTCCGAGTCCTGACGTGGGCATTTTCCATGACCGTGTCTCGCAGCCACCAGGGGGACACCGGGCCAAGGTGCCGACGCAGTACCTCGAGCCGGAAACCGCGCGGCAGGCGGCGGTAGGCATCGGGAAGGTCTTCGCACAGTCTGGAGCGCCAACCAGGTCCGAGACCCGATGGCGGGTCCCGCACACGCATCCACCACGTCGGTTTCGGCTCGTTCGGTCGTGGCGGGGTCCAGAACGGGACCTCGGCGCGTCGGGCGATCAGGTGCACGTCGGCCCCGGCCTCGACCAGGGCGGCGGTGACCTCGACGGCAGACGATCCGGCACCGATGACGGCTACCTGCTTGCCCGTGAAATCATCGAAGGTGCGGTGAGCGCCGCTATGCGTGACGTGACTCCCCAGCCCCCGGAACGCGGGCGGAACAAATGCGAAATGGCTGATCCCGACGGCGATCACGACCTGCCGAGCGGTCAACGTCTCGCCGTCGTCGAGCTCCAGCGAGAAACCCCCCTGCGTCGTGACCAGGTGGGACACCAGCCGAGAGTCCAGATTCGGCACGAACTGGCGCTGGAACGCCAGCGCATACTCTGCGAACTGGTCCAGGGTCACTCGAGGCTGGCGGTCGCCGTATGGCACTTCTTGGCGCTCGCAGTATTCACCGAGGGTCCAACCGGGAACAGGCGCAGACAGACTGGATGCGAAGCCGTCGGACTTCAGCAGCATCCCCGCCGGCATGTTCTGCTGCCAGGTGGCCATCGGCACGCCGAAGGAGCGCACGTCGACGCCTCGGTGCGCAAGGTGGGCTGCTGCGGACAATCCATACGGGCCGGCCCCCACCATCGCTACCGCAGCATCCACGTTTGTCTCCCTCACCATCGACCGGGGCAGCGTGAACGCTGGACGTCGGTGTCACGCTTCTTACGTAGTCAGATTGTACTGGCGGCGGACGCCGGGCCCGCACATCCGTGCCGGCCTCGGGGCGCGGTGTAGAGGGACTCATACGCGTCGACGACGCGCTCGAGCGTGAACTGCGCGCCGCGCGCGATGCTCCGTCGGACCAGCCGATCGCGTTCTGCCGGGTCCTCGAGCAACTCGCGCAGTGACACGCCGATCGATTCGAGCGGCGCGAGCACACCAGCCGCACCATCGTCCGTCACGTAGCGCGCACCGATGTTCGGCGTCGCGACCACGGGGAGGCCGCACACCATGGCCTCCGCATACGGGATCCCGAAGCCCTCGTAGTCCGACGGCAGGCAGAACAGCCATGCCCGCTGATACGCCTCGATGAGCTGGGTGTCGCTCAACTCGCCGAGAACGGTGATGCCGGCGCCCGGCGTGGCCGGGGCATCTGTGCACACCATCTCCAGCCGCGCGTCGGGGATCGCGGGCAGCACGTCGCGCTGGAAGACGCGTGCCAGGTCCGCCCCCCTCTTTCGATTGCTCCAGGTTCCGACGAAAAGCACGGTGGGCACGTCGGATCGCTTCGTCGCATCCGGCTGGAACCGGGTGGCGTCGACGCCGTTCGGGATCACCCGCTTCACCCAAGGGGACCATCGGCGGGTTCTTGGGGACACCACGGCGGTCTCGTCCGCGACGATGCTCGCCAGCACCTCGCTGAAGCCGAGCGCGATCATCCGCAGCTTCTCGCCGAGGCCGCGGATGTGGATCGCCTCTTCGAAGCACGAGCCGTGAATCGTCCGCACATGCCGCGGCACCCGCTTTCGCCACAGCCAATAGTCATCGCCGTGCGCGTGCACGACATCGTATGAGCTGAAGTCCTCGTGCCGCAGCCGGAGCGCGAATCGGAAAGTCCGCATGCGCCCGGAGAGCTCGATCCGGCGGTGACCGTAGATCGCACCGTCGACCGGCGGGCACTCGCTGAACACGTCGACCTGGTGTCCGCGGCGCACGAGCTCGCCAGCCAGTTCGTGAACCTGATAGCCGACCCCGATCTTGCTGCCGCTCGGGAGGTAGTAGGAAATTATCGCGATGCGCAGTGGCCTCGATGATCTCGTCATGGCTGCGCCAACCCGCGTCTCACCGTCTCCAGCCATCCTCGGCCGTACTCGAGATCCGGTTCGAGATAGTTGCCCTCCGCCCACTCGTTCCACGACTTGATCCAGAGCAAACGCTCCTGGTCTCGCCTGTCGTGAAGCGTCTGCACCGCGTGGCCCAGGTTCTGGGCGAATCCGTCCGGGCTCGATCCGGTCAGCGCGAGCCCGCGGACGCCGGAGCGCGGGGTGTTGTCCCAGTTCGGATAGACACTCGGTTGAAGCAGCGGATCTGCGCGCACGGGGTCCCAGAGAGACGCGTTCGTCGAATACGGGTACGTCTCGGGCCCACCGAGTTTGCGTCGTGCGCGCATGCGGAGCACGTCTGTGCGCTCCTGCCGCGCCGGCAGCCTCACGTAGACGCCGGCGTCGAATCCGTCCGCTGCGGTCGTCGTGTAGCGGGGACCTCGCCCGAGGAGGTCGCTGACCTCGGCCACCAGGTAGAGGCCGCCGAGGCCTGCCGCGCGCGCCATCGCCTGCCAACGGTCGACGAACGCGCGTGCATCGGGCAGTTCCTCCGGGCGGAACACATAGAAGACCGGTTTGTCGTCGACCCGCAGATAGCGGTCGTCGTGGAACGCGGCCACGATCGTGTCGAAGTGCGCCTGATCGTCTTCGGGCCCGGGGTAGGTCTGTTGTCTCAGGACCCGGTTCTCCGCCGCGTGCCAGATGCCCGTCCAACTCTGGTTCGCCCAGCCCAGACAGAAGGAGATCGACGGCTTTCCGTGCTGCAGGACCTCGGTGAACGGGCGCTCGAGGATGCGCGACCCGGCGCCGAACCAGTAGTGCCAATAGCAGAATGCCTCCACCCCGGACTCGATGGCCAGATCGCTCTGCGCCTGCCGCGCCTCGGGGAGCCGAAGATCGTAGAAGCCGAGGTCGGCGGGGAGGTGAGGTTGGGCGTGTCCACGGAAGAGCGGGCGAGCGCGCGCCGCGTTGGTCCACTCGGTGAACCCGGGACCCCACCACTCGCTGTTCTCCGGGATCGGGTGGAACTGCGGAAGATAGAAGGCGATCGCACGAGCAGCCAGCTCGGTCATGACAAGACGAGCAGCTTCTTCTGAGCGAGTTGCGCAACGAAGGCCGCAGCGTCCGCCGCCGCGACGTCCTCCGGGACGCCGTACTCGGCGATCAGGGCATCGCTGAGCTCCCGTTCGGAGCGCTCCTGCGTCAGCAGCTTCGCGAGGAGGGCACCCGATCCGTTCGTCGTCAAATACACGGATCCGGTCAGGTCGAGGATCACCAGTTCGCCGTCGATTTCTTGCCAGGTGAGCCCTTCTGTACGAAGTTTCACATCTCTCCCGCGTCGTATTTTCGGTCTGTGTCCACGATAGCGGACCGTCGGGCACGGCCTGGTGCCCCCAATGCGCGGGTCCACGCCTGGTTCGTTCTGCTCGCGCTGACGCGAATATCGAAACGTTCGGCCGCGCTGACGCGCGCGCGCCCCGCCATCGCCTCGCGCTCAGGTTCGTGCTCGGCCATCCAGGCCATCGCCGTGGCGAGCGCCGCCGGGTCGTGCGGCGCCACGAGCAGCCCGAAGGCGGTGCGCGTGACACCGCGGCCGATCGGCTCCACGGCGCCATCGGCGTTCAGGATCTCGCGAACGCCGCCCGCGTCCGTTCCGATCACCGGCACGCCGGCGAACATGGCCTCGACGATCACCTGACCGAACGGTTCCGCGATCGGCGATGCGTGGACGAGCGCTGTCAGACCCTGGATCGCGCTCGTCGGGTCGTCGAGCCAACCGGTGAACATCACACAGTCGTCGATGCCGAGCGCAGCCGGCATAGCCCGGATCTCGTCGGCGAATCGGCCGTCGTTGAACAGTGCATCGCCGATGACGGAGAACCGGATGCCCGGGTGCCCGGCCACCAGAAGTGCCGCGGCCCGGAGAAACTCGAGTTGGCCCTTGGTCGGGGCGATCCGTCCGAGCAATCCGAACAACGGCACGGACGGAGGGGTCCGCAATGGTGCTTCGGCCGGTGGCACGGCGACACCGGGATAGGCGACGATCACCCGATCGTCGTGCAGGCGAGGCAGTGTCGCGCGAGTCGCCTCCGAATTGGCCACGACCAGGCGTGGTGCCCATCTGGCCAGCGCACGCAAGCCGAACACGAGCGCGGGCGGCAGATAATCCCGCGCGATCCGGTCGTGCAGATGCCAGACCCAACGCCGACCGGCCAGTGGCGCTGCAATCGATGAGAGCACGGCGGCCTTGAGCGTGTTGGCGACGACGAGTTGGGCACCCGCTCCGCGGATCGCGGCCGAGATCCTCGGGACCAGCGCGAGCGTTCGTATTGCGTTGGCCAGCAGGGCGATCGGCGACGATGCGGCTTCGGCGCGGCCGATCCTCGTGAGCCGGCTTGAGCCGGACAGCACAGCGACCGGGATGCCCTGTGCGCTCAGCCGCGCGGCGAACGGGCCGTCGGCGAGCAGCAGCACGCGCACGTCATATCGCTCCCGGTCGACGGCCTCCAGAAGCCGGGACAGCGCGACTTCGCCGCCCGAGAGCTCTGCGGTGTGGTCGATCACGAGAACGCGTGCAGCCGATCGTGAAGGCTTCATGCTCAGACGAAGCGTTTCGCATAGCCGAGTTTGTAGTCGAGATCGTGACTTCTGTCCCGGATGTACCTCGCCGGGTTCCCGCCCACGAGGGTGTACGGGGCCACATCCTTGGTCACGACGGCGCCCGCCGCGATGACGGCCCCGTCCCCGATGGTGACACCGGGGAGCACGATCGAATGGCTCGAGACCCACGCATAGTTCCCGATCGTCACCGGCGCGCCGATCTCGGCGAAGTCGCGAGAGTCGACTTCGTGCTGCCTGGTGTAGATCGAAACGTGACTGCCGAGGTTGACCCGGTCCCCGATCGTGAGCCCGCTGCGGCCGTCTAAGAAACTCGTATCGCCGATGGTGCAAAAGCGCCCGATCACGATGTTCTCCGGTGCGTAGAAGCCCGCGCGCCAGTGCAGGCTCGAGGTTCCATCGATTTTCAGACCAGCGCGACGGTAGAAGAAGCGTCTCACGGCGTGGGATGGGAAGTAGCCGATGTCGGTGAGAAGCCTGAGCCGCAGGTCGCCCCAGACATCCCGATACCAGCGCACCAGCTCTCGGATCGGACCCGGCGTCAAGCGCTTTGCCGCTGCGCGTAGTCGACCCATTTCCTGTCCGATCTGCTAGGTTCTGGGTTTCCAATCTAGTTGAATGGATGTCGACAGAGCCAGCGACCACCGTTCCCGAGCGACACGGGTGACGCTGCGACGGACGGAGCCTCGTGGTGGTTGCCAGGAAGATCGGCGCGTATGTGCTGCCGGGCGACACGGTGTGGCTCGAGAAGACCCTGCAACGGTACTACCCTCTTCTGGATGATCTGGTGGTCCCGGTCCCGCGTCGCGGGATCGGCTGGAACGGCGTCGAGATTCCGGTGACCGCGGCGATCGAGCAGATACGAACGGTCGACCGCAGGGGGATCGTCAGGCAGATCTCGGGTGACTGGGTGAACCAGCAGCATCCGATGGCCGCCGACACCGCACAGCGCCAGGCCGCTCTCGACGCGCTGCGCGGACACGTCGATTGGGTCATCCAACTGGACAACGATGAGTACCTGCCGGACCCTTCGGCGTTGCTCCGCGCGGTCGACGAGGCGGAGCGGCGCGGCCTCTCTGCCGTCGAATGGCCGATGCGCGTGCTGTATCGACGGACTCGCAGGTGGGTGTTCGAGATTGCGGCTCAGGACGGTGGTCCGCGGTACGAATATCCGGGGGCCGTGGTGGTGCGCCCGGACGTGCGGCTCGTCGATGCCCGCCGGATCGACGGCGATTTCCTTCGCGTCACGGTTGCCGGAGACTACGGATCCCTGCAGGTGCGGCGCCCGGAAGCCCCGGAGGAGCACCGCTGGCAAACCGCGACGCCTGGGGATGCGATCGTCCACAACTCGTGGGCTCGCTCACCGAGCGAGATCAGGGCGAAGCTCGGCTCATGGGGGCACGCCGGCGATTTCTCGCGGGGGCGGTACTACTGGACGCGCTGGTGGCCGACTCCCGTCATCTGGCGAGTGCAACGCGACTTCCATCCGTTCTCGTCGGGACTGTGGCCGCGGCTGATCCGGCTCGAGCACACCACGGACAACTCCGATTAGCGATCGAGGCCCGTGTTCGGCAGGCATGTCGACCGCGTGCGGCACGCCCGTAAACTACGATGACTGGAGTCTGACCAGCCGTCGGGCATCCCTGGAGGAGAGTTGCCGTGCCCGATGATGGTCGACAGCCTGCCTTCGAGCGGCACGTCGTCGTGGTGCTCTCCTGGAACGGCTTGGACGATGCCCTCGCGTGCGTCGAGTCCCTGCTCGTCGGATCACCGGAGGTGGGTGTCCTTGTCGTCGACAACGGGTCGTTCGACGGAACCTTGGAGGCGGTCGTTGCCCGATGGCCGACCGTGCACACCCTGCAGACGGGTGAGAATCAAGGATTTGCCGGCGGGATGAACAGCGGCATCCGCCACGCTCTCGGGCACGGCGCAGAGTGTGTGACGATTCTCAACAACGACACGCTCGTGCCGCCCGGTGCGATGAGTGAGCTCGAGCGGGCGGCAGGAGAGCGCATTGCGGTCAGCCCGACGGTCGTCTATCGAGATGCTCCCGGTGAGATCTGGTTCGGTGGCGGAACGCTGGACCTGCGCAACGGGTTTCCGTTCCACACACCGTCCGCAGAACTCGATCCGTGTCAGGCCGGGCTGCGCGCCACCGAGCTGTTGGCCGGTTGCTGCATCACGGCCTCGCGCCAGGTCTGGCAGCGGGTGGGCCTGTTCGACGATCGCTTCTTCCTCAATTTCGAGGACTCGGAATGGAGTGTTCGCGCCGGTGCCAACGGCGTCGGCCTCGCGGTTGTATGCGATACGCGCATTCTGCACTCCGTATCGGCCTCGTTCCGTGGGGCGGCGGCCACCCTGGGCTCCTACTACTACATCCGGAACGGGTTGCTCTTCAATAGACTGGTCGGGGCGTCATGGACCTCGAGGGTAGTCTTTCTCAGGCGTCGAGTGTTGCCCGGACTTCCGCACGACAGCGCGCGAGAGACCCTGCGGTCCCTGCTCGTCCTCGGCTGGGCGGTTGCGGCCTATACGATGCGGCGCTTCGGCGCGGCACCCAGGTCGCTGCAGAAGCTGGCCCGCAGCTGGAACCGGCCTCGGAGTCAGATGACGTCCGCGAAGCCCCGCTCGTAGTGCTGGAAGACGAGCAGGCCGGCGAGGAAGACGACGATCGCGCTGACCGGCAGCGCGATCAGCTGCCAGACCGGGGGAATCGGCTGGCCGAGAACCGACCAGCGCACGGTCTCCATCAACCAGGTCAACGGGTTGAGCTCGAACAACCAGAGCAGATGTGGTGGGACGGCCGTCAACGAGTACGCGATCGGCGTCGCATAGAGCAGGATCTGCAGGATCCAGGGCAGAAGATAGCTGACGTCCCGGTATTTGACCGTCACCGCGGAGGCGGCAACCCCAATTCCGCAGGCGAACAGGGCGGTGAGCAGAAGCCACACGGGCGTCAGCAAGACCGGCCAGCCCGGATTGATGCCGAAGATGAACAGCAGCACGACGAACATCGCGAAGGCGACCGCGAAGTCGAGCAGCACCGAGATGACGCTGGAAAGCGGAACGAGCAGACGCGGGAAGAAGACCTTGGAGACCAGCGCCTGATTGGCGACGAGTGAGCCGGAGGCTCGGCCGACGACGCCGTTGAAGACATTCCAGGCGAGCATGCCGGCGAAGCTGAAGACGAAGTACGGCACACCGCCCGAAGGCAGACGCGCCACCGACCCGAACACGATGGAAAAGATTCCGGCTGCGACCAGCGGCTGCAGCACGACCCAGGCGACACCGATCGCCGTCTGCCGGTAGCGCAACACGATATCGCGGATGCCGAAGCGGTAGAGCACCTCACGCGCTTCCCAGAACTCGCGCAACGGCGGCAGATTGAACCGGCCCGGTGGGCGGATCACGATCCTGGTCATCCGGGCACCTCGTAATCGAAGTCCGCGAGCACCATGCCCGTCGACATCGCCTCGTCCGATGACAATTCGGGGTACGGCGACGACGGGAGCACATCGATCACGTCGGCGCCCTCCCACGCGTCGAGAACGCCCGCTTGGCAGACGAACACATCGACCGTGTATCGGCCGGGTTTCAGCCAGAGTGACTTGATCCTCAACGCCCCGCGTTGCACGTTCGTGGGATCGAACCACCTGCCGGTCAGTCGCGAGTCGCACTGGACGACGACGTTCCCGTTGGCATCGTTCAGATGACACGACACGAAATACTTGCCGATGAGGGTCGGGTTCGCACCGATGTCGAACTCGATCACCTTGTCATCCGTGGGATCCTGCGTCTGTTCGGTCACGGCCACCCTGCTCAGCCGCAACTGCCCGCTTCCGGGGCGGTGACTCGCTTCGAGCTGTTCGACCTGGAAGCTCTCGAAGGTGTCGCGGTACCGGGACAACGCACCCTCGACGCTGCCCAGGTACGACAGTGTGCCGCGTTCGAGGAACATCGCGGATGTGCAGAGCGCGCTGACCGTCTGCGCCTGATGGCTGACATACAGCACGGTGCGCCCGCTACGTGCCACGTCGCGCATCATGGCGAGCGACTTCGCTTGGAACTCGGCGTCGCCGACGGCGAGGACCTCGTCGATGGCGAGGATCTCGGTCTCCAGATGGGCGGCGACCGAGAAGGCCAATCGCACATACATCCCCGACGAATAGCGCTTGACCTGCGTGTCCAGGAACGCACTCACGCCAGCGAATTCCACGATGTCATCGAACCGTCGCTTGATCTCCTTGCGTTTCATTCCGAGCAGTGACCCGTTGAGGAAGATGTTCTCCCGGCCGGTGAGCTCCGGGTGGAACCCGGTGCCGACCTCGAGCAGACTCCCGACCCGTCCACCAAGGTCGATCACGCCTTTGCTCGGCGCCGCTACCCGGGTGAGGAGCTTGAGCAGAGTGCTCTTGCCCGCGCCGTTGCGCCCGACGATGCCGACCGCCTCTCCCCACGGGATATCGAAGGAAACGTCGTCGACGGCCGCGAACGTCGTGTACCGAGATCGTCGCAGCGGATGGCGGATGCGCTCCAGCACGGCGTCGGTGATGCGGTTGCTGCCGGTCGCGGTGCGATTGATCCGATACGTCTTGGTGAGATGCTCGACGCTGATGGCGGTGTCGCGCATGTATCCGCTCCGCCCTTGCAAGCACGTGTCGATGGCGGCCGACGTCCGCGGCCTCGCCGACGATGCTACCAGCACCCGACACGGGCCCCGCTTTGTTCCTCGGCCAGGACAAGCGACCCGGGGCCGCGTAAGCTGAGAAAGATTCATCAGAGCATGCGGGTGACGAGATCGGGGGATGTCGATGCGGGAGGGGCGGCCGATGAGAGGGACAGCGACCGTGCGGCCGATGTGGTGCGATGGGCGCGTGAGCTGACGTGCCGACGCGACACGTGCACGTCATCACCCCGGGAGACCATTTCTCCCCGAGCACGGGAAGCGCCATACCGACCGTCGTGCATGGCCTTGCCGCCGCGGCGCCGGAGCATCGGGCCGCCGTGGTGGTTGCGCATGGCACCTATGCGGACCGGTATGACAGTGCCGACATCATCGAGTATCCGCCGGTGGTACGTCACCGGCTCGATCGGTATGTCGACGCCGGACTCTCCCGGGTCGCGGGTGCACGGCCGATGGCGCGGCGCGAGTACGCGAGAACGGTGGCAGGGCAGGGGGCGTGGGAGCGATCGGTGATTTTCGCGCACAACGCGCCGCAGCTCGTGCCGAGCATCGACTCGGTGCAGCACATCGCCGTGCTGTATGCGCACAACGACATATTGCGCACGTACTCGCCGCGCGAGGCTGCGCGCGTACTCGATCGGTCGGCACTCATCGTCTGCGTGAGCGATGCGCTCGCCGGGCAGCTCTCGACCTCCCTGTCGCCGGCACTCCGGGAGCGCCTGCGTGTCGTCCACAACGGTGTCGATACCGAGTTCTTCACGCCGCGAGCAGACAGAGTGCGCGGCGATGCGCTTGAGGTCGTGTTCGTCGGGCGGGTGCTGCGCGACAAAGGGCCCGACGTGCTGATCGACGCCGTTCGTCGCCTTGCACGGCCGGACGTGCATCTGACCGTCGTCGGCGCCGAAGGATTCGCCCCGGACGCGCCGCTGACGCCGTATGAGCGATCGCTCCGGCTGGCCGCCGAACCGATCGCGGATCAGATCACCATGCTGCCTTTCGTGCCACGCGACCGGGTCGCCGAGTTGTTGCGTTCTGCCGATGTCGTCGTCGTCCCGTCGCGCTGGCAGGATCCGTTCCCGCTCACGGTGTTAGAAGGGATGGCGTCGGGTGCCGCGGTGATCGCCAGCGATATCGGCGGCATCCCCGAGGCCGCAGGCGAGGCAGGCATCCTCGTCGCGCCTGGGGATGTCGATGCGCTTGCCGGCGCCATCGCCGCCCTCGCCGACGATCAGACGCTCCTGAGTGCCGTGTCTGCGGCTTGTCTGCGGCGTGCGCGCGCAAACAGCTGGGCGGTGGCTCGCGAACGGCTCGACACCGTCGTCGCGGAGTTCGATCGTGCTCAGCCGGCGTAGCAGACGCAAGCCGGATCCGGCACACGGAGGGTTCTCGCCCGGCTTCGCACCGAGCGGCCGGACGAGCACGGTCGTCTACCATGTCACCATGGGCGCCGCCAAGCTGATACGTGAGCGCTGGCGGGCCGCTTCGGTCGTCGTCGGAATCGCCGCCGTCTTCGTCGGAATCGCTATCGGCGTGCTCAGCGTGCGCACCGGCGAGCTCGCACTGGTCGTGGCCGCCGCGGTGCTGCTGGCCGCCGTCGCCGCGCGGGACCTCACCGTGCTGCCGGTCCTCGCGGTTCCGGCCACTCTCGTGCTCACGCGCGTCGGTGGTGCTCTCAGCGTCTCGGACATCGTGCTCGCTCTTGCCGCCGTCGTGTCACTGCTTATGCTGCGCGGGCGGGGCGCCGTGGTGCTCCAGCCGCTGATCTGGGCAGGGGTGTTCTACCTTGGAACCGCCCTGCCGACGCAGATCCTCAACCGCTATTCTGCCAACGCCGTCGAGTGGGCTCACGAGGTGTTCCTCGTGCTCGGCAGCATGATCGTCGGATTCGTGATCGGCCGTGAGAACCGGGCTCGCGTGACCATGACGATCTATCTACTCGCATGCTGCGGCATCGCTCTAGCCGCCAGCGTCGTCGCGATCGGTTCGCTGCTGCGGACCGGCGTGTTCCAGCCCGCCTATCTGCCCGGTCTGCAGAAGAACACGACCGGCGGGATGCTGGCGATCGCCGCGGTGATCGCCTTCGCCCGTCCGGTCTGGCTCCGCTGGTCCGCCGGCTGGGCGATGACCGCGGTCATCGTGACGTCGGTCGGTATCCTGGCGGCGCAGTCCCGGCAAGGGTTGATCGGCGGTGTCGTCGGCATCCTGATCGTCAGTTTGCGGGCCAGGCCGCAAACCGGCAAACGCATCAAGATCGTCTGGCTCGCGGCGATTCCTGCCGTGGTGTATGTGCTCAGCCAGGTCACCGCCCAGTTCGCCTCCGACAACCAGTTCAACTCGGCGCATCAGCGCGTGGACTGGTACGAGCAATCGATGCAGATCTGGCTCAAGTCGCCCGTCTTCGGCGTCGGCATGCGCTGGTGGTATACCGATCGGTTCTCCACGCACTTCGAGTCGTTCCAACCGCCGAACGCGGAACTCGAGGTGCTGACCACAACGGGAGTGTTCGGCATGATCGGCTTCCTCACCATGTTCGCGGTCGCCGGCTGGTATCTCTGGAAGATGGACCCGATGTACGGCACGGTCGGTTTCGCCGTCGTGGCCACCCGCTTCACGCAAGCGCAATTCGACCTCTACTGGGTCGCCGGCCAGGCATCCCTGCTGTGGATCGTTGCCGGTATCTGTTACGGAGTACAGGCTCGAGATCGTGCACGCGACGCACGCGGATCCCCTGGCCTCGCACCTGCTCGCGGCAGTGGTCGCCTGGCGTGAACGCACCGGGCTGAACACTCGCACTAGGGTGGAACGAATCGACAGGATCGAGCCGAGGGGTCAGGTGCGATGCGGGTTCTTCGGATTGCGCACCACGCGGTCGTCTCGGCATGGCGCCAACGCGAGCGCGAACTGCGTGCGGCGGATGTCGATGTCACCCTCATCTCCGCCAGACGGTGGAATGAAGGCGGTCGCCCGGTGCGACTCGATGCCGACGGCGATTCGTTTGTTCGCGGCGCCGCGACCCTCGGCCGACATCCCAGCGTGTTCCTCTACGATCCCCGGCCGATCTGGCGAGCGCTCGGCGAGCGGCCGGCACTCATCGACATCCACGAGGAACCGAACGCACTCGCGACCGCAGAGGTGCTGCTATTGCGCTGGCTGCGTCGAAGCCGCGCACCATTCGTGTTGTATTCCGCGCAGAACATCCAGAAACGCTATCCGCCTCCGTTTCGGTGGATTGAGCGTGTCGCCCTTCGGTCCGCGTCGGCGGCGTACGTGTGCAATGTCGCCGCCGGCGCGATCCTCGCTCGAAAGGGACTGGCGGGTCCTGCCTTCGACATTCCGCTCGGCGTCGATGTGAACACGTTCCAACCAGCCGACCGTGCAGCGCCACATCGGGCCGCGATCGTCGGGTACGTGGGCAGGCTCGACACGCACAAGGGCGTCCACGTGCTGCTGCGGGCCGCTGCCCTCAGGCCGGACTGGGAGGTTCGCGTCACCGGCGACGGGCCTGCGCGCAGTGCGCTCGGTACGTTTGCCCAGCGGCTCGGGATCGCCGACCGGGTACACTTCCTCGGGCACGCAAGCGGGGCGACGCTCGCGGCGCGTTACCGCGAACTCGACGTCGTGGCGGTGCCGTCCCTGCCCAGGCCGGGTTGGCTCGAGCAGTTCTGTCGGGTCGCGGTGGAGGCGATGGCGTCCGGTGTGCCCGTCGTGGCGAGTGCGTCCGGTGCCATCCCCGACGTCCTGGCGGATGCCGGCATCCTCGTCGAGCCCGGCGACCCGCGCGCCCTCGCCGACGGTCTTGACAACGCTCTCCAGCCGGAACGCTGGGCGG
Source organism: Microbacteriaceae bacterium (assembly GCA_004297935.1). Classification (GTDB taxonomy): domain Bacteria; phylum Actinomycetota; class Actinomycetes; order Actinomycetales; family Microbacteriaceae; genus Rathayibacter_A. The sequence continues at coordinate 293,112 of SCRE01000010.1, read as the reverse complement.
AACTGCGCGGGCGGGGGCTCGAGCGTTCGGCCGCATTCACCTGGCGGAACGTCGCCCGGTTGCAGCTTTCGATGTATGAATCGTGTCTGGGCTCCGACCCTGTCGGGGCCGGGCGGACTCCCGAAGTGCTGGTCGTGGCGTACGGGTCTCCCGAAGCGCTCGACGACTGTCTCGCCTGCCTGGCCGGCCAACTGCCGGTCACGATCGTCGACAACTCCGCGGATCCGGAGACTCGCGCGGTCGCCGATCGGCACGGCGCCCGATATGTGGACGCCGGAGGCAATCGGGGCTTCGCCGGCGGGGTCAATCGGGGGCTGACTGCCATCGCGGCGGCAGGACTCGGTGCTCGTGACGTGCTGCTGCTGAATCCCGATGCCAGGATCAGTCCCTCCGGGATTCGCCGGATGAGCGAGGTCATGCACGCGGCCGGTCGAATCGCCGCGGTGGGTGCGACTCAGGTCGACCCCCACACCGGAACCGCGGTTCGGGTGTGGTGGCCGTTTCCCTCCCCGTGGGGGGCGTGGGTCGAAGCGATCGGCCTGGGTGCGCTACGACGGAGGCATGATTTCGCGATCGGCTCCGCGCTGCTGCTCCGCTCGGCCGCGATCGAAGATGTCGGGCGCCTCGACGAGCGGTTCTTCCTCTACGCCGAAGAGACGGACTGGCAGTTGCGTGCGCGCCGGCGCGGCTGGGACATCCGGGTCGCCGCGGTCGAGGCCAGCCACGAAGGCGGCGGTACGGGTGGCGACCCTGCAATTCGTGAGGGCTACTTCTTCGCCAGTGCAGAACGCTACATCCGCAAGCATTACGGTGCGAGCGGCTGGCGGAGCTACCGGACCGCGATGGTCGCCGGAGCCGCGGTGCGAGCGCTCGTGCTTCCCGACGAACGGGGTGCGGCTGCGCGACGTCGTCGGGATCTCTTCCTCCATGGTCCGGTGGCCGCGATGGAGCGCATGACAGGACGGCGCAGGACATGACAGCGCACGACATGACGGCGCACGACATGACAGCGCACGACATGACAGGGCTGCACATTGTGCACGTCGTCTGCTCATCAGCATTCGCAGGCGTCGAGCGATACGTGCGCGATTCGGCATTGGCGCTGGAGACGGCAGGCTGCCGCGTGACCGTCATCGGGGGGGCAGAAGCCTGGATGCGTGCGCCATTGCTGGCACGGGGCGTCGAATGGTACCCGGCGCGAAACGTCTGGGAGGCGTTCGGCGCGCTCCGAAGAGTTCACGCGGTCGACGTCATCGTCACCCACATGACGCTGGCCGATCTCGCAGGGGTCGGTGTGGGCATCCTGCGGCGGGTCCCGGTCGTCAGCACACGCCACTTCGCGGCCCATCGAGGTCGAAACGCGCTGAATCGAGTTCTGGTTCACGCGCTCCAACGACGCATTGCGCGCCAGATCGCGATTTCGCAGTTCGTCGCCCAGCATGTCGAGGGTGAGAGCGTGGTCATCCACACCGGCGTGGCAGACGTCGCGGACGTCGACGATCGCGGCCGTGCGCCGTTCGTGCTGGTGCTCCAACGTTTCGAATCGGAGAAGCACACGGGGACGGCTCTTCGGGCGTGGGCGCAGGCCGGGCGGTTCGACGGCTGGAGGCTGGTGCTTGCGGGCGATGGCAGCGAGCGCGATGAACTGCGCGACCTTGCCCGGCGGCTGGGGGTCGCCGACACGGTCGACTTCATCGGATTCCAGTCGGATGTCGATGCCCTGTTGCGGCGTGCGTCGATCCTGATCGCGCCGACGCCGCGCGAGGGGCTGGGACTTGCCGTCATCGAGGCCATGGCTTACGGTCTGCCGGTCGTCGCCGCGGGCGGGGGCGGGCATCTCGAGACCGTCGGGCCGGTCGCCGAAGCCGCACTGTTCCCCGTCGACGACTCGGAGCGCGCCGGACGACTCCTCGCAGAGCTCATCGATGATCCCGAACGCCGCTACCGCTACGGTCACGCACTTCGAGAACGGCAACGTTCGCACTTCGGCATCCAGGCGCAGTTGCGGGACACACTCGGGGTGCTGCGCGAGGTCGTGCATGATGGCGGCAGGCTTCGCATCGTCGTCGCGTCGCTCGAGCCGTGGGATGAGGTCTGGCGCAGGAACCAGTACCTCGTGCACGGATTGTTGGGCGAAGACCCCGCCGTCGAGGTGCTCTTCGTCGAGCCGCCCGCCGATCCCGTGCACGCCTTGAGTCGGGCCGGCCGGCCGCATCGGGGCCGCGGACTGCGCACCGTCGAAGGGTATGACGGCCGTCTCCACCTCTACCAGCCGACCAAGACACTGCCCAGAGCGATCGGTCCGGCCGCCGATGCACTGCTGCGCCGGAGCATTCGGCATGCGCTACGTCGGCTGGGCTGGCGGACCGGCGTTCTCTGGATCAACGATCCGGGTGTCTCGGGCCTGGTGAGCGCTCTCGGTTGGCCGTGCCTCTACGACATCACCGACGACTGGGTCGAAGCCCGGCGCGGAGCGCGAACGCACACGCGGCTGCGCCGAGCCGATCGAGAGCTGCTCTCCTCGTGCGACGAGGTCATCGTCTGTTCGCCCGCACTCGCGCGGACGAAAGGAGCAGCACGGCAGGTGCGACTGATTCCCAACGCCGTCGATGTCGATCGCTACCGGCGCCCCCAGCCGAGGCCGACCGACATGACTGGAGCGCCCGTGGCACTGTACGTGGGCACCCTTCATGAGGATCGCCTCGACGTGCAGCTGGTCCTGGACACCGCGACGGCCGTGGGGGCCGTGGGTGGCACGCTGGCACTCGTCGGGCCAGACGCGCTTTCGCACGACAACAGTTCCCGACTGGCCAGGCACCCGGCCATCACCGTGCTGGGACCGCGTGATCGGGCAGCAGTGCCGGCATACCTGCAGCATGCTCACGTGCTGATCGTGCCGCACGTCGTCGACGACTTCACCGAGAGTCTCGATCCGATCAAACTGTATGAATACGTGGCGGTCGGGCGCCCGATTGTGAGCACAGCGGTCGCAGGCTTTCGCGAGCATGAGGGCGCGACCACGGTCGGGCGTGACGAATTCCCCACCGTGGTGGCATCCGCGCTCGCGCATTGGAGTCCGACGGTCGAATACGCTGCTGTTCCGGATTGGCACGATCGGGTCGCGGCCGTGCACGAGGTCGTTGCGTCGCTTGCGGCCAGGCCGGCGACCCCCGGAGGCTAAGCTTGGGGCCGGGCCGGTGGGTCCTGCCGGTCGGCGGCAGAGGGGGCAAGGCGGCGTGAGCGGCGCGATCGTGAACGAATGGGTGGAACCGGTCGGCGGTGCCGAGCAGGTGCTCGACGCGCTTGCTGCGGAGTTCCCCGACGCCCGCATCCTGTGCCCATGGAATGACGCACCCGACCGGTACGGCCCTCCCCGGATCATCGAAAGCTGGATGGCGCGTACTCCGCTGCGACGTCACAAGGCGCTTGCGATGCCGTTCATGCTGGCGAACTGGCGGCACCGTGCGGCACTCGATGTCGAGTGGCTGCTGTGTGCCAGCCACCTGTTCGCACATCAGGTTCGGCTGCGAGGTCCGGCTCGCGATGTGCCCAAGTTCGTCTATGCGCACAGCCCGGCGCGCTACATCTGGCAACCCGAACTCGACGGCCGGGGGAACACGCTGCTGGCCCGCGCGATCGCCAGGCCGGTTCGGGCGATCGACCGTCGACGCGCCCAGGAGCCCGCCAAGATCGCCGCGGTCAGTGCGTTCATCGCGGCACGCATCGAACGGTGCTGGGATCGCGAGAGCACGGTCATCCATCCCCCCGTCGACGTCAGTGCCTTCATGACGGATGCCGACGAGCTCAGCCAGGAGGAGCAACAGCAACTCGCGTCGTTGCCGAAAGGCTTCGTGCTCGGAGCGTCGCGCTTCGTGCCATACAAGCGCGTCGACGTCGCGATAGCCGCGGGGCTGGCGGCCGATGTTCCCGTGGTGCTCGCGGGGGACGGCCCCGACCGCGACAGGCTGCTCACCATTGCGGACGAACATCCCGGACGGGTCACCTTCGTGCGGCGGCCGTCGCAAGCGATGCTCCGTGCCCTCTATCGGAGGGCGCTCGCCTTCGTTTTCGCGCCGGTCGAGGATTTCGGGATCATGCCGGTCGAAGCGATGGCCACCGGAACACCGGTCGTCGCCAATGCGATCGGCGGAGCCTCCGAGACCGTCGTCGATGGTGTGACCGGCTCGCACATCCACTCCACCGATGTCGGCGAATTGCGTCGTGCAATCGAGGTCGCCGCTGCGGCCGATCCGGCGGCGTGTCGGGAGCGGGCGCTGGAATTCGACGGATCAACGTTCGGCCCGCGGGTACGCGACTGGATGGGGTTATAGTCTCGCGTCGCGACCGCTGTCGGTCAGCGCGCGGACGATCGCGCCGATTTCGGTGTGGAGCACCCTGGCCAGTTCTCGCCAGCCCTCCGGTGGCGAGAACAGCGGATCATCGATCTCGTCGTCCGGGTCGGCGCCGACCATGTCGAATCGTGATCGTTCGGCCGCGGCAACGTCGATCCAGGCGCCGAGCCGGGCACGTCGCGACGGTGGATTGCGTTCGATCCAGCGCCGGAACTGCTTGATTGTGAACACTCGCGGCCACAGCGCCGGGTTGGCCGCGACGATCTCGCGGATGTGCTCTCGGGTCATCGTGAGGATCACATCCCACCCGGCGAGATTGCGCAGGTCCGCTCGCCTGCTCCGATGCGCCGAGAGATCGAGGTCGAACTCCGAGGCGACTTTCAAGCCGTTCTTCGGAACGGGGTGGCCGCCCGCCAGCAGACCCGCCGAGCTGACCACGAATGGCCGGTTTCCCAGCTGCCGCAGAGCGATTGCTTCTGCGAACGGCGAACGGCATCGGTTCGCTGTGCAGAAGAAGAGGATACTCGTCTCATCGGGGCCGGAACCAGGGCCCGTGACCGTGGTGGGGTCCTCTGCCCGTCGGGTTCGCGTCGCCACCGGGTCACCCGTCGCCGGGCCTGCTCGACGGGAGGCGGGCGTCGTCGCTCACGATCTCGTCCTGATCCGAAAGCGTCACCTTGCGCAGTTGCGGGTGTTCTGCGGCGCCGGGCTGTCCAGCGTTCGCCAGTTGTTCCGCGGGGAGCACCGAGTCGGAGTGGGTCACCGCGTCGGTGTCGGCCGACCGCGCGGTGTCGATCAACTGCGCGGTGTCGATCAACTGCGCGCTGTCCGCCATTCGCTCGGCAGTTGCGGCGACGGTACGCCCTCTGACGCGCTGGTCTGGTCTGCGCCCGTAGTACGCACCGTACGAGCGGGGGATGCGGCGGCGCGAGCGATTGGCGATGACGCCGAGGACGGCGACGTTGTCGCCGTTCAGATCGTGTACCGCCTCGGTGAGGTTCGAGCGATCCGTGCGACGCAATGACGCCACGAGAACGGCGCCGTCGGCTTTGGTTGCAAGCAGGGTCGCATCGACCAGGGCGAACGACGGGGGAGAGTCCACCACCACGATGTCGCTCACCGCTCGGAGGGCATCGAACACGTCGCCGAGTGCCGATATGGCGAGCAGGTCGGCCGGGTCATGTGGTTCGGCGCCGGGTGGAAGAATGCGCAGACCATGGAACGCCGAGTCGTTCAAATGCGCTTCGACCTCGGTCTGCGTCGGCGCCTTTCCGGATCGGGCCGCCGACTGCAGCAGCTCGGTGAGCCCGGGTCCGTCTGCCGCCTCTGCGTAATAGTCTGCGAGCCCGGGCCGGCGCAGATCGCCGCCGACGAGCACCACCCGCATCCCGGTGCGTGCCCAGGCAAGCGCAAGGTTCGCTGAGATGAAGGTCTTGCCGTCTCCCGGCTCGACGCTGGTGAACACCACGACGCTTCCCGTGGGCGGCAGCAGCACCTGCAATGTCGTGCGCAGGCCGCGCAGGCCTTCGCTGAGTGCGGTTCGGGTGCGGTCGGCGGCAGGGAGTCGTTCCTTGCGCCTCGCGATGCGTTTGTCGAGGGTGAGTTCGCCGAGCGACGGCGCGCCGGACAGTTCCTCGATCTCATGCTCGTCGCGCAGCCGATTGTCGAACTGATCCCGGATCAATGCGACCGCGATGCCTGCGACCAGACCTGCCGTCAGTGCGACGGCGAGCGCAATCAGCGGGCTCACACCCTGGAAGGTTCCGGGGTTGGCCGCGGTGACCACCGTGAGCGGCGGCCCCGAGTTGGTGATCTTGTTGATCAGGGTGTTGGCGCTTCCCAGCGACTGCAGTGCAGCCGCGAGATTGGACTGGGCGATCGAGTTCGCCGGGTTCTGGTTCACCTGGATCTGGTACTGCTCGGCGCTCGCCGTTGCCTGCGCCACCTGCTTCTGCGCGGCAGCCAAGGCCGTTGCGACCTGTCCCTGCAGGTATTCGTCGTATGACTTTGCAACGGATGTGGCACGCGACGCGGCCGACAACGCCGTCGGGCCGTTTGCCGTGATCGTGAGACGGTTGGCCTGGGCTCCCTGCCCCTGGATGTATGTGACCGCGCCGAGCGCTGCGGCGTTCGATTCGCGGGCAAGCGTCGCTGCGCGACCGAGCACAGCAGGGGAGGTGATGCTCTCCGGGTCGAAGTCGACCGGAGAGGTTCCGATTTGACCGCTCGCCGCCGCGCTGGTCGACAAGCCGCTCAGGCGCACGACGGTGGATGACGAATAGGCCGGAGTCTGCCGAGAGAGGAACGCGACGGCGACGATGACGGCGAGGGCGACCACGGCACCGATCAACGCTCGTCGCTGCCAGAGGACGTTCAAGATCTGTCGGAATGTCAACGTCGTCTCCCCCAAGTCAAGTCCAGGTCATAGCCCACCTCACAATACCGGCCCAGTACAATGCCGGCAGTACAGTGCCGGCACAGCAATGCCGACACAGTCATATAGTCCGCACCGTACTGCGCACGCGCTGGGAATCGGCTTCGAGCCGCTGCGGATCGCGACACGCCCGGGTTGCAACACAGGAAAATCTCTGACAGAATCTTCTAGTTCAACACTTCGGTCGCTGGGTGCGCTTGTGCCCACGAATCGAATCACTGCCAGGCAGTGCATAGTCGCCCGGTCGGTCGATCGCCATCGATCATCGTCACAGGGTTCAGGCTAGGCCGCGGGTAGCAGAACTTGTGCTGAGGAGGCCCGCAAGGGCTGTCTCGAAGCGCTCAGCTTGATCAACACTCCAGAAAACCTGGTTCCGCCATGTCTTCGTTCGGGCTTCGTGTCCGAATGGCGTGTTGACACGGCATTGACAGAAGAACAGTGGTGCGACACCTGCAGTGCCCATATGTTTCGCAACGCATGCGTCCAATGCGACAAGGACCACAAGGCCCTGCGTCGTACGACGCCCGAAAGAGAGAAGAGTCTTCAGATGGCGGGACAGAAGATCCGCATACGACTTAAGTCGTATGATCACGAGGTCATCGACACCTCGGCACGCAAGATCGTCGACACGGTCACCCGCGCGGGTGCGACCGTCGTCGGCCCCGTGCCGCTTCCGACCGAGAAGAACGTGGTGTGCGTCATCCGTTCGCCTCACAAATACAAGGACAGCCGGGAGCACTTCGAAATGCGCACCCACAAGCGTCTGATCGACATCATCGACCCGACACCGAAGGCCGTCGACTCGCTGATGCGCCTCGACCTTCCTGCCGATGTCAATATCGAGATCAAACTGTAGGGGCACCGATGCCAAACACGAACACCTCTGCCACTGAGGCCAAGACCGTCAAGGGACTGCTCGGCACGAAGCTCGGCATGACCCAGGTGTGGGACCAGAACAACAAGCTCATCCCCGTCACCGTCATCGAGGTGGGCACGAACGTCGTGACCCAGCTCCGCACTCCCGAGCGCGACGGCTACAACGCCGTGCAGATCGCCTACGGGCAGATCGACCCGCGCAAGGCGAACAAGCCCTCCACCGGCCACTTCGAGGCCGCGGGTGTCACGCCGCGCCGCCACCTCACCGAGTTGCGCACGGCGGATGCTGCCGACTACAGCCTCGGTCAGGAACTGACCGCAGAGGGGACGTTCCAGCCCGGTGAGCGCATCGACGTCGTCGGCACCTCGAAGGGCAAAGGCTTCGCCGGTGTGATGAAGCGCCACAATTTCAAGGGCGTCTCTTCTTCGCACGGTTCGCACCGCAACCACCGCAAGCCGGGTTCGATCGGCGCGTCCTCGACCCCGAGCCGCGTCTTCAAGGGCATGCGCATGGCCGGCCGGATGGGCGGCGATCGCGTGACAGTGCTCAATCTGACCATTCAGGCGATCGACGCGGAGAAGGGTCTGCTGCTGGTCAAGGGCGCTGTTCCCGGTGCCCGCGGCCGCATCGTTTTCGTTCGCAACGCAGTGAAGGGGGCGTAACACTCATGCCCAACGCAGAGAACTCCAGCGCTGAGAGCACCGCAGCCACGCTGGATGTAATCGGGGTCACAGGCGCGAAGGCCGGCTCCGTCGAGCTGCCCGCCGCTCTGTTCGACGTGCAGGTCAACATCCCGCTCATCCATCAGGTCGTCGTCGCGCAGCTTGCCGCCGCCCGTCAGGGTACGCACAAGGTCAAGGGCCGCGGTGAGGTCTCCGGGGCGGGCCGCAAGCCGTTCAAACAGAAGGGGACCGGTCGTGCCCGGCAGGGTTCGATCCGCGCCCCTCAGATGACCGGTGGTGGGATCGTCCACGGGCCGACGCCGCGCAGCTACGCGCAGCGTACCCCCAAGAAGATGATCGCCGCTGCCCTGCTCGGCGCACTGAGCGACCGCGCCCGAGGCGCCCGCGTACACGTCGTCGAGTCGCTCGCCCTCGGCGAGACACCGTCGACGAAGGCCGCTCTCGCGCTGCTCGACCAGGTCGCGACCTCGCGGCACGTGCTCATCGTGCTGGAGCGAGGAGACGAGATCAGCCTCAAGAGCGTGCGCAACATCCCGACCGTCCACACGCTGACGTATGACCAGCTGAACGCATACGACGTGCTCGTGAGCGATGACATCGTCTTCACCAAGGCAGCGCTCGACGGCTTCATCGCTGCCAAGACGGCAAAGACCGTGACCAAGGAAGAGGTGGTCGGATAATGCCCGCGATCAACAAGGACCCACGCGATGTCATCATCGCCCCGGTGGTCTCCGAGAAGAGCTACAGCCTGATCGATGAAGGCAAGTACACCTTCCTCGTCGACCCGCGCTCGAACAAGACCGAGATCAAGTTCGCGATCGAGAAGATCTTCAAGGTCAAGGTGGCGTCGGTGAACACGTTGAACCGTCAGGGCAAGTCCACCCGCACCAAGTTCGGGATCGGCAAGCGCAAGGACACCAAGCGCGCCATCATCACGCTCAAGTCCGGCTCGATCGACATCTTCACGGCTGTCGGCTAGGGAGCATAAGGAACAACAATGGCTATTCGCAAGTACAAGCCCACGACGCCGGGCCGTCGCGGATCTTCTGTCGCAGACTTTGCAGAGATCACTCGTTCGACCCCGGAGAAGTCGCTGCTTCGTCCCCTCTCCAAGACCGGTGGCCGCAACAACCAGGGCCGCATCACCACGCGTCACATCGGTGGCGGCCACAAGCGTCAGTACCGCGTCATCGACTTCCGCCGCAATGACAAAGACGGGGTCGACGCCAAGGTCGCGCACATCGAGTACGACCCGAACCGCACGGCGCGCATCGCACTGCTGCACTTCGTGGACGGCACCAAGCGCTACATCCTGGCCCCCGAGAAGCTGGCGCAGGGCGACATCGTCGAGTCGGGCGCCGGCGCAGACATCAAGCCGGGCAACAACCTGCCGCTGAAGAACATCCCTACCGGTACCGTGATCCACGCGATCGAGCTGAAGCCGGGCGGCGGCGCCAAGCTGGCCCGCTCTGCCGGCGCATCCGTTCGCCTCGTGGCGAAGGACGGCCCGTATGCGCAGCTTCGGCTGCCTTCCGGCGAGATCCGCAACGTGGATGCGCGCTGCCGCGCCACGGTCGGCGAGGTCGGCAACGCCGAGCAGTCGAACATCAACTGGGGCAAGGCCGGCCGCAACCGCTGGAAGGGCATTCGCCCGACCGTTCGCGGCGTCGCGATGAACCCGGTCGACCACCCGCACGGTGGCGGCGAGGGCAAGACCTCCGGTGGACGCCACCCGGTCAGCCCCTGGGGCCAGAAGGAAGGTCGCACTCGTCATCCCAACAAGGAGAGCGACAAGCTCATCGTCCGCCGCCGCACCGCCGGCAAGAAGCGCAAGTAGGCCAGGGAATAGGAACCGTAGAAGATGCCACGCAGTCTGAAGAAGGGCCCCTTCGTCGACGAGCACCTGCTTCGCAAGGTGATCGCGGCGAATGAGGCCAGCAGCAAGAACGTGATCAAGACCTGGTCGCGTCGCTCGATGATCGTCCCGGCGATGCTGGGTCACACCATCGCAGTGCACGACGGTCGCAAGCACATCCCGGTGTTCGTCACCGAGTCCATGGTCGGACACAAGCTCGGCGAGTTTGCCCCGACCCGCACCTTCCGCGGTCACGTGAAGGATGACAAGAAGGGTCGTCGCCGCTAACCGCGGGGACGAGAAGGAGGAGAAAGAAATGGTGGAGTCGATCGCACGCGTGCGACACATCCGCGTTACGCCTCAGAAGGCCCGTCGCGTCGTCAACCTGATCCGCGGCAAGCAGGCCGTCGAGGCCCTGGCCATCCTGAAGTTCGCCCAGCAGGGTGCGAGCGAGCCCGTGTACAAGCTGGTCGCGTCCGCGATCGCCAACGCGCGCGTCAAGGCGGACAACTCGAACACCTACCTGGATGAGCAGGACCTTTACGTGAGCCGAGCATTCGTCGACGAGGGAACCACCCTCAAGCGTTTCCAGCCACGTGCGCAGGGTCGTGCCTTCCAGATCAAGAAGCGCACGAGCCACATCACGGTCGTCGTCTCGACCCCGGAGGCGGTCGAAGAGGTTGCCGCGACGAGCCGCACGGCCGGGCAGAAGAAGGCGAGCAAGTAAATGGGTCAGAAAGTCAATCCATACGGCTTCCGTCTGGGAATCACCACCGACCATGTGTCGCGCTGGTTCTCGGACAGCACCAAGCCGGGTCAGCGTTACGCCGACTTCGTCGCGGAGGACGTCAAGATCCGCCGCATGCTCGCCAAGCAGCTCGACCGCGCCGGCGTGTCACGCATCGAGATCGAGCGCACCCGTGACCGCGTGCGCGTGGACATCCACACCGCCCGCCCGGGCATCGTGATCGGTCGCCGCGGGGCAGAGGCCGAGCGCATCCGCGCCGACCTCGAGAAGCTCACCGGCAAGCAGATCCAGTTGAACATCCTCGAGGTCAAGAACCCCGAGGCCGACGCCCAGCTCGTCGCCCAGGGCATCGCCGAGCAGCTCTCGGCACGCGTGGCGTTCCGTCGCGCGATGCGAAAGGGTCTGCAGGGCGCCCAGCGTGCCGGTGCGAAAGGTGTTCGTATCCAGGTCTCCGGTCGTCTCGGCGGCGCCGAGATGAGCCGCTCGGAGTTCTACCGTGAGGGCCGTGTGCCGCTGCACACGCTGCGCGCGAACATCGACTACGGCTTCTACGAGGCAAAGACGACCTTCGGCCGGATCGGCGTGAAGGTCTGGATCTACAAGGGTGACATCACCAACAAGGAACTTGCTCGTGAGCAGGCCGGCGCCAAGTCGTCCCGCCCCGAGCGCAGCGACCGCCCGCGTCGTGCGCCCCGTGCGCAGGACAGCGTCCCGGTTGCAGAAGGGGTTGGTCTCTGAACATGTTGATTCCACGCAGAGTCAAGCACCGAAAGCAGCACCACCCGGGCCGTACCGGGCAGGCGACCGGTGGCACGAAGGTGTCGTTCGGTGAATTCGGGATCCAGGCGCTGACCCCCGCTTATGTGACCAACCGTCAGATCGAGTCCGCTCGTATCGCCATGACCCGCCACATCAAGCGTGGTGGAAAGGTGTGGATCAACATCTACCCCGACCGCCCGATCACGAAGAAGCCGGCAGAAACCCGCATGGGCTCCGGTAAGGGCTCACCCGAGTGGTGGGTCGCAAACGTCAAGCCGGGGCGGGTGCTGTTCGAGGTCGCCGGTGTCGATGAGACGCTGGCCCGCGAGGCGCTGACCCGGGCCATCCACAAGCTGCCCCTCAAGGCACGCATCATCAAGCGCGAGGAGGGCGACGCATAATGGCGATCGGATCCAAGGAACTCACACCGGACGACCTCGACACCTTCGACGAGGCGAAGCTCAGCGATGAACTGAAGAAGGCCAAGGAAGAGCTGTTCAACCTGCGCTTCCAGTCCGCAACGGGCCAGCTCGAAAGCCACGGCCGCCTGCGCGCCGTGAAGCGCGACATCGCCCGGATCTACACCGTGATTCGCGAGCGCGAGCTCGGCATCCGGGCAATGCCGGCGGTTGTCGAGGTTCCGGCCAAGTCGGCTAAGAAATCGAAGAAGGCTGCCGCAGAAGCGGATGCCGCCGGTGCAGAAGAAAGCATCGCCGAAGAGACGAAGGAGGCGTGAACATGGCTGATCAGAATATCGCCACCGGGACGGTGGACAAGCCCGCGGCCGGGTCGAGTGCCCGCGACGTCAAGGACGCCGCGGCACGCAACTACCGCAAGTCGCGTCGCGGTTATGTCGTCAGCGACAAGATGGACAAGACCATCGTCGTCGAGGTCGAAGACCGCGTGAAGCACCCGCTGTACGGCAAGGTCATCCGCCGCACCTCCAAGGTGAAGGTGCACGACGAGCAGAACAGGGCCGGCATCGGCGACCTGGTCGTCATCAACGAGACCCGTCCCCTGAGCGCATCGAAGCGTTGGCGCCTCGTACAAATTTTGGAAAAGGCCAAGTAGGCTGCTCGTCTCTCCCAGGAATCAACACCGGGAGATGAGCACGCCGACTTGCTTCGAAAAAGGAAACTGTAATGCTTCAGCAGGAATCACGAGTCAAGGTCGCCGACAACACCGGCGCCAAGGAGCTCCTGACGATTCGTGTGCTCGGCGGCTCCGGTCGCCGGTACGCCGGTCTGGGCGACGTCATCGTCGCCACCGTCAAGGATGCGATCCCCGGCGGCAACGTGAAGAAGGGTGACGTCGTCAAGGCGGTCATCGTTCGCACGGTCAAGCAGACCCGTCGCGCAGACGGCTCGTACATCAAGTTCGATGAGAACGCCGCAGTGATCTTGAAGAACGATGGTGACCCGCGTGGCACGCGTATCTTCGGACCGGTCGGTCGCGAGCTTCGCGACAAGAAGTTCATGAAGATCATCTCGCTGGCACCGGAGGTTATCTAAGTCATGGCGAACATCAAGAAGGGCGACCTGGTTCAGGTCATCACGGGAGCGACCGAGGCGCGCGGCGGAGACCGCGGCAAGCAGGGGCACGTCATCGAGGTCCAGGTCGAGAAGAACCGGGTCATCGTCGAAGGCGTCAACTACGTCAAGAAGCATGTCAAGGTCGGGCAGACCCAGCGCGGCTCGACGACGGGCGGCATCGAGACGCACGAGGCGCCGATCCACATCTCGAATGTGGCAGTGGTCGACCCCGAGACGAAGAAGCCGACGCGCGTCGGTCACCGCAACGAGACGGTAACGAAGGACGGCGTCACGAAGACCGTCCGCGTTCGTTACGCGAAGAAGTCAGGTAAGGACCTCTAACAATGACTGATACCGCAACTGCAGCGCCGGCCGGCCCGGCGTCTGCCAACACAGCGCCCGTCAGCGCAGCCCAGCCGCGTCTCAAGCAGAAGTACAAGAGCGAGGTCCTTCCGCAGCTGCAGAAGGAGTTCGGGTTCACGAACGTGCACCAGGTACCGGGCCTCATCAAGGTCGTCGTGAACACCGGTGTCGGTGACGCCGCCCGCGACGGCAAGGTCATGGATGGCGCCGTTGCGGACCTCACCAAGATCACCGGGCAGAAGCCGCAGGTCACGAAGGCACGTCAGTCCATCGCCCAGTTCAAGCTGCGCGAGGGGCAACCGATCGGCGCACACGTGACGCTGCGCGGCGATCGTGCCTGGGAGTTCCTGGACCGCCTGCTGTCGCTGGCGCTTCCGCGCATCCGCGACTTCCGCGGCCTGAGCGACAAGCAGTTCGACGGCAACGGCAACTACACGTTCGGCCTCCAGGAGCAGGCGGTGTTCCACGAGATCGACCAGGACAAGATCGACCGGGTTCGCGGCTTCGACATCACCGTCGTCACGACGGCGAAGAACGACGACGAGGGTCGTGCGCTGCTGAAGGCACTCGGCTTTCCGTTCAAGTCGAATGACAACTGAATATCGACGCCGCTCTTGACCATTGCCAGGAGTTGGACCGTGCGAGCGTAGCTCGCCCGGCGCTGGCGTCGCGGATAACTGAATAGAAATCAACTCACGGTGGAGCCGTGCGGGCATCGCCCGCGCGGGACTGGGGTCGCGGCGAAGATCCACAGGGTCTTCGCTCCCAGCTCCACCATCCATCGAAGGTCGGCTGTCGTGCAACGGCACTCGAAACCTGATGAACAAAGGAATCACACGAAATGACAATGACAGATCCGGTCGCAGACATGCTGACCAGACTGCGGAACGCCAACTCGGCGCACCACGATACCGTTTCGATGCCACACTCGAAGCTGAAGGCTCACATCGCTGAGATCCTCAAGAGCGAGGGCTACATCGCCGACTGGTCGGTTGCAGACGCGCGTGTCGGAAAGACGCTCACGCTGAACCTCAAGTTCGGGGCAAACCGCGAACGCTCGATCTCGGGCATCAAGCGCGTTTCGAAGCCGGGCCTTCGTGTGTACGCGAAGTCGAGCGAGATCCCCACGGTGATGGGCGGCCTCGGCGTTGCAATCCTGTCCACCTCCTCCGGTCTGCTCACAGATCGCCAGGCCGATCAGAAGGGCGTGGGTGGGGAAGTCCTCGCCTACGTGTGGTAACCACGTCATGTCGCGTATTGGAAGACTGCCCATCGACATCCCGGCCGGGGTCGATGTGAAGATCGACGGCCAGTCCGTCACCGTCAAGGGCCCGAAGGGCGAGCTGTCGCTCGTCGTCGCAAGCCCGATCGAGGTCGCATTGCGGGAGAACCAGGTGCTCGTCACCCGCCCAGATGACGAACGCGAGTCGCGTTCGCTGCACGGCCTCACCCGCACCCTCATCAACAACCAGATCATCGGCGTCACCCAGGGGTACTCCAAGGGTCTGGAGATCGTCGGCACCGGTTACCGCGTCGCGCAGAAGGGCAGCGGTGTCGAGTTCGCGCTCGGCTTCTCGCACCCGGTCAACGTCGAGCCGCCGGCGGGCATCAGCTTCACGGTCGAGGGCAACAACAAGCTCACTGTGACCGGAATCGACAAGCAGGCCGTCGGTGAGGTCGCCGCGAACATCCGCAAGATTCGCAAGCCGGAGCCGTACAAGGGCAAGGGCATCCGCTATGCCGGCGAAGTCGTTCGCCGCAAGGCCGGAAAGAGTGGTAAGTAAGCATGGCAATCAAGACCAAATCAGCCGCGCGCAACCGCAGGCACGCCCGTCTTCGCAAGAAGATCGTGGGCACCCAGGCTCGTCCTCGCCTGGTGGTCACCCGTTCGGCACGGCACATGTTCGTACAGGTCGTCGATGACAGCAAGGGTCACACCCTCGTTTCCGCATCGACGCTCGAGGCGGACCTGCGCGGCTTCGACGGCGACAAGAAGGCCAAGGCGCGCAGGGTCGGCGAACTCGTCGCCGAGCGAGCGAAGCAGGCCGGTATCGACGCCGTCGTGTTCGACCGCGGTGGAAACAAGTACGCGGGACGCGTTGCGGCCCTCGCCGACGGAGCTCGAGAGGGTGGATTGGACCTGTGAGCACTGTGTCAGATAACAGCGTGCCGGAGAACAGCGTGCCAGAGAACAGCACGCCAGAGAACAGCACGCCCGCGAAGGACGAAACGAAGGAGCAGGACGTGGCCGCTGCCCGAACCAGCGTTGACCGGGCGAGCGCCGACCAGATCAGCGCCGACCAGACCAGCGCCGACCAGACGACTGAGAAGCCGGTTGAGACCGCTGCGGGCAGCGACACGACAAGTCGTGACAATGCTCGTGACAATGCTCGTGACGGCCGGCGCGGCGGCGGCCGGGACCGCAACCAGGGCGGCCGGGACCGCGGAGGTCGGGACGCGGACAAGAGCCAGTTCCTCGAGCGCGTTGTGACCATCAATCGCGTCTCCAAGGTCGTCAAGGGCGGTCGTCGCTTCAGCTTCACCGCTCTGGTCGTGGTCGGAGACGGCAACGGGCTCGTCGGTGTCGGCTACGGCAAGGCCCGCGAGGTCCCGCTTGCGATCTCCAAGGGCGTCGAAGAGGCGAAGAAGAACTTCTTCCGCGTCCCTCGCGTCGACAAGACGATTCCGCACCCCGTGCAGGGTGAGGCCGCGGCAGGCGTCGTGCTGCTGCGTCCCGCCGCAGCCGGTACCGGTGTCATCGCCGGTGGCCCGGTGCGCGCCGTGCTCGAGTGTGCAGGCATTCACGACGTGCTGAGCAAGTCGCTGGGTTCCTCCAACACGATCAACATCGTGCACGCGACCGTGACGGCGTTGAAGCAGCTCGAGGAACCTCGTGCCGTTGCGGCGCGCCGCGGTCTCGACTACGACCACGTCGCCCCGGCGCGTTTGCTGCGGATCGAGGCGCAGGCGGCCGAGGCCGCCGCCATGGCTCGCCAGAGTGCTGTGAAGGAAGGTGTCTGATGGCTCGCCTGAAAGTGACGCAGATCAAGTCCAAAATTAGTGAGAAGCAGAACCAGCGCGATACCCTTCGCAGCCTGGGACTGCGCCGCATCGGCGACGTGGTCGTGCGCGAGGACAACTCGCAGAACCGCGGATACGTGCGTACCGTAGCTCACCTGGTGAAGGTCGAGGAGATTGACTAATGCCCGAAGACAAAGACACTGCGGCCAAGAGCCCGGCCCAGAAGAGCCCGGCCCAGAAGAGTACCGCCCAGAAGAGTACCGCTGAGAAGAAGGCGACCGCGCCGAAGAAGGCTGCTGCCAAGGCTGCTGCTCCGGACAAGCCGGCTGCCGAGAAGAAGGCTGCCGACAAGGCTCCGGCGAAGAAGGCTTCTGCGAAGGATGCCTCGGCCGCTTCGGCAAGCGCGACGAGCGCCGCATCCGATGCGAAGGCATCCGCAAAGAAGGCGCCAGCCCCTTCGGCAGGCTCAGTGACCGGCAAGGCGGAGCCCGCGCAGACCCGTGAGCACGTGCTCAAGGTTCACCACCTGCGCCCGGCTCCCGGGGCCAAGAAGGATCGCACTCGCGTCGGACGCGGTGAGGGTTCGAAGGGTAAGACGGCCGGTCGCGGAACCAAGGGAACCAAGGCGCGCTACCAGGTTCGCCCCGGGTTCCAGGGTGGGCAGCTGCCGTTCCACATGCGTGCGCCGAAGCTGCGCGGGTTCAAGAACCCGTTCCGAGTCGAGTACCAGGTCGTGAACCTTCAGAAGCTGGCCGAACTGTACCCGGCGGGCGGCGATGTCACCATCACCGACCTCGTGCAGAAGGGTGCCGTTCGCAAGAACGAGAAGGTCAAGGTTCTCGGTACCGGTGACATTGCGGTTAAGCTGAATGTTGCAGTCGACAAGGTCTCCGGCTCTGCCGAGCAGAAGATCGTGGCCGCCGGCGGTTCCGTCAACTAGACCCGAACGGTTGGATTGGATTGATCAATCCGATCGAACACGTAAAGCAGTGCGGTCGGGTGGTTGGCGTACCCAACCACCCGACTGGCTCTTTACAGAAAGACTGGCTCGTTACAGGAAAGCAGGACGCCCTTTGATTAGCGCCATAGTGCGGATCTTCCGCACGCCGGATCTCCGCAAGAAGATCGGCTTCACGCTGGCCATCCTCGCCATCTTCCGACTCGGATCATTCATTCCGACGCCGTTCGTCGACTTTGCGAACGTGCAGACGTGCCTGGCGTCCAACCAGGGCTCGACCGGCCTCTACGAGCTGGTCAACCTCTTCAGCGGTGGCGCACTGCTGAAGCTGTCGGTGTTCGCACTCGGCATCATGCCATACATCACGGCCTCGATCATCGTGCAATTGCTGCGCGTGGTCATTCCGCACTTCGAGACCCTCCACAAGGAGGGCCAGGCCGGCCAGTCGCAGTTGACGCAGTACACGCGCTACCTGACGATCGCGCTCGGTGTTCTGCAGTCCACCACGCTGATCACCGTCGCGCGCAGCGGCGCACTGTTCGGCAGCAACAGCAACACCGCCTGCACCCAGTTGATCACCGACGACTCCTGGTACGCGGTGCTGCTCATGGTCATCACGATGACCGCGGGAACCGGCCTGATCATGTGGATGGGCGAGCTCGTCACCGAGCGCGGCGTCGGCAACGGGATGTCGCTGCTGATCTTCATCTCGATTGCCGCGCAGTTCCCGACCTCGCTGTGGTCGGTCGCGCAGTCGAAGAACTTCGAGACGTTCCTGCTCGTGCTGGTCATTGGAATCGCGATCGTGTTCGCGATCGTGTTCGTCGAACAGTCGCAGCGGCGCATCCCGGTGCAATATGCCAAACGCATGGTCGGGCGGCGCACCTACGGCGGCAACAACACCTATATCCCGATCAAGGTGAACATGGCCGGTGTGATCCCGATCATCTTCGCGTCGTCGTTGCTGTATCTGCCCGCCCTGATCGCCCAGTTCAACCAGCCGGCCGCAGGCAAGCAGCCCGCCGCGTGGGTGACCTGGGTCACCAACAACCTGACCAACGGCGATCATCCGCTCTACATGTTGCTTTACGCCGTGCTGATCATCGGCTTCACCTATTTCTACGTTGCGATCACGTTCAACCCGGAAGAGGTCGCCGACAACATGAAGAAGTACGGCGGCTTCATCCCCGGCATCCGTGCCGGGCGCCCGACCGCCGAATATCTGGACTTCGTGCTCACCCGGGTGACCCTGCCGGGTTCCATCTATCTGGCGATCGTGTCGTTGATCCCGTTGATCGCCTTCGCGATGCTGGGCACCGCCCAGAACTTCCCGTTCGGCGGCGCATCCGTGCTGATCATCGTGGGTGTCGGTCTCGAGACGGTCAAGCAGATCGACTCGCAATTGCAGCAACGGCACTACGAAGGACTGCTGCGATGACCGATGCTGCCATCGAGGACCGGAATGTGGCTCGTGGAGCGCGTCTGCTCATCGTCGGCCCGCCCGGTGCGGGAAAAGGCACCCAGGCCCGCTTCATCGGCGCGCACTTCGGCATTCCGCAGATCTCGACGGGGGACATCTTCCGCTACCACATCACCAACAAGACGTCGCTCGGGCTCCAGGTCAAGGCGATCGTCTCTGCCGGCGACTATGTGCCGGACTCGCTGACGAACGCTATCGTCACGGAGCGGTTGGGCGAGCAGGACTGCCGCAACGGATTCTTGCTCGACGGCTACCCGCGCACCCTTGAACAGGTCGGCTATCTCGATGAATTGCTCGCAGAGCGCGGCCAGCCGCTCGAAGCGGTCGTGCGTCTGGTGGCCGACCAGGACGAGATCGTGTCGCGCCTGACGAAGCGGGCCCACGAACAGGGGCGTGCAGACGACACGGAGGAAGCCATCCGTCACCGCCAACAGGTCTACCTGCGTGAGACGGCGCCGCTGATCGATGTCTATCGCGACCGCGGACTGCTCCTCGAGATCGACGGGCTGGGCGCTGTCGACGAGATCGCCGATCGCGCCCGGTCGGCACTGGCGGAGCGGGGCATCGGCGAGGTCGACGAACTTGCGGCTTCCTGAACACCGCCGGGCGGAACCGCCTCGCATCGGCGGAGGCTTCGTGTGAGCGTGAGTCTGCGCCGGTCGATCTACAAGTCACCCGCCCAATTGCGGCTGATGATCGAGCCGGGGATCGCCACCGCCGACAGCCTGGCCGCGGTCCGTGCTGCGGTGCGACCCGGCATCACCACCGGCGAATTGGATGCGCTGGCCGAGGCCGCGATCGTGGCACGCGGCGGTCGATCCAACTTCAAGCTCGAGGCCGGCTACCACCACACCATCTGCTCCTCGATCAATGAGGATGTCGTGCACGGCATCCCAGGCTCACGCGTCCTTCAGCCGGGCGACATTCTCTCCGTCGACAGTGGGGCGATTCTCGGCGGCTGGAACGGGGACGCGGCGATCTCCGTAGTGCTCGACGATCCGGCGCATCCCGCCGTCGTCGCACAGCGCCGGGAGCTCAGCGACGTGACGGAACAGTCCCTGTGGCATGGGATCGCACGGCTGGCAACGGCCGGCTATCTCAATGAGGTCGGCGATGCGATCGAGGGATACATCCGCTCGAAAGGCGACTACGGCATCCTCACCGACTATGTCGGCCACGGCATCGGCCGGAGCATGCACGAGGCGCCGCCTGTCTTCAACTACAGCGTGCGCCAGAAGGGTCCTGAGGTGCGCCCGGGCTTGGTGGTGGCGGTCGAACCGATGGTCGTGCTCGGCAGCCCGGAGACCTTCGTGCGGGATGACGGCTGGACCGTCGCCACGGAGGACGGCCTGGCCGCAGCGCACTGGGAACACAGCGTTGCCGTGCACAGGGACGGCATCTGGGTGCTGACCGCCGAAGACGGCGGAGCCGCCGGCCTCGCCCCGTTCGGTATCACGCCCGTTCGTCCGGCCTAGCAACCAGCAGTCCCGGTGGTCGGGTAACGCATGAGCGCATCGAATACGTGTATCGAGATCGAAGCTTGTACGGCCGAAGACTCCTGGTCTCGATACGCCTGCCCGCTCCGCTCGCGGGCTCCTCGACCACCGAGTGCAGGTGGGGGCAGGGCGGGAGGAGCCCGGGGCGCGGTTTAGAGTCGATGTATGAGCGACCCCGTCATCTTCACGATCGACATCCATCCCGCGGGCGACAACCCGCCCGACGGAGGGTGGGCGTCCACCGTGCACCGAGTCGAAGCGGATGCGCCGACCCTGCGAGTGACCGACCTCGGCGCCTCCCGTGGGGACGGGGTCTTCGAGACCTTCGGCGTGATTGCCGGCCATCCGCAGTCGGTCGCCGCGCATCTTGCCAGACTCGCAAACTCTGCGACCCTGCTCGAGCTGCCGGCGCCTAACGAAGAACAGTGGCGGGAGGCGATCCGGATTGCAGCCGCCACACTGCCGACCGAGGTGCAGTGCGGTTTGAAACTCGTTCTCACCCGCGGGATCGAGGGCACAGACCGTCCGACGGGGTGGATCGTGGCCAGTGTGGCGGGCGGCGATTTCGCCGAGCGGCGGAAAGGCATCCGCGTCGTCACGCTGGACCGCGGCTACCCGAGCGACATCGCCCGGCGCGCTCCGTGGCTGCTCGCGGGCGCGAAGACGCTCTCCTACGCGGTGAACATGGCCGCCCAGCGCGAGGCGCGCCGACGCGGCGCGGATGACGCGATCTTCGTGAGTTCAGACGGTTACGTGATGGAGGCACCCACCTCGACCGTCATCATCCGGCGAGGCGACGTGTTTCTGACACCGCGCACGGACATCGGAATCCTGCCGGGCACCAGCCAGCTGGCGCTCTTCGACTTCTACCGGGCGGCCGGGTTGAAAGCAGAGGAGGCGGTCATACCCGTCGCCGGCCTTGCGGACGCCGATGGGCTGTGGCTGGTCTCCAGCGTGCGGCTGGCCGCGCCGATCGTGCAACTGGACGGCGCGACCGTCACACACGATCGCGACATGACGGACCGGATGAACGCCGCGCTTCTCGCCCGCGACGCCTGACCGCGCGGCGCGGAATCTCAACTGGCGGAAACGCCTGGAATACCATAGGATAGACCCTTGGTGTCTTGCACTGCCTGTAGAGGTGTGCCCGCCGTGCGGCGATACGGCACCACAATCCAACGCACGACCATCACACAATACGTTTAGCGACAGTATTCATCAACGAATAGTGAGGATATGGCCAAAAAAGACGGCGTCATAGAGATCGAAGGCTCTGTGGTCGAGGCGCTGCCCAACGCGATGTTTCGCGTCGAGCTGAGCAACGGACACAAGGTTCTTGCCCACATCTCGGGCAAGATGCGTCAGCACTACATCCGCATCCTCCCCGAGGACCGGGTGATTGTCGAACTGAGCCCTTACGACCTGACCCGTGGCCGGATCGTCTACCGCTACAAGTAACGAGTGCTGGATAAGTAACGGCCTGTTCCCCTGGTCTCGATACGCGGTTCGCTTCGCGAACTGCTACTCGACCGCCGGGTACGGAACGGGTACGAGGACAGCGAAAAGGTAAGAATCATGAAGGTCAAGCCCTCCGTCAAGAAGATCTGCGACAAGTGCAAGGTGATCCGCCGCAATGGCCGGGTCATGGTCATTTGTGAGAACCCGCGGCATAAGCAGCGGCAGGGTTAGGCACTACTGGTGGTCGAGTAGCGCAGCGAATCGAGACTGCGAACGAGGGCCTCGATACGTTCGTTCCTCACTACTCGATCATCGAATACAACCGAAAATCGAAAAGTAAATGGCAGCACCAGAAGTTCTTGATCTCGACAAGCTCGATCAACGGGTTTGACTCGACCACACCGGAACGGACACCCGCGGTTGGAGGCCGAGGCACCGGAGCTGCTACAGACCTCCACTCACTCACAGGAGAAGCCACAATGGCACGTCTAGCAGGCGTCGACATCCCGCGCGAGAAGCGTGTGGAGGTCGCACTGACGTACATCTACGGTGTCGGCCGCACGAGGGCCCTCAAGACCCTCGCCGAAACCGAAATCTCGGGAGACATCCGCGTCAAGGATCTCACCGACGATCAACTCGTTGCCCTTCGCGACTACATCGAAGGCAACTACAAGGTGGAAGGCGACCTGCGTCGCGAGGTTGCCGCAGACATCCGTCGCAAGGTCGAGATCGGCAGCTACGAAGGCATCCGCCATCGCAAGGGTCTCCCGGTCCGCGGGCAGCGCACGAAGACCAACGCTCGTACCCGTAAGGGTCCGAAGCGCACCGTCGCCGGCAAGAAGAAGGCCCGTTGATCTCGATGCCGGATCTCGAAGCCGGATCTCGATACGGCCGCGGGCGGCCTACTGGATCACCGGGCCTACTGGATCACCGGGCCTACTCGATCACCGATTTTTGACACAAGGAGACTCTCCACATCATGGCAGCACCCAAGTCGGCCGTTCGCAAGCCGCGCAAGAAAGAAAAGAAGAACATCGCCGTGGGCCAGGCCCACATCAAGTCGACGTTCAACAACACCATCGTCTCGATCACGGACACCACCGGTGCCGTCATCAGTTGGGCGTCCTCCGGCGGCGTCGGCTTCAAGGGTTCCCGCAAGTCGACCCCGTTCGCCGCGCAGCTGGCAGCAGAATCCGCCGCGCGCCAGGCGCAGGAGCACGGCATGAAGAAGGTCGACGTGTTCGTGAAGGGCCCGGGTTCCGGTCGTGAGACGGCGATCCGCTCGCTTCAGGCGGCGGGGCTCGAGGTCGGCTCGATCAACGACGTGACGCCTCAGGCGCACAACGGATGCCGGCCCCCCAAGCGTCGCAGAGTTTAACGCATCCGGTGGTCGAGTAGCGAGCGCCAGCGAGCGTATCGAGACCTCGTGCGGGATCTCGATACGGTC
This sequence comes from Microbacteriaceae bacterium, assembly GCA_004297935.1. GTDB lineage: Bacteria > Actinomycetota > Actinomycetes > Actinomycetales > Microbacteriaceae > Rathayibacter_A. Next base: position 269,649 of record SCRE01000010.1, on the reverse strand, counting down.
GGATCTCGATACGGCCGCGGGCGCCCTGCTCGATCAACGCAACACCTTCATAACTCAATACCTCACTCACGCAGGTGTCATATAGCGGACACTTGGCCGAAAGGAAACAACAGTGCTCATTGCACAGCGCCCCACGCTCGCCGAAGAGAACATCTCGGAGTTCCGTTCACGGTTCGTCATCGAACCGCTTGAGCCCGGCTTCGGCTACACCCTCGGCAACTCCCTGCGCCGTACCCTGCTCTCCTCGATCCCCGGAGCCGCTGTCACAAGCATCCGCATCGATGGTGTGCTGCACGAGTTCAGCACCGTTCCCGGTGTGAAGGAGGATGTCACCGAGATCATCCTGAACATCAAGGGTCTGGTCGTCTCCAGCGAGCACGACGAGCCGATCACCGCCTACCTGCGCAAGCAGGGCGCCGGTGAGGTCACGGCTGCGGACATCTCGGCTCCGGCAGGCGTGGAGATCCACAATCCCGAGCTCGTCATCGCCACGCTCAACGACAAGGCCAAGTTCGAGGTCGAGCTCACCATCGAGCGCGGCCGCGGCTACGTCTCCGCGACACAGAACCGCAACGAGTACAGCGAGGCCGGTCAGATTCCGATCGACTCGATCTACTCGCCTGTGCTCAAGGTCACCTACCGCGTCGAGGCGACGCGTGCCGGTGAGCGTACCGACTTCGACCGCCTGGTCGTGGATGTCGAGACGAAACCGGCGATCAGCCCGCGCGACGCGATCGCCTCCGCGGGTCGCACGCTGACCGAGCTGTTCGGTCTGGCTCGCGAGCTGAACAACCAGGCCGAGGGCATCGAGATCGGCCCCGCGCCGGTCGACGCGGTACTCAGCCCCGAGCTGTCCATGCCCATCGAGGACCTCGATCTGTCTGTGCGCTCGTACAACTGCCTCAAGCGTGAGGGCATCAACAACGTCAGCGAACTGGTCTCCCTGTCGGAGACGCAGCTCATGAACATCCGCAACTTCGGCCAGAAGTCGGTGGATGAGGTCAAGGACAAGCTGACGGAGATGGGCTTGTCGCTCAAGGACTCGGTTCCCGGGTTCGATGGCGCCCACTTCTACAGCGGCTACGACGACGAGACCGTCTAGTCTCGCCCGTCCACGCCTTACACACCTTGAATACCCACACCTTGAAAACACCGGAGAAACACGAAAATGCCGAAGCCAACTAAGGGTCCTCGTCTCGGCGGCGGGCCGGCACACGAGCGACTGCTACTCGCCAACCTGGCCGCTGCCCTGTTCACGCACAAGTCGATCAAGACCACCGAGACCAAGGCCAAGCGGCTGCGTCCGCTCGCCGAGCGGCTGATCACCTTCGCCAAACGCGGCGACCTGCATGCGCGCCGTCGCGTACTGGCGGTCATCCATGACAAGACCGTCGTGCACGAGCTGTTCACTCAGATCGCACCGCTGGTCGCAGAGCGCGAAGGCGGCTATACCCGCATCACCAAGCTCGGCTTCCGCAAGGGCGACAACGCCCCCATGGCGCAGATCGAGCTCGTGCTCGAGCCGGTGACGCCGAAGGCGAAGTCCACGAAGTCGGGCGCATCGACTGCGACGAAGGCGTCCACGCCGATTGTCGATGAGGTCGTCGAAGCGGCACCTGCAGATACCGTCGAAGAGGCTGCTGCTGAAGCGACCGACGACGCGACGGATGACGTCGACGCGGTCGACGCCGCTGAGACGGCAGACGCCGCTGAGGCGACCGAAGCCGACACTGAGGCGACGGATGCCGGCGAGGACGACGCGAAGTAATTCCTGTAGAACGCGAGGGCCCCGCATCCGTCTCGGATTTCGGGGCCCTTTCGCGTTCCCGCGATGCGCTCCTGGAACAGCCAGTTGCGGCGACTCGGCAGGCTGCGATTCGGCAGCTCAGCGATCACGCGCAGAAGCGGATGCTGGTGGAGTGGCGGCCGGGTCGCGCAGAAGTCGCGGCGGCTGCAGCGTCGGCCCGTACACCTGTGCGATGCCCACATCGATCGGCGGCAGGTCGGCGAGGCGCTGCAGTGCGGCCCGCACCGTTGCGGCGTAGATCCGGCCGCCTGCGGCACCGGGGTGGATCTGGTCGTCCGCCAGCACATCCAGGTGTGGCGCGATCGCCGTCTGCCAATCCGCGAGCGCAACCGTTCGAGAGTGCTGTGCGGCGAACGCACGCAGCGTGTCGTTGACGCCGGGCGTCCACGAGCGCGGCGCCTGCACGGTGACCAGCACGAGTTCGCGATCGGGCCCGATGGTCTGGCGGATGTTCTCCAGCGAGTCGGCGCTGATCGAACCATTCGTGCCCAGGCCGATGATCAGCGCCTTTCGGAGCGTTCCGGCGGCGGCCATCGAACGCACGATATCGGGTGCCGCTCGCAGCTGCCGGGAGACGACGGCGTCGATCGCGATTCCGGGGAAGATCGCTTGCAGCTCCGGGGCGCTGGCCAGCATGACGGAATCTCCGATGGCGTCCAGCTGATCTCCGCTGGGGATGGGCTTGTGCCGGGGATCCACTGCGACCTGCGTCATCGATTCGGCGCCGGATGCGCCCGGTGTCGGATCGGCGTTCGATGCCGCGCCCGTACTCGGGGCGGCCGAGCGACCCGGCGTCGCCGCCGACACGCGTCCGGACGCCGCCGGCGAACCCTCCTGCCGTACCGCTTTGACGCCGCGTTCGATGAATGCCTGGGCGCTCGTCTCCGCGGGAGCGGTGACCAGCGCTGCGCCGGTTCCCGCGAGCGTGACGGCGATGACCGTCAAGCCGGCGACGGCCGACACTCTGCCGCGACGCGACGCACCGACGCGACCGCGCACCGTGCGTGCGACTCCACGGAATCCGTGCCGCCTCACCGGCTGTTCGACGAAGCGATACGACAGGGCGGCGGCGGCCACCGTGACGATGAGTGCGACTGTGCCGATCAGGAGCATGCGTTCCGGGGTGTCCGCGCCGCGCGGCCAGGACGCGGAGACCAGAACCAGAGCCGGCCAGTGCCACAGATACAACCCGTATGAGCGAGCGCCGATCGCGCGGAGCGGGGAGGCGTCCAATGCGCGGCCGAGTGCGGACCGGGCGGCCGACGAACCGTGCGTCGACCGCAGTGCGACGGCCGCCCAGATCACGATCGCAGTCAGCACACTGATCGCCACCAGCCCCCCGTGGTAGGTGATCGTCGCGTCGTCGTGCAGCCACCAGGTGGCGGTCAACACGGCGACCAGGCTGATCAGGCCCAGGCCCGGCAGCCAGCGGCGCACGAACACCTGCAGCGGGCTCTCGCCCGCGTCGAGGTTCAGTGGGCTGACGGACGGTACGATCAGCGCCAGAGCCGCACCGATCATGAGTCCGAAACTGTGCGTATCCGTGCCGAAATACACCCGCGTCGCGTCCGAACCGGGCATATACAGCAACCACATCAGCGCTGCGGATGCCGCGGCCAACATCAGCAGCACAGCGATCCGCACCCGGTTGTTGCGGATCAGCAGGATCACGATGAGCACGAACGGCCAGACCAGATAGAACTGCTCCTCGACGGCGAGCGACCACAGATTGCGGAAGAGCTCAGGTGCGCCCCGGCTGAAATAACTGCTGCCGGCGGCGATGTCCAGCCAGTTGTAGCTGAAGGTCGCAGCGCCGAGCACTTGGCGACTCAGGCCGACGAGCACGTCGCCGCCGATGATCAGCGCCATCGTGCAACAGGCCAAGACGAGTGCGACGAGCGCAGGGACGAGGCGACGCACTCTGCGCTGCCAGAACCGCCTGAGCGAGAGCCGGCCGGCGGTCGCACGCTCGCCGATGAGCAGGCTCGTGATCAGGAACCCACTGATCACGAAGAAGACGTCGACCCCGATGAACCCGCCCGGCAAAAGACCGGGGAACAGGTGGTAGACGAGGACCGCGACGACGGCGAGGGCCCGCAAGCCATCGAGTCCGGCGAAATGACGGGTCGACGAAGCGCGCGCGGAGACGGGCCGAGCGGGGGAGTCGGGGGACTGCGGAGCGAGGTTGGTCATAGGCAAGGCGGGGGCGTCGCGATCCACCCTAACAATCGCCGCTGAGTGGTTCGAGGCCGTGTTGCCCGGTCACGCGGGTCGGCGACCCGCTGCCGAGCAGCGGCGGATCGCTTCTCGTCCACGGGTTCGCGCATTCTAAGATGGCTCGCGTGACTGCATCGCCTACCGACGTCGACCTCGCGGCAACGCGCATCCGTCTGGATATCGCGTATGACGGTTCCGCGTTCAACGGCTGGAGCAGGCAGCCCGGACTGCGCACCGTGCAGGGCGAACTGGAACGAGCGCTGGCCACGATGTTCCGCCGCCACCCGCCGTCGCCGACACTGGTGGTCGCGGGTCGAACGGACGCGGGGGTGCATGCCGTGGGACAGGTCGCGCACGTCGATCTCAGCGACGAGCAATGCGCTGCCCTTCTCAAACCGCGCCGCGGGTCGGCACCGCAGACGGATGCCGGTGCCGCCCTCGCGCATCGGGTCAACGGCATCCTCGGCCCGCTTCCCGACATCGTCGTGACGCACGGCGCCATCGCCTCGCCCGGCTTCGACGCGCGCTTCTCCGCGGTGTGGCGTCGCTACGAGTATCGGATCGCCGACCGCGCTGCCGTGCACGACCCGCTGCAGCGGCATCGCACGACCTGGCTGTCGGTCGGACTCGACGGGCCGGCGATGGACGCGGCTGCCCGCAGCCTGCCCGGACTCTATGACTTCGCCGCGTACTGCAAGCCGCGCGAGGGCGCGACCACGATCCGCACGCTGCAGGAGTTCAGTTGGCAGCGTGACACAGACGGTGTGCTGGTCGCGACGGTGAAGGCGGATGCGTTCTGCCACAGCATGGTGCGCTCCCTCGTCGGGGCCTGTGTCGCCGTCGGCGAGGGCAAGCTCGCCGTCGGCGATCTCGCCCTGCTGCGTGAGGCCGGCGCCCGCACGAGCGCGTTCACAGTGCTGCCCGCCCGCGGCCTGACACTGATGGAAGTCGGGTATCCGGATGACGCGCAGTTCGCGCAGCGGGCCGAGCAGACGCGCGCGCGTCGCGAACTCTGAGCGGCACCGCAGCCATCCGTTGATCGCGAAGCGCGCGTCGCGCGTTTGCGCGGCATCCCCGTTGTCGCGTACTATTGACCCTTGGTGTCTATGCCGTCTTCGGCATGACATCCGAAGTTGAGCCCTCCACCTGCGGCGTTCCACTGTGCCTACTTGCAGCTGTGCTTATCGCGGCTGTGCTTATTGCAACGGCGTGCTTATTGCAACGGCGTTCATCAGAACACGGAACACCCAACGGAGCGGGATTCACGAACTACCCAACTTACGACAGAAAGCAGCCACTACTGTGACGCGCACCTACTCACCGAAGGCCTCCGAACTCAAGCGGGACTGGGTCGTCATCGATGCGACGGATGTCGTGCTCGGCCGCCTGGCCAGCCACGCCGCCGTTCTGCTCCGCGGCAAGCACAAGGCGACGTTCACTCCGCACCTCGACGGCGGCGACTTCGTCATCATCATCAACGCGGACAAGATTGCCCTGACCGGCGCGAAGGCCGACCAGAAGAAGGCCTACCGCCACTCGGGTTACCCGGGCGGTCTCAGCGCCGTCACCTACGCAGAGTTGCTCGAGAAGAACCCGGCTCGGGCCGTCGAGAAAGCCGTTCGCGGCATGCTCCCGAAGAACTCCATCGGTCGCGCCCAGTTCCGCAAGCTCAAGGTCTACACCGGCAGCGAGCACCCGCATGCTGCACAGCAGCCCAAGGCATACGCCTTCGACCAGGTCGCGCAGTAGACGCCGGCGTAAGAGACCACAGAAAAAGGATTCGTAAAGACCATGGCGAAGATCGCAGACCAGCTCGAGGCCTCAGAAGCCGTACAGAGCTTCAGCACCGAGACCCCCGCAACCGAGGCCGTCAAGGCCCCACGCCCCGCGCTCAGCGTCCCCGGCGCAGCCGTCGGCCGGCGCAAGCAGGCCATCGCCCGCGTGCGCCTCGTGCCGGGCGCAGGCACCATCACCGTCAATGGACGCCAGTTCGCTGACTACTTTCCGAACAAGCTGCACCAACAGCTGATCAACGACCCGTTCAAGGTGCTCGATCTGCTCGGCAGTTACGACGTCATCGCGAAGATCACCGGCGGCGGCCCCTCGGGTCAGGCCGGCGCGCTGCGTCTGGGCATTGCCCGTGCGCTCAACGAGATCGACACGGAGAACAACCGTGCAACCCTGAAGAAGGCGGGCTTCCTGAGTCGTGACGCTCGTGTCAAGGAACGCAAGAAGGCCGGACTCAAGAAGGCTCGCAAGGCTCCGCAGTTCTCGAAGCGCTAGTCGGCACCGCGCACTCCGGCTCCCTATGCCACGTCTTTTTGGTACAGATGGCGTTCGCGGACTGGCGAACGGCGATCTCACGGCCGACCTCGCACTCGGCCTCGCTCAGGCAACCGCCGTCGTCCTGACGCAGGGTCGCAGCGCCGACGCCCGCCGGGCGGCGGGCCGCAGGCCCGTCGCGGTCGTCGCACGCGACCCGCGCATCTCCGGTGAGTTCCTCATCGCCGCGGTCGCGGCAGGCCTGGCGAGTTCCGGCGTCGACGTGCTCGACGCCGGCGTGATCCCGACTCCCGCAACCGCATTCCTGATCTCGGACATCGACGCCGACTTCGGCGTGATGATCTCCGCGTCGCACAATCCGGCGCCCGACAACGGGATCAAGATCTTCGCCCACGGCGGCGCTAAGCTTCCGGATATCGTCGAGGATCGCATCGAAGCCGCTCTCAGCACGCCGAAGCTGGCGCCGACCGGCGGCGACGTCGGCCGCATCCGCCGGTTCGCCGACGCAGAGGACCGCTATGTCGTGCACCTGCTGGCGAGCCTCCCGCACCGCCTCGACGGCATCCATGTCGTGCTCGACTGCGCCAATGGCGCCGCAGCCGGCGTATCTCCCGAGGTGTTCACGGATGCCGGTGCTCGTGTCACCGTGATCGGAGACGATCCCGACGGCATCAATATCAACGACGGCGTCGGCTCCACCCATCTTGCGCAGCTGGCGGACGCGGTCGTCGCCTACGGCGCCGACGTCGGTATCGCACACGACGGGGACGCCGATCGCTGCCTGGCGGTGGACGCATCCGGAAACATTGTCGACGGCGACCAGATCATGGCGATCCTGGCACTCGGCATGGCGGAGCGTGGTGTGCTCCGCGAACGCACTCTGGTCACAACGGTCATGAGCAACCTCGGCCTGCGCATCGCGATGCGCGAGAATGACATCTCGGTCGTACAGACCAAGGTCGGTGACCGTTACGTGCTCGAGCAGATGAACGAGAACAGCTTCTCGCTCGGAGGCGAACAGTCGGGTCACGTGATCATGCGCGAATTCGCAACGACGGGTGACGGCATCCTGACCGGGTTGCACCTGGTGAGCCGGATGGCCAGCACCGGCAAGTCGCTCGCGCAGCTGGCCGCTGCCATGACGGTGTTCCCACAGATCCTCGTCAACGTGCGAGGAGTCGATCGGGATCGCCTCGGCGGCGACGCGGTGATCGCCGCCGCGGTCGCCGACACGGAGGAGGCGCTCGGCGATTCCGGCCGTGTTCTGCTTCGGCCGTCCGGCACGGAGCCGATGGTGCGAGTCATGGTCGAGGCAGCCGACCAGGCGACCGCCGACCGTTTCGCGCACGCTCTCGCCGACATCGTGCGTGAGCGCCTGGCCATCTGACCTTTCGCTACTCGACCACCGACTTCCCCGCGCTACTCGGCCAGCGCCGCCTTACAGTTTGCGCAGCAAGACCGAATTGACGGTGTGATTGCTGCTCTTGCGCAGTACCAGCTTGGCGCGCGACCGCGTCGGGCGGATGTTCTCGAGCAGGTTCGGCTCGTTGATGCTGGTCCAGATCTGGCGAGCGCGTGCACGGGCTTCCTCTTCGGTCAGGCTGGCGAACCGATGGAAGTACGACTTCGGGTTCGCGAACGCGCCACGTTGCAGTTTCAGAAAGCGTTCTTCGTACCAGGATGCGATGTCTCGAGTGCGTCCGTCGACATAGACGCTGAAGTCGAACAGGTCGCTGATCGACAGCCGGTTGTGCCCGCCGACAGCCGGTTGCAGCACGTTCAACCCCTCGACGATCAGCACATCGGGCTGTCGCACGACGATCTGAGCTTCCGGCACGATGTCGTAGCTGAGGTGCGAATAGAACGGGGCGCGCACCTCGGACGCGCCGCTCTTGACCTCGGTCACGAAGCGCAGCAGGGATCGCCGGTCGTACGACTCCGGGAAGCCTTTGCGCTCCATCAGGCCCCGTCGCGCGAGTTCGGCGTTGGAGAACAGGAACCCGTCGGTGGTCACGAGTTCGACCCGCGGGGTGTCCTCCCAGCGTGAGAGCAGTTCGCGCAGCAGTCGCGCGATCGTGGACTTGCCGACGGCGACGGATCCGGCCACTCCGATCACGAACGGAGTGCGTGCCGCCCGTTCGCCGAGAAAATCACTGGTGACCCGGTGCAGCTGTTTCGTGCCGGCGGCGTACAGGCTGAGCAGCCGGCTGAGCGGCAGGTAGACCTCGGCGACCTCACGCATGTCGAGCGGGTCTCCCAGCCCGCGCAGTTGCACGATCTCCGTCTCTTTCAGCGGGAGACGGGTCGAGGCGGCGAGCTCCGCCCAGTCGGCACGATCGAGTTCGACGAACGGAGACGTCGCCGTGGTGTCGATACGTGACCCGGTCCCCGTCATAACGGCTCAGTTTAGTGCCCATCGGGCGATCAGAGACTGACACCCGCTGGTCGAGCGGCGTTTGATCGCAGGGGGTGAGCGGGAGCGTTCAGCGCACCCCGCTAAAATCAGGCGCATGTGTGGAATCGTCGGGTACGCCGGTACCGATAAGAGTGTCGATGTGCTGCTCGGCGGGCTCAAGCGCCTGGAATACCGCGGGTACGATTCCGCCGGCATCGCCGTGATCGACGGCGACGGGCGGCTCGGCACGCGCAAGCGCGCCGGCAAGCTGCAGGTGCTTGTCGACGACTTGGCGGCGCATCCGCTCGGCAACGGTTCGACCGGCATCGGCCACACCCGCTGGGCGACCCACGGTGGGCCGACCGACCGCAATGCGCACCCGCATCTCGGCGACGACGGCAAGCTGGCATTGATCCACAACGGCATCATCGAGAACTTCGCCGTCCTGAAGGACGAATTGGCCGCAGACGGGTTCACGTTCGAAAGCGAGACAGACACGGAGGTCGCCGCGGCCCTTCTGGGTCGCGAATATCGCGAAACCGGCGACCTGCGTGAGGCGTTCCGCCGTGTCGTCGGCCGCCTCGACGGCGCATTCACCCTGCTCGCGGTGCACCAGGACGAGCCGGGCGTCGTCGTCGGCGCCCGACGCAACTCGCCGCTCGTGATCGGCCTCGGTGACGGCGAGAACTTCCTCGGTTCGGATGTCGCCGCGTTCGTCGAGCACACTCGCCGCGCGATGGCGATCGGCCAGGATCAGATCGTGACGATCACCCCGGATGCGGTGACCGTCACCGATTTCGCCGGCGCTGCGGTCGACGTGGAAGAATTCGAGATCGCGTGGGACGCATCCGCGTCGGAGAAGGGCGGCTGGCCCAGCTTCATGGCCAAGGAAATCAGCGAGGAACCAGATGCCGTCGCCAACACGGTACGCGGCCGTGTGCACGACGGCGCCGTCGTGATCCCCGAGCTGAGCGACCTGGACGACGATGTCCTTGCGCGCGTCGACCGCATCACGATCATCGCCTGCGGCACCGCCGCATATGCCGGCATGGTCGGCCGCTACGCGGTCGAACGGTGGGCACGCGTGCCGGTCGATGTCGATCTCAGTCACGAGTTCCGCTACCGAGACCCGGTGATCACGCCGAGGACCCTCGTCGTCTCGATCAGCCAGTCCGGCGAGACCATGGACACACTCATGGCCGTGAAGTATGCCCGCGAGGCCGGCGCGCACACCGTGTCGATCTGCAACACGCAGGGTGCGACGATCCCACGCGAATCGGATGGCGTCATCTACACGCACGCCGGTCCCGAGGTCGCCGTCGCCTCGACGAAGGCCTTCGTCGCGCAGATCACCGCGCTGTATCTGTTCGGCCTTCACCTGGCCCGGGTCAAGGGGACGATGTCGGCTGTCGACCAGGCGGCGCAGGTGCGCGAACTGACCGCGGTGCCGGGAAAGATCGCAACAGTCCTCGATTCGGCGGACCGGATCGAGCAGCTTGCGAAATGGATGGCGGACACCCGCGCGGTGCTGTTCCTCGGCCGCCAGGTCGGCTACCCGATCGCGCTCGAGGGCGCGCTCAAACTCAAGGAGCTCGCGTACATCCACGCGGAGGGCTTCGCCGCCGGAGAGCTCAAGCATGGTCCGATCGCGCTGATCGAGCCGGGGCAGCCGGTGTTCGTCGTGGTGCCGAGCCCACGCGGTTCGGCCGAGCTGCACAAGAAGGTGGTCTCGAACATCCAGGAGATCCGCGCGCGCGGTGCCCGTGTGATCGCGATCGCCGAAGAGGGCGATGTCGCCGTGCTCCCGTTCGCCGATGAGGTCCTGCGCATTCCGCTGGCCGCGCCGCTGTTCGAACCCCTGTTGGCCGTCGTTCCTCTGCAGATCTTCGCGATGGAGCTCTCCGCGGCGAAGGGCCTGGACGTCGATCAACCGCGCAATCTCGCAAAGTCCGTCACCGTCGAGTAGCCGCAGATGATTCTCGGCATCGGTGTGGACATCGTCGACCTGGAACGGTTCACCCGCGCCGTGTCGCGCACGCCGCGCCTGGTCGAACGGCTGTTCGCTGAGGGCGAACGGGCGCTGCCGACGCACTCGCTGGCGGCCCGGTTCGCGGCGAAGGAGGCGTTGATCAAGGCGCTTGGGTCGTCGGACGGCGTGTACTGGCATGACATCGAGGTGGTCGCCACCGGTGAGGGCGACCCCGGGTTCACCCTGCATGGCTCCGTCGCAGCACTCGTCGCCGCCCGCGGGATCACGGGCGTGCACCTTACCATGACCCACGACGCGGGGGTCGCGTGCGCATTCGTCATCGCCGAGGGTGACAGTGCTGAGGGCGGCCGTGCTGAGGGTGACAGCGCGGGGCGCGGCAATGGTTGAGCGGGCCTGGCGCGAGGCAGCCATCGATCTCGGTGCGATCACCCGCAACGTCGAACGCATGCGTGAGCTGACCGGCACGGAGCATTTCATCGCGGTCGTGAAGGCCGACGCCTACGGGCACGGGGCCGTTCCGTCCGCGCGCGCCGCGCTGACCGGTGGCGCGGACTGGCTCGGCGTGGCGGATGTGGCCGAGGCTCTCGAGCTGCGTGCCGCCGGCATCGACGCGCCGATTCTGGCCTGGTTGCACGACCCGATCGACGACTTCACGGTCGCGCTCGCGGCGCGGGTCAGCGTCGGCATCTCGTCTCCGGCACAGCTGCAGGCGGTCGCGGATGCCGCGGCGCGGGCGCGCGCGGGGGCGGCATCCGTTCAGCTCAAGCTGGACACGGGGCTCAGCCGCAACGGCATCCCGGAGCCCCAGTGGGAGCGTGCCTTCGAGGCGGCGCGGGAGGCGGAGCGCGCCGGTCTTGTGCGCGTCGACGGCATCTTCAGTCATGTGTCGAACGCGTCGGTGGCGCACGATGAGGCGGCTGTCCGCAAACTCGACCGCGGTCTGGCGCTTGCGACACAGGCGGGGTTGACACCCTCCCTACGGCACATCGCCGCGACGACAGCCGCACTCACGGTGCCGTCGGCTCGCTATAACACCGTTCGCATCGGCATCGGCATGTACGGGTTGTCACCGCTTGAAGGACGCTCCTCTGCCGACCTCGGGCTGACGCCGGCGATGACGCTGCGCTCGCGCGTCGCCGGCGTGCGGCGCGTGCCCGCAGGCACCGGCGTGTCGTATGGCTACACCTATTGGACGGATGCCGACACCACGCTCGCGCTGATCCCGCTCGGGTACGCCGACGGCGTTCCGCGCGGTGCCTCCAATGGCGGTCCGGTGCAGATCGGCGGGCGCATCTTCCGCGTGAGCGGGCGGATCGCGATGGACCAGTTCGTCGTCGACGTGGGTGAGCATCCGGTCGCCGTCGGCGACGAGGTGGTGCTGTTCGGCGATCCCGCTCAGGGGATGCCGTCCGCAGAGCAGTGGGCGGCCGCAGCCGACACGATCAACTACGAGATCATCGCCCGGATCGGCGGGCGCGTGACCCGGACCTATGTGGGCGGTTGACGCGATGCCGTCAGAACAGTCAAGGCAGCCGAAAAGCGCGAAGCGGCCGGAACCCGGGGAGCAGCCTGTGCGGCTGGAGCACCTCGCGGGGAGCCGGCTCGTTGCGACTCCGGACGACATGGAAGCATTCGGCCGCGAACTGGGCGCGTTGTTGCGGCCTGGGGACCTTGTCGCGCTGAACGGCCCGCTCGGTGCGGGCAAGACGACGCTGACCCGCGGCATCGGTGACGCGCTCGGTGTGCGCGGACCGGTGACGAGTCCCACGTTCGTGCTCGCGCGCACGCATCCGAGTCTGGTCGGGGGTCCTCCTCTTGTGCATGTGGATGCGTATCGGCTGGGCAGCGCGCTCGAGCTCGATGATCTTGATATCGACTTTGCGCGCTCTGTCGTGGTCGTGGAGTGGGGTGCGGGCATGCTCGATGGGGTCACCGAATCCTGGCTCGGTGTCGCGATCGACCGACCGAGCGGTGTGGATGCAGGTGCAGCCGGGGATACGGCGGATGAGGCGAGTGCGCCGGCGGCCGCGTTGGATGCTCCTGAGCCCCGCACGATTACTCTCACCGGCTACGGCCCGCGCTGGGTTGCGTGACCTCAGCGATAGGCCGTCGCCCTCTCCCGGCCGGGTCGTCGCAGGTCTTGAGCAGCAATGGTAGCTATACCTGTCAAGAACAGCAGTCGGCGATGGCACAAGCGTTCGATGAGAGGCGGTTGCGTTACGTCGAAGAACTGCGGTCACCGTCCAAAGCCACAACCGTTCGCTTCCCAGCTCCCTAATCGGCGTCATCCGGGCTCTGTGCGTCATGCGCTGTCGCATCGTGCGCTTCGAGCAGCCGCGCCGCTTGTGCGTTGCGTCGACCGATCCCGACAGCGGCGACGGATGCGGCGACCCCGCCCGCCAACGCTGCCAGCGCGCATCCGGTGCCCGACCGCACCCGCCCGCGGGCCGCATCGAGTGAGAATCTGCCCGGCCCGGACTCCACCAGCGCGAACAGGCTCGCGATCAGCACGGCGTTGTACTCCCAGCCACGATTCCCGTTCCAGACACCGTTCTTGAAATGCACCTTGCGGACGGCCGTGATCATCGTACCCATCAGCCCGGCCGCCGCGACGGGTGTCGCCAACCCGGCGATCAGCGCAGCGCCGCCAGCCGCCTCCGTCAGACCGGATGCGATCGAATTCCGCCGCGCGGGTTCCATGTCGAGCGCATGCATCATCTTGTCGGTGCCCTCAAGGCCGGAACCGCCGAACCATCCGGCGAGTTTCTGCATTCCGTGGCCGAAGAACAGCCCTCCGACCACAACGCGAACAATCAATCGACCAGCATTCATAGCAATACATCCCTCCAACGTCTCTTCGACCAACGCTATGCCTGTTGCGCGCCACTCTGTGTGCAATGCGCCAGTGCAACGTGCCAGTGCAATGCGCCAGTTCACGTGGCGCACGGGCTGCACAAAGCGGCGCACAGGCGCCACGAATCGGCATCACCTGGGCGGTGGCCTCGAATGACCGCCGATAAACTGGAACACATGCTGCTTGCGATCGACACCTCCGCCGGATCGAGTGTCGCGGTCGTCGATCGCGACCGAGGCGTGCTCGCGGATCGGTCCGTCGACGACACCATGCGCCATGCCGAGGTCATCGGCTCGCTGATCGAGGACTGTCTGACCGAGGCCGGTGTCGCCGTCGCCGAGCTGTCCGCTGTCGCCGCCGGAATGGGCCCCGGCCCGTTCACGGGCCTGCGCGTCGGCATCGCCGCGGCACGCGTCTTCGCGCTCGGCGCCGGGATCCCCGTCGTGCCGCTCGTCAGCCATGACGCCGTCGCGTTCGAGCGTTACGGCCTGGGCCACACCGGCTCGCTTCTCGTCGTCACGGATGCCCGTCGCCGCGAAGTGTACTGGTCGGCATATCGCGGAATCGACGAGGTCGGCATCCCGCTGCGCAGCGACGGCCCAGGACTCTGCAAACCGGATGCGCTGCCGCACGCGGACCTGCCCCGGCTCGACGCGGCATCTGTTTCCGCTGCGGCACTCGGAATGCTCGCCGAATCGACCTATCAGCACGGCCGGCCGTTCGCCGCCGACGAACCGCTGTACCTGCGCTCGCCGGATGTCACCCCGTCGGCCGGGCCGAAACGCGTGACCGCGTGAGCGACACCTGGCAGCTGCGTCGGGCGACCCGCGCAGACCTCGACGCCATCATGGCGCTCGAGACCTCGATCTTCACGACGGATGCCTGGTCCCGCTCGACCATGCGCACCGAGTTGGCAAGCGAACACGGCTACTACCTCGTCGCGGTGCGCTCCGTTGCTGCGGATACGGCTGCGGATACGCCGGCCGATGCCGGGTCGCTGCATGCCGGGTCGCTGCATGCCGCGTCGGCGGATGCTGCGCTGACTGATGCGGCGTCGGCGGATGCCGCAACGTCCCCTCCCAGCGCGCCGCGTGCATCCGTCGACGGCTATGCCGGGCTGCTCGCGTCGCGCGGCGCAGCGGAGGCGGAGATCCAGACCATCGCCGTCGCGCCGCACGCCCGGCGGCATGGCATTGGCCGTGCACTGATTGCCGCGTTGATCGCTGAGGCTTCCGAACGCGGTGCACGCGACGTGTTTCTCGAGGTTCGTGCAGACAACCCCGGCGCCCAAACGCTGTATCACTCGTTCGGCTTTGAACAGATCGGCGTGCGGTCGCACTATTACCAGCCCGATGGCGTCGACGCGCTCGTGATGAAGCTCTCGGTCGGCGCTGCATCGCCGGCCGCAGGTCGCGTCGCGTCGCCGCCCACAGGCCCGCGGAGGGGGGAACGGCTGTGAACCGCGTCGATCCGCTCGTGCTCGGCATCGAGACCTCGTGCGATGAGACCGGCATCGGTATCGTGCGCGGCAACCGGCTGCTGTCGAACACCATCGCGTCGTCGATGGAGCAGCACGCCCGCTACGGCGGCGTCGTGCCCGAGGTGGCAGCGCGTGCGCATCTGGAGGAACTCGAACCGGCCATCCGTGCGGCGACCGCCGAAGCCGGCATCGAGCTCGTGGACATCGACGCCATTGCCGTCACGAGCGGCCCCGGCCTCGCCGGCGCCCTCATGGTCGGCATCGGTGCGGCAAAGGCGCTCGCCGTGTCACTCGGCAAGCCGATCTACGCCGTCAACCATCTGGTCGGCCACGTCGGTGCGGACATTTTAGACGCGAACGGCGGCCCGGGTCGCACGATCGAAGTTCCCACCATCGCCCTGCTCGTTTCCGGCGGGCACACCTCGCTGCTGCACGTGCGCAATCTGGTCTCCGACGTCGAACTGCTCGGCGAGACCATCGACGACGCCGCCGGCGAGGCCTTCGACAAGGTCGCGCGCGTGCTCGGGCTGCCGTATCCGGGAGGTCCGCAGATCGACCGGGTTGCGGCAACCGGAAACCCGAAAGCGATTCGTTTTCCACGTGGGCTCAACCAGCCCAAGGACATGGCACGACACCGTTACGACTTCTCATTCTCGGGGTTGAAAACGGCTGTCGCTCGCTGGGTCGAGAGACTGCAGGATGCCGGCGAACCTGTTCCGATTCCGGATGTCGCCGCCAGCTTCCGTGAGGCCGTCGCAGACATCCTGCTGACCAAGGCCGTCGCGGCCTGCACCGAGCGTTCGGTACCGCGGCTGCTGCTCGGCGGCGGGGTGGTTGCGAATGAGCGGATCCGACAACTTGCCGTCGAACGGTGTGCCGCGGTCGGGATCGCGTTGCGGATTCCAGCGTTCTCGTTGTGCACGGACAACGGTGCGATGATCGCCGCGCTGGCCGCGCAGTTGATCATCGCGGGCCATCGGCCGTCCACCCTCGAGTTCGGAGCGGATTCCACGCTGCCGGTCAATTGCATCCAGGTGCGCTGACATCCAGGTCGTGCGCTGATCGGTGGCGGATCGAACCGTACCGGAACGACACGCAGCGGATCGATCTGAGCCGCGTGCACCTGTGCGCCGTCGAAAACGGGGAGTTCTACACATTGACACCCCCTGAGGGGGATGCCACTATGGGCTGAAATACAGCTTTTGTTCAGGAACCGGGGGAAATCGATGGTGCGTGCCGACACGGTGCTCGTCGATGCCGTGCTCGTCGACACGCCGCCCGCGGCGACAGGCAGAGGAGCCACTCAGTAACGCAGAGCGCGCCGGCGAACTGGCGACACCGACCACCACGAAAGGAGATTGGTCTCATGACCGATCCGAACGTCCCCAACGGCGAGCCTGAGGTTCCAGCCGAGCAGGTTCCGCCCGCCCCTGCGGTTCCGCCCACCCCCGAGGTTCCGCCCGCCCCTGCGGCGCCGACGTATGAAGCACCGCCCCCGGCGGCGCCCGCGGCCCCTGTCTACAATGCGCCCCCGGCGCCCCCGGCTTACGGTGCACCCGTGCCGCCGCCCGCCGCACCGCAGTACCCTGGTCAGCCCGCGGCACCGCAATATGGTGCGCCGCCGGTCAACCCGTACGCGCAGCCGTATGCGACGGCTCCGGCGCAGAAGGCTCCCGTGCTCAGCATCATCGCGCTGATCGCCGGCATTCTCGGCCTGTTCACGTCCTGGTTCTTCTTCGGCGGCCTGTTCTCGATCGCGGCCATCGTCCTCGGTTTCCTCGGCAAGGGCAGGGAACCGCAGGCGAAGGGCATGTGGCTGACCGGCATCATCCTCGGATTCGTCGGCATCCTGGTGCTGATCATCGCGATCATCGTCACGATCATCTTCGTCGCCGCGGTCGGCAACCTCGGCACCTACAACTACTGAACGATTCGAGACGCTGCGGGCCGCTCTCCTTCAGGAGGGCGGCCCGTCGGCGTTGGCTGCCGAGGGGGTCGAGACCCGGGTGCAGGGGGTCTTCATAGGGGTCTTCATACGGGTCTCGATACGCGTATTCGCTGCGCTCATGCGCTACTCGACCACCGGAGTCATAGGCGGTCGACCAGCAGCGCTTCGTGCCTGCCGCCGATGCGGGTCAGTACGAGCGTCGCGGACGCATCCCCGTGCAACGACAGCCGCGTGCGCAGGGCGGCGGGGTCGACATCCGCCCCGCGTTTCTTGATCTCGAGCCGGCCGATGCCGCGCTCACGCAGGGCGCGCCTCAACTCCCGTTCGTGGAACGGCAAGCGCTCGCGCACACGAAATCCGGCCGCGAACGGCGTGACGACCGGCGTATCCGTTGTGAGGTATGCGATGTCGTCGCTGATCATTCGGGCATGCATTCGGCGGGCCAGGTCGCCGATCAGGCGGGCGCGGATGACGGATCCGTCCGGCTCGTAGAGATATTCGCCGAGTTCGCCGACCGGCTCGTCCGCGCTATCGGCCGGGCCGGTCAGCTCGGCAGGCCCGGCCGCTGACAGCACCAGCGCCGACCGGCGGATGCCCTCCCGCGCGACCGAGCCGAACCAGACTCCCAACTCGACCAGTTGGCCGTCGACGGAGACCCATTGCGCTTCGGCGTCGCGAGGGATGAGCGCACGGTCCAGGCCCGGCCCGAGTTTGACGCCGGTGGGCATCCGTTCACCAAGGCCGAAGGCGAAGCCCAGGCTCGGCGAGTAGTCGTCCGGGTCGGCCAGTCGCTCGGTGTCGGAGTGTCCTGCCGTGCGCCGTGCCGGGTCGATGAACACACCGTCGACGTCCGCGAGGGCGGCAGCCGGGCCCACCACGTCTTCGGCGCGGGCGTGTACAACGCTCGCTGTCTCGAACGGTGCCAGGTTGTACGAGGCGATCGCCGCGGTGATCTCGTCGGCCTCCACCGCCGTCACGGTCAGGCCGAGTGCGGCCATCGCGAGGGCGTCCCCGCCGATGCCGCAGCCAAGGTCGGCGATGTGGTTCGCGCCGGCCGTCTGAAACCGTCCGGCGTGCAGTGCGGCCACTCGCAGCCGCGTTGCCTGCTCCAGGCCGGCAGCGGTGAACAGCATGCGCGAGGCGAACTCGCCGAACTTCGCTCGCGCCTTGCCGCGCAGCCTCGCCTGGCTGAGTACCGCAGCGACCAGAGCGGGCGGATGCCCCGCCTTGCGCAACGCGGAAACGCTGGCAAGGGCATCCGTCGATGCGGTGTACGGAGGCAGCGAGTCGAGCAGCCGAAGCCCTGCCGGACTCATCAGTTCGAGCAGTTCGGTGCGTTCCATCCGACCAACCTATCCCGTCGATTCGGTGAGCATCTTTGGCACTCACGTTGCGAGAGTGCCAGCACAGGCCCTAAACTCGGTCTTAGCACTCTCGGTGTGAGTGTGCTAACTCCAGTCTTCAGAACGAGAAAGAGGTCAAACGTGTCGGTCTCCATCAAGCCGCTCGAGGATCGCATTGTTATCAAGCAGGTTGAGGCTGAGCAGACCACAGCTTCCGGCCTGGTGATCCCGGACACCGCCAAGGAAAAGCCCCAGGAGGGCGAGGTCATCGCGGTCGGCCCCGGTCGCATCGACGACAACGGCAACCGTGTTCCGCTCGACGTCGCCGTCGGCGACAAGGTCTTGTACTCCAAGTACGGCGGAACCGAGGTCAAGTTCGGTGCCGACGAGTACCTCGTGCTCTCGGCCCGTGACGTTCTCGCGGTGGTCGTGCGCTAAGCACCGAAGTCTTGTGGAGGGGCCCGGACGGCGAAAGCCGCCCGGGCCCCTCTCTGTCGTCGTGTGCGGTGCCTCGTGCGCGGCAGAAGGCGCACGGGCGGCACGCACGCGCTGCCGGACCTCGTGCACGAGCAATCCGGGCGAGCGGATGTCGGCGGTGGGCCATAGCATTGATCAGTGAGCGTGCCCCCTTCTGCCTCCCCGACCCGGTCCGCACGTGCCGTGCCCGGTGAGCGGCGCAGTCGCAGCGGGCTGATCTACGCGATCACGGCGTACTGCCTGTGGGGTGTGCTGCCGATCTATTTCGTCGCGCTGCAACCGACCGGTGCATTCGAGATCGTCGCGTGGCGGGTGCTGTTCTCACTCGTCTTCTGTGCGATCGTCATTGCGGTGACGCGTGCCTGGCACCCGCTGTCGGTGATCCTGCGTCGCCCGCGGATCGTGCTCATCATGGGGGCGGCAGGCGCCCTGATCTACATCAACTGGCAGACCTACGTGTACGGCGTGGAGGCCGGGCGCGTCGTCGAGGCGGCTCTCGGCTATTTCATCAATCCGATCGTCACCGTCTTTCTCGGCGTGATCGTGTTGCGAGAAAAACTACGGATCACCCAGTGGATCGCGGTCGTCGTCAGCATCGTCGCCGTCGGTGTGCTGACCGTCGGCTACGGATCGCTTCCCTGGATCGCGCTCGTGCTTGCGTTCTCCTTCGGCCTCTACGGGCTCGTCAAGAAGCAGGTCGGCAAAGACGTGGATGCCGTCTCCGGGCTCACCTTGGAGACGGCCTGGCTGGCGCCGGTCGCCGTCATCCAGCTGATCGTCGTCGGCGCGACGACCGGTGTCACCCTCGGCACGCTCGGCACCGGGAACACGGTGCTGATGGTGTCGGCCGGGGTGATCACGGCGGTGCCGTTGCTGATGTTCGCGGCAGCGGCTCGACGACTTCCGTTGGTCTATCTGGGGTTCATCCAATACTTCGCACCATTCATCCAGTTTCTGGTCGGTGTGTTCCTCTTGCACGAGGCGATGCCGCCCGAGCGCTGGTTCGGATTCGGCCTGGTCTGGATCGCACTGGTCATCCTGAGTGTGGACATGGTCGTCGCGGTGCGGCGGCAACGACGCGACAAGGCAGCGGCATCCGAGAGTTGCGAGCCCGGTGGCACGCCGACGGCGGATCCGCTCCCGGAATAGTCACGGCGTTCTGCGGTTAGCATTGAATGCTCCCGAACAACGTGAATGCTCCCGAATACTGTGATGAACGCGGTGATTATCGGCAAGCACGGCGAACCTCGATGCGCAAAGGATGACATGGAACAGAGCGATCCCTTCGGCTTCATCGGATTGACCTACGACGACGTGATGCTCCTTCCTGGGCATACCGACGTGATCCCGAGCGAGGCGGACACCTCGACCCGTCTGACCAGGCGCATCTCGATGGCCACGCCACTGCTCTCCTCGGCGATGGACACCGTCACCGAGGCCCGCATGGCGATCGCGATGGCGCGTCAGGGCGGCATCGGCATCCTGCACCGCAACCTGTCGATCGAGGATCAGGCGGCGCACGTCGACAAGGTCAAGCGCAGCGAATCCGGCATGATCACCAACCCGGTTACGACCACGCCAGACGCGACAGTCGCGGAGGTCGACGCGCTGTGCGCGCAGTTCCGCATGAGTGGCCTGCCCGTCGTCGACGCGGACGGCACCCTCGTCGGCATCGTCACGAACCGCGACATGCGTTTCGTCTCGGAATTCGAAAAGGGTTCGACGCGTGTGGCCGACGTGATGACTCGCACGCCGCTGATCACCGCGCCGGTCGGCATCGACACGGATGCCGCGGTCGCGATCTTCGCGCAGCACAAGATCGAGAAGCTGCCGCTCGTGGACTCCGACGGCAAGCTCAAGGGGCTGATCACTGTCAAGGACTTCGACAAGCGCGAACAGTACCCGCACGCGACCAAGGACGACGAGGGACGGCTCCGCGTCGGCGCGGCGATCGGCTTCTTCGGCGACGCGTGGGATCGCGCGATGACCCTGGTCGATGCCGGCGTGGACGTGCTTGTGGTCGACACCGCCAACGGCGACAGTGAGGGCGTGCTCGACATCATCCGCCGGTTGAAGGCCGAGCCTGTCGTGGCGCATGTCGACATCGTCGGCGGCAACATCGCCACCCGCTCCGGCGCGCAGGCGCTGATCGAGGCCGGTGCTGACGCGATCAAGGTCGGTGTCGGTCCGGGTTCGATCTGCACGACGCGCGTCGTCTCCGGCGTCGGTGTTCCGCAGGTGACCGCCGTGTACGAGGCGTCGCTGGCGGCCCGCGGCTCCGGCGTGCCGGTGATCGCGGACGGCGGCCTGCAGTATTCGGGAGACATCGCGAAGGCGCTGGTCGCCGGTGCGGATTCGGTCATGCTCGGGTCGTTGCTCGCGGGTTGCGATGAGAGCCCGGGCGACTTGGTGTTCGTCGGCGGCAAGCAGTTCAAGAAGTACCGCGGCATGGGCTCGCTGGGCGCATTGCAGACGCGTGGCAAGAAGACGTCGTATTCGCGCGATCGCTACTTCCAGGCGGACGTGCCGAGCGACGAGCAGCTGATCGCCGAGGGCATCGAGGGGCAGGTGCCGTATCGCGGCCCGCTCTCGGCTGTCGCCTATCAGCTGGCCGGGGGCCTGCGTCAGTCGATGTTCTATGTCGGCGCGCGCACGATTCCGCAGCTGAAGGAACGTGGAAGGTTCGTGCGGATCACCCCAGCCGGACTGAAGGAATCGCACCCGCACGACATCCAGATGGTCGTCGAGGCGCCGAACTACCGCGGCTGACCTTCCGCTGGTAGACGAGCACGTCGCGAAATCGCCGTCACGAGAGCGCAAGATGTGGCAATCCCGCACACATCGAATTGCCGCGCATGCCGAGTTGCCGCGAATGACCTTTCGCGCGGCAACTCGGCGAGGTGGATCACGGGCGGATCACATCATGGCGGGTTCGACTGCGGTCATGTCCTTTTCGATCGCCGCTCGTAATTCCGGCCCGTCGACGTGGCCGTGTGCGGTCACATCGTGCCAGACGGCGAGTTCCAGCACCTCGTCGTGCGTTCCGGCGATTGTGACCTGGCAGTTCGCGTCGCTCGGCGTCTTGCGACAGTCGATCATCACTCTGTTCATCATTCACCTCCTTTGCATGTGCGTCAGAGGTTCGTTTCCGTTCCTGGGTCAAGGCGACCCGCGTGGGTCAGGTCGCCGCCTTCGCGTAGTCGGCGGCTCCGTACCAGTCGACCGTGACAACGGCCTCGTCGCCGACGACCCACGCATCGTGACCTTCCGGAAGGCTGGTCACGTCTCCAGGACCTGCGACGAGCTCTTGCCCGTCGTCCATGCGGATGGCCAGCTGGCCGCTCACATGGTACTGAAAATGCGGTGCCTCACAGCTGTCGGTGCCGGCGATCGGCTTGACGTCGTTTGACCACCGCCAGCCCGGTTCCAGTGTCAGCCGGCCGATCGTGCCGTTGCGCATGTGGAGAATCTCCGCCTTGCCGTGCGGGAAGGTTCTGGTCTCACTGGGCGACGCGAAATTCTCCTGTTCGACTTTGCTCATCTCTGTTCACCTCTTCGTGATTCGTTGCACAGAGTATCTACCTACTAGTAGGCAAAAACAAGACGGATCTGACTATGCTGAAGCCATGGACGCTCAGACGGTGGAGCTAGACACGGCGACACGCATTCTGGATGTGGCAGAACGCCTCGTACAGCAGCGTGGCTACAACGCGTTCAGCTACGCCGACGTGGCAGCCGAACTCGGCATCAAGACCGCTTCGCTGCACTATCACTTCGCCGGCAAGGCTGCGCTCGGTCTCGCCCTGGTCGATCGCTACGCCACGCGGTTTCAGTCGGCGCTCCAAGCGATCGATGCACGTGCACCGGAGGCTGCGGCCAAACTCGTCGGCTACACCGAGCTCTATGCAGAGGTGCTGCGTCAGCACCGCATGTGCCTGTGCGGGATGCTGGCAGCGGACTATCTGACCCTGCCGGAGCCGATGCGATCGGCCGTGCTCGCGTTCTTTCAACACAACGAGCGCTGGCTGGCGCTCGTGCTCAGCCAGGGAGCCGCGGACGGCTCCCTTCGGCCGACCGAGCACCCGGAGAATTCGGCATCGACGTTGATCGGTGCGATCGAGGGGGCAATGCTCGTCGCACGCGCCTTCGACGATGTGGAGCGTTTCGAACGCACCGCCGACCTCATTCTGGTCTCGCTCGCCCGCTGAGCGACGTCCGGTGTCGCAGGCCGGCAGACGTTACCTTACTGCCGAGGCAGCCGCGCAATCCGGTCGACGGCTTCGGTGAGCACGCTGGGGGAGCAGGCGAAGTTCAGCCGGGCGAAGCCGACACCCTGCACGCCGAAGTCGTGCCCCGGGTTGAGCGCGACCCGTGCGTTCTTGAGGATGTGCCGGCGCGGGTCGTCGCCCCAGCCGAGTGCGCGCAAGTCCAACCAGGCCAAGTAGCTCGCAGCCGGTGGGCGGTAGCCGACCTCGGGCAGCTGCTCGGCGAGCAGCTCGCCCAGCAGCGTGCGATTCGACCGGATGCTGCGCAGCACCCCGTCGAGCCACTCCTCACCCTCCGCAAATGCGGCAGCATTCGCGATGCGCCCGAACAGGCTGGTGCGAAAGTGCACCTCGTCGGGAAGCGCGGAAAGGCGGGTGCGCATCCGCTCGCCGGTGGTGACGAACAGTGCGCACTTGAGGCCGGCGAGGTTCCAGCCCTTGCTGGCCGAGTGGGCCGCGATGCCGTGCTCGCGCGCGGCATCCGAGACGGAGAGGAACGGCGTGAACGGGGCATCCGCGGCGGTCGGCAGCGATGCCGCGAGCGAGCGATCGGTCGAACCCGGAGAGCAGAGCGGGGCGTGGATCTCATCGCTGATGATCGTGGCGTCGTACCGCGCCGCCAACTCGGCCAGGGCCGCCAGCTGGGCGGCGGAATGCACGAGTCCGACCGGGTTGTGCGGGTTGCAGAGCAGCATCGCGCGGGCGCCGACGGCGAATGCGGCCTCGATGCCCTCCAGGTCGAGTGCCCACGATTCGCCGTCATCCAGCAACGGCACCTCGACGACGCGTCCGCCGGCCTCGGGCACGAGATCGAAGAACGGCGGATAGATCGGCGGCGTGATGATGACATCGTCGCCCGGAGCGATCGACAACCGCAACGATTCGACCAGTACGACGCTGACATCCGTCGTCGTCGACAGGTGCGCGGGGTCGACCGCCCAGCCCCAGCGGCGTCGGGCAAAGTCGGCGAACGTCGCGGGGAGCGGATTACGGCCGGGTCCGGCATACCCGGTGTCGGAACGGCGGATGGCGTCGGCGAGCGCCTGCGCAATCGGCTCCGCGAGCGGGTAGTCCATCTCGGCGACGAACAGCGGCAGCACGTCGGCGGGGTACTCGGCCCACTTCTCGCTGGTGCGCGTGCGGAGGGTTTCGAGCGGCTCGGCCTGGACATCCATGCTTCAAGGATGTCGCAGCCAGGCCGGCATGGCCAGCGCAGCAGGACGGCGCCCGCTGAGGTCGGCGAGAACGAGCCAGTCCCGTGGTACGCGGATGCGCCATCATCTGGCACAGTGGAGAGGCACAGTGGAGATCATTCGATCCATGCAGAAAGTAGACACGCAATGCTGCCACTCAAGCTCGGCTACAAGGCCTCGGCCGAACAGTTCGACCCGCGCACGCTCGTGGAGATCGCCGTCATGGCCGAGCGACACGGCATGCAGAGCGTGGCCGTCAGCGACCATTTCCAGCCGTGGCGGCACGCCGGCGGGCACGCGCCGTTCTCGCTCGCCTGGATGGCAGCGGTCGGCGAGCGCACGTCGAGGGTGCAGATCGGCACGTCTGTGATGACCCCGACGTTCCGCTACAACCCGGCGGTGGTCGCACAGGCCTTCGCGACACTCGCCTGTCTGTATCCCGGGCGCATCATGCTCGGCGTCGGCACCGGCGAGGCACTCAACGAGATCGCCACCGGGTTCCGCGGCGCAGGCGAGCAGGACTGGCCCGAGTTCAAGGAGCGGTTCGCCCGGCTCCGCGAGGCGATCGCCCTGATGCGTGCTCTGTGGACCGAGGACCGGGTCACCTTCGAGGGCGAGTACTACTCGACGCACGATGCGAGCATCTACGATCGCCCCGAGGGCGGTGTGCCCGTCTACATCGCCGCCGGAGGCCCCCTGGTCGCGAAGTATGCCGGACGAGCGGGTGACGGCTTCATCTGCACGTCGGGCAAGGGTATGGAGTTGTATACGGAACAGCTGATCCCCGCCGTGGCGGCCGGGGCGGATGCGGCGGGCCGCGACAGCGAGAACATCGATCGGATGATCGAGATCAAGCTCTCCTACGACACCGATCCGACGGCGGCGCTGGAGAACACCCGATTCTGGTCTCCGCTGTCGCTGAGCAAAGAGCAGAAGCACGACATCACCGACCCGATCGAAATGGAACAGGCGGCAGATGCGCTCCCGATCGAGACGATCGCGAAGCGTTGGATCGTCGGCTCTGATCCGGAAGAGACCGTCGAGGCGATCGCGCAATACGTGCGTGCCGGCTTCAACCATCTCGTCTTCCACGGCCCCGGCTCGGACCAGGAGCGCTTTCTCACCCTGTTCGAGCGCGATCTGGCGCCGCGGCTGCGCGCGCTCGACGTTGTGGGCTGACGTCACGTCGGGCGCGGCACAGCGCGGAGCGCGGCGTCTTCTCAAAACGACGGAGAAATCCGGCGACACACCGAGGGGCGGATGCGACAGGCCGGCATCCGCGAAGAATCTCCGTCCTTTTCGGTGACGCACGGTGAGGCGCCGGTGAGGAGCGGCGACGCCGGGCGTCCGGGGCGCGTGTGCGGAGTCCGTGTCCGAGGCGGCGGCTAGGCTGGAGCGGTGAGCATGGAGATCGAGATCGGCAGGGCCAAGCGCGGGCGCCGCGTGTATGCGTTCGATGACGTGGCGATCGTGCCGAGCAGGCGAACGCGCGACCCGGAGGACGTTTCCGTCACCTGGTCGATCGACGCATATCAGTTCGATATCCCCTTCCTGGCCGCGCCGATGGACTCCGTCGTCTCGCCCACGACGGCGGTCATGATCGGCAAGCTCGGCGGTCTCGGCGTGCTCGACCTCGAGGGTGTCTGGACGCGCTACGAGGATCCTGAGCCTGTGCTGGCAGAGATTCGCGCGCTCCCGGCCGAGCAGGCGACCGCACGGATGCAGCAGCTCTACGCCGAGCCGATCAAGGCCGAGCTGATCAGCCAGCGCCTCGCCGAGATTCGCGAGGGCGGCGTCACCGTCGCCGGTGCGCTGTCGCCGCAGCGCACCCAAGAGTTCTACGAGACCGTCGTGGCTGCCGGTGTCGACCTGTTCGTGATCCGAGGCACGACGGTCTCCGCGGAGCACGTCTCCAAGGACCGCGAGCCGCTCAACCTCAAGAAGTTCATCTACGAACTCGACGTGCCCGTCGTCGTCGGTGGCGCCGCCACCTACACTGCCGCCCTGCATCTGATGCGCACGGGCGCTGCGGGTGTTCTCGTCGGCTTCGGCGGCGGCGCGGCGACGACCACACGCAAGACGCTCGGCATCCACGCTCCGATGGCGACCGCCGTCGCCGATGTGGCCGGCGCTCGCCGCGACTACATGGACGAGTCGGGTGGCCGCTACGTGCACGTGATCGCCGACGGCGGGCTCGGCTCCTCCGGCGACATCGTCAAAGCCATCGCGTGCGGGGCGGATGCGGTCATGCTGGGCACAGCGCTGGCCCGCTCGACGGATGCGCCGGGCGGCGGCTGGCATTGGGGCGCCGAGGCACATCACCCGCAGCTGCCACGCGGGAACCGGGTGGCCGTCGGACAGGTCGCGCCGCTGGAGGGCGTGCTCTACGGGCCGTCGCCGTTTGCGGACGGCACCTCGAACCTGGTCGGCGCGCTGCGCCGATCGATGGCCACCACCGGGTATTCGGATCTGAAGGAGTTCCAGCGTGTCGAGGTCATCGTCGCGCCATACCAGGAACACTAGCCGGAGCACGAGCGCCACAACGCACGATCGGGCACGGAGATCGGGCCCAGAGGTCGGGCACGGAGGTCGGGCAGACGCCCGGGAGAGGCGGAGAGGATGCCGCGCAGCGGTCTCGTCACGTATTCGTCGAAGCTCGGGCCGGCCGAGCGGAGCACCGCGATCGCGGCCCTGAAGAACACGGGGCTGAAGAACACCGAACTGGACATCCTCGTCATCGGCGGCGGCATCGTCGGCACCGGCTGCGCAGTGGATGCGGTGACCCGCGGACTGTCGGTCGGCTTGCTCGAGCAGCGGGACTGGGCATCCGGCACCTCGAGTCGGTCCTCGAAGCTGGTGCACGGCGGCATCCGCTACCTGGAACAGCTCGACTTCCGTCTCGTCCGGGAGGCGCTGATCGAACGCGGATTGCTGCTGCAGCGGATCGCGCCGCATCTGGTGAAGCCGGTGCGCTTCCTGTACCCGTTGCGCAAACGGTTCGTCGAGCGGGCATATGTCGGCGCAGGCATGCTTCTCTACGACGCGTTCTCGTACACCGGTCTGCGCCCGCCGGGGGTGCCGCACCACCGTCACCTGTCCAAGCGCCAGGTGGAGCGAGCGATCCCGTCGTTGGCGCACGACGCGCTGATCGGCGGCATCACGTATTATGACGCGCAGGTCGACGACGCCCGCTACGTCGCCAACCTGGCGCGCACCGCCGCGGCCTATGGCGCGCACGTCGCCAACCGGGTGCGGGTCGAGGGCTTTCTCAAGGTCGGCGAGCGCGTCGTCGGCGTGCAGGCGCGCGACCTGCAAACCGATGAACGCTTCGAGATCCATGCGAAACAAGTGGTGAACGCGACAGGCGTGTGGACGGACGACACCCAGTCCATGGTGGGGGAGCGCGGCCAGTTCAAGGTGCGGGCGTCCAAGGGTGTGCACCTGGTGGTGCCTCGAGACCGATTCCAGTCGAAGATCGGGCTGCTGCTGCGCACCGAGAAGAGCGTGCTGTTCGTGATCCCCTGGGGCAGACATTGGCTGATCGGCACGACCGACACCGACTGGAAGCTGGACAAGGCGCATCCGGCCGCCACCGCTGCGGACATCGATTACCTGCTCGAGCATGTGAACTCGGTGCTGACCGTGCCGCTGACTCGCGAGGACGTCGAGGGCGTCTACGCCGGGCTGCGCCCGCTGCTGGCCGGCGAGTCCGAGCAGACCTCGAAACTGTCTCGCGAACACATCGTGGCGCACTCCGTGCCCGGCCTCGTCGTGATCGCGGGCGGCAAATGGACGACGTACCGCGTGATGGCGAAGGATGCGATCGATGCCGCGGCCGATGCGCTCGACGGCAAGATCCCGCCGTCGACGACCCAGGAGATCGCGCTCGTCGGCGCGGAGGGCTACCAGGCCGCGTGGAACAAGCGCGCGAGGATCGCCGCCCGATCGGGGCTGCACGTCTCGAGGATCGAGCATCTGCTCAACCGCTACGGCACGCTGGCCGAGGAGTTGCTGGCACTGGTCCACGCGCATCCGGAGCTGGCCGATCCGTTGCCGGGAGCCGACGACTACCTCGGGGTCGAGGTCGTGTATGCGGCGTCTCACGAGGGGGCATTGCACTTGGATGACGTGCTGGCACGTCGCACGCGCATCTCGATCGAGGCGTGGGACCGCGGCGCGTCCGCGGCCCCGGTCGCCGCTGCGCTGATGGCGGGCGTATTGGGGTGGGACAAGAAGCGCCAGCAGCGCGAGGTACAGTTCTACCTGCGCCGGCTCGAGGCCGAGCGTGCGTCGCAGACGCAACCGGATGACGCATCCGCCGATCGCGTGCGCTTGGAGGCGCCCGACTTCTCCGTCACGTAACACCCGGGTGGTCGAGTAGGCCGCCCGCGGCCGTATCGAGGCCTCCGTATGCAAGACAGTGACGTCTCGATACGGGTCTCGATACTCTCGCTGGCGCTCGTTACTCGACCAACGGAGCGACCGCGCGCCCTCCGGTAGAATTGGCGGACACCCTCACGAGACACGCACGGGAGTCCAACCATGGTTGATGTTCGGCGGGTCAAGCTGCCCGGGGTCGGCGTGCTGCACACGTTCGTGACGGATGACGGTGGCAAAGTCGGCGTGATCGCCCACCGCTCGGGACACAGCGACCTGATCACGTTTTCCGACGACGAAGACGGTTCGGATGTCACGAAGGTCTCACTGCGGCTGAACGAGGACGAGGCGCACACCCTGGCAGAACTGCTCGGCGGCACGCAGATCACCGAGTCGCTGACGGCGCTCGACCAGATCCCAGGGCTGTCGATCGACTGGTTCACGGTCGACTATGAAGACTACATCGCGGGGCAGGCGCTCGGCAGTCCCGCGGATCGCGGGGTCGCCGGCCTGACGGTCGTCGCGGTTGTTCGCGGCGAGTCCGCGAACCCTGCGCCGTCACCGGACTTCAAGGTGTTCCCGGGCGACACCCTCGTCGTGGCCGGTTCACCGGAGAAGGTCGCGCGCACCTTCACATTCTTCCGGTCGGGCGAGTTGCCGCAGGCGACCGCGGCCATCACCATCGACTCTCCGCCCGGAGGGTAGTGATGCATCTCGGTGATGACCTGATTGTCCTGGGCCTGCTCCTGCTCGTCGCATACGTGCTGGGCCGGTTGGGGAGGCTGGTCAGTCTGCCGGCGATTCCGATCTACATGCTGGTCGGGCTCTTGGCCAGCAAGAACCAGGGCTGGTTCCCGCTCAACTTCGAATCGAACTACATCGAACTGATCGCGGTCTTCGGGCTGATCCTGCTCCTGTTCAGTCTCGGCCTCGAGTTCGACCAGGACGAGTTCTTCGGCAGCGCGGGCAAGCTGCTGATCTCAGGCGGCCTCTACGTCGTGCTGAACATGGGCGTCGGCTTTCTGTTCGGCATGATGACCGGCTGGGGAACCCGCGAAGCACTCGTCATCGCGGGGATGACCGGCACCTCATCCAGTGCGATCATCACGAAACTGCTGATCGAGCTGCGACGACTGGCCAACAAGGAGACGCCGATGATCCTCGGCGTGACCGTCGTCGGCGACATCTTCATCGCGATCTATCTGGCGATCGTCTCCGTCGTGCTCAGCGGCAAGACCGAGATCTTGCCGATCGTCCTGCAACTGTCGATCGCGTTCCTGTTCCTCATCGTCATGTTCACGATTGCGCGTTGGGGCGGCCGGGTCGTCTCCCGGCTGATGCGCACGAAGGACGACGAACTGTTCACCATCCTCTTCTTCGGGCTCGCGGTCCTGTTCGCCGGCATCGGTGAGATCATCGGGGTGACAGACGCGATCGGCGCATTCCTGATCGGCCTCGTGCTCGGTGCCAGCCGATATCGGACCAAGATCGAGCGTGTCGCGGTTCCGTTGCGCGACGTGTTCGCCGCGTTCTTCTTCCTCAACTTCGGACTCGCCCTGAACGTCTCCGATTTTCCGCGGGTCATCGGCATCGTGCTGTTGGCGGTCGTGATGACGTTCGTGCTCAACATCGCATCCGGTGCGGTCATCGCTCGAATGCACGGCTATCACGTGCCCGAGGGATTGAACGCGGCCGCGATTCTCGTCAACCGCGGCGAGTTCACGCTGATCCTTGCCACCCTCTCGGTCTCCGCGGGCCTGGACTCGCGCCTGACCCCGTTCGCCGGCCTCTATGTGCTGATCATGGCGGTGCTCGGGCCGCTGTTCGCGGCGAATTCAGAGAGAATGGGTGCTGTACTGGTGCGAGGCCGTCGCGCGAAACGTGGCGGCCCGCCGCGGGAGAGCCGCAACCCGATGCTCGACGAGGAGATCGCGCTCGTCGAGGCGGCGACGTCCGGGCCGACAGGCACCCCGGATGCCGACACTCGGCAGGCGATCGACCGGGTCGTCGAGCAGGCCATGCGGCAGAGCGACACCGATCTGAACTGAAAGCAGAACTGAGATTTCCAGCCACAACACTTCCGTGCGGAACGCGGACCGCCTGCGCCGGCGCCCGACCCTGCTGAGAACGATGGTGCGCCCGAAATGGCTCGTGGCGCTCGTCTTCGCGCTGGCGGTCGCCGCCGCGTTCGCGGCGCTGGGGCAGTGGCAACTGCAGCGCGCCGTCGAATCCGGTACCGTCGTGCAGCGGCCCACGGAGACCGTGATTCCGCTGACCAAGGCCGCGGCGCCCAACGCCGACCTGCGCACCGAGATGGTCGGTCAACTCGTCACGACGACGGGCACGTTCGCTCCGCACGACTATCACCTGCTGGAAGGCAGGCTCAACGACGGCGCAACCGGCTATTGGGTGGTCGCCCGGTTCACGCTGACCGACGCGGATGCCGCGGGCCGGCCTGTCGAGCTCGCCGTGGCTCGCGGCTGGGCACCCGACAGGGCGGCAGCCGAACGTGCCGTGGCGGAACTGGCTGGGCAACCGGCCACCAGGCAGACGATCACGGGCCGGCTGCTGCCGACCGAGGCCCCGACCGCGCCCGGCGCCGGGGAGAATCCGTACACCATGAGGGCGATGTCGACGGCAGCGCTCTACAACCTCTGGACCGGCGTCGACGGTGCGGATGTCTACACCGGCTATGTCGTGCAGCACGGCACCGCTCCGGCCGGCCTCGTGAGCATCTATTCGCCGCCACCGCTCGAGCAGGCCACGCTGGACTGGTTGAACGTGTTCTACGCACTCGAGTGGGCCGTCTTCGCCTGCTTCGCCGTCTTCCTCTGGTACCGTGTCGCCCGCGACGCGTGGGAGCGTGAGGAGGAGGACGCCGAGGCGGCCGAGGCGGCCGCGGCAGTGGCATCCGCACCGCCGCCCGTCGCGTAGCACCGAACGCCGCCGGTCGCGGAGCGAGCGCCAGCGAGTGTCTCGAGACCCCGCTGGTCGAGTGGGCCGACCGCGGCCGAACGGATGCCCACGGCACCGCCGTCGCGGGTTCGATATTTCTGTTTTCGCTATGTTGAATGCGCCTCACGTGAGGCGCATTCAACATAGCGAAAACGGTCATCCTGTTCCGCGCGACGCATCGGTTTCGTTGACCGAGCGTGGAGCCGCTGTAGCGTAGTCGGTCTCGGCCCTGCTCGCCCTTTGACTCCGCGGTTCCTAAGCAGGCCGGCCACGGCCGTCTCGAAGGGCAGGGACCGAAGCTCTCCGGCTACTCGACCACCGAGTTCGCGTACCGGTGGTCGAGTAACGCATGAGCGTAGCGAATACGTGTATCGAGACCACTTACCGAGACCACCGGGTTCAGGCGTACCGGATAGTCTCAAGAGTGTGAAGCGATCCATGATCCCATTTGTCGTCATCGGTGGTGTCGGAATTGTGCTCGGTGGGGCGATTTCCGCGGCGACGGCGCTCTCGCCCAGCTATACGGCGTCGTGGGCGGTCGCATACATCGTGCTGGTCGCCGGTGTCGCACAGCTCGTGCTCGGCATCGGGCAGGCGCGGCTGGCGGGCGAACAGCCCTCCGGGCGCGTGATCGCGGCCGAAGCCGTCACGTTCAATCTGGCCAATCTCGCTGTACTCTTCGGCACGATGCTGGCCTGGACCGCGGTGGTGTGGGTCGGCGCGGCACTGATCGTGGTTGCGCTGATCCTTTTCGTGTGGGGCGTGCGCGGCGCACGCACCGACAACAGATTGATGCTCTACGGATTCCGGATCATGGTGGCGATCCTGATCGTCACCACCCCGATCGGCTTGGTGATCGCAGCGGTCAAGGGCGCGGCGTCGTAGGGCCCGGGGACCTGCGGGTCATTCGGCGTGACAACGTAGACTGATGGCATGCCCAGCACCCCCGATCCGGAGGACGGCGGATCCCTGTTCTCCCGCACCATCGCCCAGCTTTCCTCGGCCTCCAGCGCGCGACCGCGCACCGTCGACCTGCCCAAGATCCCCGGCGCGCTGAAGCTCTACCGAGTGACGGCGTACATCACCGGAATCATGCTTCTGCTGCTCGTCGCGGAGATGATCGTGAAGTACGGGATGGGCTACTCGCTCTATGCATTCGCCCCCGGCCATCCCGCGCTGGCATTCGTGCCGTGGAACGCCGTCGACGGAAACGGCGGCACGCAGGGCATCGACCTGTCCACGGCGATCCTGATCGCGCACGGGTGGCTGTACGTGCTCTACCTGTTCGCCGACTTCCGGCTGTGGAGCCTGATGCGGCTGTCGTTCACGAAGTTCGTGCAGATCGCACTCGGTGGCGTGATCCCGTTCATGTCGTTCATCGTCGAGCACTACATCACCAGGCAGGTGCGGACCTACCTCGCCAAGCGTGAGGCCGAAGACATGGCTGCCGGAGCCGGTACCGGAACCAGCACCGGCACGACGAACGTGGAGGCATCCCATTAGCGAACCTGTCGCCCCCGAGCAGGGCGAATCTGCGCCGGCCGTCCCCGCGCCGGCCGGATCCGCACAGGCCGGATCCGCACAGGCCGGGTCCGCGGCCCGTCCCGTCCTCGTCGTTGATTTCGGTGCTCAGTACGCGCAGTTGATCGCGCGACGCGTGCGAGAGGCATCCGTCTACTCCGAGATCGTGCCGCACACGATCACCGCAGCCGAAGTCGCAGCGAGGAACCCGATCGGCATCGTGCTCTCCGGTGGGCCGTCGAGCGTCTATGAAGCGGGCGCGCCCGCGTTCGACCCCGCGATCTTTGAACTCGGCGTTCCGACGCTCGGCATCTGCTACGGCTTCCAGGTGATGGCGAGCGCCCTCGGCGGCGAGGTGGCGCAGACCGGCGCTCGCGAGTACGGCTCGACGGACGTCACCGTGTGCGAGGCCGGCGTGTTGCTCGCCGGCCAGCCCACGCGGCAGACCGCGTGGATGAGCCACGGCGACTCCGTGGCGAAGGCACCGGCCGGATTCGACGTGCTCGCGTCGACCGCTTCGACGCCGGTCGCCGCGTTCGCGAACGACGAGCGCAAACTCTACGGTGTGCAATGGCACCCCGAGGTGAAGCACTCCGCGTTCGGCCAGGCCGTGCTCGAAAACTTCTTGCACCGCGCCGCCGGTATTCCGGCCGACTGGAACAGCGAGAACGTCATCCAGACGCAGGTCGCGGCGATCCGCGCCCAGGTCGGTGGCGGCAAGGCGATCTGCGGGCTCTCCGGTGGGGTCGACTCCGCCGTTGCCGCAGCGATCGTGCACAGGGCAATCGGCGACCAGCTCGTCTGCGTGTTCGTCGACCACGGTCTTCTCCGACAGGACGAACGGCGCCAGGTCGAGGAGGACTACGTGGCCGCCACCGGCATCCGCCTGGTGACCGTGGATGCCGTCGACCAGTTCATCGACGCGCTCGCCGGGATCAGCGACCCGGAGGAGAAGCGCAAGATCATCGGGCGCGAGTTCATTCGCACGTTCGAGAAAGCGCAGGCCGACCTCATCGCCGAGGCCAAGGCAGACGGCGACCCGATCCGCTTTCTCGTGCAGGGCACGCTGTACCCCGACGTCGTCGAATCCGGCGGCGGAACGGGCACCGCCAACATCAAGAGCCACCACAACGTCGGCGGCCTGCCCGACGACCTGCAGTTCGAACTCGTCGAACCGCTGCGCACCCTGTTCAAGGACGAGGTGCGTGCCATCGGCCGCGAGCTCGGCCTGCCCGAGGCGATTGTCGGCCGCCAGCCGTTCCCGGGGCCGGGCCTGGGCATCCGGATCGTCGGCGAGGTGACGCACGAGCGCCTCGACCTGCTGCGTCAGGCGGATGCGATCGTGCGGGCCGAGCTCACCACCGCCGGCCTCGACAACGAGATCTGGCAGTGCCCTGTTGTGCTGCTGGCGGATGTGCACTCGGTCGGCGTGCAGGGCGATGGGCGCACATACGGGCATCCGATCGTGCTGCGCCCGGTCTCGTCCGAGGATGCGATGACCGCCGACTGGACGCGCCTGCCCTACGACCTCCTGGCCAAGATCTCCAACCGGATCACCAACGAAGTGGAGGGTGTCAACCGGGTCGTGCTCGACGTCACGTCGAAGCCGCCGGGCACCATCGAGTGGGAGTAGCCGGCCCGGCTTGCGGTTGCGTTCGATTGGAAGGATATAGTTCGGTTTGAAGGCTGATGCTGCCGAATCCGTCCTTCGAATCGGACTATTTCCTTCCGTCCGCTTGGGGTACGGCTCGGACCCGGTCGGAAGACTCGAGTCCTGGGCGTGCGATATGATCGCGACAATCCTGGTGCACGCGCGGCGCAACGCTGTGACCGCTCACGATCGGCACCGATGTGCGGCTCCTCTGCGTTGAAGCAGGGGAGTTCCTACGCGGAAAAAGAAGAGAAGCAAGGAAGCTCAACGATGACAGACAGTCCAGCCACCGGACCGACGATCTCCAATCTGCTGCGCGAAGACCGAACGTTCCCGCCGAGCGAGGTGTTCGCCGCGCAGGCGAACGTGAAAGCGGATGCGTACGCCGCGGCGGATGCCGATCGGCTCGCGTTCTGGGACGAGCAGGCCGAGCGGCTGGACTGGCAGCAGAAGTGGCAGCAAACCCTCGACTGGTCGAACCCGCCGTTCGCGAAGTGGTTCGTCGGCGGCAAGCTGAACGCCGCATACAACTGCCTGGACCGCCATGTCGCAAACGGTCTTGGCGACCGGGTCGCCTACTACTTCGAGGGCGACCGCGGCGACACGCGCACGATCACCTATCAGCAGCTGACAGACCAGGTCTGCCAGGCAGCGAACGCGCTCGTCGCGCTCGGCGTCAAGACCGGTGACCGGGTGGCGATCTACATGCCGATGATCCCGGAGACCGTCGTGGCGATGCTGGCCTGTGCCCGGCTCGGCGCCCCGCACACCGTGGTGTTCGGCGGCTTCTCTGCCGAGGCGCTGCACAGTCGCATCGAGGACTGCCAAGCGCGCGTGGTCATCACAGCCGACGGCGGCTTCCGCAAGGGCAACCCGTCACCGCTGAAGCCGGCCGTCGACCAGGCGATCAGGGACGGCGCCGAGGTCGACAGCGTGATCGTCGTCAAGCGCACCGGCAGCGACGTCGAGTGGGTCGAGGGCCGCGACGTCTGGTGGCACGACGTGGTGGGCACCGCCTCGACAACGCACGAGGCCGAGTTCTTCGACGCGGAGCATCCGCTCTATGTCATGTACACGTCGGGCACGACCGGCAAGCCGAAGGGGGTGCTGCACACCACCGGCGGCTACCTGGTCGGCTGCGCGTACACGCAGTGGGCCGTGTTCGATCTGAAACCCGAGACGGATGTCTACTGGACCGCCGCCGACATCGGCTGGGTCACCGGGCACAGCTACATCGTGTACGGTCCGCTTGCCAACGCCACCACCTCGGTGATGTACGAAGGCACTCCTGATTCGCCGCACCAGGGTCGCTGGTGGGAGATCATCGACAGGTACAAGGTGACGCAGTTGTACTGCGCGCCGACCGCCATCCGCACGCTGATGAAATGGGGCGCACAGATCCCGGATGGCTACGACCTGTCGTCGCTCAGGCTCATCGGGTCGGTCGGCGAACCGATCAACCCCGAGGCGTACGTCTGGTATCGGGAGCACGTGGGACACGACGCGACGCCGGTCGTCGACACCTGGTGGCAGACCGAGACGGGAACGATCGTGGTCAGCCCGCTTCCCGGAGTCACGGCGGGCAAGCCCGGCGCGGCGATGCGGCCGCTGCCCGGCTATTCAGCCGACATCGTCGACGAGGAGGGCAACTCCGTGCCGAACGGCGAGGGCGGCTACATCGTGCTCACCGAACCGTGGCCGAGCATGCTGCGCACGATCTGGGGCAACGATGAGCGCTACGTCGACACGTATTGGTCGCGGTTTCCCGGCCGCTACTTCGCCGGTGACGGTGCGAAACGCGACGAGGACGGCGACTTCTGGCTGCTCGGCCGGGTCGACGACGTGATGAACATCTCCGGTCACCGCCTGTCGACGACCGAGATCGAATCGGCGCTCGTCTCGAACGAGAAGGTCGCAGAGGCGGCCGTGGTCGGGGCATCCGACGCGATGACCGGGCAGGCGATCGTGGCATTCGTGATTCTGCGCAGCGAGGCAGGCGACGGTGGCGAGAACGTCGTCGCCGAGTTGCGCGAGCACGTCGCCGTTCAGATCGGCAAGATCGCCAGGCCGCGGCAGATCATGGTCGTCTCCGAACTGCCGAAGACGCGCAGCGGCAAGATCATGCGGCGCCTGTTGCGCGATGTCGCCGAGGACCGGCCGGTCGGCGACGTCACGACCCTCGCGGATTCGACCGTGATGGACGCGATCAAGACGGGGATGGGCGCGCGGGCCGACGCAGAGGGCTGACCGTCGCGTGGACTGGCTCGACGTCGTCGTGCTCTTCGTCGCGGGCACGGCGGCCGGCACCATCAACACGGTCGTCGGATCCGGGTCGCTGATCACATTCCCGGCTCTGCTTGCCCTGGGCTATCCGCCCATCGTCGCGAATGTCACGAACAACGTCGGGGTCTTTCCTGGCGCGGTCAGCGGCGCGTGGGCCTATCGCCGCGAGCTGAACGGGCGGTGGCGCCGGGTGCTGCCGCTGGCGGCCTTCTCGTTCGTCGGCGGGCTGGCGGGTGCACTCCTGCTGTTCGTCCTGCCCGCGGCCGCGTTCGACGCCATCGTACCCGTGCTGATCATCGCGGCCTGTGTGCTCGTGATCGCCGGGCCGTGGTTGAAACGCTGGGCCGAAAGTCGGCGGGCGGATGCTCACACCACCCCTGTGCAGCGGCTCGCGCTGCGAGCCGGTGCAGGACTCACCGGTGTCTATGGCGGCTACTTCGGTGCTGCGCAGGGGGTCATCCTGCTCGCGCTGTTGTCGATCCTGCTCCCCGGTGACCTGAACAGAGCCAACGCGTACAAGAACGTGCTCGCGGCGATGGCCAACGGCGCAGCCGCCGTGGTGTTCGTCTTCACCGGCAGGATCGCCTGGCTGGCCGCACTGATCATCGCGATCGGCGCGATCGTCGGCGGCCAACTCGGCGCCACGATCGGCCGGCGCCTTCCGGCTGTCGTGTACCGGATCGTGATCGTGCTGATCGGCGTGGCCGCCGTGGTCTACTTCTACGCCAAGTGACGAAATTGCGGGACGAAACGGCGGATACCCACCCGCACCCGGGTAGACATCCGCCGGCCGGTCGTGCGCCGAGCTGTTCTGCGTGCTAGTTGCGAGCGATCGCGAACATCCGCAGGAACTCGATGTACAGCCAGACGATCGTCACCATCAGGCCGAAGCCGCCGTACCAGCCCATCACCCGCGGTGCCCGGTTGCGCACAGCGTTCTTGATGAAATCGAAGTCGAGCACGAGCGAGTATGCGGCCATCAGCACGGCGAGTATGCCGATGATGATTCCCAGCGGAATGCCGAACACCAGCTGCGAGCGCAGCCCGAACGCCATGCTGCTGGAGACGCCGCCGAACATCATCAGACCCACGTTGACCAGGCTGAAGACGAGGTAGCCGACCATTGCGATCAGGAACACCTTGGTGGCCTTCTTCGACGCGCGGATCTTGCCGCTGGCGAAGAGCACGAGTGTGACGGTGACGACCGCGAGCGTGGCTAGCACGGCCTGCATGACCACGCCGCCCCAGAGCTGCTCGAAGATGCTCGAGATACCGCCGATGAACAGGCCCTCCGCGGCTGCGTAGAGCAGGATCAGCAGGGGCGACGGCTTCTTCTTGAACGCGTTCACCAACCCCAGCACGAGCCCGATGATGGCGCCGGGGATGGTGAGGGCCGGGATGAACCAGGCGACCGTCGCCGTGGCCAGCAGTACGACGAACATGATCGCCGTCTTGCCGATCGTGTCACCGTAAGTCATCCGGTCCGTGTCCGCCGCGGTCGCCGACGGGGCGTCGTACAGTTGCTGCAGGCCGGCCGCGGTCGCAAGACCGGTCGCCTGCGCGCCGTCTGCGTCAGTGGTGGCGATCGTGCCCTTCGCAGGGCGGAATGCAGGATTGTTGGACAGTGCAGGGTTCTTGAGAGCCATGACCCAACGCTACCCGAGATCGCGTAAGAGTATGCTCAACATTTGCTGTCGATCGCTGATATCGAGGCTGTGCGCGGCGCCCGAGACTAGTATCGGTCCATGCGTGCCCGCCCTTCCCCGCTGATCATCGGGCACCGAGGTGCGTGCGGGTACCGGCCGGAGCATACGGCAAGCGCGTATCGCCTCGCGTTCGCACTCGGGGCGGATGCCGTTGAACCCGACGTCGTCGCCACCCGCGACGGCGTTCTAGTGATTCGACACGAGAACGAGATCTCTGCGACGACGGACGTTGCGGAGCATCCGGAATTCGCAGCGCGCCGCACCACGAAGTCGGTCGACGGAGCGCTCATGACCGGCTGGTTCACGGAAGACTTCACCTGGGCCGAACTCGCCACGCTGCGCGCGCGGGAACGGCTTGGCGGGCTTCGCCAAGCGAGTCGGAGCTTCGATGGGCAGTTCCCGATCTTGCGACTTCGTGATCTGTTCGCCCTGGTCGACGACGTCGCGCAAGGTTCGTCGAGCCTGGCCGGCATCGTCGCCGAGATCAAACACGCGACCTATTTCGAGTCGATCGGCCTGCCACTGGACGAACTGTTTGCCGCTGAATTGGCGCAGGTCGGCTGGGCGGAGGAGCGTCAACGGCTCGTGGTCGAGTCGTTCGAACGTACGGTACTGGGAAAACTGCACCAGCGCGGAGTGCGCGCGGATCGGGTGTACCTGATCGAAGCATCCGGATCGCCGTTCGACGAGATCGCTGCGCACGGCGAGGCCGCCCGCAGCTACGCGGACGAGATGACCGAGGCCGGGCTGTATGCGCTGGCGACCGCACCGGCCGCGAGCAGGGTCGCCGGGGTGAGCGTGGACACCTCGATGATCCTGAACGATCCGGTCGGGTCGGCTCGGGTTGGCTCGGGTGAGCTCGAGTTCGGTCGGGTGGGCCCGAGTCCGGTCGGGTCGGATCCCGACGATCCGGCCCCGGAGCCGACCGAGCCGATCGCGGTCAGCGAGCTGGTGGATCTCGTGCACGCGGCGGGCCTCACCGCCTACTGCTGGACGCTGCGGCCGGAGAACCGCTTTCTCGTGCCGAGCCTGCGCCGGGGCGGCGCCCCCGCCGATTACGGCGACTGGCAAACGGAGTATCGCCTGATCATGGGGACCGGCGTCGACGGTGTGTTCGCGGATCATCCCGATCTCG
This sequence comes from Microbacteriaceae bacterium, assembly GCA_004297935.1. Taxonomy (GTDB): domain Bacteria; phylum Actinomycetota; class Actinomycetes; order Actinomycetales; family Microbacteriaceae; genus Rathayibacter_A. Next base: position 229,769 of record SCRE01000010.1, on the reverse strand, counting down.
CGCTGGCGGTGCGGGACACGCTGTAGCCCTCATCTGCCCAGGCCAGCCGAAGCCCGCCGGCCACCACGCTGTCATGGCACACGCGGCGTGCCGTGGGGCGCTCAATAGGGGAATCGAGCCGACCTCCGATTCGGTTTCACTGCGTCGGGAATCTCGATGGCCGAATCGTTCTTCGCCACGTTGAAGGCCGAGTTCTACTACCAAGTTCTACTACCGATGTGTGTGGCCCGCCTGCGAATAGTCCCGACTCAGGTCGGCGCGTGGATCAAGGATCGCTACAATCGTCGCCGTCGACACGCCTCGATCGGGCAAGTCGCCCCGGCCATCTTCGGGACGTAATACTCAAACCAGACTGCCGAGATTCAACACGCCGCATAATCACTGTCCGCCAACCCGTGGGAAGGTCGTCAGGGCATCTTTGCGTACGCGGGGAGCGTCAGGAAGTCGGAGAAGTCCTCTGAGAGCGCCATGTCTGTGAACAGGTCGCGGGCATCTGTCCAGCGACCTGCGGCAAACGCTTCAGTGCCGACACGCTGCTCGATCGCGGACAACTCCTCTGAAATGATTCGACGGACCACCTCCTGTGTCACGAGTTCCCCGCCGTCCAGCACCACGCCGTTGTGCAGCCACTGCCACACCTGGCTTCGCGATATTTCCGCGGTCGCGGCATCTTCCATCAAGTTGTTGATACCGACAGCACCGGATCCGCGCAGCCATGACTCGAGATATTGGATGCCGACGCTGACGTTGTTGCGCAGCCCGCCTTCGGTGACCTGACCGCCTGCTGAGGCGATGTCAAGCAACTGTGCGGATGTCACGGCCACCTCCGATCGTGTCCGTTCCAACTGGTTGGGCCGGTCGCCGAGCACGTCCGTGAACGCCTCATTGCAGATGTCGACCATGCCGGGATGAGCGACCCATGAGCCATCGAATCCGTCCGCCGCCTCACGTGTCTTGTCCTCGAGAACCTTCGCGAACGCCTTTTCATTGGTTTCCGGGTCACGACTCGGAATGAACGCGGCCATGCCGCCGATGGCATGTGCTCCGCGCTTGTGGCAGGTCTGAACGAGCAGATCCGTGTACGCTCGCATGAACGGAACGGTCATGGTCACGGCGTTGCGGTCAGGCAACAGGAATTCTTTGCCGCGGGTGCGAAAGCTCTTGATGATGCTGAACATATAGTCCCAGCGACCTGCATTCAGGCCGGAAGAGTGTTCTCGCAACTCATAGAGGATCTCGTCCATTTCGAAAGCCGCCGGATAGGTCTCGATCAACACGGTGGCGCGGATCGTGCCGCGGGGAATCCCGAGCATGTCTTGGGCCTTGATGAACACGTCGTTCCACAACCGTGCCTCGAGATGGCTCTCGAGCTTCGGAAGGTAGAAGTATGGTCCTTGGCCGCGCGCGATTTGTGCCTTACCCGAGTAAGCCAGATAGAGCGCGAAATCCACCAGCGCACCCGACGTTTCGGCGCCGTCGATGCGGATGTGTTTTTCTGGCAGGTGCCAGCCGCGCGGTCGCACGACGATGGTCGCGAGTTCCGCATCTGGTCTGAGTGAGTAGTGCTTGCCTTCCGGGCTGGTGAACTCAATGGTTCGATCGATCGCATCCCGCAGGTTGATCTGGCCCTGGATGACGTTCTCCCAGAGCGGAGTGTTGGCGTCTTCGTGGTCGGCTAGCCAGACCTTCGCACCGGAATTGAGCGCATTGATCGTCATCTTCTTGTCGGTGGGCCCAGTGATTTCCACGCGCCGGTCGACGAGTCCGGGTGCTGCGGCTGCGACACGCCAGGTGCTGTCCTCTCGGATGGACCGCGTCTCCTCGAGGAAGTCGAATACCGCTCCCTCCGCGAGTCTCGCGACCCGCGCCCTCCGCTGTGCGACCAGTTCCCGTCGCCGCGTATCGAATTGCCGGTGCAACTCGCCGATCAGGGCGAGGGCTTCCGGTGTCAGTACTTCCTCATACCGGTCGAGCATGGGCCCGATTACTGTTGCCTTACCGTTGCCGCTGGTCATCAACGCATCCTTCCAATTCATTTGTGGATCGACACCTCGGTTTCGTCGTGCCGTACGCCGTACGAAGGTTCGCCGCCCGGGTCCGTGTTTCCCGAACGGCGAACCGCGTAGCCTACGATCGGCCTTTCACCGTGCCGAGGTTCTTCACGGCTTGTGTGATCGGCGTGCGATCAACCAACTTGGTCATGTCGGGGAGAGCACCGGGGCGCAGTGTGCCGAGTTCCTGCATCCGCTTCACCGTGTAGTCGAGCCGCGACTTATCAAGTCCCTCGTTCTTCGGGAATGCCTGGATGTCTTTCATATACGTCGTCCATGCCTCACTGATTATCTTGTCGGTGAATCCCGTGGCTTTCGCAATGATCGGTACGACGACAGACTTTTTGTCATACATTGCGCGGTGCGCCTTAGTGAGAGCCTCGGTGAAACGTTCGGCTGCTTCGGGATTCTTTTCCAGCCAGCTTTGGCTAGTGAAGTAGGTGCCGTAGAAGTATTTCGGCTCGATCTTGTACAAGTTGACCAATGAGTGCAAGTTGGGGTCCTTTTCCTGCGCCGCGAGGAACTGCTCCGGATGCAGAATACCCGACTCGATTTGCCCGGCGACCAGCGCGGAGACGATCGCATTCGCGTTTGTCGGCACGTAGGAGACGTCGCTCTGACTGAGCTTCGCACTCTCCAGAACCATTCGGGTCATCACCTCGCGGAACGAGCCGATCTCCTGTACACCGAGTTTCTTGCCGGCAAGTTCCAAAGGCTTCGTAATCGATTTGGGGGTTACCATGTCCACTTCAAGTCGATCTGTGTAGCTTGCGATTATCTTCAGTGCGGCCCCACCCGCGAAGGCGTTGATGACCGGTTCGATACTGGCCCCACCGATGTCGAACGAACCGCTCACCACCCCCTTCACCGCATCCCCACCTGCTTTTAGGTTCGTCGTGGTCACCGTGAGACCAAGATCTTTGAAGTAGCCGAGCTTATCGGCGACGACGATATCGGAGTTCGCAAAGCTGGTCACGCTGGTTGGGAGTGCCAGTCGTATGGTTGTCGGCGTAAATGCCTTCGCCGACGTGTTGGCCGGCGCCGGCGCGGAGCTCGAGCATGCCGTTACCGTGAGAGCGACTGCGAGAGTGAGCGCCGCGGTCGCCATGCCCTTTCTGATTGTGATTCGCATTGTTCCTCTTCCCTACAATGGTTTCCTGATTCCGTTGTGAAGCGTGCGTGCTTCCGGATTGATATACGAACTGCTTACTGCTGCTTTGCGACCGCTCGCGTTACGCCGCCCGCCTCCATGGCGCCATGCGCGCTTCAAGCAGGCCGAGAAGTGAGGTGAGAACAACGCCGATCACCGACAGCAGAACGATCGGCACGAACATCCGCGCCGTCTGGAACGTGTTCGCGTTGGTCACGATGAGGTTGCCCAGACCGGTGATGGCCGTGAAGAACTCGGCGACGATGATGCCGATGAGGGCTCGACCGATGGCCAGCCGCAGTCCGGTGATGATATACGGGAGCGCGGATGGCAGGAGGAGGTCACGCCAGAGCCTGCTCTCGCTCGAGCAGAACGACCGTGACACCTCAAGAAGGTCGGGATCGACCTCCTGTACCCCGCGCATCGTGTTGATCAAGACTGGGAAGATCGTGAAGAAGAACACCACGACAATCTTGGCGATGTCCCCATAGCCGAACCAGATGACGATGACCGGGATCAGCGCAACCGCCGGGACCGCATAGAGTGCGTTGAGCGGAATCTCGATCACGGCCGCGAACGTCTCACTGCGACCTGCCCACAGGCCGAGGATGATGCCCACCACCGATCCGATGACCGCTCCGATGGCCATCACGCTGAGGGTGTGGCCTGTGGCCGCAATCAGCGTTCCGTCTTTGACCATGTCGACGAATGCACCCGCGATCGCGGTCGGATATGTGAACAAGACCGGGTTGACCGACCTGCCATAGATCTCCCAGATGATGACGAGCATGACGGTGGAGATCGTCGCTATGAGCCGCCGTTTGTTGTTGCTGAGGGCATGCGGACCGCGGCGCTGCTTGTGCGGTTTCGGAGTTCTTCCGCTTCTGATCGCCGCGACTGTCGCCGTGTCGACTGGGGCTTGCGAGCTACCGGTCATGAGGAGACCTCCGTTGAATCGCCAGTGGCGTTCTGTGATGCAGATGGCTTCTGCGTCATAGCAGGTTGATTCGTGTATTGCAGGGTTGCCCAGAGCCTGGCCCGCAACGGGGCATACTCCGGGTTCGCGCGGATCGTGCGCGGGTCGCGCGGCCGGTCGATGGGAACCACCACATCGAGAAGCTTCTCGGTCGGCGGACCCCCGAGAACAACGATGCGATCGGCCATCAGAATCGCCTCGTCGAGATCGTGGGTGACCAGCAAAGCATTCATGTCGGTCTGCCCATCCCACATCTGGAGGATCTCGGCTTGCAACACCTCACGTGTGATGGCGTCCACGGCGCTTAACGGCTCGTCCAGGAGAAGGAGCTCTGGGTCCATGCACAGTGCCCGCGCGATTCCCGCGCGCTGTTTCATTCCACCGGAGAGCTGAAACGGGTACTTCCGCCTGCTTTCGGCTAAGTGCATCATCTCGAGCAGCCGATCGACCCGACCGTCCGGGTCAGGACGTTTGATTACGTCGAGACCGTATGAGACGTTCTTCTCGACCGTCTTCCAGGGGAAGAGCCCGAAGTGCTGGAAGACCATGGCGACGCGAGGCTCCGGCCCGGTTATCGGCCTGTCGTGGAGCACGACATGGCCATCGGCGTGCGGGATCAATCCTGCAACCGTGCGCAGCAGTGTCGTCTTTCCACAGCCCGATGTGCCGATGATTGCGACGAACTCGCCCTCAGCAACCTCCAGCGACAGGTGCTTCATTATGGTGGCGCTGCCGAGATGGACTTCTAAATCGTCAACGAGCAGGCTTGCTTGCGGCAAGGCGTCTCTCCTTCGCATGCCGCCTGTGCTGAACGGCGGCGTTCAATGAGGTAATGGCTTTCAGTAACCGTTTACACCACAGTATCCGGCTCATGAGTTTTGTCAAGGCCCCGCCTTGACTCGGCTAACTGGGCCAGGAAGGGTTGCGCTTGCCTGACGAGAAGATGCGGCGGTGGGCGCGAGCGAGTTTCCGGTGGGGCTGGCTGATGTTGTCGTCGTCGGAGGCACCCAGGGCTCCACGGACGGGTAGATTCTGCGAACGGGACGCGCGTCAAATCACCCGTACAGGGCAATCGGATGGGACCGCCGCGCTACGTGACAGGGACCTTCCTGGAGGTGCTGCGGGAAGGCGCGTTCTGCAGCCTGGACGCGCCGCAACTGTCGCGCACCACCAGACGCGTCGCGACACGGACCCGTCGACGGCCGGGGCGGCTCGTTCCATCGATCTCTTTGACGAGCACCTCCATCGCACGCACGCCTAGCTCCTGCGCGGCGACGGACACAGTGGTCAGCGAAGGGCGCAGAAAGCCCGACATTGGCACGTCGTCGAATCCGACCAACGCCACGTCTTCCGGCACTGACAGGCCACGGTCGGCTACGGCCGCCATCGCACCCAGTGCCATCCGGTCGTTCGCGGCGAAGATGGCTGTGGGTGGATCCAGCAGCCCGAGCAGCTGCTGTGCCGCCAAGTATCCGACGGCCTCGCTGAAGTCACCGTTCACGATGAGTTCTTCGTCGACGGGCATGCCTGCCGCACTGATCGCCTCGATGTATCCGCGCCGGCGTTCGGCCACCGTGGTGGAGCTGGTGTCGGCCGAGATGAAGCCGATGCGCGAGTGTCCCAGTCTGAGCAGGTGCTCAGTGGCGTCCCGGGCGGCGCCGACGTTGTCGATCCGAACCGTCGAGAACGACGGCGACGGGCGTCCGATGAAGACCACCTTCGTGTCGTACGTGGCCACGGTCGACTCTGACAGCTGGATCTCGCCGCCGCCGCCGACCACCACCAGCCCGTCGACCCGCTTGAGCAGCAGCGCCTCGATGTACGCGCTGGCCCGATCGGGCAGTCTGTCCGTGCTGCAGAACATTACCTTGAATCCGTTCGCATTCGCGACGTCTTCGATTCCGCGCGCAACTTCGGGATAGTACGGGTTGGAGATATCGGGCACCACGATGCCGATCAACCCGCTTCTCTTCAGCAGTAGACGACGCGCGTTGTCATTGGGGCGGTATCCGAGCCGTGCGATGGCCTCGAGAACGCGCTCGCGGGTTTGCGGACGCACCGGATAGTCATTCGTTGAGCCGTTGGCGACCCGTGACACGGTCGCGACCGACACCCCGGCAGCCTCAGCCACATCACGGATTGTGATCGACATGACTATAACCTTTTCTGTAACCCATTTCTGAAACAGTAGCCCGTGGCGGTGAAGCAGTCAACCGAGTTTACCCGGATGTCGCTGCGCTCCTCTGCGCCGTATCGCACTCCGCTGTGCCACCCCGTTCGTCCCGATCCACGCATCCACTGACGATACTCGCGTCGTGCGGATGCGGGGCCGCGCACACGCACAAAGCGGCGACCACCTGGACGGCCGTCTTGTGCTGATGCAGAATGGGTGCTACTTTCCCAGATGTAACCCTTTACAGAAAACGATAACTAGGAGGATTCGCGATGAGCGATCTCGACTACGTACACCAGGACGCCGACAACGCGTCGCGCAAGCACAACATGTTGTCGCTGTCCTTCGCCGAAGTCGCCGAGCGCCTGAAGGAGAAGGACCAGGACACGGTGCTGATCTCGCTCGGCAGTACGGAGAAGCACGGTGCCCACATTCCGCTCGGAACAGACAGCTATGTGACCATGGAGGTTGTCAAGCGCACCGCGGAAGCAGCCGACATCTTATACACGCCGCTGATGCCGTTCGGATATTCGCCTCACCACATGGGTCGTCACCTGGAGGGTGCAGGTACCATCACGCTGCGGGCCGAGACCTACCGCAACATCATGCACGATGTCGGCCGCAGCCTGATCTTCCACGGCTTCAAGCGCCTCATCTTCGTCAGCCACCACGGGTCGAACGTGAAGCCCATCGACGAAGTCCTGCGCCAGCTGCGCTACGACACGAACGCATACATCTCGTACTACAAGACGCCGACCGAGCGCGATGCATCGTTCCTCAACGACATCTTCGAAAACCCGCCGGAGGAGACTCCGGGATGGCACTCGAGCGAGCTGGAGACATCCGCTCTGATGGCGGCCGGCGAGGAACTCGTGCACATGGATCGGGCGGTGGAGGACCGGGCGCACGTTCCGGCCTACATGACGGACAAGTTCTCGAAGTCTGATGGCACGGCAACGGTCAAGTTCCTCGGTTCCGAGAACATCTGGGTGCCGATGGACCACCACGAGTACTGCGACACCGCCGTGATCGGCAATCCGTTCCGGTCCTCTCGCGAGAAGGGGCTGCGGATGCTCGACCGCATGTCGGAGCACCTGACCGCTTACGTGCAGGAAGTGCGCAAGTTCCCCGTCGAGACCACGTACACCGACTACCCGGGCCGTGCCTGAGCACGATCCCCACCTCGAACGTCGAACGAAAGGACTCTCGATGGCTTCCGATGTCGCCCCGGGTGTGCTGCGGCTGCTCCGTGAAGAGCTCGTTGCCGTCTCCCGCCGGGCGTACGAGCGTGGCCTCGTACCGGGTGTGAGCGGCAACAACAGCTTGCGCGTGCCCGGTACGGACCTCGTGCTGATCAAGGCGACGAACTGTTGCCAGGGCGACATGACGGCGCAAGACACCGTCCTGGTGACGGTGGCCGGCGACGTCGTGGACGAGGGCCGCAAGCCGTCGAAGGAGTGGCAGTTCCACCTCGGCATCTATCGGAAACGGCCGGATGTCGGTGGCGTCGCCCACCTGCATCCGCCGTACTCGGTGGCGTTCTCGGTGGCCGGGCAGGTCCCGAAGCTCGTCAACGCGGCGGCACGCGGGCATCTTCGCCAACTGGGCAGTGTTGACCTGATGCCGGCGGGTTCGATAGAACTGGCGAACGCGATCATTCGCGAATTCGAGAATCCGGAGGTGCACGGCGTGCTCATGCGTGAACACGGTACGGTCACGATCGGGCCGGATCTGCGCACGGCGTACCATCGCACCGAATATCTGGAAGACGACGCCAGGATCGCCTACCTCGCCTCTCACATCGTCGGTGTACGACCGGCCGATCTCCAGCTCGCCATCGATCTCGACCCGCTTGCCGAGGTGAACGACGGATGAGCCCAACCGTGGCCGTTGTGGCCACCGTCGACACCAAAGCCGCCGAGACGGAATTCCTGCGAAGTGAGCTCACCGCCCACGGATGCCGGGTGCTGGTGATCGACGTTGGCCTGCACACCGATCGCATCGCGACCGGTCCGGGCGACGTCGACGCCAACGCAGTTGCCGTGGCCGGCGGTGGTGAGGTCGAGGATCTGCGCAAGAACGGGCGCCGCGACCACGCCATGGCCACGATGGCGGCCGGAGCGGGCAGCATCCTGAACCGGTGGTATCGCGACGGCGAGCTCGACGGGGTGCTAGGCATTGGCGGCAACCAGGGCACCGCGATCGCGGCCGCGGCCATGCGCGAATTGCCCTTCGGTGTGCCGAAGTACATCGTCTCGACGGTGGCCTCCGGCAATGTGCGCGGCTACGTCGGTGACTGCGACATCGTGTTCGCATTCTCGGTCGGCGACCTGCTCGGTGGTCCAAATGTGGTCACCAGCACGATTCTGCGACAGGCCGCCGCCGCCGTCGCCGCGATGGCCGCGCTCGACCGCACGGATGCCAGCGGTGGGGCCACTTCGGCTTCCGCGCCTCACGCGAGACCGCGCGTTGCGATCACCGCGTTCGGCAACACGCAGAAAGCCGTCGACCGCGCGATCGAGCGGCTGGAACGCGCCGGAGTCGACGTGGTGCCGTTTCATGCGTCCGGAGCGTCCGGCTCTGCGATGGAGCGGTTCATCGCGGAGGGTGTTTTCGATGGTGTGCTCGACATGACGACGCACGAGGTGCTGGCCGAGCTGTACCCGGACGATATCTACACGCCGGTGCGCGCGGGCCGCCTGACGGCCGCGGGCGCGGCCGGGCTTCCACAGGTCGTCGTGCCGGGTGGGCTGGAGTACCACTGCTTCGCCGCGGTGGACACCATTCCGCTGAAGATGCGCGACCGCCGGATCCACTACCACAATCCGAACAACACAAACGTGAGGTCCACGGCCGACGAGCTCACAGCTGTCGCACGCACGATGGCCGACCGGTTGAACGCCGCGACCGGCCCGGTGACGGTCATGATCCCACTGCTGGGCTGGTCACAGGTCGGTTCTCCCGGCGGGCCGCTTCACGACCCGCACACCAATGATGTATTCATTCGCGAACTCAACCGGCTGGCCGACAAGCAGTTCACCGTACTCGAGTTGCCCATGGCGATCAACGACGACGAGTTTGGATGGCGGGCCGCAGAAGAACTGCTACGGCACATGGGCATCGGCCACAAGTCAAGTCAAACAGAAGCGAGGTAGCCCCGTGAACCACTCACAAGAGGTCGTCGATTTCCCCCCCGTACCGGAGGTGCTTCCCACCACCATGCGCGCAGCGGTGCTCTTCGGCCCGGGCGACCTGCGCGTCGTTGACCGAAACGTACCCTCTCCTGGTCCGGAGGAGGTTCTTGTGCGCGTCGCCGCCTGCGGTGCGTGCGGAACCGACTTGAAGATTCTCGACGGCCACTTTCCGCAAACCCCGCCGTACGGTGAGTTCACCCCGGGGCATGAATGGACGGGCACCGTTGTGAAGGTCGGATCGACGATTGACGAGTTCACGGTCGGCGACCACGTGTGCATCGAAGCGCATCGCGGATGCGGTCGTTGTGACAATTGCATCACCGGCCACTACACCGCCTGTCTCAACTATAACAATGCGGCAAAAGGCCACAGGGCTACCGGGATGACGGCAAACGGCGGGTTCGCCGAATACGCGATCCACCACGTCTCGGCGCTGTATCGGATGCCGACCGCTCTCGAGCCGGAAGACGCGGTTTTGATCACCACGGCGGGAACGAGCCTGTACGGCTTGGACAAGTCCGGCGGCTTCATCGCGGGCGAGAGCGTCGTCGTCTACGGCCCGGGCGCCGTCGGCATCATGGCCGCACAGGTCTGCAAGGTTCTCGGCGCGGACAAGGTCATCCTTGTCGGCACCCGGCAGTCGCGCCTGGACCGAGCCGCGGAGCTTGGAATCGAGTACGTGATCAATTCTCGTGAAACCGACCCGGTAGAGGCCATCCGTGCGCTGACAGGAGGTGAGGGAGCCGATCTGACGATTGAGGCATCCGGCGCGCTGCCGATTCCTGAGCTGTGCGTGCAGGGCACCAAGCGCGGTGGAAGGGTCCTGTTTCTGGCGTTCTACCCAGGCAAGGTCGAGTTCGATCTGAGCGCCGCGATCCGCAAGAACATCAACCTCTACACCTCGCGCGGAGAGGGCGGCAACAATGTGAAGCGCGCCGTTTCGCTCGCGGCGCACGGCGCGCTCAAGTGCAAGGAGCTGGTGTCACACCGCTTCTCTCTTGAAGACATCGGCGAGGCGTTCCGCGTCATCCGGGAAAAGGACGGCGATCCGATGAAGGTGGTGATCGTGCCGTAGGCCGGCTGCTCGGGCGAAGCAGACACGAGCGAGAACCAGGGTCGACAGCCGGCCCATGTTCACGGGAGTACGTATCCGTAGCGCTTTTGCGCGGCCAGTCTGTCGTCGAGCAGCGCCGCCAGCGCACGGTCACGCTGCGTGTCGTCTGGCCACTGCGGCTCGAGGTCCGCGGCCGTTACAGGCGTGTACGATGCACGCAGTTCGCGCATGATAGGGCCGTGCTCGTGCCGGTCGCCTGAATTCATCCACTCTTAGTGCCCATTTCGGCAGCTGTGAGGATCTGTGCGGCAGTCATGGGGATGTCGGGTTCGAGGGTGAGGCTCTGCCCGTTGATCTCGATAGTGGCGGAGCAGATCGTCCGCAGTGTTTGTACGATCTTCTTGATCGAGTAGCCGGTGGTCGCGGTGAGGTGGCGGGTGATGGCTAACGCGGCGAACACTACGGTCAGGTGCGCTTGGATCGTTTGCTTCCGATGGTGGAAGATCGGTCGGGCGCAGCAGTCGGTACCCTCCGTGGCTCTCGACATTCCCGTCTTCACGCGCGGCACGGGCATACGCCCCGGCCTGGATGCCAGGTCGAATCGCTCGCTGTTCGACGCTCTTGACGCGGACGGTGACCTGTCGTGATCGTTTTGGACGTCAACGTGGTTGTGGCGGCCTTTCGCGCGGACCATGTGCATCACCCGGTCGTGCGCCCCTGGTTCGAACATGAGATCGCGAGCGGCGCGGATGTTGTCGTGCCGGATTTCGTCTGGGTCGGATTCCTGCGCATGGTCACCAACACTCACATCTTCGAGGTTCCCTCGACACTCGCGGAAGCGTTCGCGTTCGTGGACGCAGTGACCGCGGCGCCGTCTTACCGTTCCGTGCCGGGGCTGTCCAACGGGCTCGGCGTGTTCATGCAGACGTGCACCGTGGGCGAGGCCAACGGCAATCTCATTCCGGATGCCTATATCGCGTCGGTCGCGCGCTCGCTCGCCTGCCCTGTCGCGACGCTCGATCGGGACTTCAGACGCTTCGATGACCTGCACATCGTGACGCCCGGTGAAGGGTGATCACGACATCGACGGGCATCCGTTGTCGGGGGCGACGCCTAAACTTGACACAGACATGACGACTCTCTTCGATCCTGATGAAGCCCCCGGGAGTGCGGTGCGGCGCGGCGCCGCGACCCCGATCATTTTGGATGGCGGGGGGTACGACGCCGGGCAGCCAGTCATCGGGCATTCGGGCATCCGGCAATTGGGTGGCGGGCCGGACGGCTTTCAGGACGCGCTTCTCGACGGGCTCAATCCGCAACAGCGCGAGGCCGTCGAATATCGCGGCCAAGCGCTCCTGATCGTTGCGGGCGCGGGCAGCGGCAAGACCAGCGTGCTCACCCGGCGTATCGCCAGCCTCTTGGCCGGTCGCGAGGCCTGGCCGAGTCAGATCCTGGCGATCACCTTCACCAACAAGGCGGCCGCGGAGATGCGCGAGCGCGTGCAGGCGCTCGTCGGGCAGGCAGCCGAGGGCATGTGGATTTCCACGTTCCACTCCGCGTGCGTACGCATCCTGCGGCGCGAGGCGGAGAACTTCGGTTTCACCAAGAACTTCACGATCTACGATTCCGGAGACAGTCGGGCGCTGCTCAAGCGGATCATCAAGGGCCTGGATGCGGACACGTACGGTTTCACGCCGGCGAACGCATCCGCGAAGATCTCGAAACTCAAGAACGAACTGGCGGATGTGGATTCCTATGCCCGCAATGCAAATCTCAGCGACCCGCAGGAGCGGCTCTTTCTGGAGATCTTCCGCCAGTACACGCGCGAGCTGAACCAGGCGAACGCGTTCGACTTCGACGACCTCATCGGCCAGGTGGTGTTTCTGTTCCGCGCGTTTCCGAAGATCGCCGCGCTGTACCAACGCCGGTTCCGGCACATTCTGGTCGACGAATATCAGGACACGAACCATGCGCAGTATTCGCTGATTCGGGAGCTCACTCAGCCGATCGAGCCCGCCCTCGTCGACGAACTCGAAGGCCAGGGGTTGTATGTCAGCGGGCTGCGGGCCGACTCAGGAGCGATTCCCGGTGCGTCGCTGACCGTGGTCGGCGACTCCGATCAGTCGATCTATGCGTTCCGTGGGGCGGACATCCGCAATATCTCCGAGTTCGAACACGACTTCCGTGGTGCGAAAGTCGTGCTGCTCGAGCAGAACTATCGCTCGACCCAGAACATCCTCTCCGCGGCGAACGCCGTGATCTCGCACAATTTCGACCGTAAGGACAAGAAGCTGTGGACGGCGGTCGGCGACGGCGAGAAGATCGTCGGTTTCACCGGATACAGCGGGCATGACGAGGCGCAGTTCGTCGCGGATGAGATCGAAGAACTGCATCGTGCGGGCATGCCGTACAACGAGATCTCCGTGTTCTACCGCACGAACGCGCAGACGCGTGCGCTTGAGGAGATCTTCATCCGCTCGGCGCTGCCGTACCGGATCATGGGCGGCACCAAGTTCTATGAGCGCGCCGAGATCAAGGACACCCTCGCATATCTGACTGCCGTGGCCAATCCGCAGGACGCACTCGCGCTGCGGCGGATCCTCAACACACCCAAGCGCGGCATCGGCCCGGCAACCGAGACGCAATTGAACTCATGGGCGCAGGACAACGGTGTCAGCTACCGACAGGCCATGCGTGACGCCGACGCGCTCGGGCTCGGACCGAAGGTGACAGGCGCGATCCTGCAGTTGGCGCACCTGCTGGACGAGGCCGCGTCGATGGTCGATCCGGAGGCACCGGGAGGCGTCGCGTCCGTGGCCGACGTGTTGGTCTTCCTGCTCGAGCGCAGCGGCTACCTCAACGCGCTGCGGATGAGCCGCGATCCGCAGGACGAGGCGCGGGCTGAGAACGTGGAGGAGTTGGTTGCGGTCACGCGTGAGTTCGCGCGGAACAATCCGGATGGCGGGCTCATCGACTTCCTCACCGAGGTGCAGCTCGTCGCGGCCGCGGATGATCTCGACGATTCGAGCGGAACCGTCTCGCTGATGACGCTGCACACGGCCAAGGGGCTGGAATACGATGCCGTGTTCGTCACCGGCGTCGAGGAGGGACTGCTGCCGCATCAGATGTCGGCATCGGAGCCGGGCGGGCCCGCGGAGGAGCGTCGGCTGTTCTACGTCGGTATCACGCGCGCCAAGAAACGACTGTATCTCTCGCTGGCGATGTCGCGCGCGCAGTTCGGCGAGACGTCGGTCGCGATGCCGAGCCGCTACCTGCAGGAGATCCCAGGGGAATTGATCGAGTGGCGGCAGTCGCCCGGCACGGCGACCAGCCGCAATGGCACTCAGCCCCGAGCGCTCAACGCGCGCCGCGATCGTGGCCTCGGTGATGGCGCGACGGGCGGCGGCGCGGTGGGCGGTTACGGTCGGCCGACGCTTGACAAGCCGAAGACAGAATGGCCCAATCGGGTCACGGGCACGGTGCGCGACAACGGCGACCTGGAGTTGGCGGCCGGTGACACCATCCGGCACAACGACTTCGGCATCGGGCGCGTCACCGCTGTCACCGGCGAGGGCACCAAGCGGGTGGCGCACGTGCAGTTCGACACGGCTGGCGCAAAGAAGCTCCTCATCAAGATCGCGCCGATCGAGAAACTCTGAGCACGTGCCGCGGTTGCGGCTGCTGGCCGAGCCGTTGTCGGAAGCTCAGCGAGGCACCGCGACCGAAAGCGAGCAGTACGAGTCCCGTCAGGAGTGCGCCGACGGCGAGAACGATCGTGCTCTGCGCGTCGCCGCCCAACCCGATCGGGCCGCCTGTTTCCGCGAGCTCGTGCTTCACCGGAGCGATCATCCGCATGTTCGCTGCGGGTGCAGCCGCCGGTCGCGCGAAGCTGACCTCCTCTGCGACGCCGAACGCCGATCGCCATGGCAGGATTCGACCGGCCCCCTGTTCGACCGCGGTGTCTGCAGCGTCGATGCGCTCGACCCAGACATAGTACCCTGCTGCAGGCAGGGTGCACGGCTCGGTCTCATAGTCGCCAGGACCGCGATCCACCACTGTGCTGACCTCGCAGACAACGGGTGCATCTGCCGGTGCGCCCGCGGCGCGCTCTGGCGCACTCGTCAACGGTCCGAGCAGGGTGCTGCGCACCGTCACGGGGATCGGCGTGTACGGTCCGCCATCTGCACCGAAGACTCCCCAAGCGCTCGGGTGCGCAGGCGCCTCGCCGGCAGCACTGACCTTCAGCTGATCCGTGATTTCGGCTCCCACCGCAGCGGTCAGGGCACTCGTGCGCGTGACCACCTGCGGCTGGAACGGCAGCGGCGTCGGGCGCTCGGTAGAGGCATCCGCCACCGCGCGCGCCGATGCCGTCGATCCGAGCAGCAGGTTCTGCACGTCCGACGGGTTGTGCGCAACGGTCGCGCTGTCGCCATACGGCAGTGCACCGAACTCGGCGTGCGCGGCAGCGCGCATGATCGCATCGGCCGACGCCGGCCGGATGGCGAGGCGTTCGCCGTTGTCGACTTCCGCGCTTGTCGAACCGTCGGCGAAGGTCGCGCCATCCAGCGTGAGGATGCCCCGGTGTGTCCCAGCGGGCAACGTGCGTGCAGCGGCGAGATAGTCGACGTCGAGCTCGACGCGAACAGTGTCCGCGCCGTCATTTCCCCGCTCAAGCAGAACCCGCGCGGCGACGCCACGTGACGCGCCAGCGCTGCCGTTGACGTGCGCGAGCATCTCGGTCGCTGTGGCCTGCACACTGGCAGCCTTGCCGTTCGCACGCGCGGCAAGAGCGGAAGGAGCGTGCCCGTTCAAACCGGTGATCATCCATGTCGCGAGTTGCGCCGACGCCGCAACATTCGGATCGGTGGTCGCACCCCAGGTGCGGGCGATGTAGGCGAGCCGGGCCGCGTCATCCGGGGAGTACCAGCCGAGCGTTCGCAGTTCGACAGGCGAGAAGTCGGAGCCGCGCGGCGATGGTCGTCCGAGGTTCAGGCAGAAGCCGTACCGGCCATCCGCCAGCCGATAGGTGCCGATCCACAAACCGGTAGTGCTCGAGCTATAGCCGACCGCTGTGCCCGTCGAGACGACCGCCGAGGCCGGTGCGGCAGAAAACACGGCACCGAGGGCGGACAGGAGCAGGCTGAGCGTTGCCGCAGCGAGGGCGAGTCGAATGCTGCGCGGCGTGCGCCGCATCAGGGTGCCAAGCGGTTTCAACGCCGAGGAACGAATCGGTGAGAAAAGGGTCATACGGGCATGCTGGCGTGGCAGCGGAGGGGCCCGAAGCGCGCACCCGCAATCTGTGGAGAACCTCGACGATGCCGAACCTGTGGAAACTGCGAGCCGGGCGAAATGTGCGGGTGCCGCCGCACGCTCAATACGCTGTACACATCGACACGAGGAGCAGGCAGTGACAACCACACCGGCCGGGCTGACCCTGGCCATCGACCTCGGCAAGACATCCTGCCGTGCCCGCGTGAGCCGCGACGGAACGGTGATCGCCGAAGGGCACGGTGCCGGCGCCCCCGGGCTGGCCGACTACAACGGGGCCGAACTGTCCTTCCAAGCAATCGCGGATGCCGCGGCGGTCACCGGAGTCGACCCGCGCGCACTTGCCCGCATCGGCATTGGCGCGGCCGGTGTCGAAGCCGGGCGGGATGCGGCGCGCGAACTCATCCGGATCGTCCGCTCCCGGCTCGCGGATGTGCCGGTCGCGATCATCAACGACGCCCTCGCCGCGCACGCCGGCGCGTTCGGCGGAGGTCTCGGCAGCATCCTCATCGCCGGGACGGGCGCAATCTGCTTCACCGTGGCCGAAGCGGGCGGCGTCACCCAGATCGACGGCTGGGGTCCGTGGCTCGGCGACGCCGGCAGTGGCCAATGGCTCGGCCGACACGGTCTGCAAGCGGTGCTGCGCGCACACGACGGCCGCGGCCCGGCGACCGCATTGACAGCGGATGCCGCCGCACTCGGCGGCAGCATCCTGGAGCTGCCACTGTGGGTGGCTCAGTCCGGGGCACCCGCCCGTCAGCTGGGCCGTTTTGCGCCGACCGTGATCGACCGTGCCGCCGAGGGCGACCCGGTCGCCGCGGGCATTGTCGACGAAGCGGCGCGACTGCTCGCGCTGACGTGCGTGGCGTCCGGATCGCGTACCGTATGTGTTGCAGGCGGGCTCGCCGGGCATCCGTTCTTCGCCGGGCGGCTGCGCGACGCGCTCGCGGTGGCCGGGCTGGTCGAGGTGGCCGCGCATGGCGACGCGCTGGACGGCGCGGCCCTGATCGCAGCCACCGCGGAGTTGCCGCACGAGGGAAGGGTCATCCGTGGCTGAATCACCGGTACGGCACGATGGACAACGCGACGAGCCGAGCGACGAGTCGAGCGACAGGCAGCCGGACGAACGGTCAGGCGCACAGCCGGGCGAGTTGCCCGGTGCGCTGCGCGCGCAACTGGGCCACCTGGCGACCGAGCAGGTCGGTGATGACCGACTGCAATTGGACCTGATGTCCGTTGCGGACCTGGTCGACGCCATGAACCGGGTCAACGCGAGCGTCCCGTCTGTCGTGGCGACCGCCGCGCCCGCGATCACCCGCGCGATCCACGGCATCGTCGAGCGCATGCGGGGCGGCGGGCGGCTGATCTATGTCGGCGCCGGCACGGCCGGCCGCATAGGCGTGCTCGATGCGAGCGAGATCCCGCCGACGTTCGGCACGGACCCGTCACGGGTCGTCGGCGTGATCGCGGGCGGGCCGGATGCCGTCGGCCGCGCCATCGAGAACGCCGAAGACGACATGGCCGCGGCAGTCGACGACCTGACCGCGCTACGGCTGACGTCAGGTGATGCGCTGGTCGGCATCTCGGCATCCGGGCGCACGCCGTATGTGCTCGGTGCGCTCGGGTATGCGCGTCGGCTCGGCGTGTTCACGGTCGGGCTCGCGTGCAACGCCGGCTCGGAGATCGGGCATGCTGCCGACGTCGCGATCGAGACGGTCGTCGGCCCGGAAATCGTCACCGGATCGACCCGACTCAAGGCGGGCACGGCGCAGAAGCTCGTGGTGAACATGATCAGCACGATCACGATGGTGCGGCTGGGCAAGGTCTACGGGTCGCTGATGGTCGATCTCAAGGCGACCAACGAGAAGCTGCGGGCGCGCAGCGAGCGCACCGTGATGCTGGCGGCGGGCGTGGATGCGGCGACGGCTGCACAGGCGCTCGCCGAGGTCGGCGGCTGGGTCAAGGCCGCGATCGTCGTCGCCGTGACCGGGTTGAGCGGTGCGGATGCGATCGGACTGCTGGCCCAGCACGGCGGCATGCTGCGCGCTACGCTCGCCGCACCGGTGGTCGAGTAGGTCGCTCTGCGACCGTGTCCCGGTGGTCGAGTAGGTTGCTCTGCGACCGTATCGAGGCCAGTGACGTGGCGTGCGCGGGTCTTGCGTGGTCTCGATACGCCTGCTCGCTTCGCTCGCGGGCTACTCGACCACCACTGCTCGCCATTCGACTCGGTTCAGCGACCGGAGGTTAACGCGAGCTCGCGGCGCAGCGCGGCCAGCTCGCGGCGTTTCGGCGCATGCCGGATGCGCGCGGGCAACCGTGGATACACCGCGGCAGTCACGCGCAACCAGCGTTGGAACCGTCGTTCGTCCCGCGGCCCCCAGGTCAGCCGGAACTCGTCGCGCAACGCAACGGGCAGCAGGCCGACGGTCGTCAGCCGAGCCAGCGGCATCACGGCTCTGAGCCAGAGCGGGCCGGCGCGCGGGTGCAACAGATCCTGCGCGACGCGACGTGTCGCATCCGTAACGTGCAGGGTCGGCAGGGTCGCGTCCCAGTACTCGCGAAACGCCGCCCGATCGGCCGGCCAGGCGCCGGACGGCACCTGCAGGACGGTGCCCAGCGCACCGTATTCGCGGTACACCCGTTCGGCCGTCGCCTCGCCGAGAGCCCCGAAAAGACGTTCGTACAGGCCGATCGCCGTGTCATACAGGGTCGCGGCCACCCACAGCTGCAGGCGCGAGTCGTACGCGTCGTAGGCGGGACCGGTGGCATCCGCCGCGCCGTTGACGGACGCGTGCGCGCGGTTCACGCGCCGCCGCACCGCCGCGATCTCCTCGTCCGTGCCGTAGACGACGGCATACACGTAGGTCAACGTGGCGTGCAGGCGGTCCAGGGGACGCGACGCGAAGTCGCTGTGCTCCGCGACACCACGGCCGACACCCGGGTACGCGATCTGCAACAGGATCGCCCGCCCGCCGCCCGCGATGAGCACGCCCTCATCGGCCAGATCCCGGATGCCGCGCGCCATGCTGCCACTGTAATAGGGCAGTCTGTGCGCGCTGTGACCGCGTTCAGCGGGACAGGATAGAGTTTCGGTTGGCAAAAATATCTCTCGGTGTCGAGTTATCTCACGGATGACCGACCGGCCGAGTCAGTCGAGCGGCCAACATAGTCGAACAGAATGGGAAGCAGTGGATCTTTACGAGTACCAGGCCAGAGACCTGTTTGAGAAGTACGAGGTCCCGGTACTCCCGGGCATCATCGCGGACACTCCTGGGGAGGTGCGCGCGGCTGCCGAGAAGCTCGGCGGCGTTGTCGTGGTCAAGGCGCAGGTGAAGGTCGGTGGGCGGGGCAAGGCCGGCGGTGTGAAGGTCGCGAAAGATCCGGATGCCGCGGAGCAGGCCGCGCGAGACATCCTCGGGCTGGACATCAAGGGCCACACCGTGCACCGGGTGATGGTCGCCGGCGGCGCCCGCATCGCGCGCGAGTTCTACTTCTCCGTGCTGCTGGACCGGGCCAACCGTTCCTACCTGTCGCTGGCCAGCGTCGAGGGCGGCATGGAGATCGAACAGCTCGCCGTCGAGAAGCCCGAGGCGCTCGCCCGAGTCGAGGTCGACCCGTTGGCCGGCATCGACGAGGCCAAGGCGGCGGAGATCGCCAGGGCTGGTGGATTCCCCGACGACCTCGTCGCCAAGGTGGCCCCGGTGATCGCCAAGCTGTACGACGTCTACAAGGGCGAAGACGCCACACTCGTCGAGGTCAATCCGCTCGTACTCACCGAGGAGGGTGAGATCATCGCCCTCGACGGCAAGGTCACGCTCGACGCGAACGCCGACTTCCGCCACCCGGACCACGCGGCGCTCGAGGATGCCGCGGCCGCCGATCCGCTCGAGGCCAAGGCCAAGGCGTCGCACCTCAACTACGTCAAGCTCGACGGCCAGGTCGGCGTGATCGGCAACGGTGCGGGGCTCGTCATGAGCACCCTGGATGTCGTCGCCTACGCCGGCGAAAGTCATGGCGGTGTGAAGCCGGCCAACTTCCTCGACATCGGCGGCGGCGCATCCGCCTCGGTGATGGCGTCGGGCCTGGACGTCATCCTCGGCGACCCGCAGGTCAAGAGCGTGTTCGTCAATGTCTTCGGCGGCATCACGGCCTGTGACGCGGTCGCGAACGGCATCGTCAAGGCGCTGAAGATCCTCGGTGAAGAGGCGAACAAACCACTGGTGGTGCGGCTGGACGGCAACAACGTCGACGAGGGCCGGCGCATTCTGCGCGAGGCGGCACACCCGCTCGTCACACTCGCGGACACCATGGACGAAGGCGCCGACAAGGCAGCCGAACTGGCTTCTCGCTGATCGAGTAGCGAAGCGTATCGAGATCAAGGACTGAACAAAACAATGTCAATCTTCCTCAACAAGGATTCCAAGGTCATCGTCCAGGGCATCACCGGCGGCGAAGGCACCAAGCACACCGCGCTGATGCTCAAAGCGGGCACCACCATCGTCGGCGGCGTGAACGCGCGCAAGGCGGGCACGACGGTCAACCACGTGGCCGCGGACGGCTCGGCCCTCGAACTGCCCGTGTTCGGCACGGTCGTCGAGGCCATCGAGAAGACCGGGGCGGATGTCTCGATCGTGTTCGTTCCGCCCGCGTTCGCCAAGGACGCGGTGCTCGAGGCGATCGAAGCCGAGATCCCGCTCGTCGTGGTCATCACCGAGGGCATCCCGGTGCAGGACTCGGCGGAGTTCTGGGCCACGGCGAAGGCCAAGGGGGGCAAGACCCGTATCATCGGCCCGAACTGCCCCGGCATCATCACGCCGGGGGAATCGCTGGTCGGAATCACCCCGGCGACGATCACGGGCAAGGGCCATATCGGCCTCGTCTCCAAGTCGGGCACGCTGACCTACCAGATGATGTACGAGTTGCGCGACCTGGGCTTCTCGACCGCGATCGGCATCGGCGGAGACCCGATCATCGGCACGACGCACATCGATGCGCTTGCGGCGTTCGAGGCCGACCCGGAGACGAAGGCGATCGTCATGATCGGTGAGATCGGCGGGGACGCAGAAGAGCGCGCTGCCGAGTACATCAAGGCGAATGTGACGAAGCCGGTCGTCGGCTACGTCGCAGGCTTCACCGCTCCGGAGGGTAAGACCATGGGCCACGCCGGCGCGATCGTGTCCGGTTCGGCCGGCACCGCGCAGGCGAAGAAGGAAGCCCTCGAGGCTGCCGGTGTCAAGGTCGGCAAGACGCCGAGCGAGACCGCTTCGCTGCTGCGCGAGGTCTACGCGACGCTGTAATCCGGCAACGGCAGAGGCGTTCCGAGACAGGGCAATCGCTTCGCTCAGGCGCGCCGGGGCCACCGGAAGTGGTGGTCATCGGCGCGCGGACGGGTCGGCGGCGGCGCAGCCCGGTAGGCTCCGTGGCGATGAACCGCATGACCGTCGTCCTTCTCGCTGCGCTTGACGCGCTCATCGTCGTCGCCATCGGCATCGGAATCGCGCTGGTGCCGTTGACGGTGTTGTGGGCCACGCAGTTCCAGCTCGCGATCGACTGGGGCGTGTTCTGGAAGGCCGCCGCGGACATCTGGCTTCTCGGGCACGGCGTCAACCTCACGTTCGCTCTCAGCCCGTTGACCGCGGCGTCGCTGGGGCTTCCGCACGCCGGCGTCCCCTTCCAGGTGACGATCGCCGTCCTCGGCTTCGCTCTCCTGGCGGTTTTGCTCGGGGCGCGCACCGGAGCCCGAGCGGCGCAGACGCGGTCCCCCTGGGCGGGCGCGATCGCATCCGTCGTCTGCTACGGCATTCTCGGGACGGTCATCACCTTGACGGCGGGCAGCACAATGGTGACGGTGTCACTGTGGCAGGGCATCGCGCTGCCGCCGTTCGTGTTCGCGATCGGTGTCGCCATCGGTTTGGGTGCGGGCAGCGCGCGCGTGCGACGGGCTGCGGCCTCAGACGATCGCGGAGCAGCGGCGTCTGCGGGCGGCCGGCGACCAGGGGTCGCCACCTGGGCGGAGAGCAACTTCCGAACCGGATTCAGCTCGGGGCTGGCGGCCGCGCTGCGAGCGGGCACCGCGGCATCCGCTCTGGTGATCGCCGCATCGGCGGTGCTGGTCACCGCGCTGCTGTTCGGTCATTTCGGTGTCGTCATCGGCCTTTACGAGCAGCTGCAGGCCGGGTTCCTCGGCGCGACCGCGCTGACGATCGCGCAGCTCGCCCTGCTGCCGAATACGGTGATCTGGGTGGCATCCTGGCTCCTCGGCCCGGGATTCGCGATCGGCACCGGATCTTCGATCGGCCCGGCCGGAACGCAGGTCGGGCCGCTGCCCAGCCTGCCGCTGCTCGGCATCCTGCCACAGGGCTCCGGCGCGCTCGGCTTCGCTGGACTGCTCGTGCCCGTGCTCGCCGGCTTCCTCGGTGCAATGCTGTTCCGCCGACGGGTGGCCCGCCTTCCTGGGGGGGTGCCGAAACCCGGGCGTCTCATCGTGATCGCGCTCGGGGCGGCTGCGGTGGCGGGCGTGCAGCTCGGCCTGCTCGCGTGGTGGTCCTCCGGTGCGGTCGGTCCCGGCCGTTTGCACGATGCGGGTCCGAACGGGTGGATCGTCGCGGGCTGTGCGGCGGCCGCAATCGCGGTCGGGGCACTCGTCGGGATCCTTACGACCGGGCGGCACGCACAGTAGGCTGAGACCGTGCTTTCGCTCGTGGTTCTCATCTCCGGAGGGGGATCGAACCTTCGCACCCTGCTGGAGACGTGCGAAGACGCGGAGTTCCCCGCCCGGGTCGTCGCCGTCGGTGCGGACCGCGACGCCGAGGGGCTGGCACACGCTGAGGAATTCGGCATCCCGTCGTTCACGGTGTCGTACTCGTCGTTCGCCGGTCGCGAGGAGTGGGGGGACGCGCTGCTCGCGCAGATTCGGCAATGGAAGCCGGACCTGGTCGTGCTCTCGGGTTTCATGCGCCTGCTGCCGCCGCACGTCGTCGATGAGCTCTCGCCGAACCTGATCAACACGCATCCTGCCTATCTGCCGGAGTTTCCGGGAGCACACGGTGTGCGCGACGCGCTGGCCGCAGGCGCGCCGCAGACCGGTGCCAGCCTCATCGTCGTCGACAACGGCGTCGATTCGGGTCCGATCATCGCTCAGGAACGCATTCCCGTGCTGCCCGACGACACCGAGCGCGCGCTGCACGATCGCATCAAGCCCGTCGAACGCCGGCTGCTCGTGCAGGCCGTGCTCGACATCGCCAATGGACACGTCGACCTGAAGGAGCTTGCCCGAGCATGAGCGCATCGACCCACGACCCAGACACCCACCACTCAGACACCCCCGAATCAGACGCCCGCGGCCCAGCGAGCTACCGCGAGCGCGACCTCGTCACGGTGCGCAGGGCATTGATCTCGGTCTACGACAAGACCGGGCTGCCGGAGTTGGCCACCGCGCTGATCGGCGCGGGTGTCGAGATCGTCTCGACCGGCTCGACGGCGGCCACGATTCGCGCAGCCGGGTTCCCGGTGACGGACGTCACGACCCTGACCGGGTTCCCGGAGATGCTCGACGGGCGGGTCAAGACGCTGCACCCCGCCGTGCACTCCGGACTGCTGGCCGACCTGCGCTTGGAGGACCACGAGGCACAGCTGGCCGCCGCCGGCATCAAACCGTTCGAACTCGTCGTGTCGAACCTGTACCCGTTCGCCGCGACGGTGGCCTCCGGCGCCGCCGCCAACGACGTGGTCGAGCAGATTGACATCGGCGGGCCGTCGATGGTGCGCGCCTCTGCGAAGAACTTCGCGAACGTGGCCATCGTCGTCTCGCCGCACAGCTATGACGAGATCGTCGACGCGATCCAGCTGCGTGGGGGCACGACGCTTTCCGAGCGGCGCGCTCTGGCGAAGCAGGCGTTCGAGCACACCGCGGAGTACGACGCGGCGGTCTCCGCCTGGTTCTCGAGCGCTGACGCCGTCGACTTCGGCCATACCTACGACGACAAGAAGGTCATCGAGGCCGGCGGTCTGGTCCAGTCACGCGACAAAGAGTGGATGACCACGTTCACCGTGAGCGTTGCGCTGGCGCAGCCGCTGCGCTACGGCGAGAACGCGCACCAGCGTGCGGCGCTCTACGTGCAGCGCGGTGGCTGCGGCATCGCGCAGGCCGAGCAGCTCGGCGGCAAGGAGATGTCGTACAACAACTACGTCGACGCGGATGCCGCGCTGCGCAGCGCCTACGATTTCGCCGAACCCGCTGTCGCGATCGTGAAGCATGCGAACCCGTGCGGCATCGCCGTGGCGACCGACATCGCGGATGCGCATGCTCGGGCCCACGCGTGCGACCCCGTCTCCGCGTACGGCGGGGTCATCGCCGCGAACCGCACGGTCACGTTGGCGATGGCCCAGGCGGTGAAGGGCATCTTCACCGAGGTGCTCGTCGCACCCGCGTTCGAGCCGGAGGCGCTCGAACTGCTGCAGACCAAGCAGAACCTGCGCATCCTGCAACTGCCGGAAGGCTATCGCCGCGCCGCCACAGAGCTTCGGCAGATCTCCGGCGGCGCGCTGATGCAGACCACCGACCGTTTCGACCCGTCGCCGGATGCGCCGCGGCTCAGCGCCGGCTGGAGACTCGTCGCGGGTGAAGCGGCCGACGAGGCCACGCTCGCCGATCTCGAGTTCGCGTGGAAGGCGTGCCGGGCCGTCAAGTCGAACGCGATTCTGCTGGCGTCGGGCGGTGCATCCGTCGGGGTCGGCATGGGACAGGTCAACCGGGTCGACTCGTGCGAACTTGCGGTGAAGCGGGCGGGGGAGCGGGCGGTCGGGTCGGTCGCCGCGTCCGACGCGTTCTTCCCGTTCGCCGACGGTCTGCGGGTTCTGCTCGACGCGGGCGTCGCGGCCGTCGCCCAGCCGGGCGGCTCGATTCGCGACGACGAGGTCATTGCGGCTGCTGCGGCTGCCGGCGTCACCATGTACCTGACCGGCGAGCGCCACTTCTACCACTGATCGCGCGACGGCCGGCACGGGCGGCGCTACGACTCCTCGGCGAGGAGCGGCGTCGTGCGGAACGGGATCAGGTCGCGCAGGATCAGCGAGGTGGCTGTGTGGCGGATGCCGGGGCATCCGAGAATCTGTTGGCCGACGCGATAGAGGTGGTCCGGGTCGCGTGCGACCACCTGCAGGAACAGGTCGCTGCCGCCGGAGATCGCCGCGCACTCCAGCACTTCGGGGATGCTGCCGAGGGCGTTCAGCGACGCGTTGAATTCGCGCTGATCGAGCTCGGCGGTGACGATGGCACGAATCGGTCGACCGAGCGCGATCGGCGCCACCCGCACGCTGTGCGGCAGCAGCACACCGCGGGCGGTGAGGCGCTCCAGCCGCGCCTGCACCGTGCCGCGGGCAAGACCCAGCCGCGCCGCAAGCAGCACCACCGGCAGACGAGGGTCGTCTTCGAGTTCGAGGAGGATGCGTCGGTCTGTGGCATCGAGAGTGATCATGCTGATCATTATGCGCGCGGAAAGTCCCGTTCGACGGCACAGAATGCGTATGCGCTGCCGATGCTGTTGTGCAGATCGCCGCAATTTGATCGAATGGATGCATACGGCGACGCGTTCACGAGACGCGTCGCAGCCAGGCGCGCATGCGCCGATGACGAGCGCCACAAAGCGCCAGGAGGAGACGACGATGTCGACCGCAACCACAGATTTGATCGCTTCGAACCCGCCGGTCCGCAATGCCGCGGCGCCCACCCCGGGTGCTGACACGGCATCCGATCACGCCGATGTCGATCTCACGGAGTTGACCGGCGCGAATCTGCCGCACGAGCGCCTCGTGGTCGTCAAAGGCGAGCGCAGCGGCCTGACCATCAGCGTCGCCGTGCACTCGACGCGTCTCGGCCAGGCACTCGGCGGCTGTCGCCTCTGGACCTACGACAGCTGGGTCGAGGCCGTGCACGATTCGCTGCGGCTCGCAGAAGGCATGACGCTGAAGAACGCGGCCGCCGGGTTGAACCGCGGCGGCGGCAAGACCGTCATCTTTCTGCCACGTGGAACCGTCTTGGCCGCCGAGCGCCGCCGTGCCGTCATGCTCGACCTCGGCGACGTCATCGAAAGCCTGAACGGCGCATACATGACGGCGGAGGACGTCGGCACGAGCGCCGAGGACATGGCCGTCGTCGCGGAACGGACGAAGCAGGTCTGCGGGCTGCCGCACGAGCGCGGCGGTGTCGGCGAGCCGAGCGATGCGACGGCGGCAGGCGTCTATGCGGCGCTCCTGGCGACACTCGAGGAGGCGTTCGGCAGCCGGGACGTCTCCGGCCGTCGCGTCACCGTGCTCGGGCTCGGCCACGTCGGTTCGCTCATCGCGAGCCGACTGGCCGCCGACGGCGCGCACCTGACAGCCACCGATGTGAACCCGGCCAAGCGTGAGGTGGCTGATGCGCTCGGCGCTCGCTGGGTGCGCCCGGATGACGCCCACCGCGTCGAGGGCGACCTGTTCGTTCCGGCCGGCGTCGGCGGCACGCTGACGAACCAGGTCATCGACGAGCTGCGCGTACGCGCCGTCGTCGGTCCCGCGAACAATCAGCTTGCCGAGCGCAGCGGTGCCGAGCGGATGCGCGCCCGCGGCATCGTCTGGGCTCCCGACTTCGTCGTCAACGCGGGCGGCGTGATCTTCCTGGACACCCTCACGCAGCCGGGCGCATCCGCCGCTGCGACGCAGGCGCGGGTCGCCTCGATCGGCGACACCGTCGCGCAGATCTTCGCGGATGCCCGCTCCCGCGGCATCACGACGCTCGCTGCCGCAGAGGAACTCGCCGCCGCGCGCCTCGAGTGAACGCGCTGGTGGTTGAGTAGCGCGGTGGAGCTTACGGGATCGCGAGGCGATCCGCGACCCTTGTCGCTAGCGAGCCTGCGAGCGAGGACTGAAGACGGGCGACCGTATCGAGACCCGGTGGCCCGCACTGCGGAGGTCTCGATATGCGCGCTCGCTGCGCGCCCGCGCTACTCGACCACCGGGAAGCGCTCCTTGACCAGTGGGGCACAGGCATAGGTTCCGTCCGATAGGCTGCAATACCGTGACTTACTCCTGGGGCCGCCGGCTCGCCGCATCCGCATTGTCCGCTCTGGCCGTCGGTGTCACGGTTCACGTCGTCAACCTGTTGGCGTTCTTCATCCAGGGCGGATTCCAGCTCTCGACGCTAGGCCAGGTGCACTCGTATTTCACGATCTCAGCGATCGCCGTCGCTCTGTTGGTCTTCGTGCTCGGTGTGATCGGCTGGCTGACGAGCTGGTGGAAGGCTCTTCTCGGCGGCATCGTCGTCGGGATCATCGCCCCGTTGGTCGGCAGCCTCACGCAGGTGCTGTCCGCGGGCACCGCGTTCAGCGGCGCGCTCATCCTGGCCATGCTGTCGAGTCTGCTCAGCGTCAACCTGATCTTCATGCTCGCGACCATCGTCACCACCGTGACACTCGGCCGTCTGGTTTATCGAGCCGCGTATGACTACCGCGGCTCTTCTTCCGGCAAGTTCGCCCTCGTGCGCATCCCGGCCGCCAACCTGGCCGACGGCCTGGTGACGCACATCGAACGCACCGCCGTCGACCCGGTCGTCGCCGACGAGCAATGGGACGCCTACGTGGCCGCCCTCGTAGCGGATGGCTGGCAGACCGTCGAGGTCGCCCCGGCAGAAACCCTTCCGGACTCCGTCTTCGTCGAAGACGCTGCCGTGGTGTTCGGCGAAACGGCCATCGTCACGAACTCGGGGGCGCCCGAGCGGCGCCCGGAGGCGGCATCCGTCGAGGTCAGCCTGCGCGAGCAGGGGCTGAAGATCGAACACATCACGGAGCCCGGCACCCTCGACGGCGGCGACGTGCTCAAGGTCGGCAGCACTGTCTACGTGGGGCGCGGCGGGCGCACGAACGCGGAGGGGGTCCGTCAGCTCCGTGCCCTGGTCGCACCGCTCGGATACACCGTCATCGCTGTGCCGGTCACGAAGGCGCTCCACCTGAAGAGCGCCGTGACCGCGCTGCCGGACGGCACCATCATCGGACACCCCGACACGGTGGATGACCCCGCCCTCTTCGACCGGTTCCTAGCCGTCCCGGAGCCCGCGGGAGCGCACGTGGTCGTGCTCGGCCCGGACGCGGTGCTGATGGCCGCCTCCGCACCGCAGTCGGCCGCCCTGATCGCCGACCTCGGTTACCGCGTGGTGACGGTCGACATCAGTGAATTCGAGAAGCTCGAGGGCTGCGTCACCTGTCTGTCGATCCGCGTGCGCTGACAGCGCTCACCCACGATTCGAAAAAAGTCTTGCGGGATGGCGTCCGCCGGTTATAGCCTGTAGGGCTGTCGCGAAAAACGCTTTGTCCGCGGTTCGGGCGACAGCACGACGGAAACCACCAGGCTCAGGAGGACGCCATGAAGACGACGGAGAACAGCACAACGATCAGGCGTGCGGTGCTCGGCGGCGTCTTCGGCGCTGGATCCGCCCGCCGGCTGCAGCCCTCGGCTCGGTAGCGACCCGCCCCGCCCGCCTCACGCCGCCCTCGCGGCGTCCACGACCGCTGCGCAGCATCCAGGCCACCGCTGCGCACAGGTGACCGTCCGTTCCGTCTCGAGCAAGCGGACCTCTCCCGACCCGTCAGATCTCTTCCGCGGCCCTGCCGCATGGGATCCGACCCATGACAGATCCGGCATAACTCACCGCGGATCTCATTACAGCAAGAGACCGCACTCCACCAGAAAAGCGTTCGACACATGTCTGCACCCAACACAAACGGGCAACACCCACTGCAGGAGACCTCGCAGCACGAGACCTCGCAGCAGATGACCGCCGCACCGGCCAGAAGGCCGAGCACCTTTCAGTCGCTGTTGCGTATCTACCCGTACGCGAAGCCGGCCATGCCGCGGATCTATCTCGGAATGGCGGCTGCGCTCGCGGCATCCCTCGTGGCACTGATGATTCCGCTGGTGCTGCAGGTGCTCGTCGACGGCCCGCTGAAGCACGGCGACTCCAGCCAGGTCTGGACGGCGGCGCTCGCCGTGCTCGGGCTCGGTGTCGGAGAGGCCGTCTTCATCTCACTGCGCCGCTGGTTCGTGCTGACTCCCGGCACCCACATCGAGGCGGCGCTGCGCGACGGCCTGTATGCCAAATTACAGCAACTGCCCGTCAGTTTTCACGACCGCTGGCCGAGCGGTCAGTTGCTGTCCCGCGCGATCAGCGACCTCAACCTGATTCGGCGCTGGCTGTCGTTCGGCTTCGTCTTGTTGTTCGTCAACATCGTCACGATCGTGATCGGCTTCGGCGTGCTGTTCTGGTGGAACCCGCTGCTCGCGGTCATCTTCCTGGTCTGCTCGATCCCGATCTGGATCTACGGCTTCATCTTCGAAAAGAAGTACTCGGTGATCGCGCGGCGCAGCCAGGATCAGGCCGGCGACCTGGCGACATCCGTGGAGGAGTCGGTGCACGGCATCCGCGTTCTGAAGGCGTTCGGCCGCGGCCGGCACGCGTTGAAGAACTTTACCGCGCAGGCCGAAGATCTGCGCGGAACGGAGATCGCGAAGGCGAAGGCGATCGCGGGAATCTGGTTGTGGCTGCTCCTGGTGCCGGATGTCGCGTTCGCCGTCTGCCTGGTTGTCGGCGTTTGGCTGACGTCGACAGATCAGCTGACGGTCGGCCAGCTGCTCGCGTTCTTCGCGACCGCGACCGTGCTGCGCTTTCCGATCGAGTCGATCGGGTTCCTGCTGTCGATGACGTTCGACACCCGCACCGCGGCCGACCGTTTCTTCGACGTGATGAACACGCCGAACGAGATCACCGATCCGGATGCGCCGCGCACGATCGCGCATCCGCGCGGGGTGCTGCGTTTCGAGAACATGCACTTCCGTTACGCCGATTCTCCGGCACGCTATCCCGACCTCCTGAACGGTGTCGACTTCACGGTCGAATCGGGGGAGACGATGGCCCTCGTGGGATTGACCGGCAGCGGCAAGTCCACGTTGACCGCGCTGACGACGCGGCTCTACGACGTCACCGGCGGTGCGATCCGGATCGACGGGGTCGACGTACGCGATCTCACGCTCGAGGAACTGCGCTCCCACATCGCGATGGCGTTCGAGGATGCGACGCTGTTCTCGGCATCCGTTCGCGACAACGTGCTGCTCGGTCGTGGCGACCTCGTCGGCGACGACCCCACGACCGTCGCCGCCGCGGAGGCGCAGCTGACCGAGGCGCTGGAGATCGCGCAGGCAGGGTTCGTCTACGACCTGCCGGACGGGGTCGACACGAAGGTCGGCGAGGAAGGCCTGAGCCTGTCCGGAGGGCAACGGCAGCGGTTGGCTCTCGCGCGCGCAGTCGCAGCCAAGCCCGACATCCTGGTGCTGGATGATCCGCTGTCCGCGCTGGATGTGGACACGGAGGCGCTCGTCGAGGCCGCGCTCCGGCGGGTGTTGGCGTCGACAACGGCACTGATCGTCGCGCACAGGCCGTCGACGGTCATGCTGGCCGATCGTGTGGCACTACTGGAGGGCGGGCGCATCACCGCCGTCGGAACCCATCATGAACTGCTCGAAACCAGCGAACACTACCGGTTCGTCATCTCGAGCTTGGAAGACGAGCAGGATGAAGAACTCTTGCAGGAAGCGAACCTATGAGCACCGCGACCGTGGTCGGCGTTGAAGGCGAGGAGCGCGATGACTTCACAAAGCTGGAGTCGCGTCAGATTCGAGGGCGTTCGCTGCGGCTGCTGGGATCGCTGCTGCATCCGCTGCGGTGGCAGGTCACGGTGGCGATGGTCGTCGTCGTGCTGTCGACCGGGGCGCAGGTCGCCGGCCCGGCACTGATCGCGATCGGCATCGACAACGGGCTGCCCGCGCTGCTGAAGTCGGACTGGTGGCCGCTGGCCTGGACGGGGTTCGCCTACCTGCTCACCGGCGTCGCCGGGGCTGCGACCGTGGCCTGGTACACGGTGATGTCGGCTCGGATCAGCCAGGCGATCTTGATCGATCTGCGCAAACGGGTGTTTCTGCACACGCAGAAGCTCTCGCTCGAGTTTCACGAGTCGTACACGTCGGGACGCATCATTTCGCGTCAGACCAGCGACCTGGACTCGATCCGGGAGCTGCTGGACTCCGGCATCAACCAGCTGGTGCAGGGCGTGCTCTACTCGGGCTTCATCGCGATCGCACTGTTCGCGCTGGACTGGGTGAGTGGCGCGATCCTGTTCGTGTCGCTGGTGCCGCTGTGGTTCTTGACGCGCTGGTTCCAGAAGCGCTCGCAGTTCCTGTTCCGCATCTCGCGTGTCGCATCTGCGAAGTTGATCGTCTCATTCGTCGAGACGATGACCGGTATGCGTGCGGTGAAGGCGTTCCGCAAGGAGAAGCGCAACGAGAAGGAGTTCGGCTCGCTGGTCGAGGACTATCGCGATGTGAACGCGCGGGTGATCCAGCTGTTCGGCATCTTCGACCCCGGGCTCGTGCTGATCGGAAACGTCACCGTGGCGGTCGTTCTGCTGGTCGGCGGATTCCGCGTTGCCGAGGGTGCCCTGCCGATCGGCGTGCTGCTGGCAGCACTGCTGTACACCAGGCGATTCTTCGACCCGATGGAGGAGATGGCGATGTTCTACAACTCCTACCAATCGGCGGCAGCAGCGCTCGAGAAGATCTCCGGTGTGCTCGAAGAGCAGCCGAGCGTGCCTGAGCCTGCCAAGCCGGTCGACCTGTGGACCTCGACCGGTCACGTGCGGTTCGACGATGTCAGTTTCGCCTACAAGAAGGATCGCGAGATCCTGCCGGCGTTCAGTCTGGACCTGCCGTCTGGGCAGACGATCGCGCTGGTCGGTTCGACCGGTGCCGGAAAGTCGACGCTGGCCAAGCTGATCTCGCGGTTCTACGACCCGACGACGGGTGTGATCACGCTCGACGGCGTCGACCTGCGCGACCTGCATCCGAACGACCTGCGTCGCGCGATCGTCATGGTCACCCAGGAGGCGTACCTGTTCTCCGGAACCGTTGCTGACAACATCGCGCTCGGAAAACCGGATGCGACGCGAGAAGAGATCGAGGCGGCCGCCCGCGCGGTGGGCGCAGACACGTTCATTCAGGGTCTTCCGAACGGGTACGAGACCGACGTCAACAAGCGCGGAGGCCGGGTGTCGGCGGGGCAGCGTCAGCTGATCTCGTTCGCGCGGGCGTTCCTGGCGGACCCGGCGGTGCTCATCCTGGATGAGGCGACGAGTTCGCTGGACATTCCGAGCGAGCGGTTGGTACAGGAGGCGCTGCAGACACTGCTGGCCGACCGCACCGCTGTGATCATCGCACACCGCCTCTCCACGGTCGCGATCGCCGACCGGGTGCTGGTGATGGAGCACGGGCGGATCGTCGAGGACGGCTCGCCTGCCGACCTGATCGCCGGCACCGGTCGTTTCGCGCAGCTGCACGCGGCGTGGCGGGACTCGCTCGTGTAGCGGTGCGAGCACGGTATTCTCGCGGTGTGGCACAGAGCGAGTCGATCGAAGCGGTGAGTGGTCGCATCCGCTCGGTGGTGCGGCACCTCTCGCCGGGCTATTTCGCTTTGGTCATGGCGACCGGCATCATTTCCGTCGGCCTGACGCTCGAGGGCTACACCGTCGCATCGGATGTCCTCCTCGCCGTCGCCGCGGTGGCATATGTTGCGCTGGTCGCGCTCACGATCTGGCGCGTCATCGCACACCGGTCGATTGTTGCGCGGGAATTGACCGACCCTGCGATCGCTTTTCAGTCCTTCACGTTCGTCGCCGCCACGAATGTGCTCGGCGCGCGTTTCGCGATCGACTGGGGGATCATGCTGCCGGCCGTGTTGCTGGGTGTCTCCGGCGTGGCCTGGCTGATCT
The DNA here is from genome assembly GCA_004297935.1 of Microbacteriaceae bacterium. Classification (GTDB taxonomy): domain Bacteria; phylum Actinomycetota; class Actinomycetes; order Actinomycetales; family Microbacteriaceae; genus Rathayibacter_A. The sequence continues at coordinate 197,059 of SCRE01000010.1, read as the reverse complement.
CCGGCTATGCGATCCCGTGGGCGGTCATGCTGGGCAGGCGGCGGCAATCCGTGCTGGGCGGCGTCGACGGAACATGGTTCATCTGGGCGGTCGCGAGCCAGTCCGTCGCGGTGCTCGCTGCCGGGCTCGAGACGGAACTGGTCGGAATCCGTGAGCTGCTGTCCGTGGTCGCGATTCTGTCGTGGGGTGTCGGTCTCATCTTGTATGCCACGATCGGCATGTTAGTGGTCGTGCGTCTGGTGACGCACGGGATCGCTCCGGAGGAGTTCGGGCCGCCGTATTGGGTCGCGATGGGTGCGGCGGCGATCACGATCCTGGCCGGTTCGCGGATCGTCGAGATGTCGGACACGCCGATGGTGGATGCGACCCGTGGCCTCGTCGCCGGCGGTTCGCTGGTGCTCTGGTGCTTTGCGACCTGGTTGATCCCGGTGCTTGTGGCGATCGGCTGGTGGCGACACGTCAGGCACCGCATCCCGCTCGTCTACACGCCGGCACTGTGGGGGATCATCTTTCCGCTCGGCATGTATGCTGTCGCCGGCATCTATCTCGGTCACGCCGATCGCCTGCCGCTGGTGACCTGGGTCGGCAGCCTGTGGCTGTGGATCGCGATCGCCGCCTGGCTCGTGACCACCATCGCCATGGCCCTGCGTGTCTGGTCACGACTGTTCGGACGGCCGAAGCTCGGCGACTGAGAAGCGTCAGGATCTGCCGGAGCCGTTTCAGATGCCACAGACTGTGTCTGTCGGGCGCTTCGGTCACTGCGAACATCCTGCAAATTGTGGAATGAAACTGCGGACCTATCGGTGCGGCGGTGTCGCACGATTTCATGTGTCTGTTTTCGCTATGTTGAATCCGCCTCACGTGAGGTGCTTTCAACATAGCGAAAAGAGACATCCACTTTGCCGAGGTGACAGGTCGCGATAGCGGCGCTCCGACCAGCGCCGGGGCCGGCCGCACCTACCGGCTCTGCCAAGGATCCATCCCTGCCTGGCGGCGGAGCCGCGAACCCTCACCGTGCAACCGATGAGAGCGGCGCGGGGTTGTCGACTCTGGCGGTAGTGGATCGCGATCGTACCGGTAGCCGTAACGCTGATCCCAGAGGTCGAACAGGCTCGCGACCGATTCGTCGAGCTGGTCGAGCGCCTCCGGGTTCAGTCGATACAGGCGCGAGGACAGTTCAACGGCGACGATCACGAAGTCGTTGTCGCGCAAGGTACGCAGGTGGTGGGACACGCTGGTTCTACCGACAGCGAACTCGTGGCCGATCACGTCGGCCAACTGACCCGCAGAATGCTCGCCGACGGCCAGCACCTCGACAATACGACGGCGGATCGGCTCAGCCAGAACCTCGAACGGATGCGTCATGCTCACCGAGCGTACGCACACCAGGGCTCGCGGCGCCGAAGTTATCCACAATCGTCCGAGTGACCCGTCGCCGGAGGAAAGCCGCGCTCATCCGCGAACGGGGACCAGCGAGCCTGCCGCAAGTCGATCCGATAGTGGTCTTCGGCACCCGTGCGGGCCGCGTCTTCCACGGTCATCCCGCGCAACGGGGTGCGCTCCTCGCGGTAGTGCTCGAGGGCACGACGCTCGTGGCAGACCGGAGCCTCACCGCTGGCGCGGACGACACGCCACCAGGGGACATCCGAGCCGTAGTGCGCCATGACAGTGCCGACGGCGCGAGCAGCACGCGAACCGAGCGTCGCAGCGACATCGCCGTAGGTCATGACGCGACCGGACGGGATGTCCGCCACGATCTCGAGCACACGTTCGACGAACGAATCGGCCGGGTTCGGGGTGTCGATGCGGGTCTCGATACGCTCGCTGGCGCTCGCTACTCGACCACCGTCTTTGGCGCTCGCTACTCGACTACCGTCGCTGGCGCTCGCTACGGTTCCTGAGGAGGCTGCTCGCGGCTGTCTCGAAGGGCGACCACCATCGCTGGCCCTCACAATTCGAGGGCGCCGATGATCTCGCCGTACTGGGTCTCGCCGACCGGCACGAAGCCCATCCGGAGGAAGAATGCCTCGGGTCCGAGTTCGCCCTGTTCCCAGATGACGTTGAGACGTTTTTGCCCGCGTGCGCGCGCCTCGTCGGCGAGCGCGGTCACCGCGTACTTGCCGATGCCGCGGCCCTGGTCGCTGGCGTCGACGTTGATGCGCCACAGGATGGAGCGGAATTCCTCGTGCTCGGCATCCGCATCGAAGCTGCCCATCACGTAACCGACGACCTCGTCGCCGTCGACGACCACGCGTTGCCAGGTCGTGGCCGGATTGTTCACGGCCGCTGCGGCAGAGTACGACACCGGCGCCACGAATTGCTCCTGGCCCGGTTTCAGCGTCAGCGCGTTCGCGGCAGAGATGTTCGACGCCGACAGTTCAACCACTCGCAACTCAGCCATGGCTTCAGCGTATCCCGAGCGCGGGCCCGCCGGGTAGTCACTCCGGTATGCGTTCGCCCAGTGTTTTCCATGTGCGGCTGTCGTTCAGTCGCCTTGGTATTCGGCCGGCGGTCCTGCCTGCGGGCCGAGCACCGGACCGAATGCGGCAGCGTATGCATCGAAGTGCCGCCGCTACTGATCGGGGGCGGATGGGCGACCCTCGAGCAGGTCGAGACAGCCCTCCCAGCCGACCGCGTTCCGCGCTGCGGCGCTCGGCTCTACCTCGTCGATCAGCACCAGCTCTGTGCCGTCCGATGCGGGTGAGAGCTCGAATCGCACCGCGGGGCGTGTGCCGGCCGTCAAGAGAGCCGCGCTGCTCGTGTTCGACATGGCCGCCCCCATCGGATGGCTGGTTTGCTCCTCCCGTTATACCGGCGCCTTTCGCGTGCGTCTAACTGCATAGATATCTCGATGTCAAGATAGTTGGGCGATTCTAGTAAGCTGTCTATGGCCGAAACGGCACAGATTTCATGAGGAGCCCCATTGTCAAAAATCACGGTTGAAGGCACTGTCGTCGAGCTCGACGGCGATGAGATGACGCGGATCATCTGGCAGGCCATCAAGGAGCAGCTGATCCATCCGTATCTCGACATCAACCTCGAGCGTTACGACCTGTCCATTCAGATGCGTGACGAGACCAACGACCAGATCACGATCGACGCGGCACACGCCATCCAGAAGCACGGTGTCGGCGTCAAGTGCGCGACGATCACGCCGGACGAGGCACGCGTCGAAGAGTTCGGCCTGAAGAAGATGTGGAAGAGCCCGAATGGCACGATCCGCAACATCCTCGGCGGAACGATCTTCCGCGAGCCGATCATCATCTCGAACATCCCACGCCTGGTGCCGGGTTGGAACAAGCCGATCATCATCGGCCGTCACGCGTTCGGCGACCAGTACCGTGCAACGGACTTCGTCTTCGACGGGCCGGGCACGCTGACGATCAGCTTCCAGCCGGCCGACGGTCCGAACGGCGAGAAGCGCGAGGCAGAGTCGTTCAATGTCTTCGACGCCCCAGGCGGCGGCGTGGCGATGGCCATGTACAACCTGGACGACTCGATTCGCGACTTCGCACGCGCGTCGCTGAGCTACGGCCTCGACCGCAACTACCCGGTGTACCTGTCGACCAAGAACACGATCCTCAAGGCCTACGACGGCCGGTTCAAGGACCTGTTCGCCGAGGTCTACGAGAACGAGTTCAAAGCGCGCTTCGAAGCGGCCGGCCTGACCTACGAGCACCGTCTGATCGATGACATGGTCGCGGCGTCGCTCAAGTGGGAAGGCGGCTACGTCTGGGCCTGCAAGAACTATGACGGCGATGTGCAGTCCGACACTGTCGCGCAGGGCTTCGGCTCGCTCGGTCTGATGACCAGCGTGCTGACCACGCCCGACGGCAAGATCGTGGAGGCGGAGGCCGCACACGGCACCGTCACACGCCACTACCGCCAGCATCAGGCCGGAAAGCCGACCTCGACCAACCCGATCGCCTCGATCTACGCGTGGACGCGCGGCTTGGCGCACCGTGGCAAGCTCGACGGAAACCAAGCATTGATCGACTTCTCGCACACTCTCGAGGATGTCGTCATCAAGACGGTCGAATCCGGCAAGATGACCAAGGACCTCGCCCTGCTGCACGGCGGCGACCAGCCGTGGCAGACCACCGAGGAGTTCCTCGCGACGCTGGCCGAGAACCTCGAGGCACGCCTGGCGTAGGCGGCACGGCACCGAGATGAGGGTCGACACCGTCGCGGGGTCGACCCTCATCTCGGGCTGCGCGGCTAGTCTCATAGTCGTCCAGGTGATGCAGCGCAACGCGAAGCGCTGTCGATAACGCGACGCGGCGTGATACGAGGAGGGAATCTGTGCGTGCAGGAGCGAACCTGCCGGCCGTCGGGGGCTACAACCAGACGGTGATCCTCGACGTCATCCGCAGGGCGCCTGAGGGTATCAGCCGAGTCGAAGTCGCTGCCCGCACGGGGTTGTCTGCGCAGACAGCCTCGAATGTCTGCCGACGACTGCTCGACGAGGGGCTGATCGTCGAGGCGGGCACCCATGTCGTGGGTGTCGGCAAGCCGCGCACCATCCTCAAGCTGAACCCGCGAAGCCGATTCGCCATCGGCGTGCACCTGGATCCGTCCGTGATCACCGTCGTGCTGCTCGATCTCGCGGGCGGGATCGTCGTGCATCGGACGATCCAGACGTCGGATACGGACAGGCCGACGGGCACGATCGATCAGATCGCGCAGGTCGCCGATGAGGTGACCCGCGAAGCCGGAATCGACCGGGCGCGGGTCATGGGCGTCGGCATCGCCGCTCCCGGGCCGGTGGATATGGAAACCGGCACCGTTCTCGACCCGCCGTTGCTGGCGGGCTGGAAGAACGTGCCGATCCGCGACGCACTGGCAGAACGGGTGGGCCTGCCGGTCCTGCTCGAGAAGGACGTGACGGCCGCGGCCGTCGCGGAACTGTGGATGCGCTCGGACGACGAACCCCGCAATCTCGTGTTCTTCTACCTCGGCACCGGCGTGGGTGCCGGACTTGTCGTGCAGAACGAAGTCATCCGTGGCGTCAGCAACAACGCGGGCGACATCGGAAGCATGATCGTCGGCGACGCAGCGTTGGTGCCGGGCAGCCGCCGGTGGCGTCTGGGCGACGCCGTGATGCCGCGGCTGCTGGTGCACGAGGCGCTCGAGCGCGGCGCGATCGAGCGCGGATCGATTTTCGTCGCCGGCACCGAACCCAGTCGCTCTCAGGTGCGCGCCTTGTTCCGCCGACTGGCGGATGCCGCCGGTGCCGCCGACCCGGCGGCACTGGACATCCTCGGCGCGGTCGCCGACGACATCGCCATGGCGCTCGTCATCCTGTCGAACCTTCTGGACATCGACGAGGTGGTCTTCGGCGGGCCGTTCTGGGAGCCGGTGGCCGATTTCCTGCTTCAGCACATTCCAGCCCGCGTGCGTTCGATACCCGAGCTGGTTCCCGCGCATCCGATCGCCTTCATCACATCGACGATCGGTGAGGACGTCGCCGCGGTCGGCGCCGCCTGCCTGGTGCTCGATCACACATTCTCACCGCGATCCGAGGGTCTCCTGATTCGACGCGTCGGCGAGTAGTCGCCTGCCTCGCGGACGGTCGCGTCGGCCGAAAAGAGGACTTGACGTTAATAACTAAAAATGATGTAGTAATACGGCGTTCCCTTGCGCGATCGACCGATCGGGCGAGGCAGATGAGGCAAAGGAGCATCATGAAACGGATTCTTTCTGTGGTCGCCGTCGCAGCAGTAGCGGCCGCGGCGCTGACCGGCTGCTCATCCGGCAGCGGCTCGGGCGACAAGGTGATCAAGGTGGCGTATCAGAAGTTCGGCACGTTCACGCAGATGGACAATCAGATGAAGTCGGTCAAGGCGGAGTACGAGGAAGCTCATCCGGGCACGACCGTTCAACTGATCCCGATCCAGGCTGCTGAGAACGACTACTACACGAAGCTGTCGCTGATGAACCGGTCGGCATCGACGGCGCCGGACGTGCTGTACGAAGACACATTCCTGATCAAGTCCGATGCGGCTGCCGGCTATCTCGCGCCGCTCGACTCCTATGTGGCCAAGTGGGCGGACTGGAGCCAGTTCCCGGCCAACGCGAAGCAAGCTGGCGAAGGCCAGGACGGCAAGCTCTACGGCATCTCGATGGGCACGGACACACGCGCACTCTGGTACAACAAGGATCTGCTGAAGAAGGCAGGCGTCGCGGTACCGTGGCAGCCGAAGACCTGGCAAGACGTGCTCGACGCGGCCAAGAAGGTCAAGGCGAGCGAACCCGGCGTGATTCCACTGAATGTCTACTCGGGCAAACCGTCCGGTGAAGCATCGACGATGCAGGGCTTCGAGATGCTGCTCTACGGAACGCATGACACGCTCTACAACACCGACACCAAGAAGTGGATCTCCGGGTCGAAGGGCTTCGTCGACTCGCTCCAGTTCATCAAGGACGTCTATCAGGGCAACCTCGGCCCGACCCCGGAGCAGGCACTCGACACCAACGTCGGCAACAACATCGCGGACACCTGGCTGCCGCAGGGCAAGCTGGCGATCGACCTCGACGGCTCGTGGATGAGCGGCAACTGGCTGACGACCGGCGCTGCGCCGTGGGCGGACTGGGACAAGGTCATGGGCGTCGCCGCAATGCCGACGCAGGATGGTGCCGCGCCGGGCTCCACCAGCATGTCCGGCGGGTGGACCCTTGCAATCGGCTCCAAGTCGCAGAACAAGGCTGCCGCCTGGGACTTCGTCTCCCTCGCGCTGAACCAGAAGAACTCGCTGAAGTATGACATCGCCGCAAGCCAGATCCCGGTGCGCACGGATGTCGGCTCCGACCCGGCGTACACCTCGTCGAACCCGACGAACGCGTTCTTCTCGGAGCTGGTGAAGGTCACGCACTTCCGGCCGGCTACCTCCGACTACCCCAAGGTCTCCAACAACATCCAGGTGGCGATGGAGTCCGTGATGACGGGGCAGCAATCTCCAGAGGCCGCCGCGAAGGCCTATGACGACGCGTTGCCCGCCGCGGTCGGCGCGAAGAACATCGCACAGGCGAAGTAGCGGTCGCACATGTCGTCGTTGACGCCCACCGTCACGACTGCCGTCCGCGGGCAGGGGAGTCGGCCTCCCCGCCCGCGGCGGCGCGTCGGGCGATCTTTTGTCCGGGCGATGCCGCTCGTCCCATCGATGGTGCTCCTGGCCATCTTCTTGCTCGGCCCGGTCATCACGTCGTTCTATGGGTCCTTCACCGATGAGTCCTTGACGGGCAGCGCCGCAAAGGGAGCGGCGTTCATCGGCTTCGACAACTACGTCGCCCTGTTCCGGAATCCGGACTTTTTGCAGTCGATCTGGCTGACGATCATCTTCCTGATCGGATCGGCCATCATCGGTCAGAACGTGCTTGGGCTCGCGCTGGCCATGCTGATGCAGTCCGGAAACAAGACCATCCGGGGCGTGGTCGGCACTTTCGTGGTGACTGCGTGGATCATGCCGGAGATCGTCGCGGCCTTCGCGCTGTACGCCTTCTTCAACGTGGACGGCACACTCAATGCGATGCTCCAAGCGATCGGGATCACCGGCCCGAACTGGCTGTACGCGCTGCCGATGTTCTCCGTGATCGTGGCCAACGTGTGGCGTGGAACCGCGTTCTCGATGCTCGTGTACTCGGCTGCAATGGGGGATGTTCCCGACGACGTCCGAGAGTCCGCCGAGATCGACGGCGCCGGAGGAGCCAAGCGCTTGATCTACATCACTCTGCCGATGATCCGCAGGAGCATCAGCACCAACCTGATGCTGACCACTCTGCAGACGCTCAGCGTCTTCACCCTGATCTATGTCATGACAGGCGGAGGCCCCGGCACCAAGAGCTCGACGCTGCCCGTGCTCGCCTATCAGGAAGCGTTCAAGTTCTCGCAGCTGGGGCTCGGCACGGCGATTGCCACGATTCTGCTGATCGTCGGCGCCGTGTTCTCCATCATCTACATCCGCGCGCTCAAGCCGGAGGTGGACTGATGGCCATGACCTCGCCGAGCGGCCGGGCGATGCGCCGCGTCTCCAACAGTGTTCTTGTCGTCATCGGCGTGTGCTTCGTGCTGCCGTTGATCTGGCTGCTGCTGGCCTCGTTCGACAAGACGGCGACGTTGACGGTCAAGTGGCCGAGCGCGTTCACCCTCGAGAACTTCACGTCCGTGCTCACGCCGGACCTGGCGTTCGTCCCGCTGTGGAACAGTCTCATTCTGTCGGGCGGATGCGCGATCATCACGGTCGTCGTCGCCATCCTGGCGGCCTACCCGCTCTCTCGCTACAAGATGCGCGTGAACAAGCCGTACATGTACGGCATCCTGTTCGGAACGTGTCTGCCGATCACGGCGATGATGGTGCCGGTCTACAGCCTGTTCGTGATGTTCAACCTGATCGATTCGCTACCGGGGACGATCCTGTTCTTGGCCGCGACGAGTCTGCCGATGGCGATCTGGATGATGAAGAACTTCATGGACTCTGTGCCGATCGTGCTGGAAGAGGCCGCGTGGGCCGACGGCGCATCGATGATGACGACGCTGACCCGCGTGGTCGTGCCGCTCATGCGGCCGGGCATCGCCGTGGTGTTCATCTTCGTGTTCGTGCAGGCCTGGGGCAACTTCTTCGTTCCATTCGTGCTGCTGCTGAGCCCGGACAACCAGCCGGCGGCCGTCAGCATCTTCGCCTTCTTCGGGCAGTACGGCGCCGTGGCGTACGGCAAGCTGGCCGCATACTCACTGGTGTATTCCGTACCGGTGCTCGCTCTCTACGTTTTCACCTCGCGCGTTCTCGGCGGCGGCTCGGCTCTGGCTGGCGCGGTCAAGGGCTGAGTGATAATCATTAGTTGCAAAGGAGTCCTTCGTGCACGACAATTCCGAGCTGGTTCGCACCCGGATCGCGCGCTTCGTCGCCGAGCGCATTGAGCCTGCGATCTACCGCGAGCGGCGCCCGCTCACGATCGAAGCGTGGGAGGTTCCGGATGAGCCGGTGCCGTTCGCGCACGCGGTCGCCCAGAGCTACCGGCCGTTCGCCGTCGGACAGTCCTGGAGCAAGCCGTGGGGAACCACCTGGTTCCACGTGACGGGACAGGTGCCGGAGAGCTGGAAGCACGAGGCGGGTACCCGAGCCGAGCTACTCGTCGACCTGGGGTTCACCGCAGGGCAGGCCGGGTTCCAGGCCGAAGGCCTCGTCTACGCGCCCGACGGTCGTATCATCAAGGCGATCGAGCCGTACAATACGTACGTTCCGCTCCCTGCGGACGGCGTGATCGACGTCTACATCGAGGCCGCCTCGAACCCGGATGTCGCCGCCGGCGGCTTCATCCACCCGACGGTTCTGGGTGACACGACGACGGCGGGCAGAACGCCCATCTACTCGGTTCGGCACATCGACGTTGCGCTCCTCGACGCAGAGGTCTGGCAGCTCGACCGTGAGATCTTCACCCTGCGTGGCCTGATGGCCGAGCTTCCGGCCGACACGATCCGCCCCGCGGAGATTCTGCGCGCACTCGAGCATGCGCTCGACGCGATGGATCCTGAGGACGTCGCGCACACGGCATCCGCCGGTCGTGCCGCCATCTCGGGCGTGCTGGCGAAGCCGGCGAACGCCAGCTCACACCGGGTCTCTGCGGTAGGCCACGCGCACATCGACTCGGCCTGGCTCTGGCCGGTGCGCGAGACGATTCGCAAGTGCGCCCGCACGTTCTCCAACGTGCTCGCGCTGATGGATGACGATCCCGAGTTCGTCTTCGCGTGCTCCTCCGCCCAGCAGTTCGCCTGGATGAAGGAGTTCTACCCCGCACTGTTCGAGCGCATTCGCACACGCGTCGCCGAAGGCAGATTCGTACCGGTCGGCGGCATGTGGGTCGAGTCGGACACGAACATGCCGTCCGGGGAATCCATGGCCCGCCAGCTGATCGCAGGCAAGGGCTTCTTCCTGCGCGAGTTCGGGATCGACACGCTCGAGGTGTGGCTGCCCGACTCGTTCGGCTACTCCGGGGCGCTGCCGCAGATCGTTGCGGCGTCCGGGTCGAAGTACTTTCTCACGCAGAAGCTGTCCTGGAACGAGACGGATGTCTTTCCGCACAGCACCTTCCACTGGGAGGGCATCGACGGCACGCGAGTGCTGACGCACTTCCCGCCGGTGAACACCTACAACTCGAATCTGTCCGGGTTGGAACTCGCGCGGGCCGAGCACAACTATCTGGAGAAGGGCGAGGCCAACTCGTCGCTTGTGCCATTCGGCTATGGCGACGGCGGCGGGGGCCCCACCCGTGAGATGCTGGCGGCGGCGGCGCTCACCCGTTCGCTGGAGGGCTCGCCGACCGTGCAGATCGAAGCGCCGCAGGCGTTCTTCGAACGGGCGGAAGCCGACTATGCGGTGCCGCCGGTCTGGAGCGGCGAACTCTATCTCGAGTTCCACCGCGGCACCTACACGTCGCAAGCACGCACCAAACGCGGCAACCGCCGCAGCGAGTCGCTGCTCCGCGAGGCCGAACTGTGGGCGGCGACCGCCAGCATCCGCACCGGGGCCGAGTACCCATACGCCCGGTTCGACGAGGCGTGGCACACCGTGCTGCTGCAGCAGTTCCACGACATCCTGCCCGGCTCGTCGATCGCGTGGGTCTACCGGGTCGCCGAAGAGAACTATGCACGGGTCGCCGCAGAGCTCGAGCAGCTGATCTCGAGCTCGATCGCCGCGCTCGCCGCGCGTGCGGATGCCGATGGGGGCAGCGCGGATGCCGGTGGCCCGGTCGTCTTCAACGCGTCGCCGTTCGAGATCGACGGTGTCGCGGCGCTGTCCGCGGGGGTGGCACACCCGGCCGGTGCTGTCAGCATCGAGGAACGCGACGACGGCTTCGTTCTGAGCAGCGATCGCGCGCGGTTCGTGCTCGACGCATCCGGCCGCATCAGTTCGGCCGTCGACGCGGCCACCGGCCGCGAGGCCGTGGCACCCGGCGAGCATGCAGCCGAGTTGCAGCTCTTCCGCGACACCCCGAATCAGTGGGAGGCGTGGGACATCGACCGGCACTACCGCCGGCACGAGCAGATTCTCGACGGGGTCGACAACATCGAGGTCGTTGCGGACGGCCCCGGCCGGGTGGCCGTTCGCGTCGACCGGTCGTTCGCGTCATCGACGCTCAGCCAGGAATTCGCGCTCACCCCGGGCAGTGCGAGCCTCGAGATCACGACACGCGTCGACTGGCATGAGCGGCAGAAGCTGCTCAAGCTGGCGTTTCCGATCGACGTGCACGCCGACCACGCCGTCTCGGAGATCCAATTCGGGCACATCTCCCGGCCGGTCGCCGAGAACACGTCATGGGACTTCGCCCGGTTCGAAACCAGTGCCCACCGTTGGCTGCACGTCGGCGAGAGCGGTTTCGGCGTTGCGATCGCCAACGACGCCAGCTACGGCCACGACGTGACCCGGCAACCGCGGTTGGGCGGGGGCTCGACGACCCTGCTGCGGCAGTCGCTGGTGCGCGCTCCGCTGTTCCCCGATCCGGATGCCGATCAGGGCGAGCACGTCTTCCGCAGCTCGTTCGTCGTTGGTGCGGACATCGCGGACGCCGTGCGCGAGGGTTACCGGATCAACCTGCCGCTGCGTGCGGCGGCAGGGGCGGCCGGGGCCGCCGCGGGGAGGAGCATGGCATCGGCTCCCGTGAGAGCGCTGGTCGGTGTCGACAACCCGGCCGTCGTTGTCGAAGCGGTCAAGCTCGCCGAGGACCGCTCCGGCGATCTGATCGTGCGGTTGTACGAGTCGCGTGGGGGGCGCGCTCGTGCAACCGTCACGGTGGACCATGTGCTCGCCCGCGTGACTGCCGATGGTGTCGACGCTGCGCAGATCGTTGAAACCGATCTGCTGGAACGCGAACTGGCCGAGCCGACGGCGCTGACGGCGGTCTCTGGCACGGATGCCTCGCTCGTGCTGCGCCCGTTCCAGCTCGTCACGCTGCGCATCCGTCGCGCCTGAGTCACGCTGAACCGCGGCATGGCCGGCCGCCCCGGCGCATGGGGGAGGAGGGACGAGGCGCCGCGACCGGCGCAGGCCTATGCGGCGCCCGTGGTCACCTGGGTCTCCTTTGCCATCCATCTCTCCGGGGCGGCGAGCGGCTCGAAGCCGAATTTGCGGTAGAGGCCGTGGGCATCCGCGGTCGCCAGCATGATGCGTCTCAGGTGGTGGGGTTCGAGCGCGGCGCAGACACCGTCGATGAGGGCGACGCCGATGCCGAGGCCGCGCACGGAGCTGTCGACGAATACGTCGCAGAGCCAGGCGAAGGTCACGCCGTCCGTCACGATGCGGGCGTATGCGACTTGCTCGCCGGTCGCCGTGCGGAAGATGCCGAAGTTGCGCGACGCGTCGATCGCGGCGTCCTGGGTCGTTCGTGGCCTGCCGGCGGCCCAATAGGACTCGGCGGAGAGCCACCGGTGGATGCGCGGGCGATCCATCCGGGCGGTGTCGCCGGAGAGCTCGAACGCGGGCGGGAGCTGGTGCGGTGGTGTCGCTGTGGTCGTCACTGGTCGATTCTGGCACGGTGGGGCCGGATGCGTCTCGTCAGCTTTGAGCCCTCCGTCTCAGCGCAAGGATTCCGGTCGGCTACACACCTAGACTGCTCTCGGCGTTTCTTTTTGGTCGATCGGCATTCCGGCAGCCGTAACCGACGACGACAACGACGTGCACTGTGGGGATGCGATTTGCAATGAGCGGGCTCAGACGATCCGCGTCCGCACGGCCGCACGGCATCGCCAGGGCGACTCTCCTAGAACTCGGCGGATGCCTACTCGCACTCACCGCTGCCCTCCTCATGGTCACTCACCTCGTCGACACCCCGCGATCCTGGCTGCTGTTCTACGACAGCGATTCAGTGCTCCCCGCGCTCATCCACGGATCACTGGCCGCCGGTCAGCCGCAAGACTGGGCGATGTCCTCCGTCCTGTTCATCCCCGAACTTGCTGTCTACCTCGGCCTCGCAGCGCTCGGGCTTTCAGTGAAGGCAACCTTCATCCTGAACGCCATCGTCAACCTGATCGCCGTTTACCTGTCATTCCGGTTCGTTGCCGGATGCGTGATGCCCTGCCGCCCCCGTTGGTCACGTATCGCAGGCGCGTTGCTTGCCACAGCCGCAGTGACGGCCTTCGTGCTGCTCGACAGCACCGCGAATCGCAACAGTTTGGAACTGGTCTCGTTGCTTGCGACGACGACCTACTACAGCGCCACCGTCGTCGCAATGATCCTGACGGTGGGAATCGTCGGGCGCATCCTTTCGCCACGTCAGCCTCGGCGCATTTCGTGGGTCCCCGTCGTCGTCCTGTTCCTGATTGCCGCATTGAGCGCCATGACCGACCCGCTCTACCTGGTGTGGTCCGCTGTGCCCGTCGCCATCGTCGTCGCAGCCGCCTGCCTGCTGCGCGTCGCATCGCTCGTCAACGGCGCCCTGGTCATCGGTTCGGTCGGCGTCGGCATAGTCGGCGGGTTGTTGCTTCGTATCCCGCTCGCACCATGGATCACCGTCAGTGGCGCGAGCTACGCCCAGCCCGACCTGTTCGCCCGGTCGTTCCAGTACTACGCAACCCTTCTGCGGATGCGACTGGAGACCGTCCCCGGCGCGCTCTCGATCGTCTTGGTGCTCGCCATCATTGCCGTGAACGTCGCGATCTTCGTGCGGATGCTGAAGCACCGAAACACTGCAGGCGTGCTCGTCGCCGGGTTCGGCTGGATGACCCCCGTCATCGTGACCGTCGGTGCCATCCTGCTGGGCACGAACGCCGCCCGCTACCTCGAACCCGATTTCTTCGCGCCACTGGCCGGGCTGTGCGTCGTGCCCGCCATCCTTGGCCACAAGCACCCTCGCGCGCTGGCTGCCGGCCGGGTGTCTTCTGGCCGATGGCTCGTTCACCGGGAGATTGCCGACCGGGAGCCTGCTGACCGGGAGATTGCCGGCCGGGAGCCTGCCAGCCGGAAAATGCTGTCACCGTTGCTCGTGCTCGCGAGCGTGGTCGTGCTGGCGGCCAGTGTCCTGACTGCCATGGTTGTCGCAATTCCTCGACTGTCTGCCGCAGCGAACAGCATCGACCCCGATGTTCGGTGCGTCGACCAGTGGGTCACCGCTTCGGGCGAGATCGGCGTCGGAGAATATTGGACGATCCGAGCACCGAAGGCCTACCTCGCCGATCCTGCCCGACTCGTGCAGGTCAACGGCGACCTCGATGCATATGCGTGGTTGGTCAACAGAGCTGACTTCGGCGCAACGCGAGCATCCTTTGCCGTGGTGAGCGCTGCCGACCCACCCTTGGAGATCCCGGCCGCACGGCGCGCTACCGTGACACAGGTCACCCACTGTGGTCGCTACACCATCGTCGACTACGGTCACTCGGCGCTTCCGATCGGCCCGTGATCCGGTGCCGTGAGTGCGAATACGAACCTCAGCCGGATCCGCCCTGCTGAGGCATGGCGTGCCAGCCGAGCTCGGCAGAAACTGCTGCCGTTGCATCCGTCAACTGTGGAAGCAACGCGATCACGCCCTCATAGGGCAGGGAGATGTTCGGGACCGATATCGATGCAGCGGCGACGACCGAGCCCGACCCATCCCGGATCGGCGCGGCGATGCAGTTGATGAACGCTTCGTGTTCCTCGCGATCTTCCGCATAACCGGCCGTTCGCACGCGGTCGAGTTCGACCAATAACTGCGGCGCGGACGTCATCGAGTTCGGCGTCATGGGCAGATACTCGATCGTGTCTGCAAGAGTCTCGGCGACCGCGATCGGAAGGGCTGCGAGAAGCACCTTGCCGACCGCCGTGCAGTAGAGCGGCGCGCGCAGTCCGACCCGCGAGTGCATACGGAATCCTTGGCGGGCATCCAGCTTGTCGATGTACACGGCCTCGCCGGATTCGTACGCTGCAAGGTGCACGGTCTGGCCCGTGCGCGCGTTCAGAAGTTCCAGATAGGGGCGTGCGACGGCTCGCACATCGCGCTGCTCGAGGGCGACCTGGGCGAGGTCGAACAGGCGACTGCCCAAGCGGTAGCGATGCGCGGCATCGTGTGTGACAAAACGTTCCGCTTCCATCGTCTGCAACACCCGTAAGACCGTCGATTTGTGCACGCCGACGGCGATGGCGAGTTCATCCAGCGATTGAGGCGCTGCCCCGAGCGCAATCAACAGCTCCAGTGCACGTGCGACACTCTGACTCACGTTGCTCCCTACGGTTCCGTGACACGGTCCTTTCGGATCGTCCGAGCGCTCTCGGGTTGCAGACACTCTCGGTGAATCTGCGGCCACGGCGTTGCACAGACGGTGCCGGATTGCAGGGCTTTTGCACTGTCGGCAGGTGCGCCGCCGGTTGGTCGAGTAACGAGCGTCAGCGAGTGTATCGAGACCTGGTAGGCCGGTCTCGACACGCTCGTTCCTCGCTACGCGACCACCGCAATGGTGCGACCGGACGACTGTGCACAGACCGTGCCGGATTGACAGTGTTCCGCAGTGCACGATACTTTCAATTCGAGATAGATGCAACGTTCGTTGCGCTGTGTGCAATGCACCATTCAGACCGTGCGGCATGAGCAAGGAGTAGGCAATGATGGCACCGTCAATGTCCGGCGGGGTGCGTCAGACACTGCCGTTGAGCCCGCGGTTCAAGTCTTTCCCCGTGCGATCCTGGGGAGGCGATCTTGCTGGATTCCTCGGGCAGGCTCCGATGCTGTCCGATTTCCAGACACCGGTGTTGACACTGGAAGCGCCGGCGCTCGCGCACAACACCGCGATCATGTTCGACTGGCTGCGCAAGAACGAGTTGCACCTGGCGCCGCACGGCAAGACCACCATGGCTCCCGTGCTCTGGCGTCAACTGCTCGACGCCGGCGCGTGGGGCCTGACATTCGCCACGGCGTGGCAGGTGCAGGTGGCCCGTTCGTTCGGCATCGAGCGGATCATGCTGGCCAACGCGCTGGTCGATCCGGTCGCGCTGCGTTGGCTGGCGCTCGAATTGGAGACGCATCCGGAGTTCGAGTTCAGCTGCTGGGTCGACAGTGTCGAGACCGTCGAGCGGATGCTTGCGGCCCGCCCGGTCGGGCAGCGCAAGATCTCGGTGATCGTCGAACTGGGTGGCGCGAATGGGCGCACCGGTGCCCGAACGATCGCGGAGGCAATGCGCATCGCGGATGCCGTGCGTGGCAGTGACCGGCTGGAGGTCGCCGGAGTCGGCGGCTACGAGGGTGCTCTTGCCCACGATCGCAGTGCCGGCGGGCTCGCGCACATCGACGCCTACCTGGACGAGCTCGCCACCGTGCACACGGCGCTGAAAGACGCCGGCCACTACGGCGACCGCAGGCCGATCGTCACGGCCGGTGGCAGTGCCTATTTCGATCGTGTGGCAGAGTGTCTCGGCCCGTTGCGGGGCGGCGCAACCGTCGTGCTGCGGTCCGGCGCGTTCCAAGTGCACGACGACGGCTTCTACAGCGGCATCACGCCGATGGGCACGCTCGTCGGCGACGAACCGTTCCGCGCAGCGATGCACGCGTGGGTGCGTGTCGTCTCCCGCCCTGAGCCGCTGTTGGCCCTGTTCGATGCGGGCAAGCGCGACGTGCCGTACGACGAGGGCATGCCGATCGCACAGCGCGTGCTCGGTCTGGATGCCGCGACGAACAACGCCGTTCTCGCGGGCAGCCGGGTGAGTGCCCTCAACGACCAGCACGGCTTCCTCAGGCTCGCCGAGTTCGCCCAGGCGGGTGCGCTGCAGGTCGGGTCGGTGATCCGGCTCGGGCTGTCGCATCCGTGCACTGCGCTTGACAAGTGGCGATTGGTCCCGGTGATCGACGACGCCGAGTCCGATGACCCGCGGGTCGTCGATGCGGTTGAGACGTACTTCTGACGTGGGCTGGCTCAGGAGGGCCGCTGGTGCGGCCGTCGTCGTCATCCGCAGAACTCGACCGGCATCCGGATCGGAAGCCGGCGCGCCATCCGAAATCAGAACAGCCACGAAAGCAAGGCAGACATGACCAACAAGCAAACAGCTGAGGCAGAATCCGACCCGATCGCGATCATCGGTGCGGACCGGGCTGTAGCACTCGTGCGTGCGCGGGAGATCCCGGATGCCGCTGCGCTCGCCGACGCACTCGCGGCCGGTGGCATCCGCGCCGTCGAGTTCACGTTCACGACGCCGAACGTTCTGGCCCACATCAGGGATGCTGTGCAGTCGAATGCCGTGGTCGGCGCCGGGACCGTGCTCACCGTCGCGCAGGCGCACGATGCGCTCGCGGCGGGAGCGTCGTTCCTGGTGACACCGGGACTCAGCCCCGCCGTCGCGCGGATCGGTGTCGAAGAGGGCGTGCCCGTGCTGATGGGCGCGTTCACGCCGTCCGAGGTGATGCAGGCGCTCGATCTCGGTGCTGCAGCGATCAAGGTGTTCCCGGCGGAAACGGCAGGCGCCGGCTATTTCAAACACCTCCTCGGACCGCTGCCGGGGGTGCGGCTGATCGGCTCGGGCGGCATCAACGACGCCAACGCCGCAGATTTCATCAACGCGGGTGCGTATGCGGTCACCGCCGGGTCCAGTGTTATCACAGCCGCGGATTTGGCCGCATCGCGCTGGGCGGCGATCGAGGCCTCGGCTCGCCGGTTCGTCGATTCTTTGGCAGGCTAGGACCCGTGATAATTCCCCGCCCCACCGCGCTCGAGTTCGACGACGGTGAATTCGTGTTCGAACGCACCACGCGCATCGCGGCGCCCGGGAGCCTGGATGCCGTCGCCAACTGGTTACAGGCCGCATTGCGCCCGGCGATGGGCTTCGCGCTCATCCGTGTCGATGACCCGGAAAGCGTTCACTCTGCCGTGGTGCTCGATCTCGGTCTAGGCCTGCATCCGGAAGGTTTCCGGTTGACCGCCGGACCCGACGGCGTTCGCATCGAAGGCGGTACGCCTGCCGGAGTCTTCTATGGCTGCCAGGCGTTGTTGCAGTTGCTGCCCCCGTCGATCTACCGGCGGGCGCGGGTCGAGGGAGAGCCGTGGCTGGTTCCCGCCGTTCGAATCGTCGACGGACCGCGGTTCGGCTGGCGTGGCGCAATGCTCGACGTGGCGCGCCATTTCATGCCCAAGCACGACCTGCTGCGTTTCATCGATCTGATGGCGATGCACCGGCTGAACATGTTGCACCTGCATCTGACGGACGATCAAGGCTGGCGGATCCAGATCCTGCGTTATCCGCGGCTGACCGAGGTCGGTGCGTGGCGGCGCGAATCACAGGTCGGAGCCGGTGAGAATTCTCCGGGAGACGGGCGGCCGCACGGCGGCTTTTACACGCAGGATGACATTCGGGAGGTCGTCGCATACGCGGCGGAACGGTTCATCACAGTCGTCCCGGAGATCGAATCGCCGGGCCATGTGCAGGCGGCGCTCGCTGCCTACCCCGAACTGGGCGTCACCGGGCGGCAACTGGAGGTGTGGACGCACTGGGGGATCGACGACAACGTGCTGAACGTCGAAGAGTCCACGATCGAATTCTTCCTCAACGTGCTGAGCGAGGTGATGGATCTGTTCCCTTCCCCGTATATCGGTGTCGGCGGCGACGAGTGTCCGAAGGATCAGTGGCGCTCCGACGCACGCACCCAGCAGCGGATGGCGGAACTCGGCCTGCGTGACGAGGAAGCGCTGCAGAGCTGGTTCATCGGCCGTCTCGACGATCGGTTGACCTCGCGTGGCCGGCGGCTGTTCGGTTGGGACGAGGTCCTCGAAGGTGGGCTTGCCCCCGGCGCGACGGTCGCATCCTGGCGGGGCATGGCGGGCGCGATCGCTGCTGCGCGCTCGGGTCACGACGTCGTCGCCTGCCCGGACGACCAGGTGTATCTGGACTATCGTCAGTCGGATTCCGAGGATGAGCCGATTCCTGTCTCGATCGTGCTCACCGTTCACGACGTCTACGACTTCGATCCGGTGCCCGCGGGCCTGACAGAGGCGGAGGCGACGCACGTGCTCGGCGGTCAGGCCAACATCTGGACCGAACACATGGACTCGCCGCGGACGGTCGATTTCTTCGCATTCCCGCGGCTGTGCGCGCTCGCCGAGGCGCTGTGGATCACGGGGGAGCGGGACTACGACGAGTTCGCAGGGAGGCTGGACGAGCATCGTTCCCGGTTGGACGCGATCGGAGTCGAGTATCGTCGTGCGATGGGTCCGCGGCCGTGGCAGACCAGGCCGGGCATCCCGGGGCGGCCGAGTTCACGCGAGGACCGTGCAGCGTACATGGCTCGGGCCACTGCCAACATCGCCGTACTGGATGCCGCGGGCGATGAAACGGTCGCCCAGCTGACGATCGATCCACCGGTCGTTGCCGCTCGGCCGAGCACCGGCCCGACCGCGACCCCGGGTTCGGAATCCGGGGTGGCACCGACGCTGACGCCGAGCATCGATCCGACGATTGCGCCGACGATCACCGTTGATGTCACGCCGGAGATCGAGCAGCCGCGCGGCGAGTGAACGACACACTGCTCGGGCACGTGCTCCCCGCACGGTCGCAGCGCACGGCATTCGCCGACCGGACGGCCCCAGACCGATAGATTGGCCGGATCGATAATCGGCCAGACCGATAGATTAGTCAGTGCCATGGAAATCATCATTCTTTCATCCCCGGCCGAGGTCGGTCGTGCTGCAGCGAGCAAGATCGCACAGGTCATCACCCGCAAACCGGATGCGGTCGTCGGTCTGGCCACCGGGTCGTCGCCACTCGCGATCTACGCAGAGCTCGCCGCACGCGTGCAATCCGGCGAGCTCGACGCATCCGCCGTTCGTGGGTTCGCGCTGGATGAATATGTGGGAATCCGCCGAGGACATCCGCAGAGCTACGAGACGGTCATCCACCGCGAGGTCGTCGAGCCGCTGCGGATGAACCCGCAGCTGATCCATGTGCCGGACGGCCGGGCCGCCGACATCGAAGCGGCCTGCCTCGCCTACGATGCGGCGATCCGCGAGGCCGGTGGGGTCGACATCCAGATTCTCGGCATCGGCGCCAACGGGCACATCGGGTTCAACGAACCGACGTCGTCATTCGCCTCGCGCACGCGGATCAAGACGCTCGCGCCGCAGACTCGTGCCGACAACGCTCGATTCTTCGACAACCCGGACGATGTTCCGACCCACTGCCTCACGCAGGGGCTCGGCACCATCATGGACGCGCGCGCGCTCGTGCTCGTCGCTCAGGGCGGAAAGAAGGCGGATGCGATCTCCGCGGCCGTCGAGGGCCCCGTCTCGAGCATGTGCCCCGGTTCGATCCTGCAGTTCCACCCGCATGCCACCCTGATCGTCGACGAGGCCGCAGCATCGAAGCTGACATTGGCGGACTACTACAAATACACCTACGCGAACAAGCCGGAATGGCAGCGCTTCTGACCCAACCCCGTTGGTCGAGTAGGTCGCTCAGCGACCATATCGAGACCCCGGCGGTTGACGTGGCGAGATCTCGATACACGGCGCTCGTACCTCGCGCCGCTACTCGATCGCCATGCTGCGGCGCTCGTGCCTTGCGTCGTTACTCGAGTGCCACGAGTTGTCGACCTTCGGCCCACACGCTGCGCACCCGCCATTCGTGGTCGAGGAGCACGGCGTCTGCGGCATAGCCGGGTTTCAGCATGCCTAACTCGTGTTCGAGCCCGAGCACGCGTGCCGGGGTGAGCGTGAGCGCCTCGACGGCCAGGGCCGGCTCGATGCGTGCCGCCGTGATGGCCACGCGCAAGGCGGCATCCTGCGTCAGGGTCGATCCGGCGATGGTCGAGGTGCCGGAGAGCACGGCGAGTCCGTTCGCGACGGTCACGTTGAGCGAGCCCAAGCGGTAGTCGCCGTCGTGCGCCCCGGCCGCGGACATCGCATCCGTGATCAGCGCAATGCGATGCGGAGCCTGCGTGAACGTGAGGTGGGCGACATCCGGATGCACGTGCAGTCCGTCGAGAATGAGCTCGAGTGTCACGCGTTCGTCCTGCAGTGCGGCGACGACCGGGCCGGGAGCGCGGTGATGGATGCCCGGCATCGCATTGAAGACGTGAGTCAGCAGGCGGGCACCTCGATCGAAGGCGACCGCGGCCTGTTCCTCGGTCGCATCCGTGTGTCCGACGGCGACGACGATGCCAGCCTCGACGAGCACGTCGATCGACTCGAGCGCATTCGGCAGCTCGGGCGCGATGGTCAACTGGCGCAGGGTGCCGCGCGTGGCACCGATCAACTGCTCGATCAGTTCCGGGTCGGGATCGCGGAGGAAGTCCGGGTTGTGTGCGCCACGCCGTTCCGGCGCCAAGAACGGGCCCTCCAGATGTGCCCCGAGCACGAGCGGGTCCAGCGATGTCAGGTCGGCGATGTATTCCAGGGACTCCCTCAGTTGTGCGAGGGGATTGGCGACGAGGCTGATGACGGAGCGGGTTGTGCCGTGTGCGCGATGGGTGGCCAACGCGAGCAGCAGTTCGTCCGGGCCGTCGTCGAAAGAGTGACCGCCTCCGCCGTGCCCGTGCAGGTCGATGAAGCCGGGCGTCAGCCAGTGGCCGCCGGCGTCCACGATCTGCGCGCCTGTCGCGTGCCGTTGCCACAGCGGTCCCTCGCCGACGGCGATGATTCGGTTGCCGTCGGCCAGCAGCCAGAAGTCGTCGATCAGGCCGGCCGCGTCGAGCTTGCGGGCCGAATGGATGATCAGCGGGCTCGTGCGGAGCCGATCGGCCGCGTCGCTCACGCGTACGCCTGCCGTCCCTTGACCGCACCGCTGATCGTGGCGATGATGGCGAAGACGACCGCGACGATCGGTTGACCGAGATCCCACCAGGCGTATGCGGCGCTCACCATGACGGCGATCTCGATGAGGGCCTTGCCGTAGTTGTCGATCTGCAGAACGGCCTTGGGTGAGAGGAACAGCGCCCACACGACGATCGCGATCAACGGCGCACCGATGCCGACGAGAATGTTCCAGGGCAGCGGCCATGCGACGAATCCCCAGACCCCGAAGCTCACGAACGCGAAGAGCTCGATGAAGAACTGCACAATGTCGTTGATGCGGATGGACGTGTCCGGGCGCGTAGCTGTCACCCCTGAAGTTTAGCCGGGCTCCGCAGCAGGGCGACTCAGCAGGGGCGTGCGGCTCAGCGGAAGATGATGGTGCGCTGACCGTCGAGCAGCACACGACCTTCCGCAAACCATTTGACCGCCTGTGTCAGCGTGCGGCTCTCCTCATCCTGGCCGATGGCCACGAGCTGCGCCGGCGTGCGGGCATGGTCGACGCGCACCACGTTCTGCTCGATGATCGGTCCCTCGTCCAGGTCGCTGGTCACGAAATGCGCGGTGGCTCCGATCAGCTTCACTCCGCGTGCGTGCGCCTGCCGGTACGGGTTCGCACCCTTGAAGCCGGGCAGGAATGAGTGATGGATGTTGATCGCGCGACCGCGAAGGCGCTCGCACAGTTCGGGGGAGAGGATCTGCATGTACCGCGCGAGCACCACCAGTTCGATGTCGTACGCGGCGACCGCCTCGATGACACGGGCTTCGAAGCCGGCCTTGCTGGCGGCATCCGTGATGGCCAGAGCCTGAAACGGCACACCGTAGAAGCCCGCGAGATCGCCAAGCACGTTGTGGTTGGAGAGCACGAACGGGATGTCGATCGGCAACTGCCCCGCGCGTTGGCGGAACAGCAGATCGTTGAGACAGTGCGCGGCCGTCGAGGCGAGCACGAGCGTGCGCAACGGGCGGCCGACGATGTCGAGCCCCCATTCCATCTCGTAGCGCTGCGTGACGGGAAGCAACTGTGCGGTGATCTCCTCGCGAGTGGCAGGCGACTGCACCTGCAGTCGCATGAAGAATCGCCCGGTGTCGAGGCTGGCGAACTGTTGGCTCTCGGTGATGTTTCCACGTGCTGCCACGATCGCACCGCTGACTGCGTGGACGATGCCGGGCCGGTCGGCGCAGACGAGTGTCACGACCCAGTGCGTCATCATGTCGGTCGGGGCGGGCAGAGTCGAGGTTTCCACGTCTCCAGAGTATTGGCTGGCTGCACTGCTGTGCTTCGCGAACACGTCGAGAAGGCGAAGACGGTGAAGACACGGCAGAGCATTCGCCCGATCGGTCCAGGGTCAGATCACTCGGCCTGCCGCCCACACCGTTTCGACGGCGAGGTCGGCATTCAGCAGGACGGCATCGGCCGCGTAGCCCGGTGAGAGTCTGCCCAGGTCATCGGCGCGGCCGACGGCGCGTGCCGGTGCGCGGGTCAACGCATCGACGGCCGTTTGGATGCTCAACCCGACCGAGGTCACCGCACGGCGCAGTGCTGCGTCTTGCGTCAGCGTCGATCCGGCGATCGAGCCGCCGTTACTGAGCCGCGCGATGCCGTCTGTGACGCCCACACTCAGCCCGCCGAGCAGGTATTCCCCGTCGGATGCGCCGGCCGCGGCCATGGCGTCTGTCACCAACGCCAGACGACCCGGTGCCGCGGCGAACGCGATGCGCACGATCTCCGGATGCACATGCACACCGTCGTTGATGATCTCGAGCGTCACTGCGTCGGTGGCAATCGCGGCGGCAACCGGTCCAGGCGCGCGATGGTGGATGCCGTCCATCGCGTTGAACGCGTGGGTCAGGATGCTCGCCCCGGCGTCGAACGCGGTGAGCGTCGTCTCATAGTCCGCCGCGGTGTGACCGACGGCGACTGCCACGCCCGCTGCGGCGAATCGGCCGATGGCCGCCATGCCGCCGTCAAGCTCCGGCGCCACCGTCACCTGGCAGAGTCTGCCCGACCCGGCTTCCAGCAGCAGCTCGACGGCGCGCGGCGTCGGTGAGCGCAGCAATGCGGGGTCGTGGGCGCCCTTGTGCGCCGCGTCGAGGAATGGGCCTTCGAGGTGCGCGCCGAGGATCAGCGGGTCCGCTGAAGCGGCGGCCGCGACTCCGGCGAGCCGTGCTTCGAGGTCGGGCAACGCGGCGGTGACGAGGGAGAGCACGCTTCTGGTGGTCCCATGGGCACGATGCACGGCGAGCGCTGTCTGAATGGCGTCGGCACCTTCGTCGAAAGATGCACTGCCCGCGCCGTGACAGTGGATATCGATGAAACCGGGGGTCAGCCACCGGTCGGACGCGTCGACGAGCGCGGTCGCAGCATCCGCCAGAGCGTCAGGATACCGGCCGTCGCCGACCGCCGCGACCGTGTCGCCGTCGAAGAGGACCCAACCGTGTTCGTGTACCGCGCCATCGGTGATCACGCGGGCGGAGTGGATGAGCGTGCGACCGCTCATGCGACAATGACCTCGAATCCGTGCTCGGTGAGAGCGGCACGCTGGTCGGCGGTGATGCCGTCGTCGGTGATCAGCGTGCCGAACACGTCGAGCCCGCCGGTCAGCGTCGCGAACACGGTGCGCCCGATCTTGCTCGAGTCCGCGACGATCACGGCCCGAACGGCGCGCTTGCCCATCAGCGAGTTCACACTGGCCTCGCGCTCATCATGCACGCTGCCGCCCAGCAACGGGTCGATGCCGTTGACCCCGACGAACGCGATGTCCAGGGCGATCTGCTCCAGCACCGTTTCGCTGTATGGCCCGACGAGCTCGTAGGAGTGCCCGTGCACGACTCCGCCCGTGACCACGGTTTTGATCTGCGGGCGCATCAGCAGCTGGGCTGCGATGTTGATCGCGTTCGTCACGACGGTCAAGCCGGGCTGCGCGGATGACGTCGTCAGGTCGGCTCGCGCACCGAGGGCGGTGGCGATTGCGGTACTCGTCGTGCCGCCGGACAGTCCGACGACATCGCCGCGGCGCACGAGTGTGCTCGCGGCCTGGGCGATCCGCAGCTTCTGCGGCTCATGCTGCTCCCGCTTGTAACGAAGCGGCAGGTCATAGGCCACCGACTGTGCCGTCGCACCGCCGCGAGTGCGGGTGAGCAGCTTGCGACTGGCGAGCGAGTCGAGGTCGCGCCGCGCCGTCGCAGCGGACACCGCAAGCCTGTCGACGATGTCTTCGACGTTGAGCTGGCCGGTGGCCGCGAGCAGGTCGAGAACGGCGTTCAGCCGTTCATCCCGATTCAATTCGAACCGCCTCCGGGCGTCACGTCCGCGGGTGCGGTGCCCGCGGTCGCGAACAGCGTGATCAGGCGCCGCGCCTCCGCGCTCAGGGAATCCCGAGCCGGTGCGACGTACCTGCGCGAATCCACCAGCTCCGGGTCGGCGTCGAGGGCGGCGCGGATCGCGGCCGTGAAGAATCCGTTGAGATGTGTCGACACATTGATCTTCGTCATGCCTGCGGTGATCGCCGCGACGATCTGCTCGTCTGGCACTCCGGAGGATCCGTGCAGCACGAGCGGAACATGGACGGCCGCATGGAGCAGCCCGATCAGGTCCAGGTCGAGTGCCGCGACCCGTTGTGTCATCGCGTGGGAGGAACCGACCGCGACAGCCAACGAGTCGACGCCGGTATCGGACACGAACCGTCGCGCCTGACCGGGGTCGGTGCGCACACCGGGGGCGTGTGCGCCGTTCTTGCCGCCGATCTCGCCGAGTTCGGCTTCGACCGACACATCTCGCGCGTGGGCGTACTCGACGATCCGCACGGTGGCGTCGACGTTCGCGTCGTAGTCGAGTTTCGCGCCGTCGAACATGACGGAGCCGAAACCGAGGTCGACGGCGAGCATCGCCAGGTTCTCGTCTTCGGCGTGGTCCAGGTGCACGGCCACCGGCACGGACGATGCCCTGGCCAGTGCGAGGGTTGCGGCCCCGATCGGCTCGAGTGCACCGTGATAGCGCACACAGTTCTCGGAGATCTGCAGGATCACCGGATGCCCGGCCCGCTCGGCGGCCGACACGAGCGCCTCGGCTGTCTCGAGGTGGATCACGTTGAACGCGCCGACTCCGACCTGTGCTGCTGCGGCGCTGTGGACGATCTGCTGTGTGGGGACGAGCGGCATTGTTCTCCTTCAGGCGGTCCAGGGTTCGAGGACGATCAATCGCTCGAGCTCGAGGTAATTGTCCGCGATCGCACCCGCGACCGGCATCAGCACGGCGGCAGCCGACCACGCCGTGGCACGACGCAGGATCGTTTCCGGGTCGCGGATCCCATCGGCAAGGCTCACGGCGACCGCGGCGACTGCGGCATCGCCTGCTCCGGTCGGGTTGCCGTCGAGGGCACGCGGCAGGCGCGCGTGAAGCGGGTGTGCAGCATCCGCCGTGCTGACGATGAGCATCCCCTCGTCGCCGAGCGAGACGAGCACCAGCCCCGTGCCCGCATCGAGCAGCTGTCGTGCTCCGGCCGCAGGGTCGGTTTGACCGGTCGTTTCGAGCAACTCGGCCCGGTTCGGCTTGACCACATCGGCTCCCGCGCGCGCAGCGTTCAGCAGCGCCGGACCGACCGCGTCGATCACGGCCGGCACGCGGTATTCGGCGGCTGTTGCGACAAGATCGGCATAGAACGCCTCCGGCACTCCAGGAGGAAGGCTTCCCGAGCCGACCAGGCAGCCGCGACCCGAACCGTCAGCGCTCACGGAGCCGCCGGACTTCGCGCCGGTCGGCGAGCCGCCCGTGAGCTGTTCCCGCGCAGCGCCGAGAAGGCTGCGCCACTCCGTGCCGGTCAGGGCGGACCCGCGCTCGTTCATGATCGTCGTCGAACCGTCGGCTGCATCGACGATCGCGATGCTCCTGCGCGTTGCCGCCGTGACCGGCACGAGACGGTGCGGCAGAGCGGATGCGATCAGGTCCGCTTCGAACTCGCGGCCCGTTTCACCGCCGACCGTGGTCAGAGCAAACGCGTCGCCGCCTGCCTGGCGGGCGACGCGCGCCACGTTCAAGCCCTTGCCGCCGGCACGAGATACCCCGGTGTCGACCCGCAGGGTTTTGCCGCGGTCGAACGAGTCGACATGGTATGTCATGTCGATTGCCGGGTTCGGGGTCACGGTGAGGATCATGCGAGCAGATCTCTGGCCCTCAGTGCGGCGCCGATCAGCCCGGCGTTCTGGCCGATCGACGCGGGGAGCAGCAGCGGCCTGCGATGGAAGGTGAGGATGGCGTCCAGTCGCTCGCGGAGCGGTGCGAACAGGCTGTCGCCTGCTGCGGCGAGCCCGCCGCCGATGATGATGGCTTCGGGGGCGAGCAGGGCAACGGTGTGCGACAGGCCGAGCGCGAGAGCATCGAGCGCGCTGTCCCAGATCGCCTGCGCAACTGCATCGCCTGCGCCGGCGAGCTCAAGCACCTCGCGGGCGCCGGGGAGGTCGCGGCCGGTCGCGGCGTTATAGCGACGCGCGATCGCGCCGGCGGAGGCGACAGCCTCGAGACAGCCGATGCCCCCGCATGCACACGCCGGGCCGTCTGCGATCTTGGAGTGGCCGATTTCGCCGGCCAGTCCTCCGCCCGCGTAAAGCTTGCCTTCCACGAAAAGGGCACTGGCGATCCCGGTGCCGATCACCATCACCACGACATCGCGGAAACCGGCGGCCGCCCCGAGGCGATGCTCGGCCTCGCCCGCGCCGCGCACGTCGTGACTGAACGACACGGGGATGCCGAGAACCTCGCTCAAGCGGTCGCGGAACGGGAACCCGTGCCAGCCGAGGTTTTCTGCGAACACTCCGATTCCGGACTCGTCGTCGACCTCGCCAGGCACCAGCAGCCCGGCCGCGGCGGGTACGATCTGCGGATGCCGTCCGCTGAAATCTCGAGCCAGACGGGCGGCTTCCGCGACCACGTTCTGCGCCGTGTGCTCCGAGTCCAGCGGTGTGGGCACGCGCACGACCTCGATCAGGGCACCTGTCCGATCGATCAGTGCGGCTTTCATGTCGGTGCCACCGACATCGAAAGCGAGCACAGCGGCACCCGCACCGAGCTCGGATCGTTCCTCAGGCGTCACCGTTGCGCTCGAGTCTGCGGTGCTCGAGCCTGCCCTGCTCGAGCCGGCGGCGTTCGTGTCGATCACGGGGATGCGCTCAGTTCAGGATGACCGAACGGGACAGATTGCGCGGCTGGTCGGGGTCGAGCCCGGCGCGACGGGCGCGCTCGAGGGCGACGCGTTGGGCGCGGATCAGATCGGCCATTCCGTCGAGAGCACTGTTTTCGAAGCGCGCACCGGCTGCCGTGACATCGTTCGCGAGCCCGGTCGGCGCCTGGCCGAACATCCAGGTCACGCGACCGGGTGCGGCAATGGCCAGCGGGCCGTGGCGGTATTCCTTCGCGGGGTAGGACTCGGTCCACGACTGCGAGGCCTCACGCATCTTGAGCGCCGCCTCATGAGCCAGGCCGATGGTCCAGCCCGTGCCGAGATAGGTGAATTGGTCCGCGGTGATCAGCGCTTCGTCCAGCTCCGCGTCCAGGGCGAGCTCGGCATCCGCGATCGCGGCATCGAGGTGCTCTCCGAGCGACGCGCGCAAAAACGCGAGCGCCGTCGTGGCGAAGCGGGTCTGCACCACCGACTGCTCATCTGCGAACGGCAGTTTCACGACGTCGTCCGCGAGCTCGACCAGCGGCGTCTCGGGGTCGCCGACGATTCCGATCGTGCGGATGCGCCCGCGCACCGCTTCGAGCAGTTCCAGCACCTCGGTCGTCGTGCCCGACCGGGTGATGGCCACGATCGCGTCGTAGTCGCGATCGATGAACGCTTCCGATGCGGCGTAGGCATCGGTCACACCGTGGCCTCCACGCTCGCGCAGCGTCGCGTACGACTGGGCCATGAACCACGACGTGCCGCAGCCGACGACGGCGATCCGAGCGCCGGAAGCGGGCAGCGCGGCCCGCTCGTCGACGAGCGCTGCGGCTCGTGCCCAGGTCCGGGGCTGTGAGGCCAGCTCTTCCGCCATGTGCGCACCGACTCGTGCGCCGTCATCGTCTGTCGTTGCCATGTCCTGAGTCCTCTGTTCGGTCGGTCGCCGTGCGTGGTCGGTCGGTGTGTTCGATCAGCCAGTGTGTTCGGTCGGTCACCGTGCTCAGCCGGTCGCCGCGCGACCGACTGTATGCATGTTAATGATTGAAAGCTGATGATTTCGATCATGAGTGATCATAGTCGGGTTTCCCAAGCGGTGTCGATTCGCGTCGTGTCGCCTCCGAGCCGGCCACTGCGCCAGCCGGTGCGTGTGCGCGAGTTCAACCGGCACACGCTGCACGACGTGGTGCTCGGGCAGCGCTGTGCGGGTTCAGCCGGTCCCGACGCCGAGGGTCTCAACGTCGATCGGTCGGCTTTCCGCCAGCGAACGGCGGGCCGCGAGCGAGACGGCCAGTGCGAGGATCGCCCCGTCGGTCGGGGCGATCCCCGAATCGGTGCGGCTCGCAACGCAGTCCAGAAAGTGCCGAGCCTGCCGGGCGTACGGATTGGTCGCATCCGCCGGTCGGAATGCGACGCCGGCTGCGGTGACGAGCCGGATGAATTCGGCTGCCGGAGTGGAGACGGCGACATCTGACGCACCGCTGAACTGATGAGTCGCGCTGCCCTGTGTTCCGAGCAGGCTCAGCGCTGAACTGAACGGCACATCGGGGGCCATGCCCATGAAGGTCTGCACCTGGCCGATGCCGCCGTCGGCGTATTCGACGCTGATTTCGATCGGGCTGGTCGGGCTCGCCCGCCGGGCGTCGAGGGCCCTCGGCGTGCCGAGGAACAGATTCAACTGGTCGAAGTCGTGGATCGCGAAGTCCACGAGGATCCCGCCGGACTTCGACTCGTCATGCCACCAGGGCGAGGGTGCGGGCGGGCCACTGATCCGTTCCGCGTGTACGGACAGCACCTGCCCGACTTCCCCGCCTCGCGCGACCGACCGGAGTGCCTCGTAGCCCCCGAAGAACCGCACGACATGGGCGACCATGAGGATTCCGTCGCTGCGTGCAGCGGCATCCCGGATGGCCGCGGCGTCGCGCAGGTTCAGCGCGATCGGCTTCTCCAACAGCACATCTTTGCCGCGCTCCAGCGCGCGGACGGCGATGTCGGCGTGGCTCGGTGTCGGCGTGCACACCGACACGATGTCGATGGTGGGGTCGGTCAGCACCACGTCGAGGTCGGTGACGAACTCCGCGCGCGGGGCATCGCCGATCGGGCGGGGCGTGCCCGGGGTGCAGATGTAGCGGATGCGGTCCGCAAGGCCGACTTCGCGCCAGGCGCGTGCGTGCGCACGCGCCATGGTGCCCTGCCCGATGATCGCGATGGTGGGCACGGTTCAGTCCTCCTCATGCATGCTGAAGCGGTAGTGCGGCGGCACCGGCGTGGCCGGGAAGACCTGCCGCCAGAGATCGGCGACCGGATCGTCACCTTCGCGCAGATCTGCGATCTCGATCCCGGCTGCGAGCAACTGCCCCGCTTCCGCCAGCTGCCCGGTGGCTGCAAGCGCACGGGCGCGCAGGAAGCGCAGTCGGCCGGCCAGCGCGGTCGGCCCGATGGCCGCGCCGTCGAGCAACCGGATGGCTTGCTCGGGTGCGCCGATCGTCAGCGCCGCACCCGCGGCCTCGACGACGAGCGGAGCGTTTCCGGGATCAGCTGCGCAGGCGCGTGCGTAGTGAGCGACGGCCGCGGCGCTGCCTGCGCCGTCGGGCAGCTCCAGGTCGAGCAGTGCGAGGCCGCGATGGGCGAGCGCGGCCGGTCGGGCGTCGGCGGTATCCCCGGCGAACTCGGCATCGGTCGTGAACTCGACGTCGGTGCGCTCCTCGACTCCGGTGCTGCCCTCGAGGTCGGTGGATTCGTTGTGTTCGCGATCCCGGCTTCCGGGCCCGTCCGCGATCGCGGCGAGCGCGGCGTCGTAAAGGCTGCGTGCCTCCACCCCGCCGTGCGCGTGCGCCATCACGGCGCGGTGCAGCAGTGCGTGCGGGTTGTGCGGCTCGGCGGCGAGTCGGGCCTCCCAGCCGGCACCGGCCACGAACGTGGGCGCCCCGGCGAACGGCTTGCCGGAGAGCAGCTCGAGCCACGGTCGCTCGGCCAAACCGATGGTGTCCGCAGCGAACGGCGTTCCGGTCTCGTCGATCCAGGCCTCGCCGTCGCGCGCTCGCAGTGCCGCTTCCAACGCTCCCCACCCGCTGCCGCGCAGCACCCGATCCTGCGGCGGCAGATCGGCCCAGCCTCGGGCCTGCCTGTGGGCGGCGTCCAGCGCATCCTGAGTCACGAGCGCGTCCACCCGTCCTTGCACATGGGCGATCGCCGTGGCGCGATCGCCGTGTGCCGCGTCGGGGTCGACGCGTGCGTTGCCGTACGCCTCGACCCAGGTCCACTCCGACGCCGCAGGCATCGGCAGATTCTGGTACTGCGTTTGAGCGAGCCCCGCTTGGATCTCGGCGTAGCGCTCTCCGTTCGGGCTCAGCCAGCGCTGCCATTGCTCGCCACCTGAGGATCGGCCCCAGACGAACAGCTTGCGGCCGCGCAGGCGCGCGGTGGAGGCCAAGGCAAGCCCGTTGCCGTCATGGCCGGCGTTGACGATCCACGGGCGCCCTGCCGCCAGGCTGTCGCGATCGATGTCGAAGAAGTAGTCGCGTGCCTGACGCGCGCGGTCGGGCCAGGTCCCGTCGATCCCGTCGTCGTCGGTCGGGTCCACCCGGCTGATGCCGCCGGTGTATGCGGTCGCGAACGCCGAGCGGGCCGGTGCAACAACGCGACTGCCGGCATCCTGCGGCACAGCCGCGTTCGACCACCAGTACATCGGCACGGCGTGGGTGTTCGGGTTGCGGACCCGGACAGCCACGAACAGCACGGGGGAGTCGTCCGGCAGCCACACATCGAGTTGGAACACGACCTGGCGCAATCGTTCGAACTCCCACATGCGCAGGAGTTCCGTTCCGTCTGCAAGGCGCAGCACGGCCGTGTGCAGTGGGCTGCACGTCGTCGGCGAGTGACCGCGGCTTCCGATGTTGAATTCGACTCCGCCCGCGAACCAGGCGTTGCGCAGTGCCAGGTTCGCCAGTTGAATCGTGTCCGGGGAGTGCAGCAGGCTGGTGTTCGTGACCAGATCGGTCAGCGCCCAGAGACGCCCGCCGAGTTCGGGCAGGAAGACCGCTCTCAGCTTCGCATTCTCCAACACGACCGTGCGCAGCATCTGGTCCGTTCGCGACCTGCCATATCCGTTCTGCTCGGAGTACGGGAAGAGGTTGCGTGGATTGCCGTAGAGCGATCCGTCGGTGATCTCCTGAGGGATGTCGCTCGAAGGTTCGCGATGGCTGGAAATCTGATAGGGGGGATCGGCTGGTGGGCCGACCATCGGCAGTGGATTGTCCGGTCCGACGGCGGCTCGGCGGAACGTCCGGGTCGACACCCGAATTGTCATGACGGCTCCTCTTCCTGTCGGGCGGTCGAGGGCCGTCCGGCCCCGTGCAGTCCGGCCCCGTGGTGTTCCTCTGCGTGTTCTGAATAGGATGCCGCTTTGCGGGCGATGTCGGTTCGCAGTTGTGAAAACAGTGCTTCGTCAACCGTGGTCCCCACCCGCCGCAGTGCCAGCACCGCGGCGCCGACGAGTCCGTCCGGCACACTCAGTATGGGCGCATCCTGGGCGACTGCGGCCAGTCGCGGCGCGAAGAGCTCGGGTGCATCGCGCAGCCCGGCCGCCAGAACGCTGCCGCCGACGACGAGCTCGCCCGGGCGTCGTGGATCGTGCACCGTGGCGAGCAAGTCGGCGAGCGCGGATGCCGCGCCGGTCAAGATGTCCCGAGCGACCGCATCCGTCTTTTCTTGGAATGCGAAGGGCGCGAAGCGTGCGAGCCGGACAGGCGGCAGCGCGTACAGCGTGTCGATCAGTTCGGCCAGGATGCGCGGCCGACCCTGTATCGCCTGCCGTTCGGACGCGGAGGCGACGGTCTGCGGCGTGGCGAGTTCGAGTGCCCGGAGCAACGGCGCGGTCAGTGCCGTCTGCGGTCCCTGACCGTCCAGCGCCGCGACCACCGCGCGCGACTCGGTGGCCGATCCAGAAACCGGAACCGGAGTCGCCGAGAAGCCAGCCGGCGCCGCCCGCGACGCGGACGAGCTCCCCGCGTTCGATCCGAGCGGCCACGGCCCCGGTGCCGGCGATCAGCCCATAGCCGTCTGCACGGTAGGTGCCGGAGAAGAACATGCCGGCGAGATCCGACTCGATCGCGACGCCGCCCCGAAAGCCGACTCCGGCGATCAGATCCGTGACGGCCCGGCGGAATCGCTCGGATTCGAACCCGGCGAGCGCGATCAGCACGGATGACGTCGAGTCCGTCGGCGTCGCATCCGAACGCAGTGCGCGCTGTGCGGCGGTAAGCACGGCCGCCGCCGCGTCGTCGATTCCGGATGCCGTGGGGTTGCCGCTGCCCGCTCGTCCGTAGCCGAGCGCGTGCCCACGCGAGTCGAGGACGACGGCTCGTGTCGTTGTTCCTCCGGCGTCAATGGCGAGCTGTTTGCGCATCGTTATCATTTCGGGACTTGAAATTGTCTTACCGTGAGGCACACTGTACTGTAAGAATGATTTTCTTGCAGCTCCAAAGACGGAGAAACGGATTCCCACGATGGCAATACCTCGAGTCGCACCTTCCGGTGAGCATGCGTCGGGAGTTGCCAACCGGATTCGCTCGCGGTTGCCGCAGATGTCGGGGACCATGGTGAAGATCGCCGACTTCGTTCTGGCGAACCCGCAGTCTCCTCTCGGGCTGTCGATCGGGGAACTGGCCAAGCGCGCCGGAACGTCCGCCGCAACGGTCACGCGGTTCTGCCGGCTGCTCGGCTACACCGGCTATGTACCGTTCCGCGTCAGCATCGCGACCGATCTCGGCCGCAGCACAGCGCACGAATCGTGGAAGGCCGACATCGGTCGGGCATTCGGTCCCGACGATTCTCCGCGCGATGTGCTGAGCACCCTGATCAACGCGCACGCGCGCACCCTGCAGGAGACGGCATCCGTGATCGATGTCGATGACATGGCCAGTATCGCTCGGAGCATCGCAGCAAGCAATCACGTCGACATCTACGGCGTCGGTGGCAGCGCGATGCTGGCCGATGAGTTGCAGGCTCGGCTGTACCGGATCGGCATCAACGCCCACTCCTGGTCGGAGGTGCACGCCGGACTGACCAGCGCGGCGATCCTCGGCACGAACAGCGTGGCGATCGGAATCTCGAACACCGGCCGCACCGAGGAGACCATCCAGATGCTCGGCGAAGCCGGCCGGGCCGGTGCGCTGACGGTGGCCATCAGCAACAACCCGGACTCGCCGATGGCTGCCGCGGCCGACATGGGGATCATCACCTCGGTCTATGAGCACTTCCTGCAGCCAGACGATCTCTCCGCCAAGCACGGGCAGCTGCTCGTGCTCGACCTCTTATATCTGTTGGTGGCTCAGCAGGACTTCGAGCGTTCGACCGCCGATCTGGCCGCGTCTGCGCTCGCCGTCGCATCGCACCGTCGGCCGATCCGTTCGTCGATGAACACCAAGCGACGCAATTTCGGCCACGCAGACGTGCCCGACGACGCTGTGCCCGGCGACACCGAACCAGGCGACACTGAACCCGGCGAGGCGACGCTCGACGAAACGGTCTCCGGGAACCTCTTGTCAGACGTCCTAATCTCCGGCAGCTCGCTCGCCGGCAGCCCCGTTGCCGACAGTCCAGTGTCCAGCAGCCCGGCGTTCAGCAGTATTGGAGAGGCCAGCCGTGCCTGACACGATCGACCTGAACGCCCTCGACGCCCGCTTCACCGTCGAGGTGCTCTCCCGGTTGCGCCACCTGGAGGCGGATGCTCGGGCTGGGGGGCTCGACGCGGCCATCTCGATCTTCGTCGCGGCGATCGAGGCGGGCGGAGTCATTCAGGCGTTCGGGACGGGGCACTCCGAGGCGTTCGCCATGGAGATCGCCGGCCGCGCGGGTGGGCTGATTCCGACGAACAAGATCGCCTTGCGCGACGTGGTGCTGCACGGCAGCTATGACGTCGAGGTGCTGGGCGGCTCGTCCCTGGAACGCAACCCGAATATCTCCGATGAACTGTATGCGATCTCCTCGATCGGTCCGAACGACGCGTTCGTCATCGCATCCAATTCCGGTGTCAACGGGTCGATCGTCGGCTTGGCCCTTCTCGCGAAGGCGAACGGGCATCCGGTGGTGGCGGTCACGAGTCTCGAGCACACCATGCGCGTCGAGCCGAAGCATGCCAGCGGAAAGCGGCTGTGCGAGGTCGCCGACGTCGTCTTGGACAACAGGGCTCCCTTCGGGGACGCCACCATCGAGCTTCCGGGAGGAATCCCGGTAGGAGCAGTCTCGTCAATCACGGCCGCGTACCTCGCGCAGTTGCTGACGATCGGGACTGCTGCACGCATTGCAGCGAAGGGGAACGTTCCGCCGCTGTACATCTCCGCCAATATCCCGGGCGGCGACGAGCACAATGCGGCACTTGAAGGTCTGTATCTGAACAAGATCAGGCGCGAGGCATAACCAATGGAGCCACAGAATCCACTCACGGAAGGCATCACGAAATGAATATCAAGGAAAAGCCACTGCAGCGGCGCGATTTTCTCCGCGGAGCCCTCGTCACTGCTGTGATGATCCCCATCGCCAGCACCCTGGCTTCGTGCGCAGCGGGCGGCGGCGGCGGAACGTCGACCGGTGGCGGCACGAAGTCGGCTAAGAATCCGTTCGGCGTGAAAGACAACTCGACCATCGATGTCGTGATCTTCAACGGTGGGTACGGCTATGACTACGTCACGTTCGCGGCGAACATCGTGGACAAGAACATCACGGGTGTCAAGGCGAAGGTGACTCCGGCCACGAACATCGCCCAGACGCTGCAGCCTCGGTTCGTCGGCGGCAACCCGCCCGACCTGATCGACAACTCGGGCGCGAACCAGATCGGCTTCAGCACGATTCTCGACCAGCTCGCGACGATGGACGACGTGTTCGCGGCGAACAACCTCGAGGGCACGAAGATCTCCGACACCGTATACCCCGGCGTGGAGACGCCAGGGACATTCGGGGGCAAGTTCGTCGCGCTCAACTACGTCATGACGGTGTATGGCATCTGGTACTCGGCCAGCCTGTTCGAACAGAACGGCTGGACGCCGCCGAAGACCTGGGACGAGGCGACCGCGCTGGGCGCCAAGGCGAAGGCCGCCGGCAAGTACCTCTGGGTGTGGGGCAAGGAAGCCGCTACGTATTACCTCACGATGGCGCTCAACTCGGCCATCAAGGAGGGTGGCGACCAGGTGCGTCTTGACCTGGAGAACCTCAAGCCGAATGCATGGTCGGCACCGGAGATCCAGGGCGTTTTCAAGGCGCTCGAACAGCAGGTCAAGCTGGGCTATTTCGTTCCGGGGGGCGCGGGCACGCAGTTCACCGCGGCTCAGGCCAAGTGGAGCAACGACGAGCAGGCAATCCTCTACCCGTCCGGTGGCTGGATCGAGAACGAGATGAAGAAGGCGACGAAGTCCGGATTCAAGATGACCGGCGCCCCGGAGCCGACGCTCACCGCGAACTCGAAGCTTCCGTATGAGGCGTTGCGCGCCGCAGCCGGAGAGCCGTACATTGTTCCCAGCCAGGCGAAGAACGTCGCGGGTGGCAAGGAGGTCTTGCGCACGATGCTTTCGAAGGATGCAGCGAGCAATTTCTCGAAGACGCGACTTGCGCCGACGATCGTCAAGGGTCTCGTGCCTGCCGACGGTTTCGGGTCGACCGCTCTGGTCTCGCAGACCACCATGTTGAGCAACGCGGGCAACAACGTGTTCGACTGGGAGTTCGCGAGCCTGTACGGCATGAACACCGATCAGCTGGTGCCGTGGAACGGCTTCCTGGCCGGTCAGCTCGACGCTGCCGGACTGACCGCCGCCATGCAGCAGATCAGTGACAAGGTCGCCAACGATTCGTCGATCAAGAAGATTCCGGTTACCAAGTGACCAGTTCCACGATCACCCGGAAGCCGGGGGGCCGGCGTAAGCCGGTCCCTCGGCACCACCGGAAGAAGCTGACCTTCGACAAGGTCAGCTTCATGGCCGTGTTCCTGGTGCTGCCGCTGGCGATCTTCCTGATTTTCGTCATTTCGCCGTTCGTGCAGGCGCTCTGGTACTCGATGACCAACTGGAGCGGCTTTTCGTCGACGATGGACTTCGTCGGCCTGCAGAACTTCATCAACCTCTTCCAGGACAACATCTTCATGCAGGCCGTGTTCAACAACGTGCTGCTGGCTATCGTCGTGCCGCTCGTGACGATCGTGATCGCGCTGATCATCGCGGGTGTCGTGACGGTCGGCGGGCCGAGCAAGGGTCAGATCCGCGGCGTTGCCGGGTCCGGCTTCTATCGCACGGTGTCGTTCTTCCCGTACTGCATTCCCGCGATCGTGATCGGCCTCATCTGGGCTCAGGTGTACGATCCGTCCGCCGGGATCCTGAACGGTTTCCTCACCGGCATCGGCCTGCACAAGTTCGCGAACTTCGCCTGGCTCGGTGTCGCGGGGACGGCCATGCCGGCATCGATGTTCGTGATGATCTGGGCGTTCATCGGGTTCTACACCGTGCTGTTCGTCGCAGCCATCAAGGGCATCCCCGCCGAGTTGTACGAAGCGGTCCGACTCGACGGCGCTGGCCGGTTCCGCACAGCGATCTCGCTGACGATTCCGATGATTCGCGACACCGTTCAGACGGCGTACATCTATATCGGCATCGCGGTGCTCGACGCCTTCGTGTTCATGGCCGCGCTGTTCCCGAACGCGGGTGGCCCCGCCAACACCACTCTGGTGATGAGCCAGGAGCTGTTCATCACGGCCTTCCGCAAGGGACAGTTCGGTTATGCGACGGCCATGGGCGTCGTGCTTGCCGCGATCACCTTGCTGTTCGCGGCGATCGTGTTCGCGGTCAACCGCCTCACCCGGGGAAGCGACATCGGAGGACGAGGATGACTGTCACTCGGCAAGCAGTCGGCGCGCCGGCGCGTTCGATGCGCGCGCCGAAGAAATCCACACTGACCGGTGGCGACGTCGCGGTCGGCGCCAGTTCGCACGTTCTGCTGACCGTCTGGACGTTGATCGTCGTCCTACCGCTGGTGTGGGTTTTGCTGTCGTCCTTCAAGACGACGAAGGAGATCCTCGCCTCTCCGTTCACTCTGCCCGCGAAATGGAGCTTCGACAACTATGTGAACGCGTGGAGCAGCGCGGGCATCGGCAGCTTCTTCGCCAACACTCTCATCGTGGTCGGCTTCGCGCTGGTCATCGTCATGCTGTTGGGGGCCATGTGCGCCTACGTGCTCGCCCGGTTCAAGTTCTTCGGCGCGCGAGCGATCTACTACCTGATGCTGGCCGGTCTCACCTTCCCGATATTTCTGGCGATCGTCCCACTGTTCTTCATCCTGAAGAACATCGGGCTCCTGAACACGTTGCCGGGGCTCATCCTGACCTATGTGGCGTTCGCGTTGCCATTCACGGTCTTCTTCCTGTACTCGTTCTTCCAAAGCCTGTCCGACGAGATCTATGAGGCGGCGCAGGTCGACGGCGCGGGAGAATGGCGCACGTTCTTCCAGGTGATGCTGCCGATGGCTCGCCCCGGCATGGCATCCGTGGCGATCTTCAACTTCCTCGGCCTGTGGAATCAATTCCTGCTGCCGATCGCGTTGAACTCCGATCAGAACAACTATGTGCTGACCCAGGGGATGGCTTCGTTCGCATCGCAGGCCGGCTATTCTGTCGACTTCGGTGCGTTGTACGCAGCGGTCATCATCACCGTCGTACCGGTGCTCATCGTCTATATCTTCTTCCAGCGCCAATTGCAGGGTTCGGTGTCCCAGGGCACGAACAAGTGAGTCGGCAGTGCCCGTCGTCACGCACCACAGCGACGGGCGGGACTCGCACAGGATGACCGTTGCAGGCCGCGCGGTCCGCCTGCGGCTGCACTGCCACAGCGGGGCAGGCCAGGCGCTCGGTGCAGTCTCGGCGGTCTCGTTGGGCGGGAAGGTCGGCGCACAGGCCGATGTCGTTCCCGACGGCGATTGGCTGACGATCGCCTTCGATTTCGCAGGCGTGGCCGCGGATGCCTATCTCGGCTTCACGATCTCCGGCGACGGTGCCCACCCGCCGCCGAAGCGGTTCGTCCGGGCGCGGGACGGGGTAGCGGAAGCCTGGTTGGTCGATGGCGACCAGCGGGTTTATTCGGCACCGCACAGAGTCGATCCAGCGGCAGTCATCCGGAGGGGCCGCAAGACGTATCTCTCGGTCGACGGTCTGGCCGGGCCTCTCGGCCTGACCTGCGAGTACGGCGCCGACGAGAACGTCTTCGACGCGGCGGCGGCGAGCACGGCGATGGGCACGGCGACCGGAACGGCGGCGATCCTCACCATCCGCCGCGGTCGGGACCGTTTCACGGTCGACGTCGAATCAAACCGTGTTGGCCAGAACCTGACCGCCAGCATGCTTCGGGAGCACGCCGACACGGTGTTCGCCGACGTCGACGGGTTCGCGCACGACGGCGGGTACGCCCTATCGGTCGGTTCGATTCGGCGCTTGTTCCAGGTGGGCGTCCTGGTCGGTTCCTCAGCGGTGTACATCCTGCCGCGACAGTTCACCGCCTATGACACGCTGCAACGGGTCGACGATCCGGCCCGGGTCGGCTTCTCCCGGGCAGGGCTCGACGCGATCGACCGCTACGTCGCGGCCCAGGCAGACCGGGGCGGCCCATCGCTGGCGATCAGCATCGTCAAGGACGGCGCGATCGTCAAGCAATCCGCCTACGGATATGCGAAGAGGTACGACACCCCGTTGGTGGGCGGCGCGCTGCAGCCGGCACGGCTGCTTCCGCGGGACAGCTGGGAGCCGGCGACCGTCGACACCATGTACGACCTCGCGTCGAACACCAAGATGTACGTCACGAACTACGCACTCCAACGCCTGGTGTCCGAGGGCGTCCTCGACCTGGATCGGACACTGCAGTCCTTCCCGGGCTGGCAGGACTACACAGACGCCGCCACGCAGTACACCGGCGACTGGGTCGTCGGCGGGCGCGGGGGCATCGCACGCGCGTACACGGGCAAGTCGACCATCACCGTCGCCGACCTGCTGCATCATACGGCCGGTGAACTGCCGGACCCGCAGTACCCGAACGCACAGGTCGCCGGTGGTCTCTACTACCAGAGCACAGACATCCGCGATCGGTCGGGCATCATCGACGTGATCTGCCGCACCCCGCTGGTCGCCGGCCCGCACACCGAGTTCCGCTACAGCGACCTCGATTACATGATCTTGGGACTCTTGGTCGAGCAGCTCACCGGGCAGCGGCTCGACGCGTACCTGCAGGAGCACTTCTACGGACCGCTCGGGCTCGATCACACCACGTTCACCCCGTTGCTGCACGGCTTCACCAGACAACAGGCGGCAGCGACCGAACTGAACGGCAACACGAGAGACGGCCACGTGAGCTTCGGCCCCCTGCCTGACGGAACGCCTGCGCAGATCCGGCACAACACGCTGCAAGGGGAGGTGCACGACGAGAAAGGGTACTACTCGATGGCCGGTGTGTCCGGTCACGCAGGCCTGTTCTCGACCGTCGGCGATCTGGCCGTTCTGACCCAGCTGATGCTGAACGGCGGGCTGTACAACGGTCGGCAGTACTTCACCCAGGAGGTGGCAGAGCAGTTCACCACCCCGTACGCGCTCGACCCTGCGGATGTCGACTCGTCGACGATCGGGT
The DNA here is from genome assembly GCA_004297935.1 of Microbacteriaceae bacterium. Lineage (GTDB taxonomy): Bacteria > Actinomycetota > Actinomycetes > Actinomycetales > Microbacteriaceae > Rathayibacter_A. Next base: position 156,530 of record SCRE01000010.1, on the reverse strand, counting down.
TGGGCTGGCGCGTACAATCCGCGACATCCGACGGGTACCGCTACTTCAACGTCGGACCGAGCCGTAACAGCTATGGGCATGCCGGGTGGACCGGCACGCTGACCATCATCGACCCCGCGTACAACATGACGATCACGATCTTGACGAACATGCCACACTCGCCCGTCGTCGATCCGCCGAACGGATTCGCGGCCAGCCGATATCCGATCGCCGAGCTGACGCCCGTCGTGGCGCGAGTCTACAGCGCGCTCCGGGCGGACGTCGAGTGAAGGTATCGAGTGAACGGGCGAAGGGCGTGATCCCAGACATCCTCGTTCACCGCGACGCCGGTTCGAGTCCTCCGGCCGCTCGAATACGACGGAACAGCAGGATATGCTGTAGGCGTCGCAACTGGCGTGCAGGCGGTGCCCTCGGGTACCGCTTCGGATGGTCACCATCGGGGAGCGACTGACGCACCTTCAGACACTGGGATGGATTCGGCCGCACGCCTGGGCCGATGCGCAAACACCAGCGTGCCCTTCATCCCGGATACTCAAGGAGCCAGAAATGACAGACCAGGCAGCCGCAACGGCAACCGCGACCGACACATTCAACGCGCCCCTCAGCGAGGTGGACCCGGAGATCGCCGCAGTTCTCGAACAGGAGCTCGGTCGGCAGCGCGGCTATCTCGAGATGATCGCGAGTGAGAACTTCGTTCCGCGCGCGGTGCTCGAGTCCGTCGGCTCGGTGCTGACCAACAAGTACGCGGAGGGCTACCCGGGTCGGCGTTACTACGGCGGATGCGAGTTCGTCGACGTCGCAGAATCGCTTGCGATCGAGCGCGTGAAGAGCCTGTTCGGCGCCGCGTACGCGAATGTGCAACCACACTCCGGTGCGACAGCGAACGCCGCCGTCCTGTCCGCGATCGCGACCCCCGGCGACACCATCCTCGGCCTCGAACTCGCTCACGGCGGGCATCTCACGCACGGCATGAAGTTGAACTTCTCCGGCAAGCTCTACAACGCGGTCTCGTACGGCGTCGACCCGAACACGTTCCTCGTCGACATGGACGTCGTGCGCGACAAGGCGCTCGAATACAAGCCGACCGTGATCATCGCCGGCTGGTCGGCGTACCCGCGCCAGCTGGACTTCGCGGCGTTCCGCGCCATCGCGGACGAGGTCGGCGCGAAGCTGTGGGTGGACATGGCGCACTTCGCCGGTCTCGTGGCGACCGGACTGCACCCGACCCCTGTCCCCTACGCCGACGTCGTCTCCTCGACCGTGCACAAGACCATCGGCGGCCCCAGAAGCGGTTTCATCATCTCGCGTGACACCGAGTTGGCGAAGAAGCTGAACTCGAACGTCTTCCCGGGTCAGCAGGGTGGACCGCTGATGCACGTGATCGCCGCGAAGGCGACCGCGTTCAAGCTCGCGGCGACGCCTGAGTTCAAGGATCGCCAGGAGCGCACGGTGCGCGGTGCGAAGATCTTGGCCTCCCGGCTGACCGCAGAAGACTCGCAGGCCGCCGGTGTGGATGTGCTCACCGGCGGCACCGACGTTCATCTCGTGCTCGCCGATCTGCGCAACTCGCCGCTTGACGGCCAACAGGCCGAAGACGCACTGCACGAGGTCGGGATCACGGTCAACCGCAATGCCGTGCCGTTCGACCCGCGGCCGCCGATGGTCACCAGTGGGTTACGGATCGGCACCCCGGCACTGGCCACGCGCGGCTTCGGTGACACCGAGTTCGCCGAGGTGTCCGAGATCATCGCCGCGGCGTTGCAGCCCGGCGCAGACCTGCCGGGTCTGCGCGCGCGCGTCAAGACGCTGGCGGATGCCTTCCCGCTCTACCCGGGACTGAACCCGTTCGGTCAGCCTGTCGAGCACGTCGAATTCGCCTCAAGCATCGCGTAGCGCAGCGCCGATGACCGCCATTCGTCTGGACGGCGTCGAGACCGCCGCTGCGATCAAAGCCGACTTGAAGAGGCGCGTCGACGTATTGCACCTCCGCGGCATCCACCCGGGGCTTGGAACACTGCTCGTCGGCAGCGATCCCGGGTCCGTCTCCTACGTTGCGGGCAAGCACCGCGACTGCGCCGAGGTCGGACTCGAGTCGGTGCGCATCGACCTGCCGGAGACCGCATCCGCCGCCGACGTCCAGGCCGCGATTGCCGAGCTCAACGCGAGCCCGGCCGTCACCGGCTACATCGTGCAACTGCCGCTGCCTGCGGGGCTCGACGAGAATGCGATGCTCGAACTGATCGATCCGGCCAAGGATGCCGACGGCCTGCATCCGACGAACCTCGGGCGGCTCGTGCTCAGCGTCGATCCTGCGCGCGGAGCCGGTTCGGCCTTTCCGTTGCCGTGCACGCCGGCCGGCGTGGTCGCGCTGTTGCAGCGCTATGAGATTCCGGTCTCGGGCAAACGCGTGATCGTGATCGGCCGCGGTCTGACCGTCGGCCGCCCGCTCGGGCTGTTGCTGACCCGCAAGGGGCTGGATGCGACGGTGACACTCGCGCACTCGCGCACCGTCGACCTGCCGGGCGAGGTGCGCCGGGCCGACATCGTCGTCGCCGCGGTCGGACAGCCCGGCCTGGTCAAGGCCGGCTGGGTCAAGCCTGGGGCCGTCGTCGTGGACGTCGGCGTCAGCCGGGTCGGCACCGCGCCCAGCGGCAGAGCGAAGCTCGCCGGCGACGTCGACCCCGAGGTCGCCAGGGTCGCCGCATACCTGTCGCCGGTGCCCGGCGGCGTCGGCCTGCTGACCCGCGCGATGCTGCTCGAGAACGTGGTGCTGGCGGCCGAGCGCCTGTAGCGACCGCGGGACGCCGGTCGCCTAGCGAAAAGATGGTGGTCGAGTAGCGAGGAACGAGCGTATTGAGACCCGCTGAGGTCTCGATATGCTCGCTGGCGCTCTCTACTCATCCACCAAACGCTCCGTGCGGGGACGTCGCGGCGGGGTGGGGAATCGCAACGGTCTTCTAAGCTGGGCGCATGGCAGTGAGCAATCGTGAGCATCCGTCCGTCGCCCGTGTCGAGTCTGTTCTGCGTGTGCATGGCGCGACCGGCGAGGTGCGCTGGTTCGAGGAGGCGACGCCGACGGCCGTGGCCGCGGCGGCAGAGCTCGGCGTCGAGGTCGGCGCGATCGCCAATTCGCTCGTCTTCACCCTCGATGGTGAGCCGATCCTCGTCATGACCTCCGGCGGGCACCGTGTCGACACCGGCTGGCTCGGTGAGCAGCTGGGTGGGAAGCTGGGGCGGGCATCCGCGGAGGTGGTGCGTGAAGCGACGGGTCAGGTGATCGGCGGGGTCGCGCCGACCGGGCATCCGGCGCCGCTGCGCACGCTGGTGGATACCGCGCTCGGCGACTTCCCGGTGGTGTGGGCGGCGGCGGGACATCCGCACACCGTGTTTCCGACGACGTTCGACGAGTTGCTGCGCATCACGGGCGGTGTGCCGGTGACGGTCACGCCCGGCGCGTAATCCGCCTGAACCGTATCGAAACCGTATCGCTGCGCTAGCCGGATGCGTGCAGCCGTGCGTGTTCCAGGTACACCTGCGCATTGTGGCGGATGCCGGCGACCTCGTCGTCGCTCAGCTCGCGACGCACCTTGCCGGGCACGCCGGCGACGAGTGAGCGCGCCGGTATCACGGCACCCTCCGTGACGACCGCGCCCGCTGCGATCAGGGATTCGCGGCCGACGACCGCGCCGTTCATCACGGTGGCGTGCATGCCGATCAACACGTCGTCCTCGATCGTGCAGCCGTGCAGCACGGCGTTATGACCGACCGAGACGCCGCGCCCGACGGTGAGCGGCGCACCCGTGTCGACGTGGCATGAGACGTTGTCCTGCAGGTTGGATCGCTCGCCGATCACGATCGGCTCGTTGTCCGCACGAAGCACGGCATTGTACCAGACGCTGGCCCGGTCGCCCAGCGTGACCGTGCCGACGATCACCGCACCGGGTGCGGCCCAGGCCGTCTCGGCGACCTGCGGCGGCGCATGATGGGGGAGGGTGATCACGTGGGCGTCCGGATGCGTTGCCATGATCGACAGCCTACTCGGCGGCGATTGCCTCTGAATCTGCATGGATTCGCACCCGGCGAAGAACCCCGATCCTGCCCTTGAGCAGGATGATGGCGGAGCGGGACATCGCCTGGGCCGATCCGGCCGATCTGCTGCACAAGCAGAAGGTGTCGTGGGGTTACGACGTGTTCAACGGAGCTGTGAAGCGCACTGCGAGGACGATTCGGACGGTAGAACGCATTGACAGCTTGACGCGCAGCCGCCGCATCGATACCGTTCGAGCATGCCCCGAGATCACGGAGCGGGCCAGGGGGCAGGCCGCGCTGCGGTCCGCATGGCCCGGTGCACACCGAATGGGAGTTGCGATGACCACCATCGACGATCGATCGACCGCACCGGCCGGGACCGGCCTGGGAGTGGAGATCAATGGGCTCAACTCGATCGACGAGTCTGAACGCACCGGCCAGCCGCGCGGACTGTTCTGGCCGTGGTTCGCAGCGAACGTCTCCGTGCTCGGGGTCAGCTACGGCTCGTTCCTGCTCGGCTTCGGCATCTCGTTCTGGCAGGCGACGATCGTGGCGATCGTCGGCATCGTCGTCTCGTTCCTGTTCTGCGGTTTCATCTCGCTCGCCGGCAAGCGCGGCTCCGCGCCGACACTGACGCTGAGTCGTGCCGCATTCGGTGTGAACGGCAACAAGCTGCCGTCGGTCATCTCCTGGCTGCTCACCGTCGGTTGGGAGACCGTTCTGGTGTCGCTGGCGGTGTTGGCCACCTCGACCGTCTTCAAGGAGCTCGGTGGTGGCGGCGGCGTTCTCACCCAGGTGATCGCCCTGATCGTCGTGGTGCTGCTTGTCATCGGTGGCGGAGTGTTCGGCTTCAGCGTGATCATGCGAATGCAGGTGATCATCACGATCGTCACCGGCATCCTGACGATCATCTACATCATCCTGGTCTGGAATCAGATCGACTTCGTCAAGGTCGGCGCGCTGCCGAACGGCAACATCCAACAGCTGATCGGCGGGTTCGTGTTCATGATGACCGGATTCGGGCTCGGCTGGGTACAGGCGGCCGCGGACTATTCGCGCTATCTGCCGCGGAAGTCCTCCAGCGGCGGCGTCGTCGGCTGGACCACGTTCGGCTCATCGCTGGCGCCGGTGATCCTGGTGATATTCGGTCTGCTGCTGGCCGGGTCGTCGACGAAGCTGAACGGCGCGATCGCGGGCGACCCGATCGGCGCCCTCACGAGCATTCTGCCGGTCTGGTTCCTGATCCCGTTCGCCATCGTCGCGGTGCTGGGTCTGATCGGCGGCGCGGTGCTGGACATCTACTCGTCGGGCATCGCCCTGCTCAGTGCGGGGGTGAAGATTCCGCGGCCGGTCGCGGCGGGCATCGACGGCGTGATCATGATCGTCGGCACCGTGTTCATCGTGTTCTTCTCGTCCAGCTTCATCGGGCCGTTCCAGGGTTTCCTGATCACGCTCGGCACGCCGATCGCCGCCTGGTGCGGCATCTTCCTCGCCGACATGGTGCTGCGTCGCGGCGACTACGCCGACAAGGATCTGTTCAACCCGCGCGGCCGCTACGGCAACGTGAACGGGTTGGCCGTCGGTGCCCTGATCGTCGGCACCGCTGTCGGCTGGGGACTCATCACCAACCCGATCACCGACGCGCACTGGTTGAATTGGCTCGGCTACCTGCTCGAGCCGTTCGGCCTCGGCGGGCGCAGCGGCGCGTGGGCCTACGCCAACCTGGGCGTGCTCGTCGCCCTCGTGATCGGATTCCTCGCCGTCATCATATTCGGGCGCGCGGCGATCCGTCGCCAGGAGGCTGCCACGGATGTCGCGGGCGCGGATGCTGCGGGCGCGGATATTGCGGATGCTGCGGCGTCCGGCGATCGGGCGTGATCGATGCCCGCAGCGAGCACAGCCGCAAGCGCAGACGCAAGCCTGCCGTGGCTGGTCGCCATCGACATGCAGACGATCTTCGCCGATCCGACGAGTGCGTGGGCGAGCCCGGACTACGCGAATGCGTCTGCGGGCATCCGCCGGTTGCTGCCGCACTTCGATGACCGGGTGATCTACACGCGGTTCATCGCGCCGGAGCGCCCGATCGGGGCATGGTTGCCCTACTACGAGAACTGGCCGTTCGCGCTCGTACCGGCGGACGACCCGCTTTACGACGTGATGCACGAGTTCGACACGACCGGGCGGGCCGTCGTGAGCCGCACGACGTTCGGCAAGTGGGGCGACGAGCTGGCGGCCGCGATGCACGGCGGCAGCGACATGGTGCTGGCCGGAGTCTCCACCGATTGTTGTGTGCTCTCGACCGCGCTCGGGGCGGCGGATGCGGGCGTCCACGTGCGCGTGGTCTCGGATGCTTGCGCCGGGGTCAGCCCTGTCGACCACCAGCGCGCGCTCGATGCCATGGCGCTCTACGGCCCGTTGATCGAGATCGTCACGGTCGATCAGGTGCTTGCGGATACGGCGTGACGGCACGGCCGACTGCACACGCGGTCTCCTCGGCGGATGCGCTCGACCGGGCGACCGCTGCACTGTACGGGCTGGCCATCGGCGATGCGCTCGGCATGCCGACGCAGCTGATGTCGCGACAGCAGATCCGGGAACGGTTCGGTGTGATCGATGGTTTTCGCGCGGCCGACGCCGACCATCCGATTGCGGCAGACATGCCGGCCGGCCGGATCACGGATGACACGGAACAGGCACTGCTGCTGGCACACGCGCTGATCGCGGGTCGTGGGCACGTGGACCCGGCAGAGTTCGCTCGCGCGCTGATCGCATGGGAAGACGACATGCGAGCGCGGGGCTCGCTCGACCTGCTCGGGCCCTCGACGAAGGCCGCTGTCGCCGCCGTGCTGGCGGGCACGCCCGTGGACCAGGCCGGCCGGTTCGGCACGACGAATGGTGCCGCCATGCGCGTGACACCGGTCGGAATCGTACGGCGTTGTCGTGGCGTGGACGGCGTGCGCGATGCGGGGAGCGTGCGCGATGCGGACGGTCTGAGCGTGTTCGTGGACCTCGTCGTCGAGGCCGGCCTGGTGTCGCACAACACATCGATCGCGATCTCCGGGGCGGCGGCGGTGGCTGCCGCGGTGAGTGCGGGCATCGACGGCGCCTCCGTCACCGAGAGCATCGAGGTTGCGATTCGGGCGGCTGCGCTCGGCCGAGACCGCGGCCACTGGATCGCAGGGGCCGACGTTTCTCGTCGCATCGAGTGGGCGGCATCGCTGACGCGGCGGGATGACCCGCACGGCTCGCTGCGCGACATCACGGAACTGGTGGGAACGAGCCTGGCGACGCAGGAGTCCGTGCCGGCGGTCTTCGGCGTTCTGGCGCTTTTCGGCGACGACCCGTGGAAGGCGTGCTGCGCCGCGGCCTCGCTCGGCGGCGACACGGACACGGTTGCCGCGATGGTCGGGGCGATCGCGGGGGCGTGTTCCGGAATGCACGGTCTACCCGATGAGGCCGTGGCAACGGTGCGTGCCGCGAACGCGCTCGATCTCGCGCCATTGGCGGAACGACTGTTGGAGCTGCGATGAGCGCAGCGCGGATCGATGCACCCCACCTCATCTGCGTCGGAAACGTCGTGGTCGACCTGGTGGCCACCCTGCCCCGGCTGCCCGAACGCGGTGGCGACGTCATCGCGCAGGCGGGTGGGTTGCACCCCGGTGGTGCCTTCAACGTCATGGTGGCCGCGGAGCGTCAGGGGCTGTCCTCCGTCTATGCGGGCGCTCACGGCACGGGGCCGTTCGGCGATCTGGCGCGCGCCGCGATGGCGGCTGAGGGCATCGGCGTCGTGCTCGAGCCGACGCCCGAGTTCGACACCGGTTACGACATCGCCCTGACCGATGCCGGTGGCGAGCGCACGTTCGTGACCGTGGTCGGCGCGGAGGCCACCCTCACGGTGAGGCGGCTTGCGGCCGTGGCGGTGCGTGACAACGACAGCGTCGCCGTTTCCGGATATGGGCTGCTCCGCGACCCGAACGTGAGCGCGATCACCGGATGGCTCGCGGGTATCCCCGATTCGGCATGTGTTCTCTTCGACCCGGGTCCGCTCGGGCACGAGATCGCCCCGGAGATCGCCCAGCTGGTCTGGGATCGCGCCGACTGGTTCAGCTGCAACGAGCACGAGGCATTGAGGTTGACCGGCGAGGGCAGCGCCAGTGCTGCAGTCGATGCGTTGGCCACCCGGTCGCCGCGCTGCGGCATCGTGGTACGGCTCGGTGCAGGCGGCTGCCTGCTCGCCCTCCCCGGCGGTGCGCCTCGGTTGCTTGCGGCTTATCCGGTGAAGGCGGTCGACACGAACGGGGCAGGGGATGCGCACGTCGGCGCGTTCCTCGCTGCGCTGTCTGCCGGGCTGGCCCCGGATGCCGCGGCCCGGCGCGCCAATGCCGCCGCAGCTCTCGCGGTCACTCGCCGTGGTCCGGCGACGGCGCCCACACGATCCGAGCTGGACGACTTCCTGGGGCACTGGCCCGCTCCGTGATCGCCGCTCGCTCGTGGAGGAGGTGCGCTCCGTGACCGACCGGAAAGCGATCGCGCTACGCCGGAGATTCGACGACAACCCGGTCGGATACGCAGCTCTCGTCCGGGTGGCGCGCAAGATCCGGTCCAGCATTGTCGCTGCGCTGCCCGGTAGCCGTACCGCAGCCGTTGAAGACGCGAACACGGGCCGCCGTCGTCATCGGCTGGATAAGCCTAACCTCACTATTTCGTATGCCAGTTCTGCCTCAACGCTGAGGCAGAACTGGCATACGAAATTCTGGAGTTCGAAACCCTGGCAGGTTCAACTGCGCGCTGTCGGTCAGTGCGCGCGCCAATACTCCGCGCCCGGTCACTCCAGCCGGCGGGCTCCGTCGGCGGCGCGCACGACGAACATGTCCGGCTGGGCATAGCCGTGCTCGGCGAACGCTCCATCGACGGCCACCTGCACGTGTGAGATCAGATGGGTGGGTACGAGCGCGATGGCGGATCCGCCGAAGCCGCCGCCGGTCATCCGCGCGCCGAGGGCGCCGAAGTTCTGTGAGATCTCCACGGCAAGGTCCAGTTCGGGCACGGATACCTCGAAATCGTTGCGCAATGAACGGTGCGATGCGTCGAGCAGGTCGCCGATCGCGGCGGGGCCCTGCTCGCGGAGCAGCCTGACGGTGTCGAGAACGCGCTGATTCTCGGTGACGACATGACGCACCCGCCGGAACGTCTCGCCGTCGAGCACATCGCGAGCGTGAACCAGTTCGCCGACCGACACATCGCGCAGGGACACGACCCCGAGCGCTCGCGCACCGGCCTCGCAGGACGCACGGCGTGCGGCGTAGCCGCCATCCGCATGGACGTGTTCGACCGTGGTGTCGATCACGAGGATGGCCAGGCCGGCGGTGTCGAGTCCCAGCGGAATCACCGTCGCCTCCAAGCTGCGGCAGTCGATGAAGATCGCGGAATCGGCACTGCCCAGCAGCGATGCAGACTGATCGAGAATGCCGGTCGGCGCGCCGACGACCTCGTTCTCCGCGGTGTGTCCGACGTCGACGAGCGTTTTGAGGTCGAACTGGAGGCGCCAGACCTCGTTGAGGGCGATGGCCACCGCGCACTCGATCGCGGCGGACGAGGACAGACCGGCGCCGACCGGGACATCCGATTCGAGATAGAGATCGAAGCCCGGAACTGCGGAAAGGTCGGCGCCGACCTGGCCGAACGCCCACGCGACACCGAGCGGATAGGCAGACCACTCGCTGACCGCGCCGGGCTGGATGTCGCACAGTCCGATTTCGACGATGTCGTCGGTGAACGCGCTCGCGACGCGTACCAGACGGTCGCTCCGCACGGTCAGTGCGGCGACGACGTGACGATTGATCGCGAACGGCAGCACGAAGCCGTCGTTGTAGTCCGTGTGTTCGCCGATCAGGTTTACACGACCGGGTGCGGCCCAGAGGCCGTGCGGGGTGGAACCGAAGAGGCGCTCGAAACCGGCGCGCGCGGCGTCGGCCAAGCCGCTGCCGGAAATGCGGCTGTCGGCAACGCTGCCGCTTCGGGCGTCGCCACCACCCGAGTCGGGTTCGTTCGGCTCACTCATACCGGGTTCTCCTCGTCCGACTTCGCCAAAGCGGCCCGCAGTTGTTTCGCCTGCTTTTCGGGCGGCACGTCGCCGATCCAGGCGCCCATCGCGGCCTCGCTGCCCGCCAAGAACTTGAGCCTATCGGCGGCACGCCGAGGTGAGGTCAACTGCAACATCAAGCGGACGTCGTCGCGATGCACAGCCACCGGCGCCTGATGCCAGGCGGCGATGTACGGCGTCGGAGTGTCGTACAGCGCGTCCACCGCGCGCAGCAGTCGCAGGTACAGCACGGCCAGTTCGTCGCGCTCGTCGGCGCTGGTCTCCGTGAAGTCGGCGACCTGGCGGTGTGGCAGCATGTGCACCTCGAGAGGCCAGCGCGCGGCGAACGGCACGAAGGCGCTCCAATACCCGCCGGAAAGAATCAGTCGCTCGCCGGAGCGCTCGTTGCGCAGAATGTCCTCGAACAGGGTTGGCCCGTACGCCTCGACTGATGAGAGCAGTCGTCGCGTGCGCGGCGTGATGTAAGGGTAGGCGTAGATCTGACCGTGCGGATGATGCAGGGTCACCCCGATCACCTCACCGCGGTTTTCGAACGGGAAGACCTGCTGGATGCCCTCCAGGGCGGACAGTTCCGCGGTGCGGTCCGCCCATGCCTCGATCACCGTGCGGGCGCGGGAGCAGCTCAGACTGCCGAACGATCCGGTGCGCTCAGGGCTGAAGCAGACGACCTCGCACCGCCCGATTGACGTGCGGGTACGGCCGATGCCGAGTTCGTCGAGGTCTGCGAGCCCGAGCGGCGCGTTCTCGCCGCCGAGTGCAGGACCGAACGACGGCGACCGGTTCTCGAACACGGCGACGTCGTAGTTGTTCGGCACCTCGGACGGGTTCGTCGGCGATTGCGGGGCGAGCGGGTCCGATTCGGCCGGCGGCAGCATGACCCGGTTCTGCCGCGACGCCGCAATGGACACCCATTCTCCGGTCAGCACGTCCTGGCGCATGGTCGCCGTCAGTGGACGTGGCTCGAGTGCGCGCGGGTCAGTCGAGCGCTCGGGCGGCAGGGCGGTGTCGGCATCGTCGTAGTAGATGATGTCGCGCCCGTCTGCAAGCTTCGACACCTGTTTGGCTACCCCCGAGGTGAGCATGATATTACGATAGCGAAAACTATGCTTTCGATTACGAAAGGAATCGTAACGACGTGCAGACCTCAGCCGAACGACCACCTCAGGACAAGCGTCACGAGCGATTGGCTCGTATGGTCGCCGAGCGCGGATTCGTGCGTGTCGTGGACGCGAGTGAGGAACTGGGCGTCAGCCTGGTGACGGTGCGCAGTGATCTCGGGGCGCTGGATGCATCCGGAATGCTGCACCGCGTGCACGGCGGCGCAGTGGCGATCGACAGCGTCGAGCCGTCGTTCGAGCGATCGCTGGCGAGTTCGGCGGAGGAGAAGCTGCTGATCGCCCTCGCGGCAGCCGACCTCGTCTGGTCGGGGTCCAGCGTGCTCCTGGATGTCGGCAGCACGACGGCCGCGGTCGCGCGTGCTCTCGTCGCACGCGACGATCTGCGCGATGTGACCGTGATCACCAATGGGCTCACCATCGCGCTCGAGTTGGAGGTCGCGATTCCGCGGTTCCGGGTCGTCGTGACGGGAGGCACATTGCGTCCGCTGCAGCATTCGCTCGTGGCCCCGCTGGCGGCGGTCGTGCTCGAACAGGTTCACGCCGACCTGGGATTCATCGGCTGCAACGGCGTGCACGCCATCGAGGGCGTCACGAACATCAACCTGCCGGAGGCGGAGGTGAAGCGGGCGATGGTCGCCTCGTCGTCACGTGCGGTCGTCGTCGCAGACGGATCCAAGATCGGCGCCGTGCAACTCGGCCGGATCGGACCGCTCTCCTCATTCGACACCGTCATCACGGGCGACACGGCGGATCCGGATGCGCTTGCCGCGTTGCGTTCGGCCTCGGGCCCCGCGATCGTGGTCGTCAGCGGCTGAACGCAGACGAAACGCCGAGTGGCGGCGCGCAATAGGCTAGGACAATGCGCGCACCGACTGGAGAACAGTACGAACTCACCAGGCGAACGGCTGCGGGACAGGCCAGGGCGTTCGTCACCCAGGTGGCCGCGGGGTTGCGTCACTACAGCGTCGGCGGCGTGGACTTGACGGAACCATTCGCCGTGGACTCGACTCCGCCGTCGGGCAACGGCATCGTGTTGGTGCCGTGGCCGAACCGGGTCAGGGACGGCCGGTGGAACCTGAACGGGATCGTTCAGCAGTTGAACCTGACCGAACCGGATCGCGGCAACGCGATCCATGGGCTGCTGCGCTATGCGCCGTACACGCTCGTGGCGCGCGACGACGAGACGGTCACGCTGGCGGCGACGGTGTTCCCGCAGGCCGGGTATCCGTTCCTGATCGACACGAGCGTGCGCTACGAGCTGGTCGAAGACGGTCTGACGGTGACCCACACGCTGTCCAACGTCGGCATGGCGGATGCGCCGGTTGCGGTGGGAGCGCATCCGTATCTCGCGATCGGCGACGTTCCCACCGAGGACCTGACGCTGACCCTGGATGCAGCCACGCACTTCACGGTCGACGATCGACTCAACGTGATCGGTGAGCATCCGGTCGATGGCACGCAGTTCGACCTGCGTGCGGGCCGCCGTGTCGGCGACTTGCACCTCGACGATGGCTGGGGCGGTGTCGCGATCGTCGATGGTCGCTCGCGGCAGACCTTGAGCGCACCGGACGGCCGCACGGTGTCGATGTGGGCCGACGAGCACTTCGGCTACGTTCAGGTGTACACCTCGCGCGAACTGAAGGGTCTGCCCACCGGGCAGGTGGCGGTCGCGATCGAGCCGATGACAGCACCGACGAACGCCTTGAATTCGGGCCGCGACCTGAAATGGCTCGCCGCGGGCGAGACGTGGGGCGTCGCGTGGGGCGTGCGGCACACCGGATTCTGAGCCGCTCCCGCGCCCGGACACGCACCCGCCCGGGTGCGCGCCATGCGGTGGCGAAGCGCGCCGTGGCAGCGGTCGCCTGCCTTGCTGCCGTCGCCCTCGGCGGATGCGTGCCCTCCGCCCCCGGGCAGCCCGCGTCATCGACGGGCCGTCCGGCTTCGACCGCGCACGTCAGGCCTGCGCAGGCTTACGGCACGCCCTTGCCGACCACGATTGACAACGGTCTGGCGCGGACTCCCGTGATGGGCTTCAACGACTGGAACGCGTTCGGCTGCAATGTCAGCGCTCAGCTGATCGAGCAGACCGCCGCCGCGATGGTCGCGAACGGCATGAAGGCCGCCGGCTACGACTACGTGGACATCGACGACTGCTGGATGGCTCGCGAACGGAACGCCGGCGGCCATCTGGTGCCGGATCCGGTGAAGTTCCCCGACGGGATCGCCGCGGTCGCGGCATCCGTTCACGCGAAGGGTCTGAAGCTCGGCATCTACGAGAGCGCGGGGGCCATGACCTGCGAGGACTATCCGGGTAGCCTCGGCCACGAGGTCACCGACGCGAACGATTTCGCCGCGTGGGGCGTGGACCTGCTCAAGTATGACAACTGCGGCACGGCGTCGGAACGCGCGGGCACGCAGGCCCGCTACATCGAGCGCTACACAACGATGGCGCAGGCTCTACAGGCGACCGGTCGCCCGATCGTGTACTCGATCTGCGAGTGGGGTTGGCGCGATGCGCCGAGTTGGGCGCCCGCGATCTCGAACATGTGGCGCACGACTCGGGATATCGCCGACAGCTACGCGAGCATGCTGAGCATTGTGAAGCACAACGCGACACTCGCTTCTGCTGCGCACCCCGGCGCGTTCAACGATCCGGACATGCTCCAGATCGGCAACGGCGGGATGACGGAGGCGGAACAGCGATCCGAGTTCTCGCTCTGGTCGATCATGGCCGCCCCGTTGATCGCCGGCACGGACCTGCGCACCGCGTCACCGGCGTCGCTCGCGATCTACACGAATGCGGATATCGTCGCCGTCGATCAGGATGCGCTCGGCCTGCAGGGGCGCCTGCTCACCTCGGCGGGTGGGCTGTTCGTGTTCGCGAAACCGTTGGTCGGCGGTGATGTTGCCGTCGCCCTGTTCAACTCGAACGATCGCAGCGAGCGGATGTCGACCACGGCCGCGGCAGTCGGCATCCGGTCGTCAGCCGACTCGGCGGCCGGCTCGGTGCAGCGCCCGCTGACCCTTGCCGACCTCTGGTCGAAGCAGGTTACGACAACGGATGCGATCTCCGCCGTCGTGCCGGGTCACGCCACCGTGCTGTATCGGGTGCACGCCGAGGATCCCGTCACGCGCTGATCGCCGGAAACGTGGTGCCCAGCCCTTGGAATCTGAGATCGCCGATTGTCAGCTAGCGCAGTTCGGCGACCTTGGCCAGAACCGACTGGCACAGCACCGCCTCGATGATCGAGAGCACGAACGCATCCGATTCGTCGGCAAGCTCGACCACGGTCGGCAACGGATGGCCGACCACCTGATATTGAGTGGCTAGGCCGATTATCAGGCATGATGGGTGAGAGGCGCATCATTCAGGCCGAGAGTTTTCGTTTCAAGCTATCAAGGAGTATCCGTGGAATTCATCTTGTTCGCATTCGGATTCGTGATCTTCCTCCCGATCTCGATCTGGGTGGTTGCCGCGGGGCTGCAGAACACGCGCCAGGAGAAGCGCGAGCGGAAGTTCGCACTCGAGCACCCCGGAGTCGAGCACTAGGCCCTCGATGCTCGGCGAACAGGTGCTCGGCCCTGGCGTCGGTCTCGGTTTCGAGGAGATAGTCGAGTTGCAAGGAGCGTTTCTGTCGGATGGACCTCGAAAGTCGACTATCTCCTTCAAACCGGCTCGCGCTTCGGTAGGCGGCGAGGACCGCGACCATGGCACTGGGGCTGTGCTGGAATTGAAGTGCGCCCGGTGGGGCTCGAACCCACGACCCGCGGATTAAAAGTCCGATGCTCTACCAACTGAGCTACAGGCGCGCATCCGTTAATCTATCGCGGATTCGCCTGTTCGTTTCACACACGGATGCCCAGCACGAGCCGCAGGAGCGCTCGCCTGCGATGATTGTCTAGGCGGCAGACGAGCCGCCTGCGATCACGAGGCGGGAGGACAAGCGATGGCGGACAACTTCCACAAGCCCACGCTGTTCTCCGGCGGCAAGTTCGACTCGTGGCATGGGGCGGATGACCCGGCTGAGACGATGCGTGTCGCTCACGAGACCGCCCACGCACTCCTCACCCGCGTCCGCGCGAAGCCTGACGCCGACGTCGTCGACCGCCTCGTCGCGTTCACCGACGAAAACGGCATCGACGCCATCGCCGAACTGTGGGCGCGATCGTCTGCACGAAGCCTCCCAGGTGCCCTCTGGCGCATCTATCTGCTGCGCCTGCTGATCCGGCAGGATCCGACCACAACGAGCTTCCTGTACCAGCGCGGGGTCGAGATCGCGACGACGATCGACCCGGTCGTGGCGGGGGCACCGATCCCGACGGGTCCGGCCGAGATCACCGAGTTGACCGATCGCATCCTGCGCGGACTGTTCGAGGGCGACTTCGCGATCGCGCTGGAACGTGCGGCCGCGTTCTGCCGCGTCATCGCGACCGGTTGCACGAGCATCGCAGACGATCTCGACGCCACCGAGCCGGATCGCGCCGGCGAGCTCACCCAGCGCGCGCTGCGTTTCTCCGAGACCGCAACAGAGTTGACCGGATGCGCCCGGCTCTGGCGCGAGGACTCGCTCGAATAGCGGCCCACAAGTCGGCGCGAGGCGCCTCAAGGAGCCGTGAGACGCCACATACGTGAGTAGGGTTACCCCCACGGCGCAGCAGCGCCCTCGGGCCGCAAAGGGCGCGAATAGCCGGGCCGCAGAACGCCTCTCGGCGCGAGGCCGCTCGAAGCGGCAAATAGTGGAGCCCGGGGTTACCGCGGCCCGGCCGTGTTCAAGTGTAGACGACACCGATTCTCACCGCGATGCCTCTCGGTGCGCTCTCAGCGAAGCGTCAGCGGGGCCCGTCCCAGCGGCAGCCGGCACGAAAAGGTGCGCATTTCGCCGGAACAGGGCACAATACAGAGACATTGTGACGCCAAGGCGCGAGAGACCGCGGCGTTACTGGGCGGAACAGACCCCCGGTAACGCCGCCTTTCTGTCCGAGGACCAGCGGGGCGCCTGGCCACTATCCGAAGCGGCCGGAGACGTAGTCCTCCGTGGCCTGCACCGTCGGGTTCGAGAAGATCGAGACGGTGTCGCCGTATTCGATGAGCTTGCCGGGCTGACCCGTGCCGGCGATGTTGAAGAATGCGGTTCGGTCGGAGACGCGCGAGGCCTGCTGCATGTTGTGGGTGACGATCACGATCGTGTAGTCCTGTTTGAGCTGCTCGATCAGATCCTCGATCGCGAGCGTGGAGATCGGGTCGAGCGCCGAGCATGGCTCGTCCATCAGCAGGACGTCTGGAGAGACCGCGATCGCACGGGCGATGCACAGGCGCTGTTGTTGCCCGCCGGAAATACCGGATCCGGGGGTGTTCAGGCGGTCCTTGACCTCGTTCCACAGATTCGCATTCTGCAGCGACTTCTCGACGAGCTCATCCTGCTCGTTCTTAGGCATCCGGCGGTTGTTCAGCTTGACGCCGGCGAGCACATTGTCGCGGATCGACATGGTCGGGAACGGGTTCGGCCGCTGGAAGACCATGCCGACCTGTCGACGCACGAGCACGGGGTCGACGCCGGGACCGTAGAGATCGTTGCCGTCGATACGCACCTCACCCTCGACGCGCGCGCCGGGGATCACCTCGTGCATCCGGTTGAGGGTGCGCAGGAAAGTGGACTTGCCGCACCCGCTCGGCCCGATCAGGGCTGTGACGGTGCGCGGCTCGATCGTCAGGTTGACGCCCTCGACGGCCTTGAACTTGCTGTAGTAGACGTCGAGATCGCTGACCTCAATGCGTTTGGACACTGTTTGTTCCCTCAGGTTCTGTCTCGCGGCTTCAACGGCCGTATTTCGGTGCGAACGCCTTGGCCACGATACGTCCGATCAAGTTCAGCAGCATGACGATGATGAGCAGGGTCAGCGCACCCGCCCACGCGCGGTCGAGGAACGCGGATGCGGGAGAGCCTTGGTTCGCGTACTGGGTGTACACGAACACGGGCAGGGTCATCATGCGTTCACTGAACAGGTTGTAATTCATACTCGCCGTGAATCCGGCGACGATCAAGAGTGGTGCGGTCTCGCCGATCACCCGGGCGACGGCGAGCATGATACCGGTGATGAGGCCGGCAAGCGAGGTGGGCAGAACCACCTTGAGCACCGTCAGCCATTTCGGCACACCGAGGGCGAAGGATGCCTCACGCAGCTCGTTCGGCACCAGGCGCATGATCTCCTCGCTGGAGCGCACCACGATCGGGATCATCAGCACGGACAGCGCCACCGAGCCCATGAACCCGCTGCGGATGCCGGGCTGGTTGAAGATGAGCGCGAACAGGGCATACGCGAAAAGGCCGGCGACGATCGACGGGATGCCCATCATCACGTCGACGAGGAAGGTGATGCCGCGCGCGAGGTGGCCCCGACCATACTCGACGAGATAGATTGCGGCGAGCATCCCGATCGGCACCGAGATCAGCGCAGCCATGCCGGTCACCTCCAGCGTGCCGACGACGGCATGCAGGGCGCCGCCGCCTGCGCCGATGATGTTCCGCATCGACTCGCTGAAGAAGTTCGCGTCGAAGCGTGCGAGCCCGTTGGCCACGACGGTCCAGAGCAGGGAGATCAACGGCAGCAGGGCGATCACGAATGCCGTGGCGACCAGGGAGGTGATCAGGCGGTCGACCGCTTTGCGGTTGCCCTCGACCAGCAGGGACAACAGATAGAGCACGATGTCGAACAAGATGGTGCCGAAGAACACCGCGCCGACGATGTTGAAACTTGCAGCCGCACCGCTTGCCGCCAGCACGGCGAAGATCGCACCGAAGGTCACCCAGCTGCCGACGAGCACCATCCAGGTGGTGCCGCGGGGGAGTTTGCCGGCAGTCAGCGAGTTGCCGATCGGTCGGGCGGCGAGCGTTGCGGTAGCCATCAATTCGCTCCCGAGAAGGCTTTGCGGCGCCCGACGATCCAGCGGGCGAGCACGTTGACGAGCAGGGTGACCACGAACAGCACGAGGCCGGTCGCGAGGAGTGCGTTGACGCTGATTCCGGATGCCTCCGGGAATTGCAGCGCGATGTTCGCGGCGATCGTGTTCGGGTTCTGCGCATGCAGAAGGAAGAAGTTGACGACGAGCGCCGGCGATAGCACCATCGCGATGGCCATCGTCTCGCCGAGTGCTCGGCCGAGGCCCATCATCGCCGCGGAGACGATGCCTGCGCGGCCGAACGGCAGAACAGCGGTCCTGATCATCTCCCAGCGGGTTGCGCCGAGAGCGAGGGCTGCCTCTTCGTGCAGCCGTGGAGTCTGCAGGAAGATCTCGCGGCACATCGCGGTCATGATCGGAAGCACCATGACCGCCAGCACGATGGCGGCGGTCAGGATGGTCCGGCCGGTTCCCGAGACCGGCCCGGCGAACAGCGGGAACCAGCCGAGGTTCTGGGTCAGCCAGGCGTAGAACGGCTGCACGAACGGTGCGAGCGTGAGGATGCCCCACAGTCCGAAGACGACGGACGGCACTGCGGCGAGCAGGTCGACGATGTAGCCGAGAGTCTGCGCAAGGCGGCGCGGGGCGTAGTGCGAGATGAACAGGGCGATCCCGATCGACAGCGGTGTCGCGATGACCAGCGCGATCGCGGCCGACCAGATCGTGCCGAAGACCAGCGGCCAGACATAGACCCAGAAGTTCGCCGCATTGTTCGGCATGGTTTTCGGGCCGGCGATCAGCGCGGGGATGCTCTGAACGATCAGGAAGATGGCGACGGCCGCGAGAACGGCCAGGATGACGGAGCCTGCCGTGACGGTGCTGACCGAAAACACGCGGTCGCCGAGGCGAACCTTCACTTTGCCGGACTTTATCGTCGCAGCGCGTACCGTTTCAGTTGCTGTCATCTCGAGGGTCGATTCTGCGCTTTCTCGCCGATGTTGAGGTTCGGATGTGTTCAGCGGTGTGGCCCGGGTTGTGCTCAACCCGGGCCACACCGCCATTGGCTTGTTACGTGATGCTGGCGATCGCCGTCGCCACCTTCGCTGCGAGTTCGGACGACAACGGTGCCGAGCCGGCCGCCTTCGCCGCGGCCTGCTGGCCGGCGTCGCTGGCGATGTAGCTCGCGTAACCCTTCACCAGGGTCGCCTTCGCCGCATCCTTGTACTGCTGGCAGGCGATGAAGTAGCTCACCAGCACGAGCGGCCACGCGTTCGCGTCGGTGTTCTTGCGGTCGATCGCGATGGCCAGGTCGTTCGCGGTGCGTCCGCTGGCGATCGGCGACTTGGCGACGACATCGGCAGCACCTGCTGCGCTGATCTTCACGAACGAGCTGCCGACCTTGAGCTGCGCGATGCTGAGGCCCGCCGAACCGGACTCGTCGATGTAGGTGATGCTGTTCTTCGCGCTCTTGGTGGCGTTTGCGACGCCGGAGGTGCCCTTCGCAGCGTCACCGACCTGGTAGGGGAAGGTCTGGCCGGACGGCTTGGTCCACACGGTCGGCGCGTTCGCGGCGAGGTACTCGGTGAAATTCTGCGTCGTGCCGGAGTCGTCGGAACGGTGCACGACGGTGATCGCAGCATCCGGGAGCGTTGCGCCCGAGTTGAGCGCGGCGATCTTCGGGTCATTCCACTTGGTGATCGCACCGCTGAAGATGCCGGCGATCGTGTCGGCGTCGAGTTTGAGATCCGTCAAGCCGGCGACGTTGTACGCGATCGCAATCGGGGAGATGTAGATCGGAAGATCGATTGCGGAGCTGCCAGCGGCGCATCCGACGAAGTCGCTCTTCAATTCGACTGTCTTGAGCGCCGCGTCTGAACCGGCGAAGTCAGAGGAACCGCCGATGAAGCTGGTGCGGCCTGCGCCGGAACCCTGCGGGTCGTAGTTGATCGTCACATTGGGATTGGCGGTCTGAAAGCCGGCTGCCCACGCCGTCTGCGCGGTGCTCTGCGCGGATGAGCCGATGCCGTTGAGCGTTCCGGAGAACGTCGCTGCGGCCGACGTGGTTGCTGTGCTTGCCGAGCCGCTGGCCTCGTTGGATGCGCAGGCGGTCAGTGCGAGGGCTGCCACGGCCAAAACGGCTACGGGAGCGCCAAATCGCTTGAAATTCACGGATGAACCCTTCGGGAATCGTATTGTCTTCATTCGGGCCGGTGCTGACCCGATTGCGACGCTATTTCTCGCACGTGACGAGGGTGCCTCTTGCCGGTGAACGGAAGGTTAACGCGGGGCGACGCATCGGCTGTTTCGGGCACGCGGCCGACCGCGTCCACGAGTCGACTGCACCCGTGAGTCGACCACCCGCGGTCGACTGCACCCGCGGCCGAGCTAGACCCGCTGATCGACTGCGCCCGCGGCCGCGCTAGACCCGCGGGCTGTACGTCTCGATCGAGATGATGCCGGAGGCGGGGTTCGACTTCGACAGGTGCACGACCGAGAACCCTCCGGTCTCCAGCGTTGCCGCCTCCCTGATGTAGGAGCCCATGGTCGTGCCGGTCGCCAGCGCGATCTCGCGCAGGATTTCCGGCAGCACGGGCCCGTGACTGCACAGCACCGTCGTGCGCAGCTTGCGCACGCGTTTTCCGACGACATCGCGCACGGTGGCCGAACCGTCTTCGTAGGCGTCTTGGCTGATGCCGGGTTCCCGTTCCGTGCCGAGCCCGTAAGCAGCGGCCAGCGGGGCAACCGTCGCGGCGCATCGCACCGCCGGGCTGGTGATCAGCTTCTGCGGCTTCCAGGCCGCCATGGTCGGGACGTTGCCGGCAGCCTGGGTGACGCCGCGGGCGGTCAGCGGGCGCGTCGCATCCGGACCGTGCCAGCTCGCCGGTGGAGTCGCCTTGCCGTGCCGCAGCGCGATGATCGCGAACGTGTTCGTGACGCCTTCGTCGACGAGCGCGGCGAACCCATCGAGCAGTTCGACATCCCGCTCGTAGCTCAGATACTTGCGTGCCTTCTTGATCGTCACCCATTCGAGCGCCGCGACTTCGCCGTTCGGCACGAACGTTGATGCAGCGACCGCCTTGTCCGTCACCTCTGCGGCCCAGTAGTGCACGAATTTTTCGCGCCCGCTCGAGATCGCGTAGCGGGTGACTCCGAGGGGAACGCCGAGCCGCACATTCAAGCCGGTCTCCTCGGCGATCTCACGCGCGGCGGTCTGCGGCAGGGTCTCGCCCGGGTCGACCTTGCCCTTGGGCAGCGACACGTCGGCGTACCGCGTGCGGTGGATGACGAGAATATGCATTTTGCCGTCGATGACGCGCCAGCACACCGCGCCGGCGGCGTAGATCGCGGTTTCGTTCACCGGCGCGCACCCAGCCGAGGGCGGTGGGAGATCTGCTGCATGAGCCTATTCTGCAGATCGTCGAGCGGATGTCCAAGCTCGTCCACGCTGTGCCGAACCCAGGTGCCGTCCGATTCCAGGGCCCACGATGACGTGCGTTCGTCCATCGCGCGGTCGATCAGCGTCAGAAGTTCGGTGATGTGCGCCGGATCGGCCAGCCGCACGAGCGCCTCGACGCGACGGTCGAGGTTGCGGTGCATCATGTCTGCGCTGCCGATGTAGACCTGCGGGTCGCCGTCGTTCTCGAACGCGAAGATCCGAGAGTGTTCCAGGTAGCGGCCGAGGGTCGAGCGCACCCGGATGTTCTCGCTATAGCCTTCCTGGCCGGGCTTCAGCCCGCAGATGCCGCGCACCCACAGGTCGATCGGCACGCCGGCGCGACTGGCGCGGTACAGCGCGTCGATGATCGACTCATCGACGATCGAATTCAACTTCAACCGGATGCCGCTGGCCTTGCCGAGCTCCGCATTCGTGCGTTCGTTCTCGATCGCCTTGACCAGACCCTTGCGCAGGTGCAGGGGGGCGACCAGCAGCCGTTTGAATTTCTTCTCGATGGCGTAGCCGGAGAGTTCGTTGAACAGCCGGGTGAGGTCTTTGCCGACCTGGTCGTCGGTGGTCAGCAGGCCGAAGTCCTCGTAGATGCGACTGGTCTTCGGGTTGTAGTTGCCGGTGCCGATGTGGCTGTAGTGGCGCAGCACGCCCTTCTCCTGTCGCACGATCAGCGCGAGCTTGCAGTGCGTCTTGAGTCCGACCATGCCGTATACGACGTGCACGCCGGCCTTTTCCAGCTTGCGCGCCCACTCGATGTTGGCCTGTTCATCGAAACGGGCCTTGATCTCGACCAGGGCGAGCACCTGCTTCCCGGCTTCTGCCGCATCGATCAGCGCCTCGACGATGGGGCTGTCGCCGCTCGTGCGGTACAGCGTCTGCTTGATCGCCAGCACGTGCGGATCCGCCGCGGCCTGCTCGAGAAACGCCTGCACGCTCGTCGCGAACGATTCATACGGGTGGTGCAGGAGCACATCCTGTCGGGCGATCGCGGCGAAGATGTCGGGTTTCGCGTTCGGCTCCGACGGCATCAGCGCGACGGAGGTCGTCGGCACGTGGTTCGGATAGTGCAGGTCGGGGCGGTCGATCTTGGACAGGTCGAACAATCCGCCGAGGTCGAGCGGGGCAGGCAGGCGGTAAACCTCCTGCTCGGTCACCGTCAGTTCGCGAACGAGCAGGCCGAGGGTGACCTCATCCATGTCGGAGGTGACTTCCAGCCGGATCGGCGGGCCGAACTTGCGACGCAGAAGCTCCTTCTCCAGGGCCTGGATGAGGCTTTCCGTCTCGTCCTCATCGACTTCGACGTCCTCGTTGCGTGTGACGCGGAACACGTGGTGCTCCAGGATCTCCATGCCGGGGAAGAGATCACCGAGGTGGTGCGCGATGAGGTCCTCCAGCATGATGAAGCGCATCTGATCGACTGACTCGCGCTGGTCGATGCGCACGAACCGCGGCAGCATCTGCGGCACCTTGAGTCGGGCGAACTGTTCCTTGCCGCTGCGCGAATTGCGCACACGCACGGCCAGGTTCAAGGACAGTCCCGAGATGTAGGGGAACGGATGCGCCGGGTCGACCGCCAACGGCATCAGCACCGGGAAGATCATCTGCGAGAAGATCTCGCGCATCTGCGCTCTGTCGGCGGTGTCCAAGCTGTCCCAGGTGGCGATCATGATGCCGGCTGAGGCCAGGGCGGGCAGCACGAGATCTTGGTAGGCGGCTGCGTGACGCAGTTGCAGCTCGTGCGCCTTCTCGGAGATGTCGGCGAGCACCTCGAGCGGCGCGCGCCCGACGTTCGTCGGAACTGCCAGACCGGTCAGGATGCGTCGCTTCAGCCCCGCGACGCGCACCATGAAGAACTCGTCGAGATTGCTCGCGAAGATCGCGAGGAAGTTGGCGCGTTCGAGCACGGGAATGCTCGGGTCCTCGCCGAGCTCGAGCACACGCTGATTGAACGCCAGCCAGCTGATCTCGCGGTCGAGATAACGGTCGGCCGGCAGTGTCGGATCGATCGACGGATTCCACGGTTCGAAATCGTCGTCGAAGTCGCTGCTCAGTCCGCGGTCGAGCGGACCGGTGTCGAGCGCCCCGGTGTCCGTCAGTGTGTTCTCGCCGTCCATGCCATCATCATTGCACCAGCGGCCGTGTAGTAGTGAGGACCGGAGACGCGCTCCCGACCACCGAGGCGACGAGATCAGCGGGGCGCGCGGCGGTATTGCACGTCGACGGTGTGGTCGATGAAGCCGAGAGAGCGGTAGAGCTTCACAGCGGGCATGTTGTCGGCCTCGACATACAGGGTTGCTGCGGTGCAGCCGCGCTCGCGCAAGCGGTCCAGCCCGGCGTTCATCAGCAGCCTCCCCAGCCCCCGACCGGCGGATGCCGTGGCCACCCCGAGCACGTAGATCTCGCCTTCCTGCGCAGCCGGCTCGATCTTCAGCCAGTTGTAGCCGACCATGTGCCCTGCCCCATCGCGTGCGATCAAAAAGTCGCCCGCGTTGAACCACGGCTCCGCCATGCGTTCGCGCAGATCGGCAACGGTGACTGCGCCCTGCTCCGGATGCGTGGCAAAGACCGCCGCGTTCAGTTCAACCCATTCGGCGTCATCGATTGCCGGGCGGAACACCGTGATCGCCGGATTCGACGCGGTCGCCGCGCCATCGGGCACCAACTCGGAGCGTCCGTCGAGCGACGCGCGAAGCTGGAGCAGTCGCCGCACGGCGTCGAATCCGTGCCGCTCCGCGAGGATGCGGGCGGCCGGGTGGTCGCCGTGCGACCACGCGGTCAGTTCGCCGGCAACCGTCGCCAGCAGGCCGTCGAGCGCGATGCCGCCGAGCCCTTTGCCGCGGAACACCGGGTCGATGGTGAAGTCCAGCTGCCCGTGGCCGAGGATCGCTGAGCCGATGGCACGGGCGTGCTCCCGCTCCGACCATACGGTTGCGACGATCGGCGTGCGCTTGCCCGTGGAGAGATCGAAACGCGATTGCTCGTTGAACGGGTCGTAGCCGTCCTCCTCGCGCGCCGCATCCGCGACCCGGAAGAACTCGGCGGCTGCTGCGACATCCGTCAGGTCAACGACCGACAGGCGGAGCGAGTCGCTCATTGTCCTCTTCCGTGACATTGAACCGGTAGCCGACATTGCGCACAGTGCCGATCAGCGACTCGAGATCGCCGAGCTTCGCACGCAGCCGTCGCACGTGCACATCCACGGTGCGGGTGCCGCCGAAGTAGTCGTAGCCCCACACCTCGCTCAGCAACTGCTCCCGCGTGAACACGCGGGCCGGATGCGTCGCCAGGAAGCGCAACAGCTCGAATTCTTTGAACGTGAGATCCAGTGGTTGTCCGCGCACCTTCGCCGAATAGCTGGCCTCGTCGATCATCACCCCGGAGGCCTGGATCTTGGTCTGCATCGGATCCTGCGCGTGCCGCCCGAGAGCGAGCCGGATGCGCGCATCCAGCTCCGCCGGTCCCGCCGCCTCCAGCACGACGTCGTCGACCCCCCACTCGGCGTTCACCGCCGCGAGCCCGCCTTCCGTGATGATGAGCAGCATCGGCACCGTGATGCCGGTCGTCGTCAGGATCTTGCAGAGCGACTTGGCGCTGGCCAGATCCCGTCTGCCGTCCACGAAGATCAGGTCGCAACGCGGCGCGTTCACGAGCGACGCCGGCTCGGCAGGAATGCGGCGCACACGGTGGCTGAGCAATTCCAGCGCCGGCAGAGCATCGCTGTCGGGCGCCGAAGTGAGGATCAAAAGCTCCGGCAATGCACCTCCCGCGTTCTGCGTATCGGTAATTCTATCGGAGGGACGACAGCGCTCGCCGGGGGCACGTCTTGCGGCGAGGAGGCACAATAGGAGGGTGACGACCGAAGCGCTTACCCCGGCCACCCGGTGGAGCAGCATTGTCACAGCCTGGCTGCTCGCGGTGATTGCCGTGGTATGCATCGGGCTGTTCTCACCGCGGGAGCAGTACTTCACCTGGCTTTCGCTCAGCCTGGGCGGCGCGGTGGTCGCGGCACTCGCCATCCAACTGGGTACGCGTCAGAAGAACGGGTTCGTCGAGCGGCTGATTGCGAGCGTCTTCGGGGTGCTGGTCGTGCTGGCGGTCGGCGCAGTGGTCCTCTGGGTCGTGCGCCTCACCGCGTGACGCGTGCGTCGTCGCTGGGCTGTGCGTCGACATCCGGTCGATGCGACGGACTAGACTTCATCACATGCTTGTGACCTTGGAACTCGTCTTCGTCGGACTTCTCGGCCTTGCGAGCCTGGCGATCGCCGCGGTGTCCGTCGTCGTGGTGTACAACCTCTTTCGGGGTCAGCGCTAAGCGCTTGCACAGACCATGTTCGAGATTCCCACGGGGCTCCCGGCCGAGCTCGTGCCGTTGTCGTGGCTGCTCGGGGTCTGGGAGGGAACCGGCGTTCTCGACTACGCGATCGGCGAAAATCGAGTGCAACACGAATTCGGGCAGCGCGTCAGTTTCAGTCATGACGGGATGCCGTATCTCAACTACACGGCGTTCAGCTGGCTGCTCGCTGATCGGGACAGTGCTGGCGAGAGCGCTCCGCTTGCCGCCGAGACCGGCTATTGGCGGCTCAGTCGGCCGCGCGTCGACGGCGACCCCGGTCCCGCAATGCTGCCCGGCGTCGGTGCACCGCCGTTCACCGACGCGGAAACGGTCGAAACGTTGCGCAACGACAGCGGAGGCTTCGACATCGAGGCGTTGATCGTGCATCCAGACGGGGTGAGCGAGCTGTATCTGGGCACAGTCGCCGGGCCTCGGATCGACCTGTCGACAGACGCCGTCATGCGCACGGCCGGGGCGAAGAACTACGCGGCGGCCACGCGGATGTACGGGCTGGTCGAGTCCCACCTGCTCTGGGCATGGGACATCGCGGCGCTCGGCCAAGAGCTGCGCACGCACGCGTCGGCCCGACTCTCGAAGGTGCAATGATGGCGAATGATGGCGACGGTGCAGTAGCGGCGGCATCCGAATTCCTCGCGGTGCCCGGTGCCGTCGACGGCTCAGGACCGGACGCCGGCGTGCCCGCCCACTACGGCAACCCGCTCGGCGAACAGCGCAGGCTGGCGGCCGGGGAAGCCGTCGTCGACCTCTCGAATCGCGCCGTCGTCTCGATCGCCGGACCGGACCGGCTGAGCTGGCTCGATTCGATCAGCAGCCAACGACTGGTCGGGCTGCCGCCGGGCGAGTCGTCCGAAACGTTGCTGCTCGACCCGAACGGTCACCTCGAGCACGCGGTGCGCCTGATCGACGACGGGGAGACGCTGTGGCTGCTCGTCGAAGGTTCCGAGGCGCGGTCGCTGCTCGACTTCCTGCAGCGCATGCGTTTCATGCTGCGGGTCGAGCCGGCGGAGCGCACCACCGAGTTCGCGACGATCGGCTCGTGCGCCCCGCCCGGGTCGGCGCAAGCCCCACTGGTCGACGCGGCCGTCTCGAACGGCATCGCGCTCGTCTGGCACGATCCCTGGTCGGTGGTCGCCCGTGGCGGTCATCAATATGCGACGACGGATGCACATCCCGGCGCGGGTTGGACCTGGACCGAAACGCTGGTGCCTCGTTCCGCGTTGGCGGGGCTCGCCGGCCGCGCCGCATCCGGAGATCTTGCGGTGGCGGGCACGCTCGCGGTCGACGCACTGAGGATCGCGGCGTGGCGTCCCCGGTTCGCGACCGAGGTCGACGAGAAGACCATCCCGCACGAGTTGGACTGGCTGCGCACCGCCGTACACCTGAGCAAGGGCTGCTATCGCGGCCAGGAAACCGTCGCGAAGGTGCACAACCTCGGGCATCCGCCGCGCCGGCTGGTGCTGCTGCACCTGGACGGGTCCGAGGGCGCGCTGCCGGCGCCCGGATCGCCGGTGAGCATCGATCGCGAGGGGGAGCGTCGCGTCGTCGGGCAGGTGACCTCGAGTGCGCTGCACTACGAGCTCGGTCCGATCGCGCTCGCCGTGCTCAAGCGCTCGACGGATGCGACGGCCCCCCTGCACGTCGACGCCGCCGGTGTCGACGTCGCTGCCGCCCAGGAACTGATCGTGCCGACGGATGCGGGCGCAGAAGCGAACGTGCCGCGCCTGCCGCGGCTCGGGGGCGCCACCCGGCCGAGGCGCTGACGCTGCACCGGCGCTGATGCTGCACCTGTGCCGCCGCTGCATGTGCGCTGACCGGTTCGCGACGCTGATGGGCAGGCCGTTTCCCCCACAAGGCCTTTGCCCCTGACTGCTCACACATTGGGAATACACGGGAAGGCTTTATACAAATGAGACATGATGACACGACAGAAACCGACCCGAGCGGACCAGCCGAAGACTGACACCATGGCATCGCCGATGTTCAGCAGGAGGCGTGTGCTGATCGGCGGCGGCGTTGTCGCGGTCGGGGCCTTTCTCGGCGGCGTCTTCGCAGAGCCGGTCGTCAGTGGAGTGCTGCCGGCGCCCACGGCCACGCCGACGCCGACGGCCAAGGTTGCGATGCGCACGTTCATCAGCACGAAGCTGACCACACCGAAGATCTCAGTCATCAAGCGCGGGCGCACGGCGCCAGCCCTGCTGTTCGTCGAGCCGCAGGTCGAGAGCTTCCACGGCCTGATCATGCGGCAGTCGGGCGAACCGGTCTGGATCGAGCCGACGGGCGTGACGGTGACCGATCTGCGCGTTCAGACCTATTCGGGCAAACCGGTGCTGACGTACTGGACCGGCAAGAGCACGGGCGGGCATGGCTTGGGCAAGGGCGTCATCCTGGACACCGCCTACCGCCCGGTCGCCACGGTTTCCGCCGGGAACGGGCTGGAAGCAGATCTGCACGAGTTCAACCTCACGGCGAAGGGAACGGCGCTCATCGTGGCGTACCCCGTGGTCAAGGCCGATCTGACTGCGCTTGGCGGACCGGCCGATGGTTACATCTACAACTGTCAGGTGCAGGAGATCGATGTCGCGACCGGGGCCGTGCTTCTGGACTGGAGCGCGATGGACCACATCGAGCTCAGCGAGACCTACTTGACGCTGACGACCGATCCGAAAGCCAACGGCAAGACGGCATCGACCGCGTTCGATCCGTACCATCTCAACGCCGTGGATGCCGATGGCGACGCACTGCTCGTTTCGGCACGGCACACGCACACCGTTTACCGCATCGACCGGTCAGCCGGTGACGTCCGCTGGCGATTCGGTGGTCGCAAGAGCGATATCACGGTCGCTCCCGATGCGGTCTTCGCCTGGCAGCACGACGTGCGCAGGCAGGCCGACGGCACGATCATGCTGTTCGACGATCACTTGTACACCGGGCAGACGAACGGCGTCTCGCGCGGCATGACGTTCGTCGTCGACGACACCGCGCGTACGTCCACGTTGAAGCGGGCGTACGCTTACGACGGCTGCCACCGTCGCACGCACGGGCTTCGAGAGTTCTGCCTCGGTGCCCGCCGCGGCAATGGTCGCCGTGCAGGCGCTGGACAGCGACGGAAATGTCCTGGCGACATCCGCCGTCGCATCGGGTTGACGCAGGGGATCGGGTTTCGACGAGCCGGTAGATTAGGACAATGACTTCGCACCCTGAACGCTCGGACGCCTACACCCTCATCCTCCTCCGCCACGGCCAAAGCGACTGGAACCAGAAGAACCTTTTCACCGGATGGGTGGACGTGCGTCTGAGCGAGCAGGGCGCGGCCGAGGCTGCACGCGCCGGTGAACTGCTGGCCGAGTCGGGTGTACAGCCGGATGTGCTGCACACCTCCGTGCTCACGCGCGCGGTCCAGACCGCGAACATCGCATTGGATGTCGCGGACCGCGCGTGGATCGACGTGCGCCGCTCCTGGCGGCTGAACGAACGCCACTACGGCGCCCTGCAGGGCAAGGACAAGGCGCAAACGCTCGCCGAATACGGGCCGGAGCAGTTCCACACCTGGCGCCGCTCGTTCGACGTTCCGCCGCCCCTGCTCGCCGACGAAAGCGATTACTCTCAGGCGAACGACCCGCGCTACGCCGGGCTCGGTTCGGACCTGCCACGCACGGAGTGCCTCAAGGACGTCGTCGAGCGGATGCTGCCCTACTGGGAATCCGACATCACCCCGGATCTTGCCGCGGGCAAGACCGTGCTGGTCGCCGCGCACGGCAATTCGCTGCGTGCTCTGGTGAAGCACCTGGATGGCATCTCGGATGCGGATATCGCCGAGCTGAACATCCCGACCGGCATCCCGCTGGTGTACCGGCTCGATGCCGGGTTCCGCCCGCTCGGCCCCGGCGAATACCTCGACCCGGAGGCCGCAGCGGCTGGCGCCGCCGCCGTGGCGGCGCAGGGCACGAAGTAGCCGTCATCACGGTCGCTGAGCGAAGCCGAAGCGCGGCCCTTCGGCTGCGCTCAGGGAACGACACCGGTCGCTGTCTTTTGAGACGACCTCGTTCCTCGGTCTCCTCAGGAACCGTGCCACAGCCGAAGCGCGACTATTCGAGAAGGCTCAGGCCCGGCAGCCGGCTTGCCTTGAGGTCGAAGGTGACGGTGTAGTCGCAGCCTGCGGCTGCCCCCGCCAGGCCGATTACGGCATCTGCGAAGTCGGCACCGCCTGCCCGTATCATTCGTGCCGCGCGACGAACGATATCCGGCTCTTGTACGCTGAGTTCACGGGCGTTCAGAACTCCGTTGACGAATTGGTCGACAACTTCAGCGGATGCATGATACGCGCGCTGCAGCACCCACACCGTTTCGACCATGGTGACCAGGCTGATGAATCCGGGATTATCCTCATCGAGGGTGGCCAAGAACGTACTCGCGATCGCCGACTGCAGGGGATCGTCTTGGGTTGCATGCCGCACCAGTACGTTGGTGTCGACTCCGATCACGTGTGCATCGTTTCGCTTGCCGCCGACGCGATCGCCTCGTCCATCTCCTCGAGCGTCACGACCTTGCCGATCGAAGGCACGATTCCCTTCAACGCCGAAACGGAGGCCGTACTCGGAACGAGCTCATAGCCGCCGTCGTCGAGTTCGACGAATTGCACGCGATCTCCCGTGTCAAGGCCGAGCTTGTGGCGCACGTCGATCGGGATCGTGATCTGTCCTTTGCTGGTGACGGTGGCTATAGGCATGACTCATCTTACCACGCTGCATATCCATTACTCCATAGTAAGGAGCTGCGAGAGTTTGCTCGGGCACCAAGTAGTCGCAACGGCCCCGTTGGTCGAGTAGTGAGCGCCAGCGAGCGTATCGAGACCGTCTCACCGGGGTCTCGATACGGCCGCTAGCGGCCTACTCGACCAACGGGGTGGACTACATGTCCTCCGGCACCCAGTCGCCGGTGCCGAGGTACTGCACCTTCTTCGCGATCGAAACGGCGTGGTCGGCGAAGCGTTCGTGGTAGCGGGACGCGAGCGTTGCATCCACCGTGTCGACGGTTTCGCCCTTCCACTTCTCACCGAGCACCTTGTCGAACACCTTGACATGCAGGTCGTCGACATCGTCATCGTCGTTGCGGATCTCTTCGGCGAGTGACAGTTCCTGGGTGCGCAGCAACTCAGTGAGCTTGCGCGCGATCGTCACATCCAGCCGGCCCATCTCGGCGAACGTGCCTCGGAGCGACTTCGGCACGACCTTGTCCGGGAAGCGGTACCGGGCCAGCTGGGCGATGTGCTCGGCCATGTCGCCCATCCGTTCGAGCGATGCGCTGATCCGCAGGGCGCTGACCACGATCCGCAGGTCGCGGGCCACCGGCTGCTGCCGGGCGAGGATCTGGATGGACAGCTCATCGAGCACCACGGTCAACTCGTCGATCTTGCTGTCGTCTGCGATCACCTGCTCGGCAAGTGACACATCGGACTCATTGAACGCGCGGGTCGCGTTCGTGATGGCGGAGGTGACGAGTTCTGCGATCTCGACGAGGCGGTCCTGAACCTCGCGCAACTCCTGCTGGAAAACTTCACGCATACGTTTTGTGGCCCTTCCGTGCTGGCGCGCTTGTGCGACGGATCTGCTCGATCCTCAGGACATCGTCGTCAGACAAGGTTAACGGACGGTGCCGCCCGGCTGAACACTCGCTGAAGCCGACCCTGCCGACGGGAATACGCGTCGGATGCCTCCTCCTGCGTTAGTACGCTTGGAGCATGGACTCCACCGGGTTGGTGCTGCTGTCTCTGGCACTGGGCCTCGTCGTCGGTGCCGGGTTCGTGGCATTGCTGCACGTCGCGGCCGGCCACGGTGAACGCGCGGCCCGTGTGGTCAACCCGGCGGTGCCGGACGGCATCGACTCGATGTTCGATGCGATGGACACGGTGGGCGTGGTGATCGACCCGTCCAACAATGTCGTGAGGGCCTCGCAGGCAGCGCTGGCGCTCGGCATCGTGTGGAACGGAGCGATGACGCATCCAGAGCTCATGCAGTTGGTCGAGTCGGTGCGGCGTGCCGGCGAACCCGTTACGGCAGAGATCACGCTGGTGCGCGGGCCGTTCGGCGATGTGAGCATCTACTTGCACGTCCGAGTCGCACGCCTGGGTTCGCGCTATGTGTTGTTGCTGGCCGAAGATCGCACCGAGACCTACCGGGTGGAGGCGGTGCGTCGTGACTTCGTCGCGAACGTCAGCCACGAGTTGAAGACCCCGATTGCCGCGGTCGGCCTGCTGACGGACGCCCTCACCGCCGCTGCGGACGATCCGGAGGCGGTTCGGCGGTTCGCCGAGCTGCTCGCTGCCGAGTCGGCGCGATTGGCACGGATCACCCAGGACATCATCGAACTCTCCCGGTTGCAGGCGACGGATGCCGTCGCGAACTCGCGACGGGTGTCGATCGCGGAGGTCGTCGCATCCGCCGTCGATCGGAACAGGGTCGCCGCCATGGCGCGCGGGATCGAGCTGGCCACGGGCAAACCCACCGACGTCGAGGTGTTCGGGGACGAGGCGCTGCTCATCGCAGCCGTGCACAATCTGATCTCGAACGCCATTCGCTATTCTCCTGACCGATCCAGGGTGGGGATCGGGGTGCGAAGCGCGGACGGCGCGGTTGAGGTTTCCGTCACGGACCAGGGCGACGGCATTCCATCGAGTGATCTCGATCGCGTTTTCGAACGCTTCTACCGCGTCGATCAGGCTCGCTCGCGTGACACGGGCGGCACCGGCATCGGCCTGGCGATCGTCAAGCATGCCGTGCAGAATCATGGGGGAGACGTTCGAGTCTGGTCGCAACCGGGGCACGGCTCGACCTTCACCATTCGACTTCCCGAAGCCTCCGCGCCGGTGGGCGCCACACAAGGAGATCACAAGCTGTGACACGCATCCTGCTGGTCGAAGACGAGACCGCACTGAGCGAGCCGCTCGCCTTTCTGCTGGTGCGCGAAGGCTACGAGGTGCAGGTCGCCCCAGACGGTCGGAGCGCGCTGGCCGCATTCAAGGCCGGCGGCGCTGATCTGGTGCTGCTCGACCTGATGCTGCCGGGAATTCCCGGCACGGAGGTGTGCCGCCGGCTGCGCGTGCACTCGAACGTTCCGATCATCATGTTGACGGCGAAGGACTCGGAGCTGGACATCGTCGTCGGGCTGGAACTCGGAGCAGACGACTACCTGACCAAGCCGTATTCCACGCCGGAACTGCTGGCACGCATCCGGGCTGTGCTGCGCCGGCGGGTGGAACCGGCACTCGAGAATGACGCGGTGCTCGAGGCGGGCACGGTGCGAATGGACGTCGACCGGCACACGGTGAGTGTGCGCGGTGTCGAAACGCCGATGCCGTTGAAGGAGTTCGAGTTGCTCGAGCTGTTGCTGCGCAATTCCGGGCGCGTTCTGACTCGCGGTCAGCTGATCGACCGGGTGTGGGGAAGCGACTACTTCGGCGATACGAAGACGCTGGACGTGCACATCAAGCGCATCCGTTCGCGCATCGAGGACAGCCCGTCGCAGCCGCGGATGCTGCTGACCGTGCGCGGGCTCGGCTATCGGTTCGAGGCGGACTAGTGAGGCCTGGACGAGCCCTGCCGTTGGAGCGGACCCGGCGTTCGGGCGAGCCTAGCCGTTCGGGGTCGGGGTGGCCGTCTCGTTCGGCACCGTGATGACCGCCTTGGGCTTCGGCGTCGGGGTGTAGTGCTGGTACTCCGTCATGGCGTTGCTCAGCACGGGCACGAGCAACTGCACGCCTGTCTGCGTTCCGTACTGGAAGTAGATCGGCAGGAGCGAGCCCGGCTTCGTGTTGATATCCGTGAGCTGGGTCTGCGCGTGCGCGGACGAGCCGATCTCCTTGACCTGGCCGGGCTCGACGGTCACGTAGCTGTCGATCTT
Organism: Microbacteriaceae bacterium; assembly: GCA_004297935.1. Lineage (GTDB taxonomy): Bacteria > Actinomycetota > Actinomycetes > Actinomycetales > Microbacteriaceae > Rathayibacter_A. The sequence goes on along the minus strand of SCRE01000010.1, from coordinate 122,684 downwards.
GTCTGCTGTGCCGTGCTGGATGAGCACGCGGTGGCTTTTCGAGTCGTTGTTCACCAGGGTGACCACGAGGTTGCCGGTTTTGCCGTTGTCTGAGATGACCATGGCGTTGCGCACGTCGATCGAGCCGACATTCCCGCTTACCCCATCGCTGGCGTCATAGTGCAACAGGGTGGACTGGGGTGCAAGGAAGTTGCACCCCGCCGTCCCGAGAAGTATGCCGATAGCCAGAACGACGGATGCCGCGATTCGCGTCCTCACAAGACCCTCCAGAGTCGTCAGCGCGACGAGGCCGCTCCGGCCGGTCGTCACGCGGAATGCTGTTCGAGTTTAGCGCATGCCGCAGCACGGTCCGGGCCGTCGGCGCACAGGGTAGCACGGAATCGCTGTGGTATTCTGGAGGTTGCTGAAGGGACGCCAATTTATGCTTTTCGAGGTTGGTGAAACGGTCGTCTACCCGCACCACGGTGCAGCAACGATCACCGAGGTCAAGAAGCGAATCGTCAAGGGTGAAGAGAAGCTCTACCTCAAACTCAATGTCACGCAGGGCGACTTGACGATCGAGGTTCCTGCCGAGAATGTCGACCTGGTCGGTGTGCGCGACGTGATCGGCCGAGACGGCCTCGACCACGTCTTCGAGGTGCTGCGAACACCGTTCACCGAGGAGCCGACCAACTGGTCTCGCCGGTACAAGGCGAATCTGGAGAAGCTCGCATCCGGCGACGTGATCAAGGTATCCGAGGTCGTGCGCGACCTGTGGCGCCGTGACCAGGACCGTGGCCTCTCGGCCGGAGAGAAGCGGATGCTCGCCAAGGCGCGCCAGATCCTGATCTCCGAGCTCGCCCTCGCGGAGAAGACCGACGAGGAGCAGGCCTCGACCGTGCTCGACGGCGTCCTGGCCTCCTGACCCCTGCCCCCGCACCGTGGTCGAGGAGCACCGCCGGGAACGGGTAATGTAATCCGAGACCCTGCTCTGGGCCGCGAGGCCTGTCAAACGAATGGTTCCACGGTAGAGAACGTGCATCATGCCGGTCTGACCGTTGGATCGACTGCACACACGGGAGCGCGCGAGTGCCGATCCGTACGGCCCAACGGGTCGAGCAATAACCTATCCGTTTTCGTCAATTCAGATGCGCCTTGCAACGGCCGGATCTGAAATCGCAAAATTTCGTGCAAGAACTCAGAATCACCTGCGGGATGCCCCACGTTGGCGTTTTGTTATCGCTCGCTTGGCTGTGACGCGTCTAGTGCACGACGTGTGGTGATGCTACGCACAGCTTTTACCCATATGCTCTGTCAGATCTAAATTGGATCTGAATCTCAGCGCCCAGGATTCATAACCGAGAAATCGTCGAGGAGAAAACGATCTATGAGTGAGTCACCGCTTCCACGTATAGCAGTCGTTGTGGTGGCTGCAGGAAACGGTACACGCCTTGGGCGGGATGAGCCCAAGGCATTTGTGATGCTGGCCGGACGACCTTGTTTGTCTCATGCCCTGGAGTCAGTTTTCGGTATGCGTGAGTCAACTCAGGTAATTGTTGTCGTGCCGCCGTCCTACATCCCGATCACCAGTGAATTAGTGCGAGCTGTTGGCGGGGTCGCGGCAGAGAACACCAAAGTGGTTGTCGGTGGAGCATCCAGACAAGCCTCGGTCGCTGCAGGGCTCAAGGTACTCCTTCCATCAATCGAAATAGTGTTAGTCCACGATGCCGCCCGAGCTCTGACGCCCAGTGTTGTTTTTGACTCGGTGGCAGCGGAAGTTGCAAGGACAGCCGCAGGCGTGATTCCGGGCTTGCTGGTGAGCGACACCATCAAGCGGACTGACAGCAACGGGGTCGTCGTGGAAACCGTCGAGCGCTCCGAGCTGATGGCGATTCAAACGCCTCAGGGATTCCCTCGAGAGCACTTGGTGGCGGCTCATGATTCGCCTGTGCGTGAATTCACAGATGACGCCGCTCTCGTAGCATCGAATGGACATCGCGTGTCAGTCATCGCTGGCGATGCGCTCGCGTTCAAGATCACGACGGCATGGGATCTGCGGCGCGCCGAGCAGCTGGTCAGCGGGGATTCGGCGGCAGCAGGCATACGGATTGGCACCGGCACCGATGTGCACGCATTCGATCCGCGCTCGCCGCTCTGGCTCGGTGGTCTGTACTGGCCAGATGAACCAGGTTTGGCCGGTCATAGCGATGGCGACGTGGTGTGCCATGCGATCTGCGACGCAATGTTGTCCGCAACTCGCATGGGTGACATCGGATCGACATTCGGTACCGACGACTCACGCTTCGCCAATGCCCGTGGAGTCGAATTCTTGCAGAGGACTTTGGATGTGGTTCGCGGTGCCGGATTCGAAGTTGGCAACGTGTCGGTACAACTGGTGGGCAATCATCCTGTGTTTGCCCCGAGGCGACTCGAGTCCGAAGCGTTGCTCAGCTCGGTCATCGGTGCGACTGTCAGCATTTCTGCAACCACGACGGATGCCCTCGGATTCACGGGTCGCGGCGAAGGGGTCGCGGCAATCGCAACCGCCCTCGTACATGCAAGTCCGAATTCATCGGCAGCTCGACCTCTGTGAGTACAGGCGTGTCGATGTCATCGGCGCGATGGCATCGACACGCCCGCTCACGACGCCGAGCGCGTCTTGTTTTTCCGCATAACGAGTTTGTACTGTTCCATGGCCTGCAATGTTGCATCCGCAAGACGCTTCTCACGTGCACGGTCGGCGATTGAGCCCAAACCTCCTAAGAGTTCGGGTCGTTCGTGGAACCGTGCGAGCACGGAAGCCCCGATCATCGCCTCGGCGGCGATGACCCGCCGTGAGCGTGAGTCGATCACCAAGAGTACGACTGCGCCTCGCAACCGTCCCTTGCCACGCCCCGAGACCAATGCTGCGTCGCCGCTTCCCCGAAACTGCCGGCGAAGCCGCTCTGTGGCTTTCGAGTACGCACGATGCTGCAGCCAACTCAGGATACCGCTGAGAATCAACGCACCCAACAGAATTGCAGCGAAACCGGTTGTCATGACACTCCAGGGGTGATTTCGACCAGCGCACCAGGAGACGGTGTCCCTATTTCACCGGCTGCTAGCACCGCGCCCGGTAACAGAACCTGACCGGCATTCGGATTGCAATACACCACGAGATGACCGAGGTTTCGCAGGTTGTCCCCGGCGGCGGCGCCTACTGCGGTCAGCACCACCTCAGACTCACCGACCCGCAGTACATCGCCTGGATAAGGGTCGCGCTGCGGGTCCACTTGTATCGTGCGGTGGACGATGCTGACCTCCATTAGCTCGGTCGGACATGGCTCTGCGAAGAAGATGGTCACTCCTCCGTTTATCAGGTCGGTCGCGTCGCTGCCTACCGAGGTGACCTCGCTGCGGAAGTATGGGCGCATCGTATTTTGCCCTCCATCTGTGTTGTGTCGGTGGATGCGTTAGAGCGCGAAACTTACCAGCCATGCTATGACCACCGCGGCCGGCGAGGTGAAAAGCCTCGAGAACAACACGGCTGGTACCCCTATCGCAACAGTTTCGGGTTGTGCTTCGCCGAGCGCTAGCCCGACTGGGACGAAGTCACAGCCGACCTGGCCGTCAATGGCGAAAAGCGTTGGCAGCGCGTAGGGGATCGGCAACGCTCCGGTGGCGATCTGAGTACCCATTAGCACACCGATCACCTGCGCGATAGCAGCACCTGGCCCAAGAATCGGCGAAAGGAACGGTAGCGCGACGATTATGCCGAGCAGAATCAGACCCCATGGGTTCGAAGCCAATGGTGTGACAACGCTGGCGATCCACTTCGACAGTCCCGTGTACGTCACAAACCCGATCAGGAGGCTGACATACGCCATGAACGGCAGGATCGTCTGCAAGGTCAATTGGATCGCCTTGCGTCCAGAAGAGAGCAGGGTGTTGACAATATTGCCCACGACGGCACCGAAGCTTGCAGTGAAATCACCGAATTTCGCCGTAAAGCCTTGTCCAGCGCCAGCGTCGTGAGTGGCTTGAAGATGCTGGAAGCCGGTTTCGGCCGACATTCCGGGGATGTCACGTTGAGCCCCGCCAGCGCTCGCCGATTCTGCCGAAAACGCGGCAGCGTGCCCGGCGTCCTGCAATACAGCATCGGCGACGACCACATCTTCAGGTCGCACGGCGGATACGAATAGGTCCTCCGTGATGAACTCCGCGAGCGGACCGGAAGGCTCGCCCGGGAAGACATCAATCGTCAAGAGCTTTTTGCGTGGGTAGACACCGATGCGTGCAGTGCCGCCGCAGTTGATCACGACCGCCAGCACTTGTTCATCCGGGATGCTCGTAGTAAAGCCGTCTACTGCCTGAACTCCGGTTAGTTCTGCGATCCTGGCGGCCACAGGGTGGATACCGCCACCGGTAACCGAAAGAATGACGTTACGCTCTTCCGTAGGAGTGAGCAGGAGGCCCCGTCCCCAGCCGCCATTTCCGCGCTTGACAAATACATCGCGGTAGCCGTTGTCGCCCATGAGTTACGCCACCCCTCTTGCAGTTACTGTTGTCTTGCGGTTCCGCCATGACCGCCTGTTTTTGCGTAGTTCTAAGAAGTCCCTGTCATATTCGTCGAAAACGCCCGTGAGGCCACCGCGGCGGATCATCAGCCGTGTGATCCATTCAGTCAGCATCCCTCGCATGAAGATCACCACGATGCCGACAAGGAAATACAGCAACGCAAGTTGTGCGTACGACCCAGGATCTTTTTTCAGCACTCCGGCGGCTACCCCGGCCCAGACGAATATCTCGCCCGCATTCGCATGTGGGAAGAAGGCGGTTACCGGGTGCACGAAGGACACTGCTGAGTCATAGAACGCCGGCTTCTGCCGTTCTGGCAGGTAGACGCCAAAGGCGTAGCATGCCGGATTCGTCAACATGATCACGGCGATGATCGGCATCAGCGTGTAGCGAGTGACTGCGAATCGTGCTGACCACTGAATCGCGCGCGTCATACGCTTCTCGCCGACCCAGTGAGTGATTGCGAACATCAGCGTCAACAACACGATGACGGTCGGGAGGATGCCTGTGATCAAACCCACTAAGGCTTGACCGGAGGCATTGAATAGGCCGATGAAATTTGTGGAGATCCAGACAAGGGCCTGCATCACCGGATTGTCAGAGGATGGAACAGGTGGTGGTGCGGCGGCCGTATGGACGACCAACGCCAGTGCATTCAACATATGGAACCTTTCTCGGGTCGTGACGCCGTCGCCAGCACCGTGCTTGGCCGACTCAAGCACCACATAGTGTCATCATCGACGAACCAAATTACAATGTTTGCACTTACGTGAGGATTTACATCACACTCGTGTAGAGCAAGATATAGCAGGGTCGGAGCAGCCGCGCAAGCGTTTCGCCAAATGCGGTCGTATCACACGGTGCACTTGATGTCTCGGTACCCGGCAGACTTTCGCTTCCGTTCGCGGGCGCTGGCTTGACCTTGCGGCACCAGTGAGTGAGCGGGCGACGGACTCCGTGAGATTCCGCACGCTCTCCCGAGTTCGAATCCTGACGGCCCGCAGCGCGCTTGCGACGTGCGCCGTGTTTTCGAAGCGTTGCGCTAACCATTTGTTGGGTACATACTGAATTCACAAACGTGACTACTAATGTCACAGACGTGCGAAGATCGATATGCGAAAGGCGGGTGAGTGGATCTCATGGGCTACACTCGGAAACTCTTAGACCGGCAGCGCGAACTCGGCAGGCCCGTGCGGGTGGGATTGGTCGGTGCCGGACAAATGGGTTCAGGATTCATCGTCCAGATCGCGCGCCAGAATGGTGTGGACATCGCGGCTGTGGCCGATGTCATCGTCGCGCGCGCTGTTGCCGCACTGGGCAACGCAGGAATCACGGATGTCGTCCAAGACGTCGGCATAGACATACTGAGCCAGGCGATCGACGATGGTCGGCATGTCGTCGTCGACGATGCTCTCACGCTCACCAAACTCCCCGTCGACATGGTGATCGAGTGTTCCGGTGTGCCTGAGATCGCAGCGAAAGTTGCGCTCGCGGCACTGCTGGCCGGTAAGGACGTAGCTCTCATGACGGTTGAGGCCGACGTCACCGTTGGACTCGTACTGGCCCGGATTGCGTCGCAGACGGGCAATGTGTACACAGTGTGTCGCGGCGATGAGCCTGTCGAGTGTCTGAAGTTATTCGAATACGTCGAGGACATCGGCCTCGACGTTGTCTGTGCCGGAAAGGGCAAGAACAACCCCCTCAATCAAACGGCAACTCCAACCCAGCTCACCGACGAGGCAATGAGCAAGGGCATGAATCCAAGGATGCTGTGCAGCTTCGTTGACGGCACGAAGACCATGATCGAGATGGTCGCCCTAGCAAACGCGGCCAATCTTGAACTCAGCAAGCGATCGATGAATGGGCCTGCGTCGACTGTCGCAACCCTTCATGACACATTCAAACCAACGGCGGACGGCGGGATCTTGGATCGTACTGGAGTCGTCGACTATGCGACAGGTCCGGTAGCTCCCGGCGTGTTCGTCGTAGCGAAAGCAAACGATCCAGTGGTTCGCGCCGAACTTCGCTATCTCAAGCTCGGCGACGGCCCCTATTTCTCGTTTTATCGCCCGTATCATTTGGCGAGTATCGAAGCGGTCCTCTCGATTGGCGAAGTCGTGATCGACCGGCAGGCATCGCTTGCGGCAGTCTCCTGGAATGCGGATGTGTCAGCCATTGCCAAACGCGACCTTCGCGTCGGCGAGAAGATCGACGGAATCGGAGGCGAGCACGTGTACGGTGACGCGGTTCCCGCAACTGTTGCGGCCGCCGGACGCGAGTTGCCGATTGGACTCGCTTCTGCGGCGACTCTAGTGCGGGATGTGCCCCAGGGAACAGCCGTGACTTACGATGACGTCGAACTCGATCAAACGAAGACGATCGTAATTCTCCGCAAACTACAGGATGCGCTTCTGGTCGACGGCCAGTTGCCGGCGTTGGTGCCGTCACCCGCGGAATTCGTGACGGTCGGACTATGACGGATCTGGCCGCGAATTCTGAACTTGCTGTGTCGTCTCTCAGGACGATGTGGAAGATCCGCCGGTTTGAGGAGGCAGTCGAAGACCTGTATGGCAGAGGATTGATGCACGGGACGATGCACCTCTCGATCGGCCAGGAGGCAGTGCCAACGGGTGCATGTCTCGCGCTCAACAACGACGACTACATCACCTCGACGCACAGAGGACACGGTCATTGCATTGCCAAAGGCGCTGACATAGAAAGAATGATGGCAGAGTTGCTGGCCAAAGAAACGGGATATTGCCGGGGCCGCGGCGGGTCCATGCATATTGCAGACACGACAACAGGAAACCTGGGTGCCAACGGCATTGTCGCGGGCGGGGTCCCGATAGCAACGGGTGCTGCGCTTTCTGCGAAAATGCGCCATACATCGCAGGTCGCTGTTTGCTTCCACGGTGACGGTGCATTGGGTGAGGGAGCGTGGCATGAAGGAGTCGTTCTCGCGGCCATGTGGGATCTGCCGGTCGTGTTCCTCTGTGAGAACAACAAATATGGCATGTCAATGTCATCGCAGAAGGCATTCCGGCTTGAGAAGCTCTCGGATCGTGCGAAGGCCTACGGGATTCCGGGCGTGACCGTTGACGGCAATGATGTGCAGGCCGTGTACGACGCGGTGCAGACTGCCGTCGACCGAGCCAGAGGGGGAGGAGGGCCCACCCTCGTCGAAGCATTGACCTATCGATGGAGGGGCCACTCGAAGTCGGACAAGAATTTGTATCGAACGCGTGATGAGATCGAGGATTGGCGAGGCAGGGATCCAATTCCCGCTTTCGAAGCGAGGGTTCTTCAAGCCGGAACACTGACCGATCACGATCTTGAACACATCCGGGACGGTGTGCGCACAGAGCTCCGCGCGGCGGTACAAAGAGCCAATGCGGCTCCGGATGCTTCGGCGGATGGACTTCTCTCCGCCGTTTACGCGAGGTGACTGAGAGATGCTCGAGGTTAGTCAGACACTGGTTCCCACCGGCGCAGCAACGCACGTGATGACGTATGCCGAAGCTATTCGCGACGCCCTCTCCGTTGCAATGACGAACGATCCCCGCGTATTCATGATGGGTGAGGATGTCGGAACATACGGTGGCGCTTTCGGAGTCACCGGAGAATTGATCAAGACCGTCGGGCCGGAGCGGCTCCGCGACACGACCATCAGTGAACTTGGAATTGTCGGAGTCGGAGTCGGAGCGGCACTGGCAGGGATGCGCCCGATCGTCGAGATCCAGTTTTCGGATTTCACAGCGCAAGCGATGGACCAGATCGCTAATCAGGCAGCGAAGATTCACTTCATGTTAGGTGGAGCGGCAAATGTCCCGCTTGTGATTCGCGCGCCAGGCGGGTCCGGGACCGGTGCAGCTGCGCAACATTCGCAGAGCCTCGAGTCATGGTTCGTTCATGTTCCCGGTTTGAAAGTTGTGATGCCGGCGACCGCCGACGACGCCAAGGGCTTGCTCTTAGCCGCAATCGACGATCCGAACCCGGTGATGGTTCTGGAGCACAAGCTGCTTTATAAGACCAGCGGCGACGTTCGCGTGGGGGACGTGCGCACGCCTTTAGGCGTCGCAGCGGTTCACCGCGAAGGCAAGGACCTGACTATCGTCGCGACGGGTGTCGAAGTGAGTCGCGCGATTGAGGCGGCAGAAGCACTTGCTGCTGATGGCATTCAGGCGACTGTCATCGACCCGCGAACTCTCAAACCGCTTGACTCAGAAACAATTCTGCGCTCGGTCGTCGCCACGGGACGAGTTCTGCTGGTGCAGGAGGCCGTCAGGACCCTGGGGTTCATGTCGGAGGTCTCCGCGATCATCGCCGAGTCAGAAGGCTTCGTGCGTCTTCGTGCGCCGATCAGTCGACTTGCAGGACTGGACATACCGATCCCGTACGCGCCGCAGCTCGAGCGTGCAGCGGTGCCACAAGTCGACGACATCGTGCGAGCTGCGAGCAAACTCGTGAAGGAGTGGTGATATGGCCGAACTCGCGCTGACAATGCCCAAGATGTCGATGACCATGGAAGAGGGAACCATGGTCGCTTGGCTGAAGGACGTTGGCGACGCGGTGAGATCCGGAGAGCCGGTCTGTGAGGTCGCAACGGACAAAGTCGACATGGAAGTCGAATCTCCCTTTGAAGGAACCATTGCACGCATTACCGCACTTCCCGATGATGTCGTCAAGGTGGGCGATCCCATTGCCTACATCACGACCGATGCCGACGATCTCCTTGGTGGACTTTTCGATGAACCAGCGCCCGAAGTGTCTGCAGAGGCGGATGGTATTCCCGAGGGAGATGGCAGGTCCCCCCGGGTCGAGGCACGAGGTCGCGATGGTGATGTGGCGAAGATGCCGCCGCACGGCGAGTGGGTCGCAGCGGTCCCACTTGCGCGTGTGGTCGCAGCAGACAGCGGAGTCGACCTGCACCGTGTTGTACCGTCCGGGCCATGGGGCAGCGTGCGGGTGGCAGACGTCGAGGCCATGGTGGCCTTTTCACCTGCGTCGTTGCCGAGTACTCCACCCGTATCAGCCGCTCAGACGCCGTTTGCTGCGAGTGGTGAATCGTCCGTCGGTCCGGTCCAAAGCCGTCGCCGTCGCACCCGCCTACGTGTCGCGAAAGCCATGGTCGCATCCGCTACAGTTCCGCAGTTCACGGCGTTCCGCGAGCTTGATCTCGTCGCGTTGTCCGCAATGCGCAAAAGCGACATGGCTAGCGTCAGCTGGACAGCGGTTCTGCTGCGAGCGCACGGGTTGGCGCTGCGGATGCATCCACAATTGAACGGCTTTTGGACTGACGAGGGTGTAATGCTGAACGAAGACATCGGCATAGCACTGGCCGTGGATTCCCCGACGGGACTGCTTGCACCGGTGCTACGCAACCCTGATCTTGGGCCGTTGAATCACCTTGCCGTGCAGATCTCTCAGCTGGTTGAAGCTGCCCGTTCGGGTTCGATTTCCGCCGAACAGTTGCAAGGTGGCACCACTGTTTTCTCAAATCTTGGCGGCCTTGGCGTCGACTCGTTCAATGCATTGCTGACGCCGCCGCATGCGACTGCCCTGTCCGCTGGATCCATCCGCGATCGGGTCGTCGCTGTCGACGCGGGGGCGTTTGGTCTCCGGTTGACCTGCACCGTCGGGCTCACGGTCGATCATCGTGTTGCCGACGGCGCCGACGCCGCGCGGTATCTGAATACCCTCGAAGAGTTGGTGCACCACCCTGAACGTCTGATCTCGCACTGATATTCATAACTCAACATCTTCAGCGACTGGATACCTCTTGACCGCACCCCAATTGCAGGTCGGGATATGTTTTGGCGAAAGTCTTCCTTCATGATCCGAGTCATATCAAACAACGGGAGTTCTTAATGGCACAGCGCACTGTTCAGGTGGCGTCGCGGCACGGCTTGCACGCCCGGCCTGCTGCGTTATTCACGCAGGCCGCCAAACGCAGTGGTGTAGCGGTGACGGTCGCCAAGGGTGACAAGTCGGCAAATGCGGCGAGCATTTTGGCGGTGATAACCCTTGGCGTTGCATGTGGTGACGAAGTAACGATTGCCGCAGACGGTGATGGCGCCGACGCGATCCTCGATGAACTGGTAACGCTCTTGGCCACCCCTGATGACGAAAAGTGACCCCATCGCCTTCATGCGTACCCAAATGCGCGGCATCGGTATCGGCACGGGGGTGGTGCTCGGTCACGTCAAGCGGATGGCTGATCCGCTGCCTGAGCCAGCCGATCAGCCGAGCGCGCGCAGCATCGACGACGAAAAGGAGCGAGTAGCCTCCGCGCTGGCAAAAGCGGCTGCGCTCATCCGATCCCGCGGCGCAAGGGTGGGCAGTGTTGCTGCAGACATTCTTGAGTCACAGGCAAGCATGGTCGAGGATCCGTCGCTATCCGTGGGCATCGAGGATCGTCTGCGACTCGGCAAGACGGCGGAACGCGCCGTATTCGAAGCAGTTGCAGTCTTCCGCGACATGTTACGTGATCTCGGGGGCTACATGGCGGAACGGGCCGCTGATCTCAACGATGTGTCACAACGCATCATCGCTCAACTGATGGGTGTCTCAGTGCCTGGATTTCCGGAATCCGATGAGCCCTTCATCATAGTGGCACGCGATCTCGCCCCTGCCGATACAGCGATGCTCGACATGCGGAAGGTTCTCGCGCTCGTCACGCAAGATGGTGGACCGACATCTCACACAGCGATTCTCGCGCGTGAGAAGTCGATTGTCGCGGTCGTGGGTGTGGCGGGTGCGCTGGAGATAGCTCAGGACGAGACCGTGATCGTCGACGCGCGCGCCGGCGTCGTGACCGTGCAACCATCCGATGACGAACGCGCTAGAGCAAAAACCGAGATGTCGGGTAGTTCGGCAAGGGTCAAGCGATCGCTGAAGGCGGGGGCGCTTGCGGACGGGACGCCGATATCGCTGCTTGCAAATCTCGGCTCTGTCACAGAATTGCAGAAGGCCGTCGACAGCGGCGCGGAGGGCGTCGGACTGTTTCGTACCGAGTTCCTGTTCCTCGGTTCCAACGGCGCACCGAGTTTGTCCGATCAGCAACGGCAGTACACGCAGCTGCTCGAGGCATTCCCCGGTAAGAAGGTCGTCTTTCGCGTCCTCGACGCGGGCGCCGATAAGCCGCTCGGTTTCCTCAATAGCGCGACTGAGGATAATCCGGCGCTCGGGATTCGTGGACTGCGTGTTTTGCGAACGCATGAGCACATCCTGCTCGATCAACTCGCCGCGATCGCAGGCGCTGCTGCCGTGACATCAGCTGATGTGTGGGTGATGGCTCCAATGGTCTCCACGGTTGAAGAAGCGCTCTACTTCACGGCATTGACGCATGATGCGGGTCTGCCGGTTGCAGGTGTCATGGTTGAGGTTCCATCGTGCGCATTGATGGCGCCTCAGGTGCTCGCTGAGACTGATTTCGCGAGTATCGGGACCAATGATCTGACGCAGTACACCCTCGCCGCGGATCGTATGTTAGGACCGCTCGCCAATCTCCAGAACCCCTGGCATCCATCAGTGCTTCGTCTGGTAGATGAGGTTGGGCGAGCCGGAAAGTTCTTGTCCAAGCCCGTCGGTGTGTGTGGCGAAGCCGCAGCCGATCCACTGCTCGCCGTGGTGCTCGTCGGCTTGGGTGTCACATCTTTGTCGATGTCGCCTGCAGCAATCTGCGGTGTACGGGACGAACTGGCGTTGCACACTCGTGAGCGGGCGGGTGAACTCGCAGCGGTTGCGTTACGCGCAAGTGACGCGGACGAAGCTCGCTCAGCCGTTCTCGCGGCGCTTGCACGCTGATTGCGAAGCCGCGCGCGAATGGAGAAAAGTCGGCACTCGGGATATGCACACCGAAGCTACGGTGCGGGAAACGCCAGCAACGCTTGTGCCAGAGCAGTATCGACGATCAACACGTCGATGATTCTGCCCACCAATGCCCCGTGCACCCCTGCAGCCTTTTCAGCACCCGCTGCGACGCCGACAACGGTTGCGATCTTGCGAAGGTTGCGCAGGTCGATGCTGACCACGTGATCGCTGGCTGGAGATTCTACCGGCCGGCCATTGCTGTCGAAGTGGCGGGTGCAGCAGTCACCGACGGCCTTGGACTCATTGAACTTTCGCATCTCGTCCGTCGTCAGATGCATCGAATCAAGAATCGCGGATGACGCACCGAAGCCGACGCTGCCGATGCCGACTATCGCGATCTTCGACTCGCTGGCGGCCGCGAGAACCGAACTGATCGATGGTTCATTGAGGAATGCGTCTCTTGTTTCCTTGGATTGGACGACGGCCGGTGCGTGCAGACGGCGATGTTCGGCACCCAGCTTCATTGCGAGCGAACGCACGAGCACGTTGCCGTCACGAGCTGAATCCACGATGGACAGTCCACCGACAAGCGGCAGGATCTCCAAAGAGGAATGAGCTGGGTTGTTGGGTACAGCGTCGACGACGGCTTGCACGCTCGAACCCCACGACAGGGAAATAGCGCCGTGATCCGGTATGTTTTCCAGAAGCCACTGTGCGCCGAGTTCACCGACCCTGGAGAGCGAGTCCTGTTGCTCGCCACTGGGCGCCACACGGCACTCAGTGAGGCTGAAACGGTCCATCAATTTCGCTTCGAGTCCTGTGGCGCGCCCGAACGGATCGTGAATTCTGACCTCGACGATCCCGAGCTCGCGCGCGGCAGCCAGCACGCGAGAAACGTTTGATCGGGAGACGCCGATCTCGGCGGCGACCTCGGCTTGCGACTTCCCCTCGAGATAGTAGAGAGTCGCGGCACGAACAAGCACGGCCTGATCTCGTGGTGCCGGCATCTGGGTCTCCTTCACTCAGGCTGGCAAGTGACTCGATGCGAACGACTAAAATCCTAGCTTCACCGGATCAACGGATGAGATACTCGCAACCGCGTATTCAGTATATCTGCGCGTTTGCTGAGCCATGTCTGGGGGCCAATGTTGAGTCGTCCCGGAAGCCAGGGGAGTCGTTGTCTCACGGACGCACCAGGCCAGCGGACGCATGACGGGCAGTACCCAGCGTCACACGCGGTGGCGACCGAATAGGCTAGACCGGTGACCGTGAGACTGTACGACACCAAGGCTCAGGCCCTGCGTGATTTCATCCCGCTTGTCGACGGCGCGGTGGGTATGTACGTCTGTGGTCCCACGGTGCAGTCGTCTCCGCATATCGGCCACATGCGCTCCGCCCTGGTGTACGACCAGTTGCGGCGCTGGCTGGGCTACCGCGGCTATGACGTCACGTTGGTGCGCAATGTCACGGACATCGACGACAAGATCCTCGTCAACGCGGCGGCAGAACAGGCCTCGGGCAGCGTTGAGCAGTGGTGGGCACTCGCCTACCGCTACGAGCTTGAGTTCACCGCCGGTTACAACACCCTCGGAATCCTGCCGCCGACCTACGAACCGCGCGCGACCGCGAGCATCCCGCAGATGCAGACATTGATCGCACGGCTGGTCGACAGCGGGCACGCCTATCCGGCGGCGGATGCTTCGGGCGATGTCTATTTCGACGTCACCAGTTGGCCGGCCTACGGCGCGCTCACCCGGCAGAGCATCGACAAGATGGAGGCGGCAGAAGACGCCGACCCGCGCGCAAAGCGGGACCCGCGGGATTTCGCTCTGTGGAAGGGCCACAAGCCCGAAGAGCCGGACTCGGCATCCTGGGCGAGCCCGTGGGGGCCCGGCCGCCCCGGTTGGCACATCGAATGCTCGGCGATGTCGGCGCAATATCTCGGTACGCGGTTCGACATCCACGGTGGCGGCCTCGACCTGCGCTTCCCCCATCACGAGAACGAGCTGGCGCAGTCGACGGCGGTTGGCGACGGTTTCGCCAACTATTGGGTGCACAACGGACTCGTCAACGTCAACGGTCAGAAGATGTCGAAATCGCTCGGCAACTCCGTGTACGCCGCAGACCTGCTCGGCCAGGCGCATCCGCTTGTCGTGCGCTATTTCCTGGGTGCCGCGCACTACCGGTCGACGATCGATTTCCATGACGGGTCCCTCGCCGAGGCCGAAGCCGCGCTCGACCGCATCACCGGGTACCTCGAACGTGTCGAACGGCGGCTGGCGGGCACTCGCTTCGCCGGCAGTGGAGCGGAAATGGTCCCGGAAGCGTTCGCGAACGCGATGGATGACGATCTTGCCGTTCCGCAAGCGCTCGCCGTACTGCACGATGCCGTGCGGTCCGGCAATGCCGCCCTGGATGGCGGTGACCTCTTTGCGGCGGCCGCCGTGCGAGGCCAGGTCATCGCGATGACCGAGATCCTTGGGATCAACCCGCGGGCAGATCACTGGCAAAGCACGGCGGATGCGCCGGCGCTCGACGCGCTCGACGCGCTCGTCCGCAGACTGCTCGCCGACAGGCAGACCGCCAGAGACGCGCGAGACTTCGAGGCAGCAGACCGCATCCGTGACGAATTCGCCGCCGCGGGGATCACTATTGAAGACACCCCGACAGGTGCGCATTGGAGCATCGAATCGTGAAGAACAGTTCAGGGAAGCCCCGCGCCGGGGCCGTGCGCAAGTCTAAGAAGGGTGCTCAGGTCGGCTCAGGCGGGCAGGGGCGTCAGGCGCTCGAGGGCAAGAGGCCGACACCGAAGGCGGAAGACCGGCCATATCACCCGGCCGGCAAGCGCAAGGCTGCGGCCGAACGCTACGAGGCGGCATCCGGTGGTCGCGGCACGTTGAATCGGCGTGACGACGGCAGGTCGACTCGTGGGGGCAGGCAGCCGGCACGGGGCACGGGCGGACAGAGCGGCGGCCGCGGCGCGGAGGGGCGCGCGCCGCGCGGACGTGCCAAGGCCGATGACGGTGAGATGGTGACCGGGCGTAATTCCGTTCTCGAGGCGCTTCGGGCGAAGATTCCCGCGACGACCCTCTATCTGGCGACCCGTATCGAACTGGATGACCGCGTCAAGGAGGTGCTGTCGATCGCGACTGGACGCGGCATCCCGATCCTCGAGGTCATGCGGCCGGAACTCGACCGGCTTGCCGGGCACGACTCGGTGCATCAGGGGTTGATCTTGAAGGTGCCCGCGTACAAGTACGCGCATCCGCTCGAACTGCTCGACCTCGTGATCAGCCGAGCCCAGACACCGCTGTTCGTGGCGTTGGACGGTATCACGGATCCGCGCAATCTGGGTGCGATCATCCGCTCGACGGCGGCATTCGGTGGGCAGGGTGTGATCGTGCCGCAGCGGCGGTCGGTCGGACTGACCGCGTCGGCCTGGAAGACCTCGGCGGGCGCAGCCGCTCGCACTCCTGTCGCGATGGCACCGAACCTGACCCAGACCTTGAAAGCGTTCAAGGAACGGGGGCTGTTCGTGCTCGGCCTCGATGGCGGAGGCGACGTGTCGCTGCCCGGCCTCGGACTCGCGGACCGACCGGTCGTCGTCGTTGTCGGCAGCGAGGGCAAGGGCCTGTCGCGTCTGGTCACAGACACCTGCGACGCGATCGTGTCGATCCCGATCAGCGCCTCGACCGAGTCCCTCAACGCCGGCATCGCGGCGAGTGTCACCCTCTACGAGATCTCGAAGTTGCGCGCCGCCGCGAAGTGAACCGCCGCGAGGCCGCTCGACACGCACCAAAACGACGGACAATTTCCGCGACTCGCCGTTCGGAGTGCTGCGTCACCGGCGAGTCGCGGAAATTGTCCGTCGTTTTGTAAGGCCCGCGACGGGAGGAGTGGGGGTCAGACGGTGTCGCGCCAGTCGACGGTCGCCTCGTCATCGTCGACGACGGCATCCGGAAGCAGGATGGCTTCGGTCGCCGGCACGATCACGGTCGCTTCATCGCGGCGGTGTCGCAGCACATTGTTGATGTAGGAGGTGAGCGCTTCGGCAAGCGGCACGTCCCGGCCTTCGTCCTGCGACATGAACCAGCGGTGTTCGAGCAACTGATGGAAGACCTCGGCCGGTTCCAGCTTTCCCCTGAGATCGCCGGGGATGGCTCGAACAACCGGTTCGAACACGCGCAGCAGCCATTCGTGGGCCATGGCTTCCTCGTCCAGGCCCTGCTTTCCCAGGGTCGCGGAGTACGAGTCGAGGTCGTTGAGCAGACGCCGGGCCTGGTTCTCGCCCGCGTCCAATCCGGTCAACCGCAGCAGCCTGCGCTGGTGGTGGCCGGCATCGACGACCTTCGGCTGGATGCGCACGGTGGTGCCGGACTCATCCGTTTTGATGGCCAGCTCCTCGATGTCGAAGCCGAGATCGTTCAGGCGCTCCACTCGCCTGCTGATCCGCCAGCGCTCCGACGACGAGAACGACTCGCTGCTGGTCAGTTCGTTCCACAGGGTGCGGTAGGCGGCAACGATTCCGCCGGCCACCTCGACCGGGTCGAGGGCTTCGTCGGCACGGCCGCCGGCCTCGATATCCATCAGCTCGCCTGCGATGTTCACGCGGGCGATCTCCAAGTCATTCTCGCGCTGCCCATTGGAAAGCCCGCCATCATAGAGCTGCCCGGTTTCCGCATCCACCAGATAGGCGGCGAATGCACCCGCATCGCGCCGGAAGAGCGTGTTCGACAGCGACACGTCACCCCAGAAGAACCCGACGACGTGCAGTCGCACCAGAAGCACGGCCAGTGCATCGACCAGTCGGGTGGCCGTGTCTGGGCGCAGGGTCTGCGAGTACAGCGCGCGATAGGGCAGCGAGAACTTGAGGTGCCGGGTGACCAGGGCGGGCTTCAGGGAGTCGCCCTCGTCATCCGTTCGATTGGTGATGACCGCAAGTGGATCGACGCACGGAATATCGAGTCTTTGCAATGTGCGCAGCATCTCGTACTCGCGGCGAGCCAGTTCGCCCGTCGTCTCCTTGATCGCGATGACGTATCCGGACAGGTTCGCAAACCGCACGAGGTGCCTCGAGATGCCCTTCGGCAGGAGTGCGATGTAATCGTTCGGCCACGCATCGAGCGGCATATTCCACGGCAGGTCGAGGAGCGCAGGATCCACGGTCGCCGCAGTGATGTTGAGGGAGCCGCTCATAGCAAAGAACCTATCGTCTGGTCGTGCCGGTCGCGTTCGTCTGGCCTCGTCGGTTCGTCTGGCCTCGTCGGCAGCTCCGGCCTGTTTGCCGATACGACTCTGCCGCGGCCCGAGAAGGGGCCGCGGCAGAGTCGTTGCCACTGGGTGGGCCGAATCAGTCGACGACGGCACCGCCGAGACGCTCGCCGCCCTCGGCGTTGAAGATGTGCACATGCCCGGCCTTCGGGCTGATGTAGACGGTGTCGCCCGCGTTGGGGTGCGAACGGCCGTCGACGCGGCCGACGAAGTCGGTTCGCTTGCCCTCGATCTCGGAGTGCCCGTACAGGTAGCCGTCTGCACCGAGTTCTTCGACCAGGTCCACGCTCACCCTGAGGCCGACGCCTTCGGACAGTGAAACCACGACGTCTTCCGGGCGAACACCGATCGTGACCTGCGTGCCGGCGTTTGCCAGGATTTCACGCTCCACCGGGACGACAGCGGTGCCGAACTGCACGCCGCCGTCGACGACGTCCGCCGAGATGAGGTTCATCGCCGGGCTGCCGATGAAGCCGGCGACGAAGACGTTCTGCGGCTGTGCGTACAGGTCGCGCGGGGTGCCGACCTGCTGCAGCACGCCGTCCTTGAGGACAGCGATGCGGTCGCCCATGGTCAGAGCCTCTGTCTGGTCGTGCGTGACGTAGACGGTGGTGACACCCAGGCGGCGCGTCAGCGACGCGATCTGGGTGCGGGTCTGCACGCGCAGCTTCGCATCGAGGTTCGACAGCGGCTCGTCCATCAGGAACACCTGGGGGCTGCGGACGATCGCGCGGCCCATCGCGACACGCTGACGCTGGCCACCGGAGAGCGCCTTCGGCTTGCGGGCGAGGTAATCCTCGAGGTCGAGGAGCTTGGCCGCCTCGAGAACGCGGCTGGCGCGCTCTTCCTTCTTGACACCCGCGATCTTCAGCGCGAAGCCCATGTTCTCGGCGACGGTCATGTGCGGATACAGCGCGTAGTTCTGGAAGACCATGGCGATGTCGCGATCTTTCGGCGGCACGTCTGTGACGTTGCGCTCGCCGATGAAGATGTTGCCCTCATTGACTTCTTCGAGGCCGGCAAGCATGCGCAGCGATGTGGACTTGCCACATCCGGAGGGGCCGACGAGGACCAGGAACTCGCCGTCGGAGACCTGCAGGTCGAGCTGGTCGACGGCGGGGCGGGTCGAGCCCGGGTAAAGGCGGGTCGCCTTGTCAAACGTTACAGACGCCATGGTTGTATTACTCCTTCACCGGCAGGTACGTGCCGGACGATCCGTAGTGAATGGATGATGCGGCCGTCATTGCCAGGACAACCGCGACCGCCTTCATAGTACGACATCCGGGGGGCAGCGCAGAATCGCGTCGAGTGGAGGGCCGACCGTCGTCGGATGCAGCGCACGCACGGATCGGACGCAGACTCCGTCTGGTCATTTCCCAGACACCGGCTTTATTATCGTTGGTGCGTTTGCATGGAATTGCGATGCACATCTTTCCCCGCCACCCCGAAGTGAGAATCCATGACCGACGCCGGATCGAATCATTCGCGACCCAGCAAGAACTCGCGCCGTGCCGCGGCACGAGACAAAGCCCGAGTCTTGCGCGAAGCTCAGAAGAAGAAAGAGCGTCGCAGGCGAATCTTCTGGCAAGCCGGCATCGGTGTCGCGATCGTCGCGGTCCTGGCGATCGTCGCCGTCGTCATCGTGAGCTCTATTCACCCGCCCGCGCCGGGCCCGGCGAACATGGCGAGTGACGGCATCCTGATCGGCAAAGGGTTGAAGGTGGAGACGACGGGCGCACTCGGGCCGAGTTCCTCGCCTGTGGCGAACACTCCGGATCCGACCGGGTCCACCGTCAGCATCGTCACGTACGTCGACTACCTGTGCCCGTTCTGCGGCGAGTTCGAGAAGACGAACGCCGACCAGATCGGCAAGCTCGTGAACAGCGGGGCGGCGACCATCGAGATTCACCCGGTGCCGTTGTTGGCCAGCCACTCGGCGGGCACGAAGTATTCGCTGCGCGCCACGAATGCCGCGGCGTGTGTCGCAAATTACAGTCCGAACTCGTTCTGGGATTTCAACACCCTGCTGTTCGAGAACCAACCCGCAGAGGGCGGTCCCGGGCTGACGGACGAGCAGCTCAAGTCGTATGTGCGACAGGCCGGGGTGTCACACTATTCGTCGATCTCCTCGTGCATGGACACCGGCCGCTACGACAGTTGGGCGCAAGACGCATTGAACCGTGCGCTGACCGGCCCGATCGCCAATTCGACGGTGAAACAGCTGACCGGAACGCCGCTCGTGCTCGTCAACGGCAAGCAGTACTCAGGCTCGCTGACCGACCCGGATGAGTTCCGCGCCTTCGTCGTGCAGGCACAGAGCCAGACGTACTCGACGTCGACGCCGGTTCCAACCGTGACGCCCACGCCGACCGCGACCCCATAGTCGCCGGTTCGGTGGCGTCGCGTCGGTCCTGCTGCGTCTGCGCTCGGCCGCGCAAACCCCTAAGATTGTCTGACGTGACGGCCGAAGGCCCGATCTGCCGGCCTGGCGCAATTGGTAGCGCACCACTCTTGTAAAGTGGGGGTTACGGGTTCGAGTCCCGTGGCCGGCTCTGTTTTCCCGCAGCCTTGCGAACAGGGGATGGTTTCGAGGCGGCGCAACGCTGGGGCGTTGCGGGGTTCGAGTCCCGTGGCCGGCTCTGGACGGCGTGCACGAGTTGCGGGCGGATGGTGAAGTCGTCGAGGTTGCCGGCGACTGTCCGCACACGAACGGCTGCGGCGGCGCAGATCGCGTCGGCTGTGCTCAGCCTTACGTCGTCGAGTGCGATTGTGGCAGCACCCTGGAGCCGGTGGCCGACCCAGCGCAGTTGAACGCGTCTCACCTCGCGCACGCGTGGCGTTTCGGCGAGGGCGTGCTCGATTTCGTGGACGAGTCCGGGTTCGACTCCGTCCATCAGGCGGCGGCCGATGCTGCGCACGGTTCCCCAGAGCAGAGCGATGATCGCGACCGAGATGAGCAGGCCGACGATCGGGTCTGCGATCGGGAATCCGGCCATCGCGCCGAACGCGCCGAGCACCACGGCCAACGAGGTGAAGCCGTCGATCCGCGCGTGAACCCCGTCCGCGACGAGCGCGGCCGAGCCGATCTTCTGCCCGACGCGGATGCGGTAGATCGCCACCGCCTCGTTGCCGGCGAACCCGATGAGCCCGGCCGCGACCACCCACCACAGGTTGTGCAGGGGATGCGGGTTGATGAACCGGTCGATCGATTGCCAGGCGGCAATGATCGCGGAAAGGGCCACGACACCGATGATGAACAGGCCGGCGAGGTCTTCGGCACGACCGTACCCGTAGGTGTAGCGGCGCGTCGCGGCCCGACGCCCGAGAATGAACGCGACCCACAGCGGCACCGCGGTGAGCGCGTCGGAGAAGTTGTGGATCGTGTCGGCGAGCAGGGCCACCGAGCCGCTGAGCAGCACGACGGCGAACTGCAGGATGGTTGTGCCCAGCAGCAGGAACAGGCTGATCTTCAGCGCTCGCACACCCTCGCGGCTGGCCTCGAGAGCGTCATCGATCGAGTCGGCGGCATCGTGCGAGTGCGGAACGAACAGGTTGTAGAAGAAACCCTTCAACCCGGTCGGATGGCTGTGCCCGTGCCCGTGCCCGTGGTCGTGCCCGTGCCCGTGCCCGTGACCGTGGTCGTGGTCGTGGCTGTGTCCGTGATCGTGAGTATGGCCATCACCGTGGTGGTGACCGTCACTGTGGTCGTGCCCGTGATCGTGTTGATGCCCGGGGTCGTGGTGATGCTCCTGATCGTGGTCATGAACAGGTGCAGAAGGCTCATAGCCGTGTTCGTCGCCGCCGCACGGGCTTGTCATGGTCATGCCGTCGCCTCATCCGTCTCGGACTGCAGGTGGTGATGGCGTGGCGTGCCGCCGAGCGCGTGCTCGGCCTGGAAGATCGCATCCGAAACCAGCTGGCGGGCATGTTCGTTCGCTAGCCGATAGAAGACGCGCGTGCCGTCCTGGCGCGTCGTGACGATCCGCGCAAGCCGAAGCTTCGCCAGATGCTGGGAAACCGAGGCCGGCGACTTGTCGAGAATGTCGGCCAGGAGATTGACCGACAGCTCCTGATCGCGCAGTGCAAGGATGATGCGTACCCTGGTCGCATCGGCCAGCATGCCGAAGACCTCGACGGCCAACTCGACGTATTGGCTATCGGGAAGGCGCCCACATATCTCGTTATCTGCATCCATACGCAGATTATTGCATTGTTGCTGCAATCAGCGCCAGACGTCACCGCGGTGCCGACGCCGGAGATGCAGGGCAATCTGCAGGACCGGATTCCTGGCTCGATCCGGTGCAGCAAGGCCGCAACCGGAAGGCTGATAGCATCCGGGGATGTATTTCACCGGAATCGGCGCCCTGCTCATAGTCGTCTATCTCGTGTTCGCCGTGACCTTGGCCTGGGCGCTCGTGCTGTGGATCGTCGTGGGTCATCGGTGGCTTGCGTTGCATCCGAGACGAGCGACGGCGCCTCAGCGCGCCACGCCTGACGGCCCTCCGATCCCACCATCCGGATAAGGGTCATCCGGAATGGTACCCGTGCGCGGGAGGGCCCACCCGGCATCGAGGTGTCGGCGGTTCGAAGGAGATAGTCGATTTTTGAGGAGCGTTCCGCGGAAACACTCCGTTTAACTCGACTATCTCCTTGAAAACAGACGCTTGTGCCCGGTGTGAGTGTTGGGCGCGCAGCCGGAGTTGGTCGGGGTGGAGAATGATGGCGAAAAATCGGCGGAGAATGGGGGATTCGAACGCCGAATTGTCGACACCGCACTGCTTGACAAGGGTCCATAGGCGCTCAGGCCGAGGCGAGAGCATTTCGCTGAGCTGGAACATCGAGTGCCTTTCAACCGGTGGAGGAGTGTGTTGGTGGTCTGTTGAGGGGAATCGCGGAGACTGCGGGCAACGGTGTGGCAAGTTGCGAAAGCAGCCCGCCGTCGACCCTGATATCGGCTCCCGTAAGGAAACTTGCGCGTGTGCTCGTGACGAATGAAACGACCTCCGCGATCTCGGCAGCAGTCGCTATTCGCCCGAGCGGATGCGCACGTCCCCACGTCGCCATCGTCTCGTCGGTTCCTGCTGACGATGCGTCGCCAAACATCTGTGCCGCCGACCTCAACATCGGCGTATCGACCGATCCGAGACTCACGCTGTTCACTCGCACGCCGAAGGCGGCCTCGTCCACCGCCATTGACCGCGTCAATGTGATGAGGGCGCCCTTGCTGGCCGCGTAGGCCGCCACTTGCTTTTGTGTCGCGGTGGCTTGAACGGAGGCAACGATCGCAATGCTGCCAGCAGGCCCCTTGCGAAGATGCGACAACGCCGCCTGCGCAGCGAGAAAGACGCCTTTGACATTGACGGCGAATACTTCGTCCCACGTTTCGACTGAGGTCGACAACACGTCGCCATATCGTTGGATTCCGGCCGAGGCCACAAGTGTGTCCAGGCGGCCGTATTCGAACAGCGCTGTCTCCACCGCGGAGCGACTGGTGATCGGACCCCACGTCGCCGTCGCAGTCCCGCCGCCCACAGCAATTTCCTCTGCGGCTTCCCGCGCAGAATTCTCCGTCAGGCCGTGTGCCACGAGAGCCCCGCCATGACCTGCGATCGTGAGCGCGACTGCTCGCCCGTTCCCTTGCGAGCCGCCTGTGACGAGGATGACTCCTCCTTCTTGTTCGGTCATCGACCGCTCCTGCACTCGAACGTGACGAAAAAATGGAATCGCGCCTTCACCGACACGCAAGCTGCGACATGGCTCGATGCTCGTCGCCGTTCGTCCTGATTACTCCCGGGGGCGATTGCGGCGGCGACTCTGTCATCCGCCTCCCTCAGTAGGATTTGTTTGCCTGGTGTATCCGCGGTTCCATACCTGTCCGATCGGGCGACGCACGTACATTCGTGCCGCATCGAATGCGGGCTGGTAGTCCCAAGACTGATAGAGCCCGCTGGACAGGGACTCGTTGATGAACGTGCGCCTTTTTTGACTGGCGCGAATTCGACGCTCGGCGTCGTCCGGGCTCCAATTCGACAGGCAAACGCTTCGTAATTCTGCCAAGATCTCGTGGAATTCAGAGTCCGACGCCAGGTTGACCCACTCCTGTGGGTCCTCCTCCAAGTCGAACAACAACTCCTCATGACCGTGAACATAGACATACTTGTACGTGCCTCGAACGATGGTACGGGTTGGCGCGATTGTTCCCTCTCCGCTGTAGTCGATGATCACCGGTCGGATGACCTGAGGAGTCTTCGAGTTGGTTCGCGTTGACAGGATGTCGTCACCTGCGCAAAGAGCAGTAACCTCGTCAGCGACGTCGCCTAGCTTTGCCAAACCGAGGATGGTGGGGAACACATCGACAAGAGATACGGCTTCGGAAACCCGCTCCGCTTGCGCTATGCCTGCCCCTGCGAAGATCAGTGGGATACGAGTCGACCATTCACGGAACGTACGCTTGAAGAACATCCCGTGCTCGCCCATCATGTCGCCGTGATCACTCAAGAAGATGACCACGGTGTTTTCGAGTTCTTCGAATCTTTGAAGTTCTCTTTGGAGTTCGCCTAGCTTGTCGTCGATATAGCTCGCCATCGCATAGTAGCTGCGTCGTGCCCGATACGTCTCCTCGTGACCCAGCTCTGCGACATCCACACCGTGATAGGCGTTGACCCAGGTGTCCCAGACCGTTTCCTGATAATCAGCTGGAACCGGATCTGGCATGCGGATATCATGATCGTCGTAGCGGTCCCAATATTCCTGAGCAGGGGCGTACGGGTCGTGCGGTTGGGTGTAAGAGACACACATCAACCATGGGTCGTGTCGGCTGTCGCCGGTTCGACGCGACAGCTGTCGGATGCGCTCGAGTGCGCGGAAGTGCACTTCTTCGTCGTAGTCCAACTGCGTCGACCACGAGACCGGGCCCGCGTCCGCAACCATTTGGGCACCATAGCCGAAGAGCGGCGCCTCAGGATCGCGTGGCGGATCGCCCACGGCATCCCAGTCTTGGGTCCACTGAAAGTCGGCGGGGTAGATGTCGGTGGTAAGTCGCTCTTCGAACCCGTGCAATTGGTCCGGACCCACGAAGTGCATCTTCCCGCTGAGAATGGTCTTGTAGCCTGACCGGCGCAAATGATGCGCGAACGTAGGAATCGATGACGGCAGTTCTTCGGCATTGTCGTTCACGGGAATCGCATCGGGCAGCATTCCCGTCATCATCGACGCACGCGACGGCGCGCACAGGGGAGCGTTGCAATAGGCGTTCTCGAACGTCGTGCCACGCGCCGCAAGGGCTGCCAGGTGCGGGGTGAGGACATCGGGATTGCCGTAGGGCGACGTTGCCAACGCAGACAATTGGTCGCACATCACCAAAAGAATGTTCGGTCGCTTGAGATTCGCACTCATCCAAAGACTCCTGATCTGGTCGTCGAGATTCACGTTCGGGGTCAGACGCACTGCCGTGACCTGCGGCGCACATCCGTTGGTGGTCGGATCGACCGGTTCACGGCGAAACGACCGAACGCGACAGATGAACGGGTATGTCGGGGTTTCGGTCGGCAGCGATAGCCCAGGCGACGGCCTGTCTCTGAAGGGCGACGAGTTCCACCTGGGGGTCATCGTCACCGTGATGGATGCGGGCACCCGTGCCGGAGATGGCTCCAAGCTGAGCGTCCGTCAATGGCGTCATAGCCCACACCAGGGTCTCTGGCCCCGCAACGCTGATAGGACCGTGCCGGTATTCGCCGGCCGCGTAGGCCTCAGCCCACATGCCGGCAGATTCACGGCACTTGAGGGCGGCTTCCTGTGCGAGTGCGGCGGCCCAACCCGAGCCGAGCACCACCAACTGACGCGGAGCCGCTTTCGAGGCGGGTGCCGCAATGACGCTCCGCGCCCTGTCGATCAGCGCGGCGATGACCGTTGCGGGTTCGCCCAGGTGAGTGCGCAACAGAGTGAGGAGTGTGGTGGGGAACCGAGTCTGTACAACACTGCGCTCGTCGGCATAGGAAAGGTCGATGACGTCGGTGGCTACTTCCGCTATCGGCGTGTCGAGGTCTCCGAGGATTGCGGTGATCGGCATGCTGTCGGGCAATGTCGCCAGCGCCTGTCGGACCTCGGTGGTGGTGCCCGAACGGCTGATGGCCACGACCCGGTCGTAGTGTCGGAGCCTAGACGGCATTTCTGAGGCGATTATCGCGTCGGTGACTCCCTGGCCCCGCTGTTCTCGCAGCCACGCATATGCGGCACCGATGTAGTAGGACGTCCCACATCCCAGGATCAGAACGCTCTCTCCTGGTCTCGGCAGACCCGCCGGCTTCTCGGTGGCTTGCTCCTGCGCTAGTGCCCAGCATGCCGGCTGGCTGACGATCTCTTCGGAGGTGGTCTGGCCGAGCATTGTCGGAGTTGCGGTATCACGCATGATTGTTCTTCCTTGTCTTCTCGCGTGCGCCCTCGATGGGAATTCGATCGGATGTCGAGTCGATCGCGCTGTGAGCCGACCAAGCGGCTCCGAGCAAGCCCGCTCGCGCCCCGAACGCCGAGAGCACGATCCGAGGTTCTTGCTGCCAGACGAGCAGTTCTCCGAGCCGGCGGCGAAGTGGTTCTAACAGGACGGGACCGGCTTCGGACACGCCGCCACCGATGACGATCAACTCAGGGGCCAGCAATGAGATGTATGTGACGAGAGCGCGGGCAAGGGCGTATACCGCTTCGTTCCAGACGAGTTCGGCAGTTCGGTCGCCTGCCGCCATGAGTGCGACGACCTCGCGTGCCTCGGCGGCGGACCGGCCGCTCGCCTGGGTGTACCGTCGGGCGATCGAGGGGCCGGAGGCGATCGTCTCCAGGCATCCGAATGCTCCGCACGCACAGTGTTCACCGGAGCCCACGTCGATATGACCGATCTCACCGGCGTACTTGTTCTCGATCGCGCATCCGGAGACGACCATCGCGCCGGAGATCCCGGTCCCGATCGGCAGAAACAGCACGTCGTCGACGCCGCGAGCGGCGCCGAGGGTTCGTTCGGCGAGCCCTGCGGCTCGCACATCGTGGCCGAAGCCGACGGGGAGCCCACTGATGTCGGCGGCCAGTTCTCGGAACGGTACGTCTCGCCACCCGATGTTTTCGGAGAACAGGGCGGTGCCTGCGCGATCGTCCACCAATCCTGGAACCACCAAGCCGACGGCGACGGCACTCCTCGCCTGTTGGGCGAGGGTGTCGATGGCGGAGCATACGGCATCGACCACTGCCTGTGGTCCCTCGCTGCGCGGGGTCGGCCAGGTGTCAGTCTGTGTGAAGCGGTACTGTTCGTCCACGATCGCGCCCTTGATGGTGGTGCCGCCGACATCGAGTGCGATCACAGGTCCGCTGATGGCTGGCATGTTCATGCGGCAAACCGATGCAATGCGGATGGGTCGGCGTTGACCGCGTCGTCGAGGATCGCGCGCGCAGTGGCAGCATCCGGTACGAGGGGATCCAAGAGCAATGCCTGCAACGCCACTTGGCGTTCGCCCGAGATCGCCGCCTGTACGGTCAGCTCCTGCTGGTGAGCTCGCGCGGTCAGCACCGCTGCGATCGCATCCGGGAGCGGCCCGACCGCGAGCCCGGTGATCCCGCTGGCCCCGGCGACCGCGGGAACCTCGACCACCGCGGTTGCAGGCAGGTTCGGAATCTTTCCGTTGTTCGGCAGATTGACGGCAAGCTCGAGGTGGTCGCGACCGCTGAGGAGTGCTCCGGCAATCGTGACGAGGCGCTCCGACTCCTTGTCCTGTGAAACGTCCAATACTTGGCTGCCGCTGACTTGTGCTCGGATTCCGTCCCAGAGATCGTGCTTGCCCGCCATGTTCTCAAAGGCCATATCCTGGCCGCCCTGCAAACCCCATGCGAGCTCACCGGAATCAGCCAGTTGAAGGTAGTCCGAGAAGAACTCGGCAACGTGACGGTCCCCGGGGGCAGGATACAGACCGAAGGTGCGCATCAGATCAGCCGACACCGCGGCATGGACTCCTTCTCGCCGATTGGATGGTGCGTTCCGGTCACCGCTTCGCGCTTCGACGAGCTCGCGAAGTCGAGGATAGAGGTCGACACCATCGCTGCGGATGTCCAAAAGCCAGCAGAGATGGTTGATTCCCGCGAACACCGCGTGTACCGCGTCAGGGTCGAGCCCAAGATCGCGAGCGAGAGCGGCTTTAGAATGCATCGTTCCGTGGCAGAGCCCGACAGCCGACACCGCAGTGTGTTTCGTGATGGCGCGGACATTCGCCGTCAAAGGGTTGCTGTAGTTCATCATCCAGGCCTGCGGCGACCGGTCGGCCACGTCCTCGGCGATCGCGACGAGTTCGGGAACATGACGAAGGGCCCGCAAAACACCGCCCGGCCCGACTGTGTCGCCGACCGTTTGCTGAATGCCGTAGCGTGCAGGGATCTCAAAGTCTTTGCGCCGGGCGGCAACCGACCCGACCGCGATTGTGGTCGTCACGAATCGGGCGCCGGTCAACGCCTCCCGCCGATCCGCGAAGGCCTCCACGCGCATCCCGGAACCGTAGTGTTCGGCATATCGACGACCGAGTGCGGCCATCGTCTCGGCCGCCTCCGGGTCCACGTCGACAAGCCGAACCGTGAAGTCACCGAACGGGGCGGCCGCGGCCAGATCACGCAACAGGCCCGGGGTGAAGATGGTGCTCCCGGCGCCGATCAATACGAACACTCTGTCGTTCACGGTCTGTCTTCCTTTCACTTCACGCTGCCGGTCAGCAGCCCATTGACGATGTACCGGTTCAACAGCAGGGTGATCACGGCAGGCACCAGGAGGGCGAGCACACCAGCAGCGCTGAGCAGCGTGAATGGGGTGTTGTATCTTCCTTGCAGTGAGGCGATAACCACAGTCAACGGCTGGGTCGAGAGGTCGCTCGACAACACCAGCGGGAACAGGAAGTATCCCCACCCTGACAGGAATGTGATGATGGCGGTAGACATGATTCCCGGTCTTGCCAGCGGCAGGACAATATGCCATAACACTTGCATGCGGTTTGCCCCGTCTACGGCTCCGGACTCTTCGAGCGCAATCGGCAGGCTTGACATGTAGCTGTAGAGGATCCATGTGGCTAATGGCAGTAGGCCCGCAATGAAGACCAGGATGATCCCGGTGTATGTGTTGACCAGTCCGACGATCGACATGATCTTGTAGATCGGAATCAGCGTCGCGACCGCGGGAAGTGCCATCGTGGCGAGCATCGCGTAGAAGAGTGCGGTGTGGCCGCGGAATTTCATCCGGGCGAATGCATACGCTGCCAAGGTTGCAAGCACCACTGTGACCACGGTAGCCACGCCGCATTCGACCACGGTATTCACCGCTGATCTGCGTATGGAGTCCGAGAGGTCTCCTGCGCCACCTAACAGGGCAATGTAGTTCTTCAGGCTGGGGGTAGGGGGCAAATAGTTAGAGGGTATTGCGCTCATCTGCGCGTCAGTCTGGAAGCTAATATTCAAAGCCCAATACAGGGGGGTCAGTGTCCAGACCAGAATGAAGGCCACTCCAATCCATCGGATCCAGGGAAGACGTTTCATCAGAACTCCACCCGCCGGTACACGAGCTTCACCAGGCCAAGAGATACAGCGAGTGTCACCACAACCATTAGTAAGGACAATGCGTAACCTTCACCGAAATCCAAATTCTGGAAACTAATAAAGTACGTTTGCATGGTCAGCGAGGATGCGGTTGACGCTTGGCCGTTGAGAACGTACGGCTGATCGAACACGTTCCAGGTGGCGACTACGGCCTGCACCATCGCGATCGCGATACCAGGCCTGGCCAGCGGTAACGTGATCCTACGCAAGGTGGCCCACGACGAACAGCCGTCCAACGTCGCAGCCTCATAAAGATCACTAGGAATGTTCTGCAGAGTCGCCATAACGAGCAGTGTGGATAGCGGCGTTATCTGCCAAACCTGCACCAGTTCAATTGCCACTATGGTTACAAACTTGTTCTGGCCGAGAAACACTTGGTAGTGATCGATCAGGTGCAGCGAGGTGAGGACACTGTTCAGCAAACCCGTATTGCTATCCCAGATACCCGTCCAGATGATCGCCTCGACGACACCCGGGAGAGCCCAAGGCAAAACGAGCACAGCGATGAGGATCGCTCTGCCATGGAACTTCTTCTGGAGAGTCACCGCCATCAGAATCGCCAGCACAGTCGACAGCGAAACACCAATGAGCACAAACAGAGCAGTGTTGCCTAAGCTCGAGCGGATGGCGTCATCGTTGAACAGCCGGATGAAATTGTCCAGACCGGTGAATCTAACCGGCGGATTCAGCGGTTGGACTCGGTAAAACGCCTGAACTGTGGTGAATCCAGCGGGTACGAGTACCAGGCCAATCACGAAAAGCGCAATAGGAGTGACCAACGCATAAGGCAATAGGTCGACCTTGCGACGCCTCTGACTGGTTCCCGCCCTGGCTCCGGCTGTGCTCTGGTTTCGCGACGCTATCAGACCCGAAGGCTGCTCGACATCCCTCATGACCCGCTTGAAAGCTTGTCAGCACTAGCCACCATCTGATTGATTGCATCCGCAACACTCATTGATCCAGCTGCCGCGGCGTGCAAGCTGGTATAGATCACGTTCGAAAATTGCGGGTACCAGGTTGGTGCACCGTTCGGAAACACCGGCTGAGAACTCTTGAGCATCGAAGAGATTTTTGCTCCGCCCGCCAACTTGCCATTGGACACCATTGTGGAAATTGCGCTCAGACGAGACGGCAGGGTATAGCCGCCCGACCAGACCTCATTCGCACCATTTGCGCCGGCGAAATCAGCCTGGTTCTGAGCTGAGACGAGCCACTCGATGAATTTTGCGGCAGCGGCTGGGTGTTTTGCCGCCTTTGGAATCCCGATGCCGTCTGGATTGCTCAGGTTCGAGGCGGTGCCGTTCACTCCGGGTGTCGGCAGATACTCGACTTGCCCAACCACCGTGGAAGAGGCAGGGATATCATACAGGGAACCAACATTTCCGGCGTAGTCGCTAAAGGTACTGGCCACGAGTCCCTTTGCCATCAATGTCTGTTGAGCAGCACCACCTTTGATGTTGATGTTCCCAGGGGGGACCAGGCCGGTTTTGAACGCATTGATCATCCACTGCGCCGCTCTGTAGCCGGCCGAGTCAGGTGAACCGAATTGAGGCTTGCCGCTCTTGTTCAGAATTGTTCCGCCGAATGCTGCCGTCGTCTGGTACCAATAGGTGGATAGCCCTTCCACGGCGGCAAACGGTATGTTGAGGGGGTACTGCACAACGCCCTTAGCTTTTATCTGTTCGAGATCCTTCGTATACGAATCTATGGTGGTCGGCATGGTGGTGATTCCGGCCTTGGAAAACAACTGCTTGTTGACAGTGGTCACCGTGAACGACGCGTCATATGGAATACCGACGACGTGACCATCGGACGTAAAAGAACTGAGTTGAGGCATATCCGCGGCCAATTCCTTGGTGTTCACGTATTTTTCCATCGGAAGAAACCAATTGAGCTTCCCCAACTGGCCGACGCGGGACCAGTCAACATCCGTAGCGTCGGCGAAATACGTGTTAGCTTCGGCAGCGGTCGTGATCTTTGTCTGAAGGTCAGGCCAGTCAATGTTCGACCATTTCACGGTAATGCCTGTGCTCTTCGTGAAAGCGGCCAGTGCCGCCTTGGGAGGCGGTGGCGACGCCAAGGCGACGGTGATCGTCACAGCTTTGGTCTGCGTATCAGGAGAACTAGCGCCCGCGGTACATCCAGCAATGAGCAAACTGAAACTGGCGACACTAACCGCTAGTGCCATACCCCTCGCGCGCCTACGTGTCGACATCATGTGATTTCGTCCTCCTCGTTGAGGTGCCTCTGTTCAAACTCAGACTAACTGCGCAGGTTGCGCATTAGGCCGGCCATGTACGCAATATATGCACGTTTAGAGCAGAATGTCAATCATACGTTCCATAAATTGATTACAATATGCCCAGATTTGTCTATGTCACGCAATAAGATGCGTATATATTTCAAATACGCGCAGGGTAAATGAGCGTCTTGTGTTATTGTGATCAAATGCAGCGCAAGCACAGACTGAACGAGATCGTCTCCGCGATTGTCGAGAATGGAACGCTGGGGGTTGCTGCGCTCGCCGAACGGTTCACCGTTTCGCAGGCGACGATTCGACGCGATCTCGAGGTGCTCGAGAAACAGCAATTAGTGAGCCGGACACACGGGGGAGCGACGACTCATGCGGCATTCAACGACCTGCCGCTTGGTTACAAGGTGACGCAGGATCTTGCGGAGAAGAGACGCATCGCCGAGCGCGCCCTGCGGTTCCTTGACGGCGCCAAGGTCATCGGAATGACCGGTGGCACGACCATGACCGAGTTCGCAAGATTGCTACTGGACAGAGAAGGACTCACGGTCATCACCAACGCGCTCAACATCGCCACCGATCTCTTGGCCAATCCGGGGCTACGGGTGTTCGCGGCGGGTGGAGAAGTGCGAAGAAGCAGCCAGGAAACCGTGGGTCCAAACGCAGAGTCGTTCCTTTCCAGTTACAACATCGACATCGCGTTTCTCGGTGTCGACGGCGTCGACGCCGTCGCAGGGTGCACAAATTATGACCCCATTGGCGCACGGGTAAACGCAACGCTCCTGAATCGCGGAAAAATGAGCGTGGTGCTGGCTGACGCCACAAAGATCTCGCGAGTGGCATTAGCGCAAGTGTGTCCAATCTCAGACGTGAATGTACTGATCACTGACAGTCGAGCTCCTCAGGACGCGTTGGACCAGATCCGCCGCCAGGGTTGCGACGTCATCTGCGTGTGACCTGCTGGCGCAGACCGAAGGTCGATGGGTAACCGCAGACGGCGATAAGGGTCAAGGCGTTCATCGAGCAAGGACTCGCGCAGTCTGGGAAACTTGTTCGGTACCCGTCCCGACCGAGATTGGATGTTCGGATGGCGTTCTCGAATGACAGGTCCGCCGATAGTGGCGTGACGATACTGGGCGGCAGCTTCCTGATGGGCTCGGAGCAGTTCTACGCCGACGAGGGTCCCGTACACCCGGAGACGGTGGCGACGTTTCGGTTGGATGCGCATCCTGTGACGAATGAGCAGTTCGCGCGGTTCGTTGCCGCAACCGGATACGTCAGCGTCGCCGAGCGATCGCTGGACCCCGCGGCCTACCCCGGAGTCGCCTCGGGCGATCTCGCACCGGGCGGGCTCGTGTTCACGGGGTCTCGCGGTCCGGTGGATCTGAG
Source organism: Microbacteriaceae bacterium (assembly GCA_004297935.1). Classification (GTDB taxonomy): domain Bacteria; phylum Actinomycetota; class Actinomycetes; order Actinomycetales; family Microbacteriaceae; genus Rathayibacter_A. Next base: position 89,815 of record SCRE01000010.1, on the reverse strand, counting down.
AGATTGGCGACAGTGGTGGGCCTGGGTTCCTGGGGCCGATTGGCGGCATCCATTCGGGCCGGAATCGAGCATCGAGGGGCGGGATCAGCATCCGGTGGTTCAGGTCAGTTTCGATGATGCGTCTGCCTACGCCGCATGGGCCGGCAAGCGACTGCCGACCGAGGCCGAGTGGGAGTTCGCCGCGCGCGGCGGGTCTCCGGATGCGTGGCCGTTCTCGTGGGGCACCGAGCAGCGACTGAACGGCAAGCTCATGGCGAATACCTGGCAGGGTCGGTTTCCGTATCTGAACACGGGTGCGGACGGCTGGGTGGGAACCTCGCCGGTCGGGTCGTTCCCGGAGAACGGCAACGGACTTGTGGACATGATCGGCAACGTCTGGGAGTGGACGGCCACCTACTACGCGCCGAGGCACGACGTGACGACCGGCAGGGTGCTCGGACTGACCGATGTGTCCGCCAGTACACTGTCGGCGGGCCCGGTCGCGGGTTCAGAGGTGGGCGGCCCATGCGGCGATGGCTGCGCCTGCGGCCCGCGGCAGTCGGATGTGCGCGGGGCTGACGTCGAAGCCCGGCGACAGCGCAGTGCCGAGCCGGGCTCGGCGATCCCGCGTCGAGTGCTCAAGGGAGGATCGCATCTGTGTGCGCCCGAGTACTGCCTGCGTTATCGGCCGGCCGCGCGCTCGCCGCAGGCGGAGGATTCTGCGACAACACACATCGGCTTCCGCTGTGCCCGGTCGCTCTGAACGACTGTTGTGTGCACTCATGTCGGCCTCCGCGCAGTGCGTTGCGGCGAAGCGCGACTGAGTGTAGTCGGAGGGTCGATCTGAGAACGGAGAATGGGGGATTCGAACTGTTCAGCGTAAGGGGTCGCGCAGCATCCCGGAGGCTCATTGAGGCGCGTGAAATCAACGATCTCGAGTGATTGGCCTGTGGACAAATCCATCAGGATTCACGGAACTACAGGGCCGGTAGCACATGAGCTAGCACATGAAACCTGCAGTGCTTCGGGCGTGATACTGCAAGCTCGCTGTGATGTTGGTCAGATTTCGATCACATTTTCGGCTGCTGCGCAGTTTCCGGCGACAGCCACCTCGTGCATTTGACGCACGTTCATCGGGCTTAATGTCGGGCGACCTATATGCACAGCCCCGGCGCCGCAATGCTGTGGGGCCGTGTGTTCGCGGTCGAGTGTTCGGTAGCGGTCCGGCTTACGGAGCGGATTCCGACGTGGTGATGACCATCTCTTGCGGATGATCTGATCGAGATTACTCAAGCTGGTAGGTGATCAAACAACGTGATGTCGTGCTGGTCGCTGATTGCGTCAAGTGCGGATTTTCGCGGACGAGTGTGGCTGATTCGATCCCATGCTTGAAGCGCGTTGAATAGCATTGTGACTTGGAAACCGAGGACGACTGGCCAAAGAGCGAAATCTCGTGGGTCCTTGAATGCAAGGCCGAGCGGGGCGGACTCGCTGTGCTCAATCTCTTGAAGATACTCATCGTTCAGATTTGCGCCACCGTGTGAGGTCCTGGAGAGTAGTCGGTAGTAGGCGTAAAGCCACTCCCCGGAGTCGACCGATGCACAACGGTCAAGAAAGTTCCTTGCCTCTTTCTGGCGAAATACCTCGAGCGATCCAATGTCAGCTTCGAGCTTCTTACTGTCTGGGTCGTCAACGACTTCCGGATTCCCGATTTTGAGCAACGCTAGGTGCAGATTCTTGAAGTCAACCGTTGCCTTGTAATAAGACGCCTTCCCTGATCCAGAAGCGATCGTCAACCAAACAGCGGTGACAGCGCACTCCATCGTCATCCGTACAAGTGGAACGGACTCGATCCGCAATCCAGCCTTGGCGAGAACAAGTACCGCACGGGTGAGCCCGACGGCATGTTCAATCTGAACCCGAGCGGAGACCCCACGCTCCCAGTCGCCGTCTTCGAGGACCGGCACTTCGGACTCTGACACCTCGTCCCAGATCGCCAACAGTTGTTGCAAAACATCGGCCGACTGCTCGCTCAACGGAACTTGCACGTCCTTGTCAATATCAAGACTCATTGCGCCAGAATATCGAGCCTCGATTTGGCAGTGTATTCGAGACTCGCGGTTGACGCACCGGGAAGACCTGCCGGACCATGTAGGCATGGATGACTCTTCCGTTAGCGATTGGAACGCCGAATTGAGGCGCAGGCGCGAGAAGGAGCGCGCCTTGGGAGATGTTCGCGGTCGGCACTACACGGAGTGGGTTCAGGACATCACGCAGCTGCTTCGGCGCAGAGACGGTGACGCAGCGCTCGCCCTCCTTTTGGAATGCGCAATTGCTACAAGCACCGAGACGGTAGCAGGAGCTGTCATCCCGGCTCCCTGGTACACAGAACGCGCAGCCATCATCTACCACCGCCGAAAGAATTACATCGCCGAGGCGGCATTACTTCGGGAATACTTGGCGGGTGCCCCGGGAGTGCGCGCCCCAATGCGCGAACGCCTCCACAAAGCCGAGGCGCTAATCTCCGCGGCGGCCAACGCAGACGTTCCACCCACATGTCCCAAGTGTGGTTCCGTCCTCGAGAACTGGCCGGACCCGCGGTCCGAGTGCCCCGCCTGTGGCTCCGAATTGGTAAAGCGCCAGGTGAGCGGTTTTCCGAAAGTCTTCACCGGTTACGACGATGAGCGGCGCCCCGCGGCGACGCTCTATCGTCGCCAGCGTCGCGCGATGTTGAAGCGGCTCGGTCCCGCAAATGTGACCGAGGAGATGTGGGACGCGAAGGAAACGGTGCTCGAGGACGGGAACGTTGGCGACGTTTACTGGAGCCTCGCGACCGAAGCCGTAGAGCGCGCAAGCAAGGACAACAATTGGGTTCGAGAATATTCAACGCTCTTCGACATGGCGAAGTTCCGCGTCGAGTCAGGCCTTGACTGGCTCGAATATGCGAGTGCGGCCGAGAACGTCTATCGTGAAAACCTCCTCTCTCACTACTCGGACAACACTCTGCTGTATCTCTACGGCTGTGGGTGTGCAACTTGTCGCGCCAATCAAGGAACTGTCACCGTGGGTGAATATCTCAACGAGCAGCCGACTCCACACCCGGACTGCGAAACGCCGCCGTGCTTCTGCTCACTACGCCAGCCTCAATCGTTTCTGCCGTAGGTTGACGGCCAGACCACGAAGGCGTTCGTCAGCGATTCGGACCTTCAGGCGAATATCTATTCAAACCGTTTCCAGTTTTTAGGGGGCAGCAACCGCTGATCGTCTTACGGGACGGAATCGCGTCGAACTGTAGCCTTGGACGACCACCTATCGCGGTGTGAAACGTTGTCCCCGGAATGCTCTGTCGACGACAGGCTCGTGGTGCGGGCAGCATACTGTTCGCGCGCTCCTGTCGAAGTCAAGGCGAAATTGCCCAGGGGATACACGGACACGCTTTACGTTCTCGAAGTTGCCCCTGCGTATCTCGCTGGTATACGGCTAATGGCTCCCGTAATCGATCGTCACAATCGCGACGATCACGTGCATGGACTGTTGCACGGTAGAGGTTCCGCCTATGGATCGGTCGTTTCCGTGACTAGTTGTGAACCGTTATCGGGAGCTAGCCGCAGGGCGTTGTCGGCAAGTATTGTTTGGGGGTGCACGTTGCTGCTTGGTACAGATTCGCGCTGGTAATTCCGAAGGCAGTGCCAGCGTCGTCCGACGGATGGCAATTCTGGTCTGCAGTAGTCGCGGCAGCAATTGGCGCTCTCGTAGGAGGTGGGGTCGCCGCGATCATCGCCTTCACACTGTTCCGGGCAGAGCGAAATGCACGCAAGCTCGAAATAGCGGAAGAACGCAATTCCCGTGATCACGATCGTGCTATTGCGGAGGCCGAGCAGATGCGGCGCATACGCGGCGAGGCAGCAAGCAACCTGATAGTCGCGATGCGCGACCGTCTGGTGGCCGGGCAACCGCTGTGGCCCACGGGTGGTGGTGGCGATATCGACGCGGCCCTGATGAATCTCCTGCTCGATGGCACCGACGACTCCCTTACCGTCAACCGGTGGGTAATTCACACACTCGGTCAACTCGCAGTGATCGACGCGCAGCACGCCGCATCGATCGAGCATCAAACGTTCGAGACAGTCCGGGCAATGCTGATTACCTGGGTTCGTGGTGGGCCCGGCGCCGTCACATCGATGCGGCGAAGCTTGGGAGATCCACTGCTCTAGAGATTGAACCCTGGCACAGGAACTCTCCTGCCAGCCACCTACCATCGCGATCGGGGCGAGAAGCCTTACCCCTGGAACTACTCCCCGTGACTCTCGAGTTGCGCTTTCAGCGGTGGCATTCGGTCCACCCAGTCGGTCAACACGGCGCAGCAGTTACAAATGGAGATGCCCGCCAATCGTTCCCGTTCCGGGCATCTCACCTCAGGCGTCGACGCGAGCGGCTTCACGCATTTGCGCGCCCGCTGATCGTCCCACAATCAGGCAGCAGGCGCGATGACCGGGGTCGCGTAGTCGATCCAGTCACGATCGAGCAAGACGTCGAGAGTGTGAATGTGTACTTAGACATACTGTCGCTCCCGGAAACCAACGGATAGCTCACCCAGCAACAGATTGAGGCCCGGAGTAGTCGCCCCACCTGCGAGGCGCTCTAGTCAGCTGGAGCGAGATTGTGTTGCCGGTAGCTTCCAGGCTCTCGAATTCTAGGTCTGGGGTTTGATTGACAGGAAATATCATTGGCGGCACCCAACCCGCAGCAAGCGCTTGGGCCGCTTCTGCAGACCCCATGACTTCCTCGATCCGAAGATCCGAGGGCTGAGGATCAGCATGTGTCGCGGCCGTCAGACGATGCCAGCTGAACTCCGTGAATCGAAGTTCCTTACTGCTGAATGGCCAACCAAACATCCCGTCCGTGGTGGAGCGGTCGCGTAGACCTCCGGCGAAACGCTCCACCAGCTGTCCAGCCCTCCCGAATATGAACTCCGAAGCCCACGATGCGATGTTCTGGTTCATGCCCCCAAAGTTGTAAGAGTCGTGCGTGTGCTCAATGATGGCTGTCCACGTTGAACCATCCCAGCGAGCAACTCGGCGCCGGTCTACTGGAAAGATGCCGAGTGCGGTGAAACTGTCGATTGGATAGATCCAGCCGCGCTGCTGAATCCGAAGATCGAAGAGCCCGCACATCCCGAGGTCGTTGTTTACGAACGGCATGCTGGGCGATGCATGGAAGACAATCCACCGTGACCCTGCCACAGGGGCAAGTCTCCGCTGGAGCTCCATGGTCATGGCTCCAACGGGATTGACGTAGTGGGTATAGCCCATGTTTTTGAGGCGGTTGGTGTATCGCTTGAGAAACTCACGGCCGCGAACGAACGTAGCTGCCACGTGAGGTACCAGAACCCTGAGCCATATCCAGAGAGGAACGGCCGCTTCTTCAGCGAGAAGGTTGAGCGCCCTCGGCAGCTCGGTCTCGTACTTCTGCCAGTAGCTGTCCATGTCCAACGACCCGTCCTGATACAGGCTGTTTTGCTTAGCAAAACTCTCGGCAACCTGAGGGCGTGGAGCGGCCCACCCTCGCCTTGCCACGAAAACGCGCCTCCTCCGTCCCTCGTCCTGTTGGTCCGCCGAGAAACGTCCAATCAAACTCGCCGGCACGAAGTGGTCTCCAGGCAAAATACCTCCGTCGGTATCCGTAGATCGCGGTCTGGCACGAGCACCTTGCCTGTGGGGAAGGCTCGCCACGTGTTGTCAGCCTAACGAGCTTGATCCCGGTACTGCCCACGTTCGTCTGATGCAACTCGTCTGCGCGGTCGCGGCTCAAGTCGGGCGACCGAAACGGAGTGCGAAATCAGACTAGTCATCAACCCCGATATCTTGGCGTACCGCCAAGATCAGATCTCGCTCTGCCTGGATAATCACGTTCGATTGCTTGGTGAAAATCTCATAGGGCTGCTCACTCGTTCCACTGGCCGGCCGCAACCAATGAACTAACGACTCCAGTGTCGACACAAGTATTGCGGCCGTTTCCCGAGGGGGCGGGCCAGCAATAAGGTCCAGTCCCGTGACCTCGAGTCGGAGATTTTCGAACATGTCTCGACCCTTCTGCCACTGAGAATCGGCGGCCTCCCGTGCGGCCGTAAGAGGAGCGTCTGCTCACCGTCATGGCGACCCCGTCGGGATCCCTGCCGTGGTCGAGCGAACCCGTTGGCGAGTACATGTGACCGTTGCGGGCAACTTCCGCCTCGACGAGGCGTACACCATTGCGGTTTCAGTCCTGCTCAATTCTGTCGCGAACAACACCGCGGCAATTGACGTCAGGCTATGGTCGAGAGATCGATTCGGGTCGGAACGCAATATCCCCGTGCCACTCGCGTCGCATCCGGCGTCGCATCCGGCGTTTCATCGTCTGCACGGTCGCTTACTGCTGGGCTGACCGACATGCCGAGATTCGCGGCTGCAGAGCCGTCGTTTTGGGGAAGTGGCTATCTCCCGCACGCCACCCTCGGCCCCGCTGCCAGCGTTGGCGACGGAGATGTCTTGACTTTCAGGACTCCTACTCTTGTGTCGCTGCACGGAAACGTAGGTCAGCGCGTTTCCGCGGTCGCACTCTGCTGACTGACTGAACAGATGACCGAGCAGCTTGCCGGCGATGGATCTGCCCACCGCCCGTATTGAGTCATCCGCATGCCGCAACCGTTGGCATTCGATGGCCGGACGTCCACCGTCGAGTCCTGTTCCCAGATGTCGATGGCTTCCGAGAAGGATTCCAACGAAATCAACTCGATTGACCATCCGCTACCTGGACACCCTCGTGCGCAGCTACGCAGCGCCAGCAGCGTAGTTATCTCAATCACCACACGAAGGGTAGCCCGCACTCACGAACCTCTACGTGGCTGTACGGACCCCTTCCACCTTGTGCCATGAGCGCTTTGAGTGCGCGGTGCTGTTGCGGAGTATTGGCGCCGGGAGCCATCGTGATGCTCTGCACGGCTTCGAACGGGAAGACAATTCGTCGGTACGCGACCAATGCGCCGGCTGCCGAAACCCGCACGCTGGGATTCGCTGCATGGTGATGGACTTCCTGCACGATCAGCCGCGCCTCCTTCTCGTCCTCGTATGCCGGGTGCTTGATTCTCGACAGCTGGTTCATCGCTTCTCGTAGACGCCACTCGTGTGCGTACGGCTGCTGAGGGTCATATGGCACGGCCATGACCTCGTCGAGGATTGGAGCGACGTCCTGTCCGCCGTAACTGACATCTTCGATCCGCGCCGAAAGTTGGAAGTTCGCTCGGAGTGCGTCGAGCTCTTCTCGTTCGTCCGCTGCGAGGCCATCCCGTTCACCCGTCGGAAACTCAGGGCTATTCGTCCATCGCAGCAAATGGTCTTCGTCGAACCCGATACAGAAGCCGTTGCGACCGCCGTACAGGCGCCAAAGCGTCAGGCTTTGATCAGATCGGGAGAAGCTTGTGATGAAGGACCGGTCTTCGCGATACTGGTCGGGCGAGTGGGGATCGACGTACGCCCGCTCGAGCAGATCGAGCGCCACCTGAGCACGGTCTCGATCTTCATTCGCTTCGTCAAGCCGTTCCCGCAAAGCCGCGGCTAGCGCCGTCGCGGCGAAGCTTACCTCTGTTGGGTCGTTCAGATAGTTCGAGCCGGTCGCCCAGAGTTCGCGATTTCTAATGATCCCCACGAGGCCAGCGGCGTTTGTGTAGTGGAACATCGTCGGGGCGGTTTTGGCCGGCTTAGCAAAGCTCATGGCTAATCTTCTCAGCGGGCAAAGCGTGGGGCCACGACTTCAGAATGATCGGGCGCCAGATCGCCGGTGATTGAGCGCAACTAATGCCCGGTCAATGATTGGTGTGCAGCACGTTCAGACCTGCCACTTGTCCTGCGTCCGGACGAGGAACTCCTCCCGCGTGCTCGACTCAACGCCGAGTTCGGTGGCCTTCGCTCGGACCGCCTTGTCATTCGACACGATGACCCAGGTTGGGCCCCACAGGAGTGGGGCCGCTTCCTCCATCCCATTCAATGCGCAGGCGATGAGCATTGGGTCCGCGGCGCCCTTGTTTGCGTAGAGGTTCACGAGCGTGGTGTCGCCTTCCGCGAGGGTGGCCATCACCGTGCCGAGGTGCTTCAGGACGCTCGCTGTGGTCGGGTACTCGACATCTGCGAACGACGCGGCATCCGGATAGCCCTCGGCCTCGTGGAGGATCTCTGTCGGGAGGTAGCAGTGTTCGTGGAAGAACGCGCTGGCTCGTTGAGCACGTGCGAGGTGGGAGAGCACGTTGTTGTCGAGGAGGTACATCTCTTCGTTCATCGGAGCGCCGCCTTCAGCTCGCCGAGATTTGCGGGGTCGATCCGGTTCAGGCAGACAACGCGGCAGAACTCGCGCTCCGACAGCCTCCGCTCTTCGACGGCGCGGAGCATGCGTGTGGTGAGCGCCCGCCCGCTGTACTTTCGGATTGCATTGACCGGTTTGGGCTGATTGCGCGGTCCAGGTTTGGGTCGAGCTCGGAACTCTGTCTCCAGTTCGCCCAGGTACGCGAGTGCGGTCTCAAAGGGGAGTATGCCAAGGCGCATCGCCCGGACCGTCATAGCGCTCGGGGTAACTCTGAAGACGTCTGCGGCAGCCTTGACGGTGTCGAGGTCGTCGAGCGCTGTTTCAAGTAGTTCGCTGGCGGGCATGAGGATCTCGCCGACGATGTCGTATTCCCGGCCTGCGTCCGGTGCGGTGCTGTTGGCGTCGTAGCTAACCGGCGCGAAGATTCCGCGTGCGACAAGTACCGACATAAGCACGAGCGTGAAGATCTGTCTCCCGGCAGGTTCCTCGAAGTCGCGGTGGTCGCCGCCGGCCAGGAAGATATACGGCACTTTCGAGTCGCGGACCGTCATACCGCTGAAGCGCACCCCGTCGAGGATCTGGGGCATGAACCCGCGCACGCTTCGCGAGACGAGCACCTGGTTGGCTTCGAGTCGGTCGATGATCAGCTCGAGCGCGATCTCCTTCGTTCGGGCATTGCGAATCGCGGACCGCTCCAGCCCGAGTGCGGCAACGAGCGCATCCGCGTCTTCGTGCACGGTGTTTCCTGACCGCCTGAGAAGTCCGACGATCCTATTCTTCGCAAGCGTCGGGTCGTGCTTCTTAGCCAGGGTCTGCTTTCGGAGGAGGTCCTTGATGATCAGCTCGACATCATGCAGTTGGACCGTCGTCCGCGTGTTCACTGTGAACGTCTCCGGGACGACGCCTTGAAGCAGCTTCTCGGACTTTGACTTCACCTGCGCCTGTGCGATCGCGGCAGGTGCGAAGAACAGTGGGTGCGGTACTTCAGCCGTCCGCGCCAGCTTCACGAGTTCGGAATAGTGAATCTCCGACGTCTCGAGAGCGTGGCGGTAGGGCGCTCGGCTGTTCACGATGGAGTTCTCGAGGAGTTCGACGAACACCGATTGTTCAATCGGCACCCGATCGCCGTTGACCAGTACGTCCACGTCGCTCGTCTTGCCTAACCTGCGTCGGCGAATCCATTCGGGGAGGCCAGCCTCTGCCGCCCGTGTCACCGGACGGTACACCATCGGAGGTGCGGTGTTGACTGTCCACGCCGGTGCTGCCTCGCAATCCGTTCGGTTGAACGTGCGGGGTGGCTCGCGAACAAACATGTGTGCGACTCATCTCATAAGTCATCAGGTCAGGGTTCCCCCTACGGGCAGATCTCGGACGGCACCAGGGAGCATGGGCAGCTGTGCGGGGGAAGACCCTCGCGCAAATGTGCGGTATATCGCCACTTGGCGCAAGCGGTGAAGGCGTTACGCATTCGGCCTGCCCCGCAGGAAACGGAGAGCGAGCCGGTCATGGTCGCCTGGCCTCCGGTCAGCACCCAGCGCCCTCCGTGCCCGACCCTCATACAGATCACCAGTCCCATCGGTACTCGCGTTTGCTGCCATTTTCACTCGCTATTCCCTTCTCAATGTACGTATGCTACTGTGGTAGATACATAGTAAGCGCTATTAGAAACAGAGGCTCGAGATGAAGGGCGGCGTGATTCTCTTCCGAGGATCGGGCACGGCCGCGCGCAGGTATCTGGAATCGGACCGCTCACAAGCTGACGAGTACTACCTGGAAGGTGGCGTCTCTCTTGCGGAGTTCTCCGTCGTTGACGGCGAGGGCGTGGTGGTCGGCGAGGGTGCGTTGACGCCCGAGCAATACGCGGACTGGGTGGATTGGATCAATCCGTTCACTGGTGAGTCGATGGGCACGCCGCGCCTGCCGGGGGAGGGCCGGCAAGGTTCGCCGCGGTTTGCAGAGATGGTGGTGAACACCCCAAAGTCGTTGTCGATCGCGGCATCGCTGCACCCGGAGGTGTCCGAGACGTTGGACGTCGCGCAGAAGGATGCGATGGGAGAGATCCGTCGTTGGCTCGGGCAGCATTCGGTCACTCGGATCGGCCAGCGGGGGAGGCAGGAAGTTGTGCCGGCTGAGCAGCTGGAAACCGTCTCGGTTATGCACAAGACCTCGCGAGCGGGCGACCCGCACCGACACATCCACTTCCAGGTTGGCACGCGAGTCTGGGCGGCCGGAGCGTGGCGGGGTCTGGACACGGCGGCTTTGTTCAAGCAGCAGGGGGCGATCCGGGCGCTGGGCACGGCGGTCATCACCGCCCACCCACAACTCGCAGCGGCCCTCGACCGGCATGGGTTGACACTGGATCCGGTGACCGGCGAGGTCGCGGAGCTGGAGCGGTTCAATGCGCCGATGAGTAAGCGAGCCGAGCAGGTCAAGAAGAACCTTGCCCGGTTCGAGGCACAGTGGGAGGTCCGGCATCCGGGGCAGGAGCCTGGCTCAGTGGTCACTGCCCGGTTGACGGCGATGGCGTGGGATCACGAGCGGCCGAGCAAGAGACAATCGACACTCGGCAACGAGGCAGATTGGCGCAAGGAGCTGGACGCGCTCGGTTACACCCCGAACGTTCCACGTCAGCATCGGCCGCCCCCGATGTCGCTGGATGAGTTGCGCGTACAACAGCTCGCCTCACGTGCGCTGGACCGGTGCGCAGCAGCCGCGTCAACATGGACACGACACACGGTGCAGGAGCATGTCACCCGCATCATCACCGAAGCCGGGGTGCGGGCGGAGCCAGCGGCGTTGCGCGACCTGATTGCGGTCACCACCACGCTTGCGACGGATGATTGCCTGTCAGTGCTGCCACCCGGGAGCGTGCAACCCGACCATGTTGCACACCTCAACTCGTTGCACGTCGTCGCCGTCGAGACGGAACTGCGGGACCTGATGGCCGCCCGTGCCGGCAGCGGGCCGCGTCGGGTTCTCGACGTGACGGACCTGGCGCGCGAGCGCGGGCTCGACGCGGACCAGACCCGCGCGGCGGCCGTCGTCGCATCCGGTGATCCGCTGGTGGTGGTGGAAGGTGCGGCAGGAGCGGGCAAGACCACCATGCTCGCGGTCGCGATCCGGGCGGCCGCCGAGCAGGGTCGTGCGGCGCGGATCGTGACACCAACCAAGAAGGCCGCACAGATGGCGCAGCTGGAACTCGGCGTCCCCGCCGGCAGCGTTGCGAAACTCGTGCATGCGAACGGATGGCGGTGGAACCGCGACGGCGTCTGGACCCGCCTCGCGGTGGGCGACGCTGATCCGGAGAACGGCAATATCTACACTGGCCCGTCGGCCGGGGCGCGCCTGATGCGCGGGGAGCGGATCGTGGTGGACGAGGCTGGGATGCTTGACCAGGACACGGCCCTCGCGCTCCTCAGAATCGCGGACGAGGCCGGCGCAACGCTCGCCCTGGTTGGCGATCGGGCACAGCTCCCCGCCGTCGGGCGCGGCGGTGTCCTCGACATGGCCGCGCAACTCTTGGGCCGCACGCTCGACGTGACGACAGTGCATCGCTTTACCGACCCCGAGTACGCCGATCTGACCGTACGGATGCGCGCCCGCGAGAACCCCGCACTGCTGTTCGACCAGCTGCACGCGCTCGGCCTGATCCATTTGCATGAGAGCACGGAGGCGGTAAAGGAGGCGATCGCCGGAACTGCGCTCGATGGTGCAACGATCACGGTCGCGACGAACGACGAGGCCCGCGAGCTGAACGAGCGCGTCCGGGCGGAGCGGGTTCAGCAGGGCGAGGTCGACAATGCACGCACCACGACCGGCAGCGATAGGCTCACCATCGGCGCAGGGGACGTGATCCAGACCCGGAAGAACGACAGCCAGTTGCAGGTCGCCAACCGGCAGACCTGGACCGTCCAGCACATCGGAGAGGACGGCACGGTATGGGCAAGTGAAACCGGGAGGCGACACAAGTACCAGCGCACCACTGCACTCCCCGCCGAGTACGTCAGCGAGTACACGCACCTGGCTTACGCCACGACCGCGTATGGCGTGCAAGGCTCGACCGTCTCCGAATCGCACACGGTCCTGTCCGACGCGCTCGACGCGGCTGGTGTGTACGTCGGCATGACCCGTGGGCAGGAAGCGAACCGGCTGCACATCGTCGCCGGCCACTTGGACGACGCTCGCGAGCAGTTCGTCGCCGCGCTTGAACGCGACCGCGCCGACCGTGGACTGGCCAAAGGGACCCGCGCCGCACGCGACGCAGTGCACGGTCTCGTCGCCGACGGTCCGGTGAGTCTCGTCAACCGGGAACGCGCGAGGCTCGCCCAGCAAATCGAGCACGCCGACCATCAGGCCGAGAAGTGGGAACAGGCGATGGCCGCGCTCGACCGGCAGTGGGACGCGCACCGGACCGAGCGCGAACGGCAGGAAGAGGCCGTGGCCGCCGCCGATGCAAGAGTCGCGCAGGTGCGTGCTGGAGTCGCAGGGCCGCTGATCGAGCAGGCCACCGCGGACGGACGCACTTACATCGAGGCACGAGAACGAATGTGGGAAGTGACGCGTGCCCAGACTCGCGCCGGACGACTCAACAGACGCGCCGCCGCGCGCGCGGCAACCGAGGCCGCAGGCGAGCACGACGCCACGAAGGAGATGGTGCGCCAAAGGTGGGGCACTGTGCCACAGACCACGACCCGCATCCCATCGTGGGCGGCGTCTGTCGCCCACACGCAGGCCGACGCCGATCCTCGCGTGGCCGAAGCGAACCGGCACGTGGAGCAGACCCGCAGCGAGCAAAAGCGGCTGGCCGAGCACCGGGCGGACGAGCGCGCCGTCCTGCGCCGTCGCATCTTCGGGAAGAAGCCGCTGGATACTGCCGAGGGTCGCGCAGCTCGGTGGCGAACTCGCGCGGAGCAGGCGCGGCGCGACCTTGCTGAGATCGAGGCGCTGCCGGTCACCGAGGCCGCCCGGCTCGTCCGTGACCGTGCCGCGCGAGTCCAGGCGGAACGGACCGCGGGCGAGCGTGCCCTGGCTGCGCGCGATGCGCAAGCCGTCCGGCTCGGCCAGTTCGGGTCTGCATCGAACGGGCACCAGCGTCTCGGCCCGGATCGAGGCCTCCGTCCAGGCCTGTAACGACGCCACGGATGTCAAAGGTCAGCGGGGGTCTGTAGGCTTCAACGTCCGAGACCGGGAGGCAAGGTGTCCCGGCGTGACGAGCGCTATTCGACTCACCCTGCTGCGGCCTCGGCCAGCCTTGCAGGAGCGGGCGTTGGAACGGTGCTGAGGTTCTTGATCGGCGCCATTCATTTACAGCGATCGGCCGGGCGGGTCGATCTTGGGGTGAGGGTTCGTTCCAGATCGGTCGATATTCGGCAGGCGTGATCGTCTCGACGCTTGCGACTGGATTGACGGTTTCGGAGTCGGCGTCTCGCACCCTGGCGTGTTGTCTCCGACGTCCGGTGCGGTTGCAGCGTCGCGGAGTTCGACCGCCCACGCGAGGGTGCGTCCTTGGATCTCTGCGAATTCTTCGGTAGTGACGCCGTACTGCCCGGCCTGCGTGGGAAGGATCGTCGCGATGCGGGAGAGTTGCGCGGCGAACATGCCCGCGTCGAAGCCGTCGTCGTGTTCGCGACCCAGGGCGAGCAGTTCGGTGTCGGTGAATCTGCCGATCGCGCGGATGGAGTCCAAGTCCAGGAAGTCACGCACCTCGCCGCGGGAGTAAACCGCAGCGAGCTTGCCGGCGATGGCGTCGCGTTCGGACAGGACCGGGCCGACCGTCATTAGCACTGGCGCATCGGCACGCCAATTGACGCCAAAGTCCACGTCCAACAGCTCCTCGCCCTGACCGCGCAGGTGGAATCGGGCAAACGAGTCGGATACCCGGGACCGGCTGACCTCGAAGCCCGCTTCGGTCAACGCGGTCTCGGCGGCGTCGAGTGCGGTGCGGAACTGTTCGGCAGTGGTCGTGTGGCCGGCAAAGAGATCGACATCCTCGGTCGGGCGATCGGTGATGCCCCATTGACGGATCGCGCCAGCGCCCGCGAGGACGAACCCGGCGTCGGCGACCGCATCCAACAGCAGGCGCGCAACTCGTACCTGCAAGGCGGCGCGAGCGTTCTCGTCGCCCGTCACGAGATCACCCGCCAGCTCACGCTGATCGTGGTTACGCGGCGAGTTCGGGAAAGTGCTCTTCCCAGAGTGCGCGGCAACGTTCGGGCAGGATCAGTCCAGCCCATTCCTGGCGCAGCAGCGTCGCGTTCAACAGCGCTTCCTGCACCTGTGGGGTGCCTTCGCGTACCAGCGCCTGGTAAACCATGCGTCGCTGCCCGGCCTCGCCGAGGTCGAACATGCGGGACGGGCCCCAGTGTACGGTGATCGGCACGTCGAGCATCCCATCCGCAGGACCTCGCAGGGCAGACAGGGATGAGGGCACCTCGTAGGGAATCACGTCGCGAAACTGCACACGGCTCGCCGCCATAACCCGCACCACCTCTCGTCCGGATCAGCACTGTACAGACAACGATTCTACCGGCCGGACCGCAATCGCGGCCGGAAGCCACCAACACCATCGATTCACTCCTGACCGGGGTCGAAGAGTCTCAGGAACTTCTCGCGCGGGATCACCACACGGCGGCCGAGCCTGACCGAAGGGATCGTATGGTTCTCGACTCCCGCCGTGACAGTGCGCGGATCGACGCCGAGCGCCTGTGCCGCCTCGGTTCGCGTGATTACCAAGCTGCGCGACTCCCGTAGCGTTTCAATCGTCACCGTTGCGGTTCTCATATCGCGTACCTCGTTCCCTCGACAGCGAGAAGTGATGATCAATGAATCTACATGCTCGCGCTTGTTGTGTCAACAATGACGGTGTATGTTTCTTATATGGATGATAGACAGCGCGGGAATCCCGCGGGACACACGAACGAAGTCGTGGCAGCGAATCTCCGCAAGGTACGTCAAAACAGCGGGGTAGACCTACGAGAGCTTTCCGCACGGATCAAGGCAACGGGCCGGGCCATCTCGCCTTCAGCCCTGAGCAAGATCGAGAACGGCGACCGTCGCGTCGACGTGGACGACCTCACAGTCTTCGCCTACGCCCTGGAAACCACGCCGGCCGCCCTACTCACGCCATCCTCCGAGGAAACCCAGGCGCCGGCCGGAGTGCCGGAGAGTCAGTTCACGCCCGAGGAGATTCAGGCATGGATCCAGGGCAGGGTCAAACTCACCACCGAGGACCTCCTGCGGTACTGGAAGGAACAGGCATACGACTCCGCCAACTACAAACGGGTCTCCGAAGAAATCCTTGAGCAGTACGACCGAGGGCACCCGGGAGTCACCCCACGTGAGGTCCACGCGAAACGCATCGCCACCCACCGAGAACGCCTAGCCATGATCAACGGACGCCGGATGGAACTCGACCCGATGGTCATGCCCATCGACGGCTAAGCCAACGCCAATCAAAGCGAGATGGAGAGGTTCGGAAAATGACGAAGGTCCCGAAGGGCCACTCCATCTGGAGCGACTCCGAAGAGCATAAGGAGAACAAGGCCCGACGGTCTCGGTCACGACATGCCGGTTCGCTGACGGACTACACGACGAAGGCGGGACCGCGTTGGAAATACCAGATCTACGCGCTCAGAGATCCCGAGAGACCAGAGCTTGGAGAGACCCGCATTACCCGCGGCGGCTTCAAGAACCTCGAAGAAGCACAAACGGCGCTCACCGAAGCGCTGAAGAAAAAGGCGCAGAACGAAAAGTTCCATGCCACTGTGCCGACCATCGCGGAGTACGCCGACCACTGGGCCAGCGGGCTCCGACTCCAGAACTCGACGATCCAGGGTTATCGGAAGATCATCCGCAACCACATCAGCCCCGCGCTCGGCGATCTCCGTCTCGACAAGCTCACCGCGACCAGGATCGCGAGCCACTACCGAGAGTTGGAGAAATCAGGTCGGAGGGACGTAACCGGGCTTGGAAAGCCGCTCTCGGCTAACAGTGTGAACAAGGTGCATGTTGTGCTCGGTGCCATACTCGACGCGGCGATCGACGATGGGCTGATCGCCGCAAATCCAACGAAGAAGAAGCGTACCGTGAACGCTCCAACAGGTTCGCAGATCCGCGCACAGCGCCCCGAGATCACGACCTGGACCGGCGGTGAACTCCACGCCTTCCTCACGTGGAACCGCGACGTGCTCAAGGATGACCTGTTCCCGCTCTGGCGCACCATCGCCTTCACGGGGATGCGGCGTAGCGAGGCTCTCGCCCTTCGCTGGGGTGACTTGAATGTCGCCGGCGGCAGGCTGAGTGTCAGGCGGGCCGCTGACGTGACCGTGCGCAACGTGACAAAGTCCACCAAGACAGGGTCCGCGCGCGTCCTCGACTTGGACTCTGAGACTGTGGGAATCCTGAAGGCGTACAAGGCGAAACGTGGCGCGATCTCGCTCGACCTTGCGCGGGCAGATGCCTATGTTTTCGGCAACGACGCGGGCGCGATCCGCTCTCCAAACGAGGTCGGCCGACGGTGGACGTTCCGCGTCGAGCGTGCTCAGGTGGCGATCAATGGACTGCCGTGGGTCACCCTCAAGGGGCTGAGGCATACGCACGCGACCCTGCTGCTCGAACTCGGAGAGCACCCCAAAGTGGTGCAGGAGCGCCTGGGGCACTCCACGATCACCACGACCATGAACATCTACAGTCACGTCACCCCGACGATGCAGAAAGCCGCAGTAAGCCGCTTCGCGGAGCATCTGGATCAGGCTTAGCACATATCTCAGCACATGAAGCGGAATGCGCCCTCGCTCGCGAGAATAAAAAACCCGACCAGAGGCTGTTTTCAATCGGCGGAGAATGGGGGATTCGAACCCCCGAGGGCTTGCACCCAACACGCTTTCCAAGCGTGCGCCATAGGCCACTAGGCGAATTCTCCTGGCCGGCGGTACCCGCATCCGGATGACGGCCACAGAGAAGCTTACCGGATGCCGCGGCGCACCCGGAACGCGGATGAACGGGCGGAAGCGGGGTCGACGCATCCGTTCTGCGTGACCGGTTACACTGGAGTTCGGCTCCTCGCGTGGCGCCATCCAGGCCAATTCCCCCAGGACGGAAACGAAGCAAGGGTAACCGGGCTCTGGCGGGTGCGCGAGGGGTCCTTTTTTTGCGGTGGTGCGGCCGGAATCGTTGCGATCGATACGCGCTCGCGCTCACACCGGCTCATCACCGCCTGCTCCGTAGGATAAGGGGAGAGCCGCTCGGAATCTGCCGGCGGAACACCCTGGCAATCGCGACAGTGCGGCGCTCAGGAAGCAGCCAAGGTCGGCGATTACGCGCGCGGAGCAGGCCAGACACGGAAGGGACAGTGGGTGAGATCCATCTTCATCACGTCGGCCGAAGGCTACACCGGAAAGTCGACCATCGCCCTCGGCGTACTCGACACGCTGGCCCGCAGGTTGCACCGTGTCGGGGTGTTCCGGCCGATCGCCCGGTCGGCGACGGAACGTGACTACGTGCTGGAGCTGCTGCTCGATCATGTGGCAGTCGATCTCGACTACGACCAGTGCATCGGTGTCAGCTACGACGATGTGCACGCCGATCCCGATGCGGCGATGGTGCGCATCGTCGAGCGCTACAAGGCGATCGAGGCTCAGTGCGACGCTGTCGTGATCGTCGGCTCCGATTACACGGATGTCAGCGCGCCGACCGAACTCGGCTACAACGCCCGCGTCGCCGCCAACCTCGGTGCGCCGGTGCTGCTCGTGCTTGGCGGACGGTCCGGGCAGGGTCTTGAGGAACGCCTCGGACAGGCGGATGCGCGCACCCCCGACGAGGTACGTCAACTCGCCGAAGTGACGCTGTCCGAGCTACAAGCGGAACATGCTGCGTTGTTCGGCATCGTCGTCAACCGGGCCGACCCGGCCGCGCTGACCGAGATCATCGAGGTCGTCGACCGCACCGCGCGCCGGATCGTCGGCAGGCGTGCACAAAACCGGCCAACCATGAGCTGGTCGACCACGAGCTGGTCGACCACGGACCGGGCGGCCACAGGCCGGTCCGTGCCGAGCAGCCCGGCGCCGGTCTGGGCGGTGCCCGAGGACACCACACTCGTCGCGCCGAGCGTGCGCAGCATCCTCGCCGCAATCGACGGCACGCTGGTCAAGGGTGATCCAGAGCTGCTGGATCGAGAGGCACTCGGCGTCGTCGTCGCGGCCATGTCGATGGAGAACGTGCTGACACGCCTGATCGAGGGTTCCGTCGTCGTGGTGCCGGGCGACCGGAGCGAGGTGCTCCTTGCCGTGTTGATGGCGCACTCGGCCGGCACGTTCCCGACGCTGTCGGCCATCGCCCTCAACGGCGGATTCGAACTGTCGGAGCCGATCGACCGCCTGATCGATGGTCTGCGCACGACGTTGCCGATCATCCGCACCGAATACGGAACGTACGAGACGGCCGTGCGGATCACGCGAACGCGCGGGCGGCTCGCAGCGGATTCGCAGAGCAAACACGATCGGGCGCTCGCCCTGTTCGAGACCCACGTCGACGCGGCCGCGCTGTTCGCCCTGCTCGATGTGCAGCGGTCGCCGGTCGTAACGCCGTTGATGTTCGGCTATCAACTCGTCGAACGAGCACGCGAGACCCGCAAACACATCGTGCTGCCGGAGGGCGACGACGACCGCATTCTGCGCGCGGCCGCGACGGTGCTCACTCGCGGGATCGCGGACCTGACGATCCTCGGCGAGGAGATCGAGGTGCGCTCGCGTGCGATCGGTCTCGGCTTGGACATCTCGGCGGCCCACGTGGTCAGCTCCTTCGACGATGTTCTGCGCTATCGGTTCGCACAGGAGTATGCGCAGTTGCGCGCCCACAAGGGCCTCACGTTGAGCCAGGCCAGCGACACGGTGACGGATGTCTCCTACTTCGGCACGATGATGGTGCACGCCGGGCTCGCCGACGGCATGGTCTCCGGTGCCGCCCACACCACGGCGCACACCATCCGTCCTGCATTCGAGATCATCAAGACTCGCGAGGGTGTCTCCGTGGTGTCGAGCGTCTTTCTGATGGCGCTCGCCGACCGGATTCTCGTCTACGGCGACTGCGCCGTCATCCCCGACCCGGCCGCCGACCAGCTTGCCGACATCGCCATCTCCGCAGCACAAACCGCCGAGCAGTTCGGAATCGAGCCACGCGTCGCGATGCTGTCGTACTCGACCGGTACCTCCGGTTCGGGTGCGGATGTCGAGAAGGTTCGGTCCGCCACCGCGCTGGTGCGTGCGCGACGACCCGAGTTGCTCGTCGATGGGCCGATGCAATACGACGCCGCGGCCGACGCTGCCGTCGCCGCGACGAAGATGCCCGACTCATCGGTGGCCGGCCGAGCGACGGTGTTCATCTTCCCCGACCTGAACACCGGCAACAACACCTATAAGGCGGTGCAGCGCAGCGCGGGCGCCGTGGCCATCGGGCCGGTGCTACAGGGGCTGCGCAAGCCGATCAACGACCTCTCGCGCGGCGCACTCGTCGACGACATCGTGAACACGATCGCGATCACGGCGATCCAGGCGCAAGGATGACGGTCCACGTTGGTCGAGTAGCGCACGAGCGCAGCGAGTACGTGTATCGAGACCACCGCGGTTCGGTTCTGCAGGTCTCGATATGCTCGCTGGCGCTCGCTACCCTTCGAGGCGGCCGCGGGCGGCCCCCTCAGGGCATCGCTCGACCAACGACCACCAGCACAGAAAGAGGAGTCCGTGAGCAGCATCCTCGTCGTCAACAGCGGGTCGTCGTCGTTCAAATACCAGCTGATCGACATGGACACCGAGCAGACTCTCGCGAGCGGCCTGGTCGAGCGCATCGGTGAGGCAAGCGGGCAGTCGACACATCGCGTGCCGGCGGGGATCGCCGAGCGCACACTGCCGATCCCGGATCATACCGCCGGGTTCGCGGTCATGTTGGACGCGTTCGAGCGGAGCGGGCCCAGCCTGCAGCAGCATCCGCCGGTCGCCGTCGGCCACAGGGTCGTGCACGGTGGCATGCGCTTCGTCGAGCCGACGCTGATCACCGACCTGGTGCGACTGAGCATCGAGGACCTCTCCGAGCTGGCGCCGCTGCACAACCCGGCAAACGTGCAGGGTATCGTCGCGGCTGAGAAGGCGTTTCCGAGCCTGCCGCACGTGGCCGTCTTCGACACGGCGTTCCATCAGACGCTGCCGCCCACCGCATACACGTATGCGATCGACGCTCACGTGGCCGAGCGGCACCGGGTGCGCCGCTATGGCTTTCATGGCACGTCGCACAAATACGTGTCCGAGGCGGCCGCCGCATTCTTGGGCCGGCCCCTCGCCGAGCTCAAGCAGATCGTGTTGCACCTGGGCAACGGGGCATCTGCATGCGCGGTCGATGGCGGCCGCTCGGTCGAGACCAGCATGGGCATGACTCCGTTGGAAGGTCTGATGATGGGCACACGCTCGGGGGACATCGACCCCGCCGTGCTGTTTCATCTGAACCGCACCGCAGGGTATGACATCGACCAGCTCGACGTGTTGCTCAACCGGCGCAGCGGGCTGCTCGGTCTTGGCGGGCACGGTGATATGCGGGACGTCCAGAAGGCCTCGGCAGGCGGTGACGCGGCTGCCGAGCTGGCCATCGGGGTGTATCTGCATCGGATCAAGCAGTACGTCGGCGCCTACTTCGCGCAGCTCGGCGGGCTCGACGTGATCACGTTCACCGCCGGCGTCGGCGAGAACAACGCGCTCGTGCGTGCCGGGGCGTTGGCCGGGCTCGAGTCGATGGGCATCCGGATCGATGCGGAGCGGAACGAAGCCGCGGGCCGCGATGCCCGAGCCATCTCGGCGGATGACTCGCGCGTGGCCGTTCTGGTCATCCCGACGAACGAGGAACTCGAGATCGCACGCCAGACGTTAGCGATTGTTGTGCGAGCCTCGGACTGAACCTGGTGGTGCGATTGCAGTGGCGTGAATGCAGAGTGGACAGGATGGGCCGAACAGGATGGGCTGAGCGAAGCGTGTCGAATAGGGTGGGCTGAGCGAAGCAGGTGAGCAGGGTGAGCGACGGAGTCGACGTCAACGTCATCGGCAGTGGGCCGAATGGGCTCGCCGCCGCGGTGACGCTTGCTCGAGCTGGGTTGTCGGTGCGCGTGTACGAGCGGGCGGAGCGACCAGGTGGCGGTGCACGCACCGGCGAACTGACGCTGCCCGGCTTTCGTCACGATGTCTGCTCCGCGGTGCACCCGCAGGCGCTCGCCTCGCCATTCTTCCGCGAGTTCGAACTCGAGCGGCGAGTGCCGTTCGTCGTCCCCGAAGCGTCGTATGCGCATCCGCTCGACGGCGGACGGGCTGGAGTCGCCTGGCGCGACCTCGAACGGACCGTCGAGGCTCTCGGCGCCGACGGTGCGGCGTGGCGGCGCCTGTTCGACCCGCTCGTGCGCGGAGTGGATGCGGTCACCGAGTTCACCGGGTCGTCGCTTTTGCGCTGGCCGGCGCATCCGTTCGTCGATGCAGGGTTCGGACTGCGGGCCCTCGAACAGGGCAGCCGCCTGTGGGGCGCTCGTTTTCGAGGGGACGTTGCCCCAGCGCTGCTCACCGGAGTCGCGGCGCACGCGAGCGCGCAGCTGCCGTCGATTGCGGCCGCGGGCGCGGGACTCGTGCTTGCCATGCACGGGCACGCACGCGGCTGGGGGATTCCCGTCGGCGGGTCGCAATCGATCGCGGATGCGCTCGCCGCCGATCTGCTCGCTCACGGGGGCGAAATCGTCACAGGCTTCGAAGTGACGGCGATGCGAGACCTGCCTCTGGCGCGGGCGACCCTGTTCGATACATCGCCGCGCGCACTGCTGCAGTTGGTGTCGGCGGGCGACCAGCCGGGTGACAAGCGAAGCGGGCCGGTTCGAAGTGGGCGGGTGCCGAGCAGCCGGGTGCCGAGCAGCTGGGCATACGAGGTGCCGGCCGCCTACCGCGCGAGACTGGAGCGTTATCGATACGGGCCCGGGGTTGCCAAGGTCGACTTCGCCGTGAGCGCACCGATTCCCTGGTCGAGTCAGGATATCGCGGCTGCGGCCTCCGTGCACCTCGGCGGGCGGCGCGGCGAGCTCGCACGTGCGGAGCGTGAGGTTGCGCAGGGGCGACACCCGGCGCATCCGTTCACGCTGGTGTCGCAGCCATCGCTGTTCGATGCGACGCGCGCACCCGCCGGGCAGCACGTGGTGTGGGCGTACGCGCATGTGCCGCACGGATCGACGCTGGATGCGACCGAGACGATCACGCGGCAGATCGAGCGATACGCGCCGGGGTTCCGCGACACGATTCTGGCGAGTGCTTCGATGTCGGCAGCGCAACTGGCCGAGCACAATCCGAATGACATCGGAGGTGAGATCTCCGGCGGGGCGATCTCGCTGACGCAACTGGTGCGACGGCCCGTCATGTCGAGGGATCCGTGGCGCACGCCGATCGACGGCGTCTACCTGTGCTCGGCGTCGACAGTGCCCGGCCCGAGCGTTCACGGCATGAACGGCTGGTTCGCGGCGCGTTCGGCGCTCGCGCACACGTTCGGCATCGAGCAGATGCCCGCGCTCGGCCTCCCCGACTGAGTCGCCGGGTGCGGGCCTGGTGCGCCGGCGCACACCCCGGCACACCGTCACGCAGCGCCGGACTTTGCGCGCTAGCCCGGACGGGAGCCACGAATCGTCCGGGTTGTCGTCAAATCCCCGGCCCAGCGCAAACGAGCGGATGCTGGTGCGCACGATCGGCGGCATCCGCTGCGCGTGACCGGTGGCGTCCGCCGTCACGAGCCGCGCGGGCACTGTCGGCGGCTCCGACTACCATTGAGCCGTGGTCACAGCCCTGTATCGCCGTTACCGGCCAGAGTCGTTCGCCGAGATGATCGGTCAGTCTCAGGTGACGGAACCGCTCATGACCGCACTGCGCACCAACCGCGTGAATCACGCGTATTTGTTCAGCGGGCCGCGCGGTTGCGGCAAGACGACGAGCGCACGCATCCTGGCGCGCTGCCTGAACTGTGCCGAAGGTCCGACCGATACACCGTGCGGAAAGTGTCCCAGTTGCATCGAACTCGGGCGTGACGGCGGCGGTTCGCTCGACGTCGTCGAGATCGACGCGGCCAGCCACGGCGGTGTCGACGATGCGCGCGATCTGCGCGAACGCGCCATCTTCGCGCCGGCGCGCGATCGCTACAAGATCTTCATCCTCGACGAGGCGCATATGGTCACGGCGAGCGGGTTCAACGCGCTGCTGAAGATCGTCGAAGAGCCGCCAGAACATGTCAAGTTCATCTTCGCGACGACCGAACCTGACAAGGTGATCGGCACCATCCGCTCGCGAACGCATCACTATCCGTTCCGGCTGGTGCCGCCCGCGCAGATGCTCGACTATGTGCAACAGTTATGCGACAGCGAACAGGTCACGGTCGCCCCCGGCGTGCTGCCTCTGGTCGTGCGGGCCGGCGGCGGGTCGCCGCGCGACACCCTGTCGCTGCTCGACCAGCTGATGGCCGGTTCCGAGGGTGACACCATCGAGTACGAGCGCGCCGTCGCATTGCTCGGCTACACCCACGGCGCCTTGCTCGATGAAGCCATCGACGCGATCGCCGCCGCGGATGGCCCCGGCGCATTCGCGGCCACCGACCGCGTCATCCAGACGGGCCAGGACCCACGACGTTTCGTCGAGGATCTGCTCGAGCGACTGCGTGACCTCATCATCGTCGCCGCAACCTCGGCGGAGGGGGCCGCCGCCGTGCTGCGCGGCATTCCGCAGGACGAACTCGAGCGCATGGCCGCACAAGCCGCCAAGTTCGGGCAGGCCGAGCTGTCACGCTGCGCCGACATCGTCAACGCGGCGCTGACCGAGATGACCGGGGCGACGTCGCCGCGGCTCCACCTCGAGCTCATGATCGCCCGGATGCTCGTGCTCGCCAGCGACGCCACCGAGCGTGGTGCACTCGCTCGCGTCGAACGGCTCGAGCGCCGCGTCGGCGTCGCGGATGCCGCGGTCCCCGCTCTCGTCGGTCGGGATGCGAGCGTTGCCGCCTCTGCCGGTCAGGATGCGAGCGCTGCCGCTCCTGTCGGTCGAGTAGAGCGGTGGAGTTCAGGGACCGCGCAGCGATCCGCGACCCTTGTCGCCAGCGAGCCTGCGAGCGAGGATTTGAGCGCCAGCGAGCGTATCGAGACCCCCGGCCATGAGCCCGCCCCAACCGAAGTCGATCCGGTCGAACGGAGCGCACGCCCATCAGCGCGGCCTTCGCCACCGATCGGCACTGTGACAACCCAGCAGGTCAAGGACGCCTGGACGCAGATCCTCGACGCAGTGCAGACTGCCAAGCGCAGCGCGTGGATGGTCGTGTTCACGGCGAGCGTCAACAAACTCGACGGTGACGTGCTCACACTGTTCTTCCCGAGTGGCAACGACGTCGCCAGCTTCAAGCAGCAGACGGGCGGCGGTCAGGGCGTCAGCGAATATCTGCGCCAGGCGATTCTCGCCGTGCTCGGAATCCGGGTGAAGTTCATCGCGAAGGTGGATGGTCGGACGCCCGTGCAGGTTCAGCCGCCGACGCAGACGGCCCGACCGCCGGCGTCGGTGCGGCCGGGAGAGCAGACCCCGTCGAGCTCGTCGACCACGAACTGGCCGACCGTGGCAATTCCGGGCGGGGGAGCGGCGGCGGCCCTGCAGGATGGACCGACGGACGATGATGCACCACCGGAGATCGAGCCGCCGTTTGAGCCGCCTGTTCCGCAGGAGAGCGCAGTCGTCGTGCCGGTAGCGACTGCGACAGCGACCGCAACAGGCGGATGGTACGACGGCCCGATGGAGCCAGACGAGCAGCTCGGGCGTGACCCGGCGGGCACCACGACCGGCTCGGCGACCGGCACCGGCTCGGCGACCGGCACCGGCTCGGCGACTGGCACCGGCTCGGCGACCGGCACCGGCTCGGTGAACGGCTCCGACTCGACGATCGAGGCAGGCCCACGGATCGACACCGGCACACCGAATGGAATCGGCACGGCGAGCGAGAGGCGGGCGGCCCCAGAGCGCGGAGCCGCCCCGGAGACGCGGGCATCCGCATCCGTCGCGTTTGAAAAGCCGCAGCGCTACGGCGAGGCCGTTGTGCGGGAGATCCTCGGTGCGACATTCATCGAAGAACAACCCGCCCCGCGCGGCGAGGCGAGGTAGCAGGTGTACGAAGGAATCATCCAGGAGCTGATCGACGAGCTCGGACGGCTACCGGGAATCGGCCCGAAGTCTGCGCAGCGCATCGCGTTTCACATTCTGCAGACTGAGAACTTCGACGTCACACACCTGGCGGAAGTGCTGATGACGGTACGTGACAAGGTTCGGTTCTGCGCGATCTGCGGCAATGTGTCAGAGGAAGAGACGTGCTCGATCTGCCGAGACCCGCGGCGCAGCCAGACGTCGATCTGTGTCGTCGAGGAGGCCAAGGACGTCGTCGCGATCGAACGCACCCGGGAGTTCCGGGGGCTGTATCACGTGCTCGGCGGGGCGATCAGCCCGATTGACGGTATCGGACCCGACGATCTGCGCATTCGGCAGCTGATGACCCGGCTCGCAGATGGCACCGTTCAAGAGGTGATCATCGCCACTGACCCGAACCTCGAGGGCGAAGCGACGGCCACCTACCTGAGCCGCCTGCTGCGCACGCTCGAGATCAAGGTGACCCGGCTCGCATCCGGTCTGCCTGTCGGCGGCGACCTCGAATACGCGGACGAGGTCACCCTCGGCCGCGCCTTCGAAGGCCGCCGCGTCGTCTCCGATTAGCCGCGTCGTCTCCTGCAGCCGCGCTGTCTTCAGTTAGCCGCGTCGTCTCGCTTTAGGAGATCTTGCGACGGTAGATGATCATCGCGGCGATGTAGGCGACGATCAGCAACCCGGCACACCATGCGAGGGCGATCCAGATATCGCCGCCGACCGGCTGACCGGTGAAGAGATCACGAATCGAGTCGACGATCGAGGTGACCGGCTGATACTCGGCGAACCAGCGCACCGGTCCGGGCATGCTGGTGGTCGGCACGAACGCCGAACTGATGAACGGCAGGAAGATGAGCGGGTAAGAGAAGGCGCCCGCGCCATCCGCTGACTTCGCGGACAATCCCGGGATCACAGCGATCCAGGTCAGCGCCAGGGTGAACAGGATCAGGATGCCGGCCACCCCGAGCCATGCCCCGAGGCTTGCGCCCGTGCGGAAACCGGTGATCAACGCGACGCCGACCACCACAAGGATCGAGACGAGATTGGCAACGAGCGAGGTCAGCACGTGCGCCCACAGGACGGATGACCGTGCAATCGGCATGGACTGGAATCGCTCGAAGATGCCGGTCTGCATGTCCAAGAACAGTCGGAATGCCGTATAGGACACCCCCGACGCGACGGTGATGAGGAGAATGCCGGGCAGCAGATAGTTCACATAGGAGGTGTTGGTGCCGGTGTTGATCGCGCCGCCGAAGACGTAGACGAACAACAGCAGGAACGCGATCGGCATCACACAGGTCGTGATGATGGTGTCCATGCTGCGGGTGACGTGCTTCAGGGATCGTCCGGTCAGGACGGCGGTGTCGCCGAAGAATTGCGTTTGCGTGGTCATGATCGCTCCTACTTGTCTGTGCCGGTAGCGCGGGTTGTGCCGGCGGCGCGGTCCGCGAGGGCACGGTCTGCGACGGCTGCGCCATCCGCGCCGTGGTTACCGACGATGGCGAAGAAGACGTCCTCGAGGGTCGGCTGTTTCTCGACGTATTCGATGGTGGTGGGCGGGAGCAGCTGCTTGAGTTCGGCGAGGGTGCCGTCGACGAGGATACGGCCCTCGTGGAGAATGGCGATCCGGTCGGCGAGTTGTTCGGCCTCGTCCAGATACTGCGTCGTCAGCAGCACCGTCGTGCCGTGCTCGGCGAGCGCCTTGACGGCCTGCCACACCTCGATGCGGCCTTCCGGGTCGAGTCCGGTCGTCGGTTCGTCGAGGAAGATGACGTGCGGATTCCCGATCAGGCTCATCGCGATATCGAGTCGGCGACGCATCCCCCCGGAGTACGTCGACACCTTCCGACCGCCCGCGTCGGTCAGTGAGAAACGATTGAGCAGGCCGTCGGCGATCGTGCCCGCATCCGCGAGGTGCCGCAATTTGGCGACCAGTGCGAGGTTCTCCCGCCCGGTGAGGATCTCGTCGACGGCGGCGAACTGCCCGGTGAGGCTGATGGAGTCTCGCACGTTCGCGGCCTGCGTGGCCACGTCGAAGCCGTTGACATTGGCGGTGCCGGAGTCGGCCTTGAGCAGCGTGGACAGGATTTTCACGACCGTGGTCTTGCCTGCCCCGTTCGGTCCGAGGAGGGCGAAGACGGTGCCCGGCGGAATCGTGAAATCAATGCCGGTTAGCACGGAAGTCTTGCCATACGACTTGCGAAGGCCGTGAGCCGCGATGGCAGGCTCGCTGGTAAGAGTGTTCATTGACGTGCTCCTTCTGTGGTTGTGAGGTTTTGTGGCGTGGTTGTAGAGCACCGCGGTGGCGCGGCGCTGCTTTTCTCGGCCCTTTGGCTACTGCGTGGCGGCCCGCCGCACGGTGATGTTGCCCCAGGCCGTGCGACCGAGCACCTCGACGGTGTCGGGTTGTTCCTCGGATTCGCCAGTGCCGGGCGGCGCACTGGCATTGTCGAGGGCGTTTCTCACGGAGCCGTGGTGCGCATCGAGGTCGAGCCACGCGACAGTGCCTTGACGGATGCCCAACTCGAGTCCGCCGTAGGAACTTCGCATTTCGATCGAACCGCGCACCGCATCGTTGATGCGAACTTTGCCGTAGGCGGTGGTTGCGACGACCGGCGCCAGCGCGTGATCGATTTCGATGTCGCCATATGAGGATGTGACGTGGATGGCGCCAGCGGCGATGCCGATGAACGTACCGCCCTGGGAACTCTTGACGTTCGCACTGCCGTCGACTTCTGCGATGCGCACTTTGCCGCCGGCGACCTCGGTGTGCCCGTTTGCGCGGCCGACGGTGATATTGCCGTATCCTGTGCGAAGAATCAGCTCTTCGCCTTCTTCGACGGTGACGTCCCCGTACGACGTCTTGATCTTCGATGGCCCGATCGCACCGTCCACTCGAATCGACCCGTACGACGAGTCGGCGTCGATTCGGGATCCGCGGGGCACGTGCACGGTGATGTCGATCGCATTGGTGCCGCCGAACCATGCATAGCGGCTGAGCGGTCTCGGTTGCACGATGGTGAGCCGCTCTCCCGAGAACTCGACGCGTGTCTGGTCGGCCGAGCGGACATCTGAAGACTTCGACGGGCTGCTCGGGCTGACCTGCACGGTGACTTCATCGCCGTCGCCTGCGGTGATTGCGACGGTGCCCGCTAACACGTTCAACGATGCCGTGACAGGTCCGGCTGCTGGGAAGGTGTGCATGCTGTTCTCCTTGACGGTTCTCGCCCGGTTACCGAACCCAGCCGGTGAATCGACTTCCGGTGCTGCGGAGCCTCGCTGATGACGGCGAGGCGGTTGCACCGCCAGCCAGGGCAGCGGTGACTACGCGCAGGAACCACGAGTTCACGGAAAGCCCCTCGCGCGCCGCAGCCGTTTCAACGCGAAGTTTGACGCTCTCCGGCAGACGCAGCGTCGTGCGGGACATTGCGCCCTCCGTCCCATCCGGTTCAGTGAGTGACTCATCCTGCGGCATCGAATCCGTTGCGGATGCTTCGCCTTCGAATCTCGACGTCGGCGGCGCGGTGACAACGAACTCGGGCTCGCGCCCGCGCAGCCGCAGATCGACCGACCCAGGGGCGAGCTCCGTCGTGATCTCGCCCGCGGCATCCGACAGCGCTTCCAGTAGCACGAGCCGCGCCGTCGATTCCAGTGTCGACGCCAGCCGTTCCGCGACGATCTTCGCGTCGTCGCCGGCGGCGTCGGCCGCGACCGAAAGCTGATTCTGCAGATCTTGCACATAACGGGAAATATTCACGACGTCAGAATGACACCATTATGACGTCATGTCAAGCATTTTATGACAACATCATGATGCCACCGATACCGCCCGGCGTCATGCGTCGTACGGCGGCCGGGCCAGCCAGTTGCGCGGATAGAAGCGGATAGAATAAGGGTCTCGGCATCGCCAGCCCATCCCAGCCCATCCCACCCCTGGAGAAAATCCGTGGCTTTGATCGTGCAGAAATACGGCGGCTCGTCCGTCGCAGACGCGGAGAGCATCAAGCGCGTCGCCAAGCGCATCGTGGAGACGCGCAAGGCCGGCAACGAGGTGGTGGTCGCTGTGTCCGCGATGGGCGACAGCACCGATGACCTGGTCGACCTCGCGCACGAAGTGACACCGATTCCGGACCCGCGCGAGCTGGACATGCTGTTGACAGCCGGGGAACGCATTTCGATGGCGTTGCTCGCGATGTCAATCAAGAGCATGGGCGTCGACGCGCGATCGTTCACCGGCAGCCAGGCCGGCATGATCACCGATGCCCATCACGGTGCCGCCCGCATCGTCGACGTGACGCCGGGGCGCATCCGAGACGCCCTGAGCGAGGGGGCGATCGCGATCGTCGCCGGATTCCAGGGCTTCAATCGTGACACCCGCGACATCACAACGCTTGGCCGCGGCGGCTCGGACACGACCGCCGTCGCGCTCGCCGCCGCGCTGGACGCCAGCGTCTGCGAAATCTACACGGATGTCGACGGCGTCTTCACATCGGATCCTCGTGTCGTTCCGCTGGCTCGTAAGATCGAGCGGATCACGAGCGAAGAGATGCTCGAGCTTGCCGGTTCCGGCGCGAAGGTCTTGCATATACGAGCGGTGGAATATGCGCGTCGGCACGGCGTCACGTTGCACGTGCGCTCCTCCTTCAACAACAACGAAGGCACCCTTGTCCTGAATGAAGCGGCTCTGAAAAAGAAAGACGGTAGCCCTGTGGAAGAAGCCCTCATCTCCGGAATAGCGACTGACCTCAGCCAGGCCAAGATCACCGTGGTCGGTGTTCCTGATGTTCCCGGCAAGGCCGCGCAGATCTTCAAGATCGTCGCAAAGGCCAACGCAAACGTCGACATGATCGTGCAGAACGTGTCAGCGGTGACGACAGGGCTGACGGACATCTCGTTCACGTTGCCGAAGTCGGAGGGACAGCGAGTTCTGACCGCCTTGACCGGTGAGCAGCAAGACGTCGGGTTCCAGTCGTTGCAATACGACGACCAGATCGGCAAGTTGGCTCTGGTCGGAAACGGCATGCGCACCAACTCCGGGGTGTCCGCCCTGCTGTTCGAGGCGCTGTTCGAGGCCGGCATCAACATCGAGATGATCTCGACCAGTGAGATCCGCATTTCAGTCGTCACGCGGGCGGACAGCGTCGAGGAGGCCGCGCGCGTCGTGCATCGCGCCTTCGGCTTGGACGCCGACTCGAAGGCGATCGTGCACGCAGGAACGGGCCGCTGAGCCGGTCGCGCACGCGGCGACGCATGCGCCCTGCGCCAGTTCGTACGGCATGCGCCACGTTAACTGGCGCACAGCGTGCAAACGGGCGCAGGATGAACCAGGCACCAGGCAGGCAACTGAGCAACTGAGTAAGACGAGCAGACAAGGGATGAACTGATGAGCAGCAACGGATTCAACGTCGGCGTCGTCGGCGCAACCGGCCAGGTCGGAAAGGTGATGCGTCGCCTGCTTGAGGAGCGGGACTTCCCGGTCGCGAGCATCCGCTTCTTCGCGACGGCCCGCTCGGCCGGAACCGTGCTGCCGTTCAAGGGGCAGGACATCATCGTCGAAGACGTCGCGGCCGCCGATCCGACCGGCATCGACATTGCCTTGTTCTCCGCCGGTGCAACGGGCAGCAGGGTGCAGGCCCCGCGTTTCGCGGCCGCCGGCGCGATCGTCATCGACAACTCCAGCGCCTGGCGGATGGACCCCGACGTGCCGTTGGTCGTCAGCGAGGTCAATCCCGAGGCGATCGCCGACGCGCACAAGGGCATCATCGCCAACCCGAACTGCACGACCATGGCAGCGATGCCGGTGCTGAAGGTGCTCGACGTCGAAGCCGGACTGCAGCGCCTGGTGGTCAGCACCTATCAGGCGGTCTCCGGCTCCGGTCTTGCCGGTGCGCAGGAGCTCGCCGATCAGGCGGCTGCGGCGGTCGCGGGCGACAACCTGCTCGGGCTCGTGCATGACGGCGGCGCCGTCACGATGCCGGCGCCGGTGAAGTACGTCCGGCCGATCGCATTCGATGTCATCCCGCTCGCCGGCTCGATCGTCGATGACGGCCTGAATGAGACGGACGAAGAGAAGAAGCTGCGCAACGAGAGCCGCAAGATCCTCGGGCTGCCGGGCCTCTTGGTCAGCGGAACCTGCGTGCGCGTCCCGGTCTTCACGGGGCACTCCCTGTCGATCAACGCGGAGTTCGCGCGACCGCTGACCCCAGAGCGAGCGGTCGAGCTGTTGACGGATGCGCCGGGTGTCGCCCTCACGGATGTCCCGACCCCGCTCGAAGCGGCCGGTCAGGATCCGAGCTTCGTCGGTCGCATCCGTCGGGATGAGGGCGTGCCCGGTGGGCGCGGCCTGGCCCTGTTCATTTCGAACGACAACCTGCGCAAGGGTGCGGCGCTGAACGCGGTGCAGATCGCGGAGGTCATCGCCGCGCGCCGCGCGGCGGGCGCCGCAGCCTAGCAAGCACGAACTGCGCCGTTCGCTCAGCGTGGCGGACGCGATGCGGTGTTTTGTCCGCGAGCGCGTCACAGCCGGTGGTCGCCGCGTGCTTGCCGCTAGCATCAAGATATGGTCGGCGGGGCGACGAACACAGCCGGGGGTTTCACGCTCTCGCCGAACTCGACACGCCCGGCGGATGTAGCAGGGCTCGCCGGCATCGGCATGACCCAGGGCCGTTCGGTGTTTTTGTCCCAGCTGCCGCTCACCGGGCTCACGACGCTGGTCACGTTCGCCGTCGCCCTGCTCGCGCCGCGCCTGCTGGCGTCGGCCGTATTCGTCGTGGGCGTGGTCATCGTCTTGGTCGTCACGGCGCTCGCACTGGTTCTGCCGTGGAGTCGATTGCACCCGACGTGGGTGATCGTGTTGCCGATTCTCGACATCGCCGCGATCGGTTTCATGTGCGCGGGCAAGGACAACCCCGGGCTCAATCTGGTCCTGATTCTGCCGACGATTTGGCTCGCGAGCTCGTTTCGCCATATCGGAGCGATCGTGGCGTTCGTGCTCGGCTCGCTGGCGGTGTGGGGTCCAGCCGTCGCCGATCCGACGGAGTACACGATCGGAAATGCGGCCCACTTCATTGTGCCGCTGCTGGTGGCGTTCGTCGGCATCACCGTCGCACTGATGTCCAGCAGGGCGCAGGGGCAGACGAAGATGCTGGCACGGCAGGGCGAACTGGTGGAGGAGGCGTTGGAGAGCGCGAAGCGCGACCGGCGTGTTCTGCGCGGGGTTTTGGACGCGGTCGATTTCGGCATCCTCGGACTCGAAGCCGACGGCACCCAGTCGTTCTCCAACCAGCGCAGTGCCGAGCTGCTCGGGGTGACGGCACACAGCCTGCACGACCAGCTTGTTTTCTATGGAGTCGACCGCACGACCCGTGTCGCACAGGAGGACGACCCGGTTGCCCGCGCGCGTGCGGGAGAGACCTTTGATCGCGAGCTTGTCTGGGTTGGCGAGCCCGGAACGCCGCAGGCCGCGCTGTCCGTCTCAGCTCAACAGATCGCGACCGACGCTGGCGTGCGCACCGGCGCGGTCGTCGCGTTTCTCGACGTGACCGCCGAGGTGCAGGCCCAGCGCGCGAAGGAGGAGCTGATCTCTGCGGTGTCGCACGAACTTCGCACGCCGTTGACGTCGATCGTCGGCTATCTCGAGCTCGCGTTGGACGCCCCGGGTGTTCCGGACGACGCCGTTTCGTACACCCGCATTGCGGCGGACAACGCCGACCGGATGCTGCAACTCGTCTCGGACATGCTGGTCGCCGCAAGCAGCGAAGAGGGAAAGCTCGCAGTGCTGCGCCGTGATGTCGACCTCGGTCAGATCATTCTCGACGCGATCGAGGCGCGGGCGCCACGTGCCCGCGAGGTCTCCACCATCATCACCAGCAATGCCACGGCGGGTACGAGAGCCTTCGTCGACCCGCTGCGCATGCGCCAGGTGCTCGACAATGTGCTGTCCAATGCGCTCAAATACGGCAAACAGGGTGGTACGGTCTCGGTGCGGTTGACCACGACGGTCGATGAATTGACGATCGTCGTCAGCGATGACGGCAGCGGCATCTCCGCCGAAGACCAGGCCAGGTTGTTCGATCGCTTCTATCGCGCCCCGGCCGTGCGCGGCGGCGCGATCAGCGGAACGGGCCTGGGCCTGAGCATCAGTCGAGCGATCGTGCGAGAGCACGGAGGCGACATCCGTCTCACCAGTGAACTCGGGGTCGGAACGACCGTGTCGATCACCGTCCCGGTCGCCGGGCAGGAGACAGACCAGCCACCGGCGACGAACGAAGGTGTCTCGTGATCCGGCCGATCACACTGGATCTTCCGACGCTGTTCATCGCGTCGGCGCTCGTGGTGACGCTGGCCGCCGTGCTGTTCGTCATCGACAGCTTGGGCAGGGGAGAGGACACCGTCGGGCGCCTGTGGTCGCTTGCCTACGTTTCGGCCACCACGACGACGTTCGCCTATCTGTTGTCGTCCGTGTACACACAGATGTGGTGGGGCATTCCGCTCGGCAACGGCGCGGCCGTCCTCGGGTTCGGTGCGATCTGGGCGGGCGCGCGTCGGTTCAATGATCGCACGATGTTGCTCTGGGTCGTGCTCGTTGTGGCCGCCGGCGTGGCAGCGGTGCCATTGCTGGAGGGGCCGTCCGGCGGATACTGGGCGGGCTCGGATCTGATGTTCTGGGCGATGTCCGCCTTCGGCGTTCTGGCCGGCGTCGAATGTCTGCGCCCTCGGCTGCTGAGCTTCAACAATGCGCGATTCCTGAGTGTGTTGATGCTGTTGTCCGGCGTGTACTATCTCGGCCGGGTGATCGCCTTCTATCTGGTCGGGCCGAACAGCGCCGTTTTCACAACATATTTCGGCTCGGGCGTGACCGCACTGATGCTCGTCGCCTTCGTCACCGGCGGTGCGATCTCGATGGTGAGCCTGCGCGGGGAGGATTCCCGGCAGACGTTCACCAACCGGCGTCGTGCGGACGTGCTCACAGAGACCGCCAGCCCCGATCAATTCACGGATGTCGTCACCCCGATGCTCGTGGCAGCTCGCGAATCTGCCTGGCCGATTGCGCTCGTGGTGGCAGACATCGACGAACTCGCCGGCATCAACGCGGCGTTCGGGCGCGCATACGGTGACCAGGTGCTCGTTCGTTTCGTCGACGTGTTGCGATCGACCACACCGCCGGGCACCCCGCTGTGCCGGCTCGTGGCGAATCGGTTCGTCTTCCTGCTGCCGGACGCGACCGCGACCGAAGCGGCGACGCTGGCCGAACGCATCCGTCTGTACCTGATCGAGACGCCGCTGATCGGCGACGGTGCGGGGGTGCGGGTGACGGCCAGTTTCGGGGTCGCGGATTCCGCGACGATCGGCTACAGCCTGCGCTGGTTGCAGGACAGCGCCGTGGAGGCGCTGATCGCGTCGAAGAAGGCCGGCCGCAATCGCATTGTCGTCGCAGCGGCCGAGTCTTAGGGCCGGGTGCTGATGAGACTCGAGCCGCACCGGTCATGACCTGTTCGGCCGCGTCGGGCAGGTAAAGATTGAGTCAATCTTGAGCGAACCTTATTGCAACCTCTGGGTGCTGTTGAGACACGTCGAGCAGACTGTTGACAACCCGCAAGGGCCGGCACGGTGAGCACAGACCCGAACGAATCACCGGTGCCGATTATTGATACCCGATGGCCCGGGATGCAAACCCGAACAATGCATCCCGGGCCCTTAAGGCAGAACTTACCCGAAACAAGACAGCGCCTAATGAGCGGCAATAACGTGGCGAACGATGAGTTGATCGATCCGCAGGCCTGGGACGCGATCGTTGCCCAGCTCTGTGGATCGACCGCGATCGCCAGCCGGTTCGTCGCCGATTTCGTGAGCGCATGGCCCGCCCGGCTGGACCGTCTGAGTGCGGCGCTCGAAACTGCGGATGCCGATGCGGCCTACGTCACATTGCTGAGCATGCGCACCGGCGGCGAGATGATCGGTGCCGTTCGGTTGGCCAGACGGATCGCGAAGCTCGAGCGATTCGTGCGCGCGAATCGTCTGGACGAGTGCAGACGCGGCTTGGACAAGCTGCGCTGCACTGGGGAGCAGACGATACGGGCGCTCGCCCACGTCTAGGCGCTTGCCCTTGTCTGCCCACTTGCCCTTGTCTGGGCGTTTGCTCTTGTCTGTGCTTGCCTCATCTGGCGTGGGCTACGCGGTCATGCGATACCCGACGCCACGCACTGTTTCGATCCAGCGCGGACGGGAGCCGCTGTCCCCGAGCTTGCGGCGCAGATTCGCCAGATGCACCTCGACCGTCCGGCGGTCCGAGTCCGACACATAGTCGCTGGTGTCGTATTCGTCCGCGCGCATGGCGGTCGCCAGTGCCGACTTCGACACCACCCGGCTGCCATTGGACATGATGCACAGTAGAAGCTCGAACTCGGTTCTGGTCAATTCGATGCGCGCTCCGTCGAGCTCAACCAGCCGCATCGACGGGCTCAACCGTAAGACGTCGTGCGCAATCCAGTCATCGGTCATGCCGCGAGCCGTCACCGCGCTACCGGCGCCAGCCGACGCGGATGCTGCGGAATCGTTCGTGGCCGGGCCGCCGGCATCCGCTGTGCCTGTGGCATCCGCTGTGCCCGTCGTTTGCGCTGTGCTCTCAGTCGGAGTCGTGTCCTCGGTCTGGCCCAGGCGTGGTCGCCGCATCATGGCTTCGATGCGTGCGCGCAACTCCCGCGGACGGAACGGCTTGGTCACATAGTCGTCCGCGCCCGCGTCCAACCCGACGAGCGTGTCGATTTCATCGTTCCGGGCCGTGAGCATGACGATGTAGGCCGAACTGAACGCACGGATGCGCCGGGCGACTTCGAAACCATCGATGCCGGGCAGACTGATGTCCAGCGTGGTGACGACAGGGTCGTGTGCGCGCACCTGCTCGACACCGTCGAGTCCGTTCGATGCGGTGTGTGTCTCGAAACCGGCCTGAGTCAGGACGGCCTCGAGTAGATTGCGGATGTCGGCGTCGTCTTCAACGACAACGGCGACGCGACGGAGCCCCTCGTCGTCGGTCATGCCTTTACGATAGCAACGTTCGAGACGCTCTCCTGCATCCTGCATCCACAGGCACCGCGGTCTTCGGTGTGGTGCCGCCACCCTTCGCTCGCAGGCTCGCTGGCGACAAGGGTCGCGGATCGCTAGGCGATCCTCCAAGCTCCACCGCCACCCTTCGCTCGCAGGCTCGCTCGGCGCTGGGGTCGCGGATCGCTACGCGATCCTCCAAGCTCCACCGCGCAATAGAATCGATAGGTGAGTAATTCCCCGATCGACGTCGTCCTCATCGGTGGCGGCATCATGAGCGCCACGCTGGCGACCTTCCTGCAGCAGCTGCAGCCGGACTGGACCATCCGCATCTATGAGGCACTCGGTGACGTGGCGCAGGAGAGCTCCAACCCGTGGAACAACGCGGGCACAGGCCATTCGGCCCTGTGCGAGCTCAATTACATGCCGGAGACCGAAGACGGCGTGCTCGACCCGGCGAAGGCCATCAGCATCAACGAGCAATTCCAGCTGAGTCGTCAGTTCTGGGCAAGCCTGGTTACTCGGGGGGAGTTGCCCGACCCGAACTCGTTCATCAACACAGCACCGCACATGACGTTCGTGCGTGGCAAGAAGAACGTGCGCTACCTGCACCAGCGCTATCTTGCACTGAAGGACCAGCCGCTGTTCGCCGACATCGAATACTCCGCCGATCCCGAAGTGATCGCGCAGTGGGTTCCGCTGATGATGAAAAAGCGCAATCCGCGTGAGGCTGTCGCGGCAACCCGTGTCGAGGCCGGCACCGATGTCGACTTCGGTTCGCTGACCAACGCTCTCATGCAGAACCTCAATGAGCATGGGGCGCAGGTGGCGCTGAACAGCCGGGTGAAAGGCATCCGCCGCACGAAGGACGGGCTCTGGAAGTTGCGCGTGCGCCACATCGTCGGCAACACGCCACATGAGGTGAGTGCCCGGTTCGTGTTCGTCGGTGCGGGCGGTGGTGCGCTGCATCTGCTGCAGAAGTCCGGCATCCCCGAGATCAAGGGATTCGGCGGTTTTCCGATCAGCGGCGAGTTCCTGCGAACGACCAACCCGAAGCTTGTCGCGCAGCACCACGCGAAGGTCTACGGCAAGGCGTCGGTCGGTTCACCACCGATGTCGGTTCCGCACCTGGACACGCGAGTTGTCAACGGTGAGGCGTCCTTGCTGTTCGGGCCGTATGCGGGATTCAGCCCGAAGTTCCTCAAGAAGGGTTCGTGGTTCGACCTGCCCGGTTCGATCCGGCCGAGCAATATCGGCCCGATGCTGGCCGTCGCGCGTGACAATTTCGACCTCATGAAATACCTGATCGGCCAGCTGCTCGCCTCACGCGCCAAGAAGGTCGCGGCTCTGCGCGAGTTCGTGCCGACCGCGAAGGGTGCAGACTGGGAGCTCATCACCGCCGGCCAACGCGTTCAGGTCATGAAGAAGGATGCGAAGCGCGGCGGCGTGCTGCAGTTCGGAACCGAGGTCGTCGCATCCGCCGATGGGTCGATCGCCGGCCTGCTCGGCGCCTCGCCGGGGGCGTCGACGGCTGTGCCGATCATGCTCGACGTGCTGAAGCGGTGCTTCCCGGAACAATACCCTGGTTGGGAGCCAAAGCTGCGTGAACTCATCCCGACGCTCGGCACGACGCTGAACGACGAACCGGCAAAGGCGAAAAAGGTGATGGCGGCATCCGCAAAGGTGCTGAACCTGCTGGCGTAGACGTGTGACGGGCATCGGGCGGATGCCGCGCCACCTCGCGCAATTCGTGCGACTTGGCACTGTTCCGGCGGCCTCGCCGGGCGTACCCTGGGCGCGAACGAAAGAGGGGGATTCTCATGGCGAACCCAGGTCAACCAACGATTCGTCAGGGTGCAACCGGCGACGCGGTGCGGCGCTTGCAGCGTGCGCTCCGGCGGACACCGAATCTGTCGGTCGTCGTGGATGGCGACTTCGGCCCGGCAACGCACACGGCCGTGATCGAGTTTCAGCAGAGTCACCCGCCGATGCCCGTTGATGGCATCGTCGGCCCGCTCACCTGGGCGGCGCTCCCCGCAGGTGGACCCATGCCGGTGCTGCAAACGGGTTCGACGGGAGCGGTCGTCTCCAGCCTGCAGACCGTGCTGAACAATGGGTCCGCTCAGTGGGGCGGCACAGTTCTCGTCGTGGACGGCGACTTCGGCCCGCATACGCGTGCGGCAGTCGAAGCCTTCCAG
This sequence comes from Microbacteriaceae bacterium, assembly GCA_004297935.1. Taxonomy (GTDB): domain Bacteria; phylum Actinomycetota; class Actinomycetes; order Actinomycetales; family Microbacteriaceae; genus Rathayibacter_A. Next base: position 51,042 of record SCRE01000010.1, on the reverse strand, counting down.
CGTTGGGGACATGTCATCGCCGACGGTATCGTTGGAGAGCATACCTGGGATGTGTCGCTTCACGCGGCATCGGCGACGCTGGAAAGTGCGGTCGGGCTCTCGTACGTGGAGCCGTGAGGGCGTGAGGTCGGTGAGACCTTGACCGGGGCACCGGCCGTAGCACTGGTTATGGCGCTGACCGCGGCGTCGACCACGGCACTTGCGGAAACGATTACGACGTCATCCGTGCAACTACAGCAGGTTCGTGTCCGGCGGGAACCGGCGCTCCGCATCAGGGCATCGCCCGCGTCGCAGTCGAAGATCACCCCGTGTTTTCCATTCGCGGGGTCTTTTCACAGTCATCGAATTGCATCATCCCGTTGGTCGAGTAGCCCGCGAGCGCAGCATTCCCGTTGGTCGAGTAACGAGCGCCAGCGAGTGTATCGAGACCTCGTTACGCGGTCTCGATACGGGTCTCGATACGCTCGTACCTCGCTACTCGACCGCCGTCTTTACCTCGCTGCTCGACCACCAAGTCACTGAACATCGCCGACTGTGAAAAAGCCCTGTTCCATTCGACTCAACGCAAGATATGATTGTACAATCATCGTAATTATGTTCGAATTATACTGTGCGATGGAAAACTCAGGAACTCACTGCTGAGCAGCAGAACACGCTGCCCGGCCTGGCGAAGTTGAACAACTTCGTCCGCTCGGTGCGCACGCCGGAATTCGCCGGTATCACCTTTCACGAGGTGCTCGCCAAATCCGCCCTCAACAAGGTGCCGGGCACCGGCGGCCCGCTTCCGTTCGGCTGGACGATCAACCCGTACCGTGGGTGCTCTCATGCGTGCAAATACTGCTTTGCCCGCCCGACACACCGTTACCTCGACCTCAACATGGGCACCGATTTCGACAGTGAGATCATCGTCAAGGTGAACGTCGCCGAGGTGCTCGCACGCGAGTTGGCCAAGCCTGGTTGGGGGCGGCATCCGGTCGCGCTGGGTACGAACACCGACCCGTACCAGCGCGCGGAGGGTCGCTACGCGCTCATGCCGGGCATCATCGAGGCGCTTGCCGGCTCGGGAACGCCCTTCAGCATCCTGACGAAGGGCACGCTGCTGCGCCGCGACCTCGACTTGCTGGCGGATGCCGCGACCCGCGTTCCCGTGGACCTCGCGATGTCGATTGCCATCTACGACGACGAACTGCAGCAGTCCGTCGAGCCGGGCACGCCGAGCACCCAGGCGCGGCTCGCAACAGTGACGGCAGTGCGCGAGCACGGGCTGGATTGTTCCGTGTTCATGATGCCGATCCTGCCGTTCTTGACCGACACACGCGAGCATCTGGACGAGGCCATGCGACGAGCGAAGGCGGCGGGCGCGAACTCCGTGCTCTTCACCGCGCTGTATCTCAAGCCGGGGGTGAAGGAATGGTTCATGTTCTGGCTGGAGCGCGAGCATCCGGAACTGGTGGAACGCTACACGACGCTCTACGCCGAAACGGCGTACGCGCCACTCGGTTATCGCAAATGGCTTGCCGCGCGCGTGAAACCGCTGATCGCGAAGCATGGGCTCCGACGTGGGCGCGAGGACCCGACGACCGGCGGGGTGTCGTCGTCGGCGTACTTATCCGCGACGACGTACTCATCCGCGATGGCATCGGCGACAGGGCGAACGGATGCCGCGCCAGCCGCGCGTGCGTCGGATGCTGTCGCCGCCCCCCGGGTCGTGACCTTCCGGGACCTGCGGGATGTGAACGGAGAACGCGCGGGCGCTGAGCGCACAGCACAGCCAGCAGAACGGCGGGTGGCACATCCCGACAAGCTTCAGCCAACGCTGTTCTAGTTCACACGAACCGCCAAGTTCGGCCGACGAGTCCCACTGCTGAGCCTGGCCGTCGAGCCTGGTCGCCGCGCCCGGTAGGTGAGCCTGGCCGCCGCGTCTCCCGCGCGCCGTGCCGTGGACTGTCTAGTCCGGGGTACAGTGGACGCGTCTATGGGGTACATGATTCGAGCTGCCCCGGTATCGTCCACGTCGGAGGAAATGGCATGTCGCTCGGGCTGCCCGGCCACCTGGCACGCAAGGCGAATAGCCGTGCCCTCGCCGGGGCGACGCGCGTCGGCGGGCTCGCCGCACTCGGCTTCGCGGCCGTGTGCACAATCGTGCAGGGCGCCCCGAAGCCGAACTCAACCGCGTCGGACCCGTTGATTCCGACCATCGGTTTCCTCGCCATTGCGGTGCTCGCTGCGATGTTCGTCGTGTTGATACGCCACCATTCGACGCCGTTCATGATCGCAACCCTTGTCGTGGGTGCCGTCAGCACCTTCCTCTACACGCTGGCCGTGTTGATCGAGAACGCACTCTTCCCCGGTACCGAACTGTTCGTGTTCACCCTGCCGGTGGTCGCGCTCGCGCTGATTGGTGGTACCGGGTCCGGCAGCCTGACGGGCGTCGTCTGGGCGACCCTCGGGTATGGCGTCGGCGAAGCCGCCGTGTTCGTGGCCGCCGTCGTCACCGATCGGAGCTTCCAGCTGGGGCCGGCGGCCCTGTGGGCGTATCTGGCGGTTGTCGCCGTTCTGACCCTGGATGGTCTGACCCGCAACCTTCAGCGCGGGGTTCAGGCCAACATCCTTTGGGAATTGCGCGTCGAACAGGCCATCGCCGTGCGCAAAACCGTCGCAGCGGATGCCGCCGCCGATCTTCATGACACCGTATTGAGTCAGTTGACGGTGTTGGCTCATGCACAGCCGGGTCCACTGACTCCGCGAATGCGCGAACGGATCGAGGACAGTCTCGCAAGTTGGGGGCGCGACAGGGCGGCAGAGTTGGAACGCGACGCCGCGCTCGCGCGCACGGTCGACGACGCGTGGATCCAGGGTGGTCTCGCATCCGCCGTCGAGCAGGCCCGGGACCAAGGGCTCAGCGTCACGGTCAGCGGCGATCGCGCTGCGTTCACGCGCCTGAACATCGAGCGTCGGCGGGCTGTCGTGCTGGCCGTACGCCAATGCTTCGCCAATGTCCTGCTGCACTCGGGGCAGTCCGCCGCGGAGCTCACCCTCGCAGCAGCACCGCACGAGGTCTCGTTCATGGTCGTCGACGCCGGTCGCGGGTTCGACGAATCGCAGACTCCGCCGGACCGCATGGGGCTGCGCCGCTCCATCCGGGAACGGATCGAACGGGTTGGCGGACGCGTCACCGTGTTTTCACGGCCAGGAGCCGGAACGTCTATTGCGCTCGTGGTGCCGGCCTCGGCCTCTGCCACTGATACGGTAGCGGCTGCTACTGATGCGGCAGCGTCTGCTACCGATGTGGCAGCGGCTCGTGTGGACGCGGTGGAATCTCCAACAGCTGCAACCGAACCCACCCCGGATGGCTCGACATCGTGAGTGCCGACATTGAGCGCACGCCGCAACAGTTGGACCCGCTGGGCACATACTCGGTCTGGCTGCTTGCCCCTGTGGTCGCACTGGTCGCGGTGGGAGTGGCTATCGCGCAGACGATACGACAGCTGGATGAGATCTCGAGTCCGGCGCTGGCTGCCGTGGCGCTACTGCTCGCGCTTGGAGCTTCGATCGCGCTGGCCTGGGGTGCACTGCCGGGCCGATCCCCGTTTCGCCGCCACCGGTTCATCGTGGTCTTGTCGTTCATACTGGCCGCAGCGCTGTGTTGCACCGCGTCGACGTGGGGGCTCAACATCCTGATCCAAGACGATTGGGGCCAACTTGTCGTCGCGATGCTGATCGCAACGATGGCCCGGTTGCGACCGACGAGAGAACTCGTCATCGCATCGATCGTCAGTGCGGTGCTGCTGGGCGTCGGAGCGGGTGCGCAGTCCGGTTTCCTCGGCATTCCAGCGCCCCCGCTGACATATGCGCTGGTCGCTGGCGCTCCGCCGATCGTGATCGGCTTCGGTGCGGCGGCCTACGGCCACAACTTGCTGCGCGCGATCGAACGCTGGCGCGCGCGAGCAATGCACGGCATGGCGCGGCTGGAACCCGAGGTGCGAGAAGGCGTTACCCGGTCGGTGCAGCAGGCGTATGTCACGACGCTCAATGACGTGGTCGCGCCGTTGATCGAGCGGGTTCTACGGCAGAACGAACTCACGGTCGCCGACACGGACGCCGTCGCCACCATCGCGGACACGTTGCGCGGACGGGCGATCGGCTTGTCGGATGCAAGCTGGCTGGACGATGTGGTCGAGCGCACGCGCGCGCTCGCTCCGCGAGGTGTGTCCGTGACAGTCTCGACCGCTCGCAATGTGGTCGATGCGGTGACAGTCGATCAGCGCGCGGTCGTGGGGGCTGCGCTGGGGGAGCTGATGCAGGCATCCGAACTCGCGGTCGAGCGAGTGCAGCTGACGGCGAATACGGTCGACCCCCTCAGCGTGGCACGATTCGAGGTGGGGGTGGACGTGGCGGCAGGGTCGGAGCGCATGATGCGTTCTCGGTTGCGGCCGTACCTTACAGTGTTGCGGGTGATTTCCGACGACGCGTGTTTGCGGCTGACCAAGGGCCGAATCGAAGTGGAGTTCTCCTATGACCTGGACCGATGACGCCCGCGCAGCGCAGTCGGCAGCGGCCACGTCCGTGCGTGTTGCACTGCTGGACGACCATGAACTGATGTTGGACAGTCTGTCGAACTGGATTCGCACGAACGAACCGCAGTTCGACCTGGTATTGGCGGTCGGCACCTGGGTCGAACTGGTGAACAGCAGTGCTTTTCCGACCGATCTGGTCTTGATGGATCTGCAGCTGACGGAACGCATCTCGATCGAAGCGCGGGTGCGTACCTGCCGGGCGGCCGGCGCGGTCGTGATCGTGCTGACCGCGCTCGACACGGCGGAGGATCGGGAACGCTCGTTGCGCGCGGGTGCTGCCGCCTATCTGACCAAGTCGCAATCCGCTCACGCGGTGATGGATGCAGCCCGCGCGGTCATGGGGCTGCCGCAGGCTGACTCGGCGGTCGCGGCGTCGGTCGCGGCGATGGATGTGCCTGGCGAGGCGGCCGCGGATCGGATGAGCATCCGCGAGAGCATCGTGATCCGACCGCGCCTGAGCCGTGCGGAGGAGATCGCGTTGGGCCTGTACGTCTCCGGGCAGACGACCGTCGAGGTCGCCCGTGGCATGAACGTCGGTTACGAGACGGCGAAGACGTATCTGCGTCGGATCCGTGACAAGTATGGGAAGGTGGGGCGCCCGACGAGCACGCGGGAGGACATGATCCGCCGTGCTGCCGAAGACGGCTATCTGACCTGATTCGTCTGTTCGGGCCGGTGCTCTACCCGCTGCGCTCCGCTGCGCGGCCCGAGCCCGACACGTTCGCCCGGCGCGCGACGTCGACCTAATACGATAGGGCTCGTGGCAAAACTGTATTTCCGCTATGGCGCAATGAACAGCGGCAAGAGCACCGCGATGCTCCAGGCCGCCTACAACTATGAGGAGCGCGGCCATCGTGTGCTGCTCACAAAGCCGGCGGTCGACACGAAGGGCGACCTGGGCATCCTCTCCCGCCTCGGCGTGCGTCGTGAGGTCGACTTTCTGATCACGCCCGATGCTGATCTGTATGCACGCTTTCAGCAGCACCGGCAACGCACCATCAAACGGTTTGAGCGCGACGTCAGTTGCCTGCTGGTCGACGAGGCTCAATTCCTCAGCGAGGCACAGATCGATGACCTGCTGCGAATTGCGATTCTGGAGAATATTCCTGTGTTGGCATATGGCATCCGCACGGATTTTCAGACCGTTGCCTTTCCGGGGAGTCGCCGCCTGTTGGAGATCGCTCATTCACTGGAAGAGCTGAAGACGATCTGCCGCTGCGGACGCAAGGCCGTGTTCAACGCCCGCAAGATCGGCGGAATGTTCGTCTTCGACGGCGATCAGGTTGCCATCGATGGCGCTGACGTCTCCTACGAGTCGCTCTGCGGCGCCTGTTACCTGCAGGAAAGTCATGGCGTGTTGAACAGCGGCCGCCGCCGCTGGCCTGTCGAGCCCGGCCCGGCCTACAACGACGAGCCCGATCCCGACTTCACCTAAACGCGTCTCCGGTCGACAGTCCGACGCATCGCTCAACGCACGCGCGTCGCCTTCACAACAACATCACGCAAGTCGGCACCAGAACTGCCGGCACCAGAACTGCCGGCACCAGTGTCCGCCCCATCCGCCACCCCGGTAGCTTTCCGCACGCGCGACTCTGCCATCTCGACACTCAAGTGCTCGCCGTCGATCGCGGCCACCACCTCGTCCACGGTGAACATCAGCTCGCGCAGGTGCTCCCGGTGCGCGCCCGCATCGGCGTCGGATACGTCGTGTCCAACGATCAGCAACGTCCCGCCCGGCGCAACCGCCGCTGCCAGCGAGCGGAACAGCATCGTGCGGTGCGGCTGGGGCAAATGCATGAATTGCGACGACACAAGGTCGTAACAGAGCGGCTCCGGAGACCAGGTCGTGAGATCGCGCTGCTGCCAGTCGATACGCTCCGCGGCAGCCCGGTCGAGGGACTCCGCGCGCAGCCGCGCCTTGTCGAGCGCATTCACCGCGATATCGACGCCTGTGACCTGCCACCCCTGCATCGCCAGCCAGATGGCGTCGCCGCCCTCGCCGCTCCCGACGTCGAGCGCTCGACCCGGCGTCAAACCGGTCACCTCGGTGACCAGCACCGGGTTCGGATCGCCGCTCCAAGCGAGCCCCGGTGCTCCATACCGGTTCTCCCAGTAGTCACGATCGAACGGATGCTCCTCGGCACCCATCAACGCACCTCCCCGTGCCCGCGGTTCCGGGTGCCGACCGCGACATTCGGATGAGCTGCGTCCGTGTGTGCGCGGAACACAGCATCCGCGTTCGGCGGGTCAGCGCGAGCGGTGATCAGATCATTCGTCATGGATGGTCGCCTCCTGTCGGTCCGATTCTCCACCGACGCGTCTGAGCGGGCGTCGAGGACCGCGCGGTACTCCTCGATGAGGCCCGCCGTGGCAGAGCTCCAATTCCAGCGCGCCACACCGTCCCGCGCGATTCGCGCAAGCTCCTGCGCCGTGCCGCTGGCGAGCAGTTCGTGCACTGCTTGCTCCGCGAGTTCCGGATGATCAGCCGGAAACAGCCGCGCCGCCGGGCTGGCCGCCAGAAGCTCGCGGCTGGCCGGAGACTCCGCTGCCACGATCGGGAGGCCACTCGCGAAGGCTTCGAGAAGCACGAGTCCGAGCGTCTCGGTCGTCGACGGGAACACGAACAGGTCGGCATTCGCGTAGGCCACCGCCAGGTCGACACCGATCAGCGATCCGACGAAGCGTGTCGGTGTTTCGTCGAAGACGCGCTCGAGGCGCTCCCGATCCGGGCCGTCGCCGACCACCTGCAGTTGCACGGCGCCCGAGCGGACGAGCGATTCTAGGCGCTGAAGTCCCTTCTCCCACGCAAGCCGCCCGACATACAGCGCGAGGGGAGGGCCCTCTGCGCCCGCGGCTGCGCCGGCAGTCGCATCGGTCGTTGTCTCGACGGCTGTGCCAACGGCAGCCTCAGCGTCACGCGCCCACCGCCACGCGCGAAGACGCGTTCGCCGCGCCGGATCGAACAGCCGTACATCGACCCCGCGCCGCCAGTGTGTGACCCGCTGAATCCCATGCTCGGCCAGCAGCCGCGCCGAGTACGACGACGTGACCAGGTTGCTGACCGCCGCGTTGTGCAGCCGACGAAGCCACCACCAGATGAACGGCGCCAGGAAGCCGAGATGGTAGAACTTCGCGTACCCGGCGATGTCCGTATGAAACGAGGCGACCAGCGGCACGCGCAGCCGCTTGGCGGCGCGCACCGCGCCGAGGCCGAGCAAGGCGGGTGCGACCACGTGCACGAGGTCGGGATCGAACGAGGCGAGCATCCGTCGCATCCGCCGCAGGGGCAAGCCCCACGGCTGGCCGCCATAGATGAATCGGATGCGCACACTCGGCATCCGTCGCACCTGCAGTCCCGGCCGTGTCTCGGTGTCGTCGCCACCGACTGTCGGCGCGATCACGAGTACCTCGTGACCCTGGGCGATGAGCTCGTCGATCGTGGCCGACAGCCGTGTCACCACTCCGTTGATGGACGGCTTCCACGTCTCCGTGACGAACGCGATCCTCATCGATCAGCGCCGCACCGTCGAGGCGGATCGCCACGCGGACATGCTGCGAATCTTCTCGACGTCCACCCGATCGGCGAAGCGGTGCACGATATCGGTCACCTCGAACAACAGGTAATCGCTCAGGGTGATCGGCACCAGCCCGAGGGCGACCAGACCGTCATGTCTGACGAGCAGTTCGTTCTCGGCAGCCTCCGTGCGCGGGTTCTCCAGATACTCGATCGTGGCGCCGGTCAGCTTCGACACGAGCGCGGCCAGGTCTCGCACCCGGTGCGTCTCGGTCATCTGATTCAGGATGCGCACCCGATCCCCGGGCTCGGGCGGGTTCTCCACGGCGAGGCGGATGCACTGCACGCTGTTCTGGATGTGGATGAAGGCCCGCGTCTGGCCGCCCGTGCCATTGACCGTCAGCGGATGTCCGACCACCGATTCGACGAGGAACCGGTTGAGCACCGTGCCATAGTCTCCGTCGTAATCGAAGCGGTTGATCAGACGGGGGTCGCTGCTCGTCTGCGCCGTTTGTGTTCCCCAGACGATGCCCTGGTGGAGGTCGGTGATCCGCAGCCGGTCGACCTTGTTGTAGAAGGCGAAGAGCAGCTGATCGAGCGCCTTCGTCATGTGGTAGATGCTGCCGGGATCCGTCGGATACAGGATTTCCTGCGCGATCGGCGTGCCGGCGATGCCATCCATCGTGACCGACAGATACCCCTCAGGCAGCACGGTGCCTGCGGTTCCGTAGCCGTAGACCCCCATCGTTCCCATGTGCACGATGTGACTGTCGAGTTCGAGCTCGACGACTGCAGCGAGCAGGTTGTGCGTGGCATTGACATTGTTGTCGACCGTGTAGCGCTTCGTCATCGCTGTCTTCATCGAGTACGGAGCGGAGCGTTGCTCGGCCAGATGAACGATGCAGTCCGGTCGCTCGGCGTCGAGGATCTCGACGAGGCCGTCGTAGTCCTGGGCAATGTCGCAGGCCAGGAACCGCACGTCGTTCCCGGACAGTTCGCGCCAGGCCGCCAGGCGCACCTCGACCGATTCGATCGGCGTGAGCGAACTGGTGCCGAGGTCGACGTCGATGCGACGCCGGGAGAGATTGTCGACGGTGACGACGTCGTGACCGGCGGCGGAAAGATCGAGCGCGGCGGGCCATCCCATGAACCCGTCGCCGCCGAGGATCAGGATTTTCATGGCGCATACTCCCATCGACTACCAGTGCTCACTACCAGTGCTCACCACCAGTGCTCACGACCCAGTGCTCACAGGAGGCTCCTGCCTAATGTGAAGGTCTTCTCAGCGTAAGTCGAGCCAACTTCGGCACTCTCGGGATCTGCTGTGGAAACGCTGAAGAATCTCTAATCGAGCGATCTCACGCGCCGTCGTTCGAGTCGTGGGTCGCAATTGCAGCCCAGTAGATTTGTAGCCAGGGAGGGCGCATGAGGATAGCGGTCATCGGTTGTGGGTATTTAGGCGTCGTTCACGCGGCCGCGATGACAGAACTGGGCCACGACGTCGTCGGTATCGACGTCGACGCACGCAAGATCGAGCTGCTCTCGGCGGCGCATCCGCCCTTCTTCGAACCCGGATTGCCAGAGGTGCTCACCTCGGCGATGGCATCCGGTCGGCTGCGTTTTTCAACCGATATTGCGGACGCGCGCGGCTCGCAGGTGCACTTTCTCGCCGTGGGTACTCCCCAACTCGCCGGCAGCCACGCTGCGGATCTGAGCTACGTCAACGCAGCCGTCGATGCGTTGCTGCCGCAGCTGAGCGCAGGTGACCTGGTCGTCGGCAAGAGCACCGTGCCGGTGGGAACCGCCGCCCGCCTGGCCGGGTTGGTCGAGACATCCGGATGCGGCGCATCGCTGGTCTGGAACCCCGAGTTTCTGCGGGAAGGGTTCGCTGTCAAGGACACGTTGGCACCGGACCGGTTGGTGTACGGGGTGCGGCGCCTCCCCGGCGGCCTGCTCGACCAGCGGAGTGTCGACATTTTGAACGAGGTGTATGCCAAGGCCGTCGCGGCCGGAACTCCCGTCGTCGTCACCGACTATGCCACGGCCGAGTTGGTGAAGGTGTCGGCGAACGCGTTCCTGGCCACGAAGATCAGCTTCATCAATGCGATGGCGGAGATCGCCGAGGTGACCGGTGCCGACGTCACCCAATTGGCGGATGCGATCGGTTACGACACCCGCATCGGCCGCCGCTTCTTGAATGCCGGTGTCGGCTTCGGTGGCGGATGTCTGCCCAAGGACATTCGCGCGTTCGCGGCCCGGGCCGACGAGCTCGGGCGGGGGGAGTCGGTGGCATTCCTGAAAGAGGTCGACGCGATCAACCTGCGCCGACGCCAGCGCGTGGTCGACCTCGTGCTCGAAGCGCTCGATGGGGAGCCGCACCTGAGGAAGGTTGCAGTGCTCGGGCTGGCGTTCAAACCGGACTCCGACGACGTGCGCGATTCACCGGCACTGGACGTCGCCGTGCAGTTGCACGGCCGAGGAGCGATCGTCGTCGCCACCGACCCGGAGGCGATCGCGAATGCGCGGCGGCTGCATCCGCATTTGGCGTTCGCGGCCGACCACGCCGAGGCGCTGACGGATGCCGACGTCGTCGTGCTGGTCACCGAGTGGGCGACGTATCGTGAACTCGACCCCGTGGCGCTGCGCACCCTGGTGCACAACCCGGTGATCGTCGACGCGCGCAACTGCCTGGACGCCGCGGCCTGGCGCGCCGCCGGCTGGAGGTATCTCGGTCTCGGCCGGCCGTAGCGTCGTCGGCACAGTTGCATCGACCCGGTTGCATCGACCCGGTTGCGCTGTGAGCCGTGCAACGTGCATAGAAATTGCTCGGTTTTGGGTCTTGATTTCGTTGATGGTGGGGCGCACACTTGACAATCATTCGCGCAAGCGCGGGCGAGGTTACCCGAGACCAGCCCGCCTCGGCCCCGACCAAAGGTTGACGTTGGTCGGGGCCGAGACCCCCAACATGGGCTGGTACTGCCGTCGGAACCCCAATCCGAGCGTCAGCCAACAGCCAGGATAGTATGCCCCGTGCCCGCCGGCCGTGTGCACCGCGTTCAGTCGTCATCGTGTCGCGGTTGTGCCTCTGCCGGCGGCGGGACGCAATGACCCAGGTATCGACCCAGTGTCGACCCGGGCAATGACGGAGGCTTCCACCCAGGCCCAATCCCAGGTGTGCTCTGATTGAATAGTCAGGTGACCACCCCAGCCGTTGCTGTGCCGCCTCTCGTGGCCTTCGATCTCGACGACACCCTGGCGCCGTCCAAGTCGCCGCTGCCGCCGCGCATGGTGGCGAGCTTGCTTGCGTTGTTGGAGGCGACCTCCGTCTGCATTATTTCGGGTGGTCAATTCGGGCAGTTCCGCACGCAGGTGGTCGAGAGGCTCGTCGGTGCGACGCCCGGCCAGCTCGAGCGGCTGCATCTGATGCCGACGTGTGGCACGCAGTACTACCGTTACGTCGACCGGGAGTGGGCGCAGCAGTACGCTCAGAATCTCACCGAGCAGGAGAAGGCGCGTGCGCTCGCGGCCGTCGAGGCTTCGGCGCGCGCGCTGGGATATTGGGAGTCGCAGACCTGGGGCCCGATTGTGGAGGATCGCGGATCGCAGATCACGTTCTCCGCGTTGGGCCAGAGCGCGCCGGTGGAGGCGAAGGCAGCCTGGGATCGGTCCGGTGCCAAGAAGAATGCGCTACGCGCCGCCGTGGCCGCGCTGCTGCCTGACCTGGAGGTTCGCTCGGGTGGGTCGACCTCGGTGGACATCACCCGCAAGGGCATCGACAAGGCCTACGGCCTGCGCTCATTGGCGTCGCTGACGGGTATTGCTCTGACGGACATGCTCTTCGTCGGCGACCGCCTCGACCCCGAGGGCAACGACTACCCTGTGAAGGCCTTGGGTGTGCCGTGCGCAGCCGTGACCGGCTGGGAAGACACCGTGGCCTTGGTTGCGAGGCTGCTGGATTCGTCTTCGCTGTCGTCGGCCAAGGGCATCCGGAAAAGCAGAAAGGCCACGAGCGCAATGCTGTGACCTGATCTGTCGGGGTGGCGGGATTCGAACCCACGACCTCTTCGTCCCGAACGAAGCGCGCTACCAAGCTGCGCCACACCCCGATGACCTCCTGCGAGGCCTCAATAAGAATACACGGTACGCCAGTGCCTCGATGACCACGGCAGTGACGATGGCCAGGACAGGGAGGACCCCGATTGCGGCCGTGCGGCCCTCGCCACGGCTACGACCTCGTCTGCCGCAGACCTCATCTGCCGCAGACCTCGTCTGCTGCAACGATCATGGCGTGCGCGTGACCTCGGACTCCCAGCCGCCTACCCTTTGACCGGCTTGCCATTGTCTTTGGGCGGCGTGCTGGGGGCGGAGTTGGGATTCCCTTTCCCCTGCGTGTCACCGTTTCCATTGCCGGGTCCGTTCGTCTGCACCGGCGGCTGGTACACGTACGGTGGATTCAGCAGCGATGGGCTCGGTGTTGCCAGCGCGCCGCCGCCGTACGCCGCATTGAGCGCGGCCAGGATCGGCCGGGCGATGTGGAACTTCACGTCTCCACCGTTGTAACCGCCGAAGTACTGGCTGCGCAACGGGACGAAGCCGACCACGTTGCCGACCCACGTTGCCGTCGCGATCTTCGTGGTCGAGGTCACCAGCCAGTTCTGCACCGAGTTGTCTGTGGTGCCCGTCTTACCCATGATCGGGATGCCGTCGCGCGGATTCGCTGCCGTGGCCGTGCCGGCGGTCATCACGTGCTGCAGCGTCCATTCGACGCCCGCCGCGATATTCGCCGGCAGGCCCTGCGAGCACTTCGTCTTGGGTACGGCGTGTTGCGTGCCGTCGGCGTTGATCACCTTGTCGATGGCGATGGGCGTGCAGACGACCCCGCCGTTGGCGATGCCGGCGTAGGCGGTCGCCATCGTCAGTGGCGCAATGGTGTTGGTGCCGAGGATCATCGGCGGCACGATCTGCCACGGGTTCAGGTCCGGGTTTGCCGCGTGGACGAGCAGTCCTTTGGCCGCGTTCGAGATGTCACAGAGGTTCGTCTTCGTGCCCATCTGGGCGAACGCGGTGTTGACGGACGCCTCGGTCGCCGAAAGCACGCTCATGCTTCCGCCGGCCTCGCCTTCGTCGTTGTCGACGTGCCATCCCACGTTGCCGAACCCGCCGACGCACGGTGCGTTGTACAAGGTCTCGGGAAAGACATGTCCGGAGGAGGGCGCGTGGACACGTTCATAGATCGTGTGTCCGTCTTCCAGCCATGCTGCGAGGTCGAACGCCTTGAAGGAGGAGCCGGTTTGGAAGCCGGAGGATCCGCCCTGGTCGTAGTCGGTGGTGTAGTTGATCGACGTCGAACCCGGCGGAGCGCTGGCCGTGTCGTTGTACGTCTTGTTCTCGACCATGTCCACCACGCGACCGGTGCCGACCTCCATGGCGACGTTCGCCGACCCCAGGTCGAGGTTCGGGTCAGTGGAAGGGATGTACTTGTTGATCGCCGCCTGCGCCGCGTTCTGCAGGTCGAGGTTGAGGGTCGTGTACACCTTCATGCCGCCGAGGTTGAACAGGTTCGTGCGATCTTGCGCTGTCTTGCCGAACGCCGGGTCGGTCTGCATGATGCCCTCGACATAGTTGCAGAAGAACCCGGCGTCGTATGCTTGCGCGCTCATGCATCCGGAATCGACCGGGTGGATGCTCGGGGTGATTTTCGTTTTCACCGCGGCGTCGTACTGCGCTTCGGTGATCTTGTGGTTGATCAGCATCCGCTGCAGCACGTAGTCGCGACGGTCCTTCGCGGCCGCGAATCCGTTCGCGGCCGTGTTGTCGAGACTGGTCTTGAATGGTTTGATGGAACCGCCGTCGATGCGCAGATAGTTCGGGTTGTTCAGGATGGCCGTCAACGTCGCCGCCTGCGGCAGGCTGAGAGCCGCCGCTGAGACGCCGAAATAGTATTCGGCGGCCGCCTGGATGCCGTAGACGGTGCCACCGAAGCCGGCGATGTTGAGGTAGCTCAGCAGAATCTGGTCCTTGCTGTATTGCTTGTCCAATCCGATCGCGTAGCGCATCTCCTGCACTTTGCGCTTGATCGTGGTGCCGGCTGCTTGGGTGTAACACGCGTCCTGCGCGGCCTGCTGCTTCTTGAGGACAGCGGGCGCGGCATCCGAATTGACCGGCATCGCGTCGCACACCTGCACGAGCACGTTCTTGACGTATTGCTGTGTGATCGATGACCCGCCCTGCACGGCAGCCCCGGACGCATTGGAGAGCGCGGCACGGATGGTTCCGATCAGATCGATGCCGCCTTCGCTGTAGAACCTCGGGTCTTCGGTCGCGACGGCGGCGTCTTTCGCGTACTGCGAGACCGCGTTCCACGCGACACCGACACGATTCTGCGCATAGAACGTGGCGATCGGCACCTCTTTGCCGCCCTGTGTCGCGTAGAACGTGGTGGTCTGAGGGAGCGGGCCGATCTTCAGGTATTCCGGGATGCTGTCGAAGCCGGAAACGGTGCTGCCGGCAGCCATGCTGACCACCGCGATCGCCGGAGTCACCCCGGCGACAACGAGAACGGCGGCCACAGCGCTGACCGCGACGAACCCGATCAATCCTCCGAGGGCGGCACCCAGTCTGGGACGGTTACGCGAATCGGACATCGCCCCAGGCTACGCCCGCTACCTTTCCAACTGCTCCGCTCACACTCCGAATGCGTTCAGAATCGCCTGTGTTGCCGCCTCCCCCGCCGCTGGTCGAGTAGCGCGCTGGAGCTTGGAGAAACGCGCCAGCGTTTCCGCGACGCCAGCGCCGAGCGAGTCTGCGAGCGAGGACCTGCGCGAGCGCAGCGAGCAGGCGTATCGAGACCAAGGGTCTTCGGCACCACAAACTTGGGTCTCGATACACGGATTCGCTGCGCTCATGCGTTACTCGACCACCGGTACCGGCACACGATGCGAGAGCGGGCATATCGAGACTTGCGCGGCGCAACCTAGGCGAACCGCGGCGTCAGCGTCAGCAGCGTGGCCTCGGGCCGGCACGCGAAGCGCACCGGTGCATAGATCGACGTTCCGACTCCTGCTGACACGTTCAGGTACGCGGCGCGCAGCGCGTGCGGCCACACACTCAGCCCCTTGACCTGTGCCCGCGGGATGTCGCAGTTCGTCACCAGCGCCCCGTAGCCGGGCACGCAGACCTGGCCGCCGTGCGTGTGGCCGGCGAAGATCACCTGGGCGCCATAGGTGACGAATGTGTTCAGCACGCGCTGATATGGCGCATGCGTGACCCCGATCGACAGCGACGGGAGAGCCGGGACGGCCTCGTCGTCGGGCCACGCGGCATCCGTTTCGTCTTCCTCGCGCAGGTCGTCGAGAATCGCCGGTAGCAGGTCGAGCCGATCGAATCGCCGGTGCGGGTCGTCGACGCCGAAGAGCTCGAGCCGGGTGCCGTTGACGGTCAACTCATCGGCGGCGTTGTTCAGGTCGAGCCAGCCGAGGCCGGCGAAGAAGTCTGTCAGACCCGTGAGATCGAGCGATGCGGGCTTGTGACGGTGCAGCGACGGTCCGGAGAAATATTTCAGCGGGTTCTTCGGCGTCGGCCCATAGTAGTCATTCGACCCGTTGACGAACACCCCCGGGATGCCGCGGAACGGCTCCAGCGCGTACTCGACGCCTTCGATCCCTCGTTCGTGCCCGAGATTGTCGCCGGTGTCGACGATGAGGTCCGGCTTCAACGCGGCCAGCGAGCGGACCCACTCCTGCTTGCCCCGCTGCCACGGCGCCATATGCAGGTCGCTGATGTGCAGCACCCGGATCGGCGCGGCCCCCGGCTCGAGCACCGGCACGCTCACCTCGCGCAGCGCATACCAGTTGCGTTCGATCAGCGACCCCCAGGCGAAGGCGAGAACGGATGCCGCCCCCAGCGGCGCGAGCGCCCCGCCCGCCGCGCCGATGCCGGTTCTGCGCAGGCGCGGGCGCCGGGTGTCGGATCCGCGCAGGCTGAGTCGTCGCGTGCCGCGTCGCGAGCTGCTGCGCATCGAGGGGTTCTCCAGTCGATCGTGGTGGTCGGTCCTTGTGCACGCCACTCAACGAGAGAAGTTTAGCGGCGACCGGCCACCTCGACCGGTGCCGCTGCCGTCGCGATGGCGGCTCCCTGCCGATCCCGGTGCTACGCCGTTGCCGCATCGATACGATTGGCGTCTCGTCGATGCCGCAGGCGGCTACCCGCCGCCGCCCGGGCCGGGCGTGTTACCCGGCTTCGCGGTCAATGTCACCTTGGTGCCGGGCTTGGTCGGCGTGCCGGGTGCCGGATCGGTGCTGGCGATGATCGCGGCCGGATCGCCACTGTAGGAGTAGCCGAAGCCGGCGCCGGTCAGCGTGGCGATCGCATCCGCTGCGGTCTTGCCCGTGACGTCGGGCAGAGCGACCAGGCTGCCGTTGCTCGTGTAGACGATCACGGTGCTGCCGAGGCCTGCGCTGGCGCCACCGCCCGGGTTCGTGCTGGCGACCGTGCCGGCCGGAGCCGCGGAGTCGGTCGCGCCGCCGTCTTGGTAGGTGAAGCCGAGGCCTTCGAGCAGGCTCTGCGCATCGGTGGGGCTCTTGCCGGTCAAGTCCGGCACGGTGATCTGCCTTGCGTTCAGCACCGAAGAATCCGGCTTCGGGAATGCGGTGCCGCCATACGCAGCGTTCAGCGCGCGAAGGATCGGTTTCGCGACGATGAGCTTGGCGTTTCCGCCGTATTGCCCGCCCAGCCGGAGGCTTCGGATCGGCGTCTTGGTCCAGGTGCCGTTCGCGCGCTGCGTCGCCGCAACGTTGCCGACCCACGTCGCTGTCGCGATCTTGGTCGTCGACGTCACCAGCCAGTTGTCGTAGGAGTTGTCCGTCGTACCGGTCTTGCCGAAGATCGGGACCCCGTCGCGTGGGTTGGCGCTGGTGGCCGTCCCGCGGGTCATCACGCCCTGCAGTGCGTAGACGACGCCGGCGGCGACCTTGGGATCGACGGGATTCGTCGAGCACACGCTCTTCGGAACCGCGATGTCCTTGCCGGTCGGGTCGGTGATCTTGTCGATCGCGATCGCGCTGCACGCCTTGCCGCCGTTGGCCAGACCGGCATACGCGGTGGCCATCGTAATCGGGGCGATGTAGTTGGTGCCCAGCACGGACGACGGGTTCGCAAGGAACGGGTTGGCTTTCTCGTCGGCGCCCTTCACCAGCAGTTGCTGTGCGGACTGCTTGATGCCGCACAGGTCGAGTTTCGTGGACATCATCGCGAAGACGGTGTTCACCGATTCGGCCGTTCCGGTCATCACCGACATGCGACCCGCGGCCCCGTCATCGTTTGTGACGTTCCAGGCAGGCCCGCCGATGTCGTTGCAGGCCGGCCCGCTGTGGAACGCGGACTGCGGATACGAATGACGCGTGCCGTCGATGACGTCATTGAGGGAATGCCCCTCCTTCAACCATTCGACCAGGTCGAATGCCTTCCAGGTCGAACCGGTCTGGAAGCCCTGGGAACTGCCGTAGACCTCATCTTCGTTGTAGTTGACGGCCGTCGTGCCCGCTGCCGGCGTATCCGTGTTGTTGAACGGCCGGTTCTGCACCATGGTGATGATCCGGCCGGTGCCGACCTCGACGGAGACATTCGTGCCGCCGATGTCCGTGCCGGGAAGGGTCGCCGGAACGACACTGTTCAGCGATTGCTGGGCGACACCCTGCAGATCGAGGTTCAACGTCGAATAGATCTTCAATCCACCGCGATTGAACAGGCTCACCCGCTCGTCGACGGTCTTGCCGAAGGCGGGATCATTGAGGATGGTGCGTTGCACCAGATCGCAGAACGCGCCGGCGTTGACGGCGTTCGCGGTCATGCATCCGGTCTGGACCGGTGTGATCGCCGGCTCGATCTTCGTCTTCTTCGCGTCGTCGCGCTGCTTGAGCGTGATCTTGTGGTTGATGTACATGCGGTCGATCACATAGTTGCGCCGGTCGAGCGTCGCCTTGAAGCCGTTCTCGGCATTGTTGCCGGGGTTGGCAGCCTTGTCCTGATCGATTCGCAGGTTCGCCGGGTTGTTCAGGATGGCGACCAAGGTCGCCGCCTGCTGCAGGTTGAGGTCCTTCGCCGACGTGTTGAAGTAGTAGTGTGCCGCAGCCTCGACGCCGTACACCTTGCCGCCGAATCCGGCGATGTTGAGGTAGCTTTGCAAGATCGCGTTCTTGGAGTACTTCTTCTCCAGGCCGATCGCCATCTTCATTTCTTTGAGCTTGCGGTCCGGCGTGGTCTCCGTGGCCTGCGCATAGCAGTCCTGATATGCCTTGTCCTGCGCGGCCTGCTTCTTCTTCTGCTCTGCCGCGTTGGAATCTTCGACGACGATGTTCTTGACTTCACACTTCTGCACGAGCACGTTCTTCACATACTGCTGCGTGATCGATGAACCGCCCTGCACGTCCCTGTGCAGCACATAAGTGCTGAGCGCGCCGCGCAGCGTCCCCATCAGGTCGATACCGCCATGCTGATAGAAGTGCGGATCCTCCGTCGCGATAGCGGCGTCCTTCATGTTCTGCGAGATGTCTTTCCAGCCGACCTCGACACGGTTCTGCGCATAGAACGTCGCGATCGGCACCGGCTTGCCGCCCTGATCCGCGTAAATCGTGGAGTTCTGGGCCAGGCTGTCGATCTGCAGGTACTCGGGGAGTCCCTCGAAAACGCCGATGCTGTCGTTTGCGGCCATCCCCGTGACGGCGATCGCCGGAGTCACAGCAGCCGTCACCAGCAAACCGGCGACGACACTCATGCCGAGAAATGCGACGAACGCGCCGAGCGCACCCCTGGCCGTGGGTTTTTGGGCAGACATAGGAACTAGGGTAAAGGACAAAGGCTGTTAATCCGCACGGCGGTGGGCATCCGTGCGTCGTAATGCCCAGGTAGAGCGGCCAATCGACAGCAGCCAAGCGCGAGAACAGGGCTACAACGACAAGGAGCGACATGCGCCGTTGGGAATATCTCACGACACCGCTGATCGTGCACAACACCGCCGCGATCCTCAACAATTGGGGATCCGAGGGCTGGGAACTCGTGCAGGTGGTCACCGGACCGGAAGGCGGCCTCGTCGCCTATTTGAAGCGCCCGATCGAGGCTGATGAGTCGATCGAGGCAGAAGAGGATGGAGCGGCGTGATGGCCGAGAGCAATGGTTCTGGTTTTGACAGTTCTGAGCCGCGCGGTTTCGAGGCCCGGCTTGCCGAGTTGGGCATCGTCCTCCCGGACGTCGCGGCCCCGGTCGCCGCGTATGTCCCCGCGGTGATCAGCGGCTCGCTGGTGTACACGTCCGGTCAGTTGCCCTTCGTCTCCGGCGCACTGCCGGCCACCGGCAAGGTCGGTGACGGCCACGGCCTGGTGCCACTCGACGATGCGCGGGACTATGCCCGCACCTGCGCCCTCAACGCGCTCGCGGCCGCCCGCAGCGTGCTCGGATCGCTGGACCGCGTGACGCAGGTGGTGAAGGTCAACGGTTTCGTGGCATCCGATGCGGGGTTCACGGGTCAGTCCACGGTGATCAACGGGGCATCCGAGGTGCTCGGTAACATCTTCGGCCCGGCCGGACGTCACGCCCGCGCCGCCGTCGGCGTTGCCGCCCTGCCGCTGGATTCGCCCGTCGAAGTCGAGATCGTCCTCGCCTTCGAGTAGCGGATGCCGCGTGCGACCCGTCTCCCTACTGCACCTTGTCGGTGATGATCTGCATGACCGTCGTGTCGGCCAGGGTCGTCGTGTCGCCGACCTCGCGGCCCTCGGCCACGTCCTTGAGCAGGCGGCGCATGATCTTGCCGCTGCGGGTCTTGGGCAGCTCGTTCACGACGAAGATCTGGCGCGGGCGGGCGATGGCGCCGATCTGGTCGGCGACGTGCTTGCGGAGGATGGCGGAGACATCCGAGGAGGCAGCGGCATCCGCCTGGCTCTCCTTGATGATGACGAACGCGACGACGGCCTGGCCGGTCGCCTCGTCTGCGGCGCCGACGACGGCCGCCTCAGCGGTGAGCGGATGCGCGACCAGTGCAGACTCGATCTCCGCCGTCGACAGGCGATGGCCGGACACGTTAATCACATCATCGACGCGTCCCATCAGCCAGATGTCACCGTCTTTGTCGCGCCGGGCGCCGTCGCCGGCGAAATACACGTTCTCGAAGCGTGACCAGTAGGTCTCCTTGAAGCGCTCCGGATCGCCCCAGATTCCGCGCAGCATCGACGGCCACGGCTCGGTGGCGACCAGCAGACCGCCTTCGTCCGCGCCGACCGACTCGCCGGTCTCGGTCACGACATCGATTGAGACACCGGGGATCGGGGTCTGCGCGCTGCCGGGCTTGGCCGTCGTGACCCCGGGCAGCGGCGACACCATGATCGCGCCGGTCTCGGTCTGCCACCACGTGTCGACCACCGGCGTGATGTCGCCGCCGATGACCTCGCGGTACCAGACCCACGCCTCCGGGTTGATCGGTTCGCCGACGGAGCCGAGCACGCGCAGCGAGCTCAGGTCGAACTGCTGCGGAATCTGCCTCCCCTGCTTCATGAACGAACGGATGGCCGTCGGCGCCGTGTAGAAGATCGACACCTTGTATTTCTCGATCAGCTCCCACCAGCGACCGGCGTGCGGCGTCTCGGGGGTGCCCTCGTAGATCACCTGGGTTGCGCCGTTGGCGAGCGGTCCGTAGACGACGTAGCTGTGCCCGGTGACCCAGCCGACGTCGGCGGTGCACCAGTAGACATCCGTTTCGGCGTGCAGGTCGAAGATCGCCTTGTGGGTGAATGCGCACTGCGTCAGGTAGCCGCCGGAGGTGTGCAGGATGCCCTTGGGCTTGCCGGTGGTGCCGCTCGTGTACAGGATGTACAGCGGATGCTCCGCCCCGAACGGCTTCGCCACGTGGTCGGCGTCGACCTGTGCCAGTTCGTCCTGCCACCACAGGTCGCGGCCTTCGACCCAGTCGATCTCCTGGCCGGTGCGCTTGACCACCAGCACGTTCGTGACGCTGGTCTCGCCGGCCGCGAGCGCGGCATCTACGGCGGGTTTCAGGGCGGATGCCTTGCCCTTGCGGTAGCCGCCATCCGCCGTGATGACGACCTTCGCGTTCGCGTCGTCGATGCGCGAGCGCAGGCTTTCGGAGCTGAATCCACCGAACACGACCGAGTGCACCGCGCCCAGGCGGGCGACGGCGAGCATCGCGACGACCGCCTCGGGGATCATCGGCAGATAGATCGCGACACGGTCGCCCTCACGGATGCCGAGGCTCGTCAGCAGGTTCGCAGCGCGCTTGACGTCCGCGGTGAGTTCGGCGTAGGTGATGGCGCGGCTGTCGCCGGGCTCGCCCTCCCAATAGATCGCGACGCGGTCGCCGTTGCCGGCGAGAAGGTGGCGGTCGAGGCAGTTGTAGGCGACGTTCAACTCGCCGTCGTCGAACCATTTGGCGAACGGCGGGTTCGTCCAGTCCAGGGTGCGGGTGAACGGCTTGTGCCAGTGCAGCAGGTCGCGCGACTGGTCGGCCCAGAACCCGAGACGATCGCGGTTGGCCCGGTCATAGAGGTCGGCACCGGCGACCGCCTGCGCTGCGAACTCCGGCGTGGGCGGGAAGCGACGCGCCTCGTGCAACAGGTTGTCGATCGTGTCAGCCATTCGTGTTCGCTCCTTTGCGGCGCCGTTTGCTCGTTTGCTCGTCGCTCGGGTTGGGCGCGACAGTTATCGAGAATAGCGTGAGTGTGCCACCATTTTGACCGCACTCGAAGCAATGCCGAACCTGTTTTGACTAGCGTGCGCCGTCGCTGATGTCAATACCTCCCGAAGGTTGCGAAACCCCCCAAAAGGCGTACACTGACGTTTGGCCGAATGAATATTCTGGCGTGCGGCGTGAGTGATTCCCCCAATCCAACGTCGCTGAGGCGGCACCTGTTCCCCCCAATAGGTGTCGCCCCCCTCTCTTTAAAAGCTCTGTCTCTCTTTAAAAGCTCTGTTTAGAAGCGGCGCGGCTGTTTCGGTGACACGCGGCGTGCGTGGCAGCCGCGGACGTGGTCTTGGCATCAACAGCTTGGCCCCGTGGTGCGTTGTCCACGGATCTCGAATCTCGCGTTCAACGAGGGCCGCCGGCGACCTAGTCTCGCCGTGTGACCAGCTTCTCTGATCCGGCCGGCACCCGGTCGCCGGGCAATGCACCGCGTGACGACCCACCGCCGTTCGTTCCCGAGCGGGAGTGGGCTGGTGGGCTGGAGCATCAGGAGCGCGCCGAGCGTATGCCCGGTCGCCGGGCTGACCATGCTGAGGCGCCGGTGACGGCTACCGCCGACGCATCACGGCAGCTGATGGACCAGGCTTCCGTGCCGCTGGCTGGTACTGCACTGGTCGGGGTCGACCCGGACGCGGCCGGCCCGGTCACCACCGGGTCGGTCGGCGAAGTCGTCGCCCCGGCTGCACCCCCGGTTTCACCCCAGGCCGCAGGCGCGCCGGCATCGCACTCCGCGGCAGACGATCGGATGTCTCGCTGGCTTGAGTTCGGCCCGCTCGCGCCGTATCTGGCGAACGAGCAGGTCACCGACCTGTTCGTCAACGGCGCGGCCGGGCTCTGGACCGACGACGGCCGAGCTCTATCGCACCAGCGCTCGTGGCAGGCCGACGAGCGCTCGCTGCGGGAGCTGGCCGTGCGGCTCATCTCGCTCGGCGGCCGGCATGTCGATGAGGCTGCTCCGTGTGTGGATGTGCGCTTGCACGACGGCATCCGGGTCCATGCGGTGCTGCCGCCGGTCTCGACCACAGGGACCATGCTATCGGTGCGCATCCCGAGGCAGAACCGATTCGCACTGACGGAACTGGCCGATGCCGGCAGCATGACCGCACTCGTGCACGACCGGCTGTTGCGGGCAATTCAGCGGCGCGAGAACATTCTGATCACGGGCGCGGCGGGCAGCGGCAAGACGACGTTGCTTTCTGCGCTGCTGGGGGAGGCATCCGTGGGCGAACGGATCATCACGATCGAGGATGTCGCAGAACTGCGGATCAGTCATCCGCACGTGGTCGCGCTGGAGTCGCGACAGCCGAATCTCGAGGGTGCCGGTGCGATCGGGCTGGAACGGCTCGTGCGCGAGGCGTTGCGGATGCGCCCTGACCGGCTGGTGCTCGGCGAGTGTCGCGGAGCAGAAGTACGCGAGCTGCTTGCTGCGCTCAACACCGGACACGATGGCGGCGCCGGCACCCTGCACGCCAATTCGCTGGCGGATGTTCCGGCCCGGATCGAAGCACTCGGCGCGCTCGCCGGTATGACCCGGGATGCGATCGCCCGGCAAACCGTCAGCGCGATCGGGTTGGTCGTGCACCTCGAACGTGCGGTCGGGATGCGCCGGGTGGCACAACTCGGCCGCTTCAGCCTGGACGACCGTGGTCAGCTCGTCATCGCAGAGGAGGGCGAGACGGCCGTCCGCACACGGAGTGAGGAGGAGACCGAATGATGCGCAGAACACACGCACCACCGATTGAGGACGTCGGCGATGTGACCGCGCGCCTCGCCGTGCTGGTTGCCGCGGGGGTCGCGCCCGCGGCAGCATGGCGCTATCTCGCACCCGACACGGCAACCGATGCGCAAACGGAGGCCGTCCGAGCGCCGGCGGTGCCTGGCGCCCACATCATTGCGGCCGCGGCTCGCGCAGCGGAAGAAGGCGACAGCGTCTCTGCGGCGCTCGCCCGTAGCGCAGCCGGCGAGGAACCCGCCGTGCGCACCGCCTGGTGCGGCTTGGCTGCGGTGTGGTTCGTGGCGACCGAATCGGGGGCACCGGTGGCGCAATGTTTGAGGCAGCTCGCGTCCGCATTTCAAGCGCTCGGGCAGACACAACGCGACCTGCGGGTGGCGTTGGCCGGTCCGGCTGCCACGGCCAAGCTGGTGACGGCGCTGCCGGTCGTCGGCGTCTTGTTCGGGCTGGGGCTCGGCTTCAATACGCTGCAGACGCTGTTCACGACTGCGCCCGGGCTGGCCTGCCTGACGGCCGGCGTGCTGATGATGGTCCTCGGGGCGCTGTGGAATCGGCGGATGATCAGACGCGCGACGCCGAGAGATGTCACGCCTGGGCTGACCGTCGACCTCACCGCAATGGCCATGGCCGGTGGCGGATCGATCGATCGTGCGCGGGGCCTTGTCGCCGAAGCCGCGAGGCGTTACGGCATCCGTGACGCGCACGAACGGACGATCGAATCTGTTGTCGGCCTATCGAGCCGCGCCGGTGTGCCCGTAGCGGAACTTCTGCGCGGCGAAGCCGATCGGGTCAGACGCGAGGCTCGTACGGCGGGTCAGCAGGCGGCCGCGACCCTGGCCGTGCACCTGATGCTGCCGCTCGGCGTGTGTGTTCTCCCGGCGTTCATGCTGCTTGGCGTGGCGCCACTGCTGCTGGCGATCATCTCCTCCACAGTGGCCTCGATCTGACAATTGTGCACGGATCGTGCGGGCGAGCATCCACCGCGCACCGCCGCTGGGCAAGCTGGAGTCGCTCGCGCCGCCGACACAGAACCCGCATCAAGCGGATTCGCAACAACAGAGGGAAGCTCATGAAGAAACGAGTCGCGCTAGCGGGCGCACTGCGGCGCACGGCCCTTGCACTGCGGCGGGAGGACGGCGCAGCAACAGCCGAATACGCCGTCGCCACGATGGCCGCCGTCGGCTTTGCGGGACTGCTCGTGGTGATTCTCCGCGGGGACGAAGTCCGCGGAATCCTCACGGATCTGATCCGCCGTGCGCTATCCGTGTCGTTGTGAATGGCGTCGCCCTGAACGAGGTAGCGCCCAGCTGGGCCGCCGCGAGCGGCGTCGCTGTGAGCGGGGTTGTTCCGAAAGCGGGAGCGTGACCGCCGAGTTCGCTGCGCTTATGCCGGCGATCCTGCTGATCCTCGCCTGCTGCCTTGCCGTTGTCACCGTGATCGGCCAACAGGTACGCATGACGGATGCCGCCGCGGACGGCGCCCGCACCCTCGCTCGTGGCGACGGCCTTGATCGGGCCACCGCCCGAGTCTGGCACTCCGTCGGCACTGTTGCCCTCGGCACCGACCGCGAAGGAGACTTCATCTGCGTGCGATTGAGTGCGCCGGCTGCATTCCCGCCCGCCGCCCTGATCGGTGTCACCATAACGGCACGCGGCTGCGCTCTTGCCGGCGGTCTGTGATGCCAGCATCGGATCTCTCACCACGGTTCACTCAGCCTGTGTCGAGTGCCGCCCGCGAACGTCGGCCTTCGCCCCCGTCCGGACGGCGTGCCGTGGCTGTGCGCGGGTCCGGCGAGGCGGGCAGGCCTGACCGGGCCTGCCTATCCGGCACGGTGCGCGCATCCGACACGGTGTGCGTAGCCGACTTCGTGCGCGCATCCGATACCGGGCGCAGATTCGACCATGAGAGCGGCTCGGGCACGATCCTCGCGGTGGCGGTCATCGCCGCCGTGCTCGCCGTTGTCGGCATGCTGGTGCCGGTCGGTGTCGCGCTCGCGGTGAAACAGCAGGTCGCCGGCGCAGCGGATGCTGCGGCGCTCGCGGCCGCAGACACCGCATCCGGCATGATTGCTGGCTTTCCCTGCGTGGCCGCAGCCCGCGCCGCGGCGTTGAACGGCACCGAACTCGCTCGCTGTGAGCTTGACGGGCTGGTTGCGACCGTCGCCGCCCGCACCAACTACCTCGGCTTCGAGATCGCCATCGAGGCACGTGCCGGGCCGCCCGGCAGTTGACCGAGCGGGGTCAAGGCGGAGCGAACCGAGGCAGAGCACGTCAACACAGAGCACGTCAACACAGAGCAAATCAACACAGAGCGAACGCCCGCGGGCGTGCAGCGTCAACAGTGGACCGATCGGAGCGTCCCTCAGTCGAAGACAGCCTCGAGGTAGCGGTAGTCGACGGCGCTGGGCCGACGGTCGCCCGTGTCGTCCGATGCGAATTCGACGCCGGCCGCGCGAGAATACAGGTAGCGTTTGCCGTTCGAATCCGCTGGGATTTCGATGCGCGGGCGCGGGTCGCCACTGTCGAGAAACTCGGTGGTCACCGTCTTGCCCTCGAGTGGGCCGTCGGTCAACTTGGCCGTGTATGTGCCGAAAGATGAAGTACCCATGTACCTCATTGTCCTCGTCAGCCGAAATACTTCAAGCACGTCGACGACGCCGGTGACGGCCCCGAATTATGCGGACCACCGGTCTGTATGTGTATCGTGTGCCTGACGGGCGGCGTCGCCCAATCGACTCAGTCATGGGATACGACGCTCGGGGCCTGGATGCGGGGCGGGGCACGATCTCCTTGACTGGCCACCCGAAATATCGACAGAGAACAATAAGAGGAGTCTGGTGCCAGGCACGAAGAAGTTGGTGATCGTAGAGTCGCCGACGAAGGTGAAATCGATCACCCAGTACCTTGGGGACGGGTACACGGTAATGGCCTCCGTCGGGCACATCCGAGATCTGATCGAGCCGAAGGCGTTGCCTCCCGAGCAGAAGAAGGGGGGGCTCGGCAAGTTCGGCGTCGACGTCGACAACGGATTCAAGCCGTACTACGTCGTGTCCGACCAGAAGAAGAAGACGGTCGCCGAACTCAAGCGCGCACTCAAGAACGCCGACGAACTCCTGCTCGCAACCGATGAGGACCGCGAAGGCGAAGCCATCGCGTGGCACCTGCTCGAAGTGCTCAAGCCGAGGGTCCCGGTCAAGCGCATGGTCTTTCACGAGATCACGCGCGAAGCCATCCAAGAAGCCCGTGAGAACACCCGAGACATCGACACCGACTTGGTCGATGCCCAGGAGACGCGCCGCGTGCTGGACCGCCTCTACGGCTACGAGGTGTCGCCCGTGCTGTGGCGCAAGGTCGGGCCCGGGCTGTCGGCCGGACGCGTGCAGTCTCCGGCGACCCGGCTGGTCGTCGACCGGGAGCGTGAGCGGCTCGCGTTCGTCTCCGCTGGATATTGGGATCTGCTCGCCGGGTTCGCTCCCGACGGGAACGCCGCACCGTTCGAATCGCGGCTGGCGCGTCTGAATGGCGACCGGGTCGCATCCGGTCGGGACTTCGACGACCGCGGAACACTCAAGGGCGACGCGACGGCTCTGGACCAGGCTGCAGCGAACGCGCTCGCCGTCGCACTGCGCGAAGACGGCACTCGCGTAGCGGTGAGCAAGGTCGACTCGAAACCGTACTCGCGGCGTCCAGCGGCGCCGTTCACCACGTCGACGCTGCAGCAAGAGGCCGCGCGCAAGCTGCGTTTCTCCGCCCGGCAGACGATGAGCGTCGCGCAGTCGCTGTATGAGAACGGCTACATCACCTATATGCGCACCGATTCGCCTGCGCTGTCCAAGCAGGCGACACACGCGGCACGCAGCCAAGCGGCGAAACTGTATGGGCCGGAGACCGTGCCGGACAAGCCTCGTGTCTACAGCGGCAAGAGCAAGAATGCCCAAGAGGCGCACGAGGCGATTCGGCCGTCCGGTGAGGTGTTCCGCACGCCGAGCGAGGTCTCGAGCGCTCTTCACGGCAACGAATTCAAGCTGTATGACCTGATCTGGAAGCGCACCGTCGCCTCGCAGATGGCAGACGCCAAGGGCCAGACGGCGTCCGTCGCAATAGAGGCGACCGTGGTCGGCGGTGTGCTCGACGGCACGCTCGCCGAATTCACGGCGAGCGGAACGGTCATCACGTTCCGCGGATTCCTGCAGGCCTACGAAGAGGGCACGGACGAAGAACGCAACGCGGATGCCACGGCCGGCGACGCGAAGCTGCCACCGTTGACTGTCGGCCAGACCCTCGCCATCTCCAGCATCGAAGCAAAAGGGCACGAGACCACCCCGCCGCCTCGCTACACCGAGGCGAGTCTGGTCAAGGCGCTCGAGGAACTCGGCGTCGGCCGGCCGTCGACGTATGCGGCGATCCTGTCCACGATCGTCGACCGCGGTTATGTGACGCCGCGCGGTCAGGCGCTCGTGCCGAACTGGGTGGCCTTCTCCGTGGTTCGGCTGCTCGAGGACTATTTCGGAGATCTGATCGACTACGACTTCACCGCCGAGCTCGAGGACGACCTCGACCGCATCGCGGACGGATCGGAAACCGGTGCCGCGTGGCTGAAGGGTTTCTACTTCGGAAGCGATGCGCATCGGGGCCTGCGCGGCGTCGTCGACAATCTCGGTGAGATCGACGCGAAAGAGATCAACTCGGTTCGCATCGACGAAGAGATCACTCTGCGCATCGGCAAGTACGGACCATACTTGGAGGTCGTCGACCCCGATGCCGCTGCGGATGCTCCACCGCGCCGCGTGAACGTGCCGGCCGATCTCGCGCCGGATGAGCTCACCGCGGACAAGGCACGCGAGCTCATCAACGCGCCGGTCGCCACCGATCGCGTCATCGGTGTGAACCCGGCGAACGGCAAGACCATCTTTGCGAAGGACGGCCGGTTCGGACCGTATGTCACGGAACTGGATGCGCCAAGCGCGGATTCGGGTTCTGCCGGCCGTGCGGGCACCGCGGCTGCAGCTGCCGGCGGGGCGGTTTCCGGCGGGTCGGCGCCCGGCCTCGTTGCCGAGACGGTCGACGCCGAGACCGGCGAGATCATCGAGGCTCCGGCGAAGCCCAGGAAGCAGGCTGCCACGAAGAAGGCGCCGGCGGTCAAGCCGCGCACGGCGTCCCTGTTCAAGAGCATGGATCTGGATTCGATCGACCTCGAGACCGCACTCAAATTGCTCGACCTGCCGCGCACCGTCGGGGCGGATCCGGATTCCGGCGAAGAGATCCAGGCGCAGAACGGCCGCTACGGCCCCTATCTGAAGAAGGGCGCTGAAACACGGTCACTCCCGAGTGAGGACCAGATCTTCGACATCGACCTGCAGGGCGCTCTCGAACTGTTCGCACAACCGAAGTACGGGGCACGTCGCGCAGCCAGCGCGCTCAAAGAATTCGAGGCCGATCCGGAAAGCGGCAAGCCGATCCGCGTGAAAGACGGCCGATTCGGGCCATACGTCACCGATGGTGTGACGAATGCGACGATTCCTCGCGGCGAAACCGTTGAAGAGGTCGATTTCGCCCGCGCCGTGCAGTTGCTCGCGGACAAGCGCGCGAAGGGCCCTGCGAAGAAGCCGGCGGCGAGAAAGCCGGCAGCGAAGAAACGGGCAGCGAAGGAACCCGCCGCGGCGAAGAAACCGGCCGCGAAGAAGCCTGCAGCCGCGAAGACGACCGCCGCGAAGGCGACGACGACCACACGGACCGTGGCCGCACGCTCCAGCACGGCTCAGGCAAGCGCCGCGAAGACGACGGCCGCCAAGACCGGCGCGTCGACGAAAGCGCCTGCGGCGCAGTGACCGATCAGGTCGGCCAACACCCGGGGCACGATGGCGGGCACGCACACGCGCCATCCGGACTGTTCATCACACTGGAGGGCGGGGACGGCTCCGGCAAGTCGACGCAGGCCGCGCTGCTGGAAAGCTGGTTGGCGTCGCAGGGGTTCACGATCCTGCGCACGCGTGAGCCGGGCGGCACGGACGTCGGGCTCGAGGTGCGCGAACTGGTGCTGCACCATCGTGGCGACATCGCGCCGCGCGCCGAAGCGCTGCTGTACGCGGCGGATCGTGCCCACCACGTCGAGACCCTGGTGCGGCCGGCGCTCGCACGCGGTGAGATCGTCATCCAGGATCGTTATCTGGACTCGTCGATCGCGTACCAGGGTGTGGGACGGGTGCTGGATGCGGTCGAGATCCGCAACCTGTCGCTCTGGGCGACCGGTGGGCTGCTGCCGCAATTGACGATCCTGCTCGATCTGGACGAGACGGTCGCTCGTAGTCGGCTTGATTCCGCGCGCACCCGCTACGACCGACTCGAGGCGGAGAAGGCCGAATTCCACGCCCGTGTACGTGCCGCATACCTCGAACTGGCGGCCGCCGAGCCGGAGCGCTTCCTCGTCCTGGATGCCGCGCTCCCCATCGACGACCTCGCCGCCGCCATCCGCGCCCGCGTCGAGCCCCTGTTGCCGTAGCGCGCTGCGGCCGCGCGATCCGCCCGGTGTTCGAAGCATGGGCTGGTGCCCGCTGCTCTTCGGGAACCGCGCGCCTCGAGGTGCCAGTGAGAGATGTCGGCGATGACCGGTAGCCTTGAACCATGGCGGTCTGGGACGAGCTGACAGGACAGGCCGACGCCATCGCGGTGTTCAAGGCCGCTGCTGCAGCGCCGATACCCGCGGCGCCGATACCCGCGGCGCCTCCGCCCGCGGCACCGACGCTCGTAGCACCGACGCTCGCCGCAACCGCGCCCGCAGACATGCCTGCCGCATCCGCTGCCATGACGCACTCATGGCTGATCACCGGCCCGCCCGGGTCGGGGCGGTCCAATCTCGCGTTCGCATTCGCGACCGCCCTGCTCAGTGATGGAACGCCGGATGGCGACGCGGTGGCGCGCACGCAGGTGGAGGCGCGCACGCATCCGGATCTGAACGTGCTCGGCACGGCCGGCGTCATCATCAAGCGCGATGACGTGCGGGAGATGGTCAAGTTGTCGCACTTTTCGCCCTCCGTGAGTCGTTACCGGGTGATCGTCGTCGAGGACGCCGACCGGATGACCGAGCAGACCTCGAATGTGCTGCTGAAGGAGCTGGAGGAACCGCCGGAGCGCACCGTGTGGATCCTCTGTGCGCCGAGCGAAGCGGACCTGCTGCCGACCATCCGCTCCCGGGTGCGCGCGGTGCGACTCCGTGTGCCCGACATCGCGGATGTCGCGGCGCTGCTCGTCTCCCGCGACGGCGTCGACCCTGCGCTGGCCGAGAGCGCCGCCCGTCACGCGCAGAGCCACATCGGCATGGCGCGTCGGCTCGCGACCAGCGAGGATGCGCGCGAGCGCCGCGACGAGACGCTGACGCTGGCGCTGGGCATCCGCAACGTTTCGGACGCCGTGCAGGCCGCTGCTCGCATGCTGCAGATCGCCGGTGCCGACGCCAAAGCCCTGACCGAGGAAACGGATGCCGCCGAGCGCGAAAGCACGCTGCGCTCGCTCGGCGTCGCCCCCGGCGGTACCCCGCCGCTTGCCCTGCGCGCCCAGTTGCGGCAGCTCGAAGAAGACCAGAAGCGGCGGGCCACGCGCAGTCTGCGGGATGGGATCGATCGCATCCTGGTCGACCTGCTGTCGTTGTATCGCGACGTGATGATGCTGCAATTGGGCAGTCGCACCGCATTGGTCAACAGCGAACGCGCCGCCGAGCTGACCGAATTGAGCGAAATCATCGCCCCCGCCGCTACTCTTGCCGTCATGGATGCGATCGCGCAGGCGCGCACGCGCATCGATGGAAACGTCGCTCCGCTGCTTGCGTTGGAGGCCATGCTGATTTCCGTTGTCCGAAAGGGGACATAGGTGACGACTCGACCGCATCGTCTGCGACGCCGTTCGCATACCGGTCGCCCGCTTGCCCGCCTGGCGGCGGCGGTCGTCGCCGTGTCGCTCGTCGCCGTGCTCGGCGCGTGCTCGCCGTTCTCGTTTCTGCCGCACCGCGGTTCGGGGTCGAGCACGACGTCGACGCCGGCGGCCCAGAAGGTTCCGGCGGATCTGGAGCCGTTCTACACGCAGACACTCACCTGGACGCCGTGCAACAAGACCATGCAGTGCACGACGGCGACGGCCCCACTGGATTGGGCGCATCCTGCCGAAGGGGCGATCAAGCTTGCGCTCATCCGTCAGCCGGCGAAGGGCAAGAGGCTCGGCTCGCTGCTGGTGAACCCGGGCGGCCCGGGCGGTTCCGGCTACGACTTCGTGAAAAACTCCATCAACTACGCGACGGATGCGACACTGCAAGACAACTTCGACGTGGTCGGCTTCGACCCGCGCGGAGTCGGGCACTCGACCGCCGTGAAGTGTTACGACGCGAAGCAGATGGATGCCTATCTGTACGACATCACGCCGGGCACACCCGGGTCGGCGTCGTGGATCGCCGCTCAAACGCAATCGTCGATCGCGTTCGGCAAAGCGTGCGAGGCGAACACGGGTGCGCTGCTGGCGAAGGTCGACACGGTCAGCGCCGCGAAGGACCTCGACCTGTTGCGCGCCGTGCTCGGCGACAAGAAGCTCAATTACCTGGGGTATTCCTACGGAACATATCTCGGCGCGATGTATGCAGAGCTGTTCCCCGGCAAGACCGGGCGACTTGTGCTCGACGGTGCGCTCGACCCGGCTGCGAGCAACTTCGAGGTCACGAAGGTGCAGTCCGAGGGCTTCGAAAGCGCCCTGCGCGCCTACCTCAAAGACTGCCTGGCCAACAACAGGAAGTGCCCATTCACCGGGACGGTCGCATCGAGCATGTCGATGATCGCGCAACTGATCGCGTCGGTGCAGGCCAGCCCGATCCGCAATTCGGATGGCCGCGAACTCGGCGCGAACACGCTCGTGACGGCGATCATCTACCCGCTCTACGACGCGACCGCGTGGAGCTACCTGAGCGACATGTTCACGAGTGTGATGCACGGTGACGCGTCGTACGCGTTCCAGCTCGCCGACGGTTACAACGGACGGAACCCGACGACCGGCCAGTACCAGGACAACTCCACCGAGGCGTTCATGGCCATCAACTGCCTGGACTACAGCTACGACGACAACCCGGCCGTGATGCGGCAGCAAGCGGCCGAGTTGACTGCAGCAGCGCCGGTGATCGGGCCGTACATGGCCTATGGGGACATCGGATGCGCCAACTGGCCATACGAGTCCACGGCGAAACGGGGTCCGATCCATGCTGACGGGTCGGCGCCGATTCTCGTCGTCGGAACGACCAACGACCCCGCAACACCGTATGTCTGGGCGCAGAACCTCTCCAAGGAACTGCAGAATGGGCACTTGGTGACGTATCGGGGGCAGGGCCACACCGCCTACAACAAGTCGAACTCGTGTGTGAACAACGCCGTCGACGACTTCTTCGTGAAGGGCACGGTTCCCAAGACCGACCCGATGTGCTGACGCTCGGTAGATGCGAGCGCCGATGCTCGAGCGGATGCCTGCGGCGATCCGTGCGCCGATCATTACACTGCTGCTTGCGTGGAAGCTTGCGGGGATTCCCACGCGCAAATGTTGCGACACTGCAATAATCGAGTCATGACGTTCACGGCTGTAGCTCAAACAGGGCTCGGACTGCGCGAGCGCAAACGAATTGCGACGCGGCGTGCGATTCAGCGCGCTGCCCTCATGCTGTCCAAAGAACGCGGCTTCGACCGAGTGACCGTCGACGACATCAGTCAGCAGGCACTCGTGTCGCCGCGTACGTTCTTCAACTATTTCCCCTCTAAGGAAGCAGCCGTGATCGGGGACATGCCGATGCTGCCTGACGGTGCGGCGATCGACGCGTTCGTCGCGGCAGGCCCCGATCAGACAATCCTCGACGGCATCCGCGACCTGCTCGTCGACGGCGTCGAGAAAAGCCTCGGCGCAGATGAGCACGACATCCACAGGCTGCGCCGAGCGCTGCTGAAAGACAACCCCCAGCTGTTCACGCTGCGGATGGCCGGAATGAAGCAGCTCGAAGCCGACCTCACGGCGGTCGTGCGCCGCCGACTCGAGCATGATGAGGCCGACCTGCGCGAGGGCGAACGGCTTGACGACGAACGGCTGGAATCGCGTGCGCGACTGATCACGCTCGTGGCATTCGCGGGCATCCGCCACGCCTGGTGGTGCTGGGCAGACGCCGGCGGCACCGAAGCGCTCGTCGGGCGACTTCGCGAGTCGTTCAGCGAGTTGCAGGCCCTGAGCCTGCACAACGCCTCGCGCTGAGTGCGTCTGCCGCGTTGAGCGGTCTTCCGTGGGTCACGTGGACGGGCGTAGGACGCGTGAAATAGCGCACACGGGGTGTTCGCCGAGCGGATGCGACGACCAATTTCCGCATGGGCCGGGGCCTCATGTAGACTCGTCCGCGGCTCCAAGCCAGGCCGCCTTAGCTCAGTCGGTAGAGCGATTCACTCGTAATGAATAGGTCATCAGTTCGATTCTGATAGGCGGCTCCGGTTGCCGGTTCCGGCGAGCTGGCGCAGCTCACCTCGTTGTCGCAACGACCCACTCGGCCAGCGACAGTCGCGGTGCGAATCGGGTCGTGATCGAGGGCACGGACGCCCGGATAGAGATCGACGTCGTGTGCACGCGCCGACGACGTTCCGGGTGATCGCCAGTGCGGGTGAGGTGCTCGAGCCGTATGGATCGGAGGTCGATGGTGCGCACGCTCGACGAGATCCGCAGCCGGACCGGGCTTGTCGACCCCGGCGAGTAGCCCCAGACGGGGTTCATTTCTCCCAGCGTCAGCCGTTACACTGCTCTGATGCACGAATCCGATCCCGTCGCGCCGCGCCGTCGCGCCGCTGACGCGGGACCGGATTCCTCCGGTGCGGCCACGCCGGCCACACCGGTCACTCGGTCGGCGGCCTCCTCCCGCCATGCACCATTCGGCGGGGTGCTGGCCGCGATTCGGCGGCATCCGCGAGTCTGGCTCGTCGCGGCGGCGACCGTCGGCTTCGTGCTCGTCGGAGGCGGCACCGTGGCGCTCGGCGCACTCACCGGGGCGTCTGCGACGCCGGTCGTCATCGCGAGCCCGAGTGCATCGGCCGGCCCGACGCCGGCCCCGACGCCGACGAGGCCCGTGCCGACACCCGCGTTGGCGGCAAGCAAGCTTCGCACGTGCTCGATTGCATCACTCGCGCAAGACAGCCGGTTGGGCACCCTGGAAGCTCAAGTGCTCAACCCGACGACCGGAGAGGTTCTCTTCGACCGCAACGGGTCGGCGCCGGCCGCGACGGCGAGCGTGATGAAGATACTCACGGCTGCTGCCGCGCTGAGCGTGCTCGGTCCGAACTACCAAGTGCCGACCACGGTGGTCAAGGGTTCGGCTCCCGGGCAGATTGTGCTCGTCGGCGGCGGCGACGTCACGCTCTCGCGCACGGCGACGGGCGACAGGCCGTTCTACACCGGAGCGCCGCACCTGGATGCCCTCGCCGCCCAGGTGAAGTCGGCGTGGGACGCGGATCCGGCGAACAACGGCCAGCCGATCAAATCCCTCGTTCTGGATGCGTCGCTGTTCGGCGGACCGGTCTGGCAACCGAGCTGGGACGAGCACGAGGAGCGCATCGTCGAGGGCAGCACGTCGTACATCACGGCGCTGCAGGTCGACGGCGACCGCAACGACCCGTACGCGATCGAATCGCCGCGCAGCACGGACCCGGTCGGTCGGGCCGGCGCGGCATTCGCAAGCGATCTCGGCGGCAACATCATTGTGAGCACCGGCACGGCTCCGGCCGGGGCGAAGCAACTCGGCCAGGTGCTTTCCCAGCCGGTGACGGCGCTGCTCAGTCAGGCGCTGTCCGTGTCCGACAACACGATCATGGAGATGCTTGCGCGACTGGTCGCCATCAAGACCGGTGCAGGAAACACGTTCGCGGCGGAGAACGCAGGCGTGCTCAAGGGTCTTGCCGCGTATGGAATCGACACGACGGGCATCACAGTCGTCGACGGGTCTGGCCTCAGTGGCGACAACAGGGTGCCGCCGTCCTACCTGACTCGTCTTATGGTGAAAATAATGAATCGCCAGGATGGCCTCGGCGTGATCTACGATTCGCTGCCGGTGTCGGGTAAGTCTGGAACGCTCGGCCCGGGGTACGGGCGGTTCACCGGCGACAGCGCGGTTGCTCGTGGCGTCGTCAACGCCAAGACCGGTTGGATCAACAACGGCTACACACTGGCCGGCGTGGTGCACGCCCAGGACGGCACGCCCCTGACCTTCGCCGTGTACGCCCTCGGCAACGTGCGGGACAGTGCGAAGACCGCGATCGATGCCCTCGTGACCGGGTTCTTCCGCTGTGGCAACAACCTGTCGAACAACTGAGCGTCGGGTGCGTCTGACGCGTCGGATGCGTCTGAAGTGGTGATCGCCTGCGCTTGACGCTGGATCGGAGATCACACGCTGGACCGGCGAGAATTCGGACGGCATCCGGTTTGTCCTACGATCTCCGGTCTGGCGTGAAGTCCGGTTCTGATTTGGGATCCGAGCCGCCCGGAACCGGCGGTCGTCCTGGCTGAGCTCGACTGGCCTCGGTTGTGACTTATTCCCCTCAGCTATGGTCAAATTGCTTGCCTTTCCCGGCATGTCGTTGCTGATTCTGTTCACTCTGATCAGCTCTCGGTAGACGAATTGCCCAGTTGATGCAAACATGCCAACCTGTCGATGACACCCACGGACCGAGCAAGGAGGCGCGGATGAACGCGACGGCCACCCTTTCGAGTGCGACGGCGGAGCAGGAGCGAACACCCGTCTTCGGCGAACGCCTCGCCCTGCTCGAGACGCTGTACGAGCGGATGCTGCTTGCGCGCGAACTCGACCTCGAGTCCGTCGCGATGCAACGGCAGGGCATCATTCCCGGTTACGCACCTGCTCGCGGTCAGGAGGCGGCGCAGGTCGGCAGTGCCAGCGCACTGGACCGCACACGTGACTTCGCGTTTCCCACCTACCGTGAGCTCGGCGTCGCCGTGGCGCTCGGTGCCGACCTCGTCGGTTATCTGGCATCGCACCAGGGCAGCTGGCATGGGGGGATGTACGACTTCGCAGCCGCCCGACTGGCCCCGATCAACGCCGTCGTCGGCGCGCCCGTGCCACACGCCATGGGCTGGGCGCTGGGGGAGAAGCTCGCCGGTCGCAGCGGCGCGTCGATTGCGTACTTCGGTGACGGGGCGAGTTCACAGGGCGACATCCATGAAGCGATGAACTTCGCCGGTGTCTGGAACCTGCCGGTTGTCTTCTTTTGCCAGAACAACGGGTGGGCGATCTCCCTGCCGACCAGCGGACAGGTCGCAGGCGCCTCCATCGCGGCGCGCGCCGCAGGCTATGGCATGCTCGGAGTGCGGATCGATGGCAACGATGTGCTCGCCGTGTATGACGCGGTAGCGGACGCACTTGCCCGCGCCCGCTCTGGCGGCGGCGCGACCGTGGTGGAGGCGATGACCTACCGAATCGGGCCGCACTCCACCTCGGACGACCCCGGCCGCTACCGGTCACTCGCAGAAGAACACGACTGGCAGGGTCGTGATCCGGTGGTGGCGGCGGAGGCGCGGCTGCGGGCATCCGGTGTCGACGACGCCGTGTTCCTGCCGCTCACGGCGCGGGTGCACGCAGAAGTCGAACGCGTGCGACAGGGGACCATCGCACTGGAACGCCGACCGACGGCCGAGATGTTCGACTTCGTCTTCGCAGACCCGCCCGCCGTGTTCACGGCTCAACGCAATGCAGCGATCGCGGAGGCCGACGGTGACTACTGATCTGAAAGAGGTCGAGTTGACAGACGCCGAGCTGGAGGATGCCGAGCTGAAAGATGCCGACGTGCAAGAAGCGCCCCCGGGCTCGCGGACCACGCACACCTCGCCGACCACGCACCAGCCGACAAAGCACACCCCGCAGACCTCGCACCCGCCGACAAGGCACACCGTGACAATGCAACGCGCCATCGTCATGGCGCTCACCCGTGCACTCGAAGAGGACCCGACGACGCTCGTCTTCGGTGAGGACGTCGGCATGCTCGGCGGGGTCTTCCGTGCAACGGACGGGCTGCAGGCGCAATTCGGCGCAACCCGCGTCTTCGATACGCCGCTGGCGGAGTCCGCGATCATGGGCATGGCCGTCGGCCTGGCGATGAACGGATGGCGCCCGGTGGCTGAGATCCAATTCGACGGATTCTCCTACCCGGCCCTCGATCAGATCGTCAATCAGGTCGCCCGCATGCGCAACCGCAGCCGTGGCGCCTTCAGCATGCCGATCACACTGCGCCTGCCGAGCTTCGGCGGCATCAACGCGCCAGAGCATCACGGCGAGAGCATGGAGTCGCTCTACGCGCACGTTCCAGGCCTGAAGGTCGTCGCCCCGTCGACGCCGGCCGAAGCGTACCGCCTGCTGCGGCAGGCAATCGCCGACCCGGATCCGGTGATCTTCATGGAGCCCAAGGCGCGCTACTGGCACAAGGGCGAACTCGACACCGCGGATGCCGCGCCCGAGCTCCCCGTCGGAAGGTCGCGGATCGTGCGCCCCGGCAAGCACGTCACGCTGATCGCCTGGGGTGCGATGGTGGCACGCTGCCTGCAGGCGGCCGAGCTCGGCGCGGAGGACGGCGTCGAGCTCGAGGTTCTCGACCTGCGCTGGCTGAAGCCGATCGACGCGGCCGGACTGGCGGCATCCGTTTCACGCACCGGACGCGCGGTCGTCGTGCATGAGGCGCCGCTCACGGCGGGCCTGGGTGCCGAAGTGGTCGCGCTGTTGATGCGCGACAGCTTCGGTGCGCTGAAGGCCCCGGTCGGGCGAGTCGCCGGATACGATGTGCCTTATCCGAGCCAGTCGCTCGAGGAGCGCTACCTGCCGAGCATCGATCGCATCCTCGCCGCCGTGCAAGAGACGTTGGAGTACCGCCGTGGCTAGTGTGACTTTCGACCTGCCGGATCTCGGCGAGGGGCTGATCGGCGCGAAGGTGCTCGAGTGGCTGGTGTCGATCGGCGACTTCGTGGAGCGCGGCGCGCCCCTGGTCGAGGTTGAGACGAGCAAGTCTGCGATCGAACTGCCGTCGCCGCAGTCGGGCACGGTCGTCGAACTGCACGCGGGAGAGGACGACGACCTGCTCGTCGGCGAGCCGCTGGTCACCTTCGAGATTCCGGACGAGGAGGCAGGCATCGTCGGAACGATCCCCGAGGAGCCGGCCCCGAAGCGTCGGGTGCGGCTGAGCCCGCCGGAGGATTGATGTCTTACGTTGCGCGTCCGTCGGGCGAGGCGATCGCGTACTGCCGTCACCCCGGCGGCGACCCGGTGCTGCTCGTGCACGGTTTCGGCTCCGACTCCGCCGACACCTGGGATGCGACCGGCTGGCTGCGCACGCTTGCCGAAGCGGGCCGCGGTGCGGTCACGGTCGATCTCCGCGGGCACGGTGCCAGCAGCAAGCCGCACGACCTCGCCGCCTATCGTCCGAGTGTGCTGGCCGGCGACCTGATCGCGGTGCTCGACGCGGAGAGCCTCGAGACCGTCGACGTGATGGGCTATTCGATGGGCAGCCAGGTCGCACGCGCGCTGGCAGGAGTTGCGCCCGACCGGGTGCACCGGCTTGTGCTCGGCGGCATCGGAGCCGAGGAGCAGTTGCGCTCATGGGGCGTCGAGACGATTCACCGCGTGCTGATCGAAGATGTGGATGCCGACGACCCGACGGCGACTGCGATTCTGCGGGCAGCGGCATCCGGAGTGGGGGCCGATCGCGAGGCGCTGGCGGCGTGTGCGCTGGGCGTGGCATCCGATGAGCCGGCGACGGACCCGTTGCCGATGCCGACGTTGGTGGCGGTGGGCGAGGCCGACCCGTTGGCGGCGGGGGCGGATGCGTTGGCTCGCGCCCTCGGCGCCGCCTTCGTTTCCGTGCCCAAGCGCAATCACGTGACCACGCTGAGTGCGCGGGCGTTCAAGGCAACGGTGCTGGCGTTCCTGGGGTAGGCCCGGCCGGCCGGAATCGTTTGCGCTGCACCGGAGATGTGACGACGGACCGGACGGGTTCGCGGGCGCGTCCGGTCCAGCGTGCAAAGTCCGGTCCGGCGTGCGCGTCCGGTCCGGCGTGAAGGGCGGGCTATGCGCGGGCACGAGTAGAGGCGGACGCGGACGGCGCTGCGGGCCTACACCTGGTCGCCGAGCTTGAAGCCCTGCTCGGCGCCGCCGGCGCGGGTGTAGGAGAAGCCGTCCGCGCCGATCGTCACGTCGGACTCGCGTGTGTCTGTGCGCTCGGTCAGCGGGTGCGGCTGCCCGTCCAGGTCGAGCACCGTCGACGCCTCCGCATACCAGCTGGGCACGACGGGGTTGCCCCAGAAGTCGCGGCGCTGGTTGTCGTGCACATCCCAGGTGATGACCGGGTTGTCCGGGTCTCCCGTGTAGTAGTCGTGCGTGTAGATCTCGATGCGGTGGCCATCCGGGTCGCGCAGGTAGAGGTAGAAAGCGTTCGAGACCCCGTGACGGCCGGGGCCGCGTTCGATCACGTCCGACCGGCGGATGGCGCCCAGGTGGTCGCAGATGTGCAGGATCTGCGCGCGCTCGTGCGTCGCGAAGGCGACGTGATGCAGGCGTGGACCGTCGGCACCGGTCAACGCTACATCGTGCACCGTGGCCTTGCGGTACATCCACGCGGCGTAGACCGTGCCCTCCTCGTCCTCGATGTCCTCAGAGACTTTGAAGCCGACGCCCTCATAGTAGCGCTGGGCGAACGGCACATCGGGGGTGGTCACGTTGAAGTGGTCGAGGCGGGCGATCGCACCGGCGCCCTGCAGGTCGTAGCGCTGCGTGAACCGCTCGACGTGCTCGGCGTCGTAGAAGAACTCGATCGGAAAGCCCAGCGGGTCTTCGATCCGCACCGCCGGACCGATGCCGCGGGTCGCACCGGCTTCTCGACGCTGCACCCGCACGCCCAGCTCGCGATAGTAGCGTTCCGCGACATCGACCTCCGCCGCGGAACGCACCCGGTAGGCGAGCACCGACAGGGCGGGGACCGGCCCGACGCGCAGGATCAGCGAGTGGTGCAGGTACTCCTCGAACGCGCGCAGATAGATCGCGTTCTCGTCTTCATACGTGACGACGAGCCCGAGCACATCGACGTAGAACGCGCGAGACGCGGCCAAGTCGCTCACGATGAATTCGGCGTAAGCGCAACGGATGACATCCGGCGGCGGGGCGGACGGCGTCGGGAGACGGGGGGTGGAAAGTGTGTTCGTCATTGAAGTGTCCTTTTGTGGTTATGTGGTCTGTCGTTTCGGTGATCGAGTAGGTCGTGCGGCGACCGTATCGAGATCCTCGCAGTCCGACTCACGCGGTCTCGATACGCCCGCCCGCTGCGCTCGCGTGCTACTCAGCCAGCGGGCCGGCGAGGCCGAAACGGACGGTGTGCACGTCGCCGAGCGTGATGTGCACGGATTGCTGGTCGGTGTAGAAGTCGATGGAGCGGTAGCCGCCCTCGTGGCCGAGCCCGGACGCCTTCACCCCGCCGAACGGGGTGCGCAGGTCGCGCACGTTGTGCGAGTTGAGCCACACCATGCCGGCCTCGACAGATTGGGCGAAGGTATGTGCGCGTTTGAGATCGCTGGTCCAGATGTAGGCTGCGAGCCCGTAGCGCACGCCGTTTGCCAGGGCGAGCGCTTCCGCATCCGTATCGAACGGGGTGATCGCCACGACCGGGCCGAAGATCTCTTCCTGGAAGATGCGGGCATCCGGCGCAACATCCGCGAACACGGTCGGGGCGACGTAACTGCCGTTCTCGTGCCCATCGGGCAGTTGCGTGGGTCGTCCGCCGCCGGCGAGCAGGCGCCCCTCGCCCTTGCCGATTTCGACGTAACTCATGACCTTCGCGTAGTGCTCAGGATGCACGAGCGTGCCGACCTCTGTCTTCGGGTCGTGCGGGTCGCCGACCACGATGTTCGCCGCCCTTGCTGCATACCGCGAGCAGAACTCGTCGTAGATCGAGCGCTCGACCAATATGCGGCTGCCCGCCGTGCAGCGCTCGCCGTTCAGTGAGAACACGCCGAACAGCGTGGAGTCGATCGCGGCGTCCAGGTCGGCATCGGCGAAGACGACGGCCGGCGACTTGCCACCGAGCTCCATCGACAGGCCCTTCAAGAACGGCGCGGCATTGCCGAAGATCAGCTGGCCGGTCTTGCTCTCGCCGGTGAACGAGATCAGCGGCACCTCCGGATGCTTGACCAGCGCGTCTCCCGCCTCCTCGCCGAGCCCGTTGACCAGATTGAAAACGCCGTCGGGCAGCCCCGCGTCGCGGAAGATCTCGGCCCACAGACTGGCGGACAGCGGGGTGAACTCGGCTGGCTTGAGCACGACCGTGCAACCTGAGGCGAGCGCGGGGGAGAGCTTCCAGCTCTCCAGCATGAACGGCGTGTTCCACGGTGTGATCAGCCCGGCCACACCGATCGGTTTGCGGTTGACGTAGTTGACCTGCCGGCCGGGAACCTTGAAGGCGTCGTCTGCCTGGGCGACGATCAGGTCGGCGAAGAACCGGAAGTTCTCGGCTGCACGCTGTGCCTGGCCGAGCGCTTGGGTGATCGGCAGGCCGGTGTCGAATGTTTCGAGTTCGGCGAGCTTCGCGTCTTCCGCTTCGACGGCATCCGCGATTCGGTTCAGCACGCGGGCGCGGGCGCGGGGCAGCATCCGCGGCCACGGGCCGTCGCGGAAGGCTCGTGTCGCGGCTGCGACGGCCAGGTCGATGTCTTCCTTCTGGCCGGCAGCCGCCTGCGCATACGTCTCGCCCGTCACCGGGTCGAGCACGTCGAAGGTGCGGCCGGAGACGCTGTCGACGAACTGTCCGTCGATGAAGTGCTGAATCTTCTCGGGCAGGTTGTCGGGGATGAAGTGGCTCATCGGTGATTATCTCCTTGAACAGAGGCTGATTGGAGGGGGGCTGATTGGACGGGAGCTGACGGATGCTTGTGTCCGGCCTGGTAGGCCAGGAACGCGTCGAGCGTCGCGGTGCGGTGCTCGCGGGCCGCCAGCTCGAGGGTCAGAGGCTCCGCGTCGGTTTCGATCATCCGCAGCAGGTTCTCGTGCTCGACGACGGATTGACGGGCGCGGCCCGGCACGAATCCGAATGTCGAGTCGCGCAGGACGCGCAGTCGATTCCAGCCGCGATGCACGAGTTCGAGGATGTGCGGGTTGGTGCACTCCTCGAACAGCACGGAATGGAACTCGAGGTTCAGTTCTGTGAACCGATGCGGCTGAAGATCGTCGAGGCAGGCGATCATCTCGCCGTTGACCGCTCGCGCCCGCACGATGTGGTCTGGCGTGACGAACGGCGCGGCGAGCCTGGTGGCCGCG
Source organism: Microbacteriaceae bacterium (assembly GCA_004297935.1). Classification (GTDB taxonomy): domain Bacteria; phylum Actinomycetota; class Actinomycetes; order Actinomycetales; family Microbacteriaceae; genus Rathayibacter_A. Next base: position 8,131 of record SCRE01000010.1, on the reverse strand, counting down.
CCTTCAACGAGGGCGAGCGTCTCCATCGTGTAGACGTATTCGGATTCGTGCACCATGGCGACCTGTGCCCCGACATTGCGCTCGTAGGTGACGAGGCCTTCCGCCTCGAGCCGCCGGATCGCCTCGCGCACCGGCACGACGCTGACGCCGAGATCGCCCGCCAGTTGCGCGAGCACGAGCCGGTAGCCGGGGGAGTAGTTGCCTCCGTTGATCCGATCCCGGATCCAGTCGTAGGCGAGCTGCGATTTGCTCGGCGTGCCGGCAGCAGGGTTGCCGACGTCGGGAGCGCTCGCCGTGTCTGGCGTTGTGGAGGCTATTGCTGCCCGAGCCACTGTGTGTACCGTGCCTTCCATTCTGCGTTCATCGGAAAGAGGCCGTCCACGGCGGCACCGGCTGCCACCTGCTCGGCCACCCAGGCGTCTTCACGCTCCTTGGCGCGGGCTTCGTCGATGACCTCGGCTGCGATCGCGGCCGGGATGACGATGACGCCGTCGCCGTCGCCGACGATCAGGTCGCCGGGCTGCACTGCGGCACCGCCACAGTCGATCGTGACGTCGGTCTCCCACGGCACGTGCTTGCGTCCGAGCACCGACGGATGCGGTCCCTTCGAGAACGTGGGCAGCTCCAGTTCCGCGACCACGTCGTAATCGCGTACGCTGCCGTCCGTGACGATTCCGGCTGCCCCGCGCACCTGAGCGCGGAGGGCGAGCACGTCGCCGACCGTTCCGGTGCCGTGTTCGCCGCGTGCCTCGATGACGAGCACTTCGCCGGGGTTCACTCTGTCGAAGGCCTGCTTCTGAGCGTTGTAACCGCCGCCGTGACTCGCGAACAGGTCCGGGCGGAACGGGATGAACCGCAGCGTCCGGGCCAGCCCGGCCATCTGCACTCCCGGCTTGTTGCCGTGCACACCCTCGATGAAAATGTCGTGGTAGCCGCGCTTGCGCAGTGATGCGCTGAGCGTCGCAACGGCTGTTTCAGCAATCTTCGCGCGCCATTCGTCGGTCAATACGAACGCTTCTTCGCTCGCGTGCTCGGGGTCGGCGTCGGTGGTCGAGTAGTGAACGCTAGCGTCGGTGGTCGAGTAGCGAGCGCCAGCGAGCGTATCGAGACCCATATCGAGACCCGCTGCTGCAACCCCCGCATCGACTCCCCACGCCTCGGCGCGCTGCGTCTCATCCACGCTCGGCTGTGCGCCGAAGTCTCCGAACGGCACCGTGCCCTGAGCGATGGTCGTGCGCAGCCGTCCGGACGTCGGCGCGCCCGGCGCGGCAGGGGCATCCACTTCGACCTCGACGACGTCGCCGGGCTGCACCACGGACGAACCCGCCGGCGTGCCGGTCAGAATCACGTCGCCGGGCTCGAGTGTGAGTAGTTGCGACAGGTCGGCGATCAGTCGGCCGAACGGGAACAGCAATCCATCCGTGCTGTCGTGTTGCACGAGATCGCCGTTCACCCAGGTGCGCACCCGCAGTGCAGCGGGGTCAAGACCCTCGGCCGGAATCACCACCGGCCCGAGCGGGGTGAACCCGTCGCCACCCTTCGAGCGCAGGTTCGATCCCTTGTCGGCCACGCGGAAGTCGTAGACGCCGAAGTCGTTCGCGGCGGTGATGCCGGAGACCACGGCCCATCCGTCCTGTGGGCTCACCCAGCGTGCGCGGTGCCCGATGATCAGTGCGATCTCGCCCTCGAATGCCAGCAATTCGGTGCCGGCCGGGCGCTCGAGCGTTCCGCCCGAAGCGGCGACGGATGTTGCCGGCTTCAGAAAGTAGGACGGTTGCGTCGGCGTACGTCCACGTTGCGCGGCACGCGACCGGTAGTTCAGGTGCACGGCGATGATCTTGCCCGGCGTGGGCAGGGCGGCGCCGGGTGTTGCGAAGTCGGCCATGGCGTCATCGCCTCCGTTTCAAGTGATATCACAAATCATATACGATCAGGCAAGATTCGCAAGTAATCTCTGTCGATGGTCGCACAGCGAGGAACGCCGCCGGTCGAGTATCGAGGAAAGCTGCTGGTCGAGTAGTGAGGCACGAGCGTATCGAGACCCGGGCGCGAGACCCGGCGCGGATGTCTCGATACGCTGCGCTACTCGACCACCGGTAGGTGTTCGCCTGACTCAGTAGTCTGTGCTGGCGGTGCCGGGCCCGCCATCGATGTACGCGGCTGCGAGTGCCTCGGCGCCGCGGGCCAGCAGCGTCACGTCCGATCCGACGAACACGAAGTCCGCGCCGGCGGACAGATAGTGCTTGGCCATGGCGGGTGCGAACGCATTGACGCCGACGGTGGTGCCCAGTCGGTGCGCAACGTCGATGGTGTTCTCGACCGAGGCGACGACATCCGGATGGTCCTGCCGACCGAGGTGCCCCATCGATGCGGCGAGGTCTGCCGGGCCGAGGAAGATGCCGTCGATGCCCTCGAGGGCGGCGATCTGCTCGACGTTTCCGATGGCCTCAGCGGTTTCGATCTGCACGAACAACGACACGAGTTCCCGTGCGCGAGCGAGGTAGTCCTCGACGCGACTCCACCGGGATGAGCGGGCGAGAGCGCTTCCGACGCCGCGCACGCCGAGCGGGGGATAGCGCACGGCATGCACCATGGCTTGCGCCTGGTCGACCGTGTTCACCATGGGCGCGAGCAGATTCTGCGCCCCGGCGTCGAGCAGCTGCTTGACGAGCACCGTATCGGCGGACGGCAGCCGCACGAGTGGCGTGATCGGGTAGGCGGCGACAGCCTGCAATTGCGCGAGGATCGCTTCGAGCGTGTTCGGGCCGTGTTCTCCGTCGATGAGCAGCGCATCCAGGCCGCTTCCGGCGCAGATTTCGGCGACGAGCGGGCTGGTCGAGCACACCCAGATACCGATCTGCGGTCGCGTCGTCGCGTGCAGTCGGTCGCGGAACGTCGGCGGCAGCTCTACTCGAACCGACATGTGATCGCCCCCAGCTCTCGGTAGTCGGCGTGGACGGTATCGCCGTTGTGCACCCACATCGGGCGGGTGAACGACCCGGCGAGGATGATCTCGCCGGCCTCGAGCCCCGTGCCGTGCTGGGCGAGCTTGTTGGCCAGCCAGAACACGCCGGCGGCCGGATGCCCGAGCACAGCGGCCGCGACGCCGGACTCCTCGATCGTCTCGTTGCGATACAGCAGTGCTGACACCCAGCGCAGGTCGACATCGCCGATCTTTACCGGGTTGCCGCCGATGACCATCGCGCCGAGGGCGGCGTTGTCTGAGATGGTGTCGACGATGGTGCGGCCGGCCAGCTCGACGCGGGAACTCAGGATCTCGAGCGCCGGAACGACGTAGGCGGTGGCATCCAACACGTCGAAGAGCGTGCAGTTCGGGCCTGCGAGCGGTTTGCCGAGCACGAACGCAAGTTCGACCTCGATGCGCACGTTCGAGAACGCGTCGAACGGGATCACGGAGCCGGTCTGATAGACGGCGTCGTCGAAAATCACGCCGTAGTCCGGCTCGGTGATACCGGTGGCCACCTGCATCACCTTGGAGGTCAGCCCGATCTTGTGGCCGACGACGCGGCGACCTACCGCCAGCCCGCGTCGCTTCCAGACGTTCTGCACGGCGTATGCGTCTTCGACCGTCATCTGCGGATGTCGCGCCGTGATCAGCGGAACCATCGCACGTTCGCGCTCGGCCGCGGCGAGTTCGTCGGCGATCGCCTCGACGATCGATTCGTTCAGCACATGTTCTCCAACCTCGTTGTCGCAGGCCTCGTTGTCGTCAGGCCTCGTTGTCGTTTAGGGTCGTCCTTGCCGGGCCGACAATTCGATCGTATACGATCACGGAGCTTGCTCGTCCGAAACAGGCACTCTCGCGGCATGTGCCGCGCTCAGCCGTTGATCACCTGGGGAACACCGAGCGACTTGAGGCCTTCCACGCCGAACTCGAGGCCGTAGCCGGACTGCTTGGCGCCGCCGAACGGCACCATGGGGTGCACGCCGCCGTGCGAGTTGATCCACACTGTGCCCGACTGGATGCGCGCAGCCACCTCGCGCGCCTTCGCCGCGTCCGCTGACCAGACCGACGCACCGAGCCCCACGTCGACCCCGTTGGCCATCGTGATGGCATCCTCAACGTCGGAATAGCGGATGATCGGCAAGGCCGGGCCGAACTGTTCCTCGGCGACGAGCGGGTTGTCGTTGTCGATATCGGCGATGAGAGTCGTGGGGTAGAAATAGCCCGGCTGATCCCGGTCTGGGTTGCCGCCGAGCAGAACACGGGCACCGGATGCCTTCGCCTCGTTTACGAGGCGAGACACGATGTCGAATTGCGCCTTGTTCTGCAGTGGGCCGAGCACATTGTTCTCGTCCAGGCCGACGCCCATCGGCACCGCCGCGGCAAAGCTGGTGAGCGCATCGCAGACGGCGTCATAGATGTCGTCGTGCACGTAGAGGCGCTTGAGTGCCGCACAGGTCTGCCCTGTATTGATGAACGCGCCCCAGAACAGGCCTTCCGCGATGGCCGCAGGGTCCGCATCCGGAAGCACGATCCCGGGGTCGTTGCCACCGAGCTCGAGCGTGAGGCGCTTGACGCTGTCGGCCGAGCTGCGGATGATCGCCTTGCCGGTCGCGGTCGAGCCGGTGAACATGACCTTGCCGATGCCGGGGTGCGACGACAGGCGCTCGCCGGCATCGCGGTCGCCGGCGAGCGCGATGAGCACGCCCTCCGGCAGCTCCTCATTCATCACGGCGACGAGCGCCAGCACGCTCAGCGGCGTGTACTCGGATGGCTTGACGACAACCGTGTTGCCCATGCGCAGCGCCGGAGCGATCTGCCAGACGCTGATCATCATCGGCCAGTTCCACGGCCCGATCGCGGCGACGACACCGATCGGGCGGTAGTGGAGCTCCGCGTGTGTTTCGCCGTCGTCGAACACGACTTCCGCGTCGAGTGGGGTCGCAGCGGCGGCGCGAAGCCAGGCCGAGCAGGCGCCGACCTCGAACCGGGCATTGGGCCCGTTGAGCGGTTTGCCCTGCTCGCGGGAGAGTAGCTGGGCTAGTGCCTCACTGGAACGGTCGATCGCGTCGGCGGCGCGCAGCATGAAGGCGATGCGCTTCTCATGTCCGAGCGCTGCCCAGCCGGGCCCAGCCGCCGTGGCCGCGTCGACCGCGTGGTCGACGTCCTCGGCGGTGTGCACGGGGACCGTGCCGACGATCTCGCCCGTTGCGGGATCATGAATCTCGCGGGTCGCGCTCGCTGTCGGTGTGATCGCGGCGAGCAGGCTGTCGTAGGTGTCCATGGGTCCTCCACTGTGATTCCGCCAGAAGAGTCCGGCATCTGAGTCCGGCGAATGAGCCCGGTACATCGTCCACGATACGTTCCAGTGCATGGCGCGTCTTGCCGCGCCATGCACGAGCGTTGACGATGCGCGAAAGGTGCTGGTGCTTGTGATCGTGACGATGCAGGTACTGAGCGTGAGCCAGTCCGGTTGCAGTACCACTGCGTACCGCCGACCCTTCTGCTCGTGGCCCTTACCCCAGGCCGGAAGCTGGTAGACCTCACCCCTCATGCAGCGCGGCCATCAGGAGAAGGTCGCGAATGCTTCTGCACACTTTCGCCGTGGTGCTGTCAGCCCTGGTCCAATTCTGCTCTTGGTAGACCATTCCGTCATCTCACGATGCCGCGCCGCTGAACTCGAGACTGCATTGTGATCCAGATTGGGTGTCAGTAAGGGGAGCCTTGGGTTCGAGCGGCGCAGCTCGCACTGCCCAATGGGGGCCTGTGCTGGCAGTCGGTTATCACAGATCGAGAACGAATCGGAGTGACTGGTCGATGTCTTGCATCGAGCCGGGACCGATCAGTCCGCGCCGAGAGGTCAGCCGTTCGACCGAGACCAGGCGCAACTGATCGCAGCGCGCGTAGGAGATGTGTTCCAGCCCGCTGTGCTCGGGCTCCAATGCGACGTGGCTTCGAAGCCCGTATCTGCTCGACCCGAGCCAGCGATGGGGCCTGGCGGGTGGGCCATCGTGCCGCTGTTCTTCCTGCATGGGCAGGCTTCGCCGGTTCGGTCACCATCGAAGCGTTGTGTGCGGGCATTGGTGTCGCGCTGGTTATTGCCGCCGGGATATGGTCGCTCGTCGCCGCAAACCGCGGGGCATGCGCGCTGACCGTACTCGCGCATGAGACCCAAGGCGACCGCAGCATCGCGGAACGCGAAGATCATGCGACCCTGTTCTTGCAAAACCGAGTGCTTCAACTAACTCCGTATGTCCAACCTCTTGCGGGACAGTTGCCCTGCCTGGTCGGGATCCGCCTGCGGGCGCCGTCTAGGAAGATCGGGGTGGGAACGCGTCCTGGACGCCGAGGTAGTGAGCCAGCGCGAGCTCGACCTTGGCGAGTTGATCTCGGGTGAGGTGGTCGACGGGGTCGCCGACGACGTAGTTCAGGTCGATCGAGCGGATCTGGTCGACCAGCACTCTTGTCAGTCGACCAGCGACTTCGAGTTCAGGACGGTGGATGGCTGGGCCTGCCGAGGTTGAGGTAGGGACTACGGTGGCCACGGACAGCGGCGAGTCCGATGGTGAGAGGACCAGGCCCAACCGCTTGCCGCCCTGCTCGTGGTTCCTCGGCCGACCGAGGTCGATCCGGTAGACGCCCCCGCGGATCACCAGGCTTCAGGCTCCGTGTTGACATCCTCGCTCTTCAGCGTCTGAGCGTCTGCGCGGAACTGGGCCAGCCAGCGTTCGTGATCCAGCAGTCGTAGCGCACGGCGCAGCGTGTCCGAGGTTCTCTCGCCGGGGCGCGCGGCCTCGCGTAGGATGCGTTCGTCGTCCGGTGTCGGACGGAAACCGATCGATGTTGGCATAGCATCCATATTACCGCACGTTTGACAAATGTTGAACAGAGGCGGCCGCGCACGAGCACGCAAACGGATCACTCCACGCGCAGCGTCGCGAGTGAGACACGGCCCGTAAGCGGAACCTCTTGCGGTGCACCTGTGGCGGTGCCAGTGTGGGAATCAAGCCCCGGGCGCTCCGTCAGCTGAATGCAGCACCCCATCCCGGGCTCGGGAGGTCATCCCTTGGGCAAGCAGATCCTTACCATCACGAGCGCTGAGGTACCGGCCGAGCGGGCCGGAGAAGTCGTGTCGGCGTACCAGGCAATCCTGGAGCAGGATTTCCCGGACGGGCTCTTGCATACGCATCTTGTGCATGACGGTCGAGGCAATTGGGCGATCCACACCCTGTGGCGCGATCAGGCGGCGATCGACGCTATGCGGACTGGGCCGCGGCCGCCCGCGGCCCCCGCCCTGTTCCGAACTCTGGGGGCGGAGCCGACGCTGAGGATCCTGACCGTCGAAGCCGCCTCGACGTGAGCGGGCAGGCGATGTCGCAGCACGTCGACACGGTCGTCATCGGAGCCGGGCAGGCCGGCCTCGCCGTCAGCCGCGAACTCGGTGTTCGCGGCGTCGAGCATGTGGTTCTGGAGCGGTCGCGGGTGGCGCAGGCGTGGCGTGATCGATGGGACAGCTTCACGTTGGTGACACCTAACTGGACCATGGACCTGCCGGGGGCGCCGTATGCCGGCCCAGACCCTGAAGGCCACGTGTCGCGCGACAAGATCATCAGTTACCTCGAGAGCTATCGTTCGACCTGGGATGCGCCGGTCCGGGAGGGAGTGACCGTCAACTCGCTGCGGGCCGCGAGCGCTTCGCGTTTTGAACTGACCACATCGCTCGGTCGGATCGCCGCGGACAACGTCGTCGTCTGCACTGGTTCGTTCCGGAAGCCGTACCGGCCCCCCGCGGGCGTACTACCGCCCGGGGTACGAGTGATCGATGCGCTCGAGTATCGTCATCCCGCTGAACTCCCGGCAGGCAAAGTCCTGGTGATCGGGAGTGGGCAGACCGGTTGCCAACTGGCCGAGGAACTCTTCCTCGCCGGGCACGAGGTGTTCTTGTCCTGCGGTCGCGCGCCCTGGCTGCCCAGGCGACTGGATGACGTTGACACGATCACCTGGCTTGCCCGTGTTGGCTTCTTCGACCAGCCGCTCTACTCTTTGCCGTCACCGGCGGGCCGGCTGCTGGCGAACCCGCAGACCACGGGCGCTGCCGGTGGTCACGACCTCCACTTCCGCACGTTGCAACGGCTTGGCGTCGTTCTGCTGGGGCGCCTGGCAGGC
>SCRE01000029.1 GCA_004297935.1 Microbacteriaceae bacterium | reverse complement strand
CAGGCCACCGTGGTCTTGCCCTGGCCGGACGCCGGCGCCGCGACCAGGATGACGGGGCAGCGGGCCGGCTCAGACATGACGGTTCGCTGGTGGTCGGGTGAAGTAAGTGGCATTACTTGCACTGGCGGTTGCGGCGCAGTTCAGAGCCTGGGCTGCCAACGCAGGCCCACATACAAACCGCGTCCCGGCTGGTTGTAGCCATAGACCGTTTCGTAGTTGCTGTTGAGCAAATTGTCCACCCGGCCAAAGGCCGTCCATTCCGGATTGATCCTGTAGCTGGCCGTCAGGCCGACCACCGTGTAGGCCGGCAGGGTGACTGGGGCGGTCTCGAAGGTATTCACGTTGTAGGAGGTGTCAGGACTGCTGGAGCTGTAGCGCACTTCGCCGCCCAGGGTCCAGGCGCCCACATCGCGGCTGACCCCAATATGCGCCAGCGTGCGGCCACGCCGGGCCAACTGGGCATCGGTCGCCAGGTCTTTGGGATCTTGCAGCGTCAAATCCGCGTGCAGGCGGGTGTCGCCAAAACTTCCCTGATAGCTGAGTTCGACGCCGTCATTGCGCGCGCGACCGATGTTGAAAGGCACAAAGATGCTGTTCAACGCAATCAGGTTGGTGTATTCGTTATGAAACACCACGGCCCGGACCTGCTGCCCGCCCACGGCGTATTGCAGGCCCAGTTCGCTGGACTTGAGTTGCTCGGGCAGCAGGTTGGGATTGCTGTAGCCGGGATAGTAGAGCTGGTCAAACGTCGGTGCGTTGAAGCCAGTGGAGTACGAGGCATTGACCCGCCAGGCATCGGTCAGCCGATAGGCGTAGCCGACAAGGCCAGTATTGGCGGTACCGAAGTCGGTGTAATGGTCCGAGCGCACATTCACCTGCAGTTCATGCCGGCGCCCTTCGCCGAACTGGCCCAGGTAGCCCAGCCGCACACTGTTCTCGGTCCGGCTGGTGGTGGTGAACAGGGTGTCGCTTTGCACCGATTGCTGGGTGGTCTCGATCCCGGCGGTGAGCCGCTGACCCGGCGCAAACTGCCATAGCAGTCCAACGTTGCCGCCATTGCTGACGGAATTGAAGTAGCCTGAAGAGTCGGCAATGTCGCTCCACTTGTCTTCGCTGTTGGTCAAGGCAGCGGTCAGCTCCAGGCCTTGCGCCAGCTTGAACTTGCCGTCGATGACGGCACCGGTTTCCGCGTACGTCGACTTGAAAGTCTGGGTGTCGGGACTCTGCTCCGGATCGTATTGAAGCGTGCCGCTGGCGTTGCGCAGGCGCAACCCGACGCTGTTGCCATCGCCCAGGTCTTGTCTCAGGGCAAAACCCAGTGCACGGCGGGTGTAGCCGTCGTCTTCGGACAATGCGCCGGGCGTTTGGGCCGCGTTGATGGCCGGGAAACCTCTGTTGTTCAGCACTTCGGCAGTGGCCGAAAGACTGGTGCCGGACGCCAGCTTGACCGAGCCGCTGGCATCGACCTGCGCCAGGCCGTAGGACCCGACCTGGCTGGACACGCTGAGTTGCGGCTTGCCGGTGGCCTCGCGCGTGAAAATCTGGATCACGCCGCCCAGGGCCGCGCTGCCGTAGATGGCCGAGACGTTGCCGCGCACGATTTCAATGTGGTCGACATTGGCGAGAGGGAAGTTTTCTAGGCTCGCGGTGCCCAGCGTCACATTGTTGATGGGCACACCGTCGACCAGCACCAGCGTGTGATTCGCGTTGCCGCCACGGATGAAAATACTGGAGGACGAACCCATGCCACCGGTCTGGGCGATCTGCACGCCCGCCACGGTGCTGAGCAAGGTCAGCAAATCCGGCGTCTGGGCACGGTCGATGTCGGCGCGGGTGATCAGGGTGGTGGCGGGCAAGGCGTCCTGCACCGACTGCTCGGTGCGGCTGGCCGTCACCACGGTTTCCTGCAACGAGGCAGCAGGCTGGTTTTGCGCCAGCACGGGAAACGCGGCGCAGAGCGCCAGCGGCAGCACGGCAAGGCGCGCACGGGAAAGACAGGTTTTCATGAAGGGAACAATCCGCAAAAAAGCCCTCACCGGCGTCCCCGCCAGTGCTTGAGCGTTACGGCAGCCAGGCTTGATGAGCCATGGCCGCCACCTTGATGGCCGGTATCCGGGCTGGCGGAGTAATTTGCGGGTCGCCTTCCCAGGCGCGTGTTCAGAACGCCCAGTGGCTGTGTGACCGGCAAACCGAATCAACAAGGATTCGTCCGCTTACCGTTGCGGGGGCAGCGCAGGTTAGGTTTGCTGTTGGCAGCGCACCCTCCTGCTTCCCGTTGAACTGCGGCATGTGAACCACACCGCGAGCACCAACGTGGCGATTGTACGTCGGAGCAATAATTGCAACTTTGCGATGATAGGGTGGTTGTCTCCGGTCAGATGCCACTGGCTGGAAGTTCTTAGCACGCCTGTCAGCGCCCTTCAGCGGTCGCCCCGCTAGGCCATATGCACTTGGTCACCAGGCTGCGGTCTTGCGCAGCATTTCAGGCACATCGGGGTAGACCCAGCGCCCGAGGAGCGCGCGACCGATCGAGCGCAGGTTGTGCCGGGGGCGTGCCGCCAATGCCTCAACCCTGCCGACTTTGCCACCCCAAAAATATCACAGATGAAAGCAGTAATTCACATCGCTACGTGAGCAAGCAGGTCCACATGGCAATCCCGCCAGGTTGTGCAGCAACTTGGCCTGCGCCGCTACGCTGCTGAGGTGATACGTCCAGCTGGTTACCACACCATCGTCCAGGCGCGCTTGCATCGCCAATCTGGCCTCAAAGGCATCGCCGCGGAGCACCGTCTGCGTGACCTTGACCGACGACTGTGGTTTAACCTTGACCGATACGAGTGCCGATGCCTGCCGCGCCTTGGCTCTGGCGTGCTCGTAGCGCGCTTCATACAACCGGCGCACGTTGATGCCGTGCTCTGCCGCGTACGCACTCAGGCTCATGCCCGATGTCTCGGCCGCCTTCAAATGACCCTGCCACTCGCTTTGCTTGATTCCCATTGCATCCTCCCGATTAAGTGCATGGGTTTACCGCGTTCATTGCATCAAGGGAAGGACGGGGATTAAAGATCGCTTACAAAAGACGAACGCCACGCTTCCCTTCTGTTGCTTCACGCGCAATGCTCAGTGTGGCGTTTGCCGGCAGATCATTCAGGGGTCGTCTCAGAATTCTGAGACGACCCCAACCTCAACAAACAGACATTCAGAACTTCCACCTACAGCAGTCATTCCGGGCTCGCACGTTGTCGACCCACCAGCCCCCATTAATCAAACGGGATTGAAACGATTTCACCCGTCCCCGGGATCAGGTTCGGCGATTTGTCTATCCCCGCGCCGCCCAACAGCATCCGCGCGCCAGCGATACTTCCGCCATGCGCGATGACGATGGCGCGTGCCACGCGCGGGAGCTGTGCAAGCGCCCGTTCGATGCGCCTTATCAGCGCGCTGGTCGTCTCCCCGCCGCCCGGACAAAAGGTGTCCGGGGCGGTGAGCATTCCGTCCATCGCGTTACCGGTTTCGCGATAAATACGCGCCCAACTCAGTCCTTCCCACGACCCAAAATTACGCTCCTGCCAGAGCGGCTCGGCGATGCTGGCAATGCCGACGCGACGGGCCAAGGGCACTGCGATAGCGCGGGTTCGGATGCGGTCGCTATGGATGATCACGTCTGGTTTTAACGCGGCGAGTTGTGCGACCAGCGGTCCCACCATCGTCTGGCCCGCGCGCGACAGACCGGGGTCGCTCTGCCCGTAGCAACGGGCTTGCCAGTGCTTCGCCACTGGCGGGTGACGCACCAGGTGGAGGATCACGCCAAATGAAGGGTTGCGGCCAGTAGCATCACGAGCTGGCCGACATAGACCGCGAAGCCTAGGCAATCTCCCGTCACGCCGCCAAGGTTACGCAGCAGAAAACGCCGGAACCAGAGCAGGAAAATTACGGCGGCCGCCAACCCGCCAATCATTGGGCCAGGCAGCATCCAGCCCAGCGCCGCGATGAAGGGCACAGTGAGCAGACTTGCTGCGGCCAACTGCGCAAGGTTTGAACGCGCTCCGACATCTTTCGCAAGCCCTTCGGTATGGCTAAGCGGGGGCACCAGCGCCATCACTGCGACCGCCATCCAGCGCCCGAAGCTGGCGGATGCGACCAGCGCCGGCAGGATCAGCGGCGCAGGCAAACTGATCAGAAGCACTGCCCGTAAGCCCACGGCCAGCCCCAAGCCGAGCGCGCCGTAGCTGCCGATGCGGCTGTCTTTCATGATTGAGTGAATGCGCTCTGGCTTGATCCCGCCACCAAAGCCATCGCAGAAATCGGCAACGGCATCTTCATGGAAAGCGCCGGTCAGCCGCGCTTCAAAAATCAGCGCGAGGATAACCGCGACAGGACGCCGCCAATAGGGATCGATGAGCAGCATTACGCACGCCGTGAGCAACCCCACCAAACCGCCGACCAGCGGAAACCAGGCGACCGCGCGAGCCAGCCCCAACTTTGCCGTGTCGGCGGTGAGCACGCGCAGCCCGGGGATCGGCACGCGGGTGAGAAACTGCACCGCAAGCGCAAGCGGCATCCACCAGCGCAAGGCGGGTGCCGCCGGCGTCATCCCATAATCTCGGCGAGCGTGGCGACATCGCACAACAGTGCGGCAGCGGCATCGAGCAAGGGCAGCGCAGTCAGCGCGCCGGTGCCCTCGCCCAGCCGCATCTCCCATTCAAGCATCGGCTCCAGGCCCAATGCGGTCAGCGCCGCTCGGTGGCCGGGTTCTGCCGAAAGGTGTGCGGCAATCATCTGTTGCTCAGTGCCGGGCGCCAGCCGCTCGGCCACCAACGCAGCCGCGGTGGTGACATAGCCATCGAGCAGGATGGTTGCGCCGGCGTGGGCAGCTGCGGCGTAATAGCCGGCCATTGCCGCAATCTCAAAACCGCACAGTGCCGCAATCGCCGCCTTGGGGTTGTGCGCGAGTTGGGGTGCTTCGCGCAGCACGGCGGCGGCGATAGTCGCTTGCTTGTGCAGCCGCATCGCCTCATCAGCGCCCGCACCTTTGCCGGTGGCGATGCTGGCATCTGCACCCGTGAGCAGCATCGTGAGGCAAGCGGCGGGCGTGGTGTTACCAATGCCCATTTCGCCGGCGAGCAAGACCTTGTTGCCACGCGCCACAGCCGCACGGGCCTGCTCAGCGCCCACCGCCCAAGCGGCATCAAATTGCGCAAGGGTCATGGCCGGGCCATGCGCCAGATTGGCCGTGCCCGGTGCAATGCGGTGGTCGCAAACAGCAGGGGCCGTATAGGACTTGAGCGGGGTGATGCTGCCCATATCAACCAGGCGCAAATCGCAGTTCGCCGCCCGCGCCAACGCGGTGCTGCTCGCGCGCCCGCTGGAAATGGTTTGCATCATTGCCGTGGTGACGACGGACGGCCACGCCGAGACACCGCTTGCCACCACACCATGATCGCCCGCAAACAGAATGACGCAGCGTGGCTGTGTTACGGGCACGCGCGTTTGCTGCGTCAGCGCCAGCCGGAGCGCGACCTGCTCCAGCCGCCCCAGGCTGCCTTGCGGTTTGGCCAAACTGTCGAGATGGGCCCGAATCAATTCGGGGGTGAGCGTCATCGGGTAAACCTCGTGGTTGGGGTATCAATTGTGGGGTATTGGAGCACAAAGGCGGCCACACTTTTTTCGTCCAGCCGTCTGCACCGATCCGGCAAACATATGCCAGCATCCGCCTGAATAACGGGTGCACCCCATACCGGACTTCGCGTGAATGGCAAATACGAAGGGACTCCCCACGTTCCGGTAACGGCATCAAGTGCCAAGATTGGTTTGTGGAAGTCAATCTAAAACCTTTGAAAGGGGAAGTCCCATGAGCGAGATTACACGAGTCGGAGTGGATTTGGCAAAGTCTGTCATCCAGGTTAACGCCGTTGATGCAGGTGGCAAACTGGTCACCAACCGGCAACTGAGCCGAGACAAGTTTCTCCCATGGTGCGCGCAGCTTCCTCCAGGCTGCCTGGTGGCGATGGAGGCCTGTGGTGGCTCCCACCATTGGGCCCGCAAGCTCATTGCCCTGGGCCTGAACGTAAAAATCATCGCGGCACATTTGGTGGCACCCTACCGACTGCAGGGCAAAGGTGGCAAAAATGACGCCAATGATGCGGCCGCCGTTTGCGAAGCGGCGTCCAGGCCAAACATGCGCTTCGTGCCGGTCAAAACCACGGTTCAGCAGGGCATTTTGTGCGTGCACAGTTTGCGCGAGGGGTTGAAAGAAGAACGCACAGCGAGCATCAATCGCATCCGGGGCATGCTGACTGAGTTTGGCCTGGTGGCGGCCAAGAGCCCAGAAAAATTGCGTGAGAAGCTGACCGAAATGCTGGAGGATGCCAGCAATGATCTTTCCGGATTGGCCCGACTGGTCATTCAAGAGGCCTATGACCAATGGAAGAATCTCGAAAAGCGCATCGAATGGTGCGATGAGCGCATCAGTGCGCATGTCAAGGACGATTCGCAGGCCAAGGCTGCCAAAGAACTTATGGGAATTGGCCCGGTGACGGCCTCTGCTGCAGTGGCCACAGTCGGCGACTTCCATCAGTTCAAGAACGGCGCGCAGTTTGGCGCCTGGCTAGGGTTGACGCCAAGACAAAACTCCAGCGGGGGTAAGAACAGTCTGGGCGGCATCACCAAGCGTGGCGATATGTACCTGCGCATGTTGCTGATACAGGGAGGCAAGTCAGCCGTGATGTCAGCACATAAGCGCAGTGACCCTATCTCAAAGTGGCTGTATGAACTGCGAGAAAAGTCGGGCTGGCAAAAGGCGGCTGTAGCTATGGCGAACAAGAATGCGCGCATTCTGTGGGCCATCATGACCAAAGGGTGTCGCTTTGACCCCATGCATGTGAGTGTCAAACCAACTAGTACGGCAACAGCAATGGCGTAGTGGAGTCGATAGGTATATTTCTGCAAGACGTGAAATTGAAGATGCAGTAGACAGGTCAGACCGGCGGCGGGCAAGCTCGAAAAGTAAGAGGGGAATGTAATGGCATAGACCCGCATGGCAAATGGAGCCCCGCCGAGCGGTTCGTATCTGGGTCCGCACAACAAGTGCAAAAAGGCCGTCTGTAAATGTGCAGTCTGTTCCCGTTTCCTCGCCGCTTCAACTAACGCGAATGTCGAAAACCGTAATCAAGAGAAAACCGATATGAGTGCTTGACCGCGTGAGGAGTCCCTGTAACTTACTTTGGTTCTGTCGCAGTAACCATAAACGACAATCCCGGCCATGCTTGATTTCTGCACAAGTTTAATCCATGGCACCCTGAACAAGGTACTCAAACGGCTGCACTACCCTGTGGAGGTGATGCTGACCTGCGTACGCTGGTATGTAGCCTACCCGCTGAGCCTGCGCCACATCGAGGAGATGATGGCCGAGCGCGGTGTTTTCGTTGACCACTCCACGGTCCAGCGCTGGGCGATCAAAATGTTGCCGGTATTGGCCGGCGTTTTTCGGCGTCGAAAGTGCCGCGTGGGCTCAAGCTGGCGAATGGATGAGACCTATATAAAGGTGGCCGCTCAGTGGAAGTACCTCTACCGCGCTGTTGACAAATTCGGCGACACCGTTGACTTCTTGCTTACCTCCAAGCGAGATCTGGCTGCGGCTCGGCGCTTTCTGGAGCGCGCCATCAACCTTCACGACGTACCCGAGTCGATCACGATCGACAAGAGCGGCGCCAACACGACCGCCATTGAAAGCGTCAAGGCTTACGCCTGCGTCGACATCCTGATGCGCCAGAACAAATATCTCAACAACATCGTCGAACAGGACCACCGAGCAATCAAGCGAATTACCCGGTCCATGCTGGGCTTGAAGTCATTCTGGAGCGCCAGAATCATCATCGCCAGAATCGAGACCATGCATATGATCAAGTGTGGGCAGTTGGACTGCCCCAGCGGCCAAGCCATGTCAGCAGCTAATCAGCGTATCGCCAGTTATGAGAGCGTTCGATTTGATGGGGTGAGTGCCCGCAGACATTCGACGCGCAGGCGGTTGAAGAAGGGGGTCTCCCTGCTCTTTTGGAGACTGGCCATGCAGATCAAAGCAGGGCGACGCGGTGGAGCTGGCGCGCAGCGTGCTGGCCAAGCCCTCAGGGATTCGCCAGCGGCGCCAATCGTTCCCGCAGGCTCTTGAAGATCACCGGCATGGCGATCAGCACCAGCGTCACCAACAAGGGCCAGATGCGCTGGAAGGCCTTCGACGGCGCGCTCAACTCGGACATTCTGATCGACTTCCTGCGCCGGCTCGTGAAGGACGCCGGGCGCAAGATATACCTGATCCTGGACAACCTGCGCGTTCATCACAGCAAGCCGGTGAAGGCCTGGCTGGCCGAGCACAAGCACGAGATCGAGGTCTTCTACCTGCCCAGCTACAGCCCCGAGCTCAACCCCAACGAGATGGCCAATGCCGACCTGAAGCAGGCCGTCACCACGCTGGCGCCGGCACGCACCAAGCTGCAACTTGTGAAGGCCACTGCCAAGCACCTGCGCAGCGTGCAGAGACAGCCCGAGCGGATCAAGAGCTACTTCCAGCATGCGCCGGTTCGGTATGCAGCTTGAGTTCATTACTTCAATGCCGGGTCAATAAGCGGCCACCTTCGTGAAACGATCTTCATAGAGGATCGCAAATTGGTTCAT
>SCRE01000030.1 GCA_004297935.1 Microbacteriaceae bacterium | reverse complement strand
GAGAAGTCGAAGCGGAAGCGGCAGTCGTGTTCGGACTGCGAGAAGTCAGCATTAGCGAGGTCCATGAGCATGAGGGAGAATTCGAAGCGCACCAGCTCGACCTGGAAGTCAGGGTCTCCCGCCAGCACTTCCATCTGGAAGTTTCGGTAGACATTGTCGATCGAGTCGAGCTTGTTGACGACTGTTCGGAGGCCCTTGTTTTTCTGCGATTCGGAAACATCAGCGTAGTACTAAGATGAGAAAGAGGGGCAGGCGTACATCGAGGATGACCTGGCCGATTAGGTGTCGGTGAGGAAGGTACTGTTCGCGAAGGTTGACATGGGCTGCGAGAGTAGAGATCAGCTAGGCGTCCTTGTTCCGGTGTCACAGCCAGCTCACCGATGTGCCCGACCTGCGTAAAGGCGGTAGGCGACTCGTCAAGCAAGTCTTCGGGAAGGACAGCCTGGAGGATCTGGTCTGCGGGCGGGCGACGGGCGTCAACTTGCATCCTTCAGCTCGCGCATAGGTTCGCCACGAACCTGCAGTCCAGTAGTCGTAACCGACCTTGAGATCGTGCTCGACGAGCTCGCCGTCGTTGCGCTTGACAACCTCGAGCAGTTCAGTCGGAAGGGAGGCTGTCTCCTCGTCCACTCGTCAGCTCCCGCGCTCCCCTTGAAACGGCAGCCGTACGCACACCGATCTCCTGTCCGCAAGAGCACCCGGCGGTACTCGTTCGAGGTGTCTGGGTTGACGGCGCCGATACCCCGCAAGCGAACGATGAAGCTGTGAGAGGCGACGACCACGGCATCTGGTGAGCTCGTTAAGGTCTAGAAAGATGCCTAGACGGTGTACGCACTCCTTCGCATCCTCCTTCATGAACTTGTTGGCTTTGGCGGCGGGCAATCTCGCAGCAAGCAGCGTGAGTCTGGCGTCGAACGCGGCGCGGTCCAGCTCGCTCATCCCGCGCCGGACGGGCGGTTCGAGCGTTGGCTGAGGCAGTGGGCCGTGTGGAGCTGAGCGTGTCATCCTTGCTAGCTTCAGCAGGCGGGTGAGCATATGCAGAGCGGGTCTTGCTCTCGCGCGAGCTCGACGACGGCTCTCTTCCTCCTTCCCTTCACTCGACTTGGCTCTTTCTCGCTCGTGGGAGTCGTGGAGGAATGCTCGACGCTGCTACAGGTGCGCACAGTCTCCTTTACCGGTCCACCCTCGCGCGCTCGACATCGCCAGCTCGACATGATGCCTCGGGCTCCGTCTCCTTTGCCGGAACGGATACAGCCTTTGGTTATCCCTGGCCTAGTAAGGCGACACCTACGGGTAGTCGTCCGACATGCCGACAACTTGTACAAACCCTGATCTCGAAGCACACGAATTGCGCGCGAGCGTGGACGACGGCAAAGGTTTTCCTGCCTGGGCGGTGTGGACTGACGCCTCGTTCGCCTCGTGCAGATTGTGACTGCTTGTGTATGCTGTGGCTCGCGTGGATGTATGGCGGAGGAGCTGGTCGGTGCGGAGGGCTCTGTCGAGGGAGGGGAGGTGCCGACGGA
The DNA here is from genome assembly GCA_004297935.1 of Microbacteriaceae bacterium. Lineage (GTDB taxonomy): Bacteria > Actinomycetota > Actinomycetes > Actinomycetales > Microbacteriaceae > Rathayibacter_A. The sequence continues at coordinate 916 of SCRE01000030.1, read as the reverse complement.
TCGCTTGCTGGCGGACTGGGCATGTCGTTGCGCTCACTGCAATTCCTCTATCTCTCACTCGTCGTGACTGTCGCAGGGAGTCGCGTGAGAACCGACCTGTGTGTGCTGGACTCGGCAAAGGCGGCCGCCGGAAGAACCTCAAACCTGGCTCTCGCCTATCAAGCAGGCTGTCGCTCGAGCGAATGCAAGTCGTCTCGAGCAGCAAAAGCAGGCCAGCTCGTCGCGACACCCAGACAGCCCACGGGAGAGAGAGACGCCCAGCAAAAAAGAGAAATACGTGTTCCCCGACGGGGAATCGAACCCCGCTCGCGGCTGTGAGAGAGCCGAATCATAACCACTAGACCATCGAGGACTTGCTTGTACTCCAGGCCAACAATGCAGTACAGAAATCTCTTGTAAGCCTGTCACCGCTCACACGACTTGGCCGCCTCGCCTCCTTGCCTGTTCCCTCCTCGACAACGCCACGATGACCACGCTCAAGGTCGAACGGGTCGCCAACCCCGAGTACAAGCCCCAGCCGTACTCCGTCACAGGCTACAGCACCTTCCGCTCGTTCTAGTGGGTCCCTCCTCTCAACTCCTCTCGTTCCCCACCCTCATCTCTCGGAGCATCTCTCGCTTGCGACTCGCTTTCGGCTGGACTGACGACGCGTGTGCTGTGGTTACGGTGCAGCCCTTACTACTTGGGCGAACACAGCAACAAGATCTGCGTGAGTTGGGCGAATGCCGGGTTCCGCCTCTTCCTCTCTTCGAGACCAACGAAGGCTGAATGCAGTCTTCCCAATCGCAGCGACGCCTTCACGTTCGTCTCGCTCTCTCCAACGCCCTCGCCGTCCTGCTGAACCTTGGACTCGACAGCTAATCGGCACTACCATCGCCCTCGGCACCTTCACCCGCGCTCTGCTCGCCGCCGCCCC
>SCRE01000033.1 GCA_004297935.1 Microbacteriaceae bacterium | reverse complement strand
TTGCGCCGTCTTTGCGCGGTGGCTTTGGCGAACCGCCGGACGCGTGCTCGTCCGAACGTGGGGCCCGGGATCGTGATCATCGAGTCCTCCGGGGAGGAGAGGTGGAGGAGTGAGGGCCGTGACTGACGGTGGCGTGCGCGGCCTCGCCGGAGGTGGGCGCGCACGCACACGGCAAGCGCCTACGCTGAGCGCAGCCGTGCCTGCCACATAGCCTGCGAGATGCGTCGTCCAAGCGCGTTGTTGCGCCGGCCGGCTTGGTAGCACAGACGCCCTTCGGTCTTTGTTCCTGGCTCCGCGTAGCTGAGTTCCAGGATCAAGTCTGGGAACGCGCGCGAGGCCTCGGTGATGATGGGGATTGGTGGACTCCAGGGCGTTTCGAAACTGTAGAGGAGGCTAGGGATGTCCTCGAGCGTGTTATCGCAGAGCGAAGCCCGGGTAGCGTGGCCTTTCGTGCCCCAGTAACGCAGTGCCCAGGTGAGCCGTTCGACCGACCGCGACTGCGCCAATTCCAGCGGCATCGGTACGAAGGCGTGGAAGTTGAAGACGCGGGGTGGTTTGGCGGTTGATCCATCTGGCAGCCGTTGGCTGGCTGCCCGTTTGCGAAAGCTCCGCAGGCGTTGAGGATCGCCGAGGACGACGACGATGTTGGAGCACGGGTTGGCCATGAGGATGGTCTCCGGTGGGGCCGGGAAGCTCAGGACGCCAGACCGGGAAACTATCCCAGTCTGGCGTGTGGCATCGACGTACCTCAGAAGTCGACGACGAATGTGCTGCCGTCGGTGAGGGTGATGGTTGCCTTTGAAGCGCGCGGGCGTGTGGCATCACCTTGCTCGACGGCGATGCTTCTCACTTGACGAAACCGGGTCGAGTTGACCCGGAGAGCGTGGGCGAGTGCGGTTTGGGTGCGCTGCTCGGCCGTCAGGAGAAGATTGTGCGCGATTGCGCGGGCGACGGAATCGGCATGGTCTATCTGGGTATCCCAGGTGTCCCCGTCCTCATCGTAGATCCAGCAGCTTTCGACGAGAACCGTTACGAGGTCGTCCACGCTGGGCGGGACCTTGCAGTCGGTCAAGATGAGCAGATCACCGTAGATGTTGCCGAAGTCGAGATCGCTGGCAACGCAGGAGCTGGGCACGATGATCTCTTGCTCGGCCTTGGTAGCAGGGTCTCTGACGATCATGACCAGTGCTAAGTCGTCAACGGCGGCCTGATGTGTGAACTGGTTCGCGTCAGATGAGGCGTGTCGAGCCGTCTGTATGTCGTCCCATGAGAGTTGGTGGAGTTGGCCGTTCTCGGACCACTGGACCTTGATGTCGACGAGTCGGCGGAGTCCGTCGTAGGTCTCGTAGCCCTTGTATTCGTGGCGGGGTTCCAGGAGCACCGGATACGTGTAGCGCGTCGCGGCTGCTAAGGCTGCTTCTTCGTGGTTGGCAAGAGCGTGGTACAGCGCGATCGCGATCCCAGCGTCTTCGCCCAGGTCATTGACGATCAGTCGCCGATCGGTGAGGTTCGCGTGCACGAGGTTGGAGCGACTCGCGTCTTCGTACGTCAGGTCCAGCGTGGTAAGCCGATCGGTCGCTTCTTGCTGACTGCTGCGCTTGGGGATCCAGCGCTGCAGGAGAATGCGCGGCTCTCCGACGTCGATGCCACGCGACTGTGCCTTCAAAAAGTGATAGTAGGGAAGTTGGTGGTCGAACGTGCTCGCGTAATGGTAGATCGAGTCGAGTGCGGCGTTCTGAAGTAGGTGGTACTCGGCGTTTCGGATGACATTGTTGCGCGCCGGCAGCACGAGCTTGAGTCCAGGGGCATCCACGACGTCGAGACGGACGCTGAGGGCTCCAGTCCCGCCGACGCAGCGGACCAGCTCGATTGAAGGGAGTTGGTTGTCCGGGATAGTCAACCCGAAAAAGTTGATGCGCGGGGAGCTGTCATGGGCGTATGAGTGACGCTCTCGGATCACGCCGGCGCGAACGCCGCGGATCGTGTTGATGTGGACGGCATCGGCAAGAAAGTCCGCGTACTCCGTGGCTTTGCCGTCGATCGTGGTAGTGACGGGATAGTAGCAGGTGGCGGCTGCGAGCTCCCTGTGAGCTGTGGCGAACCCTACGGGGTACACGAAGGAGATCTGGGTTCCCGCTACAGAGGGGGTGCTGGATCGGATGACCGCCTCTTCGATCCCGCGGAAGACGGCCGGCGAGAGCTCCGCGCGCCATCCGAGAGAGCTGATGCTGCAGCCGACGTTTCCGAGGCTGAAGAAGCCCATGCCGGCCGCGTTCTCACGCGTATCCAGGTCTAGGTCCCATCCGGAGTCTCCGAAGGTAAGGATCTTCCTAGGATCGTCGATTCCCGTACCGTTATCCACGATCGTAATGAGGGTCTGGTCCTCATCGACGGCTGCCGTTGAGATGGTGACCCGAGTCGCTCCCGCGCGGCGGGCATTTTGCAGCAACTCGTGGAGTACGGTCAGGAGGTCATGCTGGAAAAGCTCGGGAGCCTTGGCGATGACTTTTGGGCCGATCGTAGCGCGAATAGTTGTCGGCAGAGTACCGATGGTCATGCAGATCTCCGATGTGGCGAGTGATATCTGAAGTGAAAGGGGGTCGGGTCGTTACGGACCAGGCGCCGTCGAGTCGTCGAGCTCCCGTGAATGCTCCTCGTAGCAGCGGACAGGAAGCTGTGCGCACGAGTGCCGCGCCGGCGTCGACCGGCGGGGATCTCGTGGACTCTGAGCGCTAGCGTCAGCGCGTGCCGAGAAGGCGCTTGAGGTGGCGCGCGAGGACGCGGCCGACGGAGTCGTCGGTCACCTCGTCGGCCATGTGAACGGGAACGAAGCGACGCGCGGACTCGGGACCGCAGCCTAAGGTAAAGACAGCCAGATCGCTGTTTACTGCGCGCAGGCGGTTGATTGCCGTGTGCACGTCGGTACCGGTCCCCTGGAAGTCGCCGTCGGTGAGCAGCAGCGTCAGCTTTTGCTCGCCATGGGCTCGAGCCATCTCATCGGCCGCTCTTTCGATCGCTTTGGCTGGCGTCGTCCAGCCGCGGGGCCGCAGCTCGTCCATGATGTGCTGACGCGTCGCTGCCGTGAGTGGGGCCGTTGCGGTCTTGAGAACTTCGACGTTGTCGTCGAATCCGATGATGATAACTTCGGAACGCGGAAGCGCCTGCAGGGCGTCGCACAACGCTACGGTAAGACGCGTCGAGAGGTGCCAGCGATGCAGCCCCTCGCCGCCGAACGTCTCAGGATAGGCTGGCGCATCGGGAACCGGAAGAATCATCGAGCCGGAGATATCGACGATCAGGGCGACGGTGTATGAACGATCGTCAGGTGACGAGCGACGCCGGAACGGCGGCGTTCCCGCTGTGCTTGGGTACATGGCACGCCGCCAGTCAAAGCGCCCGCCGTTCGTGCCTCGGATCAGTTCGCCGATCTCGTTTTCAACGAGATGCTGGCCAATGACGCGATTGAGTACACCGCGGATGCGTGCATTGGAGCGTCCGACGGCGCTCCAGCTAGGCGCTGGAGTGCTGCGGTCTGCCAATGGATCGTGGTGGGCTTCCGCTGCAGACTGCGGTTCTTGCTGAGCGGCTGCTTGGTCCTCAGTCGTCTGCCCTTCCTCGGTGACTGCCCCCTCGAAGTAGTCGATTGCGTGTCGCTCGTCGCCTTGTGCGTCGAGCTCGCCTTTGATGGCGTCGATGATCTCCTGAGGGATGTCAAACGAGTCGGCGTCTGCCTCTCCGTCCTTGTTCGAGCTTTCCGTTGCGCTGGTGGGCTGATCGCCCGTGTCATTATTGGAATCGGGCTGCTTAACGGTACCGTTACTTTCCTCGAGCTGGTCCTTATCGCCATCCTCCTTGGAGTCCGCATCCGTAACAGGCTCATCGTCGGGCTCGCTTTGCCCGACGTCTTCCGATCGACTAGGCTCGTCGTCGGCTCCGCCATCTCCCTCGTTGTTGCCTTCAGCGTTCTCGGGTATCGAACCGGAAGCCGAGTCATCGGCAGTGTCGTCGGTGACATCATCGGACTGCTCGCCGGCGCTCGAGTCGCTTTGTGCCTCGTCACAATCATTGCCGTCGGAATCGGTGTTAGGCTGTGGTGGCGGTGGCGGTTGATTGGCCAGAGCTCGCGCCTGGTCGCGTGCGAATCGTGGTACGAGCTGCTCGACGGCTACGAGGAGGGCATCGTAGGATGGGAGGTCGACCAAGGTACGTACTGCGTCGATGGTTGCCGCGTCCCACGGCATGTCCGCGGGCAGATCGTCGCTGGTGAGCATTCCGCTGGCGACGCCGGCGACAGCGGTCGCGATGCGTGCCCAGTAGCCCTTGGCGTTCTTGGGCTGGCTCTGAACGATCTCGAGGGCGCCCTCACGCTCGCCCTGGCGGAAGCTGCGTCCAGCCGCGGGGAGGTAGGTGTTCGCGAGGTTGCGCGCCCGCCGGCGCGCTATAGCCTCGACGCGCTCGCGTTCGGCACCCAGCACGATATTGAGGATCCACGTGGGATGGACGGTCCTTGCGCCGATTGCGGCTTCTGCAGCTAGGGCTGCGTCCACCGCGAGATCGAATGCATTAACCTTCCCGACTGATGAGAAGGCGTGCTGAACCGTTCGCCACAGAGCCCCGATGGCAGCGCGCTGTTCCATCGCCAGGAGCTGGCTGCGGGGATAGGTGATGACGCGCTGAAGACGGTTGACGCCCCAGGCAGTCCCAGGAATGAGTCTCAACCGCAGCTCTGCGCTAAGTAGCGACGCGAGCTGGTCGAGGTGGTCGATAGCGATGTGCGTTGTCATGCGTTGAAGCGGTCGAGAACGACGTGTGCTTTCAGCGTGGCTTCGACCGTCTCGCACTCCTCGGGGAACTGTAGGCGTAGCGGCGTGAGAATGCCGACTGTCACCGCCTCGTCAAGAGTGCTTCCGACGTTCTGGTGGAGATGGAGCACGCGTTTGAGGGCACGCATCGAGCAGACGTAGCGGTGGTTGTCTGGATTCTGCGCTGCGGAGCGGCGGATCTGATCAGCGAACGCGACGAGATCTTCGATGATCCCGAGTCCGATGTCGGGGAACTGCGTTGAGAGGAGACCGACTTCCACTTCTCGCGACGGGAAGTCCCACTCGAACGTCGCGCATCGGTCCATCAGATCGAATGCGATGACGTTATTGCCTGCGTAGGTCGTCCACGGGTTGCCGGTGGCGATGAAGATGAAGTCGGGGTGCCGCTTGATGGTGTGGATTCCCGCGGCGGTGCGCACGAGAAGGCGATCGCCGTTGGTGACGGGGTTATAGACTTTGGCGACGCCCGGCTTCACGGACGGCAGCTCGTCGGCGAGGTAGACGCCACCCTGTCCGTAGGCTAGTGGCAGGCTTCCCAGCTTGTGGCGCCAGATGCCGTCGTTGCCCTGCTCGGGCTTTGCCAGGAGGTCCTCGTTCTCGGTCTGGGCGTCGTGCGGCACGAAATAGAGCGACAACCGCAGCTCGTGCGCCAGCCACTTCGCGAAAGCGGTCTTGCCGCAGCCGGTCACTCCGATCAGAAAGAGGTCCTCGCCAGTCAGCGCGGCTTTGAGCGCGAGGTCGTATTTCGTTGCGTCGTAGACGTAGTCGCCGACCTCGGCCGCCGTTGGCGTCAGCTCTGTAGGCGTGCTGCGACGCCGGCCGCAGAAGAAGTCCTCGTCCGTGCGCTCGAACTCGATGCTGAAGGTGGAGGGGGCTGCGAGTGGAGCGGCAACCATGGTCGTCACGGAGTATCTCCTTGGATCAGCTTAGTAAGGTGAGGACGCAGTTGGTCGCGTTCGGTCGGCCTAATCTCGATGGCGCCGATGTTCGGCGCAGATAAGTGTAGTGGGTGCGGAGATGGATCAGCGAGAAAGGCAGAGAGGGCAGCAATCTTGGTCTGCCGGTTTGCGAGACCGAAAACGCCAATGAGGTGACGTGGAAGGCGGGCCAGCCGCGGCGCGAGATCGCCTGCGAGATAGTGCTCGTTGTATTGCAGTCGGCCGTTGCTGATCCGTATGACCATTTGGAATGACCCGCCCACCGCACGTGCGATGTTGGTGAAGAGCTGGCGTTCGTCGTCGGTGAGGTCGCCTGTTAAGGTCAGCGAGCCGCCTTGTTTATTCACGGTGATGTCGCGCTCTGGACCATAGCGAATCTCGCCGGCGTCGCTTTTGAGAGCCGTGACGATCAGCGCGAGGTAGCCGCGCGAGGCGAGATTATCGGGCTGGCGTTTCTCGCGGCTGAGTAGGGCTTTGCGTGTGTTCGTGGTGCTGACGGCTGGTGCGGCTGTTGCGATAGCCGCGATTTCGTCTGGCGTGGCGAAGCGTACCCCGTCGCAGAACTGGGGGAGCTGTTCGAGCATGGCTGCAGGGTCGTCGTCGACGTCGATCTCGTAGTGAGGTGATGCGTTAGCGGCCGTTCGTGCGCTCACGACCTGATCGAAGGTTCGTTTGGCTTGTGCGTACGGTCGGTCTGCGGACGTGAGGAGCGCTCTGCTCAGGCATCCTAGTTCATCGTAGGTGTGCGAGACGCACTGAAAGCCGGCCGTCGTGGCGATGACCGTTAGGCGGATGATGGTAGACGCTGTGGAGGTGACGCTGCGCAGCGTCGCATAATCGATGACAGTCGTTTCCATGGATGGCGTACGCTCCTCTCGCGCGTGGCGCTAAGACGCGCGCGCGAGAGGAGTCCATCACCTTAGGCGGCGTGGGAGAAGACGACGTTGAACGCGACGAGCGTATCGCCTAGGTCAGCCTCCGGGATGATGCGCGCGAGGAGGCGCTCCCCCTCGTCCGTTTGCATCCGGTAGACGGTCTGGATGGAGTGAGGAAGGCGGTTCCAGATCGGCAGCAGGACGCCGGCGATGGCGAACAGGCGGGTCTTTTTCAGCGGGAGGTTGGCGACCGCGTCGTCCCAAGTGCGCTGCGCATCTGCCTCATCGATCACGCTGAGTGTAGGCATCGTGCGTTGGAAGACGTGGTGTTCCCCCGCTGGGGTGATGAGCCGGACAAGCGGCTCGCCCGAGAGGCTGAGGCTACGGACGGGAATCCGAAGGGCGAGCCCCAAGTCGGGGTGGTCCATAAAGATCGCGTCGTGGCGCTTAGTGGATTCCTCGTAGTAGGCTTTCTTTGCTGCGACGCGGTTCCACGTGTGCAGATCCGGGGGGCGCCGCTCAGCGTCGAGCACCAGCAGTTCTGCGGTCGTGCCAGTTGTCGTGTCCCGATAAATCGTAGAGCGTTCGGTGACTTGGAGGTGCTCGGCGTGGAAGACGTTGACGCCGGCGTCGTAGCGGTGCTCCTCGATCGCCTTAGCGACGAGTGCTTCGATGCGTCCAACAAAGGCATCCATGATCCGGCCTTGCAGGCCGCCGTCGCCATCGAGTTCGCATCCCAGGAGACGTGCCAGGAAGGTCGAGACCCGAAAGCTGTGGCGCCCGCGTTTGCGGTTAGCGTTGTCGCTCTCCCAACGCTCGATCAAGAGGTTGGCATCGATGCCGGTCTGCTCATAGAACAGCCCCGGGCTGAGATCGGGGATCGACTTGGACGCGATGGCGGTGATCAGCTCGCGCAGAGCCGCGGCGGCGTAGGGGGTTTCCAGGTTGTCTTCGGCGCGGAAGAGACCATTGTCTAAGCTGTCGCGCTGGCCTCGGGAGAGAGCGCCAAGTGCGGCGATCCGGCGTGCTGGCGTCGAGAGGAAGCGCCGCTCTCCCGGCACGTTGGTGGACAGCAGGATGTAGTGCGGCGGGCAGACCTGACCTGTGCGGTGGGTCCGCCCCATCCCCTGGACGGCGCCCTCAGCGCGCCAGGAGATCTCCAGTAGGATATGCGTGCGCGGCTTCTGGTTCTTGCAGAGGATGTCGGCGTGGTAGCTGCGCCCGACACCACCAGCTCCCTCGGTGAAGATGAGAATGTCCTTCGTGCCGTTCAGGAAGGCGTCGGTTTCGCGCAGATTTTCTTTCGGCCCGCGCGGCACGAGGACGCGCTCCTCCGTACCGTCTGCCTTCGTCCTCCAGACGAGTTTTTTGGAGCGGCCGGAGATCTCGGCAATCCGGTTCTCGCCGAAGGTGTCGTAGAGGATCTCGAGCGCGCCGCGTGCGAAGACGAGGTTCTCGATCGACGCGATCAGCTCGCTGCGGCGGATCAGCGCTAGCGCATCGACGACGGGCTCTCGAGTAACCGGATCGGTCTCGACCTCGTACGAGAGGCCTTCACCGTCATTGACGGCGCGGTACCGATGGACGGGAAACGCTGCCGTCACGAAGTCTATCAGCATGTCACGGTGTGAGGTGCAGAGGTCGTCGAGCGGCTCGTCTTGGTCGCGTTCGTCCAGCGCGCGGTTGAGTTGGGCTTCGTTGGTATGGGTGAGCTGAATGACGATGGCGCGGCCCTTCTGCAGGTCGCACTCGACACGTTCGATCAAGGTCGGCATCTTCAGAGCGAGCAACACCTGGCCATAGAAGCGGAGCTTAGTGGCTTCGAGGTGCGAGCGGATGCGGCCGACGGGACTGTTGCGGATCGCTTCAGATGCGGTGCGGGCGGCGCCCTTGATCGAGGCGTCGTCGATACCCAGGCGTTTGAGCTCTTCAAAGATGTTGCGATTGATCAGCCGCCAGATCTTGGCGTAGTCGTTCCACTCCTGAACTTGCGCGGCGTCGAGCTCATGGATCACTCGCTCGTAGGTCACTCCTTCATAGGATAGGCTACGCGCGCAGAGGCGGCCGTAGGCCTTGAGGTCGCGGCAGACGACTTCCATCGCGCTGGTCCCGCCCTCGTGCATGGAGCGAAGGAAGTCTCCGCGCGTCTCGAAGGCAGTGCCGGGGCCCCAGAGTTGCAGTCGGGTAGCGTACGCAAGGGCGTCCAGTCGCGATGCGCCGGTAGCCGAAACGTACACGAAGCGCGCGTTTGGGAGGGCGTGCTGCAGCGCGAGCATGGCCTGTCCCTGTGCCGACGCCTTGCGCTGGCTGTCCTCGGCGTCTTGAGTCTTCGGGTCGGCGTTTGCGCCGGCGTGCGCTTCGTCGAAGATGATCACGCCGTCGAAGTCGCGCCCTAGCGCGTCAATCAGTTGTTCCAGACGCGTGTGGGTTGTGCCGTTCTTCGTGTGTTTGGCGCGCAGCAGCGCGTACGTGCCGAAGAGGACGCCGCGCTCAAAATGCAGGGGCTCGGTGATAGCGGTGCGATCCCAGGGGATGACGTCGATACGGCGACCGCCCAAGTCGGTCCAGTCTCGGATGGCATCCTCTCGGAGGAGCTGGCTGATGGATATCCAGACGTGCTTGGGGCGGCCTTGGTTGACGTTGTCGCGAATGATCCCAGCGCTTTCGCGGCCTTTTCCAACGCCGGTCCCGTCGGCAATGATATAGCCGCCGCGTACGCTTTGCTCGAGAGTGACTGTCTTAAGGGACCCCGGCGTCTCGTCGTCAGGCACCTCGACCGCCACCCGCTCGGTGAAGCGGCGCTCGTGCTGTTGACCGACGTAGGTGACCGTCTCGAGCTGCTCGAGGGAGAGCGTGCCGTTGGTGATCAGGCTCGGTTCGAGTACCGGCCGATAGGTCGGCATCGGCGGCGCCACCGATGCAAGAGCCGCAGCCTCGACGAGAGCCGTCCCGTGGCGGTGGGCGCCTGGGATCTCGATGCGCTGGACGACGTAGGGCTCGTAGGTGCCATTGCCGATCGGTCGGGCGACGGCGCGAGCTTTCTTATAGCGGAGAGGAAGCGGCTCGTCTTTCGCGTCGGCGGCCGTGAGATTGACCGACTGGCCGAAGTAGTCGAAAAGGGTCGCGGTCATGCGAGAGGGTCCCCCTGGCGGAGCAAAGTGCGAGGAGCCGGCGTACGTGCCGAGCGCAGCGCACCTCGGCGCGTACGTTGGCGGCCGTGCATGTGAGGAGTAGTGCGTGAGTGGCGCAAGTCTAGCGCGCGCCTATGCCACCGGGGCGGCACTCTCGGCTTGTGTGAATCGCCGCGGCCTCAGGATGCGCGCTTCTCGGCGGGACCGAAAAGGCTCATCTGGTTCATCTGGCCAGATGCCCGTGCCCGCTTGACGACTTGCACGAGCTCGGGCTCCTGCGGCTGAAAGAGCCGAGCGTCCCAGCCGAGTCGGACGTGCATCGGCGTCCGCCAGACGGCCCATTGCTCTCCGGTGAGGCCGTTGCCGTGGATGACGACGGCTGCGGCGCCGCGGATTGCGAGTTGGGTGTATGCCATGTGCACGCAGCGCTCGTCGATGTCGATGCCGGTGAGGTGGGCGCAGGAAACGTAGTCCAGGCCTCCCTTACGCCATGCATCGCAGCAGGCGATGAGGAGACTGCCCGCTCCAATTGCGGGGTCGAGGATCGTGAGCGGCTTGTCGAACGACCGTCCTTTGAAGGCCTCATCAGGTACGCCAATCATGGCGGCCATCATTTGGCTAACGCTATACGGCGTGAAGAATTGCCCGCGCCACTCGCTGTTGAGTTCGAGCGCTTGAAACGCTTCGCCGAGGACGTCGCCGCCTTCGGTTTCCGTTGCGAGTATGAGCTCACCAAGTGCCTCGGAGAACAGCGTGAATGTGGCGGGGACATACCCTGCGCGCAGCTCGTGATAACGGGCTTCGCGAAGGTCGTGCTCAGTCGCGTTCGCGGGTGCAGTATTTGCGATGCAAATTGCGCACAGCTCGACGAAGTTCGGAAAGACGTTCCAGCGGCTGCTGCCGGCGTGGCGGCTGATCCGCTCGATGAGGCGGACAAGAGCGCGCCGGTGTTCGCCGCGAATGGCGCGACTCGGGTTGCGTGCGGACATGAAGGCTCCCAGCGGGCTGCGAATGCAGCTCACATGGCGTGCGCGAACGGATTGGGTGTTGGGCGAGCGGGAGGCGCTTGTGGCTAGGGGCTCGTGGTGGATGCGAGCGGGAAGCGAGCGCGCAGGTCGCCTAGCCAGTCCTTTGCTGCTTCGACGAGAAGCGGATCGATTCGGGCGAGTCGCTCGAGGTCCGTGGGACGCCCCGCAGGGCGTGGTGGTCCGTAACCGCAGGCGGCGCGGAAGGCCTCAGCTGCGTACTCGAGGATGTTGACCTGAGCGTATGCCGAAATGAAGAGGCCGTGATTCTTGGCGCTGCGATACGCGCGAGCGATCCGGTCGTCGAGTTGCGAGCGCCAGCACGTGCCATCGCCGAGTGCGGCGTCAGCGACGTGTGAGAGCTCGTGCGCGAGGATGAAGGGTTCCAGTCGCGCCAAGACGACGATGGCCCGATCTCGGCAGTAGAGGCCGCCGATGATACCGGGTGGTTTTCCGTCGAATTGCGTGAAGCGGCGGTCGATGTCGCCGAAGCGTTCTCCGTGCTCGAGCATGCGGATAGTGATGTGCGCGCCGCGAGCCGCGGCGAGGTACTCGCCAGGCATGGCGTCGAGTGTGCGCGTGAGACGGTCGCGCAGATGATCGTCCGCCTGGATCTCCACGAGGGGTGTGGTGGTTGTGGTCATGGTATTGCTTTCTGCGCTGGCTACGCCGCGGAGCGAAGATGCGCTTCGAACATCAGTCGCAGCTCGGCGGCGGTCGCTTCATCTGGGATGCCGGCAGCGCGTTGTGCGGGGATGAAGTTGCCGATGTCGTATCCGCGGGAGCGCGCGCGGCGTTCAGGCCAGGGATCACAGACGATGGTGTGCCGTGCGGCGCCATCGAGTGCCTCTCGCCGGCGTGCGGCTTCGCGCCGGCCCGGGATGTCGCAGTCAGGGATGATGAGGAGCGCGTATGCACCTTCGAAGTACCACCGCCAGGTAGGCGGGATGACGAAGGAGCCGCCAAAGGGTGCTGAGGTTGCGACGAACCCGAGTTGGACGAGCAGGTCGGCCTTGTATTCGCCTTCGACCAGGATGATGACGCGGTGCGCGCGCGCGGCCGTATAGGTCTCGGGCAGCAGGTACAGGATGGGCTCGACGTCTGCCGGCCGGTGGGTGAGCCAGCGGCCGTCGGGGCGCGGGTACCACGTCTTGAAGCGTTTAGTGCGGCCGCCCGGCTTCGCTGGCTTACCGTGAAAGCGTTGGACGCGATAGGCAAGCTCGCTGTTAAGCCGGCGGTAGTCGTGGGTGCTGAAGAGGAACTCGTCGAGGAGTTTGATGCGCCCGTTGCGATCTTCGGGGTCGGCTTCCGGCTGGGGGAGCAGGGCCGCGGGATCGGGCGGGAGCGCGAGTGCCGCCTGTAGCCAGCGTGCAGCGGCGTGGCGATCGCTCCGTACGCCGGAGATCTCCGAGTGCCGGCCGGAAGCCACGATCATGTCGAGCACGCCCCCGCGCACGCCGCAGCCCGCGGCGAAGCAGATGAACGTGTTGCGTGCGGGGTTGAGCTTGCACGAGGGGTGCTCGTCATCGTGGTTGGCGGCGGGGCAGCGCACCATCCGGCACTCGCCATAGACGCGTGTGCCGATAGCGGAGCGCCCGGTCAGCGACTCGTAGGCCCGGAAGATCAGGCCCGGCGGCGCATGGTTGAGATCGAGTGTATCAGCCGCCGTTGTCATTGTTAGCACTTGGCTTGACGTCGGCAGCGCATATCCACCCTGCGTACCCGTTGTCCGTATTGATGAACGCCACGTTGTTGAGGATGCTGCCCATCCCATCGAGCAGGGGAGTCTTTGCCTCGCGTACGTGCTCGTTCTTGTCCACGATCATCAGACTGTCGCGTGCGTTATCGGATTGAACGACGAAGGTTGCCATATCCTGTCGACGATCTCCATAGTAGCCGCAATCTTGAGCCATGAGGTCTTGATCCGGCGAGAGTAGAGTCGGGTGCGTCGTGACCGCATCGACCGCTGCGCCGGTGAACGGTGCGGGCATGGGGTTGAGCTGCGTCCCCTGCGGGATACTGCGCTGCGTGTAGGCGTGGGCAACCGAGGGAGTCGGTCTCCCCGTACATCCGATCGCGAGCAGGAGAAGGCCGAGGGCAGCGGACGCGAGCTTGAATGTCATGTGGTAGAGCCTCCTTAGGAGCGGAGAGAGTCGCGTGCCAGCATCGGAGCCCCGTCGTCAGGCGCGCGTCGCCTGCGAAGCGCGCGCCTGACGCCCGTGGAATGAGAGTGGCGCGAGATGACCCCGCCGCAGCGCTGCCCAGGCTCTTCCCGACCGGCGGCGGTTAGTGGCAGGGCGCAACGTTCGAGTGCAGCCCGTCGTCGCGCATGGCGGCCTCTCCGCCGGGGATGCGCCGTGTTCGCCTGCGAGTGTGCCAAGACGTTGGCACAGCGCCCTGCTTGAATGGTACTGTGAAGCGCATGGAGCGGGTGCGGCTCTATCCCACGCGGCGGCAAGCCGCGGCGTTGGACCGTATGCTCGTTGTCTGTTGCAGCCTCTACAACGCCGCACTTCAGCAGCGCCGGGACGCCAGGAAACGCCGGGGTGTCTCGGTGAGCCACCGGGCACAGTACGCCGAGCTGACCGCACTGCGCCGCGCTGACCCTCGCGTTGCGGCGGTCTACCGCGAATGCCTCGATGCCGCGCTCCATCGCCTCGACTTGGCCTTTCAGGCGTTCTTCCGGCGCTGTTCGCGGGGCGAGGCTCCCGGCTATCCGCGCTATAGGGCCAAGCGGCGCTGGAACACGCTGGAGTTTCCGCACGGCGATCGGGCGCTGAAGTTCGATGAGCGGCAGAACCGGGTACGCGTGCCCGGCGTCGGCCGCGTGAAGCTGCGCAAAGGCCGTGGCGTGCCACCCTACGGACGAGCGATGATCGTGCGTTCTTGTGGGCACTGGTACGCGCAGTTCGAGTGCGAGCGCGAGGTCAGGCCCCTTCCTGTCAGCGGCAAGGTGGTCGGCCTGGACCGCGGGATCGCCGCCTACGTGGCCACCAGCGATGGTGAGTTGATCGAGAACGCGCGTATCGAACGGCACCAGGCATCGGCCGTGCGCCGTAAGCAGCGCGCCATCGCGCGCGGCAGGAGAGGCTCGCAGCGTCAAGGCCGGCGGTATCACGAGCTGGCGCGTGCCAAGGATCGCCAGCGCTGGAGCCGGCGTGACTGGCACCATAAGCTCTCGCGGCGCTTGGTCGACGCCTACGAGGGGATCGCTTTGGAGGCGCTGACGGTGCGCGCGATGCTGCGTTCGGCACGTGGAAGCCTGAAAGAACCGGGTCGCAACGTGGCGGCTAAGGCCGGTCTCAACCGGTCGATCGCCGATGCCGGTTGGAGCCAATTCGCGAGCATGATCGTCTCGAAAGCGGAAGAGGCTGCGAGGACGGTGGTGTTTGTGGATCCGAAGTACAGCTCGCAGGAGTGCTCGCGCTGCGGACACGTTGCGAGTGAGAACCGCCGCACTCAGGCGGCGTTCTGCTGCGTGGCCTGCGGGCATGCGGAGAACGCCGATATCAATGCGGCCAAGGTGATCCTGAAACGGGCCGAGTTGCGGCCTGCGGCGAGGGGCCTGGCGCTTGGCCGGCTCCGGCGACCCGCGAAGTGCGCTATCGCAGGCGAGAACCCTGCTCACGCAATCGGATGTTGCGTGAGGGCGCATCCAACGAATAGAAGTCTCGCCCGTCGCTCCAGAGCCGCCCATAGTGGTTAGCCAGCGCGGCGCACGTCGATCGATCATGAATGGTCAATCCCCAATCGAGCTGATGGGCCAGTCCCGCAGTCGCGTTCGTCGAACCGATCCAGCAACCGGCGTTGGTGAGGAGGATCTTCTCATCTGCGGCCGCGACCCGTACGCGTACCCCAGCAGCGGCCAATCGGGCAAGATCCTTGTTTTCGTATCGACTCTCGTCTAGGTCACGTTGAGCGACCATGACGCTCACCGTTCGCCCCCGGGCCGCCGCGGCCAGGAGAGCGTTGTAGACAGGGTTATGCCAGCCGAATGACTCGCTCGAGAGAGCGATCGGACCGGTGCTGCGTGTGATGAGTTCGGCTTCGGCGGCGAGTACTGGACCTTTGACGGTTTGCAGTGACCCAGAGGATCGGGGATGGCCCTGAAGCATCGCCAGGACGGCGGCGCGGTCTGCCGGGTTATCGTCTTGAATCGCGATCTGGCGGCTGCTATCGGAGAAGTTCGTGTCGTCCAGGAACAGCGTAGTCGCCGTGACGACGGCTTTCAGGTGGAGGGGATTGGCGTTGGGAACGACGTGAACGCCGGCGCCGCCGAGCGCTTGGGTAACGGCCGCATTTTCGCGATTGGTGAATCCGCTAGGGTCGTACGGGTTCGCCGGCAGCACGACGGTTACACGCGCACCGGCATGTTCGAGAGTGCGGACCATCGAGCTATCGGGAAAGAGCACGTAGGCGCTGACGGTCGTATGAGGCGAGGCGTCGATAGCGCGCTCCACGTGTGCGAGGGTCGTGATGGATGCGGTGCCTGCGCCGAAGCTAGCCGCCGGCACCGCGAACAGGAGTACCACCGCGAGTCCCGCGGCGGTGAAGGCAGGGTGTTTCATAAAAAGGCCGTCCTTAAGGTAGCTGCTTCGTTGGATGCGCCCTCATGCAACATCCGATTGCGTGAGCAGGGTCCTCGCCTGCGATAGCGCACTGCGCAGATCATTGCGGTCCTCCCTTGAGGCGCCGCTCCCTGCAGGCCGCAACTCGGCCCGCCGTCGGATCACCAGCGCTGCGTTGACGTCTGCGTGCAGGACGAACCCACACGTGATACAGACGAAGCGCCTTCTCCGGCGGCTCTCCGCGGCGACGTGCCCGCACCGCGAGCAGGTCTGCGACGAATAGCGTGGGTCCACCAGCACCACGCGCCGAGCGGCACTCTCAGCCTTCTCGACGATCAGACGGTGTAGTAGACCAAAACTGGCATCCAACAGCACCCGGTTGAGTCCCGCTTTGGCGACCACGTTCGTACCCGGCTTCTCGATGGTGCCCTTAGCGCTACGGGTCATGGAACGCAGATTGAGCGCCTCTAGCGCGACGACGTCGGCGCTGTTCACGAGCCGCTGGGATGCCTTGTGCAGCGCGTCGCGGCGAGCATTGGCCAGCCGCTCGTGGGCACGTGCGAGCTGGGCCACCGCCTTGCCACGACTCTTACCGCCCTTTCGCCGACGAGTGACCGTGCGCTGCAGCTGCTCAAGGTGGTGTCGGGCGCGCTCGAGATGGCGCGGGTTGCGCATCAGGCATCCGTCACTGGTCGCCGCCAGCACGTGAACGCCGCGATCGACGCCTACTATACAGCCGGTCGCGGGGAGCAGCTGAACCGCTCGGTCGCATTCGAAGCAGCCGTACCAGCGTCCGTTGCGCTCCACGATCCATGCGCGCCCGAAGGCCGGCGGCACCTCACGCCCCTTGCGCAGCCGCACGTCTCCCACGCCGGGCACTCGCAGCCGGCGTTGATGCTCATCGAAGAGCAGGGCGCGATCACCATGCGGAAACTCCACCTGACTCCAGCGGCACCGGGACCGAAACCGTGGATATCCCGGCTTCTCCCCGCGTCGCAGGCGCCGGAAGAAGGCTTGGAAGGCCAACTCCAGACGGTGGAGCACGGCGTCCTCGCACTCACGGTAGACGGCTGCGAGACGGCCATCGATGCGATGAACGGGTCCACGTAGTGCGGTGATCTCGGCGTACTGCTGCTTCGCAGTGACTCGCACCCGGCGTCGGCGGTAGGCCTCCCGACGCTCTTCGAGCAGCGCGTTGTAGAGTTGCCGCGTGACGTCGAGCATGAAGCGCAGCTGCTCGACTTGGCGGCGCGTGGGGTAGAGTCGGATCCGCTCGACGCGCTTCACCGCGCTATCGTAGCGTACCGATGTGCCACCAGGTTGGCACAGTCTCAGCAAGGACCGCGCATCCCTTGCGGAAGGGATCGCCGTGCTTGCCGACGGGCTGCGCTCCTGCGAACATTGCGCCCTGCCACAACCGCCGCCGGTCGAAACTCCGTTGGCGACTCTGCGGCGGAGTCGCTTTGCATCACGCTCGCTCTCGTGGATTGAGGTAATTCGAGCATACCACGCCGGCGGCGCGCTAGTTGTAGAGCGATCGCCGGTTAAACATTTCCGTCAGTTCTCGGTCGCTCAGCGAGAAGACGTTGTAGATGCCCTCGGCGCGGATGGCGATGCTGAGGTGGTCGGGGCCGAGCCGCTTCCAGAGCAGAGCCGCCCGCAGGCCGAGGTCCAGCAGGGCGACGGCCGTGCGCGCGCCCGTGCGGACCCGCGCGACGCGTGCCGCTCCAGCGTCTAGAGACTCTTGCGACGCCCGCACCACGATCCACCCTTCCGCGATCAGCGCAACGACGCAGACGTCGAGCGTCTGATCGAAGTTGTCATCGGTGGCGATGAAGCAGCCGTGGAGCGGTTTGTCGTCAACGCGCGCATGAGGGGTTGCGATGTAGAGCCCGAGCGGGTCGGTCTCAGCCGCGGACGAGAGCAGGCGCTCCGGCGCGTGGATATGTGGAGCGTCGACGAGGCGCTGATGGAGGTACCACGGGAGCGTAAAGACGGCTCGCTGGCGTCGCCACGAGTCGACGGTGGCGACCAGGGCTGCGAGGCTGCCGTGCTCGTCGGGCGTTTGGTACTGTTCTTCGAGCAGGACCGTTACGGCAGCGCTCGGCGTGTAGCAGGAGGGGTGCCACGATGCCGGCTTTTGGGCGCGCTGGTTGGCCAGATGATCGAAGATACCCGGGCAGAGGTGGTTGATAGACTCGACCACCCGCTGAGGTGGATCGAGGATGGGGTCGTGTGGCATCAGCTCAGTCTATGAGGCGCGGTGTGCGGGGGTGCCATATTTCGGCGACGCGGGCTGCTGCAACTTCCCGATCAGGGAGCTCGCTGCGGCCGCGGTGAAGGGCGCGGTCTCTAGGTCCGCGATCTGATCGACGGCCGGGAAGTCGTGCCCATTGGCGGTGGCGAGTTCACGGAGCTGGTCCGGCTGGATATTGTTGCTCTGACAGAGCCGGATGAGGTAGTGGCGCTGTCCCGTGCGAGCGTCGGCCCGAGGCTGCGGCACCTCCGGCTGGATTGAGGTGCTCGGCTCGTCCACGGGCGCCACGGGCCGTAGCGCACCCATGCGCTTTGCCTCTTCGAATAGGGCACGCAGGTTGTCTTTGAGCCGCTTGATGTCGCGGAATTGGAGGCGTACATCATCGAGCGAGTCGGCGAACCCCTTGGAGGTCTTGTGAACGATCTCGTGCTCGTCCAGGCCCAAGCGAGCAATCCAGGAGCGCAGCGAGACCTTCTCGTCGGCGTCCAGTACCGTCGTCGGCTCGGCCGCGATATGGATCGTCCCGTTTGTGCGTCCTACGACATCGTCGGAGTCGCCATCTCGGGCGGCGAGGTTGAGCAGCGCGCGGATCGCGTACTTCTCGCCCTGCGAGGTGGCCTTGTTGAAGACCTTGTCATCGTTCCCTTGGGCGAACCCGAAAGCCCATCGCAGCTCCTTCTCGTCGGGGTTGTCGACACTCTGAGCTTGCGCGAACACGGCGAGGCGTACGAGGTGGTCGATTCGCGTGAAAGCCGGTTGCTTGATCTCCAGACGCTCGTAGTGGGCTGGGATTTGATCGTACTGGCCGGTTGAGATGTATACCCCGCAGTCGTAAGCAAGCTGGTTGACACGATCCTTCATGTCGTCGGCACGCAAGAAGGTGTATTCGACGTTGCGGTGATCATCCTCGTAGCGCATCTCGCCGCGCTTCTCGAGCGGGCCGACGAGTTTCGAGAGCAGGGCGAGCCTGCCGGCGAGCGTTGTCGGCAACGGATTGGGGATAGTGATCTCGTTACTCATTAGGTACCTCGGCGTAGGGGTGATGGCGCAGGTAGTGCGCTCGCGGGAGCAGACGCACGCAGCATGGTTACGAAGTGTGCCGTGCGAGATCAAGGTTGGGGCCGAACTCTTCAGCGCACTCCTTGCGGAAGGGGCACGACTGGCACGTCAGAGGCGAGTCCTGAGGCATGAAGATCCCGGCTTGGATCTGTGCCGTTGCCAGCGTACAGGCGTTCCGCAGGCGCAAGAGACAGCGCTCGTTGTAGGCCGCTTCGATGAGGGTTAAGTCCGGGCCGTCCTTATGGCGGACGATGTTGCCATAGGCGACTGAGCGGACCGGGTGGCCGAAGACGAGGCTAATCGCCGACGCGTAGCCGACAATCGCGCTGTCGAGCTCCAAGTCGATCGCGCTTTTTGTCTTTGCGCTACTCTTCCAGTCGATCAGCGAGACGGTGCCATCGAGCGGATCTCGCAGCACGGCATCGAGATAGCCGACGAGCGGCAGCGCTCGCGTGTCGCGCCAGCGGATGAGGAAGCCAGCTTCGATGGCGATGGGTTCGAGATGGAAGAGCGGCTGCTCCGCCAGGAGCGCGAAGATGTTCTCAATTTCGGCGTCGAGCGACTGGGGCGTGTCAGGCGGGCCTTTGGCCCAGCTGGGGGAGAAGATCACCTCGTCGGTGAGGTGTTCTTTCAAGTACATCCGGGCGTAGGCGATCCCGATCTCGCGGAACGCTGCAGGATCGTGGACCTCCGCATTCCCTTCCAGTCTGGGGTAGAGCGCAGCTTGGATCCCAGCGTGCAGCGCGAGGCCGAGTACCATTTTGGACTCAGACGGTTGGGGAATGTGGCGTGCATAGCGAAAGTAGTATTGCGCTGAGCAGCGCCGCAGCAGCGAGAGCTGCGAGCCAGAAAGGTACGGCTCATTGATGGCCGGGCGATCCGCACCCGGCGGCGTCGAACCGTACCAAGTGATGCTCCGGATAAGAGGGTGCTCAGCCTCGATGGTGAGGGGCTCGGGCAACTGGATAGGAGCGATCGTCATGGAGGAGGGGAAACCTCACAGGGAATCGGGTGAGATGCGGATGATGACGCCGGGCACGGGGTGTTGGGCGTTGACGAAGCGCTTGCGCACATGTTCCGTCGTGATGCGCGAGTCGTCGGTGTAGATCAGGCCCGTCAGCGAGTCTTCGATCGACCTCAAGAGCTTACTGAGATCAGGTCTCCGTGTGGGAAGGGTGTGTCGCTTCGGGAGCGACGTTGGTCGTGGAAGGATGAAGAGGGCGCCGCAGTAGACTGCGTCGTCGATCGGAGTGAAGGCAGGATGCGCCTGGAGCCATTCCTGGGCGCTCAGCGCAACGAGCATGCGCCAGTGCGCATGGTTCTCGCGGGCCTTTTTCGTTCGACCCTCGACGACCGCAACGCCGATGCGTCCTAACCTCCCGCGGCGGACTGGGTAGCTCGTCTTGTTGCCTTGCGGCGCCGGAACGCCGAGTGCGACGAGCTCGATGAGCACAGGGGCGTCCCTCTGTGCATTCGATGCCGAGTTGCATGTCGGCTCGGCGCTGAGTGGCTTCTTGGGCATGGAGCCTCCGGTAGGCAGCGCGAGGGGAGCGGGCGTGTAACGCCGCGCGAATACGAAGAGGCGCTGCTCGTTCACCAGCAGCGCCTCTTCGCGTCACTCAGAGAGGGATGTCGAAGCTACCCGCACCCGCCCGCGTAGGCACATGAGCTGCAACTCGTGCACGTGCCTGTCCGCACGAGCGTCAATTGCTGACACTCCGGACACGGATCTCCTGTGTATCCCTTGGCAATCGCCTCGTCGCGTTCACGGCCGGCCACGAGTGTCACGGCGGGGGACTGGCGTTCGGTGATCGCGGCCTGAGTCGTATCATGTTGGGACTTGCCGTTACAGAGATGTGGGCTGACCGGGTGGAGGTGTTCGGTGATCGTCGGTACGGTGACGGGGCGATAGCGTACGCCAGCGTCGTGCTCTTCGATAAACGCCGGTTCGCTAGTGTCCGTGGCGTCATGTGCAAGATCTGGCTGTACGTGTGCCAGCTCGTAGCGCCCAAGGTAGCTGACGGCGAGCTCGCGGAAGATGTAGTCAATGATCGAGGACGCCATCTTGATGTGGTCGTGACCGGCGACGGGGCCGTTGGGCTCGAAGCGCGTGAAGGTAAACGCGTCGACGAACTCTTCGAGGGGAACGCCGTACTGCAGGCCGGTCGAGACGGCCATAGCAAATGCGTTCATCATCGAGCGGAAGGCGGCGCCTTCCTTGTGCATATCGATGAAGATCTCACCCAGCGTCCCGTCATGGTATTCACCCGTGCGAAGGTAGACTTTATGGCCGCCGATCGTGGCTTTCTGGGTGTAGCCGCTGCGGCGGGCGGGGAGTTTACGCTGTCGCGCGATGTAGCGGTAGACGATACGCTCGGCGATCTGGGTGGGAGAGGCGAACGGCTGCAGATTGACCTCTGGCGGAGCGTCGACGGTCGATGCGAGGGGCTGTGAGAGCTTCGAGCCATCACGGTAGATCGCGATAGCTTTAACGCCCTTAGTCCAGGCGTAGCGATAGGTGTCTTTGACATCTTTGATTGTCGCCGTGCGAGGAAGATTGCAGGTCTTGCTGACTGCGCCGGAGAGGAACGGTTGCGCCGCAGCGATCATGTCTACGTGAGCGAGTGGCCGGATGTAGCGCTCACCATGCTTGCCGCAGGGCGTGGCGCAATCGAAGACGGGGAGATGTTCGGTCTTGAGGTGAGGAGCCCCCTCGAGTGTCATGTGCCCGCAGATGACATCATTAGCCTCGTCGATCTCCGTCTGTGAGAAGCCGAGGGCATCTCGCAGGACCGAGAAGGTGGGATCTGCTTGCTGCGCGTCAGTGATGGACAGTGCGCGACAGAGATCGTCTCCTAGGGTTGAGCGGTTGAATGCGAAGGCTAGTTCGAAGGCCGTCGGGAGACTGGCGTCGAGTCGTTCAATAGCTGCATCATCGAGACCCTTGGCGCGCAGCGTTGTGCGGTTGATGTGCGGCGCGTCCTGCAGCCTTCCGGTGCCCTTCGCGTAGGCTTCAATGGCTGCGATCTGCTCGGGAGGGTAGCCCAAACGTGCGAGTGCTGGTGCGACGGAACGGTTGACGATCTTGAAGTAGCCGCCGCCGGCGAGTTTCTTGAACTTTACCAAGGCGAAGTCTGG
Source organism: Microbacteriaceae bacterium (assembly GCA_004297935.1). Lineage (GTDB taxonomy): Bacteria > Actinomycetota > Actinomycetes > Actinomycetales > Microbacteriaceae > Rathayibacter_A. The sequence goes on along the minus strand of SCRE01000033.1, from coordinate 11,620 downwards.
CTCGATGCCGGTGGTGTCGCAATCCATGAGCAACCCGATCGTGCCAGCGGGCGCGAGTAGGGTCACTTGGGCGTTGCGGAAGCCAGTTACGCTGCCGTCGGTCAGCGCACGGTTCCACGCGACTCTGGCTGCCTCCCAGCTCGGGGAGGTGAAGACGGTTGCCGCGTGGGCAGCAGGCGGAATCGAGAGGCCCTCGTATTCGCCCGCGGGCGCAACGTACGCGGCGCGCGTGTGGTTGCGGATGATGCGCAGCATCGTGTCGCGGTTACGCTCGAATGCGCCGAACGCGCCCAGCCGTTGGGCCATCTCTGCAGACGTCGCGTAGGCTACGCCGGTGAGAAGTGCGGTGATCGCGGCGCACCAGCCGAAGCCGTCTTCGGAGTCGTAGGCGATACCCATGCGCATGAGCAGCGTGCCCAGGCCCGCGTACCCCAAGCCGATGTTTCGTAGGAGGTGGTTATTCCAGGCGATCTTCGCTGAGGGCATCTGGCTCATGGTGACAGAGATGTCCAAGGCGATCGTCCAGAGCCGTGCTGTGTGGGTGAACCGCTCGATGTCGAACGAGCCATCATCTGCCAGGAACGAGGCGAGATTGAGGCTTGCGAGGTTGCATGCTGAGTCGTCGATTTGAAGGAACTCGCTGCAGGGGTTGCTGGCGTTGATGCGTCCTTCAGCCGGCGTCGTGTGCCATTCGTTGATGGTGTCGTCGAACTGTAGGCCGGGATCGGCGCACTGCCACGCGGCTAAGCCGATGGCATCCCATAGCTCTTGCGCCGGCATGGTCTTGAGTGTCGCGCCATCGGTGCGCGCGGTCAGGTGCCAGTCGGCACCGGCATCGAGCGCGGTGAAGAAGGCGTTAGGCACGCGCAGCGAGTTGTTACTATTCTGGCCTGAGACGGTGGCGTAGGCTTCACCCTCCCAGGAAGGGTCATAGGTCTCGATGTCGAGATCAGTGAAGCCCTGTGCGGCATAGTCGAGAGCTTGTTGAATCGAGCCGGCAGGGATGCCGGCGGTAAGCGCGGCGCGCAGCGCCTCTTTGAGGTGTGGGTTCAGCGCAGGATCGTGTCGCGCGCTCTCCGGGATGTCGCCGACGTTGGCTGCGGCCATGATCGCACCGAGGTGCTTCTGGAGCGCGATAGAGCCGGCGACGAGGGCTGCGACTTTCTGCTCCTCCTTGACTTTCCAGAGGATAAAGTCCTCGACGCTCGGATGGTCGAGATCTAGCACGACCATCTTCGCCGCGCGCCTAGTGGTACCGCCGCTCTTGATCGCGCCGGCGGCCGCGTTCCCAACTTTCAGGAACGACATGAGCCCGGAGGATCTACCGCCGCCGGAGAGCGGTTCGCCGGCAGCGCGGATGGCCGAGAAGTTTGCGCCGGAGCCGGCCCCGAACTTGAAGATCCGTGCTTCACGGGTGAAGAAATCGAAGAGCCCGCCTTCGTTGACGAGGTTGTCGGTCACCGACTGGATGAAGCAGGCTGACGGACAGGGGCGCTCGTAGGCGTTGGGGGAGAGCCGCACCTCTTCAGTGCTCGGATCGACGTAGTAGTGGCCCTCCGGTGTGCCGCTGATACCGTACGCCCAGTGCAGGCCGGTATTGAACCACTGGGGACTGTTGGGTGCGGCGACTTGGTGCGCAAGCATGGCGCGCATCTCGTCGAAGAAGGCGCGGGCATCGTCTTCGGCATCGAAGTATGCGTGGTTCCAGCCCCAGTAGGTCCAGGTGCCCGCGAGCCGATCGAAGATGGCGCGAGCGTCGTGTTCCGCACCGAAGGTGCTGTCAGGTGTCGGCTCGCTGCGCTGGAGCCACGAGGGGACCCCTGGCTCGTCGACGCGCTGCGTCTGCTCCGGAACGCCGCGCTTGCGGGCGTACTTCTGAGCGAGGATATCGACAGCGACCTGGCTCCAGTGTTCGGGAGCAGTGATGGTTGCCGTGAAGACGGTAGAGCCACCGGGATTGACGATCTTCGAGGTGCGTGGCGTGAATGCGACGTCGTCGTACGCGCCGGCTGTACGGGTATAGAGGCGGGTGATGTGCATGGTGGTGCTTGTCTCGCGTGTCGTGAAGTCGAGATGGGGAGTCGGTGCAGGGCGTGCTGCGCCGAGGCCGTTCGCGAGAATCGCGGCCTCGGCGCAAGCCGGGGAGGAGAGCGCTAGTGCCGATCCGTTCGTTCGAACGGGGGTACGCGCAGCGACTCAGGTGCGTTTGCGCGCATTTCCTCGCGGCAGGCTGATGCAGCCCAGCGCACGGCGGCATCGATCTGCGCCGAAGTTGGCGGTCCCTGTTCACTGCGGCTGATATCCCAGCCTGCGTGATGCTTGAGGGCGTCAGTGAGCGAGGCGTCGGGGCAGACGTAGAGTCGCTCATAGAGCGCGTAGCGGGCGATCAACACAAGCGGATTCTCGTGTAGGAGTGCGATCGCTAAGAACTCGGCGGTTCCTAACGGTTGGCCGTGCTCGTTGCGCAGCGACAGGAGTTGGGCGATGTAGTCGCGTTCGGCGGGTGGCGTTAGGTCTAGGATTCCTCGCTCATACGCTTCGCGCTCGGCGTCTTGTTGCAGGCGCGGGCGTGTCACGAGTAGATCCCGGAGAGCCGCTGAATCAAGCGGATCGCCATGGATGCGATCAGCAGGATGAGGGCGCTGATGCCGAGCGGGAGCAGGGCGTCATGTAAGGCGTCGACGTGGAGAGCGCGTACAGCGATGAAGACGATGAAGAAGACCGCTAGGCCGATACCTTCGAGCCAGCGGATGACGGAAATGATGGTTGGATTCATGTGGGCTCTCCCGTGGACCGGCGGCTGGCCGGTCGGCGTGCCGATGCTGGGTGTGGTTGCGTGGCGTGAGGGAAGCGAGGGGGCGAGGATTTTACGAGGCGTCGGATCTCGTTAGCGATGACGCGTTGCGATCCGGGCGCACCGCGTTCGCGCAGCTCTCGCGCGAGCTGCATGGCGTTTGGGAGGAGTCGGTAGCGGTGGAGGATGGCCTCGCGCCGCTGCGCGATATAGGCGCGGACGGCCCCTGGATTTGCGCGGCTACGCCGTTCAACGCCGAGGATGTTCTGGACAGCGTGGTAGAGGGTAGCGCGCGGAAGTGGGTGATGACGTCGTAAGACCCGTACGATTTGCGTGACGGAAGCGCCGCGGTCGTGGGCATCGCGAATCTCCGATGCGTAGCGCGTGAGGAGGTGGTGCGCTTCCGGATCGTCGGGTTCGCGAGTGGCACCGAGGGCTGTGAGGTCGTCCACAAGCTCCCGTCTGAGGAGGACGGGAGAAGCCATCCCTGGCTGCATAGCCCCCATTATAATGGGGCGAAAGTCACTTGACAAGATGTTGCACGACTATTCGCGGGTACTGTGCGCACGATGTGAAGGCCGTTGTGCTTCATATCGGGATACCGCAATCATCGTTACAGATTTGCCTCAAATTAGTGTTGCGGTTCGTAGCGGCTGCTGCTGCGATCGGGCTTCCGGCTGCGACTTGCGTCGCATGTGTGCGCTATGCCGCCGGCCGCAAATGCGGCGTGTCGATCTGCGGTTCGCTGTAGAACTCGTGGAGGTGTTGCTCGAGAATGCTGTGGAGCTGTGCGTGGAGCTGTGCGTTGAGGGTCCGAAGGCGCTCTTCTGGGCTGCGCCGAGGGTTACGCAAGCGATAGCGGTAGCGGGCGGTCATGCCGGTGCGCTCGAGCGCCTCAAGGACGCTGACGTCGCGCCGGCCGCGCAGCGCTTCTTGTTGGAGGTACCGGTCCACCGCGCGGAAGATCTTGCCGCGTGGGAGCGTCCACAGGTGACCCTGTTCTTCGATCAGTTGGATGCTGATCATCCGAGCCCATCGACGTCTAGCCTGCCTGAGGGAGAGCCGGCTAGACGGAGTACTGGAGGTCGTTCGACTACTCGTCTGTATCGAGCGGACGAACTCTTCCATCGACAGCATGCGGTCGGTCAGGAATCCCACGCTGCACGCTCCTTGCGGTGCCTTCCGGCGGTGGCCGGTACAGCCTCAGCATAGCGGGTGTGCCACGCTTCTTGAATAACGAATATTAGGTAGGTGTCTACGTCCGACTGTTAAGCGAGTGTAAAGGCGTAGCAGAGTGATGCCATTTTCGTATCCAACGTGTGGCAGAACTATGCCACGCACCAGGGCGCTCAGCGCTACAGCCGCGCCGCGCAGAGATGCTGCGATCTAGGATGCGGTGCGCTGCAACGCGAGGGCGGCGAGGAGTTGCGGTAGGGTTGCGACGCCGTAGGAGCGTTTGATGACTGCTACGTGCTTATTGATCGTGTTGCGGCTGAGCTTCAGCGCCGCGCAGACTTCATTCGGCGTTTTTCCGGCTGCAAGGAGCTCGCGGACTCGGGCCGGGCCGGGATTCAGATGGACGTCGCGATGCTGCGGTCGTTCCGAGCGCTTTGCTAAGCGCTGGGAGAGCCAACTCTTCGGGGCGACGGTGAGGATCCGGTTCGCGCGAGAGAGCCATTCGTACGATTCGCCTGGTGCGCAGATGTCGAGGGCTTCCAGGGCGCTCTCGCATGCGCGCCAGACATAGCCGATCCGGTCGAAGGTCTCCCAGGCGCGGCGCAGCATCTTTCCGGCGAGGTAGGTCTCGCCGTCAGTTTTGAAAAGCATGCCCTGCGCAAATGCGGCTTTGGCGTCATGCCGTCCGCTCGAGCGGGCGCCGTTGCGGCTCTCCAGGCGAGCTGCTGTGTGGTAGATGCCGGTATAGGTGGCAGCTTTTCCGGAGTCGACGGAGGCGTACAGCTCGATGAAGAGGAGTACCGCCTCCTGCTGCTCTCCACGGACGGACTGCCAATCGACGTCGGCGGCGAGATCCTCTGCGATCGCGAGTTCGACGATCCACGATCGGTTGTCCGAAGCGCGTAAGAGACGCGCCAGCTCGAGGTGGGCGAAGGCCTCCCATGCCGGTGACGGAGCGAGCGTGATAGCGTGCCGGAGACGACGCTCCATGTTGAACCAGTCACCGACGAGTGCCGCGGCTGTGGCTAGTGCGCGGTAAGTCTGAAACTCGGAAGCCCGCAGCTCTCGTGGCCAGCGCAACGCGTTGGTGGCCAGCCACGCCGTCGCCACGCTCTCCTCGTCACACAGGTTAGTGCCTACCGCCGCGAGGACTTCGATGAGAGACGCCTCAAGGGCGGCATCTTTCCGCTTGGAGGACTGCACGTCACGCAGGGCCTGCCGGGCAAGAGCGAGCTGGCCGGCGTTGTCGCCGTGTTCCGCTCGGATCCATGACGTGACGGCTTTTGCTCGTGCCTGCGCAAGCGGATCCTGGTCGAGCGCCGCCTGTTGGGCGTAGATTTCCGCATCGTTCAGAAAGTGGGTGATGCAGAAGAGTGTGGCTAGGTTGAAGGCGGCGTAGGCCGCGAGCCGGCACGAGCTGCGCGCCGTTGCGTCCGCCAGGGCCTGGCGCAGCGTGTGCTCTGCGGCTTCGGGCTGGTCGGTGAACGTGTAGGCTCGGCCGAGGAGGCAGCGGGCTTCGATGTGGGCCTCAGGGGCGTCAGAGATGAGCGCAATGCCCTCTTTCAGGGTCGCGATTGCGCGGATGGGGTCGCGTGCCAGGAGCGCGCGACCGCGCAGCAGCAGGGTTGCTGCGTAGGTACTGGTTGGTCCGACGGGAACGGCGTCCGTGAGTTGGAGGCACCGTTCGTGTTCGCCGCGGTCGAGCGCATCCTGCGCGTCGGCGATATACCGGTGATAGTCGTCCGTGAACACCCTTAGGCTCCGAGCGGGGGAATCGGAGCTGTCTTTTTCTCCCAAACCGCTCGGAACCCTCGGCGCGCTGGGGCGCGCGTTTCGCCGTTAGTAGGGCGGGTGGCTGCCGTCGGCTGCGGTCGGAGAGTAAGGCGGATGACTACCGTCGGCGGACACAGCGAAGTAGGGCGGGTGGCTGCCGTCAGCGGCCGGGTTCGTCGAGATGGTTGGGAGTGGGGCTGTAGATCCGCCGGCGCTACAGCCGGCCAGCGCGACGATGACGAGAACGAGGGCTACTCGTCGGACGAGCATAGTGTGTTGGTCCTTTCACAGAGCGGTCTAGATCAGGAAGTTGATCCAGAACGGATGGTAGTCCAAGATGGCAGGTTTCTGCCATGCTCGGGGTCATCCGTTACGTTCTGTGAAAGGCGGTGGCGCTTACTGGGCGACGTGCGGGGGCGGTGCCTGGGATCGGCGGGCCGTCCGCATGTCGGTAACGAGCCTCTTGACCAGGACGAACCCCGGCCGGCTGAGGCCGGCGCGCTCCTGGATCGTCTGGTCATCTGCGCCGTCGAAGGCGTCTTGTGCGATGGCGCCACGGCGCAGCGAGTGTGGGCTGAGCGCGGTGTAGTCCACCCCCGCGAGGGCGCAGCGCCGGCGTACGATATGGGTGATGGCCGACGGATCGAGTCGTTGCGAGCCGATCTGCCCATCCAACTCGATGCGTCGGAAGACGAAGCCCTCGGTGATTTCAGCTGTTTCGAGCCAGGCGCCCAGTGCGGTGACTGGGCAGAGGGCAGCGATGGTGGCGGCCTTGATCGTGACTACCCGCCGGTGCAGTTCGGATGGGGCGACTTGGATCTCGTAGCTGCGCGGGTGGCGCACCATCTGCTCGACCTCGAGGTTAGCGACCTCGCCGCGGCGCAGCGCGCCGGCGAAGGTGAGCAGAATGATCGCGCGGTCTCGCAGGTCGGCAAGGCGCAGATGCGTTGGCGCGAGCGGCCCGGCCGCTTCGAGTGCTTGGTCGCAGCCGGCGATGAGGTCGCGAATCCCGCGCTGCAGAATGGCGAGCTTGGGTGGTGCTGCGGGTCGCGCAGTTCCTACGATGCCTTGCCACAGGACACGGACTCGAGGATCGCGTCCGGGATCCGTATGTCCGCGGTCGTGGTGGTGCCGTCGGATGGCGGCTTTGTACTGACGGATCGTATTGAGCGGCGTCCCTCGATCGGCGAGTGCCGAGAGGAAGTCGAGCACGGTGCGATAGCTCGCCGGGAATGGCCGCCGGCGTTCTTTTGAGCACCACGCCTCGAAGCGTTTCCAAGCGCGGGTGTATGCCGCACGGGTGTTGTCCGATTGGAGGCGCTCAGCGTAAGAGAGCGACCGCGTTTTGGGGTCCCGTTCGTTCGGTTGCGATATGGGGAAGAGCGTCGGCTGCACATCGCGCATGTCCTCAGATTATCTCGAACGCGCGTTCGTGGCAAGCAATGGAGACAGAGGCTCCCGATGTAGCAGGGTAGCGGGCCAGATTCTCATCCTTAGGTGTTTTATCACCCTTAAGGGTTCTTTCTCATCGTTAAGTGGAAATTACGACGCTCCCCGCGCAGGATGTACTCACATAACTTCCAGCGATCCGCCCGTACCCCAGCCCAGGCAGAGGTCCGCCATCTCTCCCTCCGCTTGGCGCTGCGCGCCCTTGCGTGTGCCGGTGCGAGCGCCCGGTGAGAATGAGGAGGAGGAGAGTTGCAGAGGGCGAGTGGCGGTGTATCGCTCGAAGTTATGTGAGCGCATAGGGGGTGAGTCTACGAGGTTGGCGGCGTGCGTGCGTGTGTACACCTAGGGATGAGAAATGACCCTTGAGCGTGATATCACTCGCCGCGCTGATCGGTTGGACGTGAGCCGTCGCGCCAGCTTAACCGCGAAGCGCTTACCGGTTCGATGATGCTTGGGTCGTCGTTGCGGATGCTGTTGACGCGCGTAGAGATGGGATACCACGCAAGCTCCTCGGCTGAGATCGGGTCCGCGAGTGCAAGCGCTTGCTCTGGCGTCAGCTCCTCTGGAGTAAGCCACGCGTCTCGGTGTTCCGGCCGCAGGATGATTGGCATTCGGTTGTGGACTCGCGCTAAGCCCGCACCGTTGGGCGCGCCCGTCAAGATGGTGCAGGTCTCGAGCCCGGGTTCGTCTTCGGGGGCGTCCCTCGGGCGCCACACTTCCCAGAGGCCAGCAAAGAGGAACGGCTCATCCGAGCGCTGGTAGATACGCATCGGCGTCTTCGTGCCGTCGCTGTTGCGTTGCCATTCGTAGTAGGCGTCTGCGACGATCGTTGCGCGCCGCCGGCGGAGCGCCACGCGGAATGCGGGTTTCTCCGCGACCGTCTCGATGCGCGCGTTAATCATGCGTGCATTACCGGTCGGGTCCTTCGCCCATGACGGTACGAGGCCCCAGCGTAGTGTGGTGATCTCGTGGGTGCCGTCGTTCTTGATTGCGAGCACTGGCTGTGTTGGCGCGATGTTGTAACGCGGCGTCCACCTCACACCGGGGGCGAGGCGATATGCCGGAAACGCTGCCTCGAGGTCGCGATCAACAGTCCTGAGACCAAAGCGTCCGCACATTGGCCTCCCTGCTTCCGTGCGCACCTTCCGGCATCCGTTTCCCACGGGGCGATTCGGGCGGGAGTAGGCCGGATACTGGGCCGGGCTCTCGACTGACCCCTGTGTGCCGCGAGGAGATGCGCAATTCGCTTGCGTTTGACGGGAGTGCTGACCCGTTCTAGAGCCGGTGTAAAGTGAGTGCCCGATCCTCCTGACCGAGGTACTGTCTCTGTTCTGCAGAGCCCCTACTTTTTACGGTAGGAGAAATTCAAATGCTTATTTGTCCAGATACTCACAAAGCACTGCGCATCCGTGGCTTCTTGTCTGGGTGGGCACCTCGCTCACCCCGCCTCGGCGAAGGGTCCCGAGCATCTCAAGTCATTTCAACGGCGTCTTACGCGCTATCCGGTGTGCACCTTATGGGCGCTAGCGCAGCAGCTCCGCCTGGTGGCGGCGGACGGCCGCGCGCACGTCCTCAAGGTGGTCATCGCCCTTTAGCAGCCAAGTCGCGATCGCCTGGGCGGCAAGATCCGCTCCGTCGTCGTTCATACTCAACAGCGTCGCGAAGCCACCCGGGAAGAGCACGGGAGCATGTGGGATGCATTGTCCGGGAGTCAACGGTCCGGGAGCCGATTCCAGCCCGTTGATGTTGACGCGTCCGTCTTGCATCATCCCAAGGTGCACGAACCGGGGGCCATGTGAGAAGTATCCTGCCTGATCCGGATCGCGATTGCCGCTCCAGGAGTATTGCAGGCGCGGGCTTGTCGCGCACACTCGGTTCCAGATCTCGGCGCACCATTCGCGAAAGCGCTCTTGGAGTTGGGCTGGCGTGAGGCGCTCATCAACTTGGTCGAACACAGTACTCAGCTCCGTATCAGAAAGCGCGGTAAGAGCGAGTAGGCCAGCGCGGTAGATCGCTGTCGGGCCAGTAACGCGGTGCCCGCGGTCGGCTGCCCGACGCATTAGATCCTCGGTGAGCTTGCGATCGAGTTGTCTAAGGAGGATCTGTGCGGGGCGAGTGTTAGTGTTGTTAGAGTTCGCGGCCATTTCGCGTATACCCTAACACCTGTAATAGTCGCTGTCAATACGGGTTGGACGCGGCGACCATTATCACTATAATGCGCCACCGCGGTAACCTGTGCCCGGCGCCGTGCTGTTCATGCCGTAAGGTGCTTCAACCACCCAAGGCTCATGTCAGTGGCCAGCCGGGGGGCACATTGCACTAGCGGCAGGTCGGATGGATCGATCCGGTACGGACAGTATGTCATCACGACCTCGAACGTCGCGCTGGCCACGAGTACAAGCTTAGCTATTGACCCGTCCGGTCAATCTTCTTGTTCGCGCCTCTCGCCTTTGCGACTTCGTCATTGGAAAGGTCACTGCCGCGCATAACGTGGGAGTTATGCGGCAAAAGGTACTCAAACTGATCGTCGCGCGCGTACACCTGGTGATTCGCATTGAGGATGATCCGACCATTGATCTTCGCGACGTCAACTGCACCAACCTCAACCGTCGCATTCTTCAATTCGAAGCCTCCAGATATCGCCACATGACTCGATAGGGGGAACAGCACGCGTGTATTTGGAAGGCCTAAACCTATCGGCCCTGTCTCGCTAGGATCGGCCCAAATCAACGCGACTGGACGATCGCAGGTAATGAAGTGGCCTGCCGTCGCCTTGTAGATGTTCCACTTGCGCGCTGTCAGATGCGGAAGCAACGGCTGCGCCATTCCGAACTCGCTCTGCATGTGCGCCTCCGGGGTAAGGCTCACGGTATACTCGTCATTCAAGATGGATTGCCGCAGCGCCTCACTATCGAGCTCCTGGGGCATGATGCCATCGGCTTGCTTGAGTCGCATCTCCTCGTCCCAGGCCGCCTTGTTGCTGGCGTGCGACTTCGCCACGAGGCTCATGAGCGCGTTGGCAACCTTGTCCATCACTGCCCGCATTTGCGGGTTCTTGACGAACAGCAGCGTGGTGAAAAACAAGATAAGCCCCTGGTCCTCCTCGTTCGCGAACGAGGCACTCTCGATTACGCGAGCTAGAGCTGGCGCGACCTCTGACTCGAGCGTCGACAGCACCCGTTCGACAGCATCAGGCGGTTGGTCCGGCGCGGTGATCGTGTGGAAGTCATTCTCGAGTGCGACGTTGGCTGGCGACGTCGTGAAGCTGCTGCCACGATCGAGATTGACGACAAACAGGCGTGGCTTTGACCGATCGGATGCGAACGCTCTCAAATAGAATTGCGACACGTAGTGGTGCCGGCGAGCTTGAGACATGCGTGACGCTTTTCGCTAAGGAGGCGCCTCGTGCTTGCACGGTTCAGCCCACCAGCTGCTATGTTATGACAGCAGCTGCTACGTCGTGACCCAGGACAGGGGCCCGCTTGCCGTTACCCGTCGCACCGCCGCGCGGTGGGGTCGGTGTTCGCGCGTTCGGCCACGCGGGACCACGTGGCGTAGGCGTCGACGGCGGCCACGAGCTGCTGCTCATAGAGGGGTGAGGCAGGATCGAGGACGACGTCGCGCGGCCCCCGCGCCGCCGCGGCGCGGATCGTGCGCTGTGCGTCCTTGGGGAAGCTCACCAGGCGTTCGAGGGCGGCCGCCCGCCGCACCGTCCAGGGCACGCCGCCGGCCCGCGTCAGCTGTGCGAGGAGCGCCCGACGCAGTGCGGGGTCCGCCGCGGCGAGGGCCACGGTCTGTTGCACGCAGGGGCGCGTGAGCGGGGCGCGCTGGCCGGCACGACGCTCTTGACGACGGCGTGCGTGGCGCAGGCACCTGGGGCAGGTGACGCGGCCCGGCGCGGGGCGGGCGTGCGGATCGCAACACTCGACGCACAGGCCTCGGGCGCGGGCGCGCGCGCGTTGTGTGCGCTTGCGCTCCGCCGCCGTCGCGGCGCGCCGCGGCGCGTTCAGATCCTCGCTTGGGGTAGCGTCGACCATCCGTGACAGTATAGCACGAAATTCGGTCACGGCGGGGCCCCTTCTGCCGCCCCGGATTACCCCTGAGAAGGGAAGGTTCTCGGGAGGAAACATACGTTCGCCCTGGAAGAAGGGCCACAGATCACCCGCCCCGGAGGACGCCGTGCCCGCGCTCGATCCGCTGACCACCCTGGCGTCGACCCTCCATGCCGCCCCCGGCGCCTACGCCCTGCTGCTGGGCTCGGGGCTCTCGCGCGGCGCCCGGATTCCCACCGGCTACGAGGTAACCCGCGAGCTGATCGGCCGCATCGCTGCCGGCGAGGGCGCGACCATCGCAGGCGACCCCGAGGCGTGGTACCGCGATCGCTATGGGGAGCCCAGCTACGACGGCCTCGTCGCTCGCCTGGCGCCA
>SCRE01000009.1 GCA_004297935.1 Microbacteriaceae bacterium | reverse complement strand
GGCCGCCGACATCGCACGGCACCGACTCCTGCCGTGGCCGCCGACATCGCACGGCACCGACTCCTGCCGTGGCCGCCGACATCGCACGGCACCGACTCCTGCCGTGGCCGCCGACATCGCCGGGCAAACGATGGGTGCGCAGGTCGGCGACTCGGCGCACAATGACTCCATGGCCAACTTCCAGTTCACGCTGTCGACGGGATGCCGGCTGGGCGTCACCGCGCTCGGCAATCCACTCGCACGTCATGTCGTCGTCTTCTGTCATTCGGCGCCGGGCTCGAGCGTCTTCGATCCCGATCCGGTGGCAACCGCCGGACGCGACGTGCATGTGGTCGCTTTCGACCGGCCGGGCTACGGCTCGTCGGACCCCCTACCGGCGGGCAAGTGGCCGACGGTGGTCGGTGCTGCCGACGATATCAGCGAGTATCTGCACTCCGCGGAAGGTACGGCGCACACTCTCGGCTTCTCCCAATTGGACTCGTTGGGTGTGGTCGGATGGTCCGCCGGCGGCCGGGTCGCGCTCGCGCTCGCCGCGAAGCATCCGGAATTGTTCCAGCGGGTCGCCTTGATCGGCACGCCCGCACCGAACGAGGAGGTTCCCTGGATGCCCCGGCAGCAGGCCGCCGTGAGCGTGCAGCTGTCGGAATTGAGCGCTCAGGAGGCGATCGAGCGGCTCACCGCCATGTTCATCGCACAGGTCGGTGAACGGATGCCGTCGGCCGATCCCGACCGCCCGGTGCCGCTCGAGCAGCTCGGCGTCTCCGCGGCGGACGCCGACGCGCTCGCCGGGCCAGGAGCGCAAGATCGGGTGGAGAAGATGATGCGGGACGCGTTCCGTCAGGGTCCGATCGGAGTGGTCACGGACATCCTGAGCTACACGGCGAGGCCCTGGGGGTTCGATCTGTCGGCGGTGCGCGCCGACACGCTCCTGGTTTACGGTGCGGCCGACCAGTTGGTCACCGAGGCGCATGCGCAGTGGTATCGCGAACACCTGGAGCACGCGTCGGTCGTGTTGCAGCCCGGGGCGGGCCATCTCGTGGTGATCCCGACCTGGGATCGCGTGCTCGCCCACCTGGCCCCTGGATCGAAGGTCGCCTAGCCGGATCCCGGAAACCGGGCGATCAGGTCCGCGGTCAGCGTCGGTTCGAACGCGGCCGCCCAGACGCGGTAGCCGCGATCGTTCGGATGGAACGCATCCTGCGCGAATTGCGTCAGCATGCCGAGCACGCCTTGGCGCGCCATCGTCGCGTGCAGGGGAGCGACGGTCAGCTTGCGTTCTGCGGCGACTCGGCGCAGGATGCGGTTGGCCACCGCCACCTTGCGCTCGTTGTGCGGCAGGTAGAAACAGGGTAGATCTGCGAGGATGGCGTGCGGTGGCAGCGCGGCGAAGATCTGCCGCAATCCGTGCTCGAAGGCCGTCGGGTCGAACGCTGCGATGTCGTTGGCGCCGATGGAGACGGTGACGACGTCCGGTTCGAGCGTGCGGAATCGCGGTAGTTGGTCGACCATGGCATCTCCGACGGTCGCGCCGGAGATGCTCAGGTTGACGACCCGCACGGTGCGGCCGGTGACCGAACGGATGTGCTCGGCCAGCCTCCCGACGTACCCGTGCGTCGGCTTGCTGGCGCCGATTCCCTGCGCGGCGCTGTCGCCGATCGCGACGTAGAGCAACTCACCGGGGAGCTTCGCGGTGTCGCGCCACCACTTGGAATGCACGGGCAGCGTCGCGTTCAGCGTCACCGCACCCTCGGCCATCCGGCGCCGAAATCGACGGATGCCGGCGATCCCGGCGGCGGTCGCTGCGATGACGACGGTGGCGGACCCGATCAGAAATGTGGTGCTGCTCACACCGAAAAGCTACTTCACCGAGACGCCACCTCGCAGCGGCCGGGCGCCGGGGCGTGGCGTAACATAGTTAGCACACGTCAACTAACTAATATGTGCCGCGCTCACGGCAGGAGAAGGCGGTCATGATCCGCACCCGCACGGAAACTCCCAAAAACCAGCTTCGCCAGGATCGTGTCGCGCGCGAGATCGCAAGCCCGCACTACAAGTGGATCGTCTTGTCGAACACCACGCTCGGTGTGCTCATGGCGACCATCAACATGTCGATTCTGTTGATCGCCCTGCCCGACATCTTCCGCGGCATCGGGATCAACCCGCTCGAACCCGGAAACACCAGCCTGCTGTTGTGGCTGATCATGGGGTACATGGTGGTCACGGCTGTGCTCGTGGTCAGTTTCGGGCGCCTGGGCGACATGTACGGCCGCGTGAAGATGTACAACGCCGGTTTCGCCATCTTCACGATCTTCTCCCTTCTTCTGTCGGTCACCTGGATGCAGGGAACCGCCGGGGGCCTGTGGTTGATCATCATGCGCATCCTGCAGGGCGTCGGCGGCGCGATGCTGATGGCGAACTCGAACGCGATCATCACGGATGCCTTCCCGATCAATCAGCGCGGTCTGGGCCTCGGCCTCAACCAGGTCGCCGGTATTGCCGGGTCGTTCATCGGTCTGATCATCGGCGGTCTGCTCGGCCCGGTCGATTGGCGGCTGGTGTTCCTCGTGTCCGTGCCGGTTGGAGTCTTCGGCACGGTTTGGGCGTACATGAAGTTGCACGACACAGGGACGAGGCACCATTCGACGGTGGACTGGTGGGGCAATATCACGTTCGCGGTCGGGCTGATCGCGGTGCTCGTCGGGATCACCTATGGCATTCAGCCGTATGACGGCGGCACGATGGGTTGGCGGAATCCTGCCGTGCTCGCTGCGCTGATCGGGGGCGCGGCAGTGCTCGTGGTCTTCTGTGTGATCGAGCTGCGCGTGCCCGAACCCATGTTCAAGCTCAGCCTGTTCACGATTCGCGCATTCACGGCCGGCAACCTCGCCAGCCTGCTCGGTGCCCTCGGGCGCGGTGGGCTCATGTTCATCCTGATCATCTGGTTGCAGGGAATATGGTTGCCTCAGCACGGCTACGACTTCGCATCGACCCCGCTGTGGGCGGGGATCTACATGCTTCCGCTCACGGTCGGCTTCCTTGTCGCGGGTCCGGTGTCCGGCTGGCTGTCCGATCGATTTGGCGCGCGCTCGTTCGCCACCGGAGGAATGCTCGTGGCAGCGGCCAGTTTCGTCTGGTTGCTGTTGCTGCCGGTGAACTTCGACTACTGGCCGTTCGCCATCGCCCTGTTGATCAACGGCCTCGGAATGGGGTTGTTCGCGGCCCCGAACCGCGCAGGAATCATGAACAGCCTGCCACCCACCCAGCGCGGCGTCGGTGCCGGCATGAGCACCACGTTCCAGAACTCCGCCATGGTGCTGTCGATCGGCATCTTCTTCTCGTTGATGATCACGGGGCTGGCGAACTCGCTGCCGCACACACTGCTGACGGGCCTCACCGCGCAGGGGGTGCCGGCGGATGCCGCCGCCAAGGTCGCCGGGCTGCCTCCCGTCGGCGTGTTGTTCGCTTCGCTCCTCGGCTACAACCCGGTGCAATCGTTACTGGGTCCTCAGGTTCTTGCACACCTTCCCGCCGCCAACGCACACTATCTGGTCGGTCGCAGCTTCTTTCCATCGCTCATCTCCGGACCGTTCTCCGATGGACTCGGGGTCGCGTTCGCCTTTGCCATCGCGGCCTGTGTGATCGCGGCCTTGGCCTCGGCCTTCCGCGGCGGCAAGTACGTGAACACCGATCATCTGAGGATCGGGGATCCGGACTCCGCCGCGCCTGCGGCCGCAGCGCCGGAACTCGCGTCGGTGATGCGGTCGGCTGTAGATTCAGAGAACGACGAACTGGCGATGGGGCGCCATCCGCTTGGGAGAGGCAGCCGTGGCTCAGGAATCGCTGGATAGCGCCAGCCCCGCAGACAACGCAGCGGCCGAGCTCGCGGGCGGGCTGCGTACGGCGGTCAACAGGTTGGGATTCCATCTGCGCACGCCAGCGACTCGCCACGGAATCACCCCGACGCGGCTGAGCGCCTTGGTCGCTCTGCGCAAGAGCGGCCCGCAGCGCCCGGGGGACATTGCGAGTTGGTTGGGAATCAGCGCGGCGAGCATGTCCCGGCTCACGGAGGCGCTCGAAGACGGTCATTGGGTCGAACGCAGCGCCGACCCGAGCGACCGTCGCGCCTACCTGCTGACGCTCACCGAGCACGGGGTTCGCGCGTTGGAGGAGTTACGGCGGGAGGGGACCAGCCAGCTGACCGAAGACATCCTCTCGCTGACGGCGCAGCAGCGCGCGGCGCTCGCCGCTGCGCTGCCCGTGCTGATCGCCCTGGCCGATCGGCACCTCGCTGCTGGCGACACCAAGCTGGGGCACGCACCCGTCGACGCTCAACCGGACTTCGCACGCTGACCCGGACCGGATGCCGAAACCGATCCGGGCGATCGTGCGGTACCCGGCCCAGCGTTCACGGCAATCCGGCGCGTCGATGTCTTCATGCATCGCCCCCGGCGTATGCGCTGATCAATTCGCGCGTCGGCGCACTCTCGCGTACCATATCTCCCGGTACCGTGTCCGAGCGGCCGAAGGTGCAACTCTCGAAAAGTTGTGTGGGTGAAAGTCCACCGTGGGTTCAAATCCCACCGGTACCGCCAGTGTGATGTCTTCAGTCATTGCGGACAGATGTCGCGACACATCGAGGACACCTCGCCTGCCTTCGCACCGTTCGCGGAAGAACAACGCGTTCAGTGCGGCGCCGAGGATTTCGCCGACGACGTGGCCGAGGCCAGTGAAGAGGCCAGTGAAGAAGCCGCGTCGAGCGTCCCTTGCTTCGACAAGCAGCCCCTGGCCAACATCTCGAGCAGCTGCAGGCCCAGGTCTACGGATTCGACCTGATCCTGATCTAAAACAGCGAAAGGCCCGACCAAGGACTGCCAGGGCGAGACACGCAGTTGCAGGTATGGCAGGCGACACCTGTGGCCGAGGCGCCCAGACCGGCGCCGCAGGCGGCAGCACCAACGACCGACGACGGTGCTCGGATGACCTGGGTCCGTGACGACAACACCGTCGTGGTCCGAAGCATCCGATGCCAGACCAGCCGCACCCGGGCCGGCTCGATTGCCTACGCGTAAGCGCGCCCGTATTCACGCCGAGTCCGCCGCTGCTCGCGGAAATGAGACGTTCTCCCTCACTAACCGCAGGCCTTGCGAGAGAGCAGGATTCGAGAAGCCGGGATAGCACCTCCAACCTAATATTGGTCATATCTCAGACAGAGGGAGACCACCGATGGCTATCACATTCAGCAAAGAGGAAAAGGCTGCCATGCGGGCAGCCATCGCCGAGAAGAAGGCTGCGCAAGAAGGTGCGGATGCCGCGGCCGCGTGCGATGCTGCGATCGCCGCGATGACCGGGACCGACAGGGAACTCGCCGAGGGCTTCCACCAACTGGTCCAGAAGAACACGTCGCTGGCCGCGAAGACCTGGTACGGGATGCCTGCCTATGCGGACGCCGACGGTAAGATCGTTGTCGCTTTCAAACCGGGTTCAAAGTTCAAGATCCGCTACGCGACCCTCGAGTTCCAGCAAGCGGCGAAACTGGATGACGGCGACCTGTGGTCGGTCGGTTTCGCTCTGACCAACTTGGATGACGCGGGCAAGAAACGCATCGCCGAAATCCTGAAAGCCGCGGTCGGAGCCTGACTGTCACTGTTATCGCGAGTCGATGGGTCGGTGCGGGTGATGGCAGTGCCGACCCTGCCACCTGTGAAGGGCGTTGGGGCGAGAACCGGGTCCGGCCGAAGCCGAGAGCCATTTCACGGGAGATCGAAATCCCGTCAGCTGGCAGGATCGTATTGGAACGCGCGCACCTCCTGCGCGCACCGGCAGGCAACCGCGATCTTCGCAGCCCATTCCAGTGCCGCCTCGCGAGAGGGCAACTCCAGTATCGTGTAGCCGCCTTCGAGCTGCTTCGTCTGCGGGTACGTGCCCTCCGTCACCGTGCCATCCCCGTCGACCAGGACAGGCGGAACGCTCTCGTCGATCCCACCGCCGAACACCCAGACACCGGCGTTCTTCGCCTCCTCCACCACCGCGTGCGCCGCATCGGCAACTACCTGCAGGCCCTCGTCGGGAACGTCCATGGCGTCACTCGGGAATGAGATCAGGTACTTCGTCATCGGATCGACTCCTTTTGCCGTTTCTTGGTTTCGCCCACCGTCCGGCGAAAGCAACTCCTCGGAGCCCACGTCCCGTCCCGAATCAGGGTCGGGTGAACCAGGTCGGAACCGATGCTCCACTCACAGCCGAGGCGGCGTCGCTGACAATATACGCAATTGCGCTGGCGATCGCATCGGGCTCGATCGCATTGACACGGATGTCCTGAGGGCGTGACGCCATCGAAGACGCGAGTCAGGTGTGCAAGCGCGGCCTTGCTCACCCCGTGTGCGGCGGCCGGCCGGGATGCGGCGCTCGAGCTGGCGGGGCCGCGGATTTCTTAGCCCGCGGGCGCCGGGTCGGTGTCGAACTGCGCGAGCACCCGCTCCTGTGAGGATTCGACATGCAGCCGCATCGCTTCGCGAGCGGCGCCGGGATCGCCGGCCGCGATGGCATCGACGATCGCCGTGTGCGCGACGAGTGTGATGACCGAATGTGCCGGTGTACGCCAGCCGGAAGGTGTGCAAGTGACAGTGGGTGCGCGCGTAGGCCTGACGGATCGTC
The DNA here is from genome assembly GCA_004297935.1 of Microbacteriaceae bacterium. Taxonomy (GTDB): domain Bacteria; phylum Actinomycetota; class Actinomycetes; order Actinomycetales; family Microbacteriaceae; genus Rathayibacter_A. Next base: position 682 of record SCRE01000009.1, on the reverse strand, counting down.
TCATTGCCGGCCAGCGCGAGGATGAGATCGTGGTCGGGGGTCTCGATACGCTCGCTGGCGCTCGTTACTCGACCACCGGGACTGTTGGTCCGGGGGTCTCGATACGCTCGCTACTCGACCACCGACACTCGCTGGCGATCGTTATCCTTCGAGACGGCCGCGGGCGGCCTCCTCAGGGCATCGCTCGACCACCGCAATGTGTGCTGTCGTGGCAGCGACTTTGAAAAGACTCTGCTCGATTTGCATGAAGCCTCAGGGCTCCCGTAGAGTGCTTACTTGTCACCCCAAAGGTGCGGGTAAGTTGTAGGGTTTCCCGGCCTCAAGTGGGGGCGGTCCACGAGTGTGACAGAGCTTCTCTGTGAGAAGTGTTTTGTTGTCGTCGGGGATGAAAAACCTACTCGCAGGGCGGGTTCGCCCGGTTCGGTCTCGTGAGACTATGCGGTCCTCTTGGATTGTCGGAAATCACGGGAGTCGGCCGGTTTGATACGGCTGTGTGTGGTGGTAAAGTGGAGAAGTTGCCCTTGGTGAAGGTCGTGGGACTGGAGGCGGGGTGTGTCTGGTCTTTGAGAACTCAATAGCGTGCACATTGTCATATGCCAATTGTTTCGTGCCTGGCTTTTTTGGTTGGGTCGAGATTTTTTTGGTTGTATTTATTTGATTGATGCAAGTCAGTATTGATGTG
>SCRE01000031.1 GCA_004297935.1 Microbacteriaceae bacterium | reverse complement strand
CCCTCCCTGGCGAGTGCTTGCTTACGCTTGCCTTCGGGAGGGGGGTCCTCTCTTGCTATCAGGGGGTCAATTTCTCGGTGCCGCTACGGGGTCAAATCCTCGATGCCGTTTCCACACGGCGTATATTCGCCAGATGTCGGCTCTCAGTGTGTGTCACGAGTTCGCCCACGGCCTGGACTTGGCGTTGCGTGGCGGCGAAGCGTACCTATCCTCGTCGGATGCAGACATTCGCTCAGCGTTCTCACAGGCACGGGCCTTCGTGACTCCGTACGCCGCCACGGCTCCAGCCGAATTCTTCGCTGAGTCCATCCGCGCGTACGTCGGAGCCAACGACCGCCGCTCACCGTGGTCAGCCGTCTCGCCGGAGCGCCTACGCGGGGTCAATCCGCGCATGCACGCAATCATCGACCGCCTCTTCGACCGCATGCGCTTTGCGCTCACGGGCGAGCAGCTCAACTTCTCCCTCGAGGGCTTCACGTCGTGAGCGTCGTTATTGATCGCCCTCGTCCTATCGAACGCCTCCCGCCACAGGCTGCCCGCTGCCTTGCGGACCTCTTGTACGCGCCCGTCCTCTGCGCGGGCCCTGTCGCAAGCTATTCCACGCACTGAATCGCCACGCGATCACAAGAAAGAGACCGTAAAGCCGGAGCGACTTCTGCGGTATATCTCGGCCACCTGACATTGCTGGACGAACGAAGAGTCATCCCACCGGTCCACCGCCGCAGGTACGCGCTCGCTCGCCTTGGAAGTTTAGGATTCGGGGCCGTTTAGGGCAGGCCGAACAGCGGGGTGTGTGGCAATGAGCGTCGTTTCCGATCACGTCATCGCGGGGCTTCTGCACGTTCAGGTCCTTCGCGATGAATCGCAGCCCGATCCGCAGGCTAGCTTTACCGTTCAGATTATCGGTCCCGGCTTCAAGCGAACGTTCCCGATCAGCAACAATACCGTCGAAGACTTCAAGCTAAGTGGGGTACACGTCGGCGGTATACCAACCGATCCCACCATTCGTCTGCAGGTGGAGAACTTCGCGCTGGTTCCCCCGGGCTCCACAGCTACGGCGATCGGGTTTCTTCTCGTCTTCAAGCTTGTCGAGATCTTCCAAATCACGCTGGGCAGTGTGCCGGTTAGCTGCGCATTGCGCTGACGGCTCGCACCATCCACGTTATAACGACCTTATCCGCAGAAGGGCATGAACATGTCGCAATACGTGACCATACCCATAAACGAAAACGGCGTTGTGTACGACGTCGACATGAACAGCGTCATCGTCGAAGCCATGGCACCTAAACCATTCAACTATCCCGACGTATACGTCTATTCGCACGGCTGGTGCAACGATGCAGTACGCGCCCTCAACGAATACAACCGTTTTTCGGTTGATTTTTCGAAATACGCGCGCGAGCTTGATGATCTTAAACCAGATCTGTTTTCCAACAAGCCACAGGACTCGCTCGCAATCGGAATACATTGGCCGTCGGAAATCACGGAAAACCCGGATAGCGATCTCAACAAGGCGCAGATGCTCACCTTCTACACCAATCGGGCCGACGCAGTCGGCAAGAACGCGGTCTACTCGATCCTGCGCCTAATGCTGCGGTCGCGCCTAGGCGACGGTTGCAGAGCGCCACGAATCAACTTGCTTGGCCACAGCTTCGGATGCAAGGTCGTGCTGTCGGCGTTGCAAGATCTCTGGACGGACATAAATGGAAAAACGATTAACGTTCCCGTCGGCACCTCGTTCAACGTGGTCCTGTTGGAACCGGCGACGGACAACGATAACCTGGAAGACGGCGATATCTACGGAGATGTCAAGCGTCTAGCGAACATGCGCATGCTCATCACGACGTCCCAGCAGGACACGGCGCTCACGAAGTGGTTTCATGCCGCGGGTGCACTCGCAAATATCGTCCACCGTCCCGTCCAGGGCATCGTCGATCTATTCAATTCCGCGGATCCTCCGTATGCGCTCGGAGCGAAGGGACCGACACAAAACACTATCGATCAATTCAAGGCCGTTGGGAAACCGCACGGGCAGATCTCCGTCGACGAGAACTTCAATGCTGCCAAACTGTTCAACTTCGATACGAGTCTACTGATAGCGGATCTGACGCCGGTCCACACCCGGCGCGTTAACGAAAAGCTGTACCTCGGCGGATTCGCGGGAAGCCACTCCGACATCAACTTCGACCAGATCTACCAGCTTGTCTGCGGCTTCCTGTTCGGCATCGCAAACCCGACCACCATCCCGCAAATCTGATTACCGACCAATACTGGGGCGAGGCATCGACCCTCTGCTACAGTGACGATGCCGAGACGATCGCGGCAGCAGCGCAAATGCGCAGCAAGAGCGTGTGAACATGCGGGTGTTATCCACATCACGAACTGCCCCTCATTATCTATCCCTACGGCGAGCCCAGCTGCAAGCCCCGCCCGGAGCGCTTGCGCCGGAGCCAGCACCTGCGATCGCTCATCGGCACCGGCAGTCAGGAAGGCTCGGTTGCCTTGTTGGAGCCGCTCTCCGGTTCCACGCTCGTCGACAACAGGTGGTTCATCCTTCCCTTCGCCCGCTCCGACGTGTTTCCAGACTGCACCCTATCCGCGCGTCCGCTAAACGCAAGGCGCGCTGCGCTCTCCGGCCTTGACGTTGATCGTCCTGTGCGCGGATGTTCCGGGCGCATCAACACGTCAGCGCCCAAGGCGCAGGGAGAGAAATCACATGAACCGTATCACGCTCGTCGGCAACGCGACCAAGAATCCGGAAGTCCGCACCACTGCCAGCGGCAAGCGGATCGCGCACTTTGTGGTCGCCAGCGACCGCGGCCGCGGCTCCGACGCCACCGACTTTCTCGACGTCGAGGTTTGGGGCGAGCTTGCTGAGCAGGCCGCGGCGCTCCGGAAGGGCGCGTTCATCCGGATCACCGGATCAGTCCGCACCGGCTCGTACGAGTCAAGCGACGGCTCGAAGCGCAAGACTTTCGTCGTCAACGCGACGACGATCAAGCGCTACGAGCACGCGAAGGCCGCCATTTAGGCGGCCTTCGGGCTCTCGCGCAGCAGCGTGCCGAGGCTTGACTCGCGAATCTGCAATTCTTGAGGCGGCCTCAGCGCTGCCTTCTTACTCAATTCTCCCAGAGGTGCGCGGACGCCCACCTTTGAGACCGTTTGCGCGAGATGCAGCGGCCTTGGCGGCGCTCACGGCTTTACCACCTTTACGACCGATCTCTGCCATCCACTGGCGCGTTCCGAAGACGCCGTCAATCAACCTTGGGACGTAGTGGTCGATATCGAGCGATTTCCAACGCAATGTCGACCCAAAATCGTCAATTTGGACGTCTGCGGCCTGCGCTGGCGTCGCCTTTTCGACACCTTGCAATAGCCTGCGGGGAATCGCGATCTCGACGCCGGTCCTCAGTTCGATCACGATCATATCATCTTCGCGACGGTATGTCGCTGCGACAGCACGGGGGCGGTGCTGCTCGTATACCTTAGCCCGCGCAATTGCGGCATCGATCTCTGCGTCAGTCGTGACAACGCGGCTCTTAGTTTTACTCATCTCTTGTGCATCTGCTCCCACGCTGCAGCGATCTCGGCGTAGCCGTCGTTGGCCGCTTCTAAGATCTTCCGAACGTCGCTGCGCTTGGCGTCGGCGGGGATGATCGCATCGTCCCGATCGGCGAGCTTACCGTGCCATCGGCACGCAACTCTACTATCGCAACTGCTTCGGCGTATCGGCCATGAGCATGGATCGGCTCATGGTCTTGAGGGAAGATCCGAAATCGAACCCCGCCTAACTGGATGGCGCTCAGCGGTGCATCTCCTGCCCTTTTGGCTCGCGAGCAATTATAACCAACGCGCGCTTAGGTTTTCAAGCAGCCGGCCTAGAGGCCTTCCTGCAGCAACGCAATCGCTGTTGCGCCTGGTTACCTTATGGTATAACCGAACATATGTTCCCTGTCCCGCAGATGCGAAGGGAAAGAACGCTCAGGGAGAGACTCCAATGGCTCGTAATAATGGGTCCGGCCTCGACGGCCGCGGCCGCGATGAAGATGGACGGATCCGCCAGAAGAACGGCACCACGCGCGTCGATACGCTCCGCAGCATCTATGGGGACGACTTCGCATCCGGTGTTCGCGGTGACATGAGGCTCGATACACTGCTCGATCGCACCGGAGCGGACTCGCTCAGCGAGCTGCTCAAGAAGCGCTCTTCTACGTAGGCGTCGTCGGCAATCCGTACTCCTCGGGTAATAGTCTTACGTGAGGCAACACGGGCGGTCAGGATAATTGTCGCCAAGCACCGCGGCGAGGTTCTCTGGATCGGGAGCGGCCGCAAGCGTGAGGCGCTGGATGCCTTCCGGGCCACGCTTTCCCGCGAGCAGATCGACGGCATCGCAGGAATCGCCATGGACATGTGGGAGCCCTCCATCGGCTCCAGCCTGGCCCACGTTCCCGGCGCCGCTCAGAAGATCGTCTTCGATCGCTTCCACATCACCAGCTACCTGACCAAGGCGGTAGACCTGACGCGCCGCGCCCTGATGCCTCAAGGGCAGCAAGTACACCTGGCTGCGCAACGTCGCGCGGACGGATCGCGCCCAGCGAACGAGGCTGCGGGATCTGCGCTCTCGGTACAAGACCTTAGGCCGAGCCCGGGCGATCAAGAAACACTTCGCGCATCTCTGGGGCGATCATCACGAATCGATCGCGCGCAGGTTCTTTACCGGCTGGTATCACTGGGCGACGCACTCTCGGATTCCGGCGGTAATCGAGGTCGCTCGGACGATCAAGCGCCACTTCGAAAACATCATCACGTACCTCACATTGCGGATCACCAATGCCGGCGCCGAGGGTCTGAACAGCAAGATTCAGATGATCAAGTATCGCGCTCGGGGATACCGCAATGACGGAAGCTTTGAGCGGGCGATCCTATTTCACTGCGGCGGCCTAAGTCTGAAGCGCCAAGTTACATGACCCAACCAAGCGAAATCATTCAAAGCCTGCCTCTCGGCATATAGGTTGTTGTGGACACACCAACGAGCCTTCGCCGGCTAACGTTTCGCCAACGGGGCCGACGATGGCGCCGCAACCTCCAATGGGCTGCCTTCACTGACCCTGAACCGTGATACGAATGGTCGGCGGCGCTTTTCCGTTCGGAAACGCGGACTTACGCACGTATAGTGTGGGTACCGGTGCGTCTGGCACGTCAGATTCGAAGCAAAACGTGCCTTTCGTCTCCTTCTTGAGATGCAGCGTTTCATTGATCGAATCCATGCGAGCGTGTTCTCCTCGTGTAAGTGATGGACCGCTGGGTGTTTCAGGTGGGGACGGTTCGATCGCCTCTGGCTCGAGCGCCAAACGTTGTCCCATGTCAAATAATGCGGGCCGTTGGGCTGTTTGAACAAAAGGTCGCGCGGTTTGTGCTTTTCGCTGCGCCGTGCGTTCTGGAGGTATGGCGCCATTGACATCAGCATCGACAGCTTGATCGTGGGCATCGATCGTAGCGATCGGCACGTCGACCGGCCTAGAGGTGGTAGCGCTTGGGGGAGTGCGTTCTTCACGCGATTGACGATAATAATCGTAATCGTGCGCGTTGTCGAACTCCAGACGAAGTTCGACTGCACGAGCAAGAACGCGCTTCTTAAGCTCGGGGTCATCCGATGGTTCAGCGGTGGCGGGGCCTTGAGAGAAGGGCATGATCTCCATGATCGTTAGGTGCTCGACAAGCCTGATGATTTCAAGCTCGGGATTTCGGTAGTAACTGGCCCCACGAATTCGATGAAACGTCAGGCCTACACGTTCGAGTAAGCTTTGTCGCTCCAAATCGTGCTCCAGCTCGAGCATCGTGTGGTACTGCTCTCCATCGCATTCGACGGCGAGTCGCTTGCGGCCAGCACCTTCAATAAGAATATCGATATGATACGAACCGATGGGGTACTGCGCGGTAGCTCTATAGCCAGCCGTGATCAAACAGCGCAGCACGTCGCGTTCGAAGTCGGATTGGGCCTTCTTTTCTTCAACCGCGATTCTGGTTGAGAGCGCCGTTGGATCGAGGGCGTGTTCGATCAAGCGCCGCCGCAGATCCCCACTGCGCACGTCGTTTGCCGGGTCCAATGAGTAGATCAACCACATCTGATCGCGAGCTCGGCTGGCAGCGACGTTGAAACGTTTCTTGAAGATTGGGTCGTCGCGTATAGGCAGGGGCGTACCCCTCGGGGAGTCGACCATCGACAGAAACATAACGTCGCGTTCGTCACCCTGGAACTGGGCTGAGTTACCGCACAACAGGCGGCGTTCTTCGAGGACCCGTGGCTCGAGGCGTTTTCTCAGGAGCGTTTCGATCGTCCGGGCTTGGTCTTCGCCCACCAGCGAAATGACGCCAAAGGATTTGCCGTCATATTCGGGCCGCTCGTTACAAGCCATTATCAGTGCGACGATCTCGTCGGCTTCTTCCTGGTTTACCTTTTCATTCGAGGAACCGGCAACGCGATGCGCGACGACATGCGGCAGGAGGTTGCTCTCGGAAGATTCGCGCAGGAGTACCATCTTATCGTCGTAGCTGTAGTGATTGCTGAAAAGAATGATTTCTGGGACACAGCGGAAGTGCTCCCGAAGACAAATCGTTCCGCCGAAGGCCTGCTTTGCGACGTCGTAGATCGAAGCACGCCCGTCGTACAACTGTGCGTTCGGTAACCCGTAGAGGTGCTCGTCGATGAGATGCTGCGTTTCGGTGAGGTTCTGGCCTACGGCCTCCGGACTCACTTGCTCGTCGTCGCCGACGACCAAGATTTGGCGCCCGTAGTAGAGTGCGATCAGGCCGGTGACGTCGCTTTGGCTGGCTTCGTCGATTATCACGACGTCGAATTTGGTGGTCCGTGGGTCGTAGTTTTCAGCAACGCGGATGAGCGGCATGATCCAGACCGGAACGGCCGTCTTGGCCTGCTCCATTAACTCACGCGCCTGCTTTCGGAGGATCGGCACCCGCTTGCCAGTTCCTTTGCCGATCTTCTTGATCGCGAGCTGATACCCAACGAGAGCCTGCTGCTGGGCGAGACCCGTTCGCCGCCGCTGAGCGAGCCAAGCGCGGGCATCAGCGAGTTCTGCGGTTGCCGCATGCAACTCGTCGGTCTTATCTTGCAGTTCCCGATCAAGGTCCTGGAGGCAGGCTTTGTCGCGCTCACCAAGTTGCTGAGACAGCTGCATCCAAAGCCACGCCGCTTCCACTTCCCCTGGGGGCGAAATCGCATCGTGGGGCGGTAGTCGCTTCGCTACAGCGTCGGTCCATGCGGGTGCGACGACGGATAGACGACGCAAGAGCGCGCGGCGCAGGTCGAGTTCCTGCATGGAATCGACCAAACAGATGAGGTCTCGATAGGCGCTCTCATAGTCGGTGTCTGATCTAAACGCGACCGCAGTAGCAAGCCGCGCAACGGTATCGCCGCTGAATGATTGTATTTCCGACATCAGCTTTGAGAGCTCTCTTATACAGTCTTCATGACGCAGCATCGTCAGGCGCGTGCGTAAGGCGCTCGGCAGTACAGCGTCGCACAGCCGCACGAGCCCTTCGAATTCCTCGCTGGGTTTAGATCCAGTCGGGATCAGCCCGACGGCTTCCGACCAAAGAAAGCCGGCTGTTTCGAGACCGTTCTGAAATGGCAAAAGCACTTCGGCGTGCCACCGGAGCGCCCAGCGAGCTTTTCGCAATAGAGCACCCGCCATTTCCTCGGGCTTGGTCGTCGGCAGCACCGGTCCTCCGATCGATACGACCTGTCTGGTCCATCGTGTGTCGACTGCGCTCCGCGCGCTTTCCAGTGAAGCCAGCGCCTGAAGCGCCTGGTAATCATCAACAGACTTTGGCGGACGCCCATTTACGCTGACCTTCGCGATGAGATCTTTCCAGCGTGGGCGAGTGACCAGGGCTACGAACCCGAGATTTCCCCCCGCCGCGAGATGCTTGAGGATTTCGTCAAATAGATGTAGCTGTTCCTCAAGGTCGATATCAGCTGCTAATTTGGGACCGAATCGAACAAGCGTATCGCGCGTGCGTTCTACGAGTTCTTCCAGATGCTCGACGTCGTGAAAGAGATTCGACCAGGTGCCAATATGGCCGCCTCCTCGATAGCCATCATTACCGATAACGAAGAGCCAGCTGTCGGCCGTCCCCCATTGGTTTAGCACCTCCGACAGGGATGACAGGAGGGTCTCGATGATACCCTCGCCGACCTGTGAGCTGTTCCAGTATTTTTTGTAGGGCAAATCTTGGTCGGCGGTCGCGAGCGTTTCTTCTACGAGGCGAGTAAAGGTGTGCGGATCGGGAAACGCCGCGGGGTCGGGGAGTCGGTGGGAGAGTTCCTTTTCTATGCTTGGCGGAACGGTACCGTTGGTACGGTAGAGTGTGCGCACTTCCTCGGGGGTGATCGTTAGGGCGGCTCCTGATGCGACCGGGCCCGGAATCCACGAGTGTTTCACAGCCCCGTCTGCGACTCGTTTGGCGGCCTTGATCGCGGGAAACGAGTCACCTCCGACGAGTACTGGCTGACTGTCGGCAAATCGAGCCTGAAGCAGCTTCTGTTTGGTTTGCCCCAACTCGTCGAGCGCGGACTTTTGCTCTTCGGCATAGATGTCGGCTGCCGCCGTGAGACCGACTTCGGTCGACGTGCTCATTCGCTCGACGATCGAGTCGATCGAGGCTTTGAGCTGATCGTTGCCTTGCGCGTCGCTTTCCAAGACGCTCACACACAGCGACTTGAGCTTCGGCACGACCTTCTCGCGAAGAACGCGCAGAGCTTTTGTCGTGGTGCTCGTAACGAGCACGCTCTTTCCTTGGGCGAGCAAATGGCCTACCATGTTGGCGATCGTGTGCGTTTTACCGGTCCCGGGAGGGCCTTGGACGATCACGCAACTGTGACGGCTTAGCGTTTCGGCAATTCGGTACTGCTCTTCGTTTGCGGCTTTGGTGAAGAGAACTTCCGCACCGCGCTCTTCCGCCGGCTCCGCTTGGGATCGGCTTGACTCTTCGCTGTCGATGTCGGCGCCAAGGTCACCAAGGCCCACGATATTGATCAGGCTCTTGGGCAGTTCGGCATTATTTTCGATGTCTTCGACGATCTTTTCCAGCGCGTCGGCAAAACCGAAAGTGCGTCGCCGTAGGAAAATTATCGGCGCGCGATAGAGCGTCGGATCGACCGTATCGGTTGCCGGCGCACTCTCAAGAAATCGTCCGCCGACAGCGAGACGCGGTGGTACGCTTTTGAGAAATGCGCTTAGCGCCTCTTGCGTTAAGGGGTGACATTGCCCGGCCGCGAGCTCGGCCTTCAAAACGCCTATAATCGACCCATCAACCGACGCGATCGATCGAAAGAGCACCGAGTTGAACTCTGTCGGCGTGCTCGCATCAGTAAGTGTAAAGCGTGGTACTGATGCGTCGAACTGGAGCTCAAGCCGTTGTAAAACGACGGGAAAGCGAATGCTCCCGCTCTGGATGTTCCAACACAGGATCCCGTCGCCGAGGATGATTTCATAACGCTCGGCATCGCGTTCCATGATTCCGCGCAGCTCGTACAGTCGCTCGAAGAGCCGGAACGCCTCAAACGCCGGGCGGTGCGTGTCCAGGAAAGTCTGCCGGAGGGTCGTCCAGCTGGCTAACGCGTCGATCCGCGTTTGATCGTCGTCAAACTGTTCGACGCTAGGATTTTCCGGATCGCCGTTATACCGCGGTGTGACGACAGCAACCGCGCCATCGCAGCGGTCCCATCCGCCTTGCAGCCAGTCTGCGATTTCAGCTGGCGGTTTCGGCACGGGGTCGAGCGTTGGTCGTTCAACGCGGAGGACAAAATCGGAGTCCTCGGCTTCCGACTTGGATTCACTGTCGACCGTCGGTGACGGCGGAGTCCCCAGGGCGACACACGCGTGATGCGGCAGAGCGGCGAGCGAGAGCGTCCACGGCAGCTCTCGGATCTGCCGTTGAATGGGATTACGGAGTTGATTGATGTCCCGGACGAATTGAAACAGCCGCGACACTCTGTCGCGTGCAGTTTCCTGTTCGTCAGTGGTGGTCATCGACTGGCCGAACCTCGTACCATCCCGAGCGAACCGCTACCGAACCCAGCGCGGCGGCCCTGACTGCTTTCTTTCAAACCCTACCAGGCTAGCCCCCTTTCGGGGCATTGACCCGGCCCCCGACAAGCGGTTGACAGGGTAAGGCGTCGAAATCTCCCGCCGAATAGGGAGATGACGTGGAAGAGAGACGAACCGAGCAAGACCCTGAGGCGCCCCGGGGTCGACCTGGGCGCCGGAGCGCCAAGGAACGCACGGAGGCGGTGCTGGCACTGATCGCCGGGAAGAAGAGCGTCGATACGCTAGCCAGGCAGTTCGGCGTGAACCCTACGACGATCGAGGGGTGGCGTACGGCGGCGCTGGAAGGGATCGACATCGCGATGCGGCGCGGCAGTGAGCCTTCGCATCGGGAACGCGCACTGGAGCGGGAGAACGCCTCACTCAAGGAGGCGCTGACCGATACGAGCATCCAGCTCGCGTTGATCAAGCAGGCGATCAAGAATCGAGAGAACCAGCGCCCTACTCTGCCGTCGAGGTCGTCTCGTTGAGCCTGCGGACTTCGGCGGGGATTGCGCAGGTTTGCCACCTCAGCAAAGCCTTTGGCCTTTCGCGTGCGGCCTTGTACAAAGCGGCGGCCAAGGACGAGCGACCCATCATCGTAGAGCGGCGAGAACGGCCGATCAGGACGCCGATCTCGAACGAGACGCTGTTGGTGCAGATCGGCGAACTGGTTGCGGCGCATCCGGCCTGGGGGCATCGCAAGGTGTGGGCGATGCTGCGCCGCCGCGGGGTTTGCGTGGCGCGGCGGCGTGTCTGGGCGCTCATGCACCAAGCGGGTTTGACCTTTGCTCCCTCGGCGCGCCGTTGCGAACCGCGCCGCGGAAGCGTGGCGGTGGAGTTGCCCAATCGGCGTTGGAGCACGGACATGACGACGACGTGGACACGCAAGGACGGTTGGGTCGCCTTGACGCCGGTGATCGACAACGGGTGTCGTACCTTGTTCGAGATCGGGGTCTCCAAGGCGCAGGACGCGCCGGCGATAACGTACAGCATGCCGCTCACCGGTGAGAAGGCCGGCAGTCCGATGAAGTTGCCGGAGTCGGTGGGGGGTGACATCTGGATGACTTGCACCGGGCCGGAGGCGATGGCGTTACGGTTGTACACGACCAAGACGCCGCTCTTGTTCATCGCGGCCAACTGCGGCTGACACGGACCTGCACTACGGTCCAGGCCTTGCTCGGTCACTCGGCGGCTTCGACGACGTTGAACGTCCAAGGCCACGTGGTGAAGGGCGGCGCCGTCAGGGCCGTCGAGACCATCGACGCGGGCCGGCGTGGCGGCCATAAGTAGAAGCCTGATCCACTGGAAACGAGATAACCCTTGCGGTGCAAGGGTTATCAGTTCTCGATTTGGTAGCCCCAGCGGGATTCGAACCCGCGTTACCGCCGTGAGAGGGCGGCGTCCTAGGCCTCTAGACGATAGGGCCTTGGCTCCCGCGCATGGATTCGAACCACGATAAACTGATCCAG
>SCRE01000008.1 GCA_004297935.1 Microbacteriaceae bacterium | reverse complement strand
CAACGCCATCACACCGCCGACACAGAAATACACAAACGACGTCACCAAATACATGTAACCGATCGTCTTATGATCCGTCGACGTCATCCAATTCACCAGAACATTGCCCTTACGACCCACTGACGGGACACCAAACGGCGGCAAAGCTGGCGGCTCTCGGAGTGACACCGTTGACGTCATGTGCGAACCTCCTCGACGGCCAGGCGGGAGGCTGCACGGCTCGAAGAGTCGTCGTCTGCTGGTCCCACGGGGCAACTTAAAAGCAGACTACTCCTTTTTAATGGTTGAGCGTCAGCTGCCGTGTTCTCCCAGAAGTGCGTCGCGCACCTGTTTGCGCAGAACCTTGCCGATCAGTGACCTGGGCAGTTCATCCATCTGTACGACGTGCCGAGGAACCTTGTAGGCCGTGAGGTTCTCGCGGGCGAACGCCCTGATCGCATCCTCGTCGAAGGAAGCGCCCGGTTGCATGACCACAGCCGCGACGACATCCTCACCGCCTCGCCCGTGCGGGAGTCCCACGACGGCGATCTCCGCGATGCCCTGCCCACCGCGGAGGCAGTCTTCGACCTCGGTCGGCGAAACGTTGAATCCGCCGGTAATGATCAACTCCTTGATCCGGTCGACGATGCTGACGAACCCGTCGGAATCCATCGTGACGATGTCGCCGGTGCGGAACCAGCCGTCGGCCGTCAGCGCCGTGGCCGTCTCGGCGGGCTTCTGCCAGTAGCCGGAGAAGACCTGGGGCCCGCGAGCCAGCAATTCGCCCGGTTCGCCGAACGGGCGGTCGGACGATAGGTCGTCCGGGTCGACGACGCGCAATTGTGTGCTGGGCATGGCCAGTCCGACCGTTCCGTCGCGGCGGCTGCTGCCGACCGGGTTGGCCATCAGCACGGGGGAGCACTCCGATAGGCCGTAGCCCTCGACCAGATAACCCCCGGTCTCTTTCTCCCAGAGCTCCACGATGCTCGCCGGCAGATTCATCGCACCGGAGATTGCGATCTGGATGCCGGCCAGCGAGATCTTGCGTTCTTTCGCCGCGGCGACCAGGCGCTGGTAGATCGGCGGCACCGCCGGCAAGAACGTGGGCGGGCGTTTCTTGATCACGGCGAGCACGAGATCGGGATCGAATGCGGGGAACAGCACGAGCCGCGCCCCCATGCTCATCGCGAAGGTCAGGCTCAACGTGAGGCCGTATGCGTGAAAAAGGGGGAGCACGGCATAGACGACGGCGCCGCCGCGCTCGATCGCAGGCACCCAGGCACGCGCCTGGGCCGCATTCGCCAGGAGGTTTCCGTGGCTGAGCATGACGCCCTTGGGCACCCCGGTCGTCCCACTCGTGTATTGGATCAGAGCGAGGTCGTCGGGTTCTGGACGAGCGTGGGTGCGCTTGATCCGCCGGGTCGCGAGCATCTTCTCCCAGGCAATCGTGCCGCGCGGTGGCGTGGCGGTGAGTTTTCCGCGTGCCGTGCGGGCCGCGCGCACGGGCAGCTTCAGCGCCATCCGCTTGGACAACGGCATTGCACGGGTGAGGTCGACGCTGATGATCCGGGTGACACCGAGATCGCGCGGAAGTTCCCGCACCGCGGGGGCCGCTTTGTCCCAGACGATCGCGACCTGTGCGCCGTGGTCTTCGAACTGGTGACGCAGCTCGCGCGGCGTGTACAGCGGATTGTGTTCGACGGCCACTGCGCCGAGCCGTAGCACGGCGTAGAAGGCGACGACGTGTTGCGGGCAGTTCGGCAGCACGATCGCGACGCGATCGCCCTTGCGCACGCCGAGTTTGTGCAGACTGTGCGCAACGCGGGCGATCCGGTCGCCGAGCTCAGAATACGTCGTGGTGGCGCCGAAGAACTCCAGCGCAATGTGCCCGGGATACTCTGCAACCGCCGTGTCGATCAGGTGCGGAAGGGAGCCCGTCTGTGCCGGAATGTCGTGCGGAACATCCGGGGCGTAGTGCGCGAGCCACGGCCGGTCGGCGTAAGTCGTCATTGCCTCAGCCTACGGCGCACAGTGCTGCGGACACCGTGCCGTCTTCCGACGTGAGGCCTCCCCGGCCGCGAGATCGTCCAGTCGGGAGCACTGCGCACGAGAGCGGCAGTGATATCTTGTGTGGCATGGTGCAGGTGCTCGAACTGCTCACGCGATCATTCATCGCGGGCTTCGACCTGCTCGGGATCAGCGGTGGGCCGACGGTGGCGGTCGCCCTGATCGGGGTCATTGGGCTCACAACACTCGCCGTTGCGCTGTCGGTACGCCATCTGACGACGCTGACCGCGTCTCTGGTGCTGTCGACGCCGTTGCGGGTGCAGCGCGAATCGACTGATATCGAAGTTCTGCTCGCTCAAAGCGACCCGGACGCCGACGGCCGCGCGCGGCCACGACAGGAAGAAGCTGCAGGAGCAGACCATGGCGCTGTACGCGCGGGAGAAAGCATCGCCGCTCGGCGGATGCCTTCCCCTTATCGTGCAGGCACCCGTCCTCTCGCTCGTCTACGCCTTGTTCTTGTACCCGAGCATCGACGGGCATGCCAATGTGCTTCTGACACAGCATTTGTTCGGTGTGCCGCTCGGCACCAGCTTCGTCCACGCGCTGAGTGCCGGTCAGTTGTTCTGGCCAGGTCTCGTGTTGTTCCTCGTTTTGCTGGGTGTGATCGCGGCGGTCACCGCGGTCTCTCGCACGGTTCTGGCCGTTCGTTCGGCGATGCAGCCACGCGGTGCAGCCCCGGCATCTCCGGGAAGTCCGGAGAACTCCACGAATCGATTGACGGGCATCCTGTCGTATCTGCCGTTCGTCACCGTGGTGTTCGCCGCATTCGTTCCGCTTGCCGCCGCCCTCTATCTGGTGACCACGACGACCTGGACCCTGATCGAGCGGGTTGCGCTGCGTCGGCTGCTCAGAACCGCCGGGTGAAGGGCAGTGGCCTGCGCATCCGGATCAGCAGCAGGATCGGCAGGAGCACGTACGGCAGGTTGAACGCGAGGAACTTCACCGGATTCGGAGTGACCCACTGCGGTTCGCCGAAGAACTCGACGCCGAAGACGACGATGCCGGTGATCGACGCGATCATGGTCGCGTAGATCACGCTCGGCAACTGGATACGGTTCCAGCCGCGGAACAGCGAGATCACGAGCACGACGTAGAACGGCAGATAGACGAAGGCGGACAGGCCCGTCACAATCCGCATCCAGACAGGCGGAGTCATGAACAGCGGATCGGTGTCGTGGGCGTACCACCAGTTCGAGTTCACGAAGAAGTTCGCGGACGGGTGCGCGATGTCGACTCCGATCGTCGGCAGCAGGTCGCTGATCAGCGAGGTGATCGCAAAAGCGCTGAAAACGACGATGAACACGATGTCGATCCATCGCCGGCACAGTGGCAGGTTCGCGTGAGTCGAGGGCATCGCACCCTACTCTAGCGGCGCGCTGTGGGCGATTCTATGCTGAGAACATGTTCGTCGAGGGCACCCTTCGATGGCAGGTCACAGAGGATTGCCCATGGGATCTGCTGATGGCGCTGAGCCTGCGCGACCTGGGCGAGCTGAACGTCCTGAGCAGCCCTCGGATCCCGCGCGTCCACCCGCCCGCGCAGCGCGTGCGTCGCGCAGCGGGTGGAGTGGCGATCGGTCACCCCGCGGTCGCGACACCGGTGGATCGCGATGCCCTTCAACTGCAGTGGACGCAATGGTGGAACACGATTGTGCGTCGCGAATTGCGTCCGCTGATCACGGGACTCCGGCCGCCGCACTTCGCTGAATTCGACCGCCAACTGGAACTGCAGGACCTGATCATCCAGCACTATGATGCTGCGGTCGCCTGGACGGCCGCGCGGCATGACGAATACGCCCAGACCAGCGTCGAACAGCACGCCATCCGCGCCGCCGACATCGTCGACGTCGTGCGGGACCGCGAGCACGAATTGCGCAGGCAGGCCGGGTATTTCCGATTGGACATCGCCGTGCTGCCGCTCGCAGAGCCCGGCGCCTGGATCGTCGGACCCAATGCCGTCGTCGTCAGTCAGAGCCTGAGGGATGACTCGGCGTCGTTCCGCGAGTGGTTCCGGCCGTTCGTCGAGGCGCTGGTCTGAGCGAGCCCATTCTGCGCCGTCGGAGGCAGGTGCGAGACTGGGGGGATGGGGCGCACAGACGGCAGTGAGCGGCAGGTCTCATCCGGCGTCGTCGACGACACGAATGCGACGATTCTGCATGTCGACATGGATGCATTCTTCGCGTCCGTCGAACTGCTGGAGCATCCGGAGCTGCGAGGCAAGCCGGCCATCGTCGCCCACAGCAGTGGGCGCTCGGTCGTCACAAGCGCGACCTACGAGGCGCGCCGCTACGGCGTGCGCAGTGCCATGCCCGTCTCGCAGGCGTTGAAGCTCTGCCCGAGCGCGATCGTGCTCCCGCCGCACATGGATCGTTACCGCGAGTATTCGCGCCGGGTGATCGAATTGTTCCATGAGGTGACGCCGCTGGTCGAACAGGTGAGCATCGACGAGGCTTTCCTCGACGTGGCGGGCGCGCGCAAACTCCTCGGATCCCCGGCCGCGATCGGAGCGAGGCTGCGTGCCCGCGTGCTGGAACGCACCGGACTGTCGTGCTCGATCGGCGCCGCCGGCACGAAATTCGTCGCAAAGCTCGCTTCCGGCAGAGCCAAACCTGATGGGATGCTGGTCATTCCGCCTGCGGACACGCTTGCGTTCCTGCATCCACTGCCGATCTCGGCGCTCTGGGGTGTCGGCCCGAGCACGCAGGAGTCCCTCGCTGCCCTCGGCCTGCGCACTGTGCGCGATGTCGCCGAGTTTCCGTTGCCCGCGCTGGAGAAGCGGATCGGGTCGGCGGCCGCCCGCAAACTGCACGAGCTGGCCCACGGCATCGACCCGCGCGAGGTGACGGTGTTCTCGCAGGAGAAGAGTGTGGGGCACGAGGTGACCTTCGAACATGACGTGTCGGACACCACCGAGTTGCGCCGCGAACTCCTGCGGCTGTCCGCACGCACGGGCGAGCGACTGCGACGCTCCGGACTGGTCGGCCGCACCGTGGCGCTGAAGCTGCGCTACGCGGACTTCCGCACCGTCAGCCGCTCCCGAACTCTGGCCGAGCCGACCAACGTGGGCCGACGGATCTACGACGAGGTCGCATCCGTCTTCGACGCGCTGGACACGGCGGACACCCCCATCCGCTTGATCGGCGTGCGTGTCGACCAGCTTGAGCCGGCAGGGGGCG
Source organism: Microbacteriaceae bacterium (assembly GCA_004297935.1). GTDB lineage: Bacteria > Actinomycetota > Actinomycetes > Actinomycetales > Microbacteriaceae > Rathayibacter_A. The sequence continues at coordinate 372,928 of SCRE01000008.1, read as the reverse complement.
GCGCACTCGCGCTCTGGGACCCTGACGAAGAGTGGCGGGACGCTGAACGCGCCATCGACTCGGTCAGCGCCCGATTCGGTGGTGGCGCGATCACCCCGGCGTCGCTCGTGAACAACACGCGCACCCGAGTGGGGGAGACGTCATCGCTTCGGGCACAACGCGATTCCGATTGACAGTGTGGGCCGGCGTGCAGGTCAGCCCGCCGGCTGGATCAGTGCGGCACTGGTCAGCGTAGGGCCGGACCGGTAGCGTTGGCATATGGCCAATCTCACGCTCCAACTTGCAGAGACCGTCAAAAATGCCGGCGTGCATTCCGTGTACGGGGACCCGGTCGAACTGGACGGAGTGACCATTGTGCCGGTCGCGCTCGTCGCATTCGGCTTCGGCGGCGGCCGTGATTCCGGCGACGAGGCGACCGCCGCGAGCGGCGGAGGCGGCGGCGGTTACAGCGTGCCGATCGGTGCGTATGTCCGCGATCGCAACGGCATGCATTTCGAGCCGAACGTCGTCTCGCTCCTTGCCGTGGGCATCCCGTTCGTCTGTGTCGCGGGCCGGGCCCTGTCGAAGGTGATCAGGGCGCTCAAGAAGTAGGGTCGCGGCGCCGGGCTGCCGCGCGCGTCTCTGCCACCCGCAACTCATGCGCACGTCGTTGCCTGCGCCAGCGCATGATCACGATGCGGAGCATCACGAGGAATGCGATGATTACGACCGCAAGCAAGAACATGATCATCGGGGTTCCTCCACAGGATTCATCCTAGGGGCGGGTCGTGTCGCGATCGGCCTCACGCTATACTCGGTGGCGAACACGGGAGTCCGGTGAGCCGGGCTGAGAGGAAGGTTCTCAACCTTCGACCGTCAAACCTGATCTGGGTCATGCCAGCGCAGGGAGGCCAGATCATCTCTGACGGGTTCCGCCACCCGGTGGACCCAGACCCGTGCCCTCATTTCATTCCAGATGAAAGGGCACGAAAAGTGCACACAACCACCGAACCAATCGGACTGTCCCCGACCAAACGCGGCCGCACGTTGCGCTGGCGCGTGGTCGACATCGTCGTCGCCAGCGTCATCGCGGTCGCCGCCGGTGTGATCTTCTGGGCCTGGGACCAGGCCTCCAATCCCATCGGGGCACCTATCCAGGCCGCTCTTCCGGGCCTGCAGGGCATCATCAACGGGCCATGGCTGTTCGCCGGGGTGCTCGGTGGCCTGATCGTGCGCAAGCCCGGTGCGGCGCTCTACGTCGAGCTCGTCGCGGCGACCGTCTCAGCGCTCATGGTCACCCAGTGGGGTGCACTGACGCTGCTCTCCGGATTGGTGCAGGGTCTCGGCGCCGAGCTGGTCTTCGCGCTGTTCCTGTACGCACGCTGGAGTTGGCTCGTTGCGTTGCTGGCCGGGGCGGGAGCCGGCATCGCCGAGTCGATACTGGATCTGCTGGTCTGGTATCCCGGAGCGAAATTCTCCTTCGTCGTGATCTACGCGATCACGACCACCGTCTCCGGACTCGTGATCGCAGGTCTCGGCTCCTGGCTCATCGTCAAGGCACTCGCCAAGACCGGCGCCCTGAACCGATTCGCCGCGGGCCGGGAATCGCGGACCACGGTGTAGGTGGCCGAGATGGGCGGTGCCGGACGCGTAGCCGGGCCTGCAGCCGGGCGCACCTCCGCGCCTGCGGCCGTCCACGCCTCGGGGTGGGGATGGCGGCACGCCGGGCGCCGCGACTGGGCGGTGCGCGACCTGCAGCTGGAGATCGAACCGGGCGAGCGCGTTCTGCTGCTCGGCGCATCCGGTTCGGGCAAAAGCACGCTGCTGGCCGCGCTCGCCGGCGTGCTCGGCGGTGAGGATGAGGGGGAGGAGCAGGGTCTTCTGCGTGTCGACGGCGCAGACCCCGCTCGGCACCGAGGCCGTAGCGGGCTGTTACTGCAGGATCCTGATGCGCAGGTCGTCTTGGCGCGCCTCGGTGACGATGTCGCCTTCGGTTGTGAGAACCTCGGTGTTCCCCGCGCCGAGATCTGGCCGCGTGTGCGCGAGGCGCTGGGCGCAGTCGGCCTGAGCCTGCCGCTGGATCACCCGACGACGCAGTTGTCAGGCGGGCAGAAGCAGCGGCTCGCCCTCGCCGGTGTCATGGCGATGCGCCCTGGCCTGCTGCTGCTCGACGAGCCGACGGCGAACCTTGATCCGGATGGCGTCGTGCAGGTGCGCGACGCGGTCGCCGCGGTTCTGGAGGCGACGGGCGCGACGCTCGTGGTCGTCGAGCATCGCGTCGACGTGTGGCAGGGGCTCGTCGATCGGGTGATCGTCCTCGGCGACGATCACGGGATCCTCGCCGATGGGGCACCGGAGACGGTCTTGCACGCCGAGGCGGCACGCTTGCGCGGCAGTGGGGTGTGGCTGCCCGGCGACCGGCCGCAGTCCGTGTCGGTCGCAGACGGCACTCCACGGGTTCCGCTCCTGCAGGCGCGCGAACTGGCGATCGCCCGTGGCCGCGGCCCGGCCGTCGCATCCGGGTTGGAACTCGACGTCACAGCGGGCACGACGACGGTCATCACCGGACCGAATGGCGCCGGCAAGTCGACGCTGGCACTGACCCTGGGCGGGCTGATCCCCCCGTTGGCCGGCACCGTCACGGCAACCGCCGCGCTTGCCGGCCCGGCAGGCGAGGCGCCGATCCGCTGGCGATCCCGCGATCTGCTCACCCGCATCGGCAGCGTGTTCCAGAACCCTGAGCACCAGTTCGTCGCCGCCACGGTGCGGCAGGAGCTTGCCATCGGGCCGCGCGCGCTACGCCTGCCGCACGAGGAGATCGCCGCACGCGTCGACGAACTCCTGGCGCGGCTGCGACTTGCGGAACTGGCCGAAGCGAACCCGTTCACCCTGTCCGGCGGGCAGAAGCGACGGCTGTCAGTGGCGACGACGCTCGCAACCAGACCACGGCTGCTGATCTTCGACGAACCGACGTTCGGCCAGGACGCCGTGACCTGGCGCGAGTTGATCGCGATGTTCCGCGAACTGCAGGCGGAGGGCCACGCCCTTGTCGCGGTGAGCCACGATGCGGATTTCGCGAGAGCGACCGGCGCGAGTCAGTGGCGCCTGACAGCCGCGCTGGAGAGGCAGCCGGCGTGACCGTGCTCGCACCATTGCGGATGGGCCGACTCGCGCAGGTGAACCCGGTCGCGAAACTCGCTGCCGTGTTCATCACCAGCGTGACGCTGATCCTCACGATCGATTGGGTTTCCGCGGCCGTGGCCCTCGTGCTGGAGTGCGGGCTGCTCATCTTCACCGGCCTGCCGCTGCGCGCCGTGCTCGTGCGCACGCTGCCACTGCTGATCGCGGCACCGCTGGCGGGATTCACGACCGTGTTGTACGGCCAGCCGTCGGGAGAGACCTACTGGCAGTGGTGGGCGGTCGAGATCAGCGCGGGCTCGATCTCTCTGGGTATCGCGACCTCGCTGCGCATTCTGGCGGTCGGAGTTCCGGCGATCGTGCTGTTCGTCACGATCGATCCGACCGACCTGGCGGACGGACTCGCGCAGACGGTGCACCTGCCCGCGCGATTCGTGCTGGGGGCGCTGGCCGCCTTTCGCCTGGTCGGGCTGTTCGTCGAAGACTGGCGATCCCTTGAGCTGGCCCGGCGTGCCCGTGGCATCGCCGACCGCGGCCGGCTGCGGCGGCTCGTCGGGCAGGCGTTCGCCCTGCTGGTGCTGTCGATTCGGCGGGGCAGCAAGCTTGCCACGGCGATGGAGGCCCGTGCATTCGATGCGCCGGTCGCACGCACCTGGGCACGATCGTCGGTGTTCGGCGCTCAGGATTGGATCGTGATCGGCCTCGGGGGTGTGGTGGCGGCATCCGCTGTCGCTGTCTCGGTCGCGGCGGGAAGCTGGAACTTTGTCCTCGGCTGACGCGCGGGCCAGGGATCACACCGGAGCCGCACCCGACGCCGTGCTCGAGGCCGTGACCAGGTTGACGTGCGCGGCTCCGATCATCCTGATCGATGGGCCAGCCGGCGCCGGAAAGTCGACACTGGCGGATGCGCTCGTCGCCGGCTGGCCGTTCCGGCCGGCGCCGACACTGCTGCGGATGGATGACCTCTACCCGGGCTGGTACGGCCTCGACGCGGGCAGCCGGTATCTGCACTCCGAGGTTCTCGCCCCGCGCAGGCGCGGTGCGCCCGTCGCCTGGCGCGGCTACGACTGGGCGAGCGGGAAGCGTGGTGAGCAGCGGCACCCGGTCGATGCGTCGCGCCCGTTGATCGTGGAGGGCTGTGGCACGTTGAGCGTCGCCAACGCTCCGCTGGCCGACATCACGGTGTGGCTGACCGCTGACGATGTGGTGCGCAAGCGTCGAGCACTGGAGCGGGATCATGGTGGCTTCGATCCGTACTGGGACATCTGGGATGCCCAGTTCGCTGCGTTCGTGCGGCGCGAAGACCCGGTGAGCCTGGCGGGTCTGATACTGAACGGCACACCATGAGATGCGCGCCTTACGGTCCATTTCAGCCGCCCGGCGCTACGGTTGTCACATGAGTGACACGGAGCGCACGACTGTGGAGTACATCGTCGAGTACATCGACGGTCCTCTTGCCGGCGGCACTGACCGCCGGGTGCTGATTCGCGGCAAGTACGACGATTCGCTGAGTGCTGTTGCCGCGGTCGAAGGAATGGAATCCCTGTTTCGGTACACAGCGGTCGACAGCCGCGAGATCCAGGGTGAATTGCACGTGCGGTACAAGTTCGATGCGTCGGACAGCGATCCGGTGGAGCCGGACGTCGACGAGGACTGAGCGGGTCGAGCTCAGCCCCAGCCGAGCGCGTGCAGTTCCGCGTCGTCTATGCCGAAGAAGTGCCCGATCTCGTGCACGAGGGTGATGTGCACCTGATCTCGCAGTTCTTGCTCGTTCGCGCAGATCGACAGCAGCGGTTCGCGGAACAGGGTGATGCGATCGGGCATCTCGCCATAGCCGTACTGGCCGCGATGCGTGTTGTCGATGCCGTCGTAGAGGCCGAGCAGGTTGAGCGAGCCGTCCTCCGGGCGGTCCTCGATCAGGAATGCGACGTTCTCGATGCCGTCCACCATGTCGTCCGGAAGCGCATCGAGCTCGTCGGCGACGAGTTTCTCGAACTCGTCGGCCGACATCTCCATCATGGCTCCAGCTTGTCATGATTTGCGCGCCTGGCGCTCATTCATTGGGGTGAGTAACGGGGCTTGAACCCGCGACCTCCTGGACCACAACCAGGCGCTCTACCAGCTGAGCTATACCCACCATGTGCCGCGTTCGATCGTTCAATCGGTTCAGGCAACGCAGATGATTCTATTACATCCGAGCCGCCCAGGTTTCCACAACGGATGCGGAGACGGCGGCGGACTCGTCGGATGTCGGCCCCGGCTGCGGTACGAACACGGCACCACGGTAGTAGTCGAGTTCTCGAATCGACTCGAGAATGTCTGCGAGCGCGCGATGCCCGCCGTTCTTCTCGGGTGCCTTGAAGTACGCACGCGGATACCAGCGGCGGGCGAGTTCCTTGATCGATGACACGTCGACGTTGCGGTAGTGCAGATGTGCGTCGAGCCTGGGCATGAACTTGGCGATGAACATGCGGTCGGTGCCGATGGTGTTGCCGGCCAGCGGTGCCTTCTGCTCGCCGGGCACGAACCCCAGGATGTATTCCATCACGTCGTATTCGGCCTGAGCCAGGCTGACGCCGTTCGGGATCTCCTCGATCAGGCCTGACGCCGTGTGCATGGCGCGGACATAGTCGCCCATCTGATCCAAGGCGGATGCGTCGGGCTTGATGACGATGTCGATCCCAGGATCGAGCAGGTTGAGTTCGAAATCGGTGATGACGACCGCGATCTCGACGAGCTCGTCGACCTCAAGGTCGAGTCCCGTCATTTCGCAGTCGATCCAGACGAGTCGATCCGAGGAAGTTGGCATGGTGGCAAGTCTAATCGGGAGCGCCGACACGTAGAATTGCGGCATGGAACTGCTGCTGTTCACGTCGGCGTTCTGTGAGCCGTGCATGCAGACACGCTCGGTGATGGCCGAGGTGACGCGGATCGCTCCGGTGGTGCAGGTCACCGAGTTCGACATCGTTCGAGACGAAAAGCGGGCGATGGCTGAAGGCATCCGGTCGACGCCGACGGTGATCGTGCACAATTCAGAAGGCGCGGAGGTCTTCCGCGCCGAGGGTGTGCCGACCATTCAGCAGGTGCTCGTGGCCGCGGCCAAAGGGCTGTAGCCGGAGCGCACTACGGTATCGTGTAAACGCGTTTGCCCCCGTAGCTCAGCGGATAGAGCAGGAGCCTTCTAATCTCTTGGTCGCAGGTTCGATTCCTGCCGGGGGCACGCAGGACCATCGGCGGTTTCGCCGATCTCGCCTCCATGACCATCCGCCGGCGCGGGATCTCGTAGAGGGTCTGTCAGAACCTGCGCTTCTCGGTCGATAATGTCGATCAGGCCACCGCCCGTTCGTCAGTTGTGTGTACCGCCATTCGAGCGGCACGCCAACAACTGCAATCAGGAAGGGATTCGACCGATGCGTTACACGCTTTTGCTGCACTATCCGGAAGCCACGGAAGACTCGATCGGCAAAGAAGCGATCGAAGAAGGCATGCGCGCGTTCGCCAGCTACGCCGGCGCGCTCCAGCAGGCGGGTGTGTTGATCTTTGCCGAAGTGCTCCAGCCTTCGTCGAACACGACGACCTTGACCGCCGTCGATGGAACGTTACGGGTGCAAGACGGCCCGTTCGCCGACACGAAGGAGCAGCTCGGCGGCACCTTCGTCATCGAGGTGCCGCACCTGGATGCTGCGCTCGACTGGGCGAAGCAAGCGCCGTCGATCGCCTGGGGCGCCGTCGAGGTGCGTCCGGGCGCCACCCACACCGTCGATGGTGTCTGGACGCCGAACGCATGAGTGACCAGGAGGTGCGGGCGACTGCGGAACGCGTCGCCCGCACCTCCTACGGCCGCCTCGTCGCGATCCTTGCGGCAGCGACCGGCGATCTCGAATCGGCGGAGGATGCCGTCTCCGTCGCGTTCGAGCGCGCGCTGACAGCCTGGCCGCGCGCAGGAATCCCTGACAATCCGGAAGGCTGGCTGGTCACCGTGGCGCACAATCATCAGCGTGACCTCTGGAAGTCCTCAGCCCATCGCACCGCGGCGCCGTTCGATGAACGGCGCACTGAAGAGCGCGAAGCGTCAGCGCTCGCAGCCGCGGCGGCGATGGACGACCTCGACCCGGATGCGATCCCGGACAAACGCTTGGAGCTCCTGTTCGTCTGCGCGCACCCCGCGATCGAACCGGCCATTCGCACGCCGCTGATGCTGCAGGCCGTCCTGGGCTTCGATGCGGCACAGATCGCCCGGACGTTCGCGACCCCGCGTGCTGCGATGGCGCAGCGCCTGGTGCGCGCGAAGAAGCGCATCAAGAATGCGCGCATCCCGTTTCTGGTGCCGGATCGGTGGGCCATGCTCGAACGCCTTCCGCCGGTGCTCGAAGCGATCTACGGCTGCTACGCGATCACCGGGCCGGCAGGCGGGTCTGCGGAGGCGTCGCCGACATCGCCCGGATCGGCGGCCACCGCGCGAGCGGACTCCCTCGCCGGCGAAGCTCAGTATCTCGCCGTCACACTCGCTGCGCTGCTGTCATCGGATGCGGAGGCCTGGGCCCTTGCGGCGCTGATCACCCTCTCCCTTGCACGCGCACCGGCACACGGCGATCGGTTCGTGCCGCTCGAGGAGCAGGACGTGCGACTGTGGGATGCGGACATGATCGCCGAGGGTGAATCGTACCTGGGGCGTGCTGAGCGGCCGGGAGGCCCCGGCCGATTCCAACTGGAAGCGGCGATCCAGGCCGTGCATTGCGATCGCGCCCGCACCGGTCTGACCGATTGGGCCGCACTCGAGACGCTGTATGCGGCGTTGCTGCTGGTCGCGCCGAGCCTGGGCGCGCAGGTTGCGCATGCCACGGTCGTCGGGCGCGCCGACGGAGCATCCGTCGGGCTCTCGCTGTTGGACGGCCTCGCCGACGCGGCGGCCGACTTCCAGCCATATCACGCCGCACGCGCGGATCTGCTGGCGCGCTCCGGCCGCACGACCGAGGCCGCGGCATCCTATGCGTCGGCTATCGAGCTGGCCGACGATCCGATGGTTCGGGACTACCTCGAGGAACAGCGCAACGAGCTGCCGAGCCGGTGACGGCGTACATCGTTTGCATCTCCCCGGCCAAAGGATGAAGCTGGAAGGCAAAGGGCGCGCAAACTGCGTCGCCCGGGAAAGAAGTGCGGTTTCATGTCCAACGTGCAGCGTTTGTCCATTCACGATGTCGATCCCAATGCGTACCAGTCGATGTATGCGATGGAGAAGTACATCCATGCTGGTACCCTCGGCGAAGACCTTCTGGCGTTGGTGAAGATCCGAGCATCACAGCTCAACGGATGCGCGTACTGCCTCGACATGCACGGCCGTGAGGCGCGTGCCGCGGGGGTCGACGACCGGCGTTTGGACGTGCTTGCCGGATGGCGTGAGGCGCCGTCCCTGTACTCCGACCGGGAGCGGGCCGCCATCGCGTTGACCGAATCCGTGACGCTGATCGGTGAAGGCGGGGTCAGCGACGACGAGTGGAGTGCGGCATCCGCCGCGTTCAGCGGGTCGGAGCTGGTCACGCTGATGATGGCGATCTGCGCCATCAACGTCTGGAATCGTCTGGCTGTCGCGACGCATCAGGCTCTTCCCGAGACGGTCTCGGTCGGCTGAACGGCGAACGGGTCGACCGTCGGTTGGGTCACGTCCGTGCGGCGACGTGTTCCGCGTCTCCAGAGTGCCGTGCGCGGCACTGGTCTGCGTTACACGGGAGAAACACGCCGCCGCTAGGGTGCTGTCATGCGCGAGTTGCAGACACAAGTCATCCGTGAGTTGAACGTTCAGGCCACAATCGATCCGGCGGAGGAGATCCGGAGCAGGGTGCAGTTCCTGACCGACTATCTCCGGGCGACAGGGGCGAACGGGTTCGTGCTCGGCATCAGTGGCGGCCAGGATTCCACATTGGCAGGCCGCCTCTGCCAGCTTGCGGTCGACGCACTGGTGGAGGAGGGGGCGAGCGTCGAGTTCATCGCCGTGCGGCTGCCGTACGCGGTACAGCATGATGAGGATGACGCGCGACTCGCGCTCTCGTTCATCCGGCCGCAGCGAGAGGTGACGTTCAACATCCAGCGGGCGGTGGACGGGTTCCAGGCCGAGTTCGCGGGCGCGACCGACGAGCTGATGACCGATTTCACCAAGGGCAACGTGAAGGCACGGGCGAGGATGATCGCGCAATACGCGATTGCGGGTCAGCGCGGGCTGCTCGTCGTCGGGACCGATCACGCCGCGGAGGCGGTGACCGGCTTCTACACGAAGTTCGGCGATGGCGGCGCCGACCTGCTGCCGCTGGCGGGGTTGACCAAACGCCAGGGGCGCAGCCTGCTCGAACAACTCGGTGCGCCGTCGCGGCTCTATCTCAAGGCACCGACCGCCGATCTGCTCGACAACACCCCCGGGCAGACGGATGAGGCGAATCTGGGACTCAGCTACCAGCAGATCGACGACTATCTCGAGGGCTTGGAGTTGCCTGAGGCGGTCGCAGCGGCAATCGGATCCCGTTATCTTGCGTCGGCACACAAACGCACCTCACCGGCGACGATGTTCGACAGCTGGTGGCGCTGACGGGCGGTGGCCCTGGCGAGTGATGGGCCTGGCGAGTGATCGTGCTGCTGACGGCCGATCCCGCAAGCGGCAGGTGTTGCAGATGCCGTTCTAGGAGGCGGAGGTGACTGCCGCGGTCGGAGCCGTGTCTGTGGGCGCCGTGCCGCCCGGTACCGGGCCGTCCGGTACCGGGCCGTTCGATACCCTGCTGAAGGCAAAGCCGGCACCGGTCGCAGCGCCTGCTGTCGTGTCGGTTGTCAGTGGCGCCACATACTGTTCATGATGTTGCTGGGCGACCCAGGCATCTTGTTGCACAGCCAGCACGTTCTCTTCGGTCGCGCCTTGGAAGCGCCACCGATCGAGGTCGTTCATGAAAACCTTGCGCGCGCGACCCGGCTTGTTCTGCCATTCGATCAGCCGGTCGCGGAATTCGGCGATCGCCGGGTCGAGTTGATACCCGAATGTCGCAGAATTGCGCTTCATCTCGCTGAGCTGGTGGTCCGCCCAGTTCGCGGCGGTTCCGGCCCCCTTGATCGGCAGCAGGCGCACGAGTATGTCGGCCTGGCCGACAGCGCGGTCCGAGAGCACCTGCTCCTGTGGGGTCAGCGAATTCCAGACGGATGCCTCTGTGGCGGCATCGACCAGGGCGGCGATTGCGGATGCCTTCTGCTCGCGGTCGCCGCGCGAGATCAGGCCCTTGATCGCGCCCCTGGCGATCCAGGCTGAGAAGAGTCCCCCGACGATGACGGCAACGAAGAGCACGCCCGCACTGAACAGCACCGGTCGGTTGTCCTGTGAAGTGAACCAATTTGCGAAATCATTCCACCACTGCATGGCCCGCACACTACGCCCAGTGCGCCCGTTTTCCCCGGAGGCGCTCCGCGAACAGCGCTGGTCGCCCCGACCGTGCTTGTTCCCGGCCGTTCTTGACCCCAACAGTGCCCATGCGAAATGCCTGTCCACTGATCCGCTGCCGAGGCTCCCACCCGGCCGGTGCGACGTCCAGGCTTGGTGTTCACGAGGCCCGCGATCGGCGGGAGAATCTGGCACGAGCGCCGGTTCGCGGGTCTCGTGCCTCGCACACAGCGGGGTACAACGCACAAGGAGGATCTCATGATCGACAGTTTTTCGACTACCGGGCTCGTGGCAACGGAGCCGACGCACAGCGCGACAGGCGAGGGGGTGGCCCTGATCAGTTTCCGTCTGGCATCCACACCGAGAAAGTTCAACAGGGAGAGCAAGGTCTGGGAGTATGGCGAGACCAACTGGTTCACCGTCACCGCTTTCCGGCACCTGGCGCTCAACCTGATCCAGTCCGTCAAGAAAGGCGATCGCGTGATCGTGATGGGGCGGATGCGAATCCGCGAGTGGACGTCTCAAGAGCGCTCGGGAACCGTCGTCGAGATCACAGCGGACTCGGTCGGGCACGACCTCACCTGGGGCACGGCCGTGTACAGCAGAACGATCAAGTCGGCGACTGTAGGCGATGGCACCGCCGAACCTGTCGTGACTGCCACCTTCGATCCCGACGAGAACGCATCGACGGTGATCGACGGAAACGGCTGGGCAGATTCCGTCGACACCGCTGGCGACGCCGCTGGCGAGCCGGACGTGGCAGTAGACGACAGGGCCGCCGTGCTCGTCGGGGAATAGCGCGCGGGAGCAGCGGGGGGAGCAGTGCCCCGGCGTAGCGCTCGTCGTTGCAGCGGGCTCATATGAGCGTGCCTCTAGACTCGTACCGGCGCGCCGAGAACGTGTCGGGAAAGGTGCGTCGGAGAATGCTGCGCTCGTCAGGGAACCCGCGCGGGCGTTCGTGCGTGCCTCTCAGGCGATCACGGCTGTTTCTCGCAACGGCGACCAGCATCGTATTGGCGATCACCCTCGCCGGCTGCACCGGCTCACCGTCGACGCCGAATGCGACATCGACATCGGCTTCGACCTCGATCCCGACCCGAACGGAGACGCCAAGCAGAACGGCTACGCCGGCCCCGGCGCCGACGCTGCGCTCCGGACTGAGCGCGGCGGACAACCGGGCGTACTTCGACTTCGTCAACCAGAAGACCCTGGCGGCGCACCCGGAGCCGATCGGCCGAGACTTCATCGACGCGCTGGTCGCGGCAGGCTTCGCCAAGGCAGACATGCAGGTGACTGCCGACAAGACCACGATTGGTTTGACACCCGGGTCGATTCAGTTTTCGGTGCGGTTCAACGGCCAGTGCCTGATCGGGCAGTACGGGCCGAACGGCGTCGGTTATCACAGTGAGGTCGCCAAGCCGGTCTCGACCGGCAATTGTCTGATCGGCGACACCTCGCCGATCGACTGGTAGCGCGGCAGAGAAGCCCGGCGCCGCACTGGCAGGACGCGTCGTCGCGCCCGAATAGACTGTTCGCCATGGCCGAATACATTTACTCGATGGTCCGCGCCCGCAAGGCGGTCGGTGACAAGCTCATCCTCGATGACGTGACGATGGCTTTCCTGCCCGGCGCGAAGATCGGTGTGGTCGGCCCGAACGGCGCAGGAAAGTCCACGATCCTGAAGATCATGGCCGGTCTGGACACGCCCAGCAACGGCGAGGCGAAACTGAGCCCCGGCTACAGCGTCGGCATCCTGATGCAGGAGCCGGTGCTCGACGAGACGAAGACCGTCCTGGAGAACGTGCAGGAGGGGCTCGGCGAGATCAAACAGCATGTCGACCGCTTCAACGAGATCTCCGCCGCGATGGCCGAGCCCGACGCCGACTTCGACGCATTGCTGGCGGAGATGGGAACGCTGCAGGAGAAGATCGACGCGGCCGACGCGTGGGACCTCGACTCGCAGCTGGAACAGGCGATGGACGCCCTGCGCTGCCCACCATCGGATGCGCCCGTCTCCGTGCTGTCGGGCGGTGAGAAGCGACGTGTTGCGTTGTGCAAGCTGCTGCTGCAGAAGCCGGACCTTTTGCTGCTGGATGAGCCGACGAACCACCTCGACGCGGAAAGCGTCCTGTGGCTCGAGCAGCACCTGGCGCAGTATCACGGTGCCGTTCTCGCCGTGACTCACGACCGGTATTTCCTCGACCATGTCGCCGAATGGATCGCCGAAGTCGATCGCGGCCACCTGTATCCATACGAGGGCAACTACTCCACGTACCTGGAGAAGAAGCAGGAGCGCCTGCAGGTTCAGGGCAAGAAAGACCAGAAGATGGCGAAGCGTTTGGCCGACGAGCTCGACTGGGTGCGCAGCAACGCCAAGGGGCGCCAAGCCAAGTCCAAAGCCCGCCTGTCTCGCTATGAGGAGATGGCGGCGGAGGCAGAGCGCACGAAGAAGCTCGACTTCGAGGAGATCCAGATTCCGCCGGGGCCGCGGCTCGGCCAGGTGGTGCTGGAGGCCGAGAGGCTGCAGAAGGGCTTCGGCGAGCGCATCCTGATCGACGGGCTGAGCTTCTCGCTGCCGCGCAACGGAATCGTCGGCATCATCGGGCCGAACGGAGTCGGCAAGACCACCCTGTTCAAGACGATCGTCGGTCTCGAACCGCTCGACGCCGGTGAGCTCAAGGTCGGCGAGACCGTCGAGATCTCCTACGTCGACCAGTCGCGCGGTGGCATCGACCCGAACAAGACGCTGTGGGAGGTCGTCTCGGAGGGCCTGGACTACATCCAGGTCGGAAAGACGGAAGTGCCCTCGCGCGCATACGTGTCGACGTTCGGCTTCAAAGGCGCCGATCAGCAGAAGAAGGCCGGGGTGCTCTCCGGCGGCGAGCGCAACCGCCTGAACCTCGCGCTGACGCTCAAGCAGGGCGGCAATCTGCTGCTGCTCGACGAGCCGACCAACGACCTCGACGTCGAGACGTTGTCGAGCCTGGAGAATGCGCTGCTCGAATTCCCGGGCTGCGCAGTGGTGATCACGCACGATCGCTGGTTCCTCGACCGTATCGCCACGCACATCCTGGCCTATGAGGGGACGGAGCCGGATCCGGCGAACTGGTACTGGTTCGAGGGCAACTTCGAGTCGTACGAACAGAACAAGGTCGAGCGACTCGGACCGGATGCTGCCAAGCCGCACCGCTCCGCGTATCGCAAGCTCACCAGGGACTGACATGCGATTGCATGTGTCGATCGGTTTGCGCTGGAGCGATCTGGATGCGTACGGCCATGTGAACAACGTGTCGATGCTGCGCCTGCTCGAAGAAGCGAGGATCCAGGCATTCTGGGCAGACGGCGCCGGCCGCGCCGCCGGGGCGACGACCGCCGTGCTCAACGGCGGCCCGGATGCCGATACTCTCACCTTTCTCGCCCGCCAAGAGATCGAGTATCTGAAGGCGGTGCCGTACCACCGCACGCCCCTGGACGTGCAGATCTGGCTGTCGCGGCTCGGCGGCGCAAGCCTCGAAGTCTGCTACGAGGTGCATTCCCCGCAGGGCGAAGCGCCCGACCTGCTCTACACGCGCGCAAGCACGACGATCGTCCTGATGGACGCCACCACACAGCGGCCGCGCCGCGTAAGCGCGCTTGAGCGGGCCGCCTGGGAGCCGTACGTGGATGAGCCGATCGTGTTTCGCCCGCATGGCCGGCCCGCCGCGGCCGAGCCGCGTTCGGTGGTCGCACCGTCGAAGACGGAGCCGGCCTCCGATTGACTCAAGCGTATTGACTCAGGCGCCTTGTGTGCGCGGCAGCCGGATCATGCCTTCTTGCGCGATACTGGCCAGCAGAACGCCGTCTCTCGTATAGATCCTGCCCTGAGCGAGCCCACGCCCGCCGGATGCGCTGGGTGACTCCTGCGCGTACAGGAGCCAGTCGTCGACTCGTCCGGAGCGGTGCCACCACATGGCATGGTCGAGACTGGCGACCTTGAGTCCGGGCGTGGCCCAAGCCAACCCGTGCCGGCGAAAGACGGATTCGAGAATCGTGTAGTCGCTCGCGAACACGAGTGCGGCGCGGTGCAGCGCGTCGTCATCCGGAAGCGGACCGATCGCTTTGAACCACACGGCCTGGTGCGCGACATGCGCCCCCTCGACAGACAGATACACCGGCGACGGAATGTGACGCATGTCGAAGGCACGCTGGGTCGCCCAGTAACGGCCGATGGGATGGTCGAGGTCGGTCAGCGCGGCGGCGGCATCGGGAAGCTCGTCGGGCGATGGCAGGTCCCTCGGCATGGCGACCTGGTGGTCGAGGCCCTCCGCATCGGCTTGGAACGATGCGATCATCGATAGGATCGGGACGCCGTTCTGATATGCCTGGGTGCGACGGGCCGAAAAGGACCTGCCGTCGTGGATGCGGTCGACCGAGAACGTTATCGGCCGTTCGATGTCGCCGGCGCGCAGAAAGTACCCGTGCATCGAGTGCACCCGGCGTTCGTCGCCGATGGTGCGCATCGCGGCCACGAGCGACTGCGCAAGCACCTGCCCGCCGTAGACACGACCGTGGGGCATCCACTGGCTGGCGCCGGTGAAGATGTCTTCATCGGTGCGCGCGCCGGTATCGGCCAGATCCAGGGCGGCGAGCATTCCTGTCAGAGGGTCTGTTGCCGGGGGGTCTGTCATGGTGCCTTTCGTTACTCACATGTCGGGCGATGCCGGGCCGTTTCGAGATCCCAGCCGCTGTTAGGTAGTTTAGACAGCAGATGAGTCAGTCATTTTCGTTGGTCGACGCCCTCGCGGTCTCTGACCTCCAGGTCTATCTGTCGCGCGCCGGACGTGTCGAGGACGGTTCCGTGCGCCTGATCGCCGGCGTCGGCGTGCTCGCTGTGTACACCGCGATCCTGTATCCGCACGGGCTCTTGGACCGCAGCCCGACGGTGCTCGGCCTGCGCACGTTCGCGACGGACCCGTCCGTGTCATTCGATGCGGTCGTGCCGAGCCGGTCGCTGCTGGATCGCCTCGCGCGCGTGTCCGGGGCGGATGCCGTCCCCGCGGCAACCCCCGATGCTGAACCGATCCGCGTGAGTGTGCCGTTGGAGGTGAGCACGGTCACCTGGGCCGGCATCTCACCGCCACGCGGCGGCTGGTTGAAAGTCGGGGAGACCAGTGCGGCTGTGCTCAGCGCCGCGGCGGCCGCCGGTATCCACGAAGTGGCCGAGGTCATCCCGGCCGGCACCGGAGAACAGCTCGTGCAGCGCGTTCGCGGCGAGGTGTGGGGGCGGCCGATCGACGGTATCGACTTCGTGCCGGCAGGCGCCGCATTCGCCGCGGTCAGCCTGGGTTTTCTGGACGAAGCACCGGTGCCGATCTTCGAGACCGGCCCGTGGACGCGCCTGACCACACGACGCGGTCACATCCTCGTGCGCCGAGCGCCGTGGACGCTCAAGGCATAGTCGCTCAAGGCATAGTCGCTCACCGCGTACCGGGGCGAGCGGGTGTCAGCCGCGCGACGGCGCGACCAGCCTGGCGGCCCGTGAACAGGCATCCGCCGAGGAAGGTGCCCTCGAGCGAGCGGTATCCGTGGATGCCTCCTCCGCCGAATCCGCTCGCCTCACCGACCGCGTAGAGCCCGGGAACCGGGACTCCCGCCGGGTTCAGCGCGCGTGCGTCGAGGTCGGTCTGGATGCCGCCGAGCGTTTTTCGGGTCAGGATATGCAGTTTCACGGCGATCAGCGGACCGGCCTTGGGGTCGAGCAGCTTGTGCGGTGCGGCCACGCGAATGAGTCTGTCGCCGCGGTAGTGGCGCGCACCCCTGATGGCGGTGATCTGTGCGTCTTTCGAGAAGTCGTTGTCGAGCTCACGGTCTCGTTCGACGATCTGTCGCTCGACAAGCCCGAAGTCCAGCGGGACGTCGGAGAGCCGCTGCATGCCGGCGAGCAGTTCGGGCAGTGTCGGAGCGACGACGAAGTCCTCGCCTTTCCTCTTGAACGCTTCGACCGGTCCCGGCGCACCGGAGGTGACCCGCTTGGCGAGAAGCCCGAGATCCTTGCCGGTCAGGTCGGGGTTCTGCTCGCTGCCGGAAAGGGCGAACTCCTTTTCGATGATTCTCTGGGTCAGGATGAACCAGCTGTAGTCATGGCCGGTCTTCAGGATGTGCTCGAGTGTGCCCAGCGTGTCGAAGCCCGGGAACAGCGGCGCGGGCAGGCGGTGGCCGGTCGCATCCAACCACAGCGACGACGGACCGGGCAGGATGCGGATGCCGTGCTTGTCCCAGACCGGTGCCCAGTTCGTGACGCCCTCCGTGTAATGCCACATGCGGTCGGTGTTCGTCAGTCGTGCACCGGCCTTCTTGGTGATGGCGAGCATCCGCCCGTCGACGTGGGCGGGCACGCCGGTGAGCATTCGCTCCGGTGCCTTGCCCATGCGCTGCGGCCAGTTCTTGCGCACCAGGGCCTGGTTGCCGCCGATGCCGCCGCTGGCGACGATCACGGCCCCCGCCCGCAGTTCGAAGGTGCCGGCCTTCTTGCGGTTGCTGGCTGTGCCGCGCTCGGCTTGGTCGGGCGCCAACACGGTGCCGCGCACGCCGACGACGGCACCGTCTGCTGTGACGAGCTCGTCGATGCGGTGCCGGTAGTGCATGGTGACGAGGCCGGACAATGCTCCCTCGCGCACGCGGGCGATGAATGGGGCGAGAATGCCTGGGCCTGTACCCCAGACGATGTGGAAGCGGGGGACCGAGTTGCCATGGCCGCCTGCGGTATAGCCGCCGCGCTCCGCCCAGCCGACGACCGGGAAGAATCGCACGCCCTTGTCGCGCAGCCACTGGCGTTTCTCGCCTGCTGCGAACTCCAGGTAGGCCTCTGCCCATTTGCGCGCCCAGTCGTCCTCCGCACGGTCGAAGCCGGCACTGCCGAGCCAGTCCTGTCGCGCCAGATCGAGGGAATCCTTCACCCCCATCAGGCGCTGTTCGGGGGAGTCGATCAGGAACAGCCCACCGAACGACCACCACGCTTGGCCGCCGAGAGAGGCTTCCGGCTCCTGGTCGAGGATCGCGATCCGTTTGCCGGCATCCACGAGCTCCGCGGCCGCGACCAGGCCGGACAGACCGGCGCCGACGATGATCGCGTCGAACGCATCCGCGCTGGCTCGGCCGGAGAGCTCGGGCTGATCTGAATTCTGAGACATCTGCGGCTCCTTCGTCACGGTTGGTGTCTAGTCCTCGAAACTGTTGACCATCGCGTGTGCGGCGCGGTCCAGGTAGTCCCACAACGTTTCCGCATGCAGCGGCGAGAGTTCGAGCGTGTCGATGGCGGTGCGCATGCAGGCGAGCCACCGGTCGCGGGCGTCGGGATTGACCTTGTACGGAAGATGCCGCATCCTCAGCCGCGGATGGCCGCGACGCTCGCTGTACGTGTTCGGCCCGCCCCAGTACTGCTCCAGGAACATGCGCAGCCGGTCGGCGGCCGGGCCGAGGTCATCCTCCGGATACATCGGCTTCAGCACCGGGTCGAGTGCGACCTCGCGATAGAACACGTCCACGAGCCTCTGAAAGGTGTCGTGGCCACCGACCTGGTCGTAGAACGTGACCAGTGCCGCCGCGCCGTTTTCGGCCGTGCGCAGCACGACCGGGCTCGCGGGCACTCGGCCGGGCCCGCTCTCGGGAGCGCTAGCCGGCTCGCTGCTCGGCTCGATGCGCGGCGAGGTGCTCGTCACTGGTGCGGCTCCTCGCGGCCGAGCGTGATCGCGCCCGGGTCTGCCGGACGTGGCCTGCGTCCTCGCGATTTCTTGGGCTGCGATTCCGGTTGCACGGTAACCGGCCGGGTGCGTGGCGGCCGCGCCCCGGTGACGCTCGCGGCACCATCGAATCCGGCGAGCACCACCGTGTTGAGCGATGGCAGCTGGATGCCCAGCTCGTCCACCGCGACTTTCAGTCGCGTGCGCAATTCGCGTGAGACATCGTCCTTCGCCGTGGTGCGGGTCTTCATCACGATCCGCAGCACGATCGCATCATCGGAAATGGACTCCATACCCCAGAGTTCCGGTTTCTCCAGAATACGCGAGCGCCACTTCGGCGTCGACGCGAGTTCCTGCGCCACCTGCAGCATCCGCTCCTGAACCGCATCGACATCCGTGTCATAGGGCACTGCCAGATCGATGATGACCCGGGCCCAGCCCTGTGACATGTTGCCGACACGGAGGATCTCGCCGTTGCGAACGAACCAGAGGGTGCCGTTGACGTCGCGGATCTGCGTCACCCTGATGCCGACCACCTCGACGACTCCGGTGGCGGGCCCCAGGTCGACGACATCGCCGACGCCGAGCTGGTCCTCGATCACCATGAACAAGCCGTTGAGCACATCCTTGACGATGTTCTGGGCACCGAAACCGAGGCCGGCGCCGAGCGCGGCCGTCATCAGCGCAAATGAGCCGATGATGGTGTCATTGATCGTTGTGACGATCAGAATGATGGCCACGATCACCACGACCACGTTGACGATGTTGCTGAGCACTGTGCCGAGGGTGCGGGTGCGCTGCACGACGCGGACCGCCGCCAGAGGCGATGCCATCAACGCCTGGGTGTCCTCGACGTTCTGGTTCTTCTTCACGCCGCTGACGATGCGATGAACGATGCGGCGGATGATGATGCGCAGGATCCAGCTGATCAGGATCGCGCCGAGCACGATCGCGGCGATTTGGGCGAGCTTCCAGCCGCTGTTGACCAGGAACGCGAACACCTGGTCCCAGAAAGACGGGACCACTGCCGCGATTGCGAGGGGGAGGAGTGCTGGCACCGTCATAGCCACCGAGTCTATCGGCGCAGCACTGGGCGGGAACTGGACGGCAACGGCTTACCGGCACACCTCGTGCTTCACGCCGACAAGTGCGCCTCAGCCGGTCACGCGGCCCGATCCCCCTGCCGGTGTCCGACCAGCGGGCGGCTTACTGCGCGTCGCGCTTCTGCGCCGCCAGCGCCCTTTCGACGCCGGCGAGGTTCTCCACGATCAACCGGCGCAGTGCGGCCGGCTCGGGGTTCGCGTCGAGCCACGCCTGCGTTGCATCCGCCAGTTGCTGGTTGGCCAGCGGTGCCGGGTACATCCCCACGATCAGAGCGGATGCGATCGCATAACTGCGGCTCTCCCAGATCGACTGCAGCGTCGCGAAGTACGGTGCGACGAACGGCTCGAGCAGGCTCGTGTCCGCAGCGCGCTGGAAGCCGAGCCCCGTGGTGCGCACGATGGTGTTCGGCAGCTTGTCCGAATCGAACACGCTGGCGAACGCCGCCTGCTTGCCCGCAGTGGTGGGGATCGCCGCGCGTGCGTGAGCGGCGGACTGCGCACCGGTCGCGGTGTTGTCATCTGTCAGCGCGGCGTCGATCTCGGTTTCCCTGGCCTTGCCTCCTGCGACGAGCGCGATCAGCAACTCCCAACTGAGATCGGTGTCGACGTTCAATCCATCGAGCGTCAGCTCACCGTCCCGCAGTGCGCCGATGGCGGCAAGATGTTCGTCCGTGGATGCGAGCGCTGCGAAGAACTTGACGAACTGGAACTGCGCATCGCTGCCGGCTTCCGCTTGCTGCGCGAGCACCCAGAGGGCGGATGCCGCCTCCCGCGTCGTCTCCTGCTGCGCCGCCGGCGCAACATAGGTCGAGGCGGTGAGCACCAGCTGATTCAACACCGTGCGGATCGTGGTCGATTCGGTTTCGCTGGCGATGTTGTTCAGAACCAGCCGCACGAAATCGCTTGGGCGCGTCTCGGCGTCGCGCGTGGAATCCCATACCGAGCCCCAGACCAGTGACCGCGCCAGCGGGCTCTGAATCTTGTCCAGGTGCTCGATGGCAACCCTCAGCGATGCCAGATCGAGCCGGATCTTCGCGTACGCCAGGTCATCGTCGTTGAGCAGTATCAGATCGGGGCGGGCGAGGCCGACGAGCGCGGCGACATCCGTTCGCTCACCGTCGACGTCGAGTTCGACACGGCGCGTGCGCACCAGGCTCTGCGTACCCTCTTTAGCGGCCTGCAGGTCATTCGGATTCTCAAAGTTGTACAGTCCGATCGCCAGCCGGTGCGGGCGGATCGTCGGGTAGTCGGCCGGCGCGGATTGCAGAACGGCGAACCCGGTGATGGTGCCCGCGGTATCCGCCTGGATCTCGGGCCGCAGCGTGTTGACGCCCGCTGTCTCCAGCCACAGTTTCGACCACTCGGTAAGGTCCCGGCCGCTCGTGGTCTCGAGTTCGGCGAGCAGGTCGCGTAATTCAGTATTGCCGTACCGATGCTTCTTGAAGTAGCTGCTGACGCCGGCGAGGAAGTCGTCCTGACCGACCCACGCCACCAGTTGCTTGAGCACGGATGCGCCCTTCGCATACGTGATGCCGTCGAAGTTGACCTGCACGTCTTCCAGATCGTTGATCGTCGCGACGATCGGGTGAGTCGACGGCAGCTGGTCCTGCTTGTACGCCCAGCTCTTCTCCATCGCGGCGAAGGTGGTCCACGCTTGCGTCCACTCGGTGGCTTCTGCGACGGCGAACGTCGACATGTACTCGGCGAACGACTCGTTCAACCAGAGGTCGTTCCACCACTTCATGGTGACGAGGTCGCCGAACCACATGTGCGCCAGCTCGTGCAGGATCGTGACGACGCGACGCTCCTTGACCGCATCCGTCACTTTCGAGCGGAAGACGTAGGTCTCCGTGAACGTGATCGCGCCGGCGTTCTCCATGGCCCCGGCGTTGAACTCGGGGACGAACAGCTGGTCGTACTTCTCGAACGGATACGCGTAGTCGAACCCCTCCTCGTAGAACGCGAAACCCTGGCGGGTCTTCTCGAAGATGTAATCGGCATCGAGGTACTGCGCCAGCGACGCGCGCGCGAACACGCCGAGCGGGATCGTGCGGCCGTCACGGCTGGTCAGCTCGCTGTGCACGCTCACATACGGGCCGGCGATCAGCGCGGTGATGTACGAAGAGATCACCGGGGACGGAGCGAACGTCCAGGTCTTGCTTTCGGTCCCTGAGCTTGTCAAGGGGGCATCCGCGGGCTGCGGTGTCGGCGAGTTGCTGACGACCTGCCAGTATGCCGGCGCGGTCACGGTGAACTGGAACGTCGCCTTGAGGTCGGGCTGCTCGAACACCGCGAACATCCGGCGAGAGTCGGGCACCTCGAACTGGCTGTACAGATAGACCTCGCCGTCGACCGGGTCGACGAAGCGGTGCAAGCCCTCACCGGTATTGGTGTAGATCGCGTCGGCGACCACCGTCAACTCGTTCTCGGCCTGCAGCTTCGGCAACTGGATGCGCACGCCGTCGCTGACCGCAGCCGGATCGAGGGACTCGCCATTGAGGGTCACGGAGTGCACCGTGCGGGTGATGGCATCGATGAACGTGGCTGCACCCGGCGTCGCCGAGAAGCGCACGGTGGTGGTGCTGCGGAACGTCTCGTCGCCGGTCGTGAGGTCGAGGGCGACTTCGTAGCTGTGGGTCGATACGATACCGGCGCGGGTAGCGGCTTCGACGCGGGTGAGGTTTTCTCCGGGCAACAGTGCCTCCTGATCGATGTGGATTGTGTCCAACGATCCAGCGTAGTCGGGCTGCGGCATACGCTGGAGTCGTCGGCTCGGCACGCTGCGCCGGAGATTGCACGTTGAACCGGTCGATTGCGGCAGTGGCGTCCGGTCCAACGCGCAGACTCCGGCTTTGCGGGCAGGCGGGAACAACTCGCGACCGCCGCGGTTAGATAGAAGTATGACTTCTCATGAAAAAACTGCCGTAGATTTCTGGTTCGACCCCTCGTGCCCGTGGGCGTGGATGACGTCACGCTGGGTCGACGAGGTCGCGAAACACCGAGAACTCGACGTCACCTGGCACATCATGAGCCTCGCGGTGCTCAACGAGGACCGCGAACAGGACGAAGACCACCGCAGGTTCTATCCGCGTGCTCTGCGCTACACGCGTCTCGTCGCCGCCGTTCAGGAATTGCACGGTCAGGAGTTCGTGAAGCCGCTCTATGACGCGCTCGGCACACACATCCATCCGGGCGGCAACAAGAACCCGGACGAGGTCATCCCGGCGGCGCTCGCCGAGGTGGGGCTGCCCGCAGAGCTGGCGAACTACGCCGACTCGGACGAATTCGATCCGCAGATGCGCGCCAGCCACTTCGACGGCATCAACCGGGTCGGACAGGATGTCGGCACCCCCGTCATCGCCGTGAACGGCGTCGCGTTCTTCGGTCCGGTGATCTCTCCGACGCCGCGCGGTGAGCAGGCTCTGACCCTCTGGGACGGCGTCGTCGCCGCGGCGTCGTACGACGGGTTCTTCGAACTGAAGCGCAGCCGCACCCGCGAGCCGATCTTCGCCTGAGGGCCGTCGTCGTGCCGCTGGTCGTCCCGCTGGCGTCGGCGGCCGCTGAATAGACTGATGGCATGCGCATCCACATCGCCACGGACCACGCCGGCCTCGACTTCAGTCGCGATCTGCAGGAGCACCTGCGCGCGGCTGGGCACCACGTGATCGACCACGGACCGTCCAGCTACGATCCGGTCGACGACTACCCGGCGTTCTGCATCAATGCGGCCAAGGGCGTCGCGGCGGACCAGCAGGCCGGCGTGGAGGCGCTCGGCATCGTCTTCGGCGGGTCCGGAAACGGTGAGCAGATTTCGGCGAACAAGGTTCACGGCATCCGCGCCGCCTTGGTCTGGAGTCTGGACACGGCGTTGCTGGCCCGCCAGCACAACGACGCCAACGTGATCTCGATCGGCGCGCGGCAGCATACCGTCGAAGAGGCCACCAGCTTCATCGACGCCTTCATCGCCGAACCGTTCTCGTTCGAGGAACGCCATGTTCGCCGGATCGGGCAGCTCGCCGAATTCGAGGCCACCGGCGACATCGCGGGCAAGAACGTCGATGCCTGAGGGGCATTCCGTTCATCGAATCGCTCGGCAGTTCGCGCGCAACTTCGTCGGCGACACTGTTGCGGTCTCCTCACCGCAGGGACGCTTCGCCGCCGGGGCGGCGCAGCTGGACGGCCGCACGATGATGGACGCCCGTGCGGTCGGCAAACAGATGTTCCTGGAGTTCGACAACGAACTGTGGTTGCGCGTGCATCTGGGGATCTACGGCGCGTGGGACTTCGCCGGCGAGATCTCCACGGACGCGACCATCCGCTCCGCGGGCGGCCGGATGGGGCAGACGAACCAGCGTGGGACAGTTCTGGATGGCACTGTTCTGGATGATGCATCGCTCGACGATCGGGCGGGCGAGGACTCCGTACACTCGATCGGTGCGCCTCGCAAAGCCCGTCTACGGATGTCCGAGTCCGAGAAAGAGGACGACAGCGATTTCGTCTTCCCGCCCGAGCCGGTCGGCGCTGTGCGGGTGCGCCTGCTGACCGACAAGGCTGTGGCCGATCTGCGCGGTCCGACCGCGTGCGAGGTGCTGGGGTCGGCGCAGGTGCAGGCCGCGATCGACAAGCTCGGCCCTGACCCGATCAATGACTCGTCTGCCGAAGCTGAGCAGAGATTCGTGACGGCGGTACGCAGGAAACAATCGCCGATCGGTTTGCTGCTGATGGATCAATCGATCGTCAGCGGCATCGGCAACGTCTATCGCGCCGAGATGCTCTTCCGTGCACGACTGAACCCGCACACGCCGGGCGCACAGGTGCCGGAGGACACCGTGCGCGCGCTGTGGCGGGACTGGGTCTATCTGTTGAAGCTCGGCGTCGCAACCGGCCAGATGATGACCATGGACGGCCTCGATGACGACGCCTACGTCAAGGCGATGGCAAGTCGCGCCGATCGGCACTGGGTGTACAAACGCGAAGGCTTGCCGTGCCGGGTCTGCGGGACGAACATCGTCATGGAACTGATGGCCTCCCGCAAGCTCTACTGGTGCCCGAAGGACCAGGCGTAGCCGTTGGTCGCCCTCGGGCGACACATGCAGAGGTAGGGTGCAATCATGCGGCAGAATCCGAGCTTCACGTTGACCGATCCGGTGGAGATCAAGCGCCTCATTCGCGAGAATCCGTGGGCGGTCCTGGTGAGCCAGACGGATGGCGGGCTCGTCGCATCCCACTATCCGGTGCTGCTCGACGAGTCCCACGAAGAGATCTCCATCGTCAGCCACGTCGGCAAACCCGATGAGCAACTGCTCGAACTCGGCCGGCACGAATTGCTCGCGATTATTCAAGGTCCTCACGGTTACGTCTCGCCCGGCTGGTATGACGCAAAGCCAGCCGTGCCGACCTGGAACTTCGTGGTCGCACACCTGAGCGGCGTGCCGGAGATCCTCACCGACGAAGAGAACTATTCCGTTTTGGCCGCCCTCGTCGACCACTTCGAAGACCGGATGCCGCAGCCTCGCCGCATGGCGGGCACGCCCGAGAACGCGCAGTACGCGGCTCGCATCATGACCGGGACCATCGGGTTCCGGTTGACTCCGACGAAGATCGTCGCAAAGAACAAGATGAGTCAGAACAAGCCGGCCGACACCGTCGACACGATCATCCGTGAACTCGAAGGGGACGGGCCGTACGCGGCCCGCGCACTCGCCGCTGAGATGCGGCGGACCCACGAGCGCATGCGTGCCCTACGCCAGGCGTCGGGCAACTGAGGGCGTTGTCCGCTCGGCGTCAAACAACCAGGGAACCTCGCTCGCAGGCTCGCTCGGCGCTGGGGTCGCGGATCGCTGCGCGATCCCTCCAGCTCCACCGCGCTATTCGCTGATGTGTGCGAAGAGGAACCAGCGGTCCTTGTCGAGGCCACGGGCGATCTCGACGGCGACATCCTGACTCGTCTGGTCGAGCTCGTCGAGTTCGGCCACAGCAGTGTTGACGGCGCCCAGCGCCACATCGAGCTGACCGATGACTTCCGCGATCGTCTGATCGGACTGCTGGAACCCGGCGGTCAGCGGCGTGGTCGCCGTCTTCGCTGCGACGGTTTCCAGGCGGCCGTCCACGGGCAGTCCAAGGGCGATGATGCGCTCGGCGGCCAGGTCGGCCCACTCCTGCGCGTGAGCGACGATCGTGTCGAGCAACTCGTGCACGCCGACGAAGTTCGCACCGCGCACATGCCAGTGCGCCTGCTTGCCGTTGACCACGAGCGCGGTCAGCTCGACGACGATCGGGCTCAAGAATTGAGCGACGCCCGCTGCGACGTCGGGATTTGAAACACTCTGCGGAACGGTGACGGTGTTCGTCATGGCTTTCCCCTTTGCTCTTCTCCTGGATCAACGCTAGGCGGTCTTGATAATTCCGCAAGGAAGCTGAGGCTCCGCTAACCGGCGGCGCTCCGCCTGCTGGCGGAGCGCGATAATCTTCAGCGCGATCGAACGGATGTCGCGAATCCGCTGCTGCTACATTCACCGTGACAGACCGCGGCCATCGATCACGTCATTTTCGCTGATCCGTGGAGAACCGGGATGCGACCTCGAACAGGGTGTCCTCTCGCCCGGCATATACCCCGTCCGCGCGCGGCCAGTGGGTGACCACGTCACTGAAGCCGAGCTCGGCGGCCCGGCCGACGGCATCCGCGAAGCTGTCGACGCTTTCGAGCGAGAATTGCGGCGACGCATCCAGGCTGAGATAACGGTCGATGCTCGGCGCCGCGCGGTCGGCGCGCGCGAGTGTCTCGTCCAGTCGTGCGGTCAGTTCGGCGACGCCACGCCACCAGTCGTCGAGCGAGTCGGTTCGCGGGCCGAGCGTCACCCAGCCGTCGCCGAGTTCGGCGACGAGTTGCAGGCCTCTCGGTCCGTCCGCGGCGATGATGAACGGCATCCGCGGTCGCTGGGCCGGCTCGCCGACCATGCGGGCATTGTGCGCGGTGAACCATTCGCCGTCGAAGCTGATTCCGCCGCTGCCCGGTTGTTCGAATCGGAGCAGAGCATCGAGCCCACGCGTGAATTCGACGAAGCGCTTGTGGCGTTGGAGCGGCGTCAATTCCGCATACCCGAGCACGTATGCGTCGAATCCGGTGCCGCCCGAACCGACTCCGAGAAGGAATCTGCCGCCCGACACGTCGTCCACGGTTGCGAGGTCCTTGGCGAACGGAACAGGATGCCGAAAGTTCGGCGACGTCACGAACGTGCCGAGCCGGATCGTCGAGGTGACGGATGCCGCCGCCGTCAACGTCGGTATCGTCGCCCCCCAGTGCTGGTCGGCCAGGCTCTGCCAGGACAGGTGATCGTAGGTCCAGGCGTGGTCGAAGCCAAGCTCCTGCGCGGTCTGCCAGGTGCGCCGGGCTTCACTCCACGGTGCCTGCGGCAGGATGACGATCCCGTGTCTCATCCGCCCACTCTACGTAAGGCGGTGGGCGATGGATGGATGCACCGTCGGCTGCACCTGCAAGGCAGTTTGCAGCGGGGATGATGGAGGGGATGACGGGAATCGAACCCGCGTAATCAGTTTGGAAGACTGAGGCTCTACCATTGAGCTACATCCCCGAGCAGCGGCTAAGCCGTTTCGCGCTGTGCAAGCCTAATGCATTCGATGTGTCGCTCGCGAAACCGCCGCCAGGGTTTTTCACAGTCGGCGATGTTCGGTGACTTGGTGGTCGAGTAGCGAGGTGAAGACGGTGGTCGAGTAGCGAGGTACGAGCGTATCGAGACCCGTATCGAGACCTCATTGCGGGGTCTCGATACGCCTGCTCGCTGCGCTCGCGGGCTACTCGACCAGCGGGATGTGCAATTCGATGACTGTGAAAAGACCCTGCAAACCGCCAGGGCCTTTGCGAGTCCGAGTCGCGCAGTGATGGGGCGATCAGGGTCGAGTGCAATCCCGAATCGGCGCGAGCGAGGTTGCAAGGACCTCGCAAGACCGCTCGGTGTGTCGGTTCAGCGGCGTACGCCGGTGAGCACCGGCATGCGTGCGCGGCGTTTGCGCGCGAGATCATTCGCTAGACTGTGTGAGGTCGTTCGGCTTGCCATGCGTTCACGCGTGCCCGGGTACGTGACCATCGTGGGTTGACAAAAGCGATCCGGGGCGTAGCTCAGCTTGGTAGAGCGCCCGCTTTGGGAGCGGGAGGTCGCAGGTTCGAATCCTGTCGCCCCGACCAGATCGCAGCCGCCCACTTGCAGTGAACTTTGAACAAACAGGAGATCCCCCAACGTGAAGACCACGGTCGAAAAGCTGAGCCCGACTCGCGCCAAGCTCACCATCTCGGTGGCGCCTGAAGAGTTGAAGCCGGCCATCACCCATGCCTACGGACACATCGCCGAACAGGTCAACGTCCCCGGGTTCCGCAAAGGCAAGGTGCCGCCACCGATCATCGATCAGCGTGTCGGCAAGGCGGCCGTGCTCGAGCACGCCGTCAACGAAGGGCTCGACGGTTTCTACCGCGCAGCCGTCGAAGAGAACTCGGTTCGGCCTCTCGGCCGTCCCTCGGCCGACATCACGGAGTGGCCCAGCGACAAGGACTTCTCCGGGGACCTGCTGCTGACCATCGAGGTCGATGTGCGCCCCGAGTTCGCGTTGCCCGAATACAACAAGATCGCCCTCACCGTTGATGCCGCCGAGGTCACCGACGAGGACGTCGTCGCCGAGCTCGACCGGCTCCGCGAGCGCTTCGGCACTCTCATCACGGTCGACCGCCCGGCCAAGGCCGGTGACTTCGCCCAGATCGACCTTGTCGCGACGATCGGCGGTGAGGAGGTCGACACGGCGAGCAGCATCTCCTATGAACTCGGTTCCGGCGATCTGATCGAAGGCATCGATGAGGCGCTCGACTCGTTGACCGCCGGTGAGACCACCACCTTCAGCGCACCACTGCTCGGCGGCGACCACGAGGGCGAAGAGGCTGAGATCACCGTCACCGTCATTTCCGTCAAGGAGCGCGAACTTCCGGATGCCGATGACGACTTCGCCCAGATCGCCAGCGAATTCGACACCATCGACGAGCTCAAGGAGAGCCTGCGGGGCGAGGCGGCTCGCGCCAAGACCTTCGGCCAGGGCAACGAGGCACGCAACCTGCTGATCGACCGCCTGCTCGAACTCGTCGAGATCCCGATCCCGGCTCAGCTGGTCGAGGACGAGGTGCACCGCCACCTGGAGAACGAGAACCGCCTCGACGACGAGACGCACCGGGCCGAGGTTGCCGAGTCGAGCGAGAAGACGTTCCGCATTCAGATTCTGCTCGACGAGATCGCGGAGGCCGAGAAGGTCAAGGTCAGCCAGGACGAACTGACCCAATACCTCGTTCAGGGTGCTGCGCAGTACGGCATGGAGCCGAACGAGTTCGTCAAGGTGCTGAGCGAGAACAACCAGATCCAGCAGATGGTCGGCGAAGTCGCACGCAACAAGGCGCTCGCCATCGTGCTCGGTCGTGCCGTCGTCACCGACAGCAACGGTGCGAGCGTCGACCTGGGTGAGTTCACCGCGGTCGATGACTCGAGCGACGCATCGGATGGCATCACCAGCATCCCCGTCGAGGTACCGGTCGTCGCCGACGCAGCTGACCCGGAAGCATCCGCTGACGCCGCAGCATTCGCCGACGCGGCCGCCGAGGAAGAGGAGGCCGCGAAGCCGAAGAAGAAGTCGGCGAAGAAGGCTGCAGCCGAGAAAGACTGACGCGCAGGCGGATGTGCGGCCCGGGTGCTCGAGGGTATCCGGGCCGCACGTTTTTTGGCTCATATCTGCCGAGGGCGAACAGGCCCGTGCGCGAGCGTTGGCTCCGATAGATTCGATTTCAGACGACAACGAAACGGAGCGTGACATGGCCGAACCGGCACTGGTGTCAAGCATTTTCGACCAGCTTCTCAAGGACCGCATCATCTGGCTCGGCTCAGAGGTACGCGACGAGAACGCCAATGAGATCTGTGCGAAGATCCTGCTTCTGGCCGCAGGGGATTCGAAGAAGGACATCTTCCTCTACATCAACTCTCCCGGCGGATCCATCACGGCGGGGATGGCGATCTACGACACGATGAAATTCGTGCCGAACGACATCGTGACGGTCGGCATCGGCCTGGCCGCCTCGATGGGGCAGTTCCTGCTCTCCTCGGGCACGAAGGGCAAGCGCTACATCACGCCGAACGCCCGCGTGCTGCTGCATCAGCCATCCGGCGGGTTCGGCGGAACCGCCGCCGACATCCAGACGCAGGCCGGTGTCATCCTCGACATGAAGAAGCGGATGGCCGAACTGACGGCCGAGCAGACCGGCAAGACCGTCGAGCAGATCGTCGTCGATGCCGATCGCGACAACTGGTTCACCGCGCAAGAGGCACTCGAATACGGCTTCGTCGACCATCTGCGCGAATTCGCCGCGGAGGTCGTCGGCGGTGGCGGAACAGACGACTCCGTGGGCGCGAAGTAGGGAACGCGAAGTAGGGAATGAGAGACATGGACTTCACAAACTTCAACACTCCTGAGTTCGGCGCTGCCGCGCGGAATGCTCACGGGGGTACCGCCTTCGGGGCGTCGGCACGGTACATCCTGCCGAGCTTCGAGGAACGCACCGCCTACGGCTACAAGCGGCAGGACCCGTACGCGAAGCTGTTCGAGGACCGCATCATCTTCCTGGGCGTGCAGATCGACGACGCGTCGGCCGATGACGTGATGGCGCAGTTGCTGGTATTGGAAAGCCAGGATCCCGACCGCGACATCGTCATGTACATCAACTCGCCCGGCGGCTCCTTCACCGCGATGACGGCCATCTACGACACGATGCAGTATATCCGCCCGCACATCCAGACCGTTGTTCTCGGTCAAGCCGCGTCGGCTGCGGCAGTGATCACGGCGGCGGGAACGCCCGGCAAGCGCCTCGCGCTGCCGAACGCCCGCATTCTGATCCACCAGCCGGCGGGCGGCTCGGAGGGTGCCAGTCAGGCATCCGACATCGAGATCCAGGCTCGCGAGATTCAGCGGATGCGCGTCTGGCTCGAGGAGACCCTGGCCAAGCACTCCAACCGCAGTCAGGAGCAGGTCAACAAGGACATCGATCGCGACAAGATCCTGTCAGCGGAGGAGGCCCTCGAATACGGCCTGATCGATCAGGTGCTGACGAGCAGGAAGAGCGTGCCGGCCGCACTGGTCAAATAAAGCCGCACGTCGCTCGGGTCAGCGCGCCGATTGCAGCAACAGGGATGACGGCAGGGATGTCGCCATCCCTGTTGCTCGGTACGAGGACCGATGCCACGGGGCGCGATTGGATTGTGACAGCGTTGCGCCTGAATGTCGGCGGCACGGGTTAGGCTCGTTACAACTAGCCCCTGAGGAGGGTGACAGATGGCTCGCATCGGAGAAAGTGCCGACCTGCTCAAGTGCTCCTTCTGCGGCAAAAGTCAAAAGCAGGTGCAGCAGCTCATCGCCGGCCCCGGTGTGTACATCTGCGATGAGTGCGTCGAGCTGTGCAACGAGATCATCGAAGAGCGGCTCGCCGAGGCGGGCAATGACGCATCGGGCGACTTCGAGCTGCCGAAGCCCAAGGAGATCTTCGCGTTCCTCGAGGAATACGTCATCGGGCAGGAACCCGCCAAACGAGCCCTGGCCGTCGCCGTGTACAACCATTACAAGCGTGTCCGCGTGCGCGGCGTGATCGGCCCGGCAGACAAGGTCGCCGACGACGTCGAGATCGCCAAGTCGAACATCCTGCTGATCGGCCCGACCGGCTGCGGCAAGACCTATCTCGCCCAGACCCTCGCAAAGCAGTTGAACGTGCCGTTCGCCGTCGCGGATGCGACCGCGCTGACGGAAGCCGGCTACGTCGGTGAAGACGTCGAGAACATCCTGCTCAAGCTGATTCAAGCCGCCGACTACGACGTGAAGAAAGCCGAAACCGGCATCATCTACATCGACGAGATTGACAAGATCGCGCGCAAGGCCGAGAACCCGTCCATCACTCGCGATGTTTCCGGTGAAGGGGTACAGCAGGCGCTGCTGAAGATCCTCGAAGGCACGGTCGCTTCGGTTCCACCGCAGGGGGGTCGCAAGCACCCGCACCAGGAATTCATCCAGATCGACACGACGAACGTGCTCTTCATCGTGGCCGGTGCGTTCGCCGGCCTGGAGGACATCATCAGCCAGCGTGCGGGCAAGAAGGGCATCGGCTTCGGTGCCCCGCTGCACAGCAAAGGCGACGACGTCAACCTGTTCGGCGAGGTTTTGCCCGAAGACCTGCACAAGTTCGGTCTGATCCCCGAGTTCATCGGGCGCCTGCCGGTCGTCACCACGGTGACTCAGCTCGACCGGGAAGCACTCATGCAGATCCTGACCGTGCCGAAGAACGCACTGGTGCGCCAATATCAGCGCATGTTCGAGCTTGACGGGGTCGAACTTCAATTCGACCAGGCAGCCCTCGAGGCGATCGCCGATCTTGCAGTGCTGCGTCAGACCGGTGCGCGCGGACTGCGGGCGATCCTCGAGGAGGTGCTCGGCCCGATCATGTTCGAGGTGCCGTCCAGCACCGAGGTTGCGCGCGTGGTGGTCACTCGAGAAGCTGTGATCGATAACGCTGCACCGACGATCGTGCCGCACCGCGCACGTCGCGAAGAGAAGTCCGCCTGACGCGCGGCGTCGGGGGCTCCTGCGCGCGACACTAGCCCCGACCGCATCGCCGACGTAGCATTACGTCAGGTGTGCGCTGTCGTTTCTGTTCGAAGGGCGTGAGTCCCCTCGGCGACAGCTACGGACAGGGGTACGGGCCATGAACATGACAGCACAGATGATGCAGAGTATGTCCAAGGAGATGGCGGGAATGCCGTCGGACATGGACATGATGGTGATGCAGGAATGCATCGAGGCCTGTTCGGCCTGCGAGCAAGCGTGCACGATCTGTGCCGATGCCGGAGTGGCCGGCGGCATGGTCAAGTGCATGAGCATGTGCATGAACTGCGCCGACCTCTGCAACACCACCATGCGGACAATGATGCGCCCGACCGGCTTCGACATGACGAGCATGATGACCACGCTCGAGGCCTGCATGACCCTGTGCGTCGCGTGTGCCGACGAATGCATGGATCACGCCGAAATGAGCGAGACGTGCCGCATGTGCGCGCAGGCCTGTCAAGCGTGCGCTCAGGCGTGCGATGCGATGATGTCGATGATGCGGGCGACAGCGAAGTAGCCGCCGGGCTCAACCAGGCTGGTTCAACCGATCAGCCTGGTTCAACCAACCAGCACGGTTCAACCGATCAGCACGTTGAACCGCTGACGGCCAGCCGCCAGCACACCATACAGGCCGTGAACGGACACGGGGTCCCCCACGTTCAGCGCACCCGAGAGACTCGCGTGGTGCCACACGCGCACGGGGTCCTCTCCGAAGACCGGCGCGAGCACGGCTCGACCGTCGCTCGAGACCGACACCACGATCGCGTCCTGCCAGCGGCTGGGCGTTGCGGATGCGACGCTCAACTGTATTCTGCTGAGCGCGTGACCAGGACCTTCCGTCGCGCACATCCGACCCTGCTCGCACGCGTGAACGAGTGCAGGATGGGAATGCGCGTGAATGGTCATGTCATTCAGGGTACGAACGAATCCGGCGGGGCGCAGCCGAAGGTGTCACACAGTGCAACATTCGCGGAAGGGGTCTCGATACGCGTACTCGCTACGCTCGTGCGCTACTCGACCACCGGGCCCGCGAGCGCAGCGAGCGGATCTGGCGCGTATGTCACACACCGATCAAGACTGCACCGGGCCCGCGAGCGCAGCGAGCGGATGTATCGGGACTCAGCCCCGCTCATGCGCCGAGCCCTCTGCGCCTGAGCAAGGGCTCGATCACGGCCTCTCTGCCCCGGAAGTCCCGGTACGCCTCGAGCGGATCCATGGAACCGCCGACGCCGAGCAGCCGTGACCGGAACCGATCGCCGTTCGCCCGGGTGAGTCCGCCATTCTCGGTGAACCATTCGACGGTGTCGGCGTCGAGCACTTCGCTCCAGATGTAGGAGTAATACCCGGCGTCGTAGCCGACCGAGAAGGCGTGGGCGAAGTAGGTGCTCGCGTAGCGCGGCGGCACGGCGGGATTGTCGAGTCCCGCCTCGGAGAGCGCCTCGGCTTCGAAGGCGGCGACATCCGTCACGCGGGTCTCGGCCGTGATGCCGTGCCATGCCTGGTCGAGCAGGGCGGCAGCCAGGTATTCGCTGGTCTTGAATCCTTCGTTGAATGCCTTGGACGCCTCCAGCTTGTCGACCAGGGCGCGCGGCATCGGCTCGCCGGTCTCGACGTGACGTGCGTAGTTGGCGAGCACCTCGGGCCAGAGCAGCCACATCTCGTTCACCTGACTCGGGAACTCGACGAAGTCGCGGAACACGTTTGTTCCGGCGAACTTCGGGTAGGTGACCTGCGCGAATAGCCCGTGCAGCGCGTGTCCGAACTCGTGGAACAGCGTGCCGACCTCGTCGTAGGTCAGCAGGGTCGGTTCGCCGTCAGTCGGCTTCGGCACGTTGAGGTTGTTGAGCACCACGGTCGGGTTGCCGAGCAGCGTCGACTGGGAGCTGAGCGGGTTCATCCAGGCTCCGCCGCGTTTGGAGTCGCGCGTGTACAGGTCGAGGATGTACAGCCCGAGCGGCGAGCCGTCTTCGTTGAAGACCTCGAACACACGGGCGTCGGGGTGGTACGCGATCAGGTCCATGCGCTCACTGAACGCGATGCCGTACAGCTTCTGCGCCGCGAAGAACACGCCGTCGCGAAGCACTCGTTCCGCCTCGAAGTAGGGCCGCATCGCCGCCGTGTCGATGTCATACGTCGCCTTGCGCACCTTCTCCGTGTAGAACGCCCAATCGGATGCCGCCACCTCGAACTCGTCGCCGACCAGCGCCTGCAACGCCGCCCGCTCCGCGCGCGCATTCCGCGCGGCGGCCGGCGCGAGGCGTCCGAGCATCGCGGCGACGGCATCCGGTGTCTTGGCCGTCTCATCGGCCGTCACGTACGCCGCGTGACTGGCAAAACCGAGCAGCCGCGCCCGCTCGGCGCGCAGGCGCGCGATCTCGAGCACGACCTCACGGTTGTCGTGATCACCCCCGCGGGTGCCGCGGGACCGTGATGCGGCCATGATCCGCTCGCGCAACGCGCGCGATGTGAGGCTTGCAAGGTATGGATGGCCCGTCGGCAGCACGAGGGTGATCAGGTATTGGCCGTCGAGGCCGCGCTCCTGAGCGGCCTGTGCGGCGGCCGAGATCTCCGCTGTCGACAGGCCGTCGAGCTCGGCGACATCGTCGACCACGACGGCGAGCTCGTTCGTGTCCGAGAGCAGATTCTTCTCGAACCGGGTCGTCAGTGTCGCAAGCTGCCGGTTGTAGTCACGCAGCCGCCCCTTCTCCTCCTCGGTCAGCCCGGCACCGGCGAGCGTGAACTCCGTGTAATAGCGCTCCACCAGATAATGGGATTCGGCATCGAGGTCGAGGGAGTCGAGCGCGTCGTACACGGTCTTGATCCGCGCATACAGGGCAGGATCCAGCCGGATGGCGTCGGCATGCGCCGCCAACAGCGGCGCCAGCTCCTCTTCCAGGGCGTTGGTGAAGTCGCTGGAGTCGGCGGAGCTCTTCGTGAAGAACACCTCGGATATGCGTGACAGAATTTGGCCGGACCGCTCAAGAGGCAGCAGCGTGTTCTCGAACGTCGCGTCATCTCTGTTTTCTGTGATGGCCCGCAGCTCGACGAGCTGCTGCGCGAAACCGCGCTCGAAAGCCGGCTTGTAGTGCTCATCGCGAATCTCGGCGAACGGTGGAAGCCGATAGGGGAGCTTGCTCGGCTCGAAGAACGGATTTGAGGATTCGACCATGCGCTCTAGCCTAGGCGGGCGTCCACGAGCCTACGATTGCGTCATGGCTACCCATGAACGGTACACGCACGGTCATCACGAGAGCGTCCTGCGCTCGCACACCTGGCGCACGGTCGAGAACTCGGCGGCGTATCTGATTCCGCATCTCTTTCACGGCGCACGGGTCTTGGATATCGGCAGCGGTCCCGGCACCATCACCATCGATCTGGCTCGCCGGGTGGTGCCTGGGGCGGTGACCGGCATCGATGCGTCCGCCGACATCGTCGCGCAGGCCAATGGGCTCGCGCTCGACAACGCGTTGACCAATGTGTCGTTTGTGCTCGGCAATGCTTACGCCTTGGACTTCGAAGACGACACGTTCGACATCGTGCACGCCCACCAGGTGCTGCAACACGTCGCCGACCCGGTGGCGGTGTTGACCGAGGCTCGACGCGTGCTCAGGCCCGGCGGGATCCTCGCCGTTCGCGAGGTCGACTATGGCGGCACCATCTGGGCGCCCGCCTCGCCCGGGCTCGCACAGTGGCTGAGCGTCTACGAGGCCGTGCACCGCTCGAACGGCGGGGACCCGCACGCGGGCCGTTCGTTGAAGGGCTGGGTGATGGCAGCGGGCTTTCACGACGTGGTGAGCTCTGCGTCGATCTGGTGCTTCGCTTCGGATGCCGAGCGCGAGTGGTGGGGCGACTCCTGGGCGGTGCGCGCGGTGGAGTCTGATTTCGCACCGCGCGCGATCGAGACCGGCATCGCGACCCTCGACGACCTGCACGCGATCGCGGATGCGTGGCACGAGTGGGTGAGGGAACAGGCCGGCTGGTTCGCGATGCCGCACGCCGAGATCATCGCAACGAAATAGGCGATCGTGGAGCGCCCGGCGGCTATTCCTCTTCGTCACGTGCGTCGGGCAACGCCTCGGCCGGTTGAGTGATCGTCGCGGAGTCCTCGGCGCGGTTGTACTGGATGCGCGTGCCGTCGTCCAGCTCGATCTCGGGCTTGTTCTCAAGCCAGGTCAGTGTCCAGCGCCAGTCGTCGGTGTCGGTGTCGAGGGCGTCAAGCTCCTCTTCGACGGCGGCGATGGCATAGCGCACGACCTCGGGGAGACTATCCGGCGCTGGTGTTCCGACGGACCACCGGGTGCCGAGCTGCATCGTATGGGTCCCGTTACTTCGCGAGGTCTATCTCGTAGGTGACCCACGGGGTACGCGCGGCGATGTCGTCGTAGAGACGCTGCGCTTCGGCATTGTCCGCGGCCGTGATCCATTGCACGACGCCGTGCCCGGCTGCGCGCGCGCGGTCGCTGACGGCGTCGATGAGGGCGCGGCCGACGCCGGCGTGGCGTGCGTCGTCCTTCACGAACAGGTCGTCGATGTAGCTGCCGCGGTCGGCCTCCAGCGGGCGGGTGAACTCGCGGAAGTGCACCAATCCGACGAGCGAGCCGTCGTCGACGGCGACGAGTGCGTTCTCCTCGTGCGAGGCATCCGTCAGCCAGCTCCACAGTTGCAGGGCACGTTGGTCTGTCAGCGGTTCCTGATAGAACTGCGCATATCCCTCATACAGGCCGAGCCAGTCGAAGAAATCACCGTCGCTCGGTGTACGTATCGTGATCGACATCCCGTCTCCTTCAGCCGGCCCCCGAGGAAGGCTCAATGTTGTGGTGCTCATCGACCATACCGCGCCGGCGCAATGCGCGGAAAGACAGACACGGTGCGAGACCGGCCGGGCGCGCGCCGCTGAAACACCGGGCCGGCGCCGATTTATACCTCGATGCGCTCCAGCACGACATCGCTGACGGTGAGCGCGTCGCTCACAACGAAGGACAGCCGGGCGATGCGGCCGACGGCTTTGAGATCGTCGGCCACCAGCCGCAGGCCGGCGAGCTGAGCCTCGTCGCCGGTCAGTGTCGCCGACGCGACCGGCGTCTTCTGTGAGACCTTCGCGTCCGTCTTGGCTCGGCGGATTCCAGTCAGCGCGGCGCTCGCCAGCACCAGCACATCGACGGTGGCCGGAGCGGATGCCGCCTCTCCCGCGTCGGGTTGACCGCTCGAGGTGCGCGCACGGTCGGGCACGGGCCACGATGCACGGTGCACCGATCCGTCGTTGAACCACGACCAGGCCTCTGCGGTTGCGAACGGCAGAGCGGGCGCGAACAGGCGAAGCAGCGTCGACAGCGCCTCGCGGAGCGCCGCCACGGCAGACTGTTGCGCGACCGTCGCTTCGGCCGCGCCCGGCTCCTGGCCGTATGCGCGTTCCTTGACCAGTTCGAGGTAGTCGTCGCAGAACGTCCAGAAGAAGGTCTCTGTCACCTCGAGAGCGCGCGCGTGGTCGTAGTTCTCAAGCGCGGCCGTCGCTTCGGCCACCACCGCATCGAGCGTTTTCAGCATGCTGATGTCGACGGCAGTGCTCACCCGGGCACCCGGAGTGTCAGGGAAGCCGAGGATGAACTTCGCCGCGTTCAAGATCTTGATGGCGAGCCTGCGGCCGATCTTGATCTGTGTCGGATTCTGCGGGTCGAATGCGGAATCCGTGCCGAGCCGACTGGTGGCTGCCCAGTACCGCACGGCGTCGGAGCCGTGCTTCTCGAGGATGTCGGCCGGCGTGACGACGTTCCCCTTCGACTTCGACATCTTCTTGCGGTCGGGGTCGACGATGAAGCCGGACAGTGCGGCATGGGCCCATGGCGCGACTCCGTGCTCCAGTTGCGAGCGCAACATGGTGGAGAACAACCAGGTGCGGATGATGTCCTGCCCCTGCGGCCGCAGGTCGAACGGGAACACCGCGTCGAACAGCTCGCCGTCGCGGTCCCAGCCACCCGCCAACTGCGGGGTGAGTGAGGAGGTCATCCAGGTGTCCATCACGTCGACCTCGCCGACGAAACCGCCGGCCTGCCCGCGCTGGCTTTCCTGATAGCCGGGTGCGGCATCCGATGACGGGTCGACCGGCAGCAGCTCGCGGGGCGGCAGGATCGGCTCATCGAATAACGGGTTGCCGTCCGCGTCGAGCGGATACCAGACCGGCAGCGGAACGCCGAAGAAGCGCTGGCGGGAGATCAACCAGTCGCCGGAGAGTCCGCCGACCCAGTTCTCGTAACGCACGCGCATGAAGTCCGGGTGCCAGTCCAGTTGCGCGCCGAGTTCGAGCAGTCGGGCCTTGAGGGCTTCGTCCCGGGCGCCGTTCTTGACATACCACTGCCGGGTGGAGACGATTTCGAGCGGTTTGTCGCCCTTTTCGAAGAACTTCACCGGGTGCGTGATGGGCTTGGGGTCGCCGATCAGGTCGCCCGACTCACGCAGGAGGTCGACGACGGACTGCTTGGCCGAGAACACGGTCTTTCCGGCGAGTTGCGCGTATGCGGCACGACCGCCGTCCGTGGTGATCGCGTCGGGCGGATCGGCCAGAATGCGACCGTCGAATCCGATGATCGCGCGGTTCGGCAGATCCAGTTCTCGCCACCAGACCACGTCGGTGATGTCGCCGAAGGTGCAGATCATCGCGATGCCGCTGCCCTTGTCCTGTTGGGCGAGGGGGTGGGCGAGCACGGGAACCTCGACATCGAACAGGGGAGTGCGCGCGCTCGAGCCGAACAATGACTGGTAGCGCTGGTCATCCGGATGCGCCACGAGTGCGACGCAAGCCGGCAGCAGTTCCGGGCGAGTCGTTTCGATGTAGACCGGCCCGTGCTGACCGTGGAAGGTGACCCGGTGGTATGCGCCGGGTTGGTCTCTGTCTTCGAGCTCGGCCTGTGCGACAGCGGTGCGGAAGCTGATGTCCCACAGTGTCGGCGCCATCGCCTGGTACGCCTCGCCTCGCTCGATGTTCTTCAGGAAGCCGAGTTGCGAGGCGCGCAGTGCCCCGTGCCCGATCGTGCGGTAGGTCTGGCTCCAGTCGACGGACAGGCCGAGCGCCCGCCAGAGCGCCTCGAACTGCTTCTCGTCTTCGACCGTCAGCCGTTCGCAGAGCTCGATGAAGTTGCGCCGCGAGACCGGCTTCTGATCGGCTGCCTTCGTGCTCTTGTTGTCGCCGCCCTCGAACGGTGGCACGAAGTCGTCGTCGTATGGCAGCGACGGGTCGCAGCGCACGCCGTAGTAGTTCTGCACGCGACGCTCGGTCGGCAGGCCGTTGTCGTCCCA
Organism: Microbacteriaceae bacterium; assembly: GCA_004297935.1. Classification (GTDB taxonomy): domain Bacteria; phylum Actinomycetota; class Actinomycetes; order Actinomycetales; family Microbacteriaceae; genus Rathayibacter_A. Next base: position 333,599 of record SCRE01000008.1, on the reverse strand, counting down.
ACCCATCGGGTAGAAGACGTTCTTGCCGCGCATACGCTGATAGCGCGCGATCAGGTCTGTGTGCGTGTAACTGAAGACGTGTCCGATGTGCAGCGAGCCGGAGGCGGTGGGCGGCGGCGTGTCGATCGAATAGATCGCGGTGCGGTCGTCGGCAGCCAGCGCTGCGGCCCGGTCGAACAAGTAGGTGCCGTCGTTCTGCCAGACCGAACCCCACTTGGCCTCGAGGCCCTCCAGCGCCGGCTTGTCCGGGACTGCCGATCGGGTTGCGGCTGCGGGATGCTGTGCGTCGTTCATGGAGGCGTCCGGCATGGAGGTGTCTGGCATGGAGGTGTCCGGCTCTCGCTATAGGCGGCATCGCGTCAGGGATGCCTCAGTGTGGGGTGTCCTCCTAATGCTACAGAACGTCGGCCGGCCGGTTCGTCCCTCGCCGTGCCTAGGCGGATGCAGACGCTCCGGCCAACTGCTCTGCGAGTTCCGCAACCGCCGCTTTCGCATCCGCGGCGGCCTCCGCGCGACGACGGGTCAGCGGCACTGCTATCAGCGCGCAGACCAGGGTGATCAGCGACAGCAACGCCAGGACGATGCCGGGGTGCCACCACGCGGCATTCGTCGCAGCGGCGAGGCCTGCGGTCGCGAGCGGAATCAGGCCGGACAGCGCCGCGGCGATACCGTAGGCGATGGACAGCGCGCTGTAGCGGATCGAGCTGCCGAAGACGTCCGCCATCAAACCGCCCAGGCCTGCCCAGCTGAGCGTCGGCAGGATTCCGCCCACGATCATGGTTCCGACCAGGATCGGGAAGGTGGCGAACTGCAGCAGGTAGTACATCGGGAACGCGATGAGCAGCGTGCCGAGCGCTCCGATCCAGACCACGCGCGCCGATCCGATCCGGGTGGCGAGGAGCCCGAACAGTGGAATCGTGATCAGTTGCAGCAGGCTGCCGATCAGCGTCGCGGTGAACAGGTCCTGGTAAGAGAACTTCAGGATCGTCACGCCGTAGCTGATCGTGTATGTGTTCATCAGCGAGTACGAGCCGATGCCGAGCATCGCAGCGCCGACGGCGAGAAGCAGGGTACCGGGTTGACGGCGGAACACCTCGAGAACGGGGGCCTTGGTGCGCTGCTTGGTGTCGACGAGGTGTTCGAAGACCGGGGTCTCATCGATGGTCAGACGCAGGTAGAGGGAGACAGCCAAAAGCGGGAATGCGAGCAGGAACGGCAGCCGCCAACCCCAGGCGAGCATGTCCGCCGGGTTGAGCGTGACGCTCAGGATCAGGAACAGCGCACCGGTGATGATCGTGCCGACGGGCGAGCCGAGCTGCGGAAGCGCGGCGTAGAACCCGCGGCGCTTCGGTGACGCGTGCTCCACCGCGACGAGGATGGAGCCGCCCCACTCTCCGCCGAGAGACAGGCCTTGGATGACACGCAGCAGCGTCAGCAGGAGAGGCGCCATCAGCCCGATGGTCGCATAACTCGGGAGCAGACCGATTGCGCCGGTGGAGACGCCCATGATCGAAATGGTCAACAGCAGCGTGCGCTTGCGGCCGATCCGATCGCCGAGGTGGCCGAAGATGAGGGCACCGAGCGGGCGCACGAGATAGCTGGTGGCGAGCACCAGGAAGGCCGAGATCGTGCCGGCCACTCTGTCTTGCTCGGGGAAGAACAACTGGGCGCTGAAGATCGCGCTGAAGTAGGCGAAAACATAGAAGTCGTACGACTCGAGCGATGTGCCCACGAATGAGGCGAACGCGACGCGGGTGGCCTTGCGCGCAGGCAGTGCTGCCGCGGTGTCGGCCACGGGAGATGGCACGAGGGGAGAAGACATGAAACCTCACAAGACTGTGACAGGGTGGGCTGAGACGGTGGAGCTGAGCGAGACCTCGCCCGCAGGTACATTATTGTACTGAGACCAATAATAGGGCGTGAGGAGCACGATGCGTCAAGAGGAAGGCGCCCGGGCCGGACGCAGGCCTGCGTCCTCGCGCGGCATCCTCGAAGAGGCTGCAAGCGAACTGTTCCTCGAGAACACCTACGCCGGAACAACGATCGAGCAGATCACCCGGCGTGCCGGTGTGAGCCGCAATACGTTCTTCAACTATTTTCAGGCGAAGAGCGACGTGCTATGGGCGAGCGTCGACGAAGCGATCGAGGCGCTGCCCGACGAATTCGCCGGAGTTCCCGTGGCCACACCGGCACTGGATGCGGTGCGTGCCGCGCTGGTCGGAGCGTCGAGGCGCTTCGGGCCCGACCGCCTGCCGCTGGCCGTCACGCAATACGAGGTGATGGGCACCCAGGCCGAGTTGATCACATCGGGCCTGCCTCGCTTTCTGCGCATCGCCGGCGAGGTCGAGCGATTCTTGATCGACCGGCTGGGAACGGATGCCGCGCCTCGCGCACGCGTCATCGCCTTCGCTGTCGTCGCGGCGCTCGCGGCGGCAGCGGACGGATGGGCCCGGGCCGGCACCGGGCGGGACCCGCTCTGCGACTACGTCGCCGAAGCGATCAGCCCGATCTGTCGCGGCTTCGCCTGACAGACCCTTACGCGCGTCTCGCACACGCTGCGCCTCATCCTCGTCGCCGCACACGCGACCGCGGCCGAGTGGGTAGACTTTCACCCATCGACTGTGATCCGGCCATCACCGGGGAGTCTTCGGAAGAACCGCGGGGCCCAGTTCGATCGGGTGTTCGCGCAATAGAACCGAACGGGGCTGGCCCGTCACAGCCAATGAAGAAGCGGTCGTGCCTCGCCACTGACGGAGCACGGCAAGCGGGGTGGTACCGCGGCGCTTCGCCGGAGACGGCGGGCGGCGTCCTCGTGCAGAGCATCGAGCTGCCAGGAGAAGAATGCCGTACCCACTGCCGAACCCCTCACCGAATTTTCCGGAGATCGAGGCCGGAATCCTCGCCTTCTGGAAGGCCGACGGCACGTTCCGCGCCTCCATCGAGAACCGAGCGGATGCCAACGAGTGGGTCTTCTACGACGGCCCACCCTTCGCGAACGGGCTTCCGCACTACGGTCACCTGCTCACCGGGTACGCGAAGGACCTGTTTCCACGATTCCAGACGATGCGCGGCAAGAAGGTCGAGCGCCGCTTCGGCTGGGACACGCACGGCCTGCCGGCAGAACTGGAAGCCGAGCGGCAGCTGGGCATCACGGACAAGAGTCAGATCGAAGAGATGGGAATCGCCGCCTTCAACCAGGCCGCGCGCGAATCCGTGCTGCGCTACACGCGTGAGTGGCAGGAATACGTCACCCGCCAGGCGCGCTGGGTCGACTTCGACAACGACTACAAGACTCTCGACATCACGTTCATGGAGTCGGTGATCTGGGCGTTCAAACAGCTCCACGACAAGGGACTCGCCTACGAGGGCTACCGCGTGTTGCCGTACTGCTGGCGTGACCAGACACCGCTGTCGAACCACGAACTGCGGATGGACGACGACGTCTACAAGATGCGTCAGGATCAGACCGTCACCGTCACGTTCCCACTGATCGGCGCGAAGGCCGAGGCGCTGGGCCTGACCGCCGTGCGCGCGCTGGCCTGGACGACGACGCCGTGGACCCTTCCGACCAACCTCGCCCTCGTCGTCGGGCCCGACATCGAGTACGCGATTGTCCCGGCCGGGCCGAACGGCACACCCGATTCCGAAGGTCTCAGCGCAGAGTATCTGCTCGCGGGCGACCTCGTCGGCAGTTACGCGAAAGACTTGGGTTACGGTTCCGCGGAAGCCGCCGTCGCGGCGGTGAGCCGCAGCATCCGCGGGTCGCAGCTTGAGGGCGTCAGCTACGACCGGCTATGGGACCACTACGCGGACGCATCGACGTATGGCACGCAGAACGCATGGCGGATCCTGGTCGACGACTATGTGACGACGACCGATGGCACCGGTATCGTGCATCAGGCACCCGCATACGGTGAGGACGACCAGCGCGTCTGCGAGGCCAACGGCATCCCGGTCATCCTGTCGGTCGACGAGGGCGGACGCTTCCTGCCGAGCGTGCCCGAAGTGGCCGGCCTGCAGGTGTTCGAGGCGAACAAGCCTCTGACGCGATTGCTCAAGGCGCAGGGCAGACTGCTGCGACAGTCCAGCTACGATCACTCGTACCCGCACTGTTGGCGGTGCCGCAACCCGCTCATCTACAAGGCGGTCTCCAGTTGGTTCGTGCGTGTGACGCAATTCCGCGATCGCATGTCCGAGCTCAATCAGCAGGTCGAGTGGGTGCCGGAGAACGTCAAGGACGGCCAGTTCGGCAAGTGGGTGGCGAACGCCCGCGACTGGTCGGTCAGCCGCAACCGCTACTGGGGATCGCCGATCCCGGTGTGGAAGAGCGACAACCCCGACTTTCCCCGCGTGGACGTCTACGGCTCGCTGGCCGAGCTCGAAGCCGATTTCGGGGTGCTGCCGTTGAATGCGCACGGCGTTCCGGACCTGCACCGCCCATACATCGACGAACTCACGCGGCCCAACCCGGATGACCCGTCGGGTGCATCGACGATGCGCCGCATTCCCGACGTGCTCGACGTGTGGTTCGACTCCGGATCGATGCCGTTCGCGCAGGTGCACTACCCGTTCGAGAATCAGGATTGGTTCGACAGCCACAGCCCCGCTGACTTCATCGTGGAGTACATCGGCCAGACGCGCGGTTGGTTCTATCTCCTGCACACGCTGTCGACGGCGCTGTTCGACCGGCCCGCGTTCAGCCAGGTGATCAGCCACGGGATCGTGCTCGGCAGCGACGGGCAGAAGATGTCGAAGTCGCTGCGCAACTACCCGGATGTCAATGAGGTGTTCGATCGTGACGGTTCGGATGCGATGCGCTGGTTCCTGATGTCCAGCCCCGTCCTGCGCGGAGGCAACCTCGTGGTCACGGAAGAAGGCATCCGCGAGAGTGTGCGCCAGGTACTGCTGCCGCTGTGGAGCACCTGGTATTTCTTCTCGCTGTATGCCAACGCTTCGACGGCGCTCGGCGCAGGTGCTGCTTCCGGTTCCGGCGGCTATCAAGCGCACCGGCGCACCGACTCGAGCGATGTGCTCGATCGCTATCTGCTGGCCAAGACCCGTGAACTGATCGTGGCCGTCACGGGCGATCTGGATGCACTGGATGCGACGTCGGCCGCCGCGAGATTGCGTGACTTCGCGGACATTCTCACCAACTGGTACGTGCGCCGGTCTCGCGACCGATTCTGGGAGGGCGTGGCACCCGACGGCCGCAATGCGGAAGCATTCGACACGCTGTACACGGTCCTGGAGACGGTGATGCGCGTCGCCGCCCCGCTGCTGCCGCTTGTCACAGAGCAGATCTGGAAGGGCCTGACCGGTGGCCGCAGCGTTCATCTGACCGACTGGCCGGATCCCGGTGAGTTTCCGGTCGACGACGGCCTCGTCGCCGCGATGGACCAGATCCGGCGAGTCAGTTCCAGCGCACTGTCGCTGCGCAAGCAGTCCGGGTTGCGGGTACGGCTGCCGCTGGCCAAGCTCACCGTGGTCACGGCGGATGCGAGTGCTCTCGCCGAGTTCGAGGCGATCCTGCGCGAGGAGCTCAACGTGAAGCAGGTCGAATTCGTCCCGCTCGAGGAGCACAGCGCGGCCGCGTACGGCATCACGCGCCGACTCACCGTCAACGCGCGCACCGCCGGTCCGCGTCTCGGCAAGGCCGTGCAGGGCGTCATCCGGGCCGCACGAGCCGGCGACTGGAGCGAGACCGATGGCGTCATCACCGCCGGAGGCGTCGAGTTGGTGGACGGCGAATTCGAGCTGGTGCTCGAGGTCGCCTCCACGGGAGAAGCCGCGGACACCGCGCTGGCCTTGCTGCCGGACGGCGGTTTCGTGCTGTTGGAGACCCGCACCAGCCCGTTGCTGGAGGCGGAGGGTCTCGCCCGCGACATCGTGCGGGCCGTGCAAGATGCCCGCAAGGGCGCCGGCCTCGAGGTGAGCGACCGGATCCAGTTGCGGCTGCAGTTGGATCCGGAAGGTGCGGCGGCGGCTCGCGCCTTCGCGGAGCTGATCGCGGCCGAGACGCTCGCACTGCAACTGCACGTCACCGAGGCGCCGCTGAGCGCGGGCGAAGGTTCCGCGATCGGCGTGGGAGACGCATCCGCCCTGATTGTCACACTGGAGAAAGCATGAGCGACGACCAGTTCCGTGAGGCAAGCGACGCCGTCTACCAGACGATCCTGGAACGGCTGGGGGAAGGCTCCCCGCAACCGCGCCTTGCGCCGACCCGGCGCGCGCTCGAGCTGCTCGGCGACCCGCAGCGGGCGTTCCCGATCATCCACGTGACCGGAACGAACGGCAAGACGAGCACGAGCCGGATCGCCGAGAGCATCCTGCGCGCCTACGGATTGCGCACCGGACTGTTCACGAGCCCGCATCTGGTCCGCTTCAATGAGCGGATCGTCATCGACGGTGAGCCGATCGGTGACGAGGCGCTCGTGCGCAACTGGCAAGACGTGTTGCCCTACCTGCGCATGGTGGACGATGAGCTGGCCGGCGCAGGCGAGACGCGGCTGACGTTCTTCGAGGTGTTGACCATCCTCGCCTTCTCATGTTTCGCGGATGCCCCGGTGGACGTCGCGGTCATCGAGGTCGGCATGGGCGGGGAATGGGACTCCACCAATGTCGGAGACGGTGACGTGGCGGTCTTCACGCCGATCTCGCTGGATCACCAGAATCGGCTGGGCAACACCGTTGCCGAGATCGCGCGAACCAAGTCAGGCATCATCAAACCCGCCGCGATCGTCGTCAGCTCCGCGCAGCCGGCCGAGGCGCTCGCCGAACTGGAGAACGCCGCGGCGTTGCGCGAGGCATCGCTCACGGCACAGCCCGACGGGTTCGACGTGCTGTCCACCGCTGTTGCCGTCGGCGGACAGCTGATCAGCGTGCGTGGCCGTGCCGGCGTGTACGAAGACCTGTTCCTGCCGCTCTACGGCGCTCACCAGGCGCAGAACGCAGCGGTGGCGATCGCGGCGGTCGAGTCCTTCCTCGGCGACGGCACGCAGGAACTGGGGCACGATCTGATCGAGGAGGGTCTGGCCGCCGCGACCTCGCCGGGCCGGCTGCAGCTGGTGGGCGTCGAACCGACTATTCTCGTCGATGCCGCGCACAATCCGGCGGGCGCGCAGACATTGGCTGCTGCGCTGCCTCGCTATTTCGACTTCGACGAGATCGGCTTCGTCGTCGGCATCCTGCGCGACAAAGACGCTCGGGGCATCATGGACGCATTGTCACCGCTCGCGACGAGGATCTTCGTGACGCAGTCGCACTCCGAGCGCTCCGCACCGTTCGACGAGCTCGCGGAGCACATCGAGGAATGGACGCACGAGTCCGTCAGCTCCTACGATGACCTGGGCGAGGCGATCGAAGCCGCCCGGGAATGGGCAGCGCTCGCGCCGCGCCGCGCCGTCGTGGTCACCGGCTCGATCACACTGATCGGCGACGCGATGGCGCTGGCAGAGGATCGCCGGTGGAAGGCCACCTCGTGAGTTCGCGCGGTCGCTCCGCCCGGCAAGGCCTGGGGCAGATTGTGCTCGGGTTCGAATTCGTCGTGGTGTTCCTCGGCGCGCTCGTCGCCTTCGGCTTGAAGGCAGTGCCGCCCGCGGTCGCGCTCGGCGGAGGAGGTGCGCTGGTGGTCGTCATGCTGGCAACGATCGGTCTGCTGCGTTACCGCTGGGGTTTCGCACTGGGCTGGGCGCTGCAGGCGATCGTGATCGCCTCCGGGTTCATCGTCGGCATGATGTTCATCGTCGGCGCGATCTTCACCGGGATGTGGGCGTACGCCATGATCACAGGCGAGCGGCTGGACCGCACGAACGCGGCGCCGACGGCGCAGGCCGCGGCATCCGACAGCCGTCTGTCCGACCCTGCCGCAACGGACCACCCTGCAACAGACCATGCCGCAACGGACAACGGTGACACCAACGAAACGGAGAATCCCGAATGAGCACAATCGTCGAAGAGACCCTGGTCCTCGTCAAGCCGGACGGCGTCGCGCGCGGCCTGACTGGGGAGATTCTGCGCCGCATCGAGGCGAAGGGCTATTCGCTTGTCGATCTCAAGATGGTGCAGGCGGATCGAGGCCTGCTCGCCAGGCACTACGCGGAGCACGAGGGCAAGCCGTTCTACGAGCCGCTCGTCGAGTTCATGGAGTCCGGTCCGATCGTCGCCATGAGGGTGGCGGGCAACCGCGTCATCGAGGGATTCCGGTCGTTGGCCGGAGCGACGGATCCGACGACGGCGTCGCCGGGTACCATCCGCGGCGACCTTGCGCGCGACTGGGGCCTGCGGGTCCAGCAGAACCTCGTGCACGGAAGCGACTCGGCGGAGTCGGCCGCGCGCGAACTCGCGCTTTGGTTCTGAGAAGGTTCCGAGAACCGATTACCGGAAAGCGTTCGGGATCCAACTGACCTGGATCTGCGCGAGCACGGCGACGATCGCATAACAGACGAGGGTGATCAGCGGTACCCAGGAGTAGGCGACTGAGAAGAATCGGCGAGCGGCTGCCGGAACGGGAATATTGCCCTCTTTGAGGTTGTAGAACGTCACGAGCCAGAATGTCGGGATGGTCACCGCCCAGGTCACCATGCAATACGGGCACAGCACGAACAGCGAATACAGGCTCTCGGAGATGAGGAAGAAGATCAGGGCCATCGCACCGATCACACCGAGATTGAAGAGCATCCAGAACCATCGCGCGAATCGTGCTCCGGCCAGAATCGAAACGCCGACGGCGATGGCGGCCGTCCAGCCGGCCACCCCGATCAGCGGATTGGGGAAGCCGAGAACGCTGCCCTGCCACGACGCGAGATTCTTGCCGCAACCGATCAGCGGGTTGATGTTGCAGCTGAGTTGAGCGGCGGGGTGCTCCAGCTGCTGGAACTTCTCCAGCGTCAGGATGAAGGCGGCGAAAAAGCCGATCAGTCCCATCACGATCAGCGAGACGGCAAGGATGGTCGGGCGTTTGGCGGATTCGGTGATCGACACCCTCGGATTATGGCATAGCGACCTTTGCCCCTTCTTGCGCCGGCGGATGGCAGGCCGTTGCGGCTCCGGCGTGCGCTCGTGCACCGTCAATGACCCTCCCGGCTTGAACGGCATGCGATAATAGAGTCCGTCACCTGGGCCGCGCTCAGGCAGGCGCAACCAAAAAGGCTTAGCGGGCACCCCTGGTGCTCAGTATGTAAACCAGCACGAAACGCAGGACCGAGATGCACGGCCGACGGGTCGAACCGATGGGTCGGAACCGGCAGATCACCTGAAACAGACAGACAGGCAGCCCGAGCGAACAGCCGGCTGCTGTAACCCAAGGATTGGCGGGGAGATCGCGAGGCGCGAGAATCCCGCTCGAGGAAGGCACCCGGAGACGACGGCGCGGCCGCCGTCTCCGGTCGAGGAGTTGCACCAGCGATGGTGGATGAAGAAGAGAACACGACGAATTCAAGGAATGAAGCGGAGGCTGACGGGGGTACCAGGAAGCGCGGCAGACTGTTCGGTGGCCGCAGGTCTCACAAGCGGGCCGAAGTGTCCGCGCAGACCCTGCCGCCCGTCGACACCGCACCGGCGGGCCCGGCCGTAGCGGGTACCGCCGTTGCCGACGGCACTGTTGCGGATGGCGCTGTTGCGGATGGCGCTGTTGCGAACGCGGCGCCATCGACGACCCAGCATGCTTCTGTTGCGCCGGACGGCGCTGCGACGCCGCGTGCGTCCGCTGCGGGCGCTCTGACCGCGGACCCTGTGGCTGCGCGCACGCCGACGGACCCCGGCGTGCCACCCGTCGACTCGGAGGCACCTCTCGCCGAGACAAGCGTGCCGGGACTGCCCAGCACGGCGATCTTGTTCAAGGCGCCGGACATCGCGTTCCTGCCCGGGCCGCCCTACGCCCGAGGCTACGAGGCGCTGGATCGCCGCAGCGACGACGACGATGCGCCCACGCTGCGTCGTCGTTCGCGTCGGCGTTCCGGGGAGGGCGGCCGGGCGGGTGCGAACGACCCGGCGAACACCGTGGTCAAGGTGCGCACGCCGCGCGAGCCGGAACTGATCACCGAGCCGCAACGGGTCAAGGGCTCGACCCGTCTCGAGGCGAAGAAGCAGCGCCGCCGTGACGGTCGGGACGCCGGACGTCGGCGTCCGGTGATCACAGAAGCCGAGTTCTTGGCGCGCCGCGAATCGGTCGACCGGCAGATGGTCGTGCGGTCGAAGAACGGTCGGATCCAGATCGGTGTACTCGAGGACAAGGTGCTCGTGGAGCACTATGTGGCGAAGTCGCAGGAAGCATCCCTGATCGGGAATGTCTATCTCGGCCGTGTGCAGAACGTGTTGCCGAGCATGGAGGCGGCCTTCGTCGACATCGGGCGCGGCCGCAACGCCGTGCTGTACTCCGGCGAGGTCGACTGGGATGCCGCAGCGGAGAACTCCGCAGAAGGCAAGCAACAGGCGCGTCGCATCGAACTCGCACTGAAACCCGGCGACAAGGTGCTCGTTCAGGTCACCAAAGACCCGGTCGGCCACAAGGGCGCCCGGCTCACCAGCCAGGTGTCGCTGCCGGGCCGTTATCTGGTCTACGTGCCGAACGGTTCGATGAACGGAATCAGCCGCAAGCTGCCCGACACCGAGCGCTCGCGACTGAAGAAGATCCTGAAAGCCGTGCTCCCCGAGAATGTGGGGGTCATCGTGCGCACTGCGGCGGAAGGCGCCACCGAGGACCAACTCACGGTCGACGTCAACCGTCTGACCGCACAGTGGGCTGCGATCTCCACGAAGGTCGAGTCGGCATCCGCACCTGCGTTGCTGCACAGCGAACCGGATCTGCTGATCAAGATCGTTCGCGACGTCTTCAACGAGGACTTCAACAAGCTGATCATCTCCGGTGACGACGCACGCGAGACGATCGAGGGCTATCTCGCTCAGGTCGCACCCGACCTGCTCGATCGGGTCGAGAAGTATGAGGGCGATCTCGACCCGTTCGACCACTACCGCATCACGGAGCAGATCGAGAAGGCGCTCGAGCGGAAGGTGTGGCTGCCGTCGGGCGGTTCTCTCGTGATCGACCGTACCGAGGCCATGACGGTCATCGACGTCAACACCGGCAAGTTCGTCGGCTCCGGCGGAAACCTCGAGGAGACCGTGACAAAGAACAACTTGGAGGCCGCCGAGGAGATCGTGCGGCAACTGCGGTTGCGCGACATCGGCGGCATCATCGTCGTCGACTTCATCGACATGGTGCTCGAGACCAACCGGGACCTGGTCCTGCGACGGCTGGTCGAGTGTCTCAGCCGCGACCGCACGAAGCATCAGGTTGCCGAGGTCACCTCTCTCGGCCTTGTGCAGATGACCCGGAAGAAACTCGGCCTCGGCCTGCTCGAGACCTTCAGCGAAGCCTGTGAGGTCTGCGCAGGGCGCGGTGTCATCGTGCATCATGACCCGGTCGTGAAGCACCGCACGGCGGCTGGGCCGCAGAACGATCGCCGGCGAGGCAAGAGCGGTTCATCGAACGGTTCTGGTGCAGGTCAGTCGCAGACCGCGCCCGTGACACACGCGATCACGGACGATGCGAAGAACGCACTCGCCCAGATCGCGGCCAGCACGATCGCACACGTGCACGATGACAGCGCGGTCGCCGCGGATGCCGGCGCCGCGCAGGCACCCGTCACGCAGCCTGCTGCCGCGGATGCGCCTCGTGCGAAGCACATCGCGGGGGCGGGCGCGGACGTTCCGGCACCGTCCGTCGAGCCCGTTGCCATCCTGGACATCCCGGTGACGGTTGCGACGACGTCGACGCCGCGGTTGGCCAGCAAGGAGGCCGAGCACCTGTTGGAGACCGTGCTCGAGGCGCTGCCTGAGCCGAAACAGCCCGGTCAGGGCCGCAACCGTCGACGCCGGGTCACGACCGCGTCGCTCACCGGCGGGGTCGTCACACCGCAGCAGGGTGGCGACGCAGACGCGCAGAGACCGGCGGACTGAGCGAACCGGCGGCATCCGCTCGGCCTGGGGACCAAGCCCGGGGACCAATCGGTCTAGCGCCCGAGCGGATCCGCCCTGCGCTGCGCGGGCGTGATGCGCAACCCGCTCTCGCGCAGCCGCTCCACGAGCTCGCGCATGCGGACCGGATAGGCGCCGGCGGCCACCAGTTCGTCATAGCGTCGCCGCGGGACGTCGTAATGGTCACGGTCGAAACTGCGTGCCGGCAGATCGTTCGCGGCCGCGAACGCGTGGAGTTCCGCCAGTGATTCGTCGCTGACCAGATGCGACCAGAATGTGCCATGGGCTGGCCACATCGGCTGATCGATGAGCACGGTCATATGTCGATTCTAAGAAGGGGCAGAGCATCCGCGTGTCCGGCCGGCGCGCCGTGCTCTGGTCGGCGACGCGGCCGATCCGGCTGTGGCTACCCGGCCCGGAGCCGACCTCGTCAGCGCGACGGACGGCCCGCGAGCACCTCGCTCGCGGTTTTCTCGACTCGCCTGGCTCGAGTCTCCGGTCGCTTGGCCTCCTCGATCCACAGCGCGTACTGACGCTGGTGGCTGAAGCTCATCGCCCGGAACGCCTCAATCGCGCCCACGTCCCGCAGCGCCAGCTCCACCTCGGGCGTGAGTTCGACGACGCGGGGATCCTGGTCCAGCTCGACCCGCACATGCACGGTATCGCCGCGATCCTTGCCGATTGCCTCTCGGATCTCGGCAAGCACAAGCAACAGATGCTCGCCGCCCATCTTGGTCAACGAACCCCGGTAAGGCACACCATCGAACGTCGCCTTCACCGGTACTCGGCCGCCGACCCCATACAACTCTCGCGCATCGAACGGGAAGCCGACAAACGCACTCGAGTTCGCAACCTCGGTATTCCTCAGGATCAGCGCATCGAACTCGACCGGCCCCGGATCACGCATCGCCACCATGCGTCCGATCATAGGCGTATCGGACTTTGAGAAGACCATGGTGCGTTTGCGGGGACTTTGCACAGTCGTCCGGTCGCACCATTGCGGTGGTCGAGTAGCGAGGAACGAGCGTGTCGAGACCGGCTTACCAGGTCTCGATACACTCGCTAACGCTCGTTACTCGACCAACCGGCAGCGCATCTGTCGACAGTGCCAAAGCCCCTGGTGCGTTTGACCGAGGGCGAGGCATCGAGTAAAGTCGACTGTTGGTGTGTGTTGGGCGACGCTCGCACGATCACCCACGGTTTTCTGAGCACGATCGGCCGCCACGTGAGGCGGCCGTCATCTGGCAGCGACTCAGTGCGAGCAGTAAGCAATAGCACGCGGTGACTTGCTGGAGGCGGCGGCTCAAGCAGTGTCCATCAAGCAGTGTCAATCAGCAGTGACTTTCCGAAGATAGTGCAGCAATCGGAGCCGTCGGGCTCCCCAGAGAAGTAGGTACCTAGAGTGGTTTACGCAGTAGTGCGCGCCGGCGGCCGGCAGGAAAAGGTCGAGGTCGGCACCATCGTGACGATGGATCGGATCAAGGCTGACAAGGACGGCAACGTCGAGTTGGCCGCAGTGCTGCTTGTTGACGGTGCGAAGGTCACCAGCGACGCCACGTCGCTGGCCAAGGTCACGGTCACCGCAGAGGTTCTCGAAGACCTCCGCGGCCCGAAGATCGTGATCCAGAAGTTCAAGAACAAGACCGGATACAAGAAGCGCCAGGGACACCGCCAGGAATTGACGCGCGTCAAGGTCACGGGTATCAAGTAGTCAGGCGAGGGAGAGAAACTCATGGCACACAAAAAGGGAGCGAGCTCCACTCGTAACGGTCGCGACTCGAACGCTCAACGCCTCGGCGTCAAGCGGTTCGGCGGCCAGGTCGTCGGCGCGGGCGAAATCCTCGTCCGCCAGCGCGGCACGCACTTCCACCCCGGTGTGAACGTCGGCCGTGGCGGTGACGACACGCTGTTCGCCCTCGCGGCAGGCGCGGTCGAATTCGGCAACAAGGGCGGCCGCAAGGTCGTCAACATCGTGGCGCAGGCGTAGCCGACCGGCACGCCGCACGTGGCTTTCGGATGGGCGAGCTTCGGCTCGCCCATCCGTGTTTAGGCCAGCGGCACGAAGCACGACGACAACCACACACGAGCCCGACCGCATACGGGCCGACCGAATACACGCAGGAGGAGCGCACATGGCCACGTTCGTCGACCACGTCACGCTCCACCTGCGTGCCGGCAACGGCGGCAATGGCTGCGTTTCCGTTCGCCGTGAGAAGTTCAAGCCGCTCGCAGGGCCGGACGGCGGCAACGGCGGCCACGGCGGCGACATCGTGCTGGTCTCCGATGCCCAGGTGACCACCCTGCTCGGCTTCCACCGCAACCCGCACCGCTCGTCAGACAATGGCGGATTCGGCATGGGCGACCACCGCAGCGGCTACAACGGCGCCGAGCTCGAGCTCGCCGTACCGGTCGGCACGGTCGTGAAGGATGCCGATGGCGGCGAACTGATCGATCTCGACGAACCCGGCATGCGCTTCGTTGTCGCACCTGGCGGACAGGGCGGCCTCGGCAATGCCGCACTGGCCAGCCAGAAGCGCAAGGCTCCCGGCTTCGCCCTGCTCGGCACCCCCGGCTGGGAAGGCGACGTTCTCCTCGAGCTCAAGACAGTCGCGGATGTCGCGCTCGTCGGTTACCCGTCGGCCGGCAAGTCGAGTCTGGTAGCTGCACTGTCTGCCGCGAAGCCGAAGATCGCCGACTACCCGTTCACCACACTGCAACCGAACCTCGGCGTCGTGCAGGCCGGCGAGACCCGCTACACGATCGCGGATGTTCCCGGCCTGATCGAGGGCGCAAGCGAGGGCAAGGGGCTCGGTCTCGAATTCCTGCGCCACGTCGAACGCTGCAGTGCGTTGTTGCACATTCTCGATTGCGCAACACTGGAATCCGGGCGAGACCCCGTGAGCGACCTGGAGGTCATCTTCGCCGAGCTGAGCGCCTATCCGGTTCCGGAGGGCCAGCCCCCGCTGCTCGAGCGCCCGCAGCTGGTGGCACTGAACAAGATCGACGTGCCGGATGCCCGCGATCTCGCGGCCCTCGTGCGGCCGGAACTCGAAGCGCGAGGCTTCCGCGTTTTCGAGATCTCGACGGTCAGCCACGAAGGGTTGAAATCGCTTTCCTACGCGCTAGCCGCGCTTGTGGACGAGGCCCGCCGGCAGGCGCTGGCAGCGGCGGAGGCCAAGCCCCGCATCGTGATCCGCCCGACGGCCGTCGACGAGGCGAATTTCGTGGTCAAGGTCGAAGGCGGCTCGTCCGGCAATGTCTACCGAATCCTCGGGCCGAAGCCGGAACGCTGGGTAGCGCAGACCGACTTCACCAACGACGAGGCGATCGGCTTCCTGGCCGACCGGCTCGCGAAGATCGGGATCGAAGACCAGTTGTTCAAGGCGGGTGCCGTCGCCGGCTCCACCGTCGTGATCGGCCCCGGGCGCGGTGTGATCTTCGATTGGGATCCCACTCTGACCTCGACCGCCGAGCTGATGACCGCGCCGCGCGGCAGCGATGCCCGCATCGATGCCAACCCGCGCGCGACCCGCAATCAGCGTCGTGAAGAATATTTCGAGCGGATGGATGCGAAGGCTGCAGCGCGCGCCGAACTCGAGCGCGAGCGTCAGGCCGGGCTGTGGCATGAGGACGAGGCATCCGTCGACGATCAGCCCGTAGACAAGGAGTCCGTCGACGAATGATGATCGCCGAGCGCAACTTGATCCCGTCGGCCAAACGGGTCGTCGTCAAGGTCGGATCCTCTTCGATCAGTGGCGAGAACGCAGGCCAGATCGTCGCACTCGTCGATGCCCTTGCGGAGGCGCACGGCCGCGGGGTCGAGGTGATCCTGGTGTCCTCCGGCGCGATCGCGATCGGCGTTCGCTTCCTGTCGCTGAACGGGCGCCCCGACGACCTGGCGACGCAACAGGCGGCGGCCGCGGTCGGCCAGAATGTGTTGATCTACCGCTACCAGGACTCGCTCGACCGTTACGGCATCGTGGCAGGCCAGGTGCTGCTGACCGCAGGGGACCTGGAGAACCCGTCGCACCGCAGCAATGCGCAACGCGCGATGGAGCGATTGCTCGACCTGCACATCCTGCCGATCGTCAACGAGAACGACACAGTCGCCACCCACGAGATCCGGTTCGGCGACAACGACCGCCTGGCCGCCCTGGTCGCAACACTCGTGCATGCCGACCTGCTCGTGCTGCTCTCGGATGTCGACGCGCTCTACACGCGCCCGCCGCACGAGCCGGGAGCGGAGCCGATCGTGTACGTGCCGGCGGACGACCCGTTGGACAACGTCGAGATCGGTTCGACCGGGCCGGCCGGTGTCGGAACCGGGGGCGCCCTGACCAAGGTGTCCGCGGCGCGTCAGGCAGCGGAAGCAGGTACGGCCGTGCTGCTGACCTCGACGGCGCTGGTCGCCCAAGCGCTGCACGGCGACTCCGTCGGCACCTGGTTCGAGCCGACCCTGCCGCGCGGCTGAACGCGGTCGCCGGATAAGCTGGAGTCATGTCCGCCTTTGCCTTGGATAACGCCGTTCTGAACTCGGCAGACGACACCCGAACGTTCGAGGAGACCGTCGCCGCCGCGAAGACCGCTTCGCGCACGCTCGCGACCGCGACCACAGACCGGAAGAACCGCGCCCTCGAAGCCATCGCCGCAGGCATCCGCAACGACACCGCGGCGATCACCGCAGCGAACGAGTTGGATCTGGCCAATGGTCGTGAGAACGGGTTGTCGACCGGCCTGCTCGATCGGCTCACCTTGACCGCTGCGCGGCTCGAAGGACTCGCGGATGCTGTCGGCGCGATCGTCGGTCTGGTCGACCCGGTCGGCACCTCTGTTCGCGGGAGCACGCTGCCGAACGGCGTGGCGATTGCACAGCTGCGTGTGCCGTTCGGCGTGGTCGGCACCATCTACGAGGCCCGGCCGAACGTGACGGTCGACATTGCGGCCCTTGCGATCAAGAGCGGGAACGCGGTGGTCCTGCGCGGGGGCAGTGCCGCGTTGAACACGAATCGCGCACTCGTCGGTGTCATCCGGCGTGCGCTGGTGAGCGCTGGGCTCCCGGCGGACGCGGTGCAGACGATCGATCGCTTCGGCCGCGAAGGCGCCGCGCAGTTGATGCGCGCACGCGGATTCGTCGACGTTCTGATCCCGCGGGGGAGCGCGGAACTGATCGGCACGGTCGTTGCAGAATCGACGGTGCCCGTGATCGAGACCGGAGCCGGGGTCGTGCACATCGTGCTCGACGAGAGCGCCCGCGAGGACTGGGCGGTCGACATCGTACGCAACGCCAAGGTGCAGCGTCCAAGCGTCTGCAATGCGGTCGAGACCGTGCTCGTGCATGCGGCATCTGCTCAGCGACTGCTGCCACCCGTGCTCGACGCACTGCGCGCAGAGGGCGTGACGATTCACGCCGACGAGCGCGCTCATGCGATCTTCCCCGACAGTGTGCCTGCAACAGACGAGGACTGGGCGACCGAGTACATGAGCCTGGACATCGCGGTTGCCGTCGTCGACTCGCTGGATGAGGCGATCGCGCACATCCGTCGTTACTCCACGCAGCACACCGAGTCGATCGTGACGAACGACCTGAGCAATGCCGATCGTTTTCTCGCCGAAGTCGACTCGGCCGTCGTCATGGTGAACGCGTCGACGCGTTTCACGGACGGCGGCGAGTTCGGGTTCGGAGCCGAGGTCGGGATCTCCACCCAGAAATTGCACGCCCGCGGGCCGATGGGCCTACCCGAATTGACCAGCACGAAGTGGATCGTGCGCGGTTCGGGCCAGGTGCGCGGCTAGACTGGCTGTGCGCATCGGCCGCCGAACGGGCCGATTGCAATGAAAGGATTCGTCGAATGTCATTGGCAGCAGCAGTGCTCGCAGAGGGTGCGACCGCTCCGCTCATCATGGAGCCCTGGGTATTCGGCGTGATCGCGCTGTGCATCTTCGCTGCGCTCGGGTTCGTGCTCTTCGCCTACCGCGATGTGGCCAACCGTCACCCGCACAAGGCTGCGCCGGATGCTGCGGCACACGCGGGCGCGCCCGGAGCCACCCACCACGGCGCGGGTCACCCTGGGCCCACGCACGAGTGAGCCTTCCGCCCCCATGAGTTCGCCGGAGCGGTCTCGCCCGCGCGTCGGAATCATGGGCGGAACCTTCGACCCGATCCATCACGGCCACCTTGTCGCCGCGAGCGAGGTCGCGCAATCGTTCGAGCTCGATGAGGTGATCTTCGTGCCGACCGGGCAGCCCTGGCAGAAGGGCACGGTCAGCTGGAGCGAACATCGCTACCTGATGACCGTCATCGCGACGGCCTCCAATCCACGATTCACCGTGAGCCGCGTCGACATCGATCGCAAGGGACCGACCTTCACGATCGACACGCTCCGCGACATCCGAGCGGACAGACCCGATGCGGAACTGTTCTTCATCACCGGGGCGGACGCACTCGCGCAGATCCTCAGCTGGCGCGATGTCGGTGAGTTGTGGGCGCTCGCACACTTCGTAGCTGTGAGTCGTCCGGGACATGACTTGACTATTTCTGGATTACCACACCAGGACGTAAGCTTGTTGGAGGTTCCGGCCCTGGCGATTTCGTCGACGGACTGCAGGAGCCGGGTGAAGAGGGGATACCCCGTTTGGTACCTGGTGCCCGACGGTGTAGTGCAGTACATCTCCAAACATCATCTGTATCGGAGCAAGGCATGACTTTGTGGCAAGACCCGCCGCCACAGTCGCGGCGGCAGGCTCGCGAGCACGAGCGCGCCATCGCCGAACAGGCGGAAAACGCCGGTCGCTCACGTCGAGCCGCGACCATCGCGCCGACGGCCGCCGGCCAAATACCCGATGTCAGCACCCCATACGGTTCGACGCCCAAGACCCGCACCGATTCCGTCGCGGTGGCACCGCCCGCGGTGCGCCCCGTGCCGCCGCGCTACGACGGGCTCGGCTTCGACGCGCTGGTGTCCGCGAACCCGACGCCCAGAGACTTATACCGTGCGGCTCCTGCTCCCGGTCGAATCGAACCGGTGACGTTGCCGCTCGCCATTGTCGCCCCGGCGTCCAGGACGCTCGACCCGGCCGCGGGTGTGCCCGCAAACGCGCCGAGTGTGCCGATGTCCACGCCGGAGCACACACTGACCAGGCGTGAGTTGCGGGCGATACTGCAGGCACAGGAAGCCAATCAACAAGCCGCGGCGCAGACTGCGCAGCAGCCCGCCGCGCCGCCGGTCCCGGCACAGCAATCGGCTGCCGCGGAATTCGTACCTGCTCCACGGGCTGCTGCGCCCGTCGAACCGGTTGCGGCAGCCGAACCGGTTGCGGCAGCCGAACCGGTTGAGCCGGTTGCGCTAGTTGAACCGGGACCGACGTCGGTGATTCCGATCGCGGCGCTTCCAGTGCCGACGACGCCTCAGCTGGAACAGCCGTCCGTTCTGCGTGAGCCCGTGCTTCCTCAGTCCGTTCTTGGTCAGTCCGTGCAGGAGCAATCGGCTGCACCGCGACCCTACACACCTGCGACTGATCCCTGGTCGCTTTCGGCGTCCGGTCAGGATGCCGGCGCCGGCGAAGTGGCGGCACCGGGCTACGCGCGCAGCACCGTGACATCGGGCAGTACGACCACCTCCAATGCGCTGATCATTCCGACGGTTCCGTCGGCCGCGGATGCGCTTGGACCGCTGACCAGCACAGGGGAGATCCTGATCACCGGTTCGATCGATCTTCCGCGCAGCCTCGGCGCGACCGGCCAGCACTCCGATCGGATGGACACCGCGGCGATCGACCGCCTCTTCGAACAGCCGGAGGCGGGAGAGCAAACCCCGTCATCGGTCGCACCGATTCGGGCCAGTCGCGCCGTGAGCTCACACACGTCGACGCGTGATGTCATCACGCCGCCACGCAATCGCGGCAACAAACTTCCGACGGTCTTGGCGATCACCGCCGCAGTGTTGGCGCTCGGCGTCATCGGCCTGCTCGTGGCCGGCTACGTGTTCAAGGCGTTCTGATCGTTCTCTCGCGTACAACCCCGCTTCAGATAGGAGCTTTATGACCGCGTCTTCGTATGCCCGCGAGCTTGTTCAGCGCGCCGCCGCCGCCGCCGATTCGAAGGCCGGTGAAGACCTGGTTGCGCTGGATGTCTCAGGCCCGCTGCCGCTGGCCGACATCTTCCTGCTCATCTCAGGGCGCAGCGAACGCCAGGTGCTGGCGATCGCCGATGAGATCGAAGACGCGTTGGGCGCGATCGGCGTCAGAGTGCTGCGTCGTGAAGGTCGTGGCGAGGCGCATTGGATCCTGCTCGACTTCGGTGATCTCATCGTTCACGTCTTCCACCAAGAAGATCGCGCCTACTATTCACTCGAGCGGCTCTGGAAGGACTGCCCGGTCGTGCCGATCGCATTGCCCGTCGTTCAGGGCGCCGATTCCTGAACCGACTCCTCCCGTCGGTTTTCGGGCACTGTCAAGATGTAGTAATCTGAACGGGTTGCTTTCGCTGGCTGGGAAGCACCGAATGGGTCTGTGGCGCAGCTGGTAGCGCACCTGCATGGCATGCAGGGGGTCAGGGGTTCGAGTCCCCTCAGATCCACCAAAAGTCGGGAAGTCCGCGATCTGCTTCGCTTCAAGGCGGGGCATGTTTTTTTCTGCCTGCGGATTTTCGTCCTGGGCTGCGCCAGTGTGCGCGATGACGTTGGCGGTGCGTTCAAGAACTACAAGACGGGTGAGGTCTGGCCGCATGCCGCCAGAAACCGGTTGCGGAAGGCATCCATCCTCCACACCGGCGCGGACGGTGTCGGCAGCATGCCGGGTTGCCAGTGCCACGAGGAGATCCGGTTGATCACGGACGGGTCCTTGGAGATGATGCTGATCGGGACATTGTGATTCGCGCCCGCTCCGCTGACCTCGGTTGCCGGCTGGTGGTCGCCGAGCACGATGAGAACGAGGTTCGGATCGTTGTAGGTGGTCAGAAACGAGAAGAGCGTGCCCATCGTGTACTGCACCGACTGCCCGTAGAGTTGCCGCACCTGCTGCGGGTTCTGCCAGACAACGCTCGGTGGCAGACCTTGCGCTGGCTGAGGGTCGTAGATCGAGCCGTTTCCGACGGCTGACCAGGGTACCTCGTGCGGAAGCGGGGTCCACGGTGTGTGCGATGAGACGAAGTCGATTTCTGCCATCAGCGGTTTGTGCGGTGCCGACAGTTCGTGCTTCTGGAAATAGCTCCAGGTGTACTGGTCGGGGATGCGGGCGTAGCTGAAATGCGGACCCTGATATCCGACGTTCTGCGAATTGAGTTCCATGTCGAAGTGATAGAACGAAGTACCGACCGACCACGGCGCCGTGTCTGAGGGAACGTCGCTGACCGTACGCCAACCGGCTTTCTTGAACGCGTCGCTGAGGGTGAAGCGGCTCCCGGCGGTGACCCGATCGTATTGCTGCTGGGAATCGATCCAGAGCCCCGTCTGCAGCGTCGCGTGGGCCAGCCAGCTGATCCCGCCGAATGTCGACGAGGTGAGAAAAGCGCTGCGCTCTGAGTACCCGGCCGCCGACAATGTCACATCTCCCTGGCGGAGCACCCCATCCACTCCGGCGGAAAAGGACGTGTTCTGCACCGCCACCTGACCGTAGCTCTCAATGAATGCAATGATGACGTCCTTGCCTCTCAGACCCGTGAGCAGGTCGGATGCCGGCAGGCGGGCGTAGCCGTCGCTCGCCGTCGCCTTGTCGGATGCGGCCTGATCGCGCGCTGCGGCATTCGCCTGAGTCGTTTTGGTCGCTGCGGCGCCGATGATGTCGGAAGCGGCGATCGGCTCGCCCGGCACGAATTGTGCTCCGACTAATCCGAGGATGACCCAGCTCGCCGTGATTGCGGACCCGCCGACAAGGGCGGCCCGGCGGTGACGCCGGATGACGCTTGCCAGATGAAGCATCGACAGGGTCAGAAAGGCAACCGCCGCCGCAGCGACAAGGATGAGCACCACCAGGATCGCGCCCGCTGCGAAAGCGCCGGTGGAGTCGCGAAGCACACCATAGGCATCCACCAATTCCGGCCACCCGGTGATCACATTGAACGGTTGGCCGACGGTCATCGTGAAGCCTCGGTCGAGCGCCGCGCTGGCGATCGCCGCGACGAAGATCACGCTGAAAAGAGCGGCGGCGATCCGACGCATCGCAAACCGCGGCAGCAACGCCAGCACGGCGAGCGCGACCAGGGCTTCGAGCGGAATGCGGAGCACAGCGAGTGGTGATCCCGAGGTGATGAGTCCCGGCGCGAGGAGCGCAATGGCCAGCGCGACGGCCGAGACGACTGTCCGCACTGTGGCTCGGACCGCACGGGGGGCACGGTCGAGCGGGCGGGCTGCTCTGCTCACGACATCACCGTCACGAGGGACCGCATGGCCGGGCCGGAGATGTTCTCCGCATCCCCCGGGAAGCGATCGGAGAGCGCGTAACGCAGGAGCACGACGTCGCCGATCAGCCGAACCCCTGCGAGGGTCGCAGGTTTGTCATTGGTCCACGGGAAGACGGCGTCGCCGACGAAGCGTGGAGCTCTCTTGTCCCCGACGAAGAATGGCGCGATGGCCAGGTGGAGTTCGTCGACGAGATCAGCCGCCAGAAATTGGGTGTGAACTGTGCCACCCCCTTCAACCATGAGGCGGCGGACTCCACGAGCCGACAAGTCCGCGACAAGATCGGTCATGGTGACCTGGTCACCGAGCCCGATGACTGTTGCAGCATCATTGATTCGTCTGCGGATGCGCCCCGCCTGGTATGTGGGGCAGTAGACCAGTTTGGTTGTGCCATCGTCGGCGAAGAAGGCGGCTCCGGGGTCGAGCTCCCCGGACGCGGTGACGGTCACCTTCCACGGTGAGCGCGTCAGACCCGCCTGCTCGCGCGTGTGCCGTCGCAGACTGCTGCGAACCAGCAGTCGAGGGTTGTCGTGTCGCACGGTGCGCGCGCCCACCAGGATGGCGTCGTTTTGGGCCCGTACCTCATCGACCCGGTCCAGGTCTGCTTCATTCGACAGGGTGAGCCTCGGCGGATCCGCCCTGTCGAGGTAGCCGTCGAGGGACATGGCACTGCTCAGCGTGATGTATGGACGGTGTTTCACGATGTTCTCTCCTGACGGCTAGTGCGGGATGTGAGTACGAGAATCCTCGGCTGGTCGGGGAGTGCGGCAGGCTCAGAGGTCAACGTCGCCTCGGCCGCCTTGCGTCGCCGGGCCGCGAACACCACCGTGACGACTGCGCCGGGCGCAACGGAGATGATCGCGAGCACACCGAAAAGGGTTGATGCTGCGACGCCGGAGGTCGCACCGAATCCGACGCTTGCGAAAGCCCAGCCCGCGATCCCCTCGCGTGGTCCCCATCCGCCGATATTCAGCGGGATGGACGCGCCGAGCAGAATGACGAATGTCAGGGCGAACAGCTGCAACGCCGGTACGCTCGCTCCGACATCCGCGGCTGCGATCGCGAAGGTCATGGCATGACAGGCGATGACGATAACCGAAGCGACCGCGACCTGGGCGGATACCCGCAC
The DNA here is from genome assembly GCA_004297935.1 of Microbacteriaceae bacterium. GTDB lineage: Bacteria > Actinomycetota > Actinomycetes > Actinomycetales > Microbacteriaceae > Rathayibacter_A. The sequence continues at coordinate 310,103 of SCRE01000008.1, read as the reverse complement.
CGATCCGAGCCCCGCGCGGAGTTCAGCCAGTTCATGCCGCACCGCCATGCGGACATGCGCGCTCGCCGAAAAGGCTGCGATCACCGTGACGACCAGCACGGTGACGACCAGCACGGCGACACCGATGGCGATCGTGACAGTGAGATGGCCGTTGAGCTCCGCTCCGAGGCAACCCAGGATCAGGAGGGTGAGCGTGAGCTGCATCAGCTGTCCGGCGGAGCGCTCAATGGCAACGGCGCGAGTCGCCCGGCCGATGCTCCCGGCGCTGCGACCGTGAGCGACTGCTCGATGCACGTCTCCGATCACTCCACCGGGAAGCACCATGTTGAGGAATTGCGACTGGTAATACATCGCGATCGCGTGCGACCAGCGCAGCTCGACACCGAGACGTCCGGCGACAAGCCGCCAACGCCACGAAGCGGCCGCGGTGGCGATCGCAGCCAAAATTGCCGCAGCACCGATCGTCGGCCCATCGACACTCACCAGCCCGTGCAGAACAGGACCGGTGCCAACGTGTGCGACAACCGCCACGAGCACCGCACAGCCGCCGATCAGACGAATCGAGAGTCGGAACCGTCTGGATCGCGCAAACCTGCGTGCGCGGTCCATCATGGTCCTGATCGTTACCGTGGGCATGCCAACAGATCCACGTGGTGAACGACCGCCGACAGTTGGCCGTGCTCCTGTTGGGACGCGCGCAGTTCCCGGTAGCGGGTGGCTTCGTCGGCCAGTTCGGGCGACTGTTCCACTGCAGCGCCGACCCAGCCATCGAGCCATTCGTGCAGCAGACGAGGTCGGCGGCTGTCGAGCAACCAGCGCGTGGCACTCGAGCGCACCTGCCAGCCGGCCTGTGCGAACAGCCCTCGGACGACCGATGGGGCGCATTGGCCGAGCGGCTGGCGTCCGTCTGTGATGCGGCGTTGATGCGCGTTGAACGCGTTCATGAGTGTCGTGTCGCGCTCGTCGCCGGGTCGCAGTTCGACGCTGCCCGTCACGCTGAGAGTGACAAGCACCGGACAGCCCGCAGCCAGGCATGCCTCGACGATCGAGTGCGTTTCGCGGGACGTCAGCACGTCGAGAAGAGCGGACGCTGTGACGAGTGAGGCTCCCCGCAGATCGGCAGGGGCCAGATCGTCGAGTTCCGCGATCCGAACGCTGACGGTGACCGGTGTGCCCTCGTGATCCAGTGGGCGCGGACCGCCGGCGGCCTGCTCGGTCAAGCGCGGGTTCCAGTCGTGAAGCACCCACGCCTGCGGACCCGGGAGTCGAGGTGCAAGCCAGCGCATCATCGAGCCGGTTCCGCTGCCCAGGTCGTGAACGACGATGGGTCCTGTCGGGAGCATCGACGCAGCGGCACGTGTCAGCTCGTGTGAGCGTGCGCGCGCATCTTCCGGTTCACGCAGCGCGAGCCATTCGTCGTTGATGTCGATGATCTCGCTCATGCGGGTGCCGCCGATCCCAGCCGGGCGGCGTGGTCGAGCGTCGAGTCGATGAACCCGATCGTGGCGCTCCACGGTCGGACTGCCGCGCGGGACGCGAGCGCTTCCGCCTTCAGGTCGGACCGTAGGGTGGGGCTCGTGCACCACTGTCGGAGGACGACGCCGAGTGCCCATGGGTCGTCGGGGGGAATCACGACCCCCGCCGCTGCGCGCACAAGCGCCTCGGGTATTCCGCCGACCTGGGTCGCGACGACCGGGATGCCCCGCGACAGAGATTCGGCGACCACCATGCCGTAGCTCTCGCTTCGGGACGGGACGACGACAAGATCCGCCTGACCGTAGGCATCCGCCAGGGATGTCCCGGTGAGCACGCCGGTGAACGTCACCCGATCGGATACGCCGACTGACGTGAGATCGGCCCTCAGCTCTGCGACGAAATCGGGGTACCGCTGGAGCGATCCAACTATTCTGCAGCTCCAGCCGGCGATGTCGGCGAGGCCGGAGAGTGCGCGGACGAGGAGGTCCTGGCCTTTGTGTCGCGCGACCACGCCGACGCACAACAGCCGGCCGCCGGCAGCCGAGCCGATCGTCGCTGGAGTGAGATCCGTGCCGGGCTGTGCTACGACGATACGGTACGGTTCGGCAAGGTTCCGGGTGATGAGTTCGGAGCGCGTCCATGAACTGGTGGCGATGACGAGGTGTGCCGCACCCAGAGCGCTCCGCTCGCGGCATGCGACTTCGGCAGGGTCGCCGGCATCGCCGGTCGGGCCCACCAGAAGGCTTGCGACCATGTGTGCCAGCACGACGAGGCGCAGGCGGCTCGATTGCCCGACGAACACATCCGATTCACGCACCGCGATCAGGCCGTCGACGAGCACGAGTGCGGCATCGGGCAACCGGGACAACGCCTGTGCCAACGTGCGTTCGCCACCGCCCCCAAGCAATACCATCCGTACGTCCCAGCCGAGTTGACGCAGGCCGTCTCGTACCCGCTGGTCGTAGACATTTCCGCCGCTGACCCGGTCGGGATCATCGATCGTGTTGGGAACGACGAAATACAGTGTCGCGGTCGGACTCGTGCTCATAGCGGCCTCGAAAAGCTCGCCCATGCGATGTGCGACTCGTGGAGCGTGACGGTGACGGATGTCAGCCGCTTGCCGCCGAGCGATCCGTCCTCAACGCGCGCAGCAAGACGATCCGCGATCACCTGGCAAAGGCGTTCCGTCGTCGTGTTCATTCCGACGAAATCGGGTTCGTCGTCGAGGTTGCGATAGTTGAGCGAACCGGTGATCTCGGAAAGCGCGGCGGCGGCACGTCCGATGTCGACGACGACGCCATCTTCGTCGAGTTCATCCGCACCGAATGTCGCGTCGACGATGAATGTCGCCCCGTGCAGGCGCTGTGCGGGCCCGAAAGTCTCGCCGGCGAAGCTGTGCGCGATCATCATGTGGTCTCGCACCGTCGTGGAGAATGGCATGTTCAGACCTCCCAGTTGATTGCGTGACACAGGCTCGAGCCGGAGCCGTCGGCAAGGTTCGCCATCATGTCTGGCAGCTCTCGCCAGGAGGACTCGGCGGTGATCAGGGCGTCGAAGGTCGGATCGTGCAAGAGCTGCAGTGCCAGGGTCAGGCGATCGCCGGTCGTCCTGCTTCCGCGACGCCTGGCCGCGACCGCACCGACCTGGCTCGATTGAATGGTCAGTCGCCTGGAGTGGAAGTCGGCACCGAGCATGAGCGTCGCCGGACGGTCGACGAACCAGCTGGCCTCGATCACCACACCCTCGGTCACGACGCATTCGAGGGCGAGCTGCAGCCCGGCATCCGACCCGCTCGTGTTGATCACGATGTCACGATCGTGGGGCGCCCCCGCGGCAACGGAGAAACTCACGCCGAGCTTGTCCGCTATGTCTCGCCGCTGCGGATCGATATCGACCAGGACGATGTCGACACCGAGGATGCCACGCGCCAGGCGCGCGATACAGCAGCCGATCATGCCGGCGCCGATGACCGTCACCCGGTCGCCGACAAGGGGCGCGGCATCCCAGAGCACATTGAGGGCGGTTTCGACCGCACCCGCGAGGACGGCCCGGCGCGCCGGTATGCCCTCGGGCACGGGATAGACCGAATCGGCGGGAACGACGAAAGCCGACTGATGCGGGAACAGGGTGAACACGACCTGCCCCAGAAGCCGGGGCGGGCCCTGCTCGACGACACCGACATTGAGATAGCCGTACTTCAACGGCCCGGGAAAGCTGCCCTCCTGGAACGGCGCCCGCATGCGTTCATGTTCGCTGCGCGGCACGTGTCCACCGAAGACCGACGCCTCGGTTCCTCGACTCACCCCGGTGTAGAGGGTTCGAACGAGGACGTCCCCATCCCGTGCCCGTCGGAGTGGTTCGTGACGCAGGCTGCCGGTGCCCGGCTTCTCGACCCAGAACGCTGTGGCGTTCAGCATGTCCCCTCCTCTTCGTGAACCATTCCCACGCCGTCGGCGTGTTAATGCATGGGATCCGCGCGAGACAGATGCATGGGCTCCGCACTAGACACACGAGACAGGGATGATCAGAGTTCACCTCGCACCGATCGGGTCTACCATCGCGGGTGCAGCGGCGGTAGCGCTGCTGACCGCGGTGACACTGCACGGGCGCGCGTTTCAGCCGCCGGTCGGCGGATGGCTGGCAGCGCTCGGCTATCTGCTGATCTCCAACGCGCTCCTGATCCGAGGGCTGCATCGCCGACGCTCGGCACGGTTCGGGTGGGCGAACATCGTCACAGCCGTGCGTTCGACACTGGTCGGCGCAATCGCCGGCGTCGTCGTCGCATCGTTCAGCACGCCGATTCCGATCGCCCTCTTGGTCGGCCTGGTCGTGCCGGCTCTTGTGCTGGATGCTGTGGACGGCTGGGTTGCCCGCCATACCGGCACAGCGAGCGAGCTGGGTGCCCGCTTCGATATGGAAGTGGATGCGTTCCTGCTGCTCGCGCTCAGTGTGTACGTCGCGCAGACCCTCGGACTCTGGGTGCTCGCTATCGGCATGATGCGCTACGCCTTTGTCGCGGCGGGCCTGCTCCTGCCGTGGCTTCGGCGGCAACTGCCGCCGCGGTACTGGCGCAAGGTGGTGACGGCGGTTCAGGGCATAGCGCTGACGATCACCGCAACGCGTTTGCTCCCCGGTATCGACATCGTTCTCGTTGTCATCGCCTTGGGGTTGCTCGCCGAGTCCTTCGGCCGCGACGCCGTCTGGCTCACGATCAGGCGGACAGCTGCTGAATCAGTGCCAAAGGCTCTGCCTGCTCAGAGCTCGCGCCGGGGCTCGTAGACACGTGGGAGTGGGAGTGTCGCACGTGATCGCGCGGCGGAGTGCGCGCGCGATCACGCCACCCGCGGCGTGCGGAGCGCGACCGCCGAGGCTACGGCGAGTACCACGATGCCGATCGCATCGATCACGACCGTCTGCGGCACGAGCGTGAAGGTCCACACCTCCCTGATGCCGAACAGTCCGACGGTCAGCGCGAGCACGAGCGAGAGGAGGCTTGCGATGATGAACAGCAGACTCAGGACCGCAGCGAGCTTCAGAAGCCTGCCGCGCAGTGTCAGCATCCCGAGCGCAAGAACGACGCCCGCAACAGCGTTGAGAATGAAGAGTACGCCGAGCGTGCCCCCGACGCCGTCGAAGACCAGGAATAGATGAATCCCGCCGATCACGAAAAGGACGATCGCGCTGAGGACTCGCATGAGCCTGACAAGGCCCTGGCCACGTTCAGTCATGTGCACACCCGCTTCCACTTCGAGCCTCCACCGGCGGAGATCTTCACGAGGGACACGAGCGAGCAACGGAAAAGGTTCAATCGGGTGGGGCATGGGACGGGGCAAGCACTATGCCGGCTCCATCGCCGTCCCAGCCTGATCGACGGGATGAAAGGTATGCCGTGCCGTCGATCGGTCCCTTCCTGTGGCTCGACGATCAGGCCGAGCAAGCAGCAGAGTTCTGTGTATCGATCTTCGACGATTCATGCGTCGTCAACGTCTCCCGTTACGGCGAGGGTGGTCCACGACCGTCTGGCGGCAGCCGCTCAGCCGGACTCACGGGCGATCAGCGGCGCATCAACCTGGCGTCGCACCGGTGCGGCCGGGCGTGGCTGGTCGAGGAGTTCGATGAGCAGTTCGGCGCACGCACTGCCGAACTCGCGTGGCTGCAGGTCAATCGCCGTGATCCGCGGCGTGTGGAACTCCATCATCGGACTGTCGACACCCGAAATCAGTTTGATCGACTCGCCGACCCGGTGACCCAGCGTCCGCAAGGTTCCGGCGATACGGACCGCGATCCCGTCTCCGCCGGCAAGGATGGCATCGCATCCGCGTTCGCTGTCGGCCCACGGCCGCAGAATCGTTGTGAGTGCGTCGTTTGACTCATGGATGTCCACCAGCAATATCCGAGGCTCGATCGCGTGCTCCTCACACCATTCGGCATATGCCGACTCAAGCTGTTTGGCCCATGTCGATACCCGGTCGATGAGCAGGAGGCCCGGGCGTCGCGCGCCAGCCTGCAGGAATCGATCGAACACTTGAACCGTGGTCAGGAAGTTCGGCGATTCGACTATTCCCCATGGCTCATGGAAGCTCGGGTCCGGAGGATCGCCGGAGACGACGGGGAGATCCTGACGGAGGATAGCGTCCACCCCGAGGTCGTCGGAGTGCGGTTCTATCAGGATGAAACCGTCAACTGCAGGAAACGCTTCGATCTTTGTCGCCTGTGGGGCACTCGGCACGATCAGGAGGGAGATGTCGTGCTGATTGAGCGTCTCGGCGACGCCGAGGGTCGTCTCCGTGTAGTAGCCGAAGTGTACGGCTGAGCTCGGCATGTACAGCCCGATGCTACCGGTCTTGGACTGCCGGAGGGCGCGCCCGAGCCGGTTGACACGGTAACCGGTCTCATCGAGAATCGTCAAGATCTTCTGCCGGGTCTCGTTGGAGACGCCCTTCTTCCCGTTGAGCACGAGGGACACCGCTGCCGTGGATACTCCGGCGAGTTGGGCCACGTCGGAGAGCGTCGTCACCATCTATAGGTTCCACCTTAGGTTCTCGAGGGCGCCGTCGCCGACACTCGTACTCTGTCCACGATCGCCTTTGGTGTCGGGCAGCGGCATCTGGCGGCCGCACGCGTTTTCCGGTCAAAAACGTGACGCTGACATATTTCGATATTTGTACTTGAACGTTTAAGTTCTTTGACTGTATAGTCCAACATTAATCGATTAAGTTGCTGTCGACAAGAAGCGAAACAAGGTTGCTGGCTCCCCGCACCGCTTCGGCCATAGGGAGCCACGTAATCGAAGCGCAAAACAAAGGAGTTTTGGACACGTGCAACCTCTGGATCTGGCCTTTATCAACGGCAGCATGTTTGACGGAGCCGCCACGGCTCCTATCAAGGCGGATGTCGGCGTCCGTGACGGCATTGTCGTCACGTTGGACGCAGCGTTGGTTGAGGCGGGCACGGCCTCCGGAACTCGCGTGATCGACATGACCGGACGACTCCTGCTCCCCGGCTTCGTCGACGCACATGTGCATCCGGTCGAGGGCGGAGTGGAGCGACTTGGCTGCGATCTCTCGAGCGGGTGGACCCGCGAGGACTATTTGCAGGAAATCGAGGAGTTCGTGATCGAGCACCCCGATGCCGACTGGATCATTGGGGGCGGATGGCAGCAGGCGGCCTTCCCCGGAGGCGCCCCATTGGCGAGTGACCTGGATTCGATCTCGACCCTTAAGCCCATGATCATCTCGAACCGAGATCATCACAGCGCCTGGGTCAATTCACTCGTGCTTCAGATGCTCGGCATCGACAGAAACTACCCGGACCCGCAGGACGGCCGGATCGAGCGGGATGCAGACGGAAATCCCACAGGCACCCTGCACGAGGGCGCCCGGTCCCTGGCGCTCAGGCTGGCTCCGCAATCCACGCGCAAGGAGATGTACGACGGCCTCATCGAGGCACAACGGTATTTGCATTCGTTCGGCATCACCGGATGGCAGGATGCGTTGATCGGCGACTATGGCAATCACAGCTCCGACATCGTGAACGTCTACCAGCAGGCGATCGATCGTGACACCCTGCGGGCCAGAGTCAACGGAGCGATCTGGTGGTCTCGGGGAGACGACGAGACTCAGCTCGAAGAAGTACTCGCGCTACGGGAGAGGTTCGGCGGGGAATACTTCCGAGTCGGCACGGTGAAAATCATGCAGGACGGCGTCACAGAGAACCGGACCGCTGCCATGCTCGACCCATACGTCGCGCCCGTATGCTCCTGCGGCGGCGGTGACCGCGGCATATCGTTCCTGGAGCCGGAAAGACTCAACCACTATGTCGCACTCCTCGACAGTCATGGCGTACAAGTGCACTTCCACGCGATAGGCGATCGTGCCGTACGGGAGTCGCTGGACGCGGTCGAAGAAGCGCGTATCCACAACGGGGACTCGGGGATCACGCACCACATTGCGCACCTGCAGGTCGTACATCCGGAGGACATCGAACGCTTTTCGCGGCTCGATGTCGCTGCGAACATTCAAGCTCTGTGGGCGTCCAACGATCCACAGATGGTGAGACTGAATCTCCCCATCATCGGCGAGGCGCGCGCCAACTGGCAATATCCCTTCTCCAGCCTTTTCAAGTCCGGTGCGCAGATGTGTGCCGGATCGGACTGGCCGGTGACAAGCCCCGATCCGTGGCTCGGAATCCACGTCGCGGTGAATCGTCAGCATCCGGCCGACCATCCCGATTTCAATCCCGCGGTCTTCGTACCCCAGGAGCGGCTCACTCTTGACGCAGCATTGCGGGCATACACGAGCGGCAGCGCCCGCATCAACGGTCGTGAGCACTACACCGGCACGATCAAGGAAGGCTTCGCCGCCGACCTCGTCGTCGCGGACCGCAATCCGTTCGATCATCCGAACGATGAAATCGGGAAGACCAGAACGATTGAGACATTCTTCGCGGGTGAGTCCGTTTTTTCCGCCTGATCACATCGATTTTTCACGACGAGTTACACAGCAACCAGATTCAAGCAAAGGAGACCGTAGGACATGAAGAGAATCGTACTGGGCGGCGTAATAGTTGCCGTCGTCGCGCTGCTGGCCGCGTGCACACCGTCAGGTGATGGCGGCAATCGAAACACGGAGAATAGGCAGACCGGCGTCGACGTTTCAAAGATCGCAAAGAGCAGCGAAGCCATCGCGCTCCTGCCGAAGGAGATCATCAAGGCGGGTCAGCTGGTGATCGGCGTCGACCCGACCTATGCGCCGAACGAGTTCAAGGACAAGAACGGAAACCCGATCGGGTGGGAGATCGACTTGATCGATGCCGCCGCAGCCAAGCTCGGCGTCACCACCACATACCGGGTCGCCAAATTCGACAACATCGTGCCCAGCATTCTTGGGCAAAAGTACGACCTCGGGCTCGGCGGCTACTACGACACGAAGAAGCGCCAAGAGACACTCGACCTGGTCGACTTCAACGTCGCAGGCAACCAGTTCGCATCGGCGAAGGACAACCGCATCAATTCGGAACTCGATGTGTGTGGTCTTAAAGTCGCTGCCCAGAACGGCGGATCGGCTCCACTGATCTACTTGCCCGCGTTGGACAAGCAGTGTGCGGCTGCCGGCAAGGATCCCATCGAGATCCTTGGCTACGACACCCAGGACGATGCCACCGCCGCGCTGACACTCGGTCGTGTGGATGCGATGGTCGCTGACTCACCGGTCGTCGGCTATGCGGTGCGCCTCAGTAAGGGCAAACTCGTGACCTCAGACGTGTACGACTCCACGCTCTCCGGCACGCCGATGCTCAAGGATCGTGGCACCTTCGCGAAAGCTCTCCAGACGTCGCTGCAGGAGCTGATGGACGATGGCACATACCTGAGCATCCTGAAGTACTGGGGTGTTGAGGACGGGGCCATCGACACGATCCAGATCAACGGCGCCAAAGAATAGTTCGAGCGGCTATGAACGCTATGAAATCGGAAATCGGCGCCCCGCGAACCGGCGCACCTGAGCACCACGACGACGGTGAGTCGGATTCGGTACGCGCCATCAGACTGAAACATCCGTGGCGGAATCTCTTCTCAGTGCTGATCCTCCTGCTTCTGGCCCTCTTCGTGATCGATGCGAGCCAGCGGCCCGCATACGACTGGAAGGCTTTCGGCGAATACCTGTTCGACGGGCGGATCGTTCAGGCTGCGGGAGTAACGCTGCAATTGACGGTGTACTCGATGATCATCGCGATAGCCCTGGGAATTCTGCTTGCGATCATGCGGCAGAGTCCGAACCCGATATTCCGATCGGTTTCACTGGTCTTCATCTGGCTATTCCGTGGCACGCCGGTTTATGTGCAGCTCGTCTTCTGGGGACTCCTCACGACCATCTACCGTTCGGTGCAGTTCGGCATTCCGTTTCAGAAGCCCTGGTTGCAGTTCGAAACGGTGGATCTGGTCGATGTGTTCTGGATTGCTGTGATCGGCCTGGCGCTCAATGAGGCCGCCTACATGGCGGAGATCGTGCGGGCAGGCCTTCTTTCGGTGGACAAGGGACAAGCCGAGGCGGCGACGGCGCTCGGCTTGACCTGGGGCAAGACGATGCGCAAGATCGTGATCCCGCAGGCCATGCGCATCATCATCCCACCGACTGGGAACGAAGTCATTTCGATGTTGAAGACCACATCGCTGGTCACCGCGGTGCCATTCAGTCTCGACCTGTACACCCGATCGCGGGATATCTCCGCCGAGACGCTGAACCCCATCCCGCTGCTGTTGGTGGCATCGGTGTGGTACCTGCTGTTCACCTCCCTGCTGATGGTCGGGCAGTTCTTCCTTGAACGCCGTTTTGCCAGAGGATACGACCAGAGGAGCGCATCCCTCGAGAGCGACGACAGCCCGAGGCTCCCCGGAAGCGGGACCAACCGGGCGGCATCCACCGACGTGCTTGCGGGGGCTACCGCAGGCAGAAACGAATCAGGAGGACAGGAGAACCCATGACCGTCGAGCCGATGGTGCTGGCCAAGAACGTCCATAAGTCGTACGGCGGCAACCACGTATTGAAGGGCATTTCCCTGCAGGTGGATGCCGGACAGGTCGCCTGTGTGATCGGGCCGTCCGGTTCGGGGAAATCGACCTTCCTCCGTTGCATCAATCACCTTGAGCGGATTGACCGCGGCCGGATATTGGTCGACGGCACCATCATGGGATACCGACAGCGCGGGGAAAAGATCTATGAGCTGAAGCAGACCGAGGCAGCTGTTCAGCGTCAGGACATCGGTATGGTGTTCCAGCGCTTCAACCTATTTCCGCACCTCTCGGTGGTCGAGAACATCAGCTGTGCGCCGAAGCTCGTGCGCGGGCAGAGCGGAACGTCTGCCACGAAGCGGGCCAGGGAGCTGCTCGATCGGGTCGGTCTCGCCGACAAGGCCGGTGCGTACCCGAGTCAGCTGTCCGGTGGCCAGCAGCAGCGGGTCGCCATCGCCAGGGCACTCGCGATGGAACCGAAGCTCATGCTCTTCGATGAACCGACCTCCGCCCTGGACCCGGAGCTGGTGGGCGAAGTCCGCGACGTCATGAAGGAACTGGCCACCAGCGGCATGACCATGGTCGTGGTGACCCACGAGATCGGCTTTGCGCGCGAGGTGGGGGATTCCCTCTTCTTCATGGATGGGGGAAAAGTCGTCGAGTCAGGATCGCCGATAGACGTCATCTCGAACCCGCAGCACGAGCGCACCAAGGGGTTCCTCTCGAAGGTGCTCTGAGCACTGGTTGCCATGCTGGGTAGCATGGCAACCAGCTATGAACGTGCAGCAGCAGCCCCAACCGGGCTCGTCTCGACTCGAAGGCCGCCAGACGATGTTCGTGCTGCCGTTCACGCCACCCTATGAGGCGTCCGCGGCATTGGCAACGCTCGCCGCCCACGCCATCCCTGGTGCCGAGCACACCGATCCGTCGGCCCGGTCGCACACTCGGTTGTTCCCGGATGCCGCCGGCCCCATTGCGGCGACCGTCACCTTCGCAAGTGACCGCATCGTCGTGACAGCCGACACGGATGCGGCCGGTGCCGCACGCCTCACCCCTCTATTGCGCCGCTGGCTCGACCTCGATGCCGATCCGCACACCGTGTACCGGACGCTGCGCGGCGATCCGGCCATCGGGCGGCTTGTCACCGCACGACCGGGGCTGCGGGTGATCGGCTATCCCGATGGGTTCGAGGCCGCGGTCACCACGGTGCTCGGCCAGCAGGTGTCGGTCGCCGCATGCCGCACCTTCGCCGGTCGGTTGACGGCAGTCTACGGTCTGCCGGGACCGGCCGGCATGACCGTCTTCCCGACAGCACGCGCACTGGCCGCGGCCACGCCGGACGAGTTGCAGAAGGCGGTCGGATTGACCGGATCGCGTGCCAGAACACTGCACGCGCTGGCCGAGGCGTGTGCGGCGGGACTTGTCATCGAACCGGACACGGATCACGCACAGGTGCGACGCAGACTGCTCGCGCTGCACGGGATCGGACCGTGGAGCATCGACTATCTGACCGTGCGCGTGCTCGGCGACCGTGACGCGTTCGTGCCCGGCGATCTCGTTCTGCGGAAGGCGCTCGGCGGCATCACTGCGAAGCAGGCCGAGATCGCGTCTGCGGCTTGGTCGCCGGTGCGCGCATATGCCCTGTTCCAGCTTTGGACGGCGACCGCCTACGCGGCGTGAAGAGTCAGTACCAGTGTGGGCTGCGCGCCTGCCACTGATCCCAGGCGGAGCACGGGGACCCGTACGCCGACGAGATGTAGGAAAGGCCCCAGTTGATCTGCGTGTTCGCGTTGGTGCGCCAATCGGCGCCCGCGGTGGCCATCTTGTAGCCCGGCCATGACTGTGGAATGCCATAAGCGCCGCTGGACGGATTGTAGGCATTGGCTCGCCAACCCGACTCACCGGTCCACAGGTTGACCAGACAATTGAACTGGTCGCCGCCCCAGCCATACGCCCCGATCGCGCCGCGGGCATAAGCCTGTGCGGCGGCAGGATCGACGACGACACCGGTTGTGTCGATGTAAACGGTGCCGCCAGACGATTGGGCAGCCTGCCGAGCCAGCGCGGCCTGCCTCGCGACGCCGTCATAATACTGTTTCTCAACGCTTGCAGCCGTGTTGTTCAAGGCGGCCGCCTGTGCGTACAGCGTGGCGCTGATCGTCTGCTGTTTCGCCAACTCGGCGTCCGCTGCGACCTGCGCGGCCTGCGCCGCCGCCAGCTTCTGCGCGGCGGTCGCGGCAAGCTGGTCACGCAGATGCTGGGCGAGGGTCGCCTGCTTCGCCGTCGCATCCGCGATGTTCTGCTGTTCGACGGCGCGCGTGCGCAGTTGAGAACTCTGTCCGGACAGTTGATCCATCGCGCCGAGCTTGCCGAGCAGGTCTTGCGTGGTGGGTCCGCTCAACAGGAGTTGGGTTGTGAAGTCGGTGCCGCCAGAGATGTAGAGTTGCGACACATACTGGCCGAAGCGTGTGCGGGCGAGGGCGGCCGCTTGCGCTGCGCTCTTCGACTGATCCTGCAGATTGTTCGCGCGCACTGTTGCCGCGTCGAGGGCGTTCTTCGCGACGGTGTACTCCGCAGCCTTCTGCAGCTCGGTGGCCGCTGCGACGTTTGCGGACGTCTGGAGTTGGGCGACCAGGGCCGTGATCGTGGCGACCTCCGCTTTGGCGGTTGCGGCGTTCGCCTTCGCTGCCTGCACGTCGTTCCAACTCGGATAGTCGTCGGCGTGGGCAGGGGCGGCCATTCCCACCACGAGCGCAACAGCGCTCGCCAACGCGATCCAACAGGTTCGTCGCCGCACGTGTGAACTCCTCGCGCGAATGTGCACGTGCTCCAGGATATGCAGTGCGCGGCCCCCGGCTGGGGGCGACACCCGCATCCGGCAAATCGCAAGTTCGGGGATTCGATTGCCAAGATCGGCGCCGACGCGTTGACTGAGCGAGTGACCCCGCTTCAATTCCGTGTGCTTCTGATCGCCATCCTCGCCTCATTTGTCGCTTTTCTGGACAGTTCGGTCATCAACGTGGCGCTTCCCGCGATCGACCGTGACCTCGGCGGAGGGCTTGCGCTGCAGCAGTGGGTGGTGGATGCCTACCTCGTGACCCTGGGGTCGCTGATTCTCGTCGCCGGCTCACTTTCCGATGTCTTCGGTCGCCGGCGGGTGCTGCGCGTCGGGCTGGCCGGCTTCGCCGTCACCTCACTCGCCTGCGCGCTGGCGCCGAGCGGCGTATTCCTCGTGGCGGCGCGCGCGGCGCAGGGCGTGGCGGGCGCGCTGCTGGTGCCGAGCTCGCTCGCGATCATCATCTCGACGTTCAGCGGGGCGGCGCAATCGAAGGCGATCGGCCGTTGGACCGCGTGGACCGGCATGGCCGCGATCGCCGGGCCGATCATCGGCGGCCTGTTCGTCGATCTCCTGTCTTGGCGTTACGTTTTCGCCATCAATCTACTGCCCATCGCCATCACCCTGTGGCTGATGGCCGGGGTCGGGCGCGACGAGACGCGGCCGGGTGGTCGGGTCGACTATCCGGGTGCCGTACTGGGTGCGCTCGGCCTCGGCGCGGTCGTCTTCGCGTTGATCGAACAGGGGCAGTACGGCTGGGCAGCACCGCACGTGTGGATCAGCCTCACCGTCGGCATTCTGGCGATGGCCGCGTTCTTCGCCGTGCAGGCGCGCTCGTCGCATCCGATGCTGCCGTTCTCGATCTTCCGCGTGCACAACTTCTGGGTCGGAAACCTGTCCACGGCCGCGATCTACGGCGCGCTGTCATTCGGGCCGTTCATTCTGGTGCTCTACCTGCAGCAGGTGGCCGGCTTCAGCGCAACAGAGGCCGGGATCGCCATGATCCCCGCCACACTCCTGATGCTGGCGTTGTCGGGTCTGTTCGGTTCACTCGCAGGCAAACATGGTCCGCGCCTGTTCATGTCGGTTGGACCGGCGATCGCCGCGCTCGGCTTCCTCTGGATGATCGCGATGGGCCGGTCCGTGGTGTACTGGGCGCAGCTTCTGCCCGGCGTCCTGCTCTTCGGGCTCGGGCTCTCGATCACCGTCGCGCCGCTGACCTCCGCGATTCTCGGCTCGATCGACCCGGCGGATGCCGGCATCGGCTCGGCCGTGAACAACGCGGTCGCCCGCGTGGCCGGGCTCGTCACGGTGGCGTTCGCGGGCATCCTCATCGGCGGGGCGCTGGATCACGCCGGCATGCAACGCGCGATGCTCGCCACGGCCGTCCTGATGCTGGTGGGGTCTGCGATCTCGGCGGTGGGGATCCGCAATCCGCACGCCGTTCAGACGGTGAGCGACTGACCGGAGAACACGAGCATCGCGACGTCCACCAGCGCGCCGGCCATCACGAGCCGCATCAGGACGCGAGAGGTTCTGGCACGCACGACCAGCAGGATACCCCACACCGCGATGGCAAGCGCGGCGATCATCCCGATCCAGCCGACCGTTCGGGGCGGCAACCCGGGCGCCAGACCGAGCAGGACGCCCGCTGCGGCCAATGCTGCGAACGCGAGCACTCCGGAGGCGGATCGGCCGAGCCGATGGGGGAGACCATGAACGCCGGTGCGGCGATCGTCCTCGAGATCGGGCAGCACGTTCGTGAAGTGTGCGGCGACTCCGAGGAGGGCGCCCACGATCACCACCCAGGGCGCGGCGAATGCGGGCCGTTGCTGCCCGAGCGTCGCGACGGCCGGCAGCAACCCGAAGCAGACCACGTACGGCACTGCCGAGAACACCGTCGACTTGAGTCCGAGGTTGTATGCCCAGCCGGCGGCGGCGCCGAGCAGGTTCGCTGCCGCAGCCAGCGGGCCGAGCAACAGGGAGAGAACCACGGCGAGGGCTGCTGCGGCGAAGGCGGCCGTGCGAACGGCGGACGCCGAGACTGCTCCGCTCGCGACGGGCTTGTCCGCGCGGTGCACGGCGGTGTCGCGGGCACTGTCTATCCAGTCGTTCGACCAGCCGATCGACAATTGCCCGGCGCCGACCGCGGCGGCCAGCAACACGACGCGTGCCGGAGCGTAGCCGAGCGAGATGCCCAACAGGATCGCGACAGTGGTGACGACGGCCGTGGGCCCGGGGTGGCACGCGAGCAGCAGTGCGATGACCGTCCTCCGGCCGACGCGCGGACCTCTCAACCTGAACCTCCGACGATCTCCTCGTGGATGCGGCGCAGGTCCTCGAGCAGCGAGCCGAGCAGCACCCAGTGCTGCGGGTGCGGGGTCGTGATGACCAGCGGCGAGGTCAGCGCGAGATCGTCCGGTTCGATCGCTGCGACGGAGACCGACTGGGCCGTCGCATCAGACGCGTGCGCGGCGATCAGTCGCAGATCGTGGGCGGCACGGGAGAGTTCCTCCGCAATCGCCCTGACGGTCGGCTCCGAGTGCAGGCTGTCGTCGTAGTGGTCGTGCACGGCACGCGTCATGCCGAGCGTGCGCGTGACCAGCGCGGGCATTCGCGCGAACAGGTCCATTTCGCCGCTGAGCCTGCGTTTGTGCTTGAAGCCGCGCGGATTGAACGCCAGGGACTCCTCGGCCTGGGTCAGTGCGGTCTGCGCCTTGACCTGCATCGGCCGCAACAACCGGGCGGTCACCAGAATCTCCGCGAGCCCGGCGGCCGTCTGCGGCGCGACGAGTGCGCCGGCCAGGCGGTCGAGGGTGGCCCCGGCCTCCTCGGCCAATGCACGCACCGCGTCCTGCGCCGGTGTGAGCAGCACCGGCGCGACGATCAGCAGATTGACCAGGATCGCGATCGCAGCACCGATCATCGTCTCGATGATGCGATTGAACGCGTAGGCATGGTTGGTCGCACCGATGGAGAGCACCAGCATCGCGCTGATCGGCACCTGATTGGCCGTGCCTGCTGTCAGGCGCAGCGCCCAGGCGATGACGATCGCGGCAACGATCGCGAGCAGCACGGCCCAACTGCTCGGCCCGAAGATCAGGATGACGACGTAAGCAACGATGACTCCGACGATGACGCCGATCGTGCGCTCAACGGCCTTGCCGAGCGACTGGTTCACACTCGGCTGCACGACGAGGAGGGCGGCGATCGCAGCGAACACCGGAATCTGCTCCGGCAGCACCGCCGAGGCGATGAGCCAGGCGGTGACCGTTGCGATGGCGGCCTTGGCGGTCTGTAAGAACGGCACGCGGGACGCGGCGCGCAGCGCCGAGGCGAACTTCACCCCTTCAGGGTAGCCGCGGATGGCGCCATGCCGTGCGTCTAGCCGAGGACGCCGCGCTCGGTCAACTGGTCGAGCAGACCGGCGCCGTCCGGGGCATAGACCCACGGCACTCCGTTTGAGTTCGCGTGCTCTGCTGCGTTCGAGCGGCCCCCGGCGAGCACCGCTTCGCGTGGGGAGAGCTGACGGATGGCCACAGCGGCCACGTTGTCCGGATAGGTGCGTGCGAACTCGCCGTACAACGCCTCATCATGCTGACCGTCGTCGCCGACCAGGAGCCACCGAAGCGAAGGGAACTCCTTCGCCAGGCGTGCAAGGTTGGCTCGTTTGTGTTGCTGTCCGCTTCGGAACCATCTGTCGTGCGTCGGCCCCCAGTCGGTCAAGAGCATCACGCCGGCCGGGAACAGGTTGCGAGAAAGAAAACGGCTGAGGGTCGGGGCGACATTCCAGGCACCCGTCGACAGATAGATGACCGGTGTGCCCGGCGACGCGGACGCGAGACGTCCCAGCAGCACTGCCATTCCCGGAGTCGGCACGCGCGCGTGTTCGTCGACCACGAAAGTGTTCCAGGCGGCGAGCAGAGGCCGCGGCAGAGCGGTGACCATGACCGTGTCGTCGACGTCGGAGATCACGCCGAATCGTGTCGACGGGTCGACGATGAACACCGGGGCCTGCGACATGCCCCCGGAATCGGATGCTCGCATCACCAGCGTGTGCCAGCCGGGTGACAACTGCACCTGGATCACCTCATCGATCACGCCTCCGCGGTCTGGATACACGCGGTGCAGTTCCCCGCCGATCGTCACCTCGACGACGATGTCGGCGACCGGGACGCTGGTGAAACTGCGCCAGCCGCGCACGCTTTCCTCACGTCTGCGGTACTTGCGCTCAGCTCGGCTGCCCGCCCGCGGCTCCTTCACCAGCACGACGCGCCCGAGCACGCGCACCCAGGAGGGTGCGCCGTAACCGGCGTACGGCACGATCGTCGAAAGGTATCCGCGCTTTCTGGCACGTCGCGCTCGAAAATCGTGAAACGCATCCTCGATGCGCGCCGCACGGTGCGCCACGGGCGCCGCAGCGGGGTCCTGGTCATCGGGTGGAGCGGCCATTACGCCAGTCTTTCACGCCCCGTGCGTCGCGGACGAATGGAGGCTGATCAGACACTCGGTTCGGCGTGTGCAGAACGCAATCTGGGAATTTGAGGGTTTCTCGTTCTAAGATCGCAACAGTGCGTTGGAAGCGGCCCGGCAAAAGGGGTGCCGAGCGGTTGTGTCCATCGCCCGCCCGCAAAGGAGCAATCGTTCGTGCCATTACATGATCTTCTCCCTGAGAACGACAAGAAATCCAACCTGCTCGTCCGCACCGAGCCGGTGCAGGGAAGGAGCGCTGCCCGCGTTGACACGCTGCTGGACGCGGCGGCCTTCGTCGTCGACGAGACCGGGGTCGATCGTTTGACGACCGCCATGGTCTCCGAACGCGCCGGCGCGTCGATCGGCACGGTCTACCGCTATTTTCCGGACCGGATAGCGTTGCTCGAAGGGCTTCGGGACCGTGCGGAGAGCCGTTACCGGTTGGCGGTGGTTGCGGAGATCCAGCGTGTCAAACCCACGAACTGGTGGGGCGCCGTGGAATGCGCCTTGACCGCTTTCGCGCAGATGTACCGCGCCGAGCCCGGCTTCCGGATCATTCGGTTCACCGGCACCGCACCTGTCGGAGCCGCGCGTGACACGGACGACGGGGCCGCAGACGAGCGGCCCGACTTCTTCGCGGCTCGGTTCAGCGAGATCCTCTCCGAAGAGTATGGTCTTCCGGCGGGTGATGAGCTCACGTTCCGTCTCGGCATCGCCGTGCAGATCGCCGACGCACTGATCGCTCAGGCCTTCATCACAGACCCGGCCGGTGATCAACAGATCCTTGCCGAAGCGCAGGCGGTCGTGCACAGCTATCTGGCCGGCTACTACGACGGCGCGCCTTCGAAGGATTGATCGTCCGGTACCGTGCTGATTTCTGCGCGAACCGGGAATGTCGGTGGTTGCTGCGAGAGTTATGCCAAGTGACGCACGGACTTGCCAAGCAGGTCAAATGCTGATTAGTTGAGACTGCTTGGTCGAACCAGTGGCACCTGTCGATCCGAAGTCCGCCTTGAGGAATGAGCCTGAGTACGCATGATCGAGTTTCGATCGGTAACGAAGCGCTATCCAGACGGCACGATCGCCGTCCGTGATTTCAGCCTGGTGATTCCATCGCGGAAGATCACCGTGTTGGTCGGATCCTCCGGCAGCGGAAAGACGACGATCCTGCGGATGATCAATCGGATGGTCGACGCAACGAGTGGGACTGTCGAGATCGACGGTCAAGATGTTGCGACGCTCGAACCCGTTCGACTGCGCAGGAGCATCGGTTACGTGATGCAGAATTCCGGCCTCCTGCCGCATCGCAAGGTTGTCGACAACATCGCGACGGTACCTCTGCTGCAGGGTGTGCACAGGCGAGAGGCGCGAGCGCGGGCGCTCGAGTTGATGGATACGGTCGGCCTGGACCGATCGCTGGCCGATCGCTACCCGGCGCAGCTCTCGGGCGGGCAGCAACAGCGTGTCGGGGTGGCCAGAGGCCTGGCAGTCGACCCGAACATCCTGCTCATGGACGAGCCTTTCGGCGCCGTCGACCCGCTGGTGCGGGCGGAATTGCAGCATGAATTGACCCGGTTGCAGCGCGCGCTCGACAAGACCGTCGTCTTCGTGACGCACGACATCGACGAGGCTTTCCTCCTCGGCGATCAGATCGTCATCTTCAAGACCGGTGGAATCGTTGCCCAAATCGGCACACCTGCCGACATTCTCCGCTCACCTGCTGACGAATTCGTCGCGAAGTTCATCGGTGCCGATCGCGGGAAGCGGGCACTGTATCTGCAAGACGGTGTGAACGGTCAGATCGTCATCGACGGCGCCGGTCGCGCCGCCGGCATCCTCGAGGTAAAGGCCGCCCCCTCCTGGGGTGCGGGTGCTTCGGCGCAGGGTGAGGCGGGGTCGTGAGCTGGTTCTGGTCGAACTTCGACTCGATCTGGCAGCTCACGCTCAGTCACGTGGCGCTGAGCATCCCGCCGATCCTCATCGGCTTCGCACTGTCCGTGCCGATCGGCTGGTTGGCGAATCGGTATCGTGCGACACGCGGGGTGCTGCTCTCGATCGGCGGGTTGCTGTACACGATTCCGTCGCTCGCGCTCTTCGTCGCCATGCCGAGCCTGATCGGGACGAAGATCCTCGACCCCGTGAACGTCATCGTCGCGCTGAGCATCTACGGCCTTGCGCTGATGGTGAGAACGACGGCCGACGCCCTGGCGGCGGTCGACGGGGACGTCAAGCAGTCTGCGACCGCAGTCGGCTTCTCCGGCTGGCGTCGCTTCTGGGGCGTCGACCTGCCGCTGGCCGGCCCCGTGCTGCTTGCCGGCGTGCGGGTGGTGTCGGTCAGCACCGTGAGCCTGGTGAGCGTCGGGTCGATCATCGGCGTCAGCAGCCTCGGGAATCTGTTCCTCGACGGCTATCTGCGCAGCTTTCCGGAAGAGATCCTGGTGGGCATCGTCGGCACCCTGATCGTGGCGATCGTATTCGACGTGATTCTGGTGCTGCTGGGGCGGCTGCTCATGCCCTGGTCGCACACGGCGCGGGCCGGGCGCCGAGGTGCGCGGGTTGCTCGATCTCTGGCGGGCAGCGCGTCATGAACAACTTCTTCGCCGCATTCGCGTGGCTCATCGATCCGGCGCATCTGGTCGGTGCGGACGGCATCCCGGCCAGGGTCGGCGAGCACGTCGGATACACACTGCTGACGCTGGTCATCGCGACCGTGATCGCCTTGCCCGCCGGGCTCGCCATCGGTCATACCGGCCGCGGCAAGACGATCGCGGTGCAGCTGTCCGGCGGCTTGCGCTCCCTGCCGACGCTGGGCCTGGTCACCCTGCTGGGCGTCGCCATCGGAATCGGGCTGCTGGCGCCGCT
The DNA here is from genome assembly GCA_004297935.1 of Microbacteriaceae bacterium. Lineage (GTDB taxonomy): Bacteria > Actinomycetota > Actinomycetes > Actinomycetales > Microbacteriaceae > Rathayibacter_A. The sequence goes on along the minus strand of SCRE01000008.1, from coordinate 289,449 downwards.
GATCGCCCTGGTGATCCTCGCGCTCCCGCCGATCCTCGCGGGTGCGTATGCCGGGCTCGAATCGGTGGATCGGCATACCATCGATGCCGCGCGAGCAGTCGGCATGACCGAGTGGCAGATTCTGACCACGGTAGAGCTTCCGCTGGCAGCGCCGCTGATCATCGGCGGCATCCGGTCGGCTGCATTGCAGGTGATCGCGACGTGGACGGTCGCGGCCATCCTGCCGCTCGGCGGATTGGGTCGCTACATCTACGACGCGATCCCCGTACTGGACTACACGCAGATGCTGGCCGGGTCGATTCTGGTCACCGTGCTGGCGCTCGTGGTCGATGGGCTTTTCGCACTGATCCAGAAATTCGTCGTGCCGCGCGGTGTGGCCGCCGGCCGGGTCGCAGAGGTACGGGTGAAGACGTCTCGCCGTCGCACGGCGGTGGGTGCAGCCCTGTCGCACAACCATTCCGGTTGAAAACGAAAGGAAACGGTTCAACAAATGTTCGCAAGAAGAAGAAGCCTGATCGCCGCCGGCGTGCTGGCGGTCGGGGCGGTCGTTCTCGCCGGTTGCTCGTCCGGCAATCCGCTGAGCAACACGACGACGGCGGCATCGGGCTCGTCGAGTTCGACCACGATCACCGTCGGCTCCGCCGCATTCCCGGAGAGCGAGATCATCGCGCAGATTTACGCGCAAGCACTGGCGGCGAACGGTGTGACGGTCAAGACTCAGCTCAACATCGGCCAGCGGGCGGTCTACCTTGCCGCGTTGCAGGACGGTTCGATCGACCTAGTGCCCGAATACAGCGGAAATCTGCTCCAGAACTACGACCCGAAGTCCACGGCCCAGTCGAGTGAGGATGTCTATGCCGCACTCAACGACGCGCTGCCCAAGGGATTCGAAGTCCTGAAGCAGTCGGCTGCCCAGGACGCGGACTCCTACAACGTCACGAAGGTGTTCTCACAGAAGTACAACGTGAAGAGCCTGGCCGACCTGGCCGGTCTGAAAATCCCGTTGACCGTCGCAGGAAACCCCGAACTCGGCCAGCGTCCCTACGGGATTCCGGGGCTCAAATCGGTCTACGGTGTCACGGCGACGCTTCTGCCGATCAGCGACAGCGGCGGACCGAACACGGTGAAGGCCTTGCTCGACAACCAGGCACAGCTCGCCGACATCTTCACCACGACTCCGGCGATCACGGCGAACGGTTTCGTGACGTTGGCGGATCCGCAGCACATGATCGTCGCGCAGAACGTCGTGCCGTTGATCAACTCGAAGAAGGCCACAGGCAAGGTCACAGCGGTCCTGAACAAGATCTCCGCGGCGCTGACCACACAGGACCTGATTGCGATGAACACGAAGAGCAGCGGGTCCGCGAAAGAATCCGCCGACACGATCGCGAAGGAGTGGCTCTCGCAGAAGAACCTGTTCGGTTGAGTCCATCGCGGCAACCGCGCGCGGATTAGGCTTCTGACGTGGAGCGGCCTCTTCTGCGCGCGCGCGTCGACTGGTGGGTTGCCCCGGATGCTGCCTTCGGCGCCCTCTACCCGGCCGCCGAGAATGCTTTCTGGCTCGACCGGGGGCTGTTTGCCATCGACGGCGTCAGCCACATGGGCGAGGCGGCCGACGACCTGGTCGGCGGCTCGGTCGTCACGGCACGTGTGGCCGACGGGACGGTGACCAGTTCCCGCCCGAACGGTGCCGCTCGGCGTCGACGCTTCGAGTCTGTTTTCGATTTTCTCGATCGCGCCCTCGAGGGCGCGGACTTCGGTGAACGAGACGATACCGGAGAGCCGGCCGTCGTGCCGGCGTGGATCGGCTGGATAGGCTATGAGGCGGGTGCCCAGGCGGCCGGCGCGCCGGTGGCGTCGTCACGATACCCGGACGCCGCGCTGCTGTTCGCCGATCGAGTGGTCTCCTTCGACCACGCCGACCGTTCGATCACCCTGACCGCTGCCGACACGCCGGGTGCGCAGCACTGGATCGAAGCGACGCGAGCGGCTCTGGCGGTGTGCGCCGACGCGCGGGGAGACATCCGTTCTGAAGCCCTGGAGGGCGTCGCAAGACCGGCGTCGCCGGTCGCCGCCCGTTGGCGGCACGGCGGGCCGGAGTATCTGGAACTGATCGCACGAGCACAGGAGGCGATCGCCCGCGGCGACGCGTATCAGCTGTGCCTCACGAACGAATTGCGCGTGGACACCGTCATCGATCCGATCGCGGCCTATTCGGCGTTGCGCCGGGCGAGCCCGACGCACAATGGCGGGTACCTGCGGATCGCCGGGGTGTCGCTGCTGAGCGCATCGCCGGAGCGGTTCCTGTCGATCGATCGCGCCGGCACGATCACGACGCGCCCGATCAAAGGCACCCGGCCGCGCGGAGACACCGAGGCGGCTGATGCGGCGCTGGCCGCTGAACTGCTCTCCAGCGAGAAAGAGCGCGCCGAGAATCTGATGATCGTCGACCTGATGCGCAACGATCTCGGGCGGGTGGCCCGGCTCGGCAGCGTTCGGGTGCGCGACCTGTTGACGATCGAAAGCTATGCGCAGGTGCACCAGTTGGTCAGCACGATCCAGGCACGCATGGCGGACGATACGCGCAGTGCGGCCGTCGTTCGCGCCTGCTTTCCCGCCGGATCCATGACCGGGGCGCCGAAACTCAGCGCTATGCGCATCCTGCACGGGCTCGAGGGCGGGCCCCGTGGTGTCTACGCGGGCTGCTTCGGTGCGTTCAGTCTCGACGGCCGTGTCGAGCTGAACATGGTCATCCGCAGCATCGTGGCCGATGCGACCGGGGTATCGATCGGCGCGGGGGGAGGCATCACGGCACTGTCCGTGCCGCAGGAAGAGCTGGCCGAAGTCCGGTTGAAGGCGGCGGCTCTAGCGGGAATCGTCGGCGCATCCGGTGCGTTGGACGAGTTTGAGTAATCTTGAGGAGTGGAACGCCGCCGCTGGCGTGACCACCACAGTATCCGGTGCGGACGATCCGCACGGCACCGGCCGGCGCGATGCGGCATCGAGCGATCACGCCGGACCCGAACACGCACCTGCCCACGCAGAGATTGAGAGCCCCGTGGCACACGAGCACGGTCCCGCCACACCCGGCGACGACGCACACTACGACTTCGCCGCCATCCAGGAGAAATGGCTGCCGATCTGGGAGCGACTCCGGCCGTTCCGCACCGATGACCCGACGGACACCCGCCCACGCAAGTACGTGCTCGACATGTTCCCCTACCCGTCCGGCGATCTGCACATGGGTCACGCCGAGGCATTCGGATTCGGCGACTTCGTGGCACGGTACTGGCGTCAGCAGGGCTTCAACGTGCTGCACCCGATCGGCTGGGACTCCTTCGGCCTGCCGGCCGAGAACGCCGCCATCAAACGCGGGATCGACCCACGCGGGTGGACCTACAGCAACATCGCACAGCAGAAGCAGAGCTTCCGCATCTATGCGCCGTCGTTCGACTGGGATCGCGAACTGCACACGAGCGACCCGGAGTATTACCGCTGGACTCAGTGGCTGTTTCTGAGGCTGTACGAGAAGGGCCTGGCGTATCGCAAGGACGGCCTGGTCAATTGGTGCCCGTTCGATCAGACCGTTCTCGCGAACGAGCAGGTCATCGACGGTCATTGCGAGCGCTGCGGCAACCTCGTGACCAAGAAGAAGTTGACACAGTGGTACTTCCGCGTCACCGACTACGGTGATCGTCTCCTCGACGATCTTAACCAGCTTGAGGGAGCCTGGCCGGGCAAAGTGCTCAGCATGCAGCGCAACTGGATCGGTCGCTCGCTCGGTGCGGACGTCGAGTTCGCCATCGAGGGACGCGCCGAGCGGGTGGCCGTCTACACGACCCGCCCCGACACGTTGTACGGTGCGACATTCATGGTCGTGGCTCCCGATTCCGACCTGGCCGCCGAACTCGCGGCGGGCGCATCGACCGAGGTGCAGAGCGCCTTCGACACGTATCTGCAGTCCGTACGCTCGCACAGCGACATCGAACGGTTGAGCACGGAGCGGCCCAAGACCGGTGTTTTCCTCGAGCGATTCGCCGTGAACCCGTTGAGCGGCGAGCGGATTCCGATCTGGACGGCAGACTACGTGCTCGCGGACTACGGTCACGGCGCGGTCATGGCGGTGCCGGCACACGATCAGCGCGACCTCGACTTCGCCCGCGCCTTCGAGCTGCCGGTCCGGGTCGTCGTCGACACGAATGCACCCGTGACAGGCGCCATCCCGGTGATCCCGACCGATCCGATCACCGGCAAAGCCCTGCTGCCGGACGACCTGCCCCCCCTCGACCCGGCTGCGACCGGCATCGCCCTGGCCGGCGAAGGCCGTCTGATCAACTCCGGTCCGTTCAACGGTCTGAGCAAGGTGAACGCGATCAAGAAGATCACAGAGGCGCTCGCGGCAAGCGGGCACGGCGGCGCATCCCGCAACTTCCGCCTTCGCGACTGGCTGATTTCGCGGCAGCGCTACTGGGGTGCGCCGATCCCGATGATCCACTGCGCGTCCTGTGGCGCCGTACCGGTGCCGGAAGACCAGTTGCCTGTCGAGCTTCCGAAGGCGGAGGGGCTGGATCTGCGCCCGAAGGGAACCAGCCCGCTCGGCGCGGCCGAGGACTGGGTGAACGTGCCGTGCCCGACTTGCGGCGGCCCTGCGAAACGGGACAGCGACACGATGGACACGTTCGTCGACAGCTCCTGGTATTACCTGCGCTACATGAACGCTCACGACGCCACGCAAGCGTTCGATATCGCGGAGGTGGAGAAGTGGGCTCCCGTCGACCAGTACGTCGGCGGCGTCGAGCACGCCATCCTGCACCTGCTCTACGCGCGCTTCGTCACGAAGGTGCTGTTCGATCTCGGCTACCTCAGCTTCACGGAGCCGTTCACCTCACTGCTCAATCAGGGCATGGTGTTGATGGACGGATCGAAGATGAGCAAGAGCAAGGGCAACCTGGTCGAGTTCGCCGACGAACTGCGTCAGCACGGGGCGGATGCCCTGCGGGTCACGCTCGCCTTCGCCGGCCCGCCTGAGGACGACATCGACTGGGCCGACGTCTCGGCGGCCGGCAGCGCGAAGTTCCTCGCACGCGCCTGGAGGGTTGCCCACGACGTGACCAGCGCACCCGATGTCGCATGGAAGGGCGGCGACGGCGCCCTGCGCCGGGTCACGCATCGCTTCCTGGCGGACGCCCCGGCGCTGGTCGAGCAGTTCAAGTTCAACGTGGTCGTCGCGCGCCTGATGGAGCTGGTCAACGCGACCCGCAAGACGATCGACTCCGGTGCCGGCCCGGCGGATGCTGCGGTGCGGGAAGCAGCGGAAGTCACGGCCATCGCTTTGAACCTGTTCGCCCCGTACACCGCGGAGGACATGTGGGAGCTGCTCGGCTACGAACCGACGGTCGCCCTGGCACAGTGGCGCAAGCCGGATCCCGCACTGCTTGTCGAGGAGTCCGTCACGGCGATCGTGCAGGTTGACGGCAAAGTGCGCGATCGCCTCGAGGTCTCACCGAAGATCAGCCAGGAGGAGCTGGAGACGCTGGCGCGGGCATCCGCTGCCGTGGCGCGCTCGACGGCGGACCGGGACATTGTCGCGGTCATCGTTCGGGTGCCGAAGCTCGTCAACATCGCAACGAAGCCACGCGTTTTGTAACCGATCGGTCCGGTCTGCCGGCATGACCCCTCGCCCTCCACAGGGGCGACGGCGGGTGAGCTGTGCACCGATCGCTCGATGGCCGACACCAGGCGGCGCGCCGGCCTTTAGCCTTCCGGCATGACGGTCGATCCGGATGCGGCTGGCGACGCAGAGGCGATGGCGTTGCTCGCGCCCGGGGCACGTCGCACGCCGCGGACCGTTCGGCTGCGGCTGGGCATCGGTGCCGCTGCCGTGTTGGTCATCGGTGCGCTGGTGGTGACGGTGGTCATCTCCCTGCTGGCGCCCGGCAGCGGCAACCAAACGGTTGCGGCGGTGACCGCGCTGACCGGGCAGGGCGCCTCGACAGGCGCCGCGACGGGTGCTTCGATAAGTGGGGCCGGCGTCGATCCGACCAGCGCGGCAAGACCCGGCGTCGTTTATGTGCACGTGCTCGGCGCCGTCAACAGCGCCGGGTTGTATCAGCTGAGCTCCGGTGCACGGGTCCTCGACGCCGTGGCGGCGGCCGGGGGATTCGCCGCCGACGCGAACCAGGGCGGTGTCAATCTTGCGCGCCCATTGTCCGACGGCGAGCAGCTGGTCGTTCCGAAGGTCGGCGAGCCGATATCGGGTGAGGCGCCCGGTGCGGGCGCGGGCGGCGGCGGGTCCGCTGCCGGAGCAGGGGTCGGTGCAGGCGGCAAGGTCAATCTCAACACGGCGGGCGAGGTGGAGTTGCAGACGCTTCCACACGTGGGTCCGGCGTTGGCGGCTCGTATTCTGCAATGGCGCAAAGACAACGGGCGCTTCAGCACGGTGGACGACCTCATGGCCGTCACCGGAATCGGTGCGAAGACCTTCGACTCGTTGAAAGACCTCGTGACGGTATGACGATCGACGCCCGACTTGTGGCTCCCGCCCTGGCCTGCTGGGTCTCGGCAGGCGTCCTGATCGCTTTTCCGCGGGCCGCGGCGGTCATCGCGGCCGCACTGTGGCTGGCGACGGGGTTCACCGGTGCGGCCGTTCTGTGCCTGCTGCGCCGGCGGCGCGCTCGACCCGGTGTCCGAGCCCGGGCGGTTGTCGGCGGCACCGTCGTCTGTGTGGCTGCGGCTGCCGTTGCAGCATCCGCCGTCGCCTTCGCGCTTCCGGCCCGGCAACCGGCTGAGTTGACGGCAGGTTCCGGCGGCCATGTGGTCACGGCCGTCGCACAGGTGGACTCGTTGCCGCACGGTGCAGCCGGTGGCAGTGCGTTCGGTGCAGGCGGTCGCGTCCGTTTCATGGCCACCCTGACGCGGGTCGAGTCGGCGGCAGGCACAGTGGAAGGTCGGATGCCTGCGCTCGTGACGGCTCGCGGCGTCGAGGATCCGGAGCGCAGCATCGACATCGGCGCCATCGTGGTCCTTAAGGGCACTCTTCGACCCGCAGCACCCGAGGAGCGCAGTGCGTTCTTTTTGAGCTCGTCTGCGCCGGCTACCCTGACCGCCCCTTCCTCCGGTGTGCTTGCCGCGACGAATCTGCTCCGTGCGCGATTCTCGGCGGCTGCCGACGCCCTGCCCGGCGACGGAGGAGCACTGCTTCCCGGGCTCTCGATCGGCGACGTGTCTGCGGTCGGCGATGAGCTTGACATCGCGATGAAGCTCAGCTCGCTCAGCCACCTCACCGCCGTATCAGGTGCGAATTGCGCCGTCGTCATCGCGGTCATCATGCTTGTCACGGGGCTGATCGGGCTCGGGCGCACGACTCGGGTTGTGATCGCCCTGACCGCACTGCTGGGTTTCGTCGTGCTGGTCACTCCCGGTTCGAGCGTACTCCGAGCGGCCGTGATGGCCACGATCGTTGCATTCTCGATGGCGGCCGGCCGACCGGGACGTGGCATTCCCGCCTTGTCCGCCGCCATCATCACGCTCGTCGTCGTTGATCCCTGGATGGCACGCGACTACGGGTTCGCGCTGTCCGTTCTGGCTACGGCGGGGCTGCTCGCGCTCGCCCCGCTCCTGGCCCGCAGCTTGGGCAGACACCTGCCGCACGCGCTGGCCGCGGCGATCGCCCTGCCGCTGGCCGCGCAACTCGCGTGCCAACCCGTGCTCATTCTGCTGAATCCGAGTGTGCCGCTCTACGGTGTGGGCGCGAACCTGCTCGCGGAGCCCGCGGCACCGATTGCCACGGTTCTCGGTCTCATCGCCTGCCTGCTGATGCCGTGGGCGCCCGGCGTCGGGTATGCCTGTGCGCAGGTGGCGTGGCTGCCGTCCGCGTGGATCGCCGCGGTCGCCGAGGTGTGCGCATCGTTGCCCGCCAGCCAGTTGCCGTGGTTGGACGGTGCCGCAGGCTTGGCTGCGATGACGCTGATCGTCATCGTCGTCATCATCCTCGCAGTCCCGGCCCGTGCCGGGCCGACGGCACGCGTCGCGCCGGTGGACAAGGGCGCACCAGTGCGACCCGTCAGGGTTTCGCCTGTCCCACGGGCCAGGGCGGCTCCACACGCCGGCCGGATGCTGCGCGTCGCTGCCGCGGTGTCGCTGCTGGTGTTCTGCGGAGGCTACCTCGGCGCTTTCGTCGGTGTCAGTGTGAGCAGCAGCCTGGGCAGGCCGACGGATTGGCAGCTCGCGGCCTGCGATATCGGGCAGGGTGACGCTGTGCTGGTGCGGGACGACGATGCACACGGTCTCATCGATGTCGGCCCGGACCCGAAACCACTGACGGCGTGCCTGGAGCACCTGGGCATCGCACGAATCGACCTGTTGGTCCTGACACACTACGACAGAGATCACGTCGGGGGCGTCGACGCCGTCGTCGGGCGCGTCGGCACCGCACTGGTCGGCCGGCCGACGGATGCGCACGGGCAGGCGATCGTCGATGCCCTCGTGCGCGGAGGAGCGGATGTGCGGTACGCCGCCAGCGGCGACCACGGGAGCCTGGGCACGCTGGACTGGCAGGTGCTCTGGCCGACAGCGGGAGCACGTTCCATGCAGTCCGGCAACGAGGGAAGCGTGACGGTCGCGTTCGCGGGCCGCGGCATCCGTTCGGTGTTCCTCGGCGATCTCGACGAGAGCGCACAGGATGCGCTCTTGCGCACCGGGAGGGTGCGCCCTGTGGATGTCGCAAAGGTGGCGCATCACGGATCCGCCGATCAGAGCGAACGCCTGTACCGGGCACTGGGTGCTCGTGTAGCGCTCATCTCGGTGGGTGCGAAGAACGACTACGGTCATCCGACAGAGCGATTGCTCGGGTTGCTCGGGCGGGTCCAGACGCGTCCGTTCCGCACCGATCTGCAGGGGCTGACGCTCGTTTCGAGCGGGACGGACGGAACGCTCGAGGTCTGGACGGAGCGCCAGGCGTCCGCCAGCGCCCTGCGGGTGCCCGGAGCGCGCCGCTGACGTCGACGCCGCAGCTAGGCTTGAAGAGGCAGACGCGAGCAGACAGTGTGACGCGGGCAAGCAACGGCGCGGGCACGCAGTGAGGAGAACCGTGGCAACACGATCGGGTCGACCCGTGATCCCTCAGCTGGCGTGGCATCAGGTGCGCCCGGCGCCGATCGTCCTCATCTCCGGCCTGGAGGGCGTGCTGGCCGATCGAGCGAGCCGACTGCTGCGAGACGCGCTGAAGACTGCAGACCCCAGTCTCGAGGTGAGCGATATCGCCGCGAACGACTACGCGCCTGGCCAACTGATCACGATGGCCAGCCCGTCGTTGTTCGGCGAACCTCGGCTGATCCGTGTCGACGCCGTCGAGAAATGCACCGACGCCTTCCTGCTCGACGCACTCGACTATCTGGCCTCGCCCGCCGACGACACCGTCGTCGTGCTTCGCCATGCCGGGGGCGTACGCGGAAAAAGACTGCTCGATGCCATCCGCTCCGATCACGACGGTGCGATCGAGATCGTCTGCGCCGAGCTGAAGAACAACAGCGACAAATACGAGTTCGCCCAGGCGGAATTCCGCACGGCCGGCAAGAGGATCAGCACCGGCGCGCTTCGCGCGCTGACGAGCGCGTTCGCCGATGATCTGGCCGAGCTTGCGGGCGCCTGCCAGCAACTGATCGCCGACGTCGGAGCCGAAATCACCGAGGCGACGGTCGACCGTTACTACGGCGGGCGTGTTGAGGCGAACGCTTTCGCCGTGGCGGATGCTGCGATCGCCGGCCAGCGCGGCGAGGCATTGGTCACGCTGCGCCACGCGCTGGCGTCGGGCGCCGATCCGGTGCCGATGGTGGCCGCTTTCGCTAGCAAACTACGCACGATGGCGAAGATCTCCGGCGCAAACGGCAGCTCAGCGCAACTCGCATCCCGGTTCGGCCTTGCGCCATGGCAGGTCGATCGGGCTCGGCGCGATCTGCGAGGCTGGAGCGATGCCGGCCTCGGCCGCTGCATCCAAGCACTCGCCGAAACCGATGCCGACGTGAAAGGCGGCGGACGCGATCCGGTCTTCGCCCTCGAACGGATGATCGGCGTGGTCAGCGGTCGTGGCCGCACAGCCTAGACGCTAGACACGGCCTAGATACGGGCTAGACACGGGCTAGACGCAGCCAAGCGCGCAGGCGACCGCCGTCGACGCCAACCGTCGACGCAGCAACGGCCCCGACTCGTGTGAGCGGGGCCGTTGCTGCGTCGGTACGCGCCGCCTCTAGAGTGCGGCGACCTGCTTGGCGATCGCCGACTTGCGGTTCGCCGCCTGATTCTTGTGGATGACACCCTTGCTGGCGGCCTTGTCGAGCTTCTTCGCTGCGTGGGCGAGGGCCTTGGTGGCCTTCTCCTTGTCTCCGGCCGCAACGGCTTCGCGCGTCGCACGAACCGCGGTCTTGACCTCGCTCTTGACCGCCTTGTTGCGTTCAGTAGCCTTCCTGTTGGTGCCGATGCGCTTGATTTGCGACTTGATGTTTGCCACGAGTGGTTCGTCTTCCGTTCGTTGATTGTGAGGTTCGGTCGATTGTGAGGTTCGGAGTGCCGGGAACGAGAGAGGGCGTTCCATCGGCGATTCGTGTGGTTCTCACCCACACGCAAGCCAACAGAGAACTTTACCAGAGTTGACCCGAAGTTATCGCATCGAGCAGGCTTTTTCACAGTCGGCGATGTTCGGTGACCTGGTGGTCGAGTAGCGAGGTACGAGCGTATCGAGACCTGTATCGAGACCCGTATCGAGATCTCATTGCGGGGTCTCGATACGCCTGCTCGCTGCGCTCGCGGGCTACTCGACCAACGGGATGATGCAATTCGATGACTGTGAAAAGACCCTGCGCATCGAGGTTGCCGGCGTGGGCGTAGTCTCGGGACATGATTGCTTCCGGCGCATGAACATCCAGTGGGATCCGGCACTCTACGGCGCGTACGCGAATGAGCGGGCGCAGCCGTTCTTCGATCTGACGGCCAGGATCGGCGTGGTTGCGCCGCGTCAGGTCGTCGACCTCGGCTGCGGGCCGGGGACGCTCACCCGAACGCTGGCGGAACGCTGGCCCGCCGCGCGCATTCACGGGATCGATTCGTCACCGCATATGGTCAACCGCGCGAACGAAGCCGTCACCGATCCGTCCCGGGTGTGTTTCGAGCTGTCCGATCTCGCCGCATGGATGCCGGACGAAACGACGGATGTCGTCGTCAGCAATGCTGCGCTGCAGTGGGTCCCCGAGCACGAGGAGCTGCTCTCCGCATGGGGGGCGGCTCTTCCGGATGGCGCCTGGCTGGCCTTCCAGGTGCCGGGGAACTTCGCTGCCCCGTCGCACCGGCTGATGCGCGAACTCGCCGCGTCGGAACGGTGGCGGTGGCGACTGGATGGCGTGCTGCGGCCGGAGCGCCCCGTGCGCGAGCCGGCTGACTATTTACAGCTGCTGATCGGCCTCGGCTTCACCACCGTGGCCTGGGAGACGACCTACCTGCACGTGCTGGCGGGCGAGGATCCGGTACTCGCCTGGGTGCGCGGCACCGGATTGCGCCCGGCGCTGCAGGCGTTGCCGCCGAGCGTCGTCCCAGAATTCGAAGCCGAGTATGCACGATTGCTGCGCCAGGCATATCCACAGACACCATTCGGCACGGTCTACCCGTTCCGCCGCATCTTCGTGGTCGGTGTGAAAGGCGGACCCCCCGCGTCCTGATCGGCAGGCGGTTCGCGCCTGCGAAGCATGGGACAATGGCACCACGATGTCACCACGAGCTTTGACGGCCCTCGAGCCCGCTGCGACGGATCCCGCGCGTATCCGCAACTTCTGCATCATCGCGCACATCGACCACGGCAAGTCCACGCTGGCGGACCGGATGCTGCAGATCACCGGCGTCGTCGACGACCGGGCGATGCGCGCCCAATACCTGGACCGGATGGATATCGAACGTGAGCGCGGCATCACGATCAAGAGCCAGGCGGTGCGCATGCCGTGGCAGTTGGACGGCGAGACCTATGCGCTGAACATGATCGACACACCCGGTCACGTCGACTTCACCTACGAGGTGTCGCGGTCCCTCGCCGCGTGCGAGGGCGCCATCCTGCTCGTGGATGCGGCGCAGGGCATCGAGGCGCAGACGCTCGCCAACCTCTATCTGGCGCTCGAGAACGATCTGACCATCATCCCGGTGCTGGGCAAGATCGACCTGCCTGCGGCGGACCCTGACAAGTATTCGCGCGAGCTCGCCAGCCTGATCGGGGGCAGCCCCGGTGACGTGCTTCGGGTCTCCGGCAAGACCGGTGACGGTGTGGCCGAGCTGCTCGATCGTGTCACAACGCTCGTGCCCGCGCCGACCGGTGTCGTGGATGCGCCCGCGCGCGCCATGATCTTCGACTCGGTCTACGACTCGTACCGCGGTGTCGTCACGTACGTCCGGATGATCGACGGTCAGCTTTCACCGCGGGAGCGCATCCAGATGATGTCCACGAGGGCGACGCACGAGATCCTCGAGATCGGCGTGAGCTCGCCGGAGCCGACACCCAGCAACGGGCTCGGGGTCGGTGAGGTCGGCTATCTGATCACGGGCGTGAAGGACGTGCGTCAGTCGAAGGTCGGTGACACGGTGACGACGACGGCGAAGCCGGCGACGGTCGCACTGCCTGGCTACACCGAGCCGTTGCCGATGGTCTTCTCCGGGCTGTATCCGATCGACGGCAGCGACTATCCCGAGCTGCGCGACGCGCTGGACAAACTCAAGCTGTCGGATGCCGCGCTGAGCTACGAACCGGAGACCTCAATCGCTCTCGGTTTCGGTTTCCGCTGCGGATTCCTCGGGCTGCTGCACCTGGAGATCATCACGGAACGTCTTGAGCGTGAGTTCGGCCTCGACCTGATTGCGACCGCGCCGAGCGTGATCTACCAGGTGACGACGGAGGACAACAGGGTCGTCACGGTCACGAATCCGAGCGAGTTCCCAACCGGCAAGATCGCCGGCGTGCGCGAGCCGATGGTCAACGCCGCGATCCTCTCACCGAAGGACTTCGTCGGCACGATCATGGAACTCTGTCAGGGACGCCGCGGCACACTGCTCGGCATGGACTATCTCGGCGAGGACCGTGTGGAGATCCGTTACACGATGCCGCTCGGTGAGATCGTGTTCGACTTCTTCGACCAGTTGAAGAGTCGCACCCAGGGCTATGCGAGTCTGGACTACGAGCCGACCGGCGATCAGGAAGCCGACCTGGTGAAGGTCGACATTCTGCTACAGGGTGAGCGGGTCGACGCGTTCAGTGCCATCGTGCATCGCGACAAGGCCTATGCCTACGGTGTGCTGATGACCGAGCGGCTGAAGAAGCTGATCCCGCGCCAACAGTTCGAAGTGCCCGTGCAGGCGGCGATCGGCGCGCGGATCATCGCGCGCGAGTCGATTCGCGCCATGCGCAAGGATGTCCTGGCCAAGTGCTACGGCGGTGACATCACCCGTAAACGCAAGCTCCTCGAAAAGCAGAAAGAGGGCAAGAAGCGGATGAAGATGGTCGGTCGCGTCGAGGTGCCGCAGGAAGCCTTCATCGCCGCCCTCTCCGGGGACACGGAGACCAAAAGGGCGAAGTAGCCGGTGCCGCATCCACAGGTGTTCCGGAGCGACGACGCGGTCGTTCGGTTACGCTTGATGTTCGACACCTGTCAGGAAGCGAAGCACCACAATGCGTCGAAGCACGTTCACGGATGCGTCCGTCACCTACGGCTCGATCGGCGGCACGCAGGCGGATGACCTGCTCTACTACCCGCCGAAGGGGTATCGACCGCTTGAACGGTCGATCCGCCTCGGCAGCGGCGCGGAGCGCTTCGAATCGTCCGTCGACGCGCTGATGACCTGGGGCGTCCAGCGTGGCAGCGGCATCGAAGTGACCGACATCGAGCGCGGCACCGGCCAAGAGTATGCCGGTGTCATCTTCAACGAAGACGGTTCACCGGCGGAGTTGCAGGACCACCGCACGAATGAGACCCTCTTCACCGACGATGGCACTCCGTATATCGCGAACGGCATGACGGCCGTGTTGAAGATCCCGGTCGGTCCGTTCCACATCCACGCCCCGCTGCGAGTCGTTTACGTTGTGGACGACGCGAACCGTGTCGGCTTCGCCTACGGAACGCTGCGCGGGCATCCGGAAAGCGGTGAGGAGGCGTTCATCCTGGAGCACCGTGACGATGACTCCGTGTGGTTGATCATTCGTGCGTTCTCCCGCCCATCGAACTTCTTCTACCGCGTCGCCGGACCGATCCTGCGGATCAAGCAGTCTCAATACACCAAGCGGTATCTGCGGGCGCTGCATCCGGCCAGCGCGGCGTAGGCGCCGGATGCCCAGCGCTCTGCCGATCGCCGATCCCGCCCCCGACGATGGGCTTCTTCCTGAATCCGCCGCCGCCGGGGCGCAGGACCGGGATTTCGGCGTATATCTGCACGTTCCGTTCTGCCGGGTGCGCTGCGGTTACTGCGATTTCAACACATACACGGCCACGGACCTGCGTGGTGTGAACCAGAACGACTACGCAAGCCAGGCGATCGGCGAGATCGAGCAGGCTGTGCGCATCCTTGCGGACTCGGGGCTGCCGAAGCGCCCCGTATCGACGGTCTTCTTCGGCGGCGGCACACCGACGATCTTGCCCGCCGAACATCTCATTCGGATGCTGCGGGCCGTGCAGTCCGCGTGGGGTCTGACGTCCGGTGCCGAAGTGACGACGGAGGCGAACCCGGACTCCGTCGACGCAGCCTATCTCGCCAAGCTGGCCGAAGCAGGCTTCACCCGCGCGTCTTTCGGAATGCAATCCGCCGTGCCGCGGGTGCTGGCGACTCTGGATCGCACTCACGATCCTGAGCGGGTGCCACAGGTGGTGGAATGGGCGCGACAGGCCGGCCTCCAGGTGAGCCTGGACCTGATCTATGGCACACCGGGGGAGTCGCTGGCCGATTGGCGGCGGTCCGTGGACGCAGCGATCGCCTGCGAACCCGATCACCTCTCCGCGTACTCACTGATCGTGGAGCCGGGCACGAAGCTCGCGCGGCAGATCAAACACGGCGAGCTCGTGCAGCCGGATGAAGATCTGCAGGCGGACATGTACGAGTTCGCCGATGCGCGCCTCGTGGAGGCGGGGTTCGAGTGGTACGAGGTCAGCAATTGGACAACGGATGCCGCGCACGTCTCCCGGCACAACCTGGCCTATTGGCTGGGGCACGACTGGTGGGGCGTCGGCCCTGGCGCGCACAGCCATGTCGGCGGGATCCGGTGGTGGAACGTCAAACATCCGGCCGCGTATGCCGGACGAGTGCTGGCCGGCCTCTCGCCGGCAGCGGGGCGCGAGACCCTGGATGCACACACGCGGGCCGTCGAGAACGTGCTGTTGCGCGTGCGGATTCGCGACGGCATCAGTATTGCAACGCTGTCGGAGCATGGCAGACGCGCGGTTGCCGGCCTGATCGCCGATGGTCTGATCGACGCGAAAGCCGCCCTCGGCGGCACCGTCGTGGTGACGCTTCGAGGGCGGCTGCTGGCAGACGCCGTCGTGCGGCGGCTGCTCGAGTAGGGCGCCGGGCGGCTGAGCAGCGGAACGCTATTTGATGAACTTGATGGACATCGGGTACGTGTAGCTCTCACCCTTGTTCGCCGCGATCGCCGCGATGATGCTGAAGATGATGACAACGACCTCGACGGCCAGGATGATGAAGATCCCGATGATGACGATCGTCAGGATCAGCCCGACCACGTAGGCGATGAGCATGGTCAATTGGAAATTCAGTGCCGATGTGGAGTGCTGGCGCACGAACGGGCCGCGATCCTTCAGCACGAGGTACCCGATCAGCGCGGGCAGGAAGCCGAAGAAGATCCCGAGCACGTGGATCAGGGTCGACCACAGCTTCTCGTCGGCCGGGTTCAACTGATTACTGGCTTGATAGGGGTTCCCGGGAGGGGGTGTTGCGTTGGACATCGAAGCTCCTTGATGGTGCGCCCTGTCGGGCAGGTTTATGTTCTGGCCCCTCACCTTAGGGCACAGCTTGCGCCCAGGAGAAGACCCCGGCTGGCGTTTTCCACGGCCGCGTCTTCTCTCGCGCCCTACGCGACGAACCCGCTACTTGATGAACCGCAGGGCAAACGGATAGCGGTAGCTGCCTCCGCCGTTGACGCGCACGGCGCCGACGATCGAAAAGACGACATCGAGAACGACCAACGCCCAGCCGATCAGCGCGAGGATGAGGATGATCGTCGTCCACACCGCGAGATTGAGCGAGAACAGCAGCGCGGCAGTGACGATGGCGGCGATGATCGCCCAGACGATCATCGCCGCGACCATCGTGATCTGGAAGTTGAGCGCTTCCTTCGACTCCTGCTTCGTGAGCGTTCCGCGCTTTCCGAACACGAGATAGATCACAAGGGCGGGCACGATCGCCAGGATCGCCAGCCAACCGGTGAAGAATGCGAGGAATGAGATCGCACCGCCGAGATGCGCCCACATCGCATATTGCCTGTCCTGGGCCGCCGTCAACGGCGCCGCTTCGGCAGCGGCGTACGGCTGCTGCGGGGCCGCCGGCTGTTGGGTGTACGGCTGCTGGGCACTCGGCTGCTGGGCGGTGGACGCGGAAGAGGTGTCCGACTGTGGCGCGGTGTACGGAGGCTGTGCGGGCTGCGATGGTTGTGGTTGTGCTGCTTGCGGCAGCCCCGCCGCGGGATCTACAGGCGGCTGCGCATCCGAGTCTGTCATGATCGTCCCCTTCGGTAAGTGGTTGTTGTCAACCGCCCGCCGATGCGCCTGTACCACGACATTCGGAGCAGGCAACACTGCGAGCACAACCCTAAAGTACCCTGGGCCAACTGGCCCCGCAATCACCGAGTTGTGGAGCCACGCGATAGGATTAGCACTCAGAGAGATTGAGTGCTAATCACCCGAGCAGCAAGAGGAGGCGTCAGCCCGGATGGTGTCAGAGCGCAGCCTTGAGGTCCTTCGTGTGATCGTGCAGGATTATGTCGCGTCGCGCGAGCCGGTCGGCTCCAAGAGCATCGTCGAACGGCATTCGTTTGGGGTGTCTGCCGCGACCATCCGCAATGACATGGCGGCGCTTGAAGAGGAAGAGTTGATCGCTGCCCCGCACACCTCGTCGGGCCGGGTGCCGACCGACAAAGGGTATCGGCTGTTCGTCGATCAGCTTGCCGATCTGAAGCCGCTGACCAGTGCGCAACGCCAGGCGATCGAGGTCTTTCTGGGCCAATCGGTGGATGTCGACGACGTGTTGGCGCGCACGGTACGGTTGCTTTCCCAGCTGACGCATCAGGTGGCCCTCGTGCAGTACCCATCGGTGTCCACTGCCCGCATCCGGCACGTCGAGTTCGTGCCGGTTGCACCGCAGCGCGTGCTGTGTGTGCTGATCGCGGACACCGGCGTCATCGGGCAGCGTGTGGCGGAGTTGTCGAGCGGTGCCGATGAGGCGCTCATCAGCGAGTTGCGCGCGCGTGCGAATGCGGCAATCGCCGGTTGCAAGCTCGCGGATGCCGGGCAGCGGCTCCGCGAGATCGAGGACCAGTTCGGCGAGCGGCACCGCCGCGCAGCATCCACGATCATCACGGCGTTGATCGATCAGATCGAGAGTGCACGTCAGGAGAAGCTCGTCATGGCCGGCGCGGCCAATCTGGTGCGCACGGAGCACGACTTCACCGGCAGCATCTATCCGGTGCTCGAGGCGATCGAACAGCAGGTCGAGTTGCTGAAGCTTTTTGGCGAAATGGCGACGGACCAGCATGGGGTGTCGGTGAGCATCGGTCGCGAGAATGCGCCGTTCGGGCTGCCGGAGACGGCCGTGCTCGCGAGCGGTTACGCGGGCGGCGGCGGAACGTTGGCGCATGTCGGCGTGCTCGGACCGATCCGCATGGATTATTCGAACAACATGGCGGCGGTTCGCGCCGTCGCCCGGTATCTGTCCCGTCGTCTCGGCGACGACTGAACCGGCAACGAGAACGAGTGAGGAAACACCTTTTACGTGGCCGACCATTATGAAGTGCTCGGTGTCGATCGCAACGCGACACCGGAGGAAATCAAGAAGGCATATCGCAAACTCGCACGGGAGCTGCATCCGGATGTGAATCCGAGCCCAGAGGCATCAGAACGGTTCAAGTCGGTGACGCATGCCTACGATGTGCTGAGCGACCCGCACCAGCGTGAGCAGTACGATCTCGGCCCGCAGCAGGGCGCTTTCAGCGGCGCGGGCTTCGGCGGGTTCGGCGATATCTTCGAGACGTTCTTCGGTGGCGGCGGCGGTGCGCGGGGGCCCAAGTCTCGGCGCGAGCGAGGCCAAGACGCACTCCTGCGCGTCGAGGTCGACCTCGACGAGGTGATTTTCGGCACGCATCGCGACCTGGAGGTCGACACCGCGGTGGTCTGCGAGACCTGTGGCGGCTCGTGCTGTCAGCCGGGCACGGCCCCGGTCACCTGCGACATCTGCCATGGCACTGGCCAGCTTCAGCGTGCGGTGCGCTCACTGCTCGGCAACGTGATGACCTCGACGCCATGCGGAACCTGCCGCGGCTACGGCACGGTCATCGCCACACCGTGCGTCACCTGTCAGGGTCAGGGGCGTGTGCGCGCCCGGCGCACGGTACCCGTCGACATTCCGGCCGGTGTCGACACCGGGTTGCGACTGCAGATGCCCGGCAGCGGTGAAACCGGCCCGGCCGGCGGCCCGAACGGCGACCTCTACCTCGAGATCAGGGTGAAACATCACGAGGTCTTCAGTCGAGACGGCGACGATCTGCTCTGCACGCTCGTCGTCGCGATGACGGATGCGATTCTCGGCACCCATGTCAATGTCAAGGCACTCGACGGCGACATCGACGTCGAACTCAGGCCGGGTACGCAGAGCGCGGAGGTGCTCACCATCAAGGGCCGAGGCATCACCCGGCTGCGCGGCAGCGGACGCGGCGATTTGCGCATCGGTGTGCAGGTGACGACGCCGACGAAGCTGGACCGCAAGGAGCGCGACTTGATCGAGAAGTTCGCGGGAGTGCGCAAACAGGAGGCTCCTGCTCTCACGCACTTCCAGCAGGGCCTGTTCGCGAAACTGCGCGACCGATTCATGGGCGTCTAACGGGCAGGAGCATGGTGACCGCATAGTGGCGAACTTCTATCTGGCCGAAGAGCTCGGCTCCGCGTCACTGGGCCACGAAGTCGCTCTCGGGCCCGCGGAATCGCGCCACGCCGTGACCGTCGCACGCACCAGGGTCGGCGATCGGCTCGTTGTGGGCAACGGCCGCGGGCTGACCGTGCGCGGCACCGTGCTCACCGCGGCGGCGACAGCCGTCGTGTTGCGTGTCGACGCGTCGGCGTCTACGCCGCCGGCCGAACCGCGGCTCATCCTCGTTCAAGCGCTGGCAAAGGGCGGGCGTGACGAGCTCGCGGTGCAGGCCGCGACCGAGCTCGGCGTCGACGTCGTCATTCCGTGGAGCGCGGCGCGTTCGGTGTCCCGTTGGGACAGCCAAAAGGCGCTCAAGGGCCGCGAGCGCTGGGCGAGCATCACGCGCGAAGCCGCGAAGCAGTCGATGCGCGCGTGGCTGCCCACGGTGCAGGCGCTCGCAACGACGGCCGACCTCGAGCGTGATGCGGGCGAGCGACGGATGCTCGTGCTCGCCCCGGGCGCCGAGTTCGCGCTGAGCGCGCTGACGTCCGGCGATGCCGGGTGGGGCGATACTCGCGATCTCGAACTCGTGGTCGGCCCGGAGGGCGGCATCGCCGACGATGAGCTCGAGCGATTCCAGGCGGCCGGAGCGCAACTCGTGCGGCTCGGCGACACGGTGCTGCGCACCTCCACCGCCGGGCCTGCCGCGATCGCTGTGCTGAATGCGATGCTGGGGCGCTGGTGAGAAGCGGCGCTGCCTAGAATGAGACCATGACGAACGCAGCGCCCTCCCTGTTCAGCCGTATCATCGCGGGGGAGATCCCGGCGGAGATCGTCTATGACAGCGAGCGCATCATCGCGTTTCGCGATATCGCGCCGAAGGCGCCCGTGCACATCTTGGTCGTTCCCAAAACGGAGGCGTATCGAGACGTCGTCGAACTGGCCCAGGGCGATCCCACGCTGCTTGCCGAGTTGGTGACGACGGCGCAGGGCATCGCGGCAGAGCAGTCCAACGGACAGTTCCGACTCGTCTTCAACACCGGTGCGGATGCCGGGCAGACGATTTTCCATGTGCATGCGCACGTGCTCAGCGGCGCACTTACGGAAGGCAGTCTTGGCAGTCAGTGACGAAAACGGCCACCGCGAGATCGCGCCCGACACTTCGGCGCCTCAGACGGAGGTGCTCATGCATGTGGACGGTGTTGCCATGGTGAGGCTGCTCGGCCCGCAGGATCGTTTGCTGAGGACGATCGAGACGCAGTATCCCGACGTCCGCGTGCACGTTCGCGGCAACGAGATCAACCTGACCGGGAATGCGGCGCAGGTCGAAGCAGCGCGGCATCTGGTCGAGGAACTGCTGGTGATGGTGCGCAACGGCCAGGAGCTGAGCCCGATCGAGGTGCGTAGTTCGGCCCGGATCATCGACTCCGGCGCGACGATGAGCCCTGCCGACGTGCTCAGCCAGGCGATTCTGACGGCCAGGGGCAAGAGCATCCGACCGAAAACGCTGGGACAGAAGCAATACGTCGATGCGATCGACGAGAACACGATCGTGTTCGGTATCGGCCCGGCAGGCACGGGCAAGACCTACCTGGCCATGGCGAAGGCTGTCCAGGCTCTGCAGCGCAAGGAAGTCACCCGGATCATCCTGTCGCGACCGGCGATCGAGGCTGGAGAGCGCCTCGGGTACCTCCCTGGCACGCTGACCGACAAGATCGATCCATACCTGCGACCCCTCTACGACGCGCTGAACGAGATGATGGATCCTGAGCTGGTGCCCAAGTTGCTCGCAGCGGGAACGATCGAGGTCGCACCGCTCGCCTACATGCGCGGGCGCACCCTGAACGACTCGTTCATCGTGCTCGACGAGGCTCAGAACACGACGCCCGAGCAGATGAAGATGTTCCTCACCCGGCTCGGGTTCGGCTCGAAGATGGTCGTCACCGGTGACATCACCCAGATCGACCTGCCGAGCGCGTCGAGCGGACTGCGCCTCGTCACCCGTGTTCTGAACAATATCGACGACATCCACTTCAGCCGACTGACCAGTGCTGATGTGGTACGGCACAGCCTGGTCGGCCGGATCGTCGACGCATACACGGAATACGACGCGCAAAGACAGGCGGACCACTACGAGCGTGAACAGGCACGCGAATTCGCCAATCGGGCCGAGCGACGATCGGCGGTTCCGCGCGACCATCTGCCCAAAAGACGATAGGAATCGCCGTGAGCATCGAAGTCAACAACGAATCGGCGATCGCGATCGATGAAGCGGCGCTGCAACGCCTCGCCGCCTACGCGCTCGAGGTGATGCACGTGCACCCCGAGGCCGAGCTGGCGATCGTGCTCGTGGACGAGGCCGCGATGGAACAGCTGCACGTGCAGTGGATGGACGAGCCCGGGCCCACCGATGTGCTCAGTTTTCCGATGGACGAGCTGCGCCCGGGCACCGAGGACATGCAGACTCCGCCGGGACTGCTCGGCGACGTGGTGCTCTGCCCGCAGGTCGCCCAAGGACAAGCGGAGACCGCCCGCCACTCACTGATGGACGAGTTGTTCCTGCTGACGGCGCACGGAATTCTGCACCTGCTCGGATTCGACCACGCCGAGCCGGACGAGGAGCGAGAGATGTTCGGCATCCAGCGCGACATCCTCGTCGGGTTCTCGCTGGCCGAACGCCGACGATAGGCTCGCGATGCTCGTCGCCGTCTTCCTGGTCGTCGCACTGATCCTTGTGACGTTCGGCGGTCTGATGGCCGCCGTGGACGCCGCCATCAGTGTGCAGTCCCGCGCCGACATCGCGGAGTTGGCGGAGGGTGCCCGCTCCCGCAGCCCACTGCTGAGGATCGCGGCGGACCCCGGCGCTCATCTGAACGCCGTGAGCTTCATGAGGATCATCTCCGAGACGACGGCGGCCGTGCTCGTCACCCTCGCCTTCGAGATGTTGTTCGAGCAGTGGTGGGCTTCACTGCTGTTGGCAGCGGCGATCATGACTGGAGTCTCGTTCGTGCTGGTGGGAACCAGCCCGCGCAGCGTCGGCCGCGCTCACGCGAAGGCGGTGCTGGTGCTGAGCGCGCCGCTGGTGCATTTCGTGCGGGTGCTGCTCGGCCCGATAGCACGCGGCCTGGTCGTCCTCGGCAACAGGGTCACGCCCACGCGAGCCCGATCCGCCGTCGTCGCGTCGGAGGAACAGCTGCTCAGCATCGTCGACGAGGCGACAGAGCTGGAGGTGCTCGAGGAGGACGATCGCGAGCTCATCCACTCGATCTTCGAATTCAACGAGACCGTCGTGCGCGAGGTGATGATCCCGCGCACCGACATGGTCACGGTGGATGCTTCTGCCTCGCTGGGCGCGGCGATGGCACTTTTCCTGAGCAAGGGCGTGTCGCGCATCCCTGTGATCGCCGACGATGTCGACGATGTGACCGGCGTGCTCTACCTGCGTGACGTCGCGCGGTTGACGTTCGAGCGTCCCCTGGACGTCGAGAATGTCACCGTCGAGGACCTGGGCAGGCCGGCGCTGTTCGTGCCGGAGTCGCAGAAGGCGGATTCGCTGCTGCGTCAAATGCAGATCGAGGCCAACCATCTCGCAATGGTCGTCGACGAATACGGCGGAATTGCGGGGCTGGTCACGCTGGAGGATCTGATCGAGGAACTCGTCGGCGACATCTCGGATGAATACGATCACGACGTGGCGCTGGTCGAATCCCTCGGCCCGGACCGCTACCGTGTCAGTGCGCGGCTGCCCGTGGACGAACTCGGTGAGCTGTTCGACATCGAGTTGGACGATGACGACGTCGATTCCGTCGGCGGACTGCTCGGCAAGGCGCTCGGGCGGCTGCCGGTATCCGGTGCGACGGCGTCGACAGGCGGGTTGCGTTTGACGGCGGAACGCACAGAGGGCAGACGCAAGCGCATCAGCACGGTGCTCGTCGAACGCGACACGGCGCTGATCGACCCGGATGAGCGGCGCAACCCTGACGGCGCACATGACACCTCGAGCGACCAGAAGCGGGACCGGAAGGAATGACCGGATGACCACCTACCGAGCCGGATTCGTATCGTTCGTCGGACGGCCGAACGTGGGCAAGTCCACATTGACCAACGCCCTGGTGGGAGAGAAGGTGGCGATCACCAGTTCCAAACCGCAGACCACGCGCCGGGCCATCCGCGGAATCGTCCACCAGAGGAACGGACAGCTGATCCTGGTCGACACCCCGGGGATGCATCGTCCCCGTACGCTGCTCGGGGAACGGCTGAATTCGCTCGTGCAGTCGACACTCGGCGACGTCGATGTGATCGGCCTGTGCATTCCGGCCAACGAGAAGGTCGGTCCGGGGGATCGCTACATCAACGAACAGCTCGACGCCTTCCCGCGAGCGAAGAAGGTCGCGATCGTCACGAAGATCGACGCTGTGGGGAGGACTCAGGTGGCCGAGCAACTGCTCGCGGTGTCGGCGCTGCGCGAGTGGGAAGCGATCGTCCCGATCTCGGCGACCAGTCGCATCCAGTTGGATACTCTGGCGGCCGAGCTGATGAAGCTCCTGCCCGAGTCGCCGCCGCTGTACCCGGATGACGCGATCACCGATGAGGGCCTGGAGGATCGAGTCGCCGAGTACATCAGGGAGGCGGTGCTGGAAGGCGCGCGCGAGGAGCTGCCTCACTCGCTCGCCGTGACGATCGACGACATCATCGAACGCGACGACAAGGAACTGGTCGAGATCTACGCGAACCTGTTCGTCGAACGGGACAGTCAGAAGGCCATCGTGATCGGCAAATCCGGTGCCCGACTGCGCGAGATCGGGGCGAGCGCTCGCGCCCAGATCGAACCGTTGATCGGCAAGCAGGTGTTCCTCTCGATTCGTGTCAAGGTGGCCAAGGACTGGCAGCGCGACCCGAAGCAGCTTGGTCGGCTCGGTTTCTGATCGGCATACATCGCCGCCTTTCTGTGGTGACGGTCGCGACTTCCTGGGAGTTCACCCGGTTGGCCCTTACTGCCCGCTGTGTTCCAGCGACCCCTTCGATAATGAATCGTCGTCTGCAAAAAGGGAGTGTTCGTCGTGCCGTCATGGCTGCTTTCGGTTCACATCGATCGGGCACCGTTCCTCGTCGTGCTGTATGGGATCGCCGCTGCGTTCGTTCTCGTGTTGATCGTCAGAAGGCCGACCCGGCGGTGGGTTCGGGCGTCCCTCATCGGCATCCTCGCGGGGGGAATCATCGGGTTCCTTGCCGTCTGGCTGACCAGCGACGTGTTCGACACGTTCGGGCTGCCGCTGACCGACGTCACCAAGATGTGGGTGACGCTCGGCGGTGCCGGGATCGGCCTCGCCGTGGTCAGCCTCTGGCGGTCGCCGGTGTGGCGCAAGGTGGTCGCTGTCGTCGGGGTCGCCGTATTCGCGATCACCGTGGCCGCCGGCATCAACGTCGACTTCGGTGCGTATCCGAACCTGAGGGATGTGCTGTTCACGAATCCCTATCCCGCTGCGACCGCGCAACAGCTTGATCAGCACGCCGAACCGCTGCAAGCGGATCTCGCCGCCGTCTGGCAGGCGCCGGCGAAGATGCCAGCCAAGGGGCAGGTGCGCTCCGTCGACATCCCGGCGACCACCTCGCATTTCCCGGCGCGGAACGGCCAGATCTATCTGCCGCCGGCCGCGTTGACGAAGAACCCGCCGGCACTGCCGGTCATCGAGATGATGTCGGGCCAGCCGGGCTTCCCCGCTGAGATGTTCACCCTCGCACACACCGAAGTGGTGCTGGACGCCTATGCGGCGAAGCATCACGGGCTGGCGCCGATCGTGGTCGTCCCCGACCAGTTGGGGAACGCCGGTCAGAATCCGATGTGCGTGAACTCGCCACTGGGCAATTCCGCGACCTATCTCACGGTCGATGTCCCGCGTTGGATCAACAGCCACCTGCACGTTGCGACCGGCGCATCGGAGTGGGCTGTTGCAGGGTTTTCGCAGGGCGCGACCTGTGCCATGCAGTTCGGAGCCGCGGACCCGACACTGTTCGGGTCGATTCTGAGCATCTCGGGCGAATTGGAGCCGACGATCGGCGCCGACACCGTGGCCAAAGCCTTCCACGGCTCCGTCGCCGCGTACGATCAGGCGAAGCCGCTCACCCTACTGAAGGAAAACGCTCCGTATTCCAATTCGTTTGCGATCTTCGGCGTGGGAAGCAAGGACGCCAGATACACGGCTTTCCAACGCACGACCATGGCCGCTGCGAATGCGGCGGGGATGAAGACGCAGTGGATTTCCGCGCCCGGGTCCGCCCACGATTGGAATACGGTTCGCTACGTCATGAAGACCGCCCTGCCGACGCTGGCGGATCGAATGGGCCTGTGACGGACGGTTGCCGTCCGATGGTCTGTGAAGATAGGGCTGTGAAGACAGAGGGATGCTGATGGCGGATGCCGCCCCCGCGGAGGCCCGAATCTCGCGGATCGCGCGGTTCGGTCGGTTCCTTCTCCGCCGTGTCGCCGGCGAGCCGTTCACTCTGGCAGTCGCCGTGCTGCTGCTTGTCTCCGCACTCGCGGCCGGATCGATCTTCGGCAGAGCACCGGGAGCCATCGGTGCGCTGGCGACCGGATACCTGCCGCTCGCGCTCTGGGGCCACTGGTGGAGCCCGATCACTGCCGTCTTCCTGAGCCGTGGAATCGTCGACCTCGTGGTCGTGATCGTGCTGGCGTATCTGCTGATCGGGTTGGCCGAGCGTGCGATGGGCACCTGGCGCACGGTGCTCGGGTTCGTCGTCACCACATGCGTCGGCACCGTCCTCGGCGTCTTCGCCCAGGTGCTCACCTCGAGTGGCGATGCGTTCTGGCAACACGGCGTGCGCACGCTGCTGACCGTCGACCCGACCGTGGCGATCGCCGGAACTCTGATGGCGGCCAGTGCGTTCACGACGGCCCTGGTCCGCCGACGCATCCGGGTTCTGACGGTGGTCGTCGCCCTGATGCTCGTGTTCTACTCCGGACAACCGGCCGACCTCTATCGTGCTTTTGCAGTCGGCGCTGGCTGGGGTCTCGGCTTGCTGCTCCGGCCGCCCGCTCGGCTGCACGGTTGGCTGCGCAGTTCGCATCACGAGGTCCGGGTGCTGATGGCGTCCGTTGTTGCCGTGACGGCCATCGGGCCGGCGATCGCGCTGTTCACGCGCTCCCGACTCGGGCTGCTTGCCCCGGTAGCCCTTCTGATGAACAGCGGGGGATCCGGCACCGAGACGCCGCTCGATGACTGCAGAGCATTGGCCATCAGCAGTGTGTGTGTTCACAACGTCACCCTGGAGCGGATCACCGGTGCCGGCCCGGTCATCCTGTCGATCCTGCCCCTGCTGACGCTGTTGCTGGTCGCATTAGGGCTCTTGTTCGGGCGTCGATTCGCCGTCTGGCTCGGTATCGTGATGAGCGGCGGCGAAGCGCTGCTCGCCGCCTACTATTTCGGATTCCTGCCGCGTTCCGGGTTGCCATACGTCGTGCCCAGCCTGAATGTGCACTATTGGGGCCTGACGCTGTCGCTGACCGCAACGGTGGCGATTCCGGCAGCCATCGCGGTGCTGTTGGCGGTGTTCCGCCGCAACTTCACCGTGCTTCCGTCACGTCGCGGCATCGCACGGTACCTCCTGACCGTCACGGGTGGTGCCGTCGCGCTGGCCGCAATCTACGTCGGTGTCGGCTGGTCGTTGCGCAACACCGGCTTCAGCCGGCCGCTCACGATCATCGATCTGCTGGCGGATGTCGTCGAGCGCTTTCTCCCGGTCGCCTTCCTGCACCGGGAGATCCCCAACTTCCTTCCGACCACCCCGCTGGGCTGGCTCATGTATCACGGTGTCGGGCCGGTGCTGTGGCTGATGATCTTCGTCGCATCGATCCGACCGTTGGTGGGCCCTACACAGGGCACGCGCGGTGGCGATGCGGTGCGCGCTCGTCGCATGTTGACGGCAGGCGGTGGCGACCCGCTGTCGTTCATGACGACATGGGCGGGCAATTCGTACTGGTTCGATCCGGCCGGCACCGGCGCCGTGGCATACCGGGTGCGCGGTGGCGTCGCCGTGACGACGGGTGGTCCATTCGGAACGCGAGAGCCGACGGCCGAGATCATCGGTCGGTTCGCCCGCTTCTGTGACGACAACGGCTGGGTTCCCGTCTTCTACAGCGTCGACGCGGCACTGCAGCCGATATTCCAGTCGATGGGATGGGGCACCCTCGTCGTCGCGGAAGAGGCTGTGGTGATCCCGGCGGACTGGAGCACGACAGGCAAGAGCATGCAAGACATCCGCACGTCGATCAACAGGGCGTCACGGGCGGGTCTTCGCGCCGAATGGACGCGGTACGCTCAATTGCCGCTGAGCGTCTCCACCCAGCTCGCAGACATCTCCGAGGAATGGATCGCCGAGAAGCAGCTGCCGGAGATGGGCTTCACACTCGGCGGTCTCGATGAGCTGCGCGACCCGGACGTCGCCCTGATGCTTGCGGTCGACGAAGCCGGCACGGTGCAAGGCATCACCAGCTGGCTGCCGTCGTTCCGGAACGGCGAGGTCATCGGCTGGACGCTGGACTTCATGCGACGCCGGTCGGGTGGGATGAACGGGGTCATGGAGTTCCTGATCGCGCAAGCTGCCGAACGTATGCGCGCGCACGGCGCGACGTTCATGAGTCTGTCCGCCGCGCCGCTGGCGCACTCCGTCTCACCGGCCGAGGGCGCCGGCAGTGCGACGGATCGTTTCCTCGGCACGCTGAGCGGCACGCTGGAGCCGGTCTACGGGTTCCGCTCCCTGCTGCGCTTCAAGAAGAAGTTCCATCCGCAGCTGCGCCCCCTGCTGATGGCCTACCCCGACCCGATCGCGCTGCCGCGAATCGGTTTGGCCCTCGTGCGCTCGTATCTTCCCGGTCTGAGCGTGCGCCAGGCCGCACGCCTGATGCGCCCGTCGAGCTGATTCGCACTCCGGTTCGCATCCTGGTCGGCATCCTGGGAGGCCACTGCGGGTGGTGTGCGTGCCCCTGAACTTGGTGTTATTCTCGAATTGTGTTCCACGGCGCTCTCCTCCTTAGCTGCCGCGACGGGTCCTAACTTCCAGGCCTTTCTCGTCGCGGAGTTCGTCAGTGGCCTTTTGACAGCGGCTTTTTGACAGCAGCACTCGCGAGGAGAAATCGAGATCATGAAGAACACTCAGGCGCCGAGCGCCATGCCGATCCATAAGTATCGGCCGTACCACGAGCAGATCACCGTCGATCTGCCCGATCGCACCTGGCCGGACAAGCGCATCACGGTCGCCCCACGGTGGTGCGCCGTCGACCTGCGCGACGGCAATCAAGCACTGATCGACCCGATGAGCCCGGAACGCAAGCGGATCATGTTCGATCTGCTCGTATCGATGGGCTACAAAGAGATCGAGGTCGGATTCCCCAGCGCATCGCAGACCGACTTCGATTTCGTGCGCAGCCTCATCGAGACCGATTCGATTCCCGACGACGTGACGATCCAGGTGCTCACGCAGGCGCGCGACCACCTGATCAAGCGCACCTACGAATCGATCGTCGGTGCCAAGCAGGCGATCGTGCACCTGTACAACTCGACGAGCGTTCTGCAGCGGGATGTGGTCTTCCGCACCGACAAGCAGGGTATCGTCGACATCGCCTTGCACGGCGCACGAGTCTGCCGTGAAATGGAGGCCCTGGTTCCCGGAACGACCGTCTACTACGAGTATTCGCCGGAAAGCTACACGGGCACGGAGCTGGAGTTCGCCGCCGACATCTGCAATCAGGTGCTCGAGATCTTCGAACCGACGCCCGAGCGCAACGTCATCATCAACCTGCCGTCGACGGTGGAGATGGCCGGCCCGAACGTCTACGCAGACTCGATCGAATGGATGTCACGGCAGCTGAACCACCGCGAGAACGTCATCCTGTCGCTGCACCCGCACAACGACCGCGGCACGGCGATCGCCGCGGCCGAGTTGGGCTATCTTGCCGGGGCCGATCGCATCGAAGGTTGTCTGTTCGGCAACGGAGAGCGCACCGGCAACGTCGACCTGGTGGCGCTCGGCATCAACCTCTTCACACAGGGCATCGACCCGCAGATCGACTTCTCGGACATCGACCACGTCAAACGCACCGCGGAGTACTGCAATCAACTGCCGGTGCACGAGCGCAGTCCGTGGGCGGGAGACCTGGTGTTCACCGCCTTCAGCGGATCGCACCAGGACGCCATCAAGAAGGGCTTCGAGGCGATGGCGGCCGACGCGCACGCACGGGGCACGAATGTCGACGAACTGCTCTGGGCCGTGCCGTATCTGCCCGTCGACCCGAAGGACCTCGGGCGCAACTACGAAGCGGTGATCCGCGTGAACTCGCAATCCGGCAAGGGTGGCGTCGCCTACCTGCTGAAGAACGATCACGCCCTCGACCTGCCGCGCCGGCTGCAGATCGAGTTCTCCTCCGTCGTGCAGGCCAAGACCGATCAAGATGGTGGCGAACTCACCAGCGATCAGATCTGGGCGATCTTCCAAGACGAGTACCTGCCTGCAGCCGACCACAAGATCGACGAGAAGTGGGGGCGTTTCGAGGTGACGGGCGCGTCGACCTCGAGCGACGCATCCGGCATGGTGTCACTGTCCGTGCAGCTGCGGCATGCGGAGATCATCGAGCATGCCGAGGCGATCGGCAACGGCCCGATCAACGCGTTCCTGCAGATCCTCGCCGACAAGGGTTTCGAGATCGAACTGTACGACTACGTGCAGCACACGCTTTCGCAGGGCGGCGATGCGCAGGCGGCCGCCTACGTCGAGTTGCAGATCGGCGACCAGCGACTGTGGGGTGTCGGCATCGACGCGGACACGTCGTCCGCATCGTTCAAGGCGATCATCTCGGCGGTCAACCGGGCGGTGCGTTCGCACGCGGCAGGCGGCGCGCTCGTTCAGGCTTGAGGTGTTCGGCGCGCTGCGGGCGGAATGACGTGGCCCCGGCGGGATAATTGGGGTGTGCCTGTCTATCGCGATGAAGCCGTGGTGCTCCGTACCCACAAGCTGGGAGAAGCCGACCGCATCGTCACCCTCCTGACCCGGCGGCACGGCAAGGTGCGGGCGGTTGCGAAGGGCGTGCGTCGCACCGCGTCGAAGTTCGGCGCCCGCCTCGAGCCGTTCATGGTCGCGGACGTGCAATTGTACGAGGGCAGGAGTCTCGACACCATCACGCAGGCGGAATCGCTCGGATCGTACGGAGCGGTCATCGCCGACGACTACGCGAGCTACACCGCGGCCAACGCCATGGTCGAGGCGGCTGACCGACTGACCGAGGCAGAGGGTTCCGTGCAGCAGTACATCCTGCTGGTCGGAGCGCTGCGTTCCCTCGCCCGGCGCGAACACGCGCCGACGATGACCTTGGACTCTTATCTCCTGCGTGCTCTTTCGGTGGCCGGCTGGGCGCCGAGTTTCATCGACTGCTCCCGGTGCGGTGCCCCCGGGCCGCACCACAGCATCGTGGTGCAGCTCGGCGGTGTGGTCTGCGAGGAGTGCGCCCCGACCGGCGCCCCCCGAGTGGATGCGCCGGCCATCGGCCTGCTCGGCGCCCTGCTCGCCGGAGAGTGGGAGGTCGTCGATGCCGCAGACCACCCCACACAGGCGAAGGCGAGCGGAGTCGTCGCGGCATACACGCAGTGGCATCTGGAGCGCGGATTGCGCTCGCTCGCTCATGTGGCCCGCGAGAACAGATTAGAAGCTCCCGCGTGACGGCCAAGCCGTACACCCATAAGGATGCGGTGCCGTTCCGTCCTGTCGACTGGACCGGCCTCTATCCGCCGCGGTTGCCGGCATCCGCCGTGCCGAGCCACGTCGCGCTGGTCATGGACGGCAACGGCCGCTGGGCGAACAAGCGCGGACTCACCCGGATCGAAGGGCACAGGGCCGGCGAGGCCTCGCTGCTCGACGTGGTGGCTGGTGCGATCCAGCTTGGCGTCAAACACCTGAGCGTGTACGCCTTTTCCACGGAGAACTGGCGTCGCTCTCCCGAAGAAGTGCGCTTCCTGATGGGGTTCAACCGCGAGGTGCTGCATCGGCGGCGCGATCAGCTCAATGAGTGGGGGGTGCGCGTGCGCTGGGCCGGTCGCAGGCCGCGGCTCTGGGCGTCCGTGATCAAGGAGTTGCAGTTCGCCGAAAAGCTCACCGCAGCCAACGACGTGCTGACGCTGACGATGTGCGTCAACTACGGCGGGCGCACCGAGATCGCGGATGCGGTGCGCGCGATCGCCGTTGATGTCGCGGCAGGGCGTATCCGGCCGGCGGCGGTCTCCGAGAAGACCATCCAGAAGTATCTGTATGCGCCGGACCTGCCGGATGTCGACCTGTTCGTGCGCAGTTCGGGAGAGCAACGCACCAGCAATTTCATGCTCTGGCAGAGCGCATACGCCGAAATGGTGTTCCTCGACACGCTCTGGCCGGACTTCACACGCGAGCAGCTTTGGCAGGCCGTCGAACTGTATGCCGCCCGCAATCGGCGTTTCGGAGGGGCAGTCGACACGCCGGACGCGTCGCTGTAACGGGCGGCAGCCCGGTTGATCGGGAATACGGGCCGCATCGCGCCGGTTACCGCAGGCATGAGCGAACCCATCAAAGTGGACATCTGGTCGGATATCGCGTGCCCGTGGTGCTACATCGGCAAACGCAAGTTCGAGGCGGGCAGCGGGCTTTTCGCCGACGCAGGCGAGGACCGCGCTGTCGAAATCGAGTACCACAGCTACGAACTGTCGCCTGACACACCGGTCGATTTCGACGGCAGCGAGATCGACTTCCTTGCAGGGCACAAGGGCATGCAACCCGCGCAGGTCGGTCAGATGCTCGAACGTGTGACCGGGATCGCGAAACAGGTGGGGCTCGACTACGACTACGACGCACTCAAGCACACCAACACGGTGAAGGCCCACGAACTCATCCACTATGCAAAGGCTCACGGCCGGCAACTCGACGCGACAGAGCGACTGCTGAAGGCCTACTTCATCGAGGGCAGGCACGTTGGCCGAATCGAGGATCTCGCCGATCTCGCAGCGGAGATCGGCCTGGACCGGGCGGATGTCGTGCGCTCGCTCACCGAGGAAGAGTACCTGGGTGACGTGCGTGCCGATCAGGCGCTCGCGCGTGAGTACGGCATCCAGGGTGTGCCGTTCTTCGTCATCGACGGCAAGTACGGTGTGTCGGGAGCTCAGGAGGCTACCACGTTCTCACAGGTGCTCGAGCAGGTCTGGACCGAACGTGCCGCCGAGTCAGAAGCTGAGCCGGAAGAGGCAGCAGAACAGGCCTCGGCGTGACCGCGCCGCTGAGGCCGCTCGGCGACCCGGGCGCAGTCGTCTGCGAAGGCGATGTCTGCATGATTCCGGGTGCAACGACCGAAAAGCCCTCGGGCGCCGCAGAGCTGGCGGGGTCGGCAGAGCCGGCGGGGCGCACTCCCGGGCGGTGATGGCCGCATCCGCCGGCATGCGGGTTCGGCTCGACGGTTCGACGCCCGCCCGGTGCCGACCGATCCATCAGCTGCTCCGGTATCTGGGAGAATGGGGTCCTGATGTCTCTTACCGCAACAATAAACCTCGCGCAATTGGCGATCGGGCCGCTGCGCCTCGACGTGCCCGTCGTGCTTGCGCCGATGGCCGGGATCACCAATACGGCTTTCCGTCTGCTCTGCCGCGAATACGGCGCGGGGCTGTACGTCAGCGAGATGATCACGTCCCGCGCGCTCGTCGAACGCACACCGGAATCGATGCGACTCATCGCGCATCACCCGAGCGAGAAACTGCGCTCGATCCAGTTGTACGCGGTGGATCCGGTCACCGCGCGCGAGGCCGTCACGATGCTCGTCGCAGAGGACCGTGCGGACCATATCGACCTGAACTTCGGCTGCCCGGTGCCCAAGGTGACCCGGAAGGGCGGGGGAGCCGCGCTGCCGTGGAAGCTCGACCTGTTCGGCGACATCGTGCGGGCCGCCGTGCGGGCCGCCGGTGACATTCCCCTCACGATCAAGATGCGCAAAGGCATCGATGCCGACCACCTGACCTACCTCGACGCCGGGCGGATCGCGGAAGACGCGGGCGTCGCATCCATCGCGTTGCACGCCCGGACGGCTGCCGAGTTCTACTCAGGGCACGCCGACTGGAGTGCGATCGCGCGACTCAAGCAGACCATCACCAGTGTGCCCGTGCTCGGAAACGGCGATATCTGGTCGAGTGCGGATGCGTTGCGCATGGTCGACGAAACCGGATGCGACGGGGTGGTGGTCGGGCGCGGTTGCCTCGGCCGGCCCTGGCTTTTCGGCGACCTGTCCGCCGCGTTCCGCGCCCGCGCGGGAGAGCTCGATCCCGTGGTCGCCGAGGCGGCCCAGGCACGTCCCTCGCTCGGCCAGGTCGCCGCCGCGTTCCGCAGGCACGCCGAACTGCTCGTCGACTTCTTCGAGGGTGAGGAACGCGGTTGCCGCGACATCCGCAAGCACGTCGCGTGGTACTTCAAGGGGTACCCGGTCGGCGGGGAGTTGCGTTCGCAACTGGCGAGGGTCGAGACGCTCGCCCAGTTGGACGAGTTGCTGGCCGCGCTGGATCTCGTACAACCGTATCCCGGCGACGGAGCGGAGGGTCCGCGTGGCCGGGCGGGGACTCCGAAACATCCCGCTTTGCCACAGGACTGGCTGCGCAGCCGTGAGATCGCAGCCGCCGACCGCTTGGACGTCGCCGCCGCAGAGGTTCACAACAGTGGGGGATAGCGCGCCACCGTGCGCACCGTACGAGAGTCAGGATCGAGAGCGCTGGCTTGATGAACAACACTCGAGCCGGCGAAGCGACTTCGCGCGAGACCGGGCCCGGATGCTGCACTCGAGCGCCCTGCGACGCCTGGCCGCCAAGACGCAGGTGCTCAGTCCGACGGCCGGGCTCGACTTCGCCCGCAACCGGCTGACACACTCACTCGAGGTCGCACAGGTCGGCCGTGAGCTGGCCGCGAGTCTCGGTCTGGACCCCGATGTCGTCGACACGGCGTGTCTGGCCCACGACATCGGGCATCCACCGTTCGGCCACAACGGCGAGCGGGCGCTGAGCGAGTGGGCGCAGGACATCGGCGGCTTCGAGGGCAACGCCCAGACGTTGCGGTTGCTCACCAGACTCGAGCCGAAGGTCTTCGGTGCGGACGGTCGGGCATATGGGCTCAACTTGACGCGGGCGAGCCTCGACGCGAGCTGCAAATATCCGTGGCCGGCCAGCCAATCGGTTGCCGACCCGAGCGGCCGGGCGAAGTTCGGCTTCTACCCGGACGACGAGTCGGCATTCGAATGGCTGCGGGCGGGCGCTCCGGACCGGGTGCGCTGCATCGAGGCGCAGGTCATGGATCTGTCCGACGACATTGCATACTCCGTGCACGATTTCGAGGACGCCGTCGTGAACGGCTACATCGACGTCGCTGCCCTCAGCGACAAGTCCGACCACGATTTCCTCGTCGATTCGATGTATGAGTGGATCGGCGGTGAGGTCAGTCACGCGGAGCTCATCGACGCTTTCGATCGACTCGAGGCGCTGCCCGGTTGGCTGCGCAGCTGGGACGGCTCACGACTCGCGCAGGGGCGACTGAAGAATCTCACCAGTCAGCTGATCGGACGCTTCGCCGGTGCGGCGACCCGTGCGACACGCCGAGCATATCCGCAGGAAAGCCTGATCCGGTTTGCGGCGAACGTCGTGGTTCCGAGCGGGATTCAGGCCGAGATCGCCGTGCTCAAGGGCATCGTCGCCGCTTTCGTGATGTCCAGGAACACCAGGCAACCGATTTACAGCCGTCAGCGCCTGATGCTGACCGTCTTGGCCGATGTGCTGCTCGAGCGGGGACCTGAGGCGCTCGACGTCGGGTTCGCCGAAGATTGGAATGCCGCCGCCGACCGTGCTGCGCGCAAGCGGGTCGTCGTGGATCAGGTCGCCAGTCTGACGGACCAGTCGGCGATCTCCTGGTACGAGCGGCTCAGCCGTTAGCTGCTGGGGGATCGACGCCGCTGGCTAGAATCGACGTATGGCGGGCCGTATTCGACAGAGCGACATCGAAGAGGTCAAGGCCCGGACGAATCTTGCCGACATCGTCGGAGACTACGTCAGCCTCAGGTCTGCGGGGGTCGGTTCGCTGAAGGGATTGTGTCCCTTCCACGACGAGCGCAGTCCGAGCTTCCACGTGCGGCCCCAGGTCGGCATGTATCACTGCTTCGGTTGCGGCGAGAGCGGCGACGTGTACACGTTCCTGCAGAAGATGGACCACGTGACCTTCGCAGAGGCGGTCGAGCGGCTCGCCGGCCGGATCCATCTCGAGTTGCACTACGAAGAGGGCGCAGGACCGGCGGAGTCCGGCAACCGCGCGCGGATTCTGGCCGCCAATGCTGCCGCGGAGGAGTTCTTCAGGAGCCGGCTCGAGGCATCCGATGCGGATATCGCACGCGCGTTCCTCGGTGAGCGCGGCTTCGATGCGCAGGCGGCTACGCTCTTCGGCGTCGGCTTCGCACCGAAAAGCTGGGATGAATTGACCGGCCATCTGCGTCGCAGAGGGTTCACCGTCGAGGAGTTGACCGCGTCGGGGCTGGTCTCAGCAGGGGATCGCGGCGTGTACGACCGATTCAGGGGGCGTCTGGTCTGGCCGATCCGCGATGTGACGGGCCAGACGATCGGCTTCGGTGCACGTCGGCTGTCGGATGACGACAAGGGCCCGAAATACCTGAACACCCCGGAAACGCCGGTGTATCACAAGGCGCAGGTGCTTTACGGCCTTGATCTGGCCAAGCGCGAGATCTCGCGAAGCAGGCGCGTCGTGGTGGTCGAGGGCTACACCGACGTGATGGCGTGCCAGCTTGCAGGCGTCGCCACCGCCGTCGCAACCTGCGGCACGGCGTTCGGTGTCGACCACATCAAGGTCTTGCGTCGTGTGCTCGGCGATGACAGCGGTCTCGGCGAGGTGATCTTCACCTTCGACCCGGATGCCGCCGGCCAGAAGGCGGCGATGCGCGCGTTCAGCGAGGAGCAACGCTTCGCCGCTCAGACGTTCGTCGCCGTCGGTCCGGACGGCCTCGACCCGTGCGATCTGCGATTGCAGCAGGGCGATGGCGCCGTGCAACGCATGATCGAGGCGAAGAAGCCGATGTTCGAGTTCATGATCAAGCAGGTGCTCTCCCAGTACAACCTCGACACCGTCGAGGGTCGCGTGGCCGCGCTGCGTGTCGCAGCGCCCGTGGTCGCAGACATCCGCGACCCCGCGCTGAAGCCGGGGTACACGCGAGAACTCGCGCGGATGCTCGGCATGGAACTGCTCGAGGTCACAGCCGCAGTCAATCGCCGCCGCTCTGCCGCGCCTTCGCCTGCTCAGAACTCTGCACACGGGCCGATTACGGACGACGCAGCCGCGCCGCCTCGCGGGCCGTCTCTGACCGAGCTCGGCAGCGACCCGGCCACGCGGCTGGAACGCGATGCCTTGATGGCGATCCTGCAACATCCGCAATTGGTCGGTTCGGCGTTGATGCGGGAAGCCGTCAGCACGCCTTTCCACAATCAGAGTCTGGTCGTCGTACGGGACGGCATCGCTGCCAGCGCTGAGCTGATCGACCGACCCGACTGGATCGATCGTGTGATCGCCGAGGTGCCGACGGCCTTCGCGATGCTCGTGCAACAGCTGGCGGTCGCGCCCATTCCGGAACGAGACGAGGCGGCCTTGGCCGGGTACGCGCGCGGTGTCGTCGGGTCGCTCGTCGACAAGGGCCTGCTCGGCCAGAAAGCCGAATTGCTCGGCAGGTTGCAGCGGGCGGACGCGAATGACCGTGAGGCTTTCCACGCACTGCAGCGCGAGTTGGTGGCGGTGGAGGCCAGGCGGCGACGCATCCGCGAAGAATAGCGCACGTCTCAGCTCGATGACGATCGCGTCGTGGTGCGCTGCAATTGCACCTCCCGGCGCAATCTGTGCTACCCCTTGAAATCATCGCATTGCTGCGGACCCCGTCGAACAGACGAAGCGACGAGAGTTGCCGCACCGCTTGCAGGAAGGAGACGCGTGATCGATTCGGACGCTCCGATCGTCGTCAGCGATTTATCCGCCGAGTATCCGGCGCACGGCGCGAGTGCGGCATGCGTTGCGCTGCACGGTGTGAGTCTGCGGGTGGCGCGCGGCGAGATCCTCGGATTGCTCGGCGCCAGTGGGTCGGGCAAGAGCACGCTTGCGCGCATCGTGGCGGGACGTGCGGTGCGCGACGATGCGGCATCCGTGGCACCGCGCATAACCGGCGGGGATGCCCGCGTCCGCGGACTGGGTATGCGTGCGCTGGGCAAGCGCGATCGCGCGCGGCTCACCTTTCACGTCGGCTATCTTGCGCAGGACGCCGCTGACACGCTTTCCGCGACGCTGACCGTCGGTGAGATCATCAGCGAGCCGATCTTCCAGCGTGACCGCCGCTACGATCGCAGGGCGGCCGGTGCCCGGGTGGCCACGATGCTGGACGCTGTGCAGCTGCCGCTCGGACTCATGACCCGGTATCCGTACCAGCTGAGCGGCGGCCAGCGGCAACGAGTCGCGCTTGCCCGTTCGATCGTTCTTGGTCCGTCGATCCTCGTCGCCGACGAGCCGACGGCGGGTATCGACGTGACGGTGCGCTCGGCGGTCGTCGAGTTGCTCGGCCAGTTGAGGCACGGGCGCGACTTCGCTGCACTCGTGGTCAGCCATGACCTGGCGGTGCTGCGCCACGCGACCGCACGGATCGCGGTGCTCGAGCGGGGCGGACTGATCGGTTACGGCGACATCGACACGGTTCTCTCGCAGCGAGATCACCCCTATGTCACGAAGCTGGCAGACGCCTTGGACGCACAGCGGATGCGTGAAAGCGAGGCGTGAAACGAGTTGCCTCCTGTCGCGACACACCTGCGCCGTGCGATGGGCCCGCACGATTTTGTCCGGGCGCAACGTTTGGTAAAGTAACTAGGTCGAACACGTAATCCTCGATAGCTCAATTGGCAGAGCAGCCGGCTGTTAACCGGCAGGTTCTTGGTTCGAGTCCAAGTCGGGGAGCAAAGGCCCGTAAGACTCCACTCTTACGGGCCTTCTTCGTGTGCTTCGTGTGCGGATCGATACTCCCACGGGAGTATGCATTGTCTCTCCCAAGCGGCATCGGCACGTGCGATGGCTGGCTAGCATGAGGACATGTCGGCCCGCAATTTCGAACATCACGAGTTCGACCGCTGGCGCGGGTACGGCCCTGGCCGCGGGGGCGGCGCCCAGCGCAGGCGCGGCCTCCGCTGGGCGCCGGTGATCATCGCGCTGTTCACGCAGCTGATCGGACTCGGCATCGCGATACATGTGAGGGCTCCGCTCGGCATCCTGGCTGCCGCCGTCGCAGCTGCGGCGAGTTTCGTCCTGCTGGCCGGGCGCCGAGCGCCCGGCCCGACGGTCGCCCTCGTCGGTTTGCTCTGCGCACCCGCCGTCGCCGTCGTGCCCGGCCCGCCGTTGGCCGCTGTCCCTCTGGTATTCGCCGTCGTCGGCGCCGTGATGCGCGGTGCGCACGTGTGGGTATGGGCGACCCTGGCCGGAGTCGCGCTTTTTCCAGGAATTGCCTGGTTCGCGGCCGGCGGCAACCCGTTCGGCATCGTCAGAGTGCTTTTCGCGGTGATCGCGCTGTGCCTGGTGGTCGCGCTGGCGGAGGCCGGGCGCTCACGCCGCGAACGGTATCGGGCGATGTCACGCGATGTCGCCGCGCGCCGGCAGACAGCGGCCGAGGCCGAGCGGCTTCGTATCGCCCGCGAGCTGCACGATGTGCTTGCCCATTCGCTGTCGCAGATCAGCGTCCAGGCGGGCGTCGGCTTGCACCTGTTCGACGCCGAACCGGCACGTGCCCGGCAGAGCCTGGAGATCATCAAAGCGACCAGCGGCGCGGCCCTGAACGACGTGCGCTCGGTGCTCGGGTTGCTGCGCAGCGATGGTGAGGCCGAGACGCGGAGCCCGGAACCAGACCTGACCCGGTTGGGCGAACTGATTCAGACGGCGGCCGCCGGCGGCCTGAACGTCACGCTCGAGAATCGATTACGCGCTCAACCTCCCTCGCCGACACAACTCGCGCTCTATCGCATCGTGCAAGAGTCGCTGACCAATGTGATCAAACATTCCGCAGCGCGCGACGCGGCCGTCACCCTCGAGCAGGACGCAACCCACTATCGTGCGACCGTCAACGATCCCGGCCCGACGGCGGATCCCGGCCCGACGGCAGATATGGGGGAGGAAACGGCGGGCACGCCCCCCGGCCGTGGACTGCTCGGGATGCGCGAACGCGCCGAGCTGCTCGGTGGATCCCTGATCGCGGGTTCAACCCCCCAGGGGGGCTTCCGCGTGGTCGCCGAACTGCCCATCCGCGCTGGCGCTGGGGATGCGTCGTGATCACCGTCGTGCTGGCCGACGATCAGCAGCTGGTGCGAGCCGGTTTCCGTGCGTTGTTGACCGCGGAGCCGGACATCGAGGTCGTCGGTGAGGCGGCGACCGGTCGCGAGGCGGTCGAACGCGCGATCGCGACGCATCCGGATGTCGTACTCATGGACATCCGGATGCCGGACGGCGACGGCCTGTGGGCGACCCAGCAGATCGTGGCGGACCCGCGACTTCGCGGCGTGCACGTCGTGATCGTCACCACGTTCGAACTCGACGATTACGTCGCAACAGCGATACA
Source organism: Microbacteriaceae bacterium (assembly GCA_004297935.1). Classification (GTDB taxonomy): domain Bacteria; phylum Actinomycetota; class Actinomycetes; order Actinomycetales; family Microbacteriaceae; genus Rathayibacter_A. Next base: position 249,614 of record SCRE01000008.1, on the reverse strand, counting down.
AGCCGGTGCCAGCGGATTTCTGGTCAAAGACACCGAGCCGGTCGAGTTGATCAGATCCGTGCGGGTCGCCGCGGCAGGAGACGCGCTGCTGTCGCCCGGTGTGACCAAGCGGCTGCTGGAACGGATGGCGGGTCGGATCAAACCGCAACAGCACATCGAGTCACTCGCGGTGCTGACCGATCGGGAGCGTGAGGTGCTCGCTTTGGTGGGGCTCGGGCTGACCAACACCGAGATCGCGGGACGGCTCTATCTGAGTCCATTGACCGCGAAGACCCACGTGTCCCGAATCCTGAGCAAGCTCGGCGCCAGAGACCGGGTACACCTCGTGGTGATGGCATACGAGACCGGACTTGTCCAACCCGGTTGGCAGTAGCACGCGCCGTTCGCGCTACCGCTGCTCCGCAGGGAGTACTTCAGATCACTTCTCGGGGCGGATTCCGGTACCCGGCCGAAACGCGAAGCTGGGTGGGTGAGGTCGCAGAGGGCGGCCTGACGATCCGCTGAGGATCCGCTCCTCAGAGATCCGCACCACAGGAGATCCACACCACAGGAGATCCACATCACAGATTGGACACATCGATCATGCTCGACACACTCGCGACGACGGCCGCAATGCACTGGGTCGGGTGGGGCGCCGGGCCGGTCGGCTTCGGCTGGTTCTTCCTGCTCGTTCCGCTGTTCTGGATCGGCGTCGTCATCCTGATTGTCGCCCTTGTCGCGGGCAGGCGGCGCGCCGGCTGGCGCGCCGGCTGGCACGGCGGATATGGCCCAGGCTATGGCCCAGGCTACGGCCGCGGACCGTGGAACACCACACCTCCCGCCGAGCGCACACTCGCCGAGCGATTCGCTCAGGGCGACATCGACGAGGCCGAATATCGTGCCAGGCTCGAGGTGCTACGCGCCAACCGACAGACCGAGGGCTGATCGGGGCGCTCCCTTCGCTAACCCTCCAGGCGGTCGACGCCGGGCAACCAACTGGCTCCCGGCGTTCCCCAGCCGTGTTTGCGGATCGCCTTCGTTGCAGCCTTCCCGTACGGATGCGCGAGGCGGTCCACATACAGCACGCCGTCGAGGTGGTCGAATTCGTGCTGGAAGATCCGCGCCAACCAGCCGTCCGCGCGCAGCTCGAACGAGTCGCCCTGTTCGTCGGCGGCGCGCATGATCACCGACCGCGCCCGCCGCAGCGGGAATCGCTCCCCGGGAACAGACAGGCAACCTTCCGACTCGTTGTCGTCATCGGGCTCGCCGATGGTGAGCGGGCTCTGCCACAGTTCGGGGTTGACGGCGACGCCGCGATGAAGCACACCGTCTTCGTCGCTCCATCCGAAGACGAACACGCGCGACGCCACGCCGACCTGAGGTGCTGCGAGACCGACGCCGGGGGCGGCATCCATCGTTTCGAACATGTCGCTGACGAGGGTGCGCAGTTCGTCGTCGAAGGCGGTGACAGCAGCCGCAGGGGAGTGCAGAACGGGGTCTCCGGTGATCCGGATCGGGAGCAGCGCCATTGCTCCAGAATATCGGCGCGAGAGCCGCTCGGGTCGTCACCTGCACCTCGTGACGGCGGACCTGGCTGCGAGGCGAGCGCTGGATCCACGGCCGCCCATCGGAATCCCATTCGCCTTGGCCGGTGCTGATCGTCGTGCAGCCGTTCGGTGCCGGTGTGCTGTATGGATTTCGTGGCGACCCTTCGCTCGGGGCGTGCGTAGACTAAAGTGCTTACGGTAGCCCGCCGCATCAGCCGTGCGAGCGGCACGCATGCCGGATGACGATGCCCGGCCACACACGTTAGGGAATCCACCACTTGTCCGATTCGCACGACTCGCCTTCCGATGCGCTGTCTGACCCGAGTCAGGGAGTACCGAAACCGTTGAAGGTTCTGATCGGCGCGGACACATTTCCTCCCGACGTGAACGGCGCGGCACGATTCGCAGAACGGCTCGCGGCGGGTCTGGTCGAGCGCGGCCACGAAGTGCACATCGTCGCTCCTGCCGCATCGCGCAAGCATGGCACGTGGGTCGAGGAGCACGCCGGGCAGAAGATGGTCGCCCATCGCCTCTACAGCTGGCGCTGGTACCCGCACGACTGGCTTCGCTTCGCGATTCCCTGGCGGATCAAGCAGAACAGCGCTCGCATCCTCGATGAGGTCAAGCCGGACGTCGTGCATTTCCAATCTCATATCGTCGTCGGCCGGGGATTGTCTCAGGAAGCAGAGAAACGCGGCATCCGTATCATTGGGACCAATCACTTCATGCCCGAGAACATGCTCGAGTTCACCGGGATTCCCAAACCGATGCAGGAGTGGGCGATCGGGCTTGCCTGGCGCGCGGCCCGCCGCACATTCGGCCGTGCCGAAGCGGTCACGACCCCGACGCAGAAGGCGGCGCAGTTCCTGGAGAAGCACACCGGACTGCGCGGTGTCCTCGCCATCTCCTGCGGGATCGACGCCCACAACTACACGCCGAGTTTCGAGCCGCGCACCGAGAACCGTGTACTGTTTGTCGGCCGTGTGACCGGTGAGAAGCAGATCGACGTGCTGTTGAAGGCGATGGCACTGCTGCCGGCGGAGCTCGACGTGAAGCTGGAGATCGTCGGCGGCGGCGACCAGAAGAAGAATCTGGAAAACCTGACGGAAACCCTGGGCCTTGGCGACCGCGTCACCTTCAGCGGCTACGTCACGGATGAAGAACTCCGACAGGCATACACCCGGGCGACCGTGCTTGCGATGCCGTCGATCGCGGAACTGCAGTCGATCGTGACGATGGAGGCGATGGCATCCGCTCTGCCGGTGATCGCGGCGGATGCGATGGCACTGCCGCATCTCGTGCACGACGGCGTGAACGGATATTTGTTCAGGCCGGGAGATGCGCAGCAGCTGGCGGACCGGCTGACACAGGTGCTGACCGCGTCGCCCGCCGAATTGGACGTTCTCAAGAACGGGTCGCTGGAACTGATCAAGGCGCATGACATCCAGCGCACCCTGACGACGTTCGAGAGGCTGTACCGCGGTGAGCCCGTCACGGATGCCGCCCCCGGCCCTGCCCAGAATGCGGCATCCCTGACCCGCTCAGAGGATTGAGCCGCTCAGAGGATTGACCCGGGTCGCCGACCGCCGCCGATCAGCCGTACAGCAGTGTCGCGCCGCGCTCGACCAGCAGCGCGATGCCGATGACGATCATCGCGACGCTGGAGACGGCGGCAACCCGTCGTGAGATCGCGGGCCGCGATTGCAAGAGCGCGTGTGTTCCCCAGCCGAGTGCCAGGTAGAACGCGATGCCGGTTCCGACGAAGACCAGTCCGAGCAGTATCAGCTGCATCTCAATAGGCCATGGTCCGCGCGCCGAGGTGAACTGTGGCAGGACCGCCACGAAGACGAGCACGCCCTTCGGGTTGAGTCCGCTGACACCGATGCCCTTGGCCATGCGATTCCACCATGGCAGTCCGACTGCGGATGCCGCGCTCGTCTCGGATGCCGTGGCCGTCACCGCCGCCGCTTGCGGCGGTTTTCGGCGCGCGATCAGGGCGCCGAGGCCGAGGTAGATGAGATAGCCGGCTCCGGCGAAGGTGAGCACCGTCAGCAGGAGCGGGTTCTGTGCCACGAGCACGCCGACGCCGGCGGCAACGACGACGGTGAGGAGTAGATAGCCGACGGCGAGGCCGGCGACCGCCGGAACGACCGTGCGGTCGCGTGTTCCCGAGGCGAGCACGAACGCCCAATCGGGGCCGGGCAGCACGATCATGGCAAAGGCCATGCCCCAGAAGGCCAGGATCAGCGCGGGCGACATCGGTCAACTTTCTGCAGGGTTGTTCTTATGGGTCGACATTACGGGTTTTTGCCTGCGAGGTGTTTCCCAATATTGCTTTGCGATTGGCCATTTGTGGAAAGATATTGCATGTGGATGTCATCGATCGCGAGATTCTTGCTCAACTTCAAATCGACGGACGAATTTCACTTACTGAGTTGGCCCGACGCGTCGGCCTGAGCGTGTCGCCCTGTCATCGCCGACTGCGCGACCTGGAAGCATCCGGTGCGATTCGCGGCTACCGGGCGATCGTGTCGCCGGAGGCTCTCGGGCTGGGCTTCGAGGCACTCGTCTTCGTGACGATGAGGCAGGAAGACCGCGACACTCTTCTCGGTTTTGAGGCGGCGGTCGCCGAGATCCCCAACGTCCTGTTGGCCCAGCGGCTGTTCGGTGATCCCGATTACATTCTGCGGATCGTCACCGTCGACCTTGCTGCCTACCAGCGTCTGGAGGACGACATGCTGTCCACCCTGCCGGGCGTGCAGCGACTCAACTCGACGCTGGTCATGAAGCGTGTCGTCGACGAGCGACCGCTGCCGGCGTGAACTGCTGTTCGGCAGCACTGGCTACTCGGGCGAAGATTGGCAGGTGGTTCCGTGCGCAGGTTCCGGATCACAGGCAGGGACCCTGTATCGTGGTGAATCGGTGTTCGATCGATGACAGATCGGATGCCCGCGCCACGCGCCGGGAATGCAATTCTCCGGCGAGATCGTCGCGTTCGGGGCGGTAGCTCAGCTGGTTAGAGCATCGGACTCATAATCCGCCGGTCACGGGTTCAAGTCCCGTCCGCCCCACTTCCCTAGAAAACACTTGGATCGGCGGTCCTTGAGAGGCTGTTGATCCTCGTGTCCGTCTTGTCATCACGCAGTGGTCGCCTGACGCGCTGCGCGCGAGCAGGTATGGCAGCCGAACAAGCGATGTTGACTTCCTCATCGATTTCTTGCCTGGTCGTGGGAGCTACTTCCACGACTATTTCGATCTGAAGGCGGAGCTGAAGCACATCGTTGGTCGGGAAGTTGACCTGGTGGATGCCGGCGGGGTGAAGAATCCATTCTTCGCCAAGTCGGCGTTTGAATCGGCCCAGGACGTGTATGCAGTCTGAGTCGCCTGCCTTCATCTGGGACGCGCAAGAAGCCTCGAAACGAATCGTCTCAGTCACGCAAGGACATGATGTTGACGAGTATCTCGATAACTGGGTGCTCCAGGCAGCCGTCGAGTGTCAACTGGAGATTCTCGGGGAAGCGCTGAAGAAGTTACGTGTAGCGGACCCGGTAACTTTGGAACGGATTCCGAATGCCCACGCGATCATCGCGACCCGCAACATCCTTGTGCATGCCTACGCACGAGTGGATCAGGAAAAAGTCTGGGACATCCTAACGAGTGATCTTCCCGTTCTTGTCTCCATCCTCGAAGGTCCCCTCGCCGAGGCGGGCCGTGACTAGGCAAAGCGTTACACCGTTGAACGTGCGGTCCCTCATTCCGCGCGATACGCCAGGCGCCCGTCGATCATGGTCAGCACGGTGCTCCAACGGAATTGGTGGCCGTCGAATGGCGTATTGCGCGAACGTGAACGTTGTTTATCGGGTCTGATTGCGTAGGGTTGAGTCTGCGCGACGACGGTGAAGGTGGCCGGCTCACCCCGGGCAGGCGTGCTCTGTGGTCGTAGCCCGCCGATGCGCGCAGGCCTGGTGTGCATTGCGTCGATGAGTCGACTCCAGTCGACGGTTTCGTTCAGGCCGGTAAGGGCTTCGGCCACGGCCGGTAGCGCAGTCTCTAAAGCGGTGAGGCCGAAGGCGGATCGCGCCCAACCCAGTTGTTTTGCGGCAGCGGGATGAGGCGCATGATCAGTTCCGATTGCGTCAATGACGCCGGTGCGCAGTCCGCCTCGCAGCGCCTGGACATCCGCCGGAGACCGAAACGGCGGATTGACTTTCAGTGCGGGACCTCGTGCCAGCGCATCGTTGTCGGTGAAATGCAGGTGGTGTGGTGTGGCCTCGGCGGTGACCGGCAGACCTTCCCGTTTTGCAGCGGCGATTAGTTCGACCGTTTCGGCGGTCGACACGTGGCAGACGTGCAAGCGAGCACCTGTTTCACGGACGACCGCGATGTCGCGCGCGACGATGTCGGTCTCGCCGCGCGTCGGCCATGGTGTAGCGTGTGCTGCGTCGGCCACGCGCGCGTTGATCACACCCTCTCCAACGATCCGAGGGTCCTGCGCGTGCTGCGCGAACGTCACGTCGCACGTCGCGATTGCCGTCAGGAGTTGGACCATCACGTCGTCATCGGCGACGCACTTGCCGTCGTCCGAGAACAGCCGGACACCGATGGCGGCCAGTGCCGCGACGTCGACTGGAGTTTGACCGGCGAGTCCGTTCGTTCCTGCTGCGACGACGTGGACGCGGGTAAGTGCCCCGGCGGCACGGCGTCGTATGTCGAGGACGCGTTCAACATCGTCCGTAACCGGGGATGTGTTCGCCATGGCGAACACATCGGTGAAGCCGCCGGCTGCGGCCGCGGCGGTGCCGGTCGTGATCGTCTCGGCGTCGTCGCCGCCTGGCTCGCGGAGATGCGTGTGCAGGTCGATGAGTCCGGGGAGCAGCACCCGCCTGTGTCCTTCGGATGGGTTCATGGCCGGCTCGACGTCGGCTATCAGGCCGTTCTCGATGACCAGGTCGACCGGTGCGCCGGTGCCGTGGAGCAACAGATCGCGGATTCTCACGCGGGAACCCGTTGAATGCATGCGTCGAACACAGGCCCGTCGACGCAGACCATCGGGCCTTCACGATCCGGGTCGGTTGGCACGGGCGCGGCGCAGCCATGGCAGTAACCGAGGCCGCAGGCCATGTGCTCCTCAACGGATACCTGTACTGACGCGCCCCATCGCTTGGCCAGCCGCACTGAGAGTGTGACCAGACGCGTCGATCCGCACACCATGATGATGTCCGGTGGCGTCTCGTCGTGCATGCGGGTGAGTGACGTTTCCAATTCTTCGACCGTCGAGGAGCCGTCCTCGTCGGCGACCGGAAGCGCTGCGACGCCGAGTTCGGCGCAGTCGTCGAGTCCGATGACGGATTCGTGCCGGGCCGCGCTCAGCACTGCCGAGACCATGACGTGCCGCTGGCGGGCGTCCTCGGCTGCCGTCATCACCGCCCCGACGCCGATTCCTCGACCTATAAGAAGTAACCGGGAGGCACCTGTAGCGATCTCGAACCCGCGACCGAGCGGGCCAATCAGGTCGACATAATCGCCTGCCGACATATTCGCCAAGGCCTGCGTGCCGCGGCCGGTGACGGAGAAGACGATATCGATCTCGCCCCGATCAGGACGCCTTCGGTGGATGGCCATCGGCCGGGGAAGCACGATCACTTCACCCTCGCCGATAGTGGCCATGACGAACTGACCGGCCTCCGCTGCATTGGAGACCGTCGGAGCGCGGAGCGTGAGTCGGTGGTAGCGGTCGCCGATCGGGCGGTGCGCGAGAATGGGCGCCCGATCCCAAGTCGGTTTCGGGGCGGGGCTGGTGCGCGGGAGTCTCAACTTGATCAGACCTTCAAGTCCTGACGTGTGGGTGTCCGAAGAGTTAGCGCTCATCGTCGGAGTCCAGTCGCATCATCGTCGCGATCAGCAGGCGAGTTCCCTGGGCGAGGTCCTCGAGCTCTGTGTGCTCTTCGGGGACGTGGCTTACGCCGTCGCGGCTGGGCACGAAGATCATCCCGGTCGGCACCACGCGGTTGATCTGCTGGCTGTCGTGACTTGCGCCGCTCGGCATCACCCGGTATCGCATGCCGAGTTCGGCTGCGGCAGCCATTGTGTGATCGGCCACCCACGACGGCAGCACGACCGGGGATGTGTCACCAAGAAGGTTGACGTCCGCGACGGTGCCGGCCGTGTCTGCAATCCGGCCGATCTCGGCCACCAGGGCGTCGGCGGTGCGTCGCTGGCGGGTGCTGTCGACATCGCGGATATCGATCGTGAAGACGACACTGCCCGGGATCGTGGTGATGGAGCCGGGGCGGACCGTCATCGTTCCCACGGTGACCCGTGTGCCGCGATGGCTTGGATCTCGTGCGATCTCATCGCATGCCAGGACGCAGCGCGATGCCGTGACGAGGGCGTCCCTCCGCAGATGCATCGGCGTGCCGCCTGTGTGGGAGGCTTGCCCGGTGACGTGAACCAGCAATCGGGTGCTGCCGGAGATCGCGTCGACGACGCCGATGGCTGCGCCGGACGTCTCCAATACGGTTCCCTGCTCGATGTGCAGTTCGACGAAGGCATGCCAGTCCTCCACCCGCCATCGTGCTCGGGCAATGCCAGTGGGGTCGAGGCCAACGTCGCTCATGGCCTGGGCCATGGTGACCCCCCTGGAATCCGCGAGACGGTGGAGGTCCGGCTCGGTTGTGAGGCCGGCAATAATGCGGCTGCCGTTGCAGGCCTGTCCGAACCTCGCACCCTCTTCTGCAGCGAAGGCCACGAACCGCCACGGCCGGCGTCGCGGCAATCGTGCCTCCACGATTGCCCGGGCGGCTTCCATTCCCGCGACGACACCCGCGATGCCATCGAACGTCCCACCTTCCGGAACGCTGTCGAGATGGCTGCCGGTGCCGATCGTGCCGGTGGCCGGCTCTGCGGTGGGTGGAAGCTCGGCGATCGTGTTGCCCGCCGCGTCTGTCCCGACGGTCAGCCCGAGCGCGGTCATCTCGTCGGCGAATACCGCATGGGCTCGTCGCTCAAGCGAGGAATACGCCAGTCGCGTGACCCCGGGACCAGGCTCGCTGATCTGCGCGAACCGGTCGATCGACTGGCCGATTCGGTCTGGCGAGACATCGGGGCCGGTCGTCCGTGTCGCGTGCTGCATGATGCTCCGTTTGGTGGTGATCACGGGAGGCGGGTGATCCGCGCGCCGTCATTCGCTCTGAGCTCGACCGTCGCGACCAGAGTGTGACCGTCGCCTTCAAGGATTGCCGCAAGCGGGTCGCGTGGTGTGCGCGTGTCGAACGTCGTAGCGACGACGAGTACCCGCGATGCTGCCGGAAGTCGCGGCGAGACGCTGATGAGGCCGAGGTCGAGCTCGGCGGAGCTGCGTGGCACCTGGAGCGCGGCGGCGATCGTATGTGCAAGGACGGCCTCGTCGGGTGCCCACCAGCCGAGCACGGCGTCGAGGTTCGCATCCTGAAGGACGTTCGCGATTGCGCGGCCGAGTTCTTGGACCGAGGCGGGATCGCTGGCGAGGTCGATCCAGGACGACCCGTCGGGATCCGTCGTGGATAGTCGACGGATGAGCGGGGTGATGTTGTCGGGGGTGGTCATGATGTGCTCCTTTCGAGTGCATGCAAGGCGCCGTCATCGTCGAGAACGAACAACGACATGTCACCATGGTCTCCCGTCGACTGCTTCGCTGCCACAATGCTGAGCCGTTGGATGACCGACGCCGGGTCGCCGGTCGGGGTGCCCGTGTAATCGCACGACACCGCGCTGATGATGCTGACACGTTCTCCGGCGTGGATATCGCCGAGCGTCTCGTGGGCGGATTCGGTGTGGAAGGGGATGCCGGTCGCGAGCGAGATCGCGCTCGCCAGTGCCTGCGCACCAGGGCCGACCACGATGAGCCGGTCTATGGTGCCGTCTATGCGCTCGGCCACTGCCTCGGCGACGCGTCGCAGGATCGACGGTCTCGACATCCAGGACGATACCGTTGCCGGGAGCGAGCGCGGGCTCCAAGTGGCCGCGAGGTCGGATGCAAGCTCTCGGAGTTCTTCATCGCGCGACCGGTGGATGGTGCCGTCCAGGCCGAGACTACTCATCGCCAGCTCGTCTCGGAACCGTCGAGGCGACCTCGTCTGTCAGCAACGCGAGCAATTCGCTATCCGCATAGGAATAGGAATGGATGTCTTGGGGATAGCCGAGGTCCGCGGAGAGTTTCTGCGCTGCGCTGAGCACCTCGGCTACCGCGCTCGTCCGCTTTTCGGGAGTCTGCATCCGTGCGGATGCCGCAGCCAGGGCGACGGCGTACTCGACGCGCCCGGTCGCGTCGAAAACGGGCGCACTGACCGCCCAAACATCGTCGTCGAGTTCATTGTCGCAAATGTCGAACCCGCGTTCTCGGACTGCGCCGAGATGGTCGATAACCTCGCCGGCGTTGCGCAACGTGTCCTTTGCGAGGAACCCTGGGGGGTTGCTCGACAAAAGTGCCTCGACGAGTACCGGGTCGCGGAACGCCAAGATCGCCCGCGCCGACGCCGCCGCGTGCAACGGCATCTCTTGTCCGACCCGCACGAAAAGACGCAGGTGGTGCCTCGACTCGACCAGTGCTACGCACACGACACGACTGTCGATCAATTGGGTCAGGAACACGGTTTCGTTCGTCGCCGCGGCGAGATCGAGCAATGGTGCGGGAGGTGGCACGAGATGCGCCGTGTAGTCGGGGCCGCGTCCGAGGCGCCGGGCGCCCTGACCGAGGGAATAGCGCTTGGTGGCGGCCGACCGCGCCACGAAATTCTCGTGCTCGAGCGTCGCAACGATGCGGTAAATGCTGGCCAGTGGGATGTCCAGCCGTGTGTGGAGCTGCTGGAGCGTGAGGCCGTGTGGGTTCTCCGCGAGGCAACTGAGCACGGACAGGGCCCGCACCACCACTTGCATGGGCTTCTCGGCCTGCGCCGAATCTGTGGTCGTCATCGGTCTTCTCCTTGTGGCGATTGGGTCGCCCTCATGGTCGGGGCGAGCGAGGCAAGCTCTCGAGAAATAGCGACCATCGCCCAGGGCCGTGCGAAGTTCGCGGTTCCTACCTGTACGGCGCTGGCACCGAGGCTGAAGTAGTCCATCGCGTCGGATGCCGATTCGATGCCTCCGCACGCGATGACCGGAATCCTCACTGCTCGGGCGGCCAGCCATACCAGTCGCGAGACAATGGGCCGGATTGCCGTGCCGCTGAGCCCGCCGACAATATTTCCAAGCTCCGGCTGACCGCTCGGGCCCAGCGCGAGGACTGGTACAGAGTTGGACACGCACACGGCGTCGGCACCCGCCGCTTCGGCGGCGCGCGCGCAGGTCGCGATCGAGGAGGTCATCGCCGGCAGCTTGACGATCAGCGGGCGCTGCGTAACCGCGCGGGCGCGCGCCACGGCCTGGTCGATGGCGCGCGGGTCGGCGCCTATGTCGGTGCCTTCGCTGTCGAGGTTGGGACATGAGACATTCAACTCGTACGCGTCGCCTGCACCGCTCATCTCCTCGATGATCCGGGCGTACTCTGTTGTACGGTGCCCGCCGACACTGACGACAACCGGCACGCCGAACTCGAGGTAGTCCGGATGCAGATGGCGCAAGTATCCGCGCGGCCCCTCACTGGGAATGCCGACACTGTTCACCATACCCGCCCGGATCTCGGTCAGCCGGTGTGCCGGATTGCCACCGCGTGGCTCGGCGAACACCGTCTTGGTGACCAGCGCGCCGAGTTCGGTCACCGGGATCAGGCGGCCGAGTTCCGGTCCGAAACATCCGGAGGCGGGCATGACCGGGTTCGTGAGCGTGAGGTCGCCGATTCGGACGGAGAGGTCCGGCCTCGGCGCGCTTTCGGGTCCCTCTGCGAAGAACGCGCTCCGGGCGTCACGGTGAGCTGTTGTCATGGTCATCGCTTATTCGAACCGCCTCGACACGCGCCGCTCGATCAGCCCGACAACCAGGTAAAGCACCACGCCGAGCGCGGCGAGCAGCGCGAGCGTGACCATCACGAGCCGGATGTCGTCGTTGTCCTGACCCTGCTTCTCCAGATAGCCAAGACCCGCGCGGGTTCCGATGAACTCGCCGATGACCGCCGCAGTGACACCTTGCAGCAGGCCGAGTTGGACCCCGGCCGCAAGCGCCGGGAGGCTGTAGGGGAATTCGATGCGGAACGCGCGACGGACGGGGCCCATCCCGGTAATGTGCGCCAGGTCGCGCACTGTGCTGGGGATCGACTCGAGGCGGGCGAGCATGTTGATCAGCACCGGGTAGAACACCACGAGCGCCACGAGGGTGATCTTGGAGCCGATTCCGAGTCCGATCCAGAGGATGATCAGCGGAGCGATGGAGATCTTCGGCGTCACCTGCGCGACGACGATGATCGGCATCAGAAGCTTGCGCACCCATCCGATGTGGAAGAACACCATCGCGAGCATCATGCCGAGCACGATCCCGATGATCGCGCCCTGCAGAACCTCGGCGATCGTCTGCGCGATGTGAATCTGGATGGCGCCGGTGCCGAACAACTCGATCGCGCGTTGCAACGTCGCGCCCGGTGTGGGCAGAATGTATGCCGGCAGGCCACTGATCACCGCAATGGCCCACCAGATGAGCACTCCTGCGGCCAGTGCGGCCCCTCCGATCAGGACGGGCCGCACACGGTCGACCGACCGACTACTTGAGGGCATCGGGCTCCACCACCAGACTCTTCGCCGAGTAGCTCTGGTCGATGAGCTTGTATGCCACCTGTGCGTCGATTGCCTGCTGCCACCTGGTGAGATCTCCGTAGCCCAACCCGTGCTTCTTCGTGTCGGCCGACTGCCAGAGATCCTTGATGTAGACGTCTTGGATCACGGTCGTAACGGATGCCTCCTGACCTTTGAAGGTGGGAGCGTACTTGTCGATGGCATCCTTGACGGACGACGCCGGGTGGGCGATGACATATTCAATACCCTTGTTGAGGGCTGCAACGAAACCTTTGACCGCCGCCGGATCGCTCTTCAGATAGGAAGGACTGGTCACCAGGACGTTCCCGAACGACGGGAGGTACTGGTCACTCAGGATCTGACCGACGGGGAACCCGGCAGCCTGCAGGGCGAAGTAGCGCAGCCGCGAGAACACGATGGCGTCGACCTGACCGGCCTGGAGCGCCTGGACGATCGCACCGGTACCGATGGTCTTCACCGTGACATCGGAGATGCTCAGGCCAACCTTCTGCAGCATGGCCTGCAGCTGAATGTAGTTCGGGCTGCCGAGGTCGGTGACTGCGACGGTCTTTCCCTTGAGATCGGCCGGAGACGTGATGCCGGACGTGTTCTTGTTGAACAGCACGGCCCCGATGCCCTGCTGATAGGTGGTGTGGACAACGTTGACATCCACGCCCTTACCTTTGGCCGTGATGACCGAGTCGCCGTTGGGGAACCCGAACTGAACGTTGCCCGCGGCAACGTTCTGGAGAATGTCGGATCCCTGGGCGTAGGTGAACGATACGTTGAGCCCGTTGTTCGCGAAGTAGCCTTGATCGGCTGCCTCATAGAGGGGTGCGTAATAAGGGACCGCGGAGCCGTCGATCTGAATCGTGACGTCCGTTTTCTTTCCAGATGCGCCCGACGTGCTGGGCGTTCCGGAGTCCGCCGGCGAGCAGCCGGCGAGGACCGTGATCAGCGCGGCGACTCCGGCCAGCGCAGCAAGCACGTGCTTGCGGGGGATGGTGATTGTCATGGGATTCTCTCTTTCGCGTTGGGTGGGACGGGGCGTGGTGTTATCGGGTCGATCGCCAGCGGAGCAGACGTCGTTCGGCCAGGGAAACCAAACCGAAACCGAGAAGGCCGAGCACGACGGTGAGGATGACCGCGGCGAAGAGCATCGGCGTGTTGTATGAACTGTTGCCGAGGACCATGAGGAAGCCGAGGCCCTGCTGCGCCGAGATGAACTCGGCAAGGAAGGCACCGGTCATCGCGTCGACGATTGCGATCTTCGCCCCCGAGATCAGGTCGGGCATCGCGCCGGGCACCTGAACTGTGACGAAGTAGCGCCAGCGCCCCATGTCCAGCAGTCTTGCGAGAGTGCGCACATCGGACGGGATGGAGGCGAGGCCGAGTTGCGTGGCCACCATGATCGGGAAGAAGGTGAGCATCAGAATGAGGGCCAGTTGCGACTCGAGGCCGAGCCCGAACCAGAGGACCAACAGAGGGGCGATCGCGATCTTCGGGGCAGCCTGAAGGATCACGATGTACGGGGCGGCGATCTCGCGTGCCCAGCGCGAGAGCCAGAGCAGATATCCGAGGGCGACGCCGATGACGATACCGCTGACGAAGCCGAGCAGTATGTTGCGCACCGTGTAGCCGAGGTTGCCCCAAAGCTGGCCGTCTGTGGCCATCTGGACCAACGAATTCAACACCGCTTCTGGTGAAGGGAGCAGGAAGGATGGCACCCTGCCGAGGTGCACGTACAAAGCCCAGGCGCCGATGATCACAACCAGGTACGCCAATGTCGTCAGCACGTGCCGGCCGACGCGCGGCAGATGCAGTCGCGATTCCAGTGCCAGCCGATCTCGGCCGGTCGCCGTGGCGCTCATTCGAGCTCTCCGCGCAGGACTCCGGTGAATGCAGCGAATTCTGCCGTATCACGGATGCGGGCGTCTCGTTGACGCGGCACGGGCACTTCGTGGATCGCGCGGATCCGGCCTGGGCGGGCGCTGAGCACGACGACTCGGTCCGCAAGGTAGGCCGCCTCCTCAACACTATGGGTCACGATGACGATGGTCTTGTGGGTCTGCTCCCAGATCTGCAGCAGTTCATCCTGGAGGGCGTCCCTCGTGATCGCATCGAGTGCACCGAACGGCTCGTCCATCAGGAGGATCCGCGGGTCGTACGCCAAAGCTCGCGCGATCGCCACGCGCTGTCGCATGCCGCCTGAGAGCTCCGACGGGTACGAACTCGCGAAGTCCCGGAGGCCGACCATCTCGATGAGGTCAAGAGCGCGTTGCTTGATCTCAGCTGTGGAATGGCCCTTGCTCTCGAGCCCGAGTGCCACGTTCTTCAATACACTGCGCCACGGTAGAAGGGCCGGCTCTTGGAAGACGAAGCCGATGTCGTAGCCGCGTTTCGGGGGCACGGCCCAGTTCAGCTCGCCGGTGAACGAGTCGTCCAACCCGGCGATCATTCGCAGCAACGTGGACTTGCCGCATCCGCTCGGGCCGATGAGAGCGATGATCTCGTGGTCCTGGATCTCGAATGACACATCGTCGAGGGCTGTCACCTGCCCGCCTTTCGCCGACGTGTAGACCTTGCCGACGTTACGCGCAGCCAGGAAATCAGTCATCACATCAACCTCACTGTTCCGTGTAGCGGAACTTGATTCCGTTCTGTATTGGAATAGTAAACGACATACTTCCCTGTCGCGTCAAGCCGAATTTGACAGTTTTCTGGGCTTAGTTTCAAGGTTGCATACCCTGTGTCATCCCAAAGAGGTTTGCGGCCACGATCGACCCGCCCACATCTGCGGACGTATGATGCATCACATGGAAAACAAGATTCCGCAACACGGAACAAATCTGACCGGACGGACTGCCGCCGATCCATGGAAGAACGGGCTTCCGCCTCATATTCCGGCCACCGGCTCGTTGCCCCGTGTATGCCTCTTGCCCGGCGATCCCGGCCGCGTGGCGATGGTCGCGCGCATCCTCGAACGGTTCGTCGAGGTCGGGTACCGCCGCGAGTATCGTCTCGCAACGGGCGTGTTCGGCGGCGTCGAACTCGCCGTTTGCTCCACCGGGATCGGTGGCCCGTCGACCGAGATCGCAGTCGTCGAGCTCGCTCGTCTCGGCGTCGACACGTTCATCCGGGTCGGAGGCATGGGCGCGATCCCTGCCTCAATCGCACCCGGTGCGCTCACCGCCGTCGCCACCGTGCTCCGGGAGAGCGGCACTGCCCGATTCTACGCAGACGACGACACGCCGATCGACGCTCACCCGGAAGTGCTTGCGGCATTGGCGGAAGCGGCGACGCTGCAGGCCGAGCGGCTCGCACAGATCCGAGTCCTCACATGCGACGCATACTATGTCGGCGAAGGACGTCCGCTGATCGGACTCGAAGACATCGCCGCACGGCGTCTCGATGCCATCATGGCGACCGGAGCAGATGCGATGGATATGGAATGTGAGACCATCTTCGCTGTTGCGCGGGCGCTGGGGTGCCGCTACGGCGCGATCCTTGCCACACACGGCAATCGTGAGACGGACGAATGGCTCGAAGATTACGAGCCGGTTCAGATGCGGATGCTCAGCGTGGCTGTGCAAGCAGCGGCAATGCTCGGGCGCTAGTCGATCTTCACTCCTCCTTGACGCCTCTTCCGTTGAGCGCGGCACCCCGCAGGCATCGACCATATTGGCTGCGGCGCGACGGCTGGGGATGAACGAAGACGCTTCTCGGTGGGGTGGCAGGTCCCTTATTGTCCTACGGACCGGCCGGGATCATCGCCGGAAGGTCTCTGGCAGCACAATGTTGTCGGGCGATCCTGCGAACAGCGGTGCAATCTCGTCGGGGGCGTAGCCGGCGATGCCGCATCCGATCTCCGTGACCAGGAATCGCAGCTCCGGATGCTGCCCGGCGAATTCCAGAAATGTGCGCACCTCGACCGCGAGCACGTTGAGCCCGCTCATTGTGTCGATGGCGTAGGACTGCCCGTGGAGGCCGTGGCCTTCGCCCCAGACCGCACCGAAATGGTCGGCCGCGAAACGCGCAGCGCCACCACCGTGAAAACCGTCGGCATTCGAGCCGAAAACGAAGATCTCATCGGGCGCGAGTCGATCGATCATCATGAGCGCCAGCCTCCGTCGAACATCCGCCGCGGTCCTATCGTGAGGTCTCAGGCCCGGGTTTGATCGTGGTGACTTTGACCACGCCACCATTGCGGTCGTATGTGGTCCATTCCCCGGCCTGCCGGCCCGCGGTGAAGGTGCCGGAACGCATCATGCTGCCGTCCTTGCGAAACCACTCCCAGTAGCCTTCCGGCACGTCGCCGATCATCTGGCCACGCGCCCACAGGGTGCCGTTGCGGTGGTACTGCAGGTGCTCTCGGCGTTCGTCTGCGGAGCCGGCCGGGGTCACATCGGTGGGAGGCATGCCTCCATTGTGCGGATGCTCCAGCCACAAAGAAAGCCGTACTCTCAAAAGCTGTGCCGTCAGAAGGCGCGCTGTCCCTGGCGCCCGCCAGAATGGATGCGTGTACATCGCCCTCGCTCGTTCCCCGGCAGGCGGCGTCGTCGCGACCGAACTCGACGAAGACGGCAGCGTCGCACACGAACACCGGGTGCATGCTACCGAACTCACGGCATTCGTCGCCGCGCGCGAGGATGCTCGGCCACGCTGGGTTTGGGACAGCACCGCACACTGGTACCCACAGCTACTCGCCGCAGGAGTGCGCGTCGATCGGTGCGTCGATCTGGCGCTGTGCCATGCGATCGTTCGCGCGTCGACGTTGACGGAGTCCTCTGAGATAGCGCGCGCCGACCACGGACCCTGGGATGCCGTGGAAACGTCGATGGATTCTGGGAGCGAACACGACGCCGAAGCCACCCTGTTCGACCTGGACAGCGACCTTGACCGGCGGCGCGGCGACAGCCCGGATGCTGCTCCGTTCGTACCGTCTGGCCGCGATCCCGTCGCAGAGCTACGTCGCCAGCTCGCCGCAGTCGACGATGCGACCGAACCGGGCCGCATCCGCCTGTTGCTTGCCGCGGAGTCGGCCGGCGCCCTCGTTGCGGCCGAAATGCGCTTTGCCGGGTTGCCGTGGCAGACCAGCGTGCACAACGAACTCCTCACTCAGTTGCTTGGCCCGCGGGTGCCGTACGGCGTGCGGCCGGCGAAGATGGTGGCACTCGCAGACACGATCCGGGCTGCGCTCGGTGCTCCAGGCCTCAACCCGGACTCGCAATCCGAACTCTTGCGCGCTCTGCGCGCCGCCGGCCTGGTGGTCTCCTCGACGCGTGCCTGGGAGTTGCGTGAGCTCACGCATCCGGTCGTTGCGCCGCTGCTGGAATACAAGAAGCTCGCCCGCCTGCTGACCGCGAACGGTTGGACCTGGATGGACTCCTGGATCGTCGGCGGCCGATTCCACCCCGACTACGTGCCTGGTGCCGTTGTCACCGGCAGATGGGCGACCCGCGGCGGCGGCGCCCTGCAACTGCCCAAACAGATCCGCGGCGCCGTGGTCGCCGACCCCGGCTGGAAGCTCGTCGTCGCGGATGCCGCGCAGTTGGAACCGCGCATCCTCGCAGCATTGTCCGCCGACACCGCGATGGCTGCAGCCGGTCGTGGCCACGACCTGTATGACGGCATCGTCGCCAGCGGCGCCGTCGACACCCGAGCGCACGCGAAGGTTGCGATGCTCGGCGCCATGTATGGCGCGACAACGGGCGACAGTGCTCGACTCGTGCCACGTCTCGCGCGTGCGTACCCGCGAGCCATTGCGCTGGTCGAGGACGCCGCGCGCGCGGGTGAGCGGGGCGATATCGTCACCACCTGGCTTGGCCGGAGTTCACCTCGACCGGGCCCGCGCTGGTTTGAGGCCCAGGCGCGCGCCTACGACCCGGATGCTTCGCCCGCAGACGAGCGCAACGCGCGCAGCCGCGCACGTGACTGGGGTCGCTTCACGCGGAACTTCGTCGTGCAGGGCAGTGCGGCGGAGTGGGCATTGTGCTGGATGGCCGACCTGCGGCGCCGCTTGACAACGCTTCAAGCCGCGCCAGGCGCGACCGGGGAGGCACCGGAGCCGTTCTCGCGGCATCCGCACCTGGTGTTCTTTCTTCATGACGAGGTGATCGTGCACACGCCCGAGGCCCTGGCTGATGCCGTGGTGGCCGAAGTGCGGGCGGCTGCTGCCGAGGCGGGTCGCCTGCTGTTCGAATCGTTCCCGGTTGAATTCGCACTCACGGTTTCGATCGTCGACAACTACGCTCAGGCGAAGTGATCGTCTCCTGCCCGGGCCGCCCGGCCGGCGTCGGACGCGACCATCTCGACCGGGCCGGGTCACAGACCGCTGAGAATATTCCGACGTGCGACGCAATAAACCCGTGTCGAATGCCGTTGACTCAGATGACCTGACCGAGGATGGGACCCATGACCGAAACAGCCGCGACAATCCCGCAGGCGCCGAGCGCCGCCCCCACCGACCCGGCCGCGCTGCTTGCCGCATATCGCGATCGTCGGGCGTTGGCCGTCACCCAGCCGCTGGGTAGTCTCGCCCTGGTGAACACTCAGTGGATCACGGGCGAACCGGGCGCCGATCAACCGATCTGGGGTGTACCCGGGCTGTGGGCGCCGCTGGGCGGCGGCGTGTCGGGTCTGCGGCTGACGGCGGCGGCATCAGATGGCATTCGCGTCGACGGGGCTCTGGTCGACGGCCAGGTCGTCGTGCGTGGCAAGGACGACCCCGACCCGAGCGAGATCGTGTTCAGCGACACGGTCGCCGGCTTCGTCATCGCGGGCGCGGACGGCGGCTACGCGCTTCGAGTATGGGATGCCGATTCACAGGGAATCCAGGAGTTCGGGCGGATCGATGCGTTCGACTACAACCCGGAGTGGGTCATTCAGGGTACGTTCACCCCCAATGCCGACGGTGTCACGCTGGGGTTCGAGCATATGAAAGACGACGGTAAGACCCGTGAACTGGTCATCCCCGGCTCGATCACGTTCAGCAAGGACGGCATCGATTACGACCTGGCGGCGTTCAAGGCCGGCCGGGCCCTGCAGCTGGTGTTCGCGGATGCGACCAGTGGCGACAGCACATACTCGGTCGGGCGCTTCCTGTTCGTGGCCCCTCATCCGGACGGAACCATCACGCTCGACTTCAATCGGGCCGTCCTGCCGCCCTGCGCCTTCAGCTATGCGTTCAATTGCCCCATGCCGCCGAAGCAGAATCGCTTCACGGTGCCGATCGAGGCGGGGGAGAAGAACGTGCTGAACAGGGCGGGTGTCCTGCTGCACGCCGAGTAGCACGCTCGGCCGGCGTCACGTCATGGATGCGCCGCGGCGCGCGTGTTTGAGGGTCGCCCCCGCTTAGGAGTCTCCGTGCGTAGCGGCACAGGCGCCCGCATCTCGGCAACGGATGCCTGTGCCAGCTGCCTCTGGACATGGTCGAGCCAGTGCACTTCCGCTTCGGCCGCAAAGAGTTGCGACTGGATGACGAGTAGTCCTGCCAGCCCTTCGGTGGAGATGGGCTCCGCTGACCTGTCGCGGATCGCAGCCAGTTCCTGCACCGCCCGAAGGCTGGCCGCCCGCTGCGTTTGGATCACCGCAGCGACATCGACATCCGGCAGCGTCACGGCGATGGCCAGCTTGATGGCCAGTTCATCTCGGGCGGGGCCGGCGCGCACCACCGCGGAGGAGAGCCATCCGGCCGCCTCAGCGGCGCCGGCCGAGGTGATCGCATAGTAGACGTGCCCGGCCTGGTCTGTGTCGGCTTTTTCGACCAGCCCGTCGCGCTCCAGCCGATCAAGCGTGTTGTAGATCTGACCGACGTTGAGCGGCCACCGCGACCCGGTGCGCCGATCGAACTCACTGCGTAATTGATAGCCGTAGCAAGGCCCCTGATTGAGGATGGCGAGCAGACTCTGGCGGATCGACATGCGACTCCTGACGCGGTTTACCGATGCAGACGATTGGCGTGACCAGATAACTAGTATGTAAATACCGGGCATGCAGTACTGAGTTTGTATTATCGAGGATGGCTGAGCGCGTCGAACACGCCCGGAATGACAACCTTGTGATTCAACCGTTATCTGGGGCATAATGCAGGTATCGGCGGCAACGCCGTACACAAGTTCACAGTCGTGTCGTCACAGCAAGATCGTGAGCATCCGTTCAGTCGGGCGATGGGGAAGTCGTACCACACCGAACGGAGGACCACCATGGCGGCACCAACGGCTCGAGGCGTGCTTTACGTGCACTCGTCGCCCCGCGCGATTTGCCCACACGTCGAGTGGGCGACCGGTCGCGCTCTCGGGCGTGCCGTGAGCTTCGCGTGGTGTGAGCAGCCTGTGCTGCGCAACACTCAGCGCGCCGAGTTCTATTGGGAGGGTGCCCAGGGCACCGGAGCGGCGATCGCGTCGTCGTTGCGCGGCTGGGAAGACGTCAGGTTCGAGGTCACGGAGGATGCCGGGCTCGGCACCGACGGCGGCCGTTGGCTGCACACGCCGGACCTCGGCATCTTCTACGCCCAGACCGACACCGCCGGCAACATGGTCGTCTCCGAGGATCGCGTGCGCTATGCCATGGAGGTGGCGGGCACCAACGCACTCGAATTGCACCGAGAACTGCGTCTGGCCCTCGGCCAGGCCTGGGACGACGAACTCGAACCGTTCCGCCACGCCAGCGACTTCGCCCCCGTGGTCTGGTTGCACCAGGTGGGGTGACGACCGATCACTCGAACGCTGGTGATCGCGCCGGGCGGCTAGACGCTGCGGAAGGCGATGACCGCGTTGTGCCCGCCGAACCCGAACGAGTTGCTGATCGCCAGCAGATCGCCCGAGCCGAGAGAGCGCGGGGCCGTCACGACGTCCAATGGGATCTCGGGGTCTTGCTGCGTCAGGTTGATCGTCGGCGGCGCTGTGCGTTCGTGCAGGGCCATCACGGTGAAGAATGCCTCGATCGCGCCGGCGCCACCGAGCAGGTGGCCGGTCGACGCCTTGGTCGCCGACACCGGGATGCCCTCGAGCAGGTCGCCGAAGACCCGGCGCAGCGCGTTGTACTCCGCGATGTCGCCGACCGGAGTGCTCGTGGCGTGTGCGTTGACGTGGTTGACGTCGGACACGGAGGCGCCTGAGTGTTCGATGGCCGCGAGCATGGCACGAGCGGCAGCGGACCCCTCCGGGTCGGGTGCGGTGATGTGATAGGCGTCACTGGTGACGGAACCGCCGACCAGCTCCGCGTAGATCCTCGCCCCGCGTGCCTTCGCATGTTCTTCGGTTTCCAGCACGAGAGCCGCGGCGCCCTCGCCGAGCACGAAGCCGTCACGTGACACGTCATACGGGCGCGACGCTGTGGCCGGTGAGTCGTTGCGTTTCGACAGTGCCTGCATGGCCGCAAACGACGCGATCGGCAGCGGGTGAATCGCCGCCTCCGAGCCACCCGCGATGATCACATCGGCCAGGCCTTGTTGCAGATGGTCGTAGGCGTTGGCGATCGATTCGGTGCTCGACGCGCACGCTGAGACGACGGTGCGGATGCCCGCACGCGCATGCAGGTCCATTCCGATCGCGGCTCCAGGCCCGTTGGGCATCAGCATCGGTACGGTCATCGGCAGTACCCGACGCGGCCCTCGGGTGCGCAGCGTGTCCCACGCGTCCAGCAGCGTCCAGACTCCGCCGATTCCGGTCGCCCAGTCGATGGCGAGGCGCTCCGGCTCGAGTTCTGGAGCACCGGCATCCGCCCACGCCTCGCGGCCGGCGATCAGCGCGAACTGGCTCGACGGGTCGAGCCGTTTGAGTTCGTGCCGTTGCAGCACGTCTGCGGCGGCAACCTTGGCCTGCGCGGCGAACGTGACGGGAAGGTCATTCTCGGCGACCCAATCCTGGGTCAGCGTTGAGGTGCCGGATTCGCCTGCGAGTAACGCACTCCAGCTTTCGGCTGCGGTGCCGCCGAGCGGCGACGCCGCGCCGACACCGGTGACGACGATCTTTTTGGTCATAACGATCTCTCCGAGGATCATGCGAATACCTGCTACGGAAACTCCGCAGTCGGGGAAACACGTGAGGCCGGCGCATATTGATCAGGGGCGCACGCCCAGAAGCGGCGCCGGCCGCACGGAAGTGCGTTGCTACGCCTGCGCCTTGACGATGAAGTCGACGGCATCTCCGACGGTCTTGAGGTTCTTGACCTCTTCGTCCGGGATCTTCACGTCGAACTTGTCCTCGGCGTTGACGACGATTGTCATCATCGAGATGGAATCGATGTCGAGGTCGTCTGTGAACGACTTGCCCAGCTCAACCGTGTCGGTTGCAATGCCGGTCTCGTCGTTGATGAGTTCGGCCAGGCCGGCAAGAACTTCTTCGGTGGACAATGCCATGTTGTTTCTCCTTGGTGGGTGTCGTTTGACCGTTGATCAGTTTACGGGAGTACGACGACCTGCGCGCCGTAGACCAGACCGGCACCGAAGCCGATCTGCAGTGCGAGGCCGCCGCGCAGCTCGGGATGCCCCTGCAGCAGTCGGTGGGTCGCCAGCGGAATGGAGGCGGCCGAGGTGTTTCCTGTCGTCTCGATGTCGCGAGCGATGATGACCGTGCTCGGCAGCTTGAGCTGCTTTGCGAACTCGTCGATGATGCGCATGTTCGCCTGGTGCGGGATGAATGCGGCCAGGTCGGCGGCGCTGATCCCGGCGACGTCGAGTGCCTCGCGAGCGACCTTCGCCATGTCCCAGACCGCCCAGCGGAAGACCGTCTGGCCCTCCTGCCGCAACGTCGGCCACTCTGCATCACCGTCACGGAACTGGGTCAGAGTGGCGTTCATGCCGACCGCGCCGGCCCGTGAGCCGTCCGACCCCCAGACGGTTGGCGCGATGCCGGGCGTCTCACTCGGCCCGATCACGGTGGCCCCGGCACCATCGCCGAGCAGGAACGAGATGGACCGGTCGGTGGGGTCGACGATATCGGAGAGCTTCTCCGCACCGACGACGAGCGCATAGTGCGCAACACCGCCGCGGATCAGCGCATCCGCCTGGGCGACCGCGTATGCGTAGCCGGCGCACGCCGCGTTGACGTCGTAGGCTGCGGCCGGGTTTGCGCCGACCCGGTCGGCGACGACCGCAGCCATGGAAGGCGTCTGCTGCACGTTGCTGATCGTTGCGATGATGACCAGGTCGATGTCCGCGGCAGCGACACCGGACTTCTCGATCGCCTCACGGGCCGCCTCCGTCGCCAGGTCGACCGCGAGGATGGCCTTGGACGCACGTCGGCGGGTCACGATCCCCGTGCGCTGCTGAATCCACTCATCCGAGGAATTGATCGGGCCGACGATGTCGTCGTTCCAGACGGTCAGGTCGCCGCGAGCGGCGCCGAATGCGAGCATCCGGGTGAAAGCTGGTCCGTGGCTCTGTTGAAGAACGGGTTGGGTCATGTCTGTGGGCAGTCTCTCTCGCGGTGATCAGGCGAACTGATCGAACAGTTCGATGGCCGCGGGCAGATCGTCCGGTGTCTTGATCGCCACCGTCGGGACTCCTTTGAGTCCTCGTTTGGCGAGTCCGGTCAGGGCGCCGGCTGGCGCAAGCTCGACCACGCCGGTGACTCCGGCAGCGGAGAACGCGGCCATGCACAGATCCCAGCGTACGGGGGATGCCACCTGGCCGACGACCAATTCGAGGAATCGGGCACCCGAACGCACGACGGAACCGTCGCTGTTGGTCCAGATGCGAAGTGTCGGGTCGCCGGTCCGGAAGGCCCCGGCCGCGTCGGCAAGCCAGTCACGCGCCGGTTCCATGTAATGCGTGTGGAACGCGCCGGCCACCTGCAGCGGAACGACGCGCGTGCCGCGGAGCGGCTCGTCTGCCAGCCGCGCCAGCGCGTCGACGGCGCCGGCGACCACGATCTGGCCGCCGCCGTTGTAGTTGGCCGGCTCGAGGTCGAACGTCCGGATGTGAGCGACGACGGCGTCTTGATCGCCGCCGAGTACGGCGCTCATCCCGGTTGGTGTTGCGGCTGCGGCTTGCGCCATGGCAACGGCGCGCTCGCTCACGAATTGGAGCGCATCGGGTTCGCTCAGGATGCCTGACCCGGCCGCCGCAGCAATCTCGCCGACAGAGTGGCCGGCGATGCCACCGATGCGACCTTCCGCGCCCGCCTTCAGCAGTGCCCGCAACGCGAGCAGGCTTGCGCCGACGATCAGCGGTTGCGCCACGGCCGTGTCGCGGATCGTCTCAGCGTTCGACACCGTGCCGTGTGCGATCAGGTCGAGCCCCGCCGCATCCGAAAACTCTCCGAGCAACGCGCGCGCAGTCGGATCGGCCAGCCAGGACTCGAGAAAACCGGGCGTTTGGGAGCCCTGGCCCGGGCAGACGACAACAATCACCGTACTAGTCTGCCAACAGCCGCAGCTTCCGCGGTGTCGACACTCTCACAACTGCGAGCGAAAGCTTTGTGGATAGTGTACGAATTCGTTGGTCTCGATACGGCCGCGGGCGGCCTACTCGACCCACCGCCTCGCTACTCGACCAGCAGCGTCATCGCCTGCGCAGCGGAGCATCCGGTTCGTTGATCGAGCCGACGATGAGAGCGGACTGCAGGATGAGTGCTTCGCGCGCGCCGGTCGCATCCCAGCCGATCACGTCCGTGACGCGTTTGAGGCGGTACCTCACCGTGTTCGGATGAACGAACAGCTCGCGTGCCGTCGCCTCCAGCGACCGGCCGTTGTCCAGGTAGCACCGGAGGGTGGTCAGCAATTCGGGCGAGTGCGCCTGGAGCGGTTTGTAGATGCGATTGATCAATGTCGCACGCGCCAGGCCGTCGCCGGCGAGAGCCCGCTCGGGCAGCAGATCGTCGGCGTGCACAGGGCGCGGGCAGTTGCGCCACCCCTTGGCGACGGCGAATCCGGCCAGGGCCGCCTTGGCGCTCTTCGATGCGTCCACGAGTGTCGGAACCTCGTGGCCGAGCACCAGGTGGCCAGGTCCGAAGCCCGGCTCCAACTGCAAAGCGATATCGAGGAAATTGACCAGTGGTTCTGCGCCGATCGCGTCGTCCTGCTCCTCTGAACTCGGGCGAGCCCGCCCGATCACCAGCACGAGCCTGCTGCCCTGCACGCCGATCAGCACGTCCGCCGACATGTGACGAGCGGTGCGCCGCAGCTGATCGACGTCGAGGACCGGTGGCGCGGTCCCGACCAACACGCTGACCTCGCCGTGGCCGTGCCAGCCGAGCGCGGCGATGCGGCTTGGCAGTTCATCGTCGTATTCGCCGGTGAGGATCGAGTCGACGACGAGTGCCTCCAGCCGCGCGTCCCAGAGCCCGCGTGCTTCGGCGGCACGCGCATAGACATCTGCCGCGGCGAAGGCGATCTCGCGCGAGTACAACAGGATCGCCTCACGGAGCAGCTCGCCGCCGTCCTTGACGCGATCCTCGACGACTTCGACGGTCACCTTGATCAATTGCAGCGTCTGCTGCAGCGTCACCGAACGCAGCAGCTCCCGCGGGGCGGCGCCGAAGACATCCGCTGCGATCCACGGTGTCGAGCGTGGGTCGTCGAACCAGGAGATGAACGACGTGATGCCGGCCTGGGCGACCAGGCCGACGGCGGACCGTCGCCCCGGTGGCATGTCGCCGTACCAGGGCAGCGTGTCTTCAAGCCGTTTGAGCGTGGCCGTGGCCAGCTCACCCGAGATCTTGCGGAGCCAGGCGAGTGTCTCTTCCTTGGTTTTAGGCACGTGTCTTGCGCACCGTCAGCTCTCGCCGCCGGCGGAGCCGGTGGTGCCCGCGGTCACATCGAACAGCCGATAGCGGTCGATGGCCTGCGCGGGCAGTGAGGGATCGACCTGTCCGCGGGCGGCCAGCAATTCCAGCGTTCGAACGACCAGCGACGGACCGTCGATCTTGAAGAACCGCCGGGCGGCGGCGCGCGTGTCCGAGAACCCGAATCCGTCGGCGCCGAGCGACGCGAAGTCGCCTGGCACGAACTGGCGGACCTGATCCGGAACGGCGTGCATGTAGTCGCTCACCGCGACGAACGGCCCCCGTGCCTTAGCCAACACACGTGTGAGATAGGGCACCGCGCGCTCGGCGTCCGGGTTCAGGAAGTTGTGGCTCTCCGCGGCGAGGCCGTCTTTGCGAAGCTCGCCCCACGAGGTGACTGACCAGACATCCGCTGAGACGCCCCAATCCGCGGCCAGCAGACGCTGGGCTTCCAGTGCCCAGCCGACCGCGACCCCGGATGCCAAGAGTTGCGACTTCGGCCCGTCGTTCATCGCGTCGCGCAGCTTGTAGATCCCGCGCACGAGACCATCGACGTCGAGGCCGTCCGGTTCGGCGGGGTGCACGATCGGTTCGTTGTACACGGTGAGGTAGTACATGACGTTCGGGTCGGGGTGCGTGCCGCCATACATGCGGTCCAACCCGCTGTGCACGATGTGGCCGATCTCGTAGCCGTAGGCAGGATCGTACGACACGACCGCAGGGTTGGTGGATGCCAGCAGCGGGGAATGGCCGTCCGCGTGCTGCAGCCCCTCGCCGGTCAGCGTCGTGCGGCCGCCCGTTGCACCGATGATGAAGCCGCGGGCCATCTGATCGCCCGCAGCCCAGAACGCGTCGCCGGTGCGTTGGAAGCCGAACATCGAGTAGAACACGTAGATCGGGATCAGCACCTCGCCCTGAGTCGAATACGACGTTCCAACCGCGGTGAACGCTGCCGCCGCGCCGGCTTCATTGATGCCGACATGGATGATCTGGCCCTGCGGGCTCTCCTTGTAGGCCAACAGGAGCTCTCGGTCGACCGACGTGTAGTGCTGCCCGTTCGGGTTGTAGATCTTCGCATTCGGGAAGAACGCGTCGATGCCGAACGTGCGGGCCTCATCCGGGATGATCGGCACGATTCGGTGCCCGAAGTCCTCGGATCGCAGCAGATCCTTCAACAGGCGCACAAACGCCATGGTCGTGGCGATCTCCTGCGTTCCTGAGCCCTTCTTCGCGATCGCGTACGTCGCATCGTCCGGAAGCGGAACCGGCGTGTGGCGCGTGCGACGCTCCGGGATGTAGCCGCCGAGCACGCGGCGGCGCTCCCGCAGATACCGGATCGTCTCATCCTGCTCGCCCGGGTTGTAGTACGGGGGCAGGTAGGGGTTCTCCTCGAGTTGCGCATCCGTGATGGGAATGTGCATCGCGTCGCGGAAGGTCTTCAGGTTCTCCAGCGTCATCTTCTTCATCTGGTGGGTCGCGTTGCGGCCCTCGAAACTGGGCCCGAGACCGTAGCCCTTCACCGTCTTCGCGATGATCACCGTCGGCTGGCCCGTGTGTTGGACCGCAGCCTGGAACGCGGCGTAGACCTTGCGGTAGTCGTGGCCGCCGCGTTTCAAGTTCCAGAGGTCTTGGTCCGAATAGCCCGCGACCATCTCGAGGGTGCGCGGATCGCGGCCGAAGAAGTGTTCGCGCACGTACGCGCCGTTCTCGGCCTTGTAGGTCTGGTAGTCGCCGTCCGGTGTGACGTTCATCAGGTTGACGAGGGCGCCGTCGGTGTCACGATCGAGCAGGACATCCCATTCACGGCCCCAGATCACCTTGATGACGTTCCAGCCGGCACCGCGGAAGAAGCTCTCCAGCTCCTGGATGATCTTGCCGTTGCCGCGCACCGGGCCGTCGAGCCGTTGCAGGTTGGCGTTGATGACGAACGTGAGGTTGTCCAGACCCTCGTTGGCAGCGACCTGCAGTTGGCCGCGGCTCTCGACCTCGTCCATCTCGCCGTCGCCGAGGAACGCCCAGACATGCTGGTCGGAGGCGTCCTTGATGCTGCGGTGGGTGAGGTAGCGGTTCAGCTGCGCCTGGTAGATCGCATTGATCGGGCCGAGCCCCATCGACACGGTTGGGAACTGCCAGAAGTCCGGCATGAGCCGAGGATGCGGGTATGAGGACAATCCGTTGGCGGCGTGCGACTTCTCCTGCCGGAACCCGTCGAGCTGGTCGGTGCTGAGCCTGCCCTCGAGGAAAGCGCGAGCGTAGATGCCGGGGGAGGCGTGTCCCTGGACGAAGATCTGGTCGCCGCCGCCCGGGTGGTCCTGACCTCGGAAGAAATGGTTGAACCCGACCTCATAAAGGGCGGCGCTGGAGGCATAGGTGGAGATGTGACCGCCGACGGCGATGCCCGGCCGCTGCGCGCGGTGCACCTGGATGGCCGCGTTCCAGCGGATCCAGGCCCGGTAACGGCGTTCCAGCGCTTCGTCGCCCGGAAAGTCCGGCTCGTTTTCGGGGGAGATGGTGTTGATATAGTCCGTCGTCGGAACCATCGGCACGTTCAGTTGCAGTTCTTTGGAGCGCTTGAGCAGGCTGAGCATGATCTCGCGGGCCCTGCCACGACCTTCCGCCGCAACGACGGCGTCGAGCGATTCCTGCCACTCCGCGGTCTCTTCCGGGTCCGTGTCGATGTAGTTCACCGAATACGGGTCCTGATCGTTGACGGTCACCTCGACCTCTTTCTTGTATGGGTCAGATCGGGAGTTGGCCACTTGTGTTGTCGGGTATCGACAGAGAAGGTGCCCGAACGTCAGCCTAGACGATACTTCTGTCGCAGCGGAGGCCGGCACCGTTGAGTCCGTATTGGGTCATACTCATCGAACCGGTCTAGGCTGTCGGTTTGTGCCTGGCGACGGTGAGCCGGGTCCACCTGAAAGGACAGATGATGGCTCTGGAGAACGACACGCTCGCTCCTGACTTCGAGCTTCCGAACCAGTTCGGCAAGCCGATCCGGCTCAGCGACTTCGCCGGCCGCAAGGCGGTTGCACTCGTCTTCTTCCCGTTCGCATTCTCCGGAACGTGCACGGGCGAGCTGTGCGAACTGCGCGACAATCTCGAGCTCTTCGCGGCGGAAGATGTAGAACTGCTCGGCGTCTCCGTCGACTCGAAGTACTCGCTGCGTGCGTGGGCGGAGCAGGAGGGCTACAACTTCTCCTTGCTGGCCGACTTCTGGCCGCACGGCCAGGTCGCGAAGGAGTACGGCGTCTTCCTGGATGACAAGGGATTCGCCAACCGCGCGACGTTCCTGATCGACGCTGGAGGCGTCATCCGCGAGAGCTTCATCACCGCCCCGGGTGAGGCACGCTCCCTCGACGCGTACCGCGCCGCGCTGGAGGAGCTGCACGCCGCGTGAGCCAAGCGGATGCTGTTAAACTTGCTTCGCATCACGCGCGCGGCCACGCGCGCGATGGACCTTTAGCTCAGCTGGTAGAGCGCCACGTTTACACCGTGGATGTCGTCGGTTCGATCCCGGCAGGGTCCACCCAATGTTCGATGTTCAAACTTGCGACGTCCGCAGGTTGAGCATCGTCGCCTGCCTGTAGCCGCGCATCGGAGCGACCGCTGCCTGCACTTCCCACAGGTCGGCACCCCGGTCACGCCACTCGGCACCTGCGAGAGTTGCAAGACGACACTCACATCGGCCGAGTGAAACTTCCCGCAATCGCTCGCGTCGAGCGTCGCCATGAGTGTTTCGTAACGCACCGTCCAGCGTTAGCGTCCGTCCCGCGGGCCGAAGGTCTGGAGCGCTTCGATGTCGCTGGCGGGGTTGCGGAGGTTCTCTTCAGCCCATTGCGCAACCGACGGAAGCGAGGAACCAGTAACTACATCTCCGATGAGGCCATCGGGATCGATGAGCGTGCGCCCCAGTGAGACTGTGCCGTCGGCGAGGATCGCCCAGTGTGCACCGCCGCGACCGTAGGGCAACCCGACGCTGCCGGAGTTCACGATGAGCCTGCCCTCGACAATCCGAAGGAACGGCATGTGCGTGTGCCCGCAGACGACCGTGCCTACCTCGCGCGGGAGATCACTGAGCACGTCAGCCCAGCGTTCGAGCCGACTGTCAACGAGTGCGACTTCCTCATCGTTGCGGGGTGTGGCATGGCAGAACCGGACCAACCCGAAGCCTTTGATCTCAAGCGTGATCTGCTCAGGCATCGCATCAAGCAACTCCTGATGCTCGCTCCGGAGCTGCGCCGCTCCCCAGGCCGAGAGCGGGTCATCCCCGAGGCCAACATTGATGCCGCGTGACATGTGGAGCAACTCCCGGTCGGCGTTGCCTCGCACCAGCACCACCCTGTCGCCAAGCGAGACGAGACGGTCGAGAACCTGAGTCGGCTGCGGACCCCAGGTGTGGTCACCGGTCACGACGATCAGCTCAGCTTCGGCGACCGCAGGCTCCGCGAGCACTCGCTCGAGCGCAGGGAGCACTCCGTGAATATCGGAGAGCACCGCGACGGTCGAGAGCATGCGTCCAGGATGCCACGAACACATGCTCAGGCGGCGATAGGCGCAATCGTCTTCGCCCATACAGTGCCGCGATGAATCCCGTATTGCCGGGCGAGGACGCTTACGCCGACAAAGAGAGTCATTGTCGGATCGCCGGCGACACAGGGTCGTGAAGAAAACAGGGTCGTGAAGAAAATGGTTTCGCCGCCCGTAGGTTTTGCGTGACCAGCCAACACAGAGGAGCACGAGCCGCTCAAGCGCGCGCTAGGAGTTCGCTTTCTTCGGTGTCGGTGAGGCCTGCGCCGTGCGGACCCGCTTGCGGTCGCGATTGCTCCCACTCGAGGACGTCGCTGAGCGTCTGCTTCAGAGGTCGAGCCGAGAGGCCGGCTGCTTCGGCGCGGCTCGAGTCGCGTGTCGTGAAGCCGAACCAGTTCGGATCGTCGAGCCACAGTGGCAGCGATCGCGGCCCGGCCCAACTGTTCACGCCTTGCCCGCTCAGCCATTCCGTCGAAGCCGAAACGACGCGCCCCGCGTGGCCTGCAATGCCACGCGCGATCGCCAGATGCTCGGACAGGGCCATGCGGTTGGCGGTGGTGTTGAAGGTACCTGCGGTGCCGTCCTCAGCACACCGCACGAGCCAGGCTGCGAGATCCCGCACGTCGATCAGCTGACTCTGCTGCCGTGGATCGCCCGGCACAAGCACGGCATGATCGGTTCCGGCAGCTGTCGCGAACCGCCACGGCCAATAGCCCGACCGACCGGACTCATCCCCAGGGCCACCGATCAACCCTGCGCGCGCGATCAGGCTTCGGCCGGCAGCACGGCCTGCTCGCATGCCACCTTCGCCTCGCCGTACTGTGCCATCGAGGACATCGCCTCGCCCGTGAGCGCGCGCAACAGCGGCGCGTCCTCGTTCTGATCGGACGCTCGGTGGTCCGCGTAAACGTTGCCGGTCGAAACGAAAAGGTAACGAGCACTTACCGGTTCCAGGTGTGCCACGGCGCGGCGCACCTGACCTGGTTGGCGGGCTACGTCGAGCACCGCGTCCCAGTGCAGACCTACTGCCTGCTCATAGGCATCGTCGTGATCCCGATCCGCGCGAAAGAGTCGCGCACCCTTCGCGACAGCACCCGCTGACCCGCGCGCCAAGCAGGCGACCTCGTGGCCTCGCTCCAGCGCCGCAGCCGCCATCGTGCGGCCAAGCCATGCAGTGCCACCCAGAATCAGCAGCCGCATGGCACCAAGCCAAGCAGGGTTGCCATGACCGATGCACGAGTTTCGCTCTCAGCGCAAGGTTTAGCCGCGTCCCTGAACCACCACAAAGAAGCGAGCAACACATCAACAGGCAGGTATCGACAGAGAAGTTGCCCGAACGGCACAAGTCGTTAGCAGCACATTGACGTGGGTGTGTCAGATTAACGCTGGAGCTGTCGTGGAGCCTATGCCGTGTTGGTCGGCGAGTAAGCTTTCTCCGTAGCCGCCGTGTACACGATGACTAATTTGTTTTTGGGGACAGATGATCGATGATACAAGGCAGGAGACTGCCACGCCTCAGCACGTCGAGCATGACTGGCGTTTGTCCTATGCCCGCCGCCTCGCGGCCACCGATTTGCTCGTTCTGATCTGGGTCGTCTTCGGCGTGCAACTCTTCTGGTTCGGGTTCGACGCGGCTAACGTGACATTCCGTGGCAACCTCAACGACGTCGCCGTCAGTTATAGTCTGCTCTCGAGTGTCCTGGTCGCAACGTGGACGCTCATGCTCAACATCTACGGTACTCGCGGCTATCGCATAGTCGGCACGGGCAGCACCGAGTACAAACTCATCGCGAACGCCAGTCTGCGGCTGTTCGGTCTCGTCGCGATCGTGGCCTTTCTGTTTCACGTTGATTTCGCCCGCGGATACATTCTGCTTGCGTTCCCGATCGGTCTTGTCGTGCTGATGCTGTCACGGTGGATGTGGCGTCAGTGGTTGAATGTGCATCGCGCGCACGGACGATATTCCTCACGCGTGCTCCTCGTGGGGTCACTGGCAAGCATGGAACACCTTGCCTTGCAGTTGGGAAGACAGCCTGCGGCTGGCTATTGGGTAGTGGGAGCCTGCACTGCCAGCGGGGATGGTGTCGGGGTTTTGTCCGGCACGAGCATCCCGATTTATGGCAACGTCACCGATCTCCAGGGCGCACTGGGAAGCAGCGGGGCGGACACAGTCATCATCACGAGTTCCGATGATCTGCCCCCCAACCGCGTTCGTGAGCTGAGTTGGGGTCTGGAACTGGGCCGCCAGCACCTTATTGTCGCGCCGAGCCTCACGGACATCGGCGGACCCCGTATTCACACACGGCCGGTCGCAGGGCTGCCGCTGATCCATGTGGAGACTCCGCGTTACGAGGGCCGCGCGCTCTTCGCCAAGCGCGCGTTCGATATCGTCGGTTCCACCGTTCTGCTCGTCCTCAGCGCGCCCTTCTTCGCCGTGCTGGCGATTCTCGTCAAGTTCACCAGCCCAGGCCCTGTGTTCTTCAAGCAGGAACGGGTCGGGTACAAAGGCCGCCACTTCGTCATGTTGAAGTTTCGATCGATGAAGGTGAACGCCGACTCGGACCTGGCTATGCTCCTGGCCGAGCAGGGCACCGATGACACGCCGCTATTCAAGGTGCAGAACGATCCGAGGATCACGTCAGTCGGGCGCCGTCTTCGGAAATACTCTCTCGATGAGTTCCCCCAGCTGCTCAATGTCTTCCGTGGCGACATGAGCTTGGTCGGCCCCCGGCCGCAGCGCGACGGTGAAGTCGCGTTATACGATGACGCGGCCCGTCGCCGATTGTTGCTCAAGCCAGGCATGAGCGGGCTTTGGCAGGTCAGCGGACGCTCTTCGCTGTCTTGGGAGGACGCCATCCGCCTCGACCTCTACTACGTTGAGAATTGGTCCATGACGGGAGACTTCGTGATCCTTTGGAGGACCTTCAGAGCCGTATTGTCGCCCGGCAACGAGGCGCTCTGACGGTGACAGGCAGCTGACGAATGGATCATAGAGCGCGACGACGCGGCGGCTCCACGTGTGTTCACCTGCCTCATGAACAGGACGGGCGCAGTACGGCGATCGTGGCCGTGGCGGGCAGTTCGGAGGATGGAAACGTTCTTCGGGTGGAACTGTCGTGACAACGAAAGATGTCTCCTCCGTCCGGGGAAAGCGTGCCGTACTGGCCATAAATGCTGCTGCCAACCTTGGACGTGCGCTATCCGGAAGCTTCGAAAACCTTCTTGTCCCGCTGATCCTGCTGTGGATGCTCCCCAGGGATGCCTATGGGGTCTGGGCGGTCATCTTCTCGGTATCGACCTATGTAACCTACTTGGATCTTGGTCTTCAAGCAGCTGTTCAAGCCAACGTTGCCAGATGGGTCGGCTTGAACGACGCCTTCGGCGCCGCCAGAATAGCTTGGGCTGGTGTCAAGGCGGTGTTGTTCGTCGCGGCTGTAGCATTCGGTTTCCTCGTTTGGAGCGCGGTTCGACTCGACTCCATTTTTCCTGCTATCCCGAGTGCTCTGGCGCAACAGGGTTCGCTCGCGCTTGTCATCCTGACTGTTGGGCAAGCGGCGAACCTCGCGATCAACGTGCTCTCAGCGTACTATGCGGGTCACCAGCGGTCCGTGTTTCCTTCCATGGTCATGGCGACCGCTCGGGCCGTGTCGCTCGTGAGTATCGTCGGCGTCGGTCTTCTGGACCGCGACCTGGCCGCTCTCGCTGTCGGATACTCCCTGCCCTTGGCCCTCGGCTTCCTCCTTCTTCTCGGTTCGTTCTTCAAGGAATTCCGAGGACTTCGACGTGGCGCCATCGGAACAGAGAGGGTAGTGCTCAAGGGAACCCGGGTGGGTCATCTTCTGCGCTACTCCGGTCCCCTCATGGTTTGGAACGTCTGTACGCTCGTGGTCACCGCAGCAGGCACGGCAATCGTCGGCCGTGTTGACTTCAAGGCTGTCGTCGTCTATTCGATCGCCACCATCTTCGTCCTGTCCATCGCCGGTGTCGACAACGCGATCATGTCCCCACTCCTTTCTGAATTGGGGTACCAAGCTGCTCAGGGAGATCGAGTGAGGCTCTCCAGAACCGTTGTCGTGGCTTCCCGGATAAACGCTGTGGTGCTCGGCGTCCTTGTGATCGTGGGGTCCGCATCAGGGGCCGCCCTAGCGGCTTCGGGCTTTCTGCAGGGTTCGGATGGCACAACGTCGTTGATCGTCGTCGGACTGATCCTGGCAGGCTCGATCCGACTGACTATGACACCGCTCACCTTCGGCTTTGTGGCAACCGCAACACACCACCGCGTCGTCTTTCAGCCGATGATCGAGGCCGCGGTGAATCTCGCCGCGAGCATTTCATTCGGCCTTCTTTTCGGTGCTGCTGGTGTCGTGGCCGGAGGTCTTCTCGCAGGAATCCTCGGTGTGATCATGGCCGTGGCCTGGTCTCGACACGCAGCGGGATTCTCCTGGACGCTCTCGGCTTCGCACGTCTCTCGCTCGGTATCGATACCGATGGCCTGCACGATTCCTGCCGTAACCATGGCGCTCATCGAACCGTGGATGCGCGCGGTGGGTAGCGGCCTTTTCATATCCGCTGTGGTTCTTTCCGTTTTGCTCAGCTTCGGGCTCGTGTGGACCCTATCCATCTCGCACTCCCTCAAGCTCGAGATCACGGGGCGTCTCCGCATAATCGCAAATCGTATTCGCGCCTGATCGCCTCCTCACTCTATGGATATCAGCAACCGAAAGAAAACTGCACAGATGGAAAGAAAGTCGACTCACATCCCCCCTCGCAGGGTACTTCTAACGGGAGGCCTCGGATTCATCGGCACGAAGGTCATCGAACGAATCCACCCGTCGGAGGCGATACTCGTCGTCGACAACCTCCACCCTCAGGTCCACCAGGACCGGCGAAGCATCGCGGGCCTGCCGGCACGGATCAGCTTCGTCGAGGGCGATGTGGCAGACGAGCGGGTCATGCACGAGGCCGTCGCGTTCAGTCCCGACGTCGTCGTTCATCTGGCCGCGGAAACGGGGACAGGGCAGTCTCTTCTCGAATCCCGTCGTCATGCCCATGTCAACGTCACAGGCACGGCGACCCTGCTCGACGCGCTCTCCGCCAGCGGAAAGCTGCCCGATCGCCTCATCGTGTCGTCATCCCGCGCCGTCTATGGCGAGGGCAGGTGGTCGCTTCGAGGTCAGCCAGAACGGTCTGCACAGGCCATTCCGCGTGATTACTCGCGACTTGCTGCCGGGCTGTGGTTGCCAGAAGGGCCGAACGGGGAAGAACTGGAGGCTCCTGTCCCGAGCAGGGCTTCCTGCTCTGAGGCGCGCCCCTCCAACGTCTACGCTGCGACCAAACTTGCCCAGGAAAACCTTGCCGCCGCCTGGTGCCTGGGACTGGGAGTCCCGCTCACCGTCCTGCGTCTTCAGAACGTATACGGCGAGGGACAAGCCATCGATAATCCGTACACCGGCGTACTAACCCTTATGGCTCGCCAAGCTCTGGCGGGCGAGCAGATCAATGTGTATGAAGGCGGAGGCATCGTGCGTGATTTCGTGAACGTCACGGATGCGGCGGACGCGATCTTCCTCGCAATCCAAGACACCACCACGCGCGATGTCTGCGTAGACATCGGATCGGGCAAGGCTTCATCACTGCTCGACGTTGCGAAGCTTTTGAGCAAGCTCACCGGGGCCCCTACTCCCCGTGTGTCGAATGATTTCCGCGCGGGCGATGTCCGAGCGGCTTACGCCGACCTCCGGGACGCGAAAGATCAGCTCGGATACGTTCCGCGCGCGGACTTAGGCCACGGACTCGCACAACTGCTTTCGTGGGTAGAGAAAGAGATGTCTCGATGAGCCTGCCTAAAGTCGGAGTCGTCACCGTCACCTACAACAGCGTCGGAGTGCTCGACGAGTTCCTGCGCTGCCTGTGGGCGCAGAAGGGGGTCGAACTCCACCTCTATGTGATCGACAACAATTCAGAGGACGGCACCGTCTCACGGCTGCGCGATGATGCCTCGGCCGAGTCCATGACTGTTATCGCCAACACGTCTAACGAAGGCGTGGCCGTGGGCAACAATCAGGGAACAGAGGCCGCGATAGCCGATGCCAACACCTGGGTACTTCTGCTCAACAACGATACGGTCTTCGATGACACGTTCGTGGCGGACCTCGTCGCGAATGCGATGAAGCACGATTCGAAGATTCTCTCACCCGTGATCGAGACCACCGAGCCACCCGGATCCGTCTGGTATTCCGATGGTCGCATTCAGCCGTTCAAAGCGATGAAGGCGACGCACCTCGGTATGGGAACGCGCATCCCCGCAGAACTGCCCGAGAACTACGGCGTCGACTACGCGTCGACGTGCGCCCTGCTCGTCGCCCCCACCGTCTTCGAGGAGGTCGGCCTTATGGATCCCGTCTACTTCGTCTACGGGGACGACGTCGACTTCTGCATCCGAGCTCGCAAGCACGGCTACGAATATCGAGTCGCCGGCAACGTGCTCCTGACCCACAAAGCCAGCAGCTTGACCGGCGACTATACCGGCCCATTCGCTGTCCGATGGATCTCAAGGAATTGGATCGTGGTCGCCCGCCGTCACGCGACGCCGATCCAGCTGATCGTCGGTCTGGCCTATGTGAGCATGTGGACCGTCGCTCGATTCGCGCTGCGACGTGACTCCCTCTCTGTAACGAGGCGACGGCTCAAAGCGTTCGCTGAAGGGTGGCGGCTCGATCTGGCCTCGAAACCACCGAGCTTGGCCAGTGGCTCGCTCTCATCCCGCGCAGGGGGAAAATGACATGTCCGACTTCTTCTGGAAGGTCTGGTCGGTACTGATCATGTCCCGTCGCTTCGCCTCCTTTGGTAAGAGAAGCTGGATCAGGAGGCCACTCGTAATAACGCATCCTCAGTACATCTCCATCGGGAACAACTGCTTTATTCGTGACGGGGCACGATTGGAGGTCATCCATCGTCGCGGCCACCAACCCGGAAGACTGTCAATCGGGAACGGTGTCACTATCGAACAAGACGTTCATATCGTTGCCTGTGATTTCGTCGTCATCGACGACGATGCTGCGATAGCGGCCCGGTGCTCCATAGTCGATACCACACATCCAGCCGGGCACCCTCAAGACGGTAACCGGGCGAGAGTTGTGTCTGATGAGCCGAGCTTTGTTCACATCGGAAAGCGAGTGTTCTTAGGGGTCAACGTCGTCGTGCTACCGAACGTCCGCATCGGGGACAATTCGATCGTTGGAGCGAATTCGGTCGTCACTCGCGACATCCCGGCCAATTCGATTGCGGTAGGGGCACCCGCACGCGTCATCAGGTCGATCGAATGAGAGAAGAAAGGTCAGCAGACCGGCAAACGGTATCTCGGAGTCATTCGTCCGGGCCAACGCTTGCGGCACGAATCGGCCAGAATATCGGCATGATCGCTCGCGATGCGATCGTGAACTCCTTCATGAACAGCGGAGTCCTGCCACGCCTTGTGAGGCCACGTCTCTGGTCGATGGTTGGCCACTCCATTGATCGTTCCGCAACTATCAACCCGAGTTGCTACCTTGGCGCGGTACGCGGGCTCACCGTCGGTGCGAGAAGTTTCATCAATTACGGGTGTTTCTTCGATCTCGCGGCTGAGACGACGATCGGCAGCGACTGTTCGATCGGCTATCGTGTCATGTTCGTGACGGCCAGCCATGACCCGGGGGATGCGCACCGTCGGGCTGGAGCGGCCACGTCGGCACCGATCGCCGTCGGCGACGGTACGTGGTTAGGGGCGCGTGTTGTCGTGCTTCCGGGGGTGACTATCGGGCCAGGATGTGTCATCGCGGCCGGGAGCGTCGTCGTGGCCGACTGCGAACCGAATGCCTTATACGCCGGATCGCCGGCGAAGTGGAAAAGAGATTTGGCACCGGGAACTCACGGCAGCTAAGACCGGAAAGCACGATAGGACTCAAAGATCTGCGGTACGACTGCTTCCCAGCCCCATTTGTCTGCAAAACCAGCGGCCAATCTCTGGCGAGCGGCCAAGAGGTCGCCCGGCTCGCGGAGAAAGTGCCGTAGGCCCTTCGAAATCGCCGCGGCCGAGGCATCGTCAGTGACCAGGTAAGGGGTCAGTCCTTCCACGAGCTCGGGGTTTGCTCCGACCGGCGTCACCATCGCCGGGGTTCCCGCAGCAAGCGACTCGGCCGTAGAGAGACCGAAACCTTCGAGATATTGCGTGGGAGTGACGGTGAGGTCGGCCCGACGATATTCCTGGACTAATTGCTCGTCCGAGACCCGGCCAAGGAGCTTGACGCAGGCGGTGAGGTCAAGCTCCGAGATCAGATTCCGGATTGCTGCCTCCCTTGGACCGGCTCCTGCGATTCGGAGTTTGAGATCGGGGAAGTCCTCGTGCAACAGCCCGACAGCACGGACGAGTTCTTCGACACCGGTGCGTTCCACGAGACGTCGTGCAGTAAAGACGTTCAGACATCCATGCTTGGCCAGGTGGCTGACAACGGCGCTGCATGATCCGGCGACGAATCGCGACGTGTCGAGTCCTCCGGCGATCACACTGAGCCTGCGATCATCGACACCTAACAATCGAGCTTCGTGGCTGGTGAACTTGCTCAGCGTCAGGACACGCGTCGCGTGCCGGAGAACCAGGCTCTCGACAAACTTCATCCCCTGAATGGCAACATGCTCGAAAAGGGCCGAAAGTTTGTAGGAATCCTGTCTCTCGCCGGCGATCTCACGATAGACGGGTGCATGGAATGTATAGATGTACGGGATCCGCAGCAATACCAGCGCCAGCGCCGGAACGGGGAAATGAGCATGTATCACCACCCGTCGTGCTCGGAGGTCAGCGCGTGAAGCCTCGGCTTGCAGAAGGCGGCGCATGCCTGCCACCACCTCGATCGGATAGCGGATGGCGAATGCCGCCCGAGATTTGGAAGGGCTGTCGTGACGTCGGATTCGAACGCCATCATCACCGAGTTCGAGGGCAGGCTGCAGTGATGAGGTCCTTTTGCTCAGGACGACGACATCGTTTCCGCGAAGCGCCTGTTCTGCGCAGAGCTCGCGGACATATCTCTCCAGCCCACCGAGCTTGTCCGGTGCGATAACGTTCGTTAGATGCACGATTCTCATTCGTTGCTGCGTCCTAAGAACCTGACTCGTCAAAAGGTTCCCGGTTGCGCTTTTCGACGCTTCCTCGTTTCTGCGGCGATCGAGAGGAAGCAGGACCAATCGGGCTCAAGGGTGGTCGTGGAGACCGCAACGAGCCAGACAGCCCGCCGAGCAGATTCGGCCTCGCACCGAGCAGATTCGGTCTGGCAGCCAGTGCGCAGGCCAGAAGAGTCCAAAGGATAGGGGAGGCGAAGTCTGCAAAGGAAACGAAGGCGGCCGACACGAAGGCCACGAGTGCCAGGGCGACAGGCACTCGGGACGCGACCGACAAACCGGCGATAACGGCAACGACTATTACGGCAATGAACAACAACGTTCCAACCAGGCCGATCTGGCTGAGGAGCATGACAAGGAGCGAGGAGCTTCTATTGCTTCCATTGCCGGCGCCCATCAAGTCGGTGTGCACAAGTATGTCCAGCGAATGTTGGTCGACGATGGTCCGCGTCGAGAGAGACAAGGTGCCGGCCTTGCCGGCAATGATCTGGGCAACACTTGTGACTATCCCGGGCAAAGCAAGGCACAGGCCGACGAATCCAGCGACCATTCCTAGGAAGATCGGCACAGGAATCCTGAACCGCAAACTCCTGTCAGGTCGCCGAAGGCCGACGCGGGCGATGGCGATGAGAACGATGGTGACGAGAGCCACGAGGAGGCCAACCACCGCGGTGCCCGAAGCCGAAGCCACCAGCAGTGCGACACCCATGCCGGTCAACACAAGGTACCCAACGAAGGACCGCACGCTTCTGCTTCGCGAGACCATCGCTGAAAAGTACACTGTGGCCACCAGAGCGAAGACACCGAGGTGGCTCGGCTCGCTGAACTGCCCTCGCAGACGAACGGCGTCCGTCATGTAGAAGTTCCTGGGTGAATTGTCGAACAGCGTGTGAAGCCAGGATCCACCAGTGAACGACGAAAACGCGACGAGAATCCCCACCGCCAATCCCAGGGTGACATATTTTGAGTTGAACGCATCGTCCCGCTGGTTGCGCAGAACGAAAACGACGTTCAGGAAGAGATAGACCATCTGCGCCACGTTGGACGACGTGTAGCCCAGGGGGGTGAGGGAGGAGGCTTGCTGGTCCAGGCCAATGGATGCTGCCACAACACCCATACCAGCGAACAACGCCGGTGCGATCAGTGTCACCACTAAGGCATAAGCGAACAAGCCCCGGAGCAGCCATCCTCCACGTTCGCGATCGAGCGATGCGGCCTTGGAATTCCAAGCCGTGTACGCCAGCACTGTGTACAGGATGAGCCCCAGATAGAAGGGGGTCAGAGTCGCTTGCCCGACGGATACCACGATGGAGTCATTGAACGGCATCGAACAGGCGAGAACCCCCAGAACCCAGCGGCGACCACCGAACAGGGCTCCGACATACGCAACGACGAAAACGATGCCAAGGACAGTCACCGAATGGTCCCTTTCACATGCACGGTCATGAACCGTGACTCGGCCGCGCCCGTCGCGGCACATGAAGCGCGAACGCCAGTCGGCCCAGGCGTTAGGGGTTGCGCCGTGCCGAGTGTTTTCGCACAGAGAGATGGCCGACTAGGCATGTGGACGCTTGCTCTCAAACGACGAGTAGAGCAGGTCAAGCGCGGCATTGTGAGCTTTCGGACTCATCGCCGCCAAAAGCGCTTGATTATTGGCTCGCAGACGGTCATGAAGGCCCTGGTCGTGAAAAAAAGTCACGATAGCGTCAGCCAGAGCTTCCAAGGTGCCGATTTGGTGGACGGCCGACCCATCGAAGGCGGGAATCGCTCGCGCGATTATGGGAACGCCACAGGAAGCAGCGTCGAGAACACTGAGCGGGAACCCCTCGTAGAGCGCGGTGTGCACGTAGAGACCTGCCGTTGACAGCTCCTGGCGAAGTTGGTCGTCGTCTAACCAGCCCGTAACGGTCACGTCGGCTCCTTCGAGCCCGGTGGTCAAGGAAGGGTCTCCTCCGCCGATCCACCGGAAGGCGATCGAATCGTCGCGCTCATGAACGAGTCGGCTCAATTTTGAGAAATAGCCAGGGTCTTTCTGGGGAGTCAGCCGACCGACCATCACAACCGTTCGAAGTCGACTGACTGCCGGGCCCGGTGGGGGTTCGATCGTCGCCACATTTGGCACCAGGACGATTTTTGCGCGGGGATTCAGCTTTCGGGCCAGGCCGGCCTCTCGAGGAGAGAGCGCGACAACTGCATCAGCTCGGGTGGCCAGAATGCGTTCCGCAAGATAGAACAAACCTCGTTTGAGTTTCGAGGCGGACTCGAACGCGTACGCATGTGGCTCGTAAATCGTGGAACAGGGGAGTCCTACCACACGAGAATAGAGCCCGGCCCAGCTCGAATGCGCGTGCACAACCTCGGGTCGCAGTTCGCTCGCCACACGATTGAGAAATCGGAGCCTAGCCAAGTGGCCATGCGGGAACCGCCAGACTTGGCTGAATGCACGTCCTCCGTCAACCTGAGAGGCCGGGTCGACGCTGAGCAGCATGTGTTCGTGTTGGGGGCTCCCCGCCACCACCGCATCGATTGCCCGGCAGACTCCTCCGCCAACACATTCAGTCACGTGCAGGATTTTCATGACATCCCCGATTCCGATCGATCGGAAACGCGGGCTGACCGTCGGCCTTTGTCACCAGTCACTGTCACGCCGCGCTCATCCGAACGTGCTCGGTGCCCTGAGCGCGCTTCCTTACAGACACGAGCATTGCTTCGAACATCCCCCCAAAGGAATATGTGTGACCGTTGATTCCGCAGTTCTCAGGTGACGTGGGTCAAGTCGAATGATATCCCCCACAACAATCGCGCATTCGGTCGTTTATGAAAAGCTCCTGTGAGCAGGCTCGGCAACCGCAGCGAGTGACGGAGTTTCACGCGGTGAGTCACCTTGGCGAGCCAGCGCGCTCGCTCATACTGGTGACGTGGCCGCTACGAGAGGCGACTCCCCGATTGTCCGATTCGCAGAAGGAGCGTCGTGGCAGAACGCATCCACCCTGAAGTACTCGTGCGCTTCGGTGCGCCATCCGCAAAACCGCGTGTCATCCGCGGGTACACCGCCGGTGCGGGCTGGGTCGACATGCCCGCAAAGCCACTGCTGACCGCCGTCGAGGTCAATCGGCTTCGCGCTGCCGGATATTCCATGATCGAAGCTCGGTGGCACCTCCACACCAAACAGATCTCGCTGGTGCAGTTGCACTGAGCGAGGGTAGCTGCACCCACTGTGTTGGATGACGTCTCTGAGCGCACGGCGCTGATCGAGCGCCGTGGCAGACGTTGCATCTAGTCGCCGGCCGCCGCACGTCGGGTGCGTGAGGCGCGAGCATCTGCACGCGCCTGAATCAGTGCGACAATTCCGCCACCGATCAGTGCGCCGGCTGTGTTCGCCGCGAGATCGCCGGCGGAGGCGAGTCTCTCCGGCAGAAACAGGTATTGGCACAGTTCGATGCTGAGCGAAAGAGCGAGGCCGAGCACGCCGGATGCCCACCACAGTGATGGCAGAGAATACAGCGCGATCAGCGCACCAAACGGTACGAACATGATCACGTTGGACGCGAACTCGACGAACCCGTAGTTGACCCACGCGGGCATACCGGCGCGATGCAAGTCGCTCAGTACCTGCACCAGTTGCGAATAGAACGGCCGATCGACCGGCGTCGGCCAGAATGTAATGATCAGGACCACCACCAAGCATGCCAGCAGAGCCCAGCGGGCGATGCGGTGCGGGCGAGATGTCACAGCTTGTGAGCTTACTGGAACGACAACCGTCGATCGCGTGGAGCGACGGTTGCGGCAGCGCTGCCGAAGCGTGAGAGATCGTGTCGTCCGGTGCACCAGCTAGCCGCCACCCGATCGGGGGGTGTGATGAGCCCGGCGTGCGTTGTCGCGTCTGACAAGATGAAAGGCGTGTCCGACTCTCAAGCCTTGCGCCCGCGCGTTCGCAAGCGAACCTCCGCGCGAGCGATCATCGGCTGGAGCGTCACAGGTGTCGTCGTGCTGCTGATCGGGTGCGTCGTGTGGATAGGAGTGCGCGGGCTGGTAGCGAAGGCCGACCTGGAGGCATCCGTCGGCCTGGTGTCGCAAATCAAGACGCAGGTCGCCGATGGAAATGTCACGGCTGCTCGAACGACCAGCCAGCGGCTCGCCACGA
Source organism: Microbacteriaceae bacterium (assembly GCA_004297935.1). Classification (GTDB taxonomy): domain Bacteria; phylum Actinomycetota; class Actinomycetes; order Actinomycetales; family Microbacteriaceae; genus Rathayibacter_A. Next base: position 205,840 of record SCRE01000008.1, on the reverse strand, counting down.
AGGTGCATGCGGCCCGGGACCTTACCAGCGACGTCATATGGCGGGCGGCTGAGATTCTGCCGCTGGTAGGGCCGAGTCTCGTGGCGGTGCGACAAGCATCGGGCGTCGTCTCGGCGGTCACAGACAAGTCGATCGTGCCCCTCGCCAGGCTGGCTGATTCGTTCAACCTGTCCAGCTTCAAGCCGGTGAACGGAGCACTGCCCCTGAAGCCGTTGATCGCAGCGGCACCGACGGTGGCGAAGGCAAACGCCAATCTGCAGGCCGGGCTCGCGCAGGTGCAGAAGATCGACACGAAGCACACGCTCAGCATGGTCGACAGCGCGGTCCAACGGCTCACCGGAGCCCTCGAGAGCGCCGGCCAGGTGACGGAAGCCGCGCATCGCGCCATCGATTTGCTGCCCGCGATGCTCGGCAGAGGTGGGCCGCGCAACTATGTGGTGATGTTCCAGAACAACGCCGAGCTACGCTCGACCGGCGGCATCCCCGGCGCACTCGCATTGCTGCATGTCGACAACGGCACGATCAAAATGGAGCAGCAGGCGTCATCGCTGGATTTTCCGCACTATGCAGAGCCGGTGTTGCCGCTGTCCCCGGCGACGAGGGGTCTCTATGGCGACATCACCGGCGAGTACGTCCAGGACGTCAACCTGACGCCGCAGTTTCCGGTGTCCGCCGAATTGGTCCAAGAGATGTGGAAACGCCAGTTCGGCACGCAGGTTGACGGGGTCATCTCGATCGACCCGGTGGCGCTGAGCTATTTGCTCAAGGCGACAGGGCCGGTCGTACTGGCCACCGGTGACACACTCTCGGCCGGCAACGCCGTGAAGCTGGTGCTCAGCGATGTGTACGCTCGTTATACCGATCCCGCACAGCAGGATGAGTTCTTCGCCTCAGCAGCTGAGAAGGTGTTCGGTGCGGTGGCAGATGGCAAGTTCGATCCGAAGACGATGATCCGGGCGCTGGCCAGAGCGGGAGCGGAGCACAGGGTATACATCTGGAGCGCGCATCAGCCTGAGCAGAAATCTCTGGAGCAGACCACGCTCGCCGGCACGCTGCCGGCGAGTTCGAACGCTGAGCAGCGGTTCGGCATCTACCTGAACGACGCGACGGGAGCCAAGATGGACTACTACCTGCACGCGTCGGTCGGGCTGGGCCAGGCAACCTGCCGAGCTGACCGCAGGCCCACCTATGCGGTCGAGGTCACGCTGAAAAGTGCTGCTCCGGCGGATGCCGCGACGATGCTCCCCGCGTACGTCACCGGCGGGGGTGCGTTCCACGTTCAAGTGGGAAAGGTGCGCACGAATGTTGCGGTCTATGCGCCACCCGGCGCGATTTTCCTCGGTGCTCGGAGCGGAGGGGAGCGGATGCCGCTCGTCCCGGCCGACAGCGACGGGCGTCAGCTCAGCCAATTCCAGATCGAATTAGCGCCAGGTCAAAGCGAGACGATGCAACTCCAGTTCCTGGGAAGTTCGGCATTCTCGGGTGATTTGCTCGCGCAGATTACGCCGGGAGTTAACCCAACGGAAACACATCGACTGGATTTTCACTGTGAATCTGCTCTAAAGTAGGCGACGGGGCGTTCTAACGCTGCTGGGCAAGCTCGCTGGCGATATTCACAACGGCGAGGACATGGTTATAGCTTTTGGGGGCTATTCGCAATGGTTAAAAAATTCTTCGCCGCTTTCCTGCTCATCGTTGCAGGAATCTTCGTGGCACCGCTCGCTGCGAATGCGGCTTACGTTCCGTCCGGCACCGTCAGCGGCAGCGCAACAGCGGGTGGCACCGTCACCGCCAGTTTCGGCGCTGGAACATTCACGCCCAGTGAGACTGTGCACGTGACCGTCGATGGTGCCGGCACCGTGACGATCGGAGTCTTCAAGGCCGCGGTGGTTTCCGCGGACAGGACGGCATCCTCGAACGGTGCGCTAGGCGTGCCGATCACGCTGCCTTCGTCTGCTAGCGGCACCTACACCGTGACCGCAACGGGTGCAACATCGGGCAACACCGCAACGGCCACCTTCACCGTGCAGTCCGCCAGCGGCAGCAGTTCAGGAGCCGCGTCGGGCAACGGGCTGGCCGACACCGGTTCCACCATTTCAATCCTCGCTATCTGGATCGCGGCCGGCCTCCTCTTGCTGGGTGCTGCCTTCATCACCGTGCGCATAGTCGTACGCCGTCAGAGCCGCGTGAACGCCTGAGAGAAATATTCTCAGTCGAGGAACGGCTCGGAGCTTCGGCCTCGAGCCGTTCCTCTGCTTTTGGGCGGCCGAAACGGCGAACACAGGCCATGTTCAGCGTAGACTGCTGAGATATACTCAGCAGCGGCCCGCGCCGTGCACTGTGACCCCAAACACATGCCCGGATGCGCGGGCCGTTCGCTTCCCACTGCCGGTGAGCGCCAAGCGGGGTGCAGTTCCCACGGCCGGCGCTCACCGGCATCGCCGGCCGTGCAGCTTCACCACGGCCACATCAGCAACACCGCGGATCCGTTGAACACGACGTGCGCAACGACCGCGCCGCCGATCCGGCCGGTGTAGGCGCGCGCAACGCCTGCCCCGACGGCGAACAGCAGCAGCGGCAGGCCGAGTACGAGCGCATGCACCGGCGAGGTCGCACCGATCAGGTGCACCGCCACGAACATGACAGAAACCACTGCCACCGCCCCGAGCTGCGCGACATGCTGCGACGGCGCGACACGCCGTGTAAACCCTGCTTCGGGAATCGCGCTCGATTCCAATCTCGGTTCCGACGTCGACCGGAGACGCAACTCGAGCGCACCTTGCATGAGGCCGCGAAAGAATTCCTCTTCGATAAGGGGTGCGATCAATGCAGGCGCGATCAGTGCGCCGAACACATACCAGCCGTCGATCCCGCCGATGACTGGTTGCCCGGTGAGCCCGGTCGTGCCGTACGCGGTGATGCTGGAGATGCTGGCGATGCTGCGCGCAAGGATGCCGATCGCCCCGCCCCACAGCAGATCGATCCACAGAAACCGGATGCCCAACACGGCCTGAGCGCGGCGCCCACGCGTGAGCGCCGCGAACACGATCACCGCACCGAGCATGGGAACCCAGGTAGCTCCATACCCCAGCAGAACGGAAAGGTGCGCATCCGTCACGGCGCCCGTTGCGACTTTCCCGTTGACGACGATCACTGCGAACACTGCAAGAACGAGGCCGACGCCGGCGCACCACAGCCCACTGCGGGTGGACCCCCCCGTCTCGGCATCGTGCACGCAACCACGTTAGCGGCCAGCGGCGTGCTTCGCCGCGGAGTTGTGCATCCGACACGGCACATCTTCACGAGGCGGCTGCTTCGTGTCAGCCCGCATCTCGTTCCCGTGCACGCAGGTACCGTGACGGCCGCGAGTCGTGCCCGCACCTCGGAGCCAAAGAAACCAGGCCGCCACACGCCGGCTCATCCTGCACTGTGTGGCAACATAGACCACAGTGCGTCACGCTCATCGAGTGTGACGGCACACTTTTGGGGAGGCGGTTTCGTGGAACTTCGCGACTATATTCGGGTGTTGCGTAAGGGTTGGATACTGATTCTCGTTGTGATGCTGGTCGGAGTTGCCGCTGCGGCTGCATACTCGATCATCAAGACGCCCGAGTATCAGGCCACGAGCAAGGTCTTCGTCTCCACGCAGGGGGGCGGCACGGTGCAAGACCTGCAGTCCGGCAATACTTTCACGCAGCAGCGAGTGCAGACGTACGCCGACCTCGTGTCGACGCCGGTCGTGCTTTTGCCTGTGGCGGCGGCGCTCAGACTGAACATGACGTCTGACCAGTTGTCCAAACTCGTCACGGCGACCTCGCCGCTGAACACGACCCTGATCGAGATCACGGCCACCTCCACGAGCGCCAAGCGGGCCGCAGACATCGCCAACGCGGCGGGTGCGAGCCTGACCACTGTCGTACAGGGCCTGGAAACCCCGACCACGGCGGATGCGACGTCCCCGGTCAAACTCACCCGCGTCCAGGCGGCGATGGTGCCGACCACGCCGTCGAGTCCGATCGTTCCGCTGAACCTGGCACTGGGTCTGCTCGTGGGATTCGCGCTCGGCATCGGCGTTGCGGTGCTGCGCGAAGCACTGGATAACCGCATCCGCAACGAACATGATGTCGAAGTGATCAGCGATGTCCCGATTGTCGGCGGCATCGCGTTCGATCCGAAGGCGGCGAGCCGTCCGCTGATCGTGCAGGCCGACCCGCGCAGCCCACGCGCTGAGAGTTTTCGCACGCTGCGCACCAACCTGCAGTTCCTCAACATGGAGGGCACGAGCCGCAGCTTTGTGATCACCTCGTCCGTGCCCGCAGAGGGCAAGACCACGACTGCGGCGAATCTGGCGATCACGTTGGCGGATGCCGGCAGCCGCGTCCTCGTCGTCGACGCCGACCTGCGCCGCCCCAAGTTGGCCGAATACATGGGCCTGGAAGGTGCTGCGGGTCTCACCGATGTGCTGATCGGCCGCGCCGAACTGGTCGATGTGATTCAGCCATGGGGAACCGGCAGCCTTTATGTGCTGCCGGCAGGCAAGATTCCACCCAACCCGAGCGAGCTGCTCGGTTCGAGAATAATGGTCAACCTGATAACCCTGTTCGAGAAAGAGTTCGACTATGTGCTGTTCGACGCCCCGCCGTTGCTGCCGGTGACGGATGCCGCCATCCTCGGCAAGAACGCCGGCGGCGCGTTGGTCGTGGTGTCGGCTGGGCACACGCACAAGAACCAGTTCAAGGGCTCCGTTGCGGCGTTGGCCAATGTGGATGCTCGTGTCGCCGGCTTCATCGTGACGATGCTTCCGACCAAGGGTCCGGATGCCTACGGCTACGGCCGCTATGGCTATGGCGGCACTGGTTACGGGTACACCGAGGCGGATATTGCGGCGACGCACATGAAAAACGCCCTGGGGGAGAAGGGCGGCAGGGGACCGAAACGGCGTGCAGCCGGCGGCACGAGGCCGGCGAAGGTCTAAGGCGTGGCTGTTACAGAACCATCGGGTTCCGCGTTCACGATTCTCACGGTATGCTCCGGCAACATTTGCCGTTCTCCGATCGCACAGCAACTGTTGCGCGCCCAGTTGGCGGATGCCACCACTCCGTTCGCGGTATTCAGTGCCGGCACGATCGCCTCCGCCGGCCATCGCATGACCGACGAGGCCGCCGCGATGTCGCGACGTTTCGGAGGCCGTCCCGATGGCCACCGCTCGACTCCGCTCAGTGAGCGGCTCGTGACGCGCGCACAGTTGGTGCTCACCGCCACACGGGCCCACCGCGCCGCCGTGGCATCGCTGGTACCGCGGGCGTCGCGCTGTGTCTTCACGCTGAACCAGTTTGCGCGGCTGGCCGCGTCGGCCGACCCTGCCAGTCTCACCCGATTGACCGCGCCGGATCGCCTGCTCGCGATTGCGGCACGCCGTGGCTTCGAGTCGCCGCTGACACCAGAGGATGATGACATCGACGACCCCTATCTGAGATCCTTGGCAACCTATGAGCGAGTAGCCACCGAAATCTCGACGGCCGTCTCGGTGGTCGTCCGAGCGCTAGCCCCCCCGACGCCGGAACTCCACCGCGCATGATCGGACGTCGCACGTGGAGTGTCCTCGGGGTCTCCGCCTTTCTCCTGGTCGACATCGCACTGGCCACGTGGGCGATGTCGACCACGCGCGCGACGACTCCTGAAACCCCCGGCCCGATCCCAACATTCGCGAGCGTTCCGAGCTCTCGGCCCACGCCCACGGAGACGTCGACCCCCATCCCGCTCACGGCCCAGGCCGCCCCGCGCCTCTTTGCCGCGGTGAGCGCCACAGAGGCGTATCGCGCCACACGCGGCACATGCACCGGCCCTGCCGCCGTGTTGGAGAAGACGACGGATGCTGGAGCCACCTGGGTGCCCCTGCCCACCACCCGCTACAACCTGCACACCCTGCTGGCGCTGAGCGGAGCGACGGACACGCACCTGGCGGCCGTTGCCGGCCTGAAAGCCAACTGTGCGGTCGGCGCCTATGCCAGTTTCACCGGCGGGCAGTTCTGGCAGGGGTACCCAGCAAACCTGGCCGATGCCAGCTACATCGATCCAAGGAGCCCGGATACGATTCACACGCCTACCGGTGCCGAGCAGTCTCCGTGCCCAACCGCGTTGCAGCTGGCCCGTGGCTTCTCCTCAACGGCGGTACTCTGTTCCGGAACGGTGGCCGTCCGGGTAGATGGCGCGGCCTGGACGATCACGCAAGTGCCCGGTGTGCTTGCGCTCACGGCATCCGATTCGGGGTACACACTCGCCGTCGCAGGGGCCGGCGGATGCCCCGGGATCGCGATCGAATCGCTTACCGCCGGAGCCAGCGATTCCACCCTCATCGGGTGCCTGGCATCGCTCCCAGCACCCGCTGAGCTCACAATCGGACAGTCGGGCAATACGCTCTGGGTCTGGTCCGGCGCCGCCACGATGATTTCCAACGACGCCGGTAAGACCTGGTAATGCCCAAGCCGGGCCGTCGTACGAGGCTGGGCTGGCGGATGCTCGTCACGGTGCGTACACAGTCAGTGCATACTCAGTCGGTGCTCACTCAGCCAGTGCTCACTCAGTCAGTGCGCGCTCGACCGGTGCGCACTCGATCGGTGCGCACTCGACCGGTGCGCCACGTGGGATACTGGGTGGCATGGAAACCGTTCTCTGGTCGGCCCTCGGGACCTTCGGCATTGTCGGATTGATTTTGGGCATCGTCGCCGCCGTCGCAATGATCAAGGCTCCGTACCACGACAGGTAGGCGGTAGCGGTCAGGTCGGCGACTCGTCGTCCCGGTCGTCCGGTGTCGCCTTCAGAACGAAGACATCCGATCGCGCGTCCGCCGCGATCTCTGGAGGCGCGGGCCGGGCAGCAGAGGTCAGCGTGCCGCTCGATCCGAAACCCCACCTGCTCAGCGGAATGTAGCCGTCCAGGATTTCGTCTTCCGACTCCTCATCGGTGAACGGCCTCTTGGCCTGCTTCCGGATGCGTTCTGCGGCGCGCGCCCGCTCGGTCGGGTCGTCGGCGTTCAGACGGCGGGTCTCGTTCCGGATCGCGCGAGCGAGGATGAAGAAGGCGATGAAGACGAACAAGAGCCACTGACCGACATACGAATAGTGATAACCGACCCCTTCGGTCGGCGCTATCGGCTGGATCGGGGTCAGCGCCTTCGAAGCAGGCGGTGTCTGCGTGTCGAGCACGCCGTAGGCGCTGGTCTGCACCGGGCCGCCCACCCGCTGTTTGATCTGAGTCAGGTCGATGGATTGAATCTGGCCGTTGGCGCCGGAACCGGTGCCCTTCGCCGCCTCGCCCGGACGCAGACGCACGACGACGCTGACGGTGCCGCTGGGCGGGGTCGGGTTCTGGGCGGGGACGCTCACATCGGCGGCGGACGGCGCGCTCCACCCTCGGTCGATCATGATGATCGCCCCGTCGGCTGTTCGCAGCGGCGTCACTATTTCGAACCCGATGTTCCCGTTGAGGAACCGGTTGCGCACGATCAGCTGCTCATCCGCCTGATACCTGCCGGTCGCACTGACGCGCTGCCAGTTCTGGTCACTGTGAAACCGGGCGTCGGTCGGAAGCGCCTGCGACAGCGGAACAGGAGCCGCATCGAAATTCGCGTTCACGATGGCGTTGTCCGTCGACGCCTGTTGTCCACGATCGAACTGCCACAGCGCGAGGCCGCAGCAGATCAGCGCGAAGACCACGCTCGCGGCGATATAGGCGATCCAGCGACCGGTGCGCAAGAACTGCCGACCGGTCAACCCTTCGGTGACCGTGTCGTAGACCGCGGCCGGCTTCGTGAGAGCACCGCCGCCAGCGGTGCGGGCGACATCGCGCGAACCGCGCTGTGCCAGCGTTGTTCGTGGTCGATTTTCCGTCACAGGCTGCTCGGATTCATTGACGTGGCTGTTCTGCGTATGCTTCGAGAGGATCGCTGTTCTCAGATTACTGTGCCTGCCTGGGGGAGTGCTCGGGCCAGTCGCGCTGGCTCAGCGTTCATAGCGCAGAAAGCGGTAGCGCAGACCCGACGTGGACGTGTGCCAGCCTTCAGCCGGATCCGCCAGGCTCACTGTCCAGTCCGAGGTCATCGCCGGCGCCATGGTGTCTCCGTCGAAGTCCGCGTCGATCTCCGTGACCTCCAACACGTCCGCGTCGTCGATCGTCGCCGCGTACAGTTCGCCGCCACCGATGATCCACGCGTCGCCGTCGGCCGCCGCGATCGCGCCGTCGACCGAGTGCGCAACGGTCGCCCCATCGGCGCGCCATGATGCGTCTCTGGTGACGACGATGTTCGTGCGCTGCGGCAGCGGTCGGAACCGCACCGGCAGCGAGTCCCAGGTGCGGCGTCCCATGATGACGCAGCCACTCCCGGTGATTGCGCGAAAGTGGCGGGAGTCTTCCGTCAGGTGCCAGGGCATGACGCCGTCGCGGCCGATCACGCCGCCGCGCGCCTGAGCCCAGATCAAGCCGAGTGTCATGTTGCCGCGGCTCTCAGACGGCGACCGCGCCCCGGATGGCCGGATGATGCCGGTAGTCGACGAGTTCGAAGTCGTCGAAGCGATAGTCGAAGATACTCTCCGGGTGGCGCAGGATCCTCAGCGTCGGCGCCGGGTACGGCTCACGTGTCAATTGCTCCGTGACCTGTTCCACGTGATTGTCGTAGATGTGGCAGTCGCCGCCGGTCCAGACGAACTCGCCGGGCGCAAGGCCGACCTGATCGGCGACCATCAGAGTCAGCAGCGCGTAGCTGGCGATGTTGAACGGCACGCCGAGGAACAGGTCCGCGCTGCGCTGATAGAGCTGGCAGGACAGTCTGCCGTCCGCGACATAGAACTGGAACAGCGCATGGCAGGGGGCGAGCGCCATTCTGGAGAGTTCGGAAACGTTCCATGCAGAGACGAGCATACGTCGAGAGTCCGGGTCGCGGCGCAGAGTGTCGATCACCTGGGCGATCTGGTCGATGTGCCCGCCGTCCGGTGTCGGCCAGGACCGCCACTGCACCCCGTACACGGGACCGAGCTCGCCGGTCGCATCCGCCCACTCGTCCCAGATCGTGACACCGTTCTCTCGGAGCCAGGCGACGTTGCTGTCGCCGCGCAAGAACCAGAGGAGTTCGTAGGCGATCGACTTGAAGTGCACGCGCTTGGTGGTGATCAACGGGAAACCTTCGGCCAGGTCGAAGCGCAACTGACGGCCGAACACACTCCTCGTGCCCGTGCCGGTGCGGTCCGTCTTCACCGAGCCGTTCGCGAGCGTGTCGCGCAACAGGTCCTCATACGGGGTGGCAACGGACGGGGTGGCAACGGGCGGGGTGGCGCTGGATGGGATGGCGATCAAATCAGTCACAGTTCCGATGCTACGTCGTCGGCGTGCGGGCGTGGTCGAGAACGCGCGGAGGGTGGAACAACGCGGACCGTGAGCAAGTAGGCTCGATGCGTGACTGAAACCGTGGCATCCGTGCGTGCTGTGACCGAGCGGCTCTGGCCGCAGTCCGGCACCGAGCCATGGGACGCCCCGGGGCTGCTCAGCGGGGCGTTGGCCGCGCCGGTGACCCGTGTTCACCTGGCCGTCGACGCGGTCGCGGACACGGTTGCCGAGGCGATCGACTCCGGAGCCGATCTGCTGCTGGTGCACCACCCCCTGCTGCTGCGCGGAGTCACCAGTGTGGCCGAGGATCGCTACAAGGGCGCTCTGCTGGCCCGGCTGATCCGCGCCGAGTGTGCGTTGATCGCAGCGCATACGAATGCCGACGTGGTGGCAGAGGGGACCTCCGCCGTCTTCGCGGGGCTACTGGGCCTGACGGACGCCATACCGATCGCGTGCGGCAGCGAACTGGACCGCGCATCCGGCATCGGTATCGGGCGGATCGGCCGCCTGCCGGAGGCGACGACTCTGGGCCGGCTCGCGCAACGCATCGCGGAGCTCCTGCCGGCCACTGCGGGCGGTGTGCGTGCTGCCGGCCCGTTCGAGAGGCCCGTCAGCCTCGTTGCGCTGTGCGCCGGTGCCGGAGATGCCTTTCTGGAAGAACCCGCTGTGCGCTCAGCGGATGTCTACATCACCTCGGACCTGCGACACCACCCGGCGTCTGAGGCGCGCGAGCGGGCGCTGATCGGCGCAGGCCCCGCGCTCATCGATGTCTCGCACTGGGCAGGCGAATGGCTGTGGTTGCAGACCGCTGCCGCGCAATTGCGCAGTGCCCTGCCGGATGCGACGATAACGGTCAGCGACCTGCGCACGGACCCGTGGGATTTTGCAATCGTTCAATAGGTGCTGTCCGTTCAAGAGTTGCGGTCGAAGTCGAGAGTTGAGGAACCCACTGTGAAGGCCAGTCCCCAGGCGCAGAAGGAGCTGCTTCGACTCCAGGCGGCGGACACCCGCCTGTCTCAGCTCGACCACACCCTGAAAGGGTTGCCGCAGCACGCGGCCCTGGCACAGTTGACGGCCCCGCTCGACGCGGTTCGTCACCGGCAGCTCGTCGCCACCGGGCAACGTGAGGACGCTCAGACAGAGCTCGGCCGGATCGAGTCGGACGTCTCCGTGGTGGAGGCACGGCTGGCACGCGATGCCGAGCGGCTGCAGCAGACCTCCTCGATGAAAGACGTCGAGGCGTTCGAGGCCGAGATCGACGCACTCAAGCGGCGGCGGAGCGACCTGGAAGACATCGAGCTCACCGTCATGGAACGCATCGAGGGAATCGATGCCGAACTGGCTGGAATCGCCTCCGAGCGGGCCGCGCTCGACGAGCAGGTGATGCAGTTGGAGAGGGCCAAGGGTGAGCAACAGGTGCATCTCGAGGCCGAGCGGGCCGCGGCATCCGCCGATCGCAACGCGATCGCCGGGCAGGTGCCGCCGGAGTTGCTGGCGCTGTACGAGCGTCAGCGCGCCCGCTATGGCATCGGTGCCGCCCTGCTGCTTCGCGGCGTGTCGCTGGGCAGCAACGTCAAACTGACCGAGTCCGATCTGCAGGTCATCCGAGTGGCGGCGGATGACGACGTGGTGCTGTGCCCCGACAGCGGCGCCATTCTGATCCGCGACGAAGAGTCGGGCCTGTAGAGTCGGGCCTGTAGCCGGTAGAATTCAGCCAGGAATGGGTCGGCAAGACGGTCGCGTCATCCTCTCGGATCTTCGAATCCGTGACGGATGCCGAGGAACGTCCGGGCTCCACAGAGCAGGACGGTGGGCAACACCCACCCGGGGCAACCCGCGAGACAGTGCCACAGAAAGCAGACCGCCGTGCGGTGACGCGCGGTAAGGGTGAAACGGCGGTGTAAGAGACCACCAGCGACCGGGGCGACCCGGCCGGCTCGGCAAACCTCGTCCGGAGCAAGGTCAGACAGGGAACGATGAGGCTGCTCGCCTGGTTCCCGGGTAGACCGCTAGAGGGCTGCGGCAACGTATGCCCCGAGATAGATGGCCGTCCACGGCGGGGTGTTCGCGCCCCGCCCGGACAGAACCCGGCGTAGCAGCCGGCCCATTCCGCTACTCGTTCTCCTCGTCGGGCACGAATCGATAACCCATTCCCGGCTCGGTCAAAAGATAGCGCGGGCGGGATGGTTCCGGTTCGAGCTTCTTGCGCAGCTGCGCCAGGTAGAGCCGAAGGTACCCGGTGTCGTTCGTGTACTGCGGCCCCCACACTTCGGTGAGCAGCATCTGCCGCGTGACCAGGCGACGCGGATTGCGCAGCAGCAGCTCCAGCATCCGCCATTCTGTCGGCGTCAGGCGGATTGCGGTGCTGCCGTCATCGGTCTGCTTGTGCGCCGACTTTGCAGCCAGGTCGACGGTTATCGCGCCGAGCCGCACGACCGGTTCGTCCGTTGCGTTCGGCGCTCGGCGAGTCAGCGCCCGGATGCGGGCAAGCAGCTCGTCGGCCGCGAACGGCTTTGTCACGTAGTCGTCTGCACCGGCATCGAGGGCATCGACCTTGTCTGCGGAGTCGGTGCGGCCGGAGACGACCAGGATCGGCACCGTGCTCCAGCCGCGGAGCGCCTCGATCACGTGAATGCCGGTCAGCCCGGGCATACCCAGATCCAAGATGACCAGTTCGGGATGCTGCGCTGTGGCGGCGTCCAGCGCCTCCGTGCCGGTGCGGGTCAGCACCACGTCGTAGCCGCGCGCCCGGAGCATCACCTGGAGGGCACGAAGGATCTGCGTGTCGTCGTCAGCGATGAGGATCTTCACGCGTGCTCTCTTTCGCCGGCAACGGGAAGGGTGACGACCATGGTGAGACCGCCACCCGGGGTGTCTTCGGTCGTGAGGGTACCACCCATGCCCTCCACGAATCCCTTCGACAAGGCCAGGCCGAGGCCGATTCCGCTGTCATTGTCGGTGTCGCCGAGCCGCTGGAACGGAATGAAGATCTGGTCTCGACGTTCGTCGGGCACGCCGGGGCCGGAGTCGACGACGCGCAGCTGGATCGTGCCGGCGAATTCGCTTGCACTGATGAGCGGATGGGTTTCGGCCGGCGAGAAGCGCAGCGCATTGTTCAGGAGGTTGACCAGCACGCGTTGCAGGAGTCCGGCATCCGCGAGCGCGGGTCGTAGGTCGGCCGAGACGTCGAGTTCGAGGGCCCCCGGCGGGAGTGCGAGCTCGTCGAGCACCGCAGGCAGCACGTCGTCGATGGCGACCGGCCCGAGCGAGACCGCGAGCACGCCGGCCTGCACCCGGCTCACGTCCAGCAGGTTCGTCACGAGGTCGGCGAGATTGGCAAGGCTGACCTCGGCCGTGTCCAGGAGCTCCTGCCGATCGGCATCCGACCAGTCGACGTCCTGCGACGCAAGGCTCGTCACAGCGGCGGTCGCTGCGGCCAGAGGTCGCCGCAGATCGTGCCCGACGGCCGCGAGCAACGCGCTGCGCACCCGGTCGGCCTCGGCCAGCGGTTCCATCTCCCTCGCCGCTTCGCTCAGGTTCTGGTGTTCGAGGGCGGCGTCCAGCTGGCTGACGATCACGGCGAGCAGGCGGCGATCGGCCGCTGCCAGGTCGCGGCCGGAGAGCTCGAGGCGTGCCTTGTCGCCGACCATGAGCGAACTCGTATGCTCAGCGTCCGCGGGCTCGCCGGACGAGAACAGCACGTCGTCCCCGGCGATCAGGCGTACGCCATTGAGCCCGAACGCCTCCCTCGTGCGGGAGACCAGGGCTTGCACACTGCCCTCCCCGCGGATGACGCCCCCGGCCACTGTCGCAAGGAGCTCGGATTCCGCCGCGGCCCGGAGCGCGGCTCGGCTGCGTCGGGCTGCCTGGTCGACCACCAGGCTGACCAGGGCTGCAATGACGATGAACAGTGCGAGGGCCAGCAGGTGCAACGGCTTGCTGATGGTGATCGTGTAGAGCGGCTCCACGAAGAAGAAGTCGAGTGTGATTCCGGACAGTGCGGCCGCGAACAACGCAGGCCCTACTCCGCCCACCAGTGCGACGAGCACAACCAGCAGCTGGTAGCTGAGCACGTCGCTCGTGATGGAGTCTGTACTGCGGAACGAGGAGAGCAGCCAGGTGAGCAGGGGGCCGCCGCCGAGCGCGATGATCAGCCCGATGAGCTGTCGACGCAGCGTGAGCCCCCCTCGGGGTCGCGGAAGAGCACCGCGTCCGCCGGCTGCGGCGTGCGAGACGATGTGCACGTCGATGTCACCGGACTCCCGGATCACGGTCGATCCGATGCCCGGCCCGGTCAGCAGCGCCGCGAGCCTGGTTCTGCGGGACACGCCGATCACCAGCTGGGTCGCATTGCTCGCCTTGGCGAACTCGACGAGCGCGCGGGGCACGTCGTCGCCGACGACCTGGTGATAGCTGCCGCCGAGTTGCTCGACGAGCGCGCGCTGGCTGGCCAGTGCGCCCGGGTTGGGGTCACGCAGTCCGTCCTGACTCGTGACATGCACGGCGAGCAGGTCGCCACCGGACGCGCGCGCGGCGATCCGGGCCCCGCGCCGCACCAGCGTCTCGCCCTCCGGACCGCCTGTCAGCGCGACCACGACGCGCTCGCGTGCCTCCCATTTGCTGTCGATGCCGTGCTCGGCGCGATAGCGCTGCAATGACACGTCGACTTCGTCGGCAAGCCAGAGCAGTGCCAGTTCGCGCAGCGCGGTCAGATTGCCGAGGCGGAAGTAGTTGGACAGCGCTGCGTCGATTCGGCTGGCGGGATAGACCAGGCCTGCGCCGAGCCGATCGCGCAGCGCCTGTGGTGCCAAGTCGACCACTTCGATCTGGTCTGCGCTGCGCAGCACGGCGTCGGGGATCGTCTCCTGTTGGGCGATTCCGGTGATCTGCTGCACGACGTCGTTGAGTGACTGGATGTGCTGGATGTTCAGCGTCGAGATCACATCGATGCCGGCGTCGAGCAGCGCATCGACATCCTGCCAGCGCTTCTCGTGGGCGAGACCTGGGGCGTTCGTGTGGGCGAGCTCGTCGACCAGCGCGATGTCTGGCGCACGGTCGAGCACGGCGGCGAGGTTCAGGTCGGTCAACTCGATTCCGCGGTGTGTGACGGTGAGCCGGGGCAGCACTTCGAGCCCGTTCAGCATGGCCGCCGTCGCGTCGCGTCCATGGGTCTCGACGAACGCGACGACCACGTCTTTGCCCTCGTCGGCGAGGCGACGACCTTCTTCGAGCATCGTGAAGGTCTTGCCGACGCCGGGGGCTGCGCCGAGCAGAACCCGTAAACGACCTCTGCTCACCGTTTGTACCCCTTAGCCATTTCCGTTCGGATCCAGCTGAGCCAGTGCCAGGTTCAGCTGCAGAACGTTGACGGTCGGTTCTCCGAGATAGCCAAGATCCCGTGGTTGAATCATAGACTCGACGAGCTTTTTCACCACCGACTCGCTGAGGCCGCGCTTGGCCGCGACGGCTCTCACCTGGAGCAGGGCATACGCGGGCGAGATGTCCGGGTCGAGACCTGAGGCGGATGCTGTGACCGCGTCGGCCGGGACCTGCGCGGCAGTGACACCGTCCAGCTTCTCGATCGTGGCCTTGCGCTGATCGATCGCCTTGACGAGGTCGGGATTGTTCGGCCCGAGGTTGCTTCCGGTCGACGCGTCCGCGTCGTAGTTCGCTGCGGAAGGCCGTGACTGGAACCATTGGGGGAGCGGGGCGCCCTTCGCCGTGGTGAACGACTGACCGATCAGGCTCGAACCGACGACAGCACCGCCGTCGATGCCCGCAGCACTGATGCGCGATCCGTTCGCCTGTGCCGGCATCGTCAACTGGCCGATGCCGGTCATCACCAGCGGATAGACGATTCCAAGTGCGGCGGTCATCACGAGCATGGCGCGCACAGCCACCCAGTATTGGCGCGACGTGCCGCGCATTGAGGCGTTCATGGCCTGTGGGTTCCTTTGGTAATGTTGAAATATCCGGGGTTAGAAGCCTGGGATGAGTCCGACGATGAGGTCGATGAGTTTGATGCCGATGAAGGGGGCGATGAGGCCGCCGAGTCCATAGAGCAGCAGATTGCGGTTCAACAGTCGGGACGCCGAGGCGGGCCGGTAACGCACGCCGCGCAGTGACAGCGGGATCAGTAGCACGATGATCACCGCGTTGAAGATCACGGCGGAGAGGATCGCCGAGGCCGGCGAGTGGAGTTGCATGATGTTCAGGGCCCGCAACCCCGGGAACACCCCGACGAACATGGCGGGAACGATGGCGAAATACTTCGCCACGTCGTTCGCGATGGAGAACGTCGTCAGCGCGCCGCGGGTGATCAGCAGTTGTTTGCCGATGCGCACGATGTCGATGAGCTTCGTCGGATCAGAGTCGAGGTCGACCATGTTTCCGGCCTCCTTCGCGGCGGACGTCCCGGTGTTCATCGCCACCCCCACGTCGGCCTGGGCGAGCGCCGGCGCGTCGTTGGTGCCGTCTCCGGTCATCGCGACCAGGTTGCCGCCCTGCTGCTCCCGTCGGATGAGAACGAGCTTGTCCTCCGGGGTCGCCTCGGCGAGGAAGTCGTCGACGCCGGCCTCCGCCGCGATGGCCTTCGCTGTCAACGGGTTGTCACCGGTGACCATGACCGTGCGGATGCCCATCTTGCGCAGGTCTGCGAACCGCTCGGCCAAGCCGGTCTTGACGATGTCCTTCAGGTAGATGGCCCCGAGCAGGCCAGCGACGCCATCCGCCGACCGGGTTGCCACGGCCAACGGCGTGCCGCCGACGGTCGAGATCCGTTCGATCTGGCTGTCGAGTTCGCGGCGCACCTCGTCGGAGATCTCCGTCGTCGCGGCCACCCAGGCGATGACGGATGCCGCTGCGCCCTTGCGGATGCTGCTTCCGTCGCTGAAATCGACCCCGCTCATCCGGGTTTGGGCCGTGAACGGCACGATCTCACCGGCCATATCGCCGTTGTGCGTGTAGCCGAGGCGTTCTGCCAGCGCGACCACGGAGGCTCCCTCCGGGGTGGGATCGCTCAGCGAGGCGAGCGCAGCGGCACGCACGAGGTCGCGCTGAGGCGTGTCGCCGACCGGGATGAATTCGTCGGCTTGACGGTTTCCGTAGGTGATCGTTCCGGTCTTGTCGAGCAGGAGCGTCGTCACGTCGCCCGCCGCTTCGACGGCACGTCCGGACATCGCCAGGACGTTGCGCTGCACGAGCCGGTCCATTCCTGCGATGCCGATCGCGGAGAGCAAAGCGCCGATCGTCGTCGGAATCAGGCAGACCAGGAGGGCGATCAGCACGGCGAGGCTCGGCGCGGCGTTCGCGAACGCGGCGGTCGGGCCGAGTGCGAGGATCACGACGACGAAGACGATCGTCAGGCTTGCCAGCAGAATGTTCAGCGCGATCTCGTTCGGTGTCTTCTGTCGTGACGCGCCCTCGACCAGTTTGATCATGCGGTCGACGAAGGTCTCGCCAGGCTTGCTGGTGATCCGCACGACGATGCGATCCGACAGGACGCGTGTTCCGCCGGTGACGGCGCTGCGATCGCCGCCGGATTCGCGCACGACCGGCGCCGACTCACCGGTGATCGCGGACTCGTCGACCGATGCGATTCCCCAGATGATGTCACCGTCTCCGGGGATCAGATCTCCCGCTCCGACCACGACGACGTCGCCGAGCTTCAGGTCGCCGGACAGCGCCGGCGTGATGGTCGCCCGCTGTGCGCCGGCATCCGCTTGCTCGTCGTAGTCGGAGACGACGTTGGCGGTCGTGGCGGTGCGTGTCTTGCGCAGAGTCGCCGCTTGTGCCTTGCCCCGGCCTTCCGCCACCGACTCGGCGAGGGTGGCGAACAGCACGGTGAGCCAGAGCCAGATGGCGATCGACCAGGTGAAGGGCAGGGTTGCGGCGCCGGTCTGTGGCCCGAGGAAGGGCAGGGCGATCGCGATCACGGTGGTCAAGGCCGCACCGAGTTCCACGATGAACATCACCGGGTTGCGCCACAGCTTTCGCGGATCCAGCTTTCGGAACGCGCCGGGCAGTCCGACCACGAGCTGGCCGAAGCCGAATGCGCTCGGTGGTTTTGTCGGTGTCAACGGTCGCGTCGCCGACGTACTGATGGTCGTCATGGTTCAGTGCAGCCCTTCCGCCAGGGGACCCAGCGCCAGAACGGGGAAGTAGGTGAGTGCGGCGACGATGACGACCGTGCCCACGAGCAAACCGACGAACTGCGGCCTGTGGGTGGGCAGGGTTCCCGCCGTTGCCGGAACGAGCTCTTGGCCGGCGAGCGATCCCGCCAGCGCGAGAACGAAAACGATCGGTATGAAGCGGCCCAGGAACATGACCGCAGCCAGTGCCGCATTCAGCCAGGGCGTGTTCGCGTCGACGCCGGCGAACGCCGAGCCGTTGTTGTTGGCGGCCGAGGTGAACATGTAGAGCACCTCGGAGAACCCGTGCTGGCCCGGGTTCAGGATCGTCGTCCGCTCGATGCTCTGACTGACGCCGGGGATCGCGAAGCTCAGGGCCGTTCCGGCCAGGACCAGCGTCGGAGTTGCCAAGATGTAGAGGCTCGCCATCTTGATCTCACGGGATCCGATCTTCTTCCCCAGATATTCCGGGGTGCGGCCGACCATCAGGCCGGCCAGGAAGACCGCGATGATCGCGATCATGAGCATCCCGTAAAGCCCGGCGCCGATACCGCCGGGGGCGACCTCGCCGGTCATCATGTTGAGCATCGTCATCATGCCGCCGAGCGGGGTGTAACTGTCGTGCATCGAGTCGACGGCGCCGGTCGAGGTGAGCGTGCTCGTCGTGCCGAATAGGGTCGACGCGATGATGCCGAACCGTTGTTCCTTGCCTTCGAGCGCCCCGCCCGCCGCCTGGGTCGCGGTTCCCGAGCCCTGGAGTTCGAACAGCGTCAGCGCGGTCAGCGACACGATGAAGATGGCGGCCATCGCGGACAGGATGGCGTAACCCTGGCGGACGTCGCCGACCATCCGGCCGAAGGTGCGGGTCAGGGTCACCGGCAGCAGCAGCATGAGGAAGATCTCGACCATGTTGGTCCACGGCGTCGGGTTCTCGAACGGATGCGCCGAGTTCGCGTTGAAGAATCCGCCTCCGTTGTTGCCGAGGAGTTTGATCGACTCCTGGGAGGCGACCGGACCGCCCGGCAGGCTCTGCGTGGCCCCGGTGAGGGTGGTGATGTGATCGATCGGGTTCAGGTTCTGGACGACGCCCCCAGCGATCAACACGATCGCGAACCCGGCAGACAACGGCAACAGGATTCGGACCGTGCTGCGGGTCACGTCGACCCAGAAGTTGCCGATCGTGCCTGTCCGGTGCGCGGCGAACCCGCGCACCAGCGCCACGGCGACGACGACTCCGACCGCGGCCGAGGCGAAATTCTGCACGGCGAGACCGGCGAACTGCACCGTGTAGCCGAGCGTGGCTTCCGGCGAGTAGGACTGCCAGTTCGTGTTCGTCACGAACGAGATCGCCGTGTTGAATGAGATGCCCTCCGACACGGCCGGCAGACCCAGCGAATAGGGCAGGATCGCCTGCATCCGTTGCAGTGCGTACACGAACAGCACGCCGATCACGGAGAAGGTGAGCACGCCGCGCAGGTAGATCGGCCAGCTCTGTTCGGAGGCAGGATCGACGCCGATGACGCGATAGAACGCGCGCTCGATGCGAAGGTCTCTGTGCGTCGAATACACGCGTGCCATGTAGTCGCCGAGCGGTCGGTAGCAGACCCCGAGCAGCAGAACGAGCGTGGCGAGGCTTGCCACGAAGAGCCAGAGAGTCATCTAGAACTTCTCCGGCTTCAGCAGGGCCCACACCAGGTAGACGATGGACGCCACGGCCAGCGCGGCGGCGAGGATGGTGAAGAGGATCACAGCCTCTCCACCCCCTTGCCGATCAGGGCGACGATAGCGGCGAGCGCGAGAATCCCCGCGACGCAGATCACATCAAGCAACGTCAAACACTCCGTTCGGGCGGTACCGCGACCCGGCGGGGCACGCGGCGACCGTCAGGTCACGGAATGATTCAACGTCCGAGTCAGGGCTGGCAACCGCGCCCTAACGGATCTCTAACGAGCGGGCGGGCGGATGCTAACGGTTCCCTTTCGCGGCGAGCGCTGCGGCTCCGAGAATGCCCGCGTTGTTGCGATACTGGGCCGGAACGATCGCGGTGTCCAATTTCAGCAGCGGAAAGAACTCCTGATAGTGCTTGGAAACGCCGCCGCCGACGACGAACAGGTCGGGTGACATCAAGAATTCGACGGTCTCGTAGTAGCGCTGCAGACGCTTCGCCCACTGCTCCCAGGAGAGATCGTCGCGCTCTTTCGCCGAATACGCCGCCCTGCTCTCGGCATCGTGCCCGTCGACCTCGAGATGGCCCAGCTCGGCGTTCGGCACGAGAACGCCGTTGTAGATCAGTGCGCTGCCGATGCCGGTGCCGAGGGTCGTGAGAATCACCAGGCCGGCAACCCCCTTCGCGGCACCGAATTCCGTCTCCGCGTAGCCGGCTGCATCCGCGTCGTTCACGAAGTGGATATCGCGTTTCAAGGTCTTCTCGAAGAGGGCCTCTGCGTCGAGCCCGATCCATTTCTTCGACACGTTCGCGGCCGACATCGTGTGACCGTTCTTGATGATCGCGGGAAAGCACACGCCGACGGGTGCGTCCGGCTCGGTGTTCTCGAGTTGTGCGAGCACCTCGTTCGCCGTTTCGACGATGTCGTCGGGCTTGCCGCCCTCCGGGGTCGGAAGCTTTATCCTTTCGCTCAGCAGTTCCCCGGTGGCCAGGTCGACGACACCGCCCTTGATGCCCGTTCCGCCGATGTCGATGCCGATTGCCGTCGTTGAACCCATGAAAGCAATCTACCCGGAGCGCGGAGGTTCGTGGTCGGCCTGGCAGGCCGCTACGGCAGCGTCAGCACCTCGGCACCGTGCTCGGTGACCACCAGGGTGTGCTCGAATTGGGCCGTCATGCTCTTGTCCTTGGTCGTGACGGTCCAGTCGTCGTCCCAGACGTCCCAGTCGATCGCGCCGAGTGTGAGCATCGGCTCGATCGTGAACACCATGCCGACCTGCATCTCGGTGTCGTAGACGGGCGCCGAGTCGTAGTGGGGGATGATCAGACCGGAGTGGAAGGCGGCGCCGACACCGTGACCGGTGTAGTCGCGCACGACTCCGTAGCCGAACCGCTTCGCATATGACTCGATCGCCCGCCCGATCACGTTCACCTGCCGCCCGGGTGCGACCGCTTTGATCCCACGGTTCAGTGCATCGCGGGTGCGCTCGACGAGGAGTGTGACCTCCTCGGAGGCGCTGCCGACGATGAAGGTCCGGTTGCTGTCGCCGTGCATCCCGTTCTTGTATGCGGTGATGTCGATGTTGACGATGTCACCGTCTTCGAGCACCGTGTCATCGGGGATTCCGTGGCAGATCACCTCGTTGACCGAGCTGCACAGCGACTTCGGATAGCCGCGATAGCCGAGCGTCGACGGATACGCACCCTCGGAGACCATGAAATCGTGTCCGATGATGTCGAGCTCCTCGGTGGTGGCTCCGGGCTTCACGTGCTGCCCGACCAGCTCGATCGCCTGGGCCGCAATCCGGCCGGACTCGCGGATGAGCGCGATCTCCTCGGCGGTGTAGATGTCCGAGCCGGTGTAGGTCACCGGCCCGGGGCGGCCGACGTATTCGGGGCGATCGATGCTCGCGGGTACGGCGCGGCGTGCGCTGATGTGCCCGGGAATGAGGTGGCCGGCGGAGTCCTTTGGCATAGGATCAAGCTTATGGCGCAGATCGGTGACGACATCGAGCACAAGTACTGGTACAACATGAAGACCGGTGCTGTGGAGCAGGGCTTCGTGTCGCCGGCACCCGACCGCGTCGGCCCGTTCGACACGGCGGACGAGGCCGCGCACGCACTGGAGAAGCTGCGCGAGAACAGCGCGAAGTGGGCGGCGGAGGACGCGGCGGAGGACCGCTGAGCCCGGCACCTTCCAGCAGCGAACGATGAGAGTGGCCCGATGACAACGACGTCGATCGAATCTCTGGCCGATGCTTTGCCGCCCGGAGTCGTGTCGAGGGATCCGGCGACGCTGGCTCGCTATCGACACGATGCCACGAGTGAGACAGCGGGAACGCCTCTGGCTGTGGTCTGCCCCGAAGACTCCGATCAGGTGCAGCTCGTCATGCGCTGGGCGCACGAGAACGGTGTTGCCGTCGTCCCGCGAGGGGCAGGGAGCGGTGTGTCCGGGGGGTCGTCGGCACTCGATGGTGCGCTGACGCTCAGCCTCGAACGGATGCGTGCGATCGAGATCGACCCGGCCAGCAGGATTGCGATCGTCCAGCCCGGAGCGTTCAACGCCGAGGTGAAGGCCGCAGCGGCCGAATTCGGACTCTGGTACCCGCCGGACCCGTCATCGTTCGAGATCTGCTCGATCGGCGGCAACATCGCCACCAACGCCGGTGGGCTGTGTTGTGTCAAATACGGTGTCACGACCGACTACGTGCTCGGTCTGGACGTCGTGCTGGCGGACGGCACGAGGGTGAGTCTCGGCGGCTCTCAGATCAAGGATGTCGCCGGGCTCTCCCTCGTGAAACTGTTCGTCGGCAGCGAGGGCACCCTCGGCGTCGTCACGCGGGCGATTCTGCGGCTGATCCCCGCACAGCCTGAGAAGACGACGCTGATCGCGACGTTCGACACTGTCGAGGCGGCCGCGGAGTCGGTGGTAGGAATCGGCAGAATGCTTCGGCCGTCGATGATGGAGTTGATGGACCGCGCGTCCATCAACGCGGTCGAGGATCATCTGCCGAGCGGGCTGGATCGCGACGCCGAAGCGATGCTGATCGCACAGTCGGACGCGCCGGGAGCTCTCGGGGAGGCTGAGATCGCGGAGATGCTCGCCGTGTTCGTCGAGCATGGGGCGCGAGAGACCATCCTGGCAACCGACCCGGTCGTTGCGGAACGTTACACGGCGGCCCGGCGTGCGGTGTTCCCCGCGTTGATGGCGCGCGGCCGGCTGATGTACGGCGACGTCGGGGTGAAGATCCCGCTCCTGCCCGAGCTGCTCGCGGGGATCGCGGCGATCGGCGAGCGGCATCGGATCGATGTCTCCGTGTGCGCGCACGCCGGGGATGGCAACACGCATCCGAACGTCGTGTTCGATCCGTCCGTCCCCGGCATGGCCGTGAGGGCGCAGCAGGCGTTCACCGAGATCATGGACCTGGCGATCGCGCTCGGCGGCACCATCACCGGGGAGCACGGCGTCGGCCGGGCGAAACGTCATCGGCTGCCGGATCAGCTCGGCCCCGACGTGATGGCCCTCAACCGCGCGATCAAGAACGCGCTCGATCCGGCGGGCATCCTGAACCCGGGCGTGATGTTCTGAGTCTGCCGATCCCTTCGTTGGTCGAGTGGTCCGTGAGCGCAGCGAGCAGACGTATCGAGACCCCTGCACTGTGGGGTCTCGATACGTTCGCTGCCGCTCGCTACTCGACCACCGGTGGAGCGGTCAGTAGCTGTTTTCGGGTCCGGGGTAGACGCCGGCTTCGACGTCGGCCTTGTAGCGCACCGCGGCGTCGCTGAGCACACCTTTCAGGTCGGCGTACTGTTTGACGAACTTCGGGATGCGGCCGGTGGTGAACCCGGCCCAGTCGGTCCAAACCAGCAGTTGCCCGGTCACGTGCGGCCCGGCCCCGACGCCGATGGTGGGGATGCGCAACTCGGCCGTCACCCGCTGCGCCGCTTCCGCGGGCACCATCTCCAGCACCACGGCGAACGCGCCGGCATCCTCGACCGCGTGCGCATCGGCGAGCAACTGCTCGGCGCCGGCGCCGCGACCCTGGATGATGTGCCCGCCGAGCCCGTGCTCGGACTGCGGCGTGTAGCCGATGTGGGCCATCACCGGGATGCCGGCATCGACGATGCGGCGGATCTGTTTGGCACTGCGCACCCCGCCCTCCAGTTTCACCGCGTGCGCGCCGGTCTCCTTCATGAACCGCACCGCGGTGTGCAACGCATCCTGCACATCGGTCTCGTAGGAGCCGAACGGCATGTCCGCGATCACGAACGCGCGTTTCACAGCGCCGGCGACGGCCCGGGTCAGCGGGATCAGGTCGTCCACCGTGACCGGCAGCGTCGTGTCGTAGCCGAGCACATTGTTGCCGGCGGAGTCGCCGACCAGGAGGAAGTCGATGCCGGCGGCGTCGAAGATCTGCGCACTGAGCATGTCGTAGCTGGTCAACCCCGTGATCGACAACCCGGAGTCCTTCGCGGCCTGGAAATGCCGCGTACGAATGCGTTTGAGATCCGGTTGCCCGCCGCCGTAAGGGCGGTCCTCTGGCACTGCGCGTTCCGGGCCTGCTGTTTCGTCTGCCATGCCGCAAAGTCTAGTGATGCCGCAGTGCCCGGTGGGCGAATCGGGCCGGTGAACCAGTAGCCTAGAGGGTGGCATGAGAGGGGCAGAATGGACAAGCAGCGCGACTTCGTTCTACGCACGATTGAGGAACGCGGCATCAAATTCGTGCGCCTCTGGTTCACCGACGTGGTCGGGTCCCTCAAGTCGGTTGCGATCGCCCCGGCCGAGGTCGAGGGCGCGTTCACGGAGGGCCTCGGATTCGACGGCTCGGCGATCGAGGGGCTGACCCGGCTGTTCGAATCCGACCTGCTCGCGCACCCGGATCCGGCGACGTTCCAGATCCTGCCCTGGCGCGGCGAGATCGACCCGACCGCCCGGATGTTCTGCGACATCACCACCCCGGACGGCCTTCCGGCCGTCGCCGACCCGCGCAACGTGCTCAAGCGCACGCTGGAGAAAGCCGCAGAGCGCGGGTTCACCTGCTACACGCATCCGGAGATCGAGTTCTACCTGCTCAAGTCGTCGACGCTCGGCAAAGACGGTCAGCCGATCCCGGTCGACTCGGCCGGATACTTCGACAACGTTCCGGGCGGGACGGCGCACGACTTCCGGCGCCGCTCTGTGCGCATGCTCGAAGACCTCGGCATCTCCGTGGAGTTCAGTCACCACGAGGCCGGTCCGGGGCAGAACGAGATCGACCTGCGTTACGCGGATGCGCTCGCCACCGCGGACAACATCATGACCTTCCGCACCGTGGTCAAGGAGGTGGCGATCGAGCAGGGTGTGTACGCGACCTTCATGCCCAAGCCACTGTCCGGGCAGCCGGGGAGCGGAATGCACACGCACATGTCACTGTTCGAGGGGGACACGAACGCGTTCTTCGAGGCAGGCGCGCAGTACCAGCTTTCCAAGACCGGGCGACAGTTCATCGCGGGCCTGCTGAAACACGCGCCGGACATCACCGCCGTGACGAATCAGTTCGTCAACTCGTACAAGCGACTCTGGGGCGGAGACGAGGCGCCCAGTTTCGTCTGCTGGGGTCACAACAACCGTTCGGCACTCGTACGCGTGCCGCTTTACAAGCCCAGCAAAGGGCAGAGCTCCCGCGTCGAGTACCGGGGAATCGATTCGGCGGCCAACCCGTATCTGGCGTTCTCCCTGATGTTGGCGGCGGGGCTGAAGGGCATCGAGGAGGAGTACGAGCTTCCGGCCGAGGCCGAAGACAATGTGTGGGCACTCAGCGACGCAGAACGGCGTGCCCTCGGCTACAGCCAGTTGCCGACAAGCCTCGACCACGCCATCCATCGCATGGAGGAATCCGAGCTCGTCGCCGAGACTCTGGGAGAACAGGTGTACAACTACTTCCTGCTGAACAAGCGACAGGAATGGGCGCACTATCGCGCCCAGGTGACGCCCTACGAACTCGACTCGAACCTCAGAATTCTCTGACGGTCCACCGAGGCGAGACCCGTGGTTCGTGATGCTCTGCCGCTGACAATGCTGGCTCGCGCGGGCTTCGTCGAGTTAGGGGAGGCACGAAAGCGTCTCGACGAGTTGCAGAGATTGCGTTCCGCAGGCTCCACTGCCGCAGACCTCGCTGCCGCGGACCTGAACGGCACCTTGGCGGTGCTGTCGCGATGCGCCGATCCCGATGCCGCACTGAACAGGCTGCTTCAACTGCTGCGACAGGCCCCGGACGCCGTGCTGCCGCTTCTGGACGATTCGGATGCCTCCGGACGGCTGCTGCGGGTTCTCGGCGCCTCCGCGGGGCTGTGCGAGTTCTTCTTGCGCCAACCGGGCCAGTTGGACGTGTTCGCCGAGCCCGTGGCCGAGCTGCCGACGCCTGAGGCCATGCGTGCGGCGCTGGCCGAGGCGGTCGCCGGGGACGGGCTCACCGTCGAGGTCGCCTGGAGCGCGTTGCGCACCTGCTACCGGCGCGGATTGGCGCAGATCGCGTGCTTCGACCTCGGGCAGACCGATCCGGTGGCCGGTCTCGACGGAGTCGCCGGCGCGCTGGCCGACCTCGCCGCGGCCGCACTCGACGCGTCCCTGGTCGTCGCGCGCAGAGATGCCGTCGGCACGGGACCGGGCCGGTTTCCCGCCGCCGACGTCGCGGCGACGACTCTCGCCATCATCGGAATGGGCAAATCCGGCGCGCACGAGCTCAACTATCGCAGCGATGTCGACGTGATCTTCGTCACCGAGCCCAACGAAGCAGCAGGGCTGAGCAGCACCCGCGCCGTGGACATCGCGACCCGCCTCGCCGTGCTGACCATCCGAGGGATCGCCGCACCGAACCGCGAGCCGGAACTATGGGAGGTCGACGCCAACCTGCGACCGGAGGGCAAGGACGGCGCTCTCGTGCGCACCCTTGATTCTCACCTGGCCTATTATCAGCGCTGGGCGAAATCCTGGGAGTTCCAGGCGCTCCTGAAGGCGAGCCCGCTGGCGGGCGACCACGCGCTCGGACAGCGGTATGTCGATGCGCTCGCCCCGCAGGTGTGGACCAGCTCCCTGCGGGAGAACTTCGTCGAATCCGTGCAACGGATGCGTAAGCGGGTCACGGACAACATCCCGGATGACGAGGTCGAACGGCAGTTGAAGCTCGGGCCTGGCGGCCTGCGCGACATCGAGTTCACCGTGCAATTGCTGCAACTGGTGCACGGCGTCGACGACGAGGTGATCAGGGAGCCGGGAACCTTGCCCGCGCTGGCGGCGCTGGCTGCGCAAGGTTATATCGGCCGGGCCGAGGCGGCCGAATTTGCGCAGGATTACCGCGTTCTGCGGCTGATGGAGCACCGACTGCAGCTGGAAGGGCTGCGGCGCACACATCTCATGCCGCGGGATGAGAACGACCTGCGAGTGCTGGCTCGAGCAACGACACTCGCCGCGAGTGCGCAGGAACTGATCGACCGCTGGAGCGGGGTCAAACGCCGGGTGCGGGGACTCCACGAGCGGCTGTTCTACCGCCCGCTGCTCGCAGCCGTCGCCGCGCTGCCGACCGATGAACGAGCCCTCAGCAGCGATCAGGCGATCGCACGCCTGGCCGCAATCGGATTCCGCGACCCGCGCGGTGCGCTCGCGCACATTGCGGCGCTGACCGCGGGGGTATCGCGACGGGCGTCGATCCAACGTCATCTGCTCCCGGTGATGCTGCAGTGGTTCGCCGACGGCGCAGACCCGGATTACGGGCTGCGGACCTTCCGCCGCCTCAGCGAGGACCTCGGATCGACCCACTGGTTTCTGCGGATGCTGCGCGATTCCTCCGGGGCGGCGGAACGGCTGACCCGTGTGCTTTCGGGCTCGCGATTCGTCGGGGAGTTGGTGGGGCGCATCCCGGAGTCCGTTGCGTGGCTCGACTCAGAAGAGGAGTTGCTGCCGCGGCCCAGAGCGGTGCTGCGCGAGGAGATGCTCGCGGTGCTTGCACGGCACAAGAACGCTGACGCCGCCGCCGCCGCCCTTCGTGGGGCCAGGAGGCGCGAAGTGCTGCGGCTCGCCTTCGCGAGCGTGCTCGGGCTGTGTACCGTGCAGGAGCTGGCCGAGGGGCTCAGCGACATCACCGAGACGCTCCTGACGGGCGTGCTGGCCGCCATCCGTTCGCGTGACGAAGGGATCGAGTTCGCCATCATCGGCATGGGCCGGTTCGGCGGTCGTGAGGTCGGCTTCGGGTCGGACGCCGACGTCATGTATGTCTTTCGCGACATCGGCCTCGAACCGGATCGCGCGCACACGCGCGCGTTGAAGATCGTCTCGGAACTGAACCGGCTCACCGAAGACAATCGCCTGCCGCTGGAGTTGGACATCGGCCTGCGGCCCGAGGGAAAGAACGGCACACCGGTGCGGTCGCTGACGTCCTATCGGGCGTACTACCGGCGCTGGTCGCTCACCTGGGAGGCGCAGGCACTGCTCCGAGCGCGGGGGGTCGCCGGCGATGCGAGCCTGCTGGCCGACTTCGAAGACCTCGCCGACGAGATCCGGTATCCGTCATCGATCCCGGACCAGTCCGTTCGTGAGATCAAACGGATCAAGGCCCGTGTCGAAAACGAGCGGCTCCCGCAGGGCGCCGATCCGTCGCGCCATCTCAAGCTCGGCCGGGGATCGCTGAGCGATGTCGAGTGGTTCGTGCAATTGATCCAACTGCAACATGCCGCCGTGACTCCGCAACTGCGGACCACGGCAACACTCGGGGCGTTGGATGCCTCCGTCGCCGCGGGATTGGTCGATGCGACGGATGCGCAGCTCCTGCGCGAGGCGTGGCTGTTCGCCTCCCGTGCCCGGTCGGCGATGACGCTGTGGACGAACAAGACCTCGGACCTGCTGCCGGTCGATCGACTGCAACTGGACGGTGTCGCCCGTCTGCTGGCCTACCCGCGCGGCTCGGCCACGCAACTCGAGGAAGAATACCTGGCGGTCACCCGACGTTCGCGCGCCGTGTTCGAGCGCGCGTTCTACGGAAGGGGCGAACGGGCGGAGCCGGCCACAGGATGATCAGACCCCGTAGTACAGCTCGTACTCGAACGGATGCGGGCGCTGCGCGAGCGGCTTGATCTCCTTCTCGCGCTTGTAGTCGATCCAGGTTTCGATCAGTTCGGGCGTGAAGACATTGCCCGCTGTGAGGAAGTCGTGGTCGGCCTCCAGCGCCTGCAGGGCCTCACCGAGCGAGCCCGGCAGCTGCGGAATGTTCTTCGCCTCTTCCGGCGGCAACTCGTACAGGTCCTTGTCGACCGGCTCGTGCGGTTCGATACGGTTCTTGATGCCGTCGATACCGGCCATCAGCTGCGCCGCGAAAGCCAGATACGGGTTGCCGGAGGCATCCGGAACGCGGAACTCGATGCGCTTGGCCTTCGGGTTGGTTCCCGTGATCGGGATGCGGATGCACGCCGATCGGTTGCCGGCCGAATAGACCAGATTGACCGGCGCCTCGAAACCGGGCACCAGGCGGTGGAACGAGTTGACCGAAGGGTTCGTGAAGGCCAACACCGCAGGGGCGTGCTTGAGCAGGCCGCCGATGTACCAACGGGCGAGATCGGACAATCCGCCGTAGCCGGCCTCGTCGTAGAACAGCGGCTTGCCCTCGTTCCAGAGCGACTGGTGCGTGTGCATGCCGGAGCCGTTGTCGCCGAACAGCGGCTTCGGCATGAATGTGGCGGTCTTGCCCCATTCGCTCGCCGTGTTCTTGACGATGTACTTGAACTTCAGGATGTCGTCGGCCGCGGCGACCATCGTGCCGAAGCGATAGTTGATCTCGGCCTGGCCGCCCGATCCGACCTCGTGATGGGCGCGCTCGAGGACGAGGCCGGCGGCGATCAGCTTGAGGCTGATGTCGTCGCGCAGGTCGGCCTGCTTGTCGACCGGGCTGACCGGGAAGTAGCCGCCCTTGAACGGGGTCTTGTTGGCGAGGTTGCCGCCCTCTTCCTCGCGGCCGGTGTTCCAGGCGCCTTCCTCGGAATCGACCCGGTAGAAGCTCGAGTTCTGGGTGACCTCATAGCGCACGTCGTCGAAGATGTAGAACTCGGCCTCCGGGGCGAAGAAGGCGGTGTCTGCGATCCCGGTCGACGCCAGGAACTTCTCCGCCTTCTTGGCGACCTGGCGCGGATCCTTCGAATAGATCTCGCCGTTGCGCGGGTTGTAGATGTCGAAGATCATCACCAGGGTGCGTTCGGCCCGGAACGGGTCGACATAGGCGGTGGAGACATCCGGGATCAGCTGCATGTCCGACTCGTGGATCGACGCGAAGCCGCGGATCGATGATCCGTCGAACAGCTGCCCGACCGAGAAGAACTCCTCGTCGACGGTCGACGCCGGGATGTTGAAGTGCTGCTGCACACCCGGGAGATCCGTGAATCGGATGTCGAGGAACTTGACGTCCGTTTCCTTGATGAAGGTGAGCACCTCGGATGAGTCGCTGAACATTGAGAAAGGCTCCAAAAGATTCGCCATGAGGGAAGATTGCGATCGCAATACGTGTGTGACGCTAGCGGTGCGGAGTTTCTCTGCGGTATCGCGAATGTTTCCAACATGTTACGCACCCAGCGTCAGCCTAAACTCGAAGCATGGCTTCTTCCGACGCGAACCCGACGCCCGTCGGGCAGCGCGCTCCCAGTCGATTTCCCGGTGAACGTCTCGGGTTGCCGGAGTCGGGGTCGCACTCCGTCGGCAGGCCCGGCCGCCGTTTCGGCGCACTCGCGATCGACTGGGCGTTTGCGGTCGTTTTCTCGATGGCGTTCTTTCACTACGACGGGTTCGCCACGATGGCCGTGTTCGTGGCGCTGCAGATCGTGTTCATTCCGACCATCGGCGGCAGCATCGGACATCGGCTCGTCGGCTTGCGGGTGGTGCCGGTGACCGGGGGATGGGTCGGCTGGTGGCGCCCGATCGTGCGCAGCCTGCTCCTGGCGATCGTGATCCCGGCCGTCATCTGGGATTCGGATCAGCGCGGCTTCCACGACAAGATCGCAGGAACCGTGCTCATCCGCTCATAGCTGCGAGCAAGTACGGCCGCTCAGCGTGCGCGCTGTGGACGTGCCTTCAGGGGGTCAACGCCCTTCGGGATCGGCATCCGTGCGCCGCCGAGCGAGGTGAGTCTGTTGTCGATCGCGAGCACCTCTGCCTTGGTGAGTGCAGGCTTGATCTTGGCCAGCGCACGCGAGACCTTGTGCAACGGCAACGAGTCGCTATCCGGGCCGACGCTGAGAGCCGTGATCGGAACGTTCGGCAACACTTTCGCGACGGTGCGCCGCTCCTCGTCGAGCATCTTGACCGTGCGTGACTTCGGACCCTCGCTGATCAGGACGACCCCGCCGCGGCCGATGGCCCGGTAGACAGCATCGTGGGTCTTGCCGTTGACGGCGACGGGCATTTCGCTGCCCCGCCAGCCGCGCTTCAGCGAACTGCGCAGAACCGCGCCGACGGCACCCGGTTGACCCGTGATCTGCGAGTACGCGGCGCGTTCGGCGCGGCGCCCGAGCACGATCATGCCCAGCAGCACGCCGGCGAGCACACCCGAGATGATCCACAGCACCATGGTGAAGGTGCTGCCCTCTGAGAACAGCAACGCCACGACGACCGAGATGACGATCGGCAAGGCGACCGCCCCGATGATGTACCCGAGTGCGCGCGAGTCGTAGCGGCGGGTCATCTGGAAGACCTGCCACATCTGCTTGAAGCGGCCGGGTTCCTTGGTCGCCTTCGAATCCTTACCTGCCATGCTCTCTAGGATACCGGCTCGCGAGCACACGGTCGTGCGAAAAGCGGGTCAGGAGACCGCCTGCGCGAAGCCGAGTGAGGCATCCGCCAATTGCCGCAATTGCGGCGGGATGTCACGGCCCTTCGCCTGCATGGACTGCGCCCAGAGGCGGCCGGCGCGGTAGGAGGAACGCACCAGGGGGCCCGACAGCACGCCGAGGAAACCCATGCTCTGCGCTTCATCTTTCAGCTCGACGAATTCCTCGGGGCGCACCCAGCGCTCCACCGGCAAGTGCCGAGGGCTCGGGCGCAGATACTGGGTGATCGTGACGATGTCGGCGCCCGCGTCATGCAGATCCCGCAGGGCCTGACTGATCTCCGCGCGCTCTTCACCCATGCCCAGGATGAGGTTGGACTTGGTGATCAGCCCGGCGGCCCGGCCCTGGGTGAGAACGTCGAGGGAACGTTCGTACGTGAAAGCCGGCCGGATTCGTTTGAAGATCCGTGGCACCGTCTCCACATTGTGGGCGAACACCTCCGGCTCGGCGGAGAACACCTCGCCGAGCAGTTCGGGTCTGCCGGAGAAGTCGGGAACGAGGATCTCCACGCCGGTGCCCGGTGCCTGCCGGTGGATCTCACGAATCGTCTCGGCATAGAGCCACGAGCCCTCGTCCGGCAGATCGTCTCGCGTGACGCCGGTGACCGTGGCGTAGCGCAGACGCATGGCGTTCACAGACTCCGCAACACGCCGGGGCTCATCTCGGTCGTAGTCGACGGGCTTGCCGGTGTCGATCAAGCAGAAATCACAGCGCCGGGTGCAGCGCGACCCGCCGATGAGGAAGGTCGCCTCGCGGTCTTCCCAACACTCGTAAATATTCGGGCAGCCGGCCTCCTGGCAGACCGTGTGAAGCTGCTCCGTCTTGACCAGCTCCTGCAGCTGCCGGTATTCCGGACCCATTCTGGCGCGGGTCTTGATCCACTCGGGCTTGCGCTCGATCGGCGTCTGAGCGTTGCGGACCTCCAGACGCAACAGCTTGCGTCCCTGCGCCCCGGTGTGCACCAGATCGCCGCTCATGCCGTCGCCGCCCACGCGTCGGCGAAGCGTTCCTGTACGAGGGGAGCGACATCGATCGGATCGACACGGCGCCCGAGCTGTTCGCTGATCGTCGTGACGCCCGCGTCGGCGATGCCGCACGCGACGATCCTGTCGTACGCGTCAAGGCTGTTCGAGCAGTTCAGGGCGAACCCGTGCATCGTCACCCGCTCGGCGACGCGGATGCCGATGGCCGCGATCTTCGCGTCGGGTCCGGCCGTGTGCACCCACACTCCGCTGCGGCCGCGTACACGATGCGACGCAACGCCGAGCTCGTCGAGGACATCGATCAGGATGCCCTCGAGCAGCCGGACATATCCGACGACGTCGATCGGGTCCCGCAAGCGCACGATCGGGTAGCCGACGAGTTGCCCGGGCCCATGCCAGGTGATTTTGCCCCCGCGGTCCACGTCGATGACGGGAGTCCCGTCCATCGGACGCTCGGAGTCTTCCGTGCGCTTGCCTGCGGTGTACACCGAAGGATGCTCGAGAAGGATAACGGTATCGGGCGCCAGCCCAGCGACGACGGATGCGTGCGTTGCACGCTGTTGTTCGAGGGCTTCAAGATACGGCACGGAATTGGCGCTTAGTCCCGTGGCGACGAAGTCGATCACCTGTCGAGTCTAGCGATGCTCTCGGCCCTCTCAGTGCGCAATTCTCCGGACTGTCCACCGATCAGCCGAAGCCCGGCCCGCAGATCGTTTCGCAGGGGCACAGTTGAGGGCATGTGGCGACGAACTCCGGCAGCGCAGACCGATCCGCAGGCGGCGACCGCGTCGGCTTCTGCGCCACCGGGTGCGATCGCGGCGGAACCGGATCCCGAACCGGTCGGAACCCCGGGCTACCGGGTGATCCGCACGCTCGGTGTCGGCGCTCGTTCGCGTGTGTACCTCGCACTCGCCGAGGACAGCCAGGCCCCGGTCGCGCTCAAGGCATTCGAGCCGGCTGTCTGCGATGACAGCATCGAGACGGAGGTCGCCGCGTGCGAGACCGCGCAATCCTTGCACGTGGTCCGGCTGCTCGACCTGAGCTTCGGCTCCCGGGTGCCGCGTTGCATCGTTCTGGAACGGTTGGACGGCGGCACGGTCGCCGCTCTGCTGAGGGTGCGGGAACACATCCGGACCGGTGAGGCCGTCACGATCCTGGTGTCAGTGCTCCGCGGCATCCGGGCACTGCATCGAGCGGGCTTCGGGCATGGCGCCGTGAGTGCGAGCAACGTGCTGTTCGATCGCACCGGACGCCCCGTCCTGATCGGGCTCGGTCATGCCGTGCGACTCGCGCGACCGGGCACCGACGAATTCCGGGCGGACGTCAGGCGCGACTGGGAGCGTTACCGCACGTTTGCCCAGACGGTCCTGGATCGGGTCGATGGTGAGTCTCGCGCAAACGAATTGGCGCATCTCGCGCGGATGATCGACGACCTTGCCTGCGGTCGAGGTGGGGACATCGCAGAGAAGTTCGAGACAGCGCTGTTCCGGCTGGATCAACCGGCGCCCGTCAGGCTCGCGCGGGTGGGCGACATGCCCGCGTCCCAGCGTGTGTTCGGACCGTCGTCACGGAGGCTGCGGACGGCCACGGGGATGACCGCGGGGACGGCCGAGTCGAATCCGGGCCCGGAGCCGGTGGGGCCGGGATTGGCAGGTCCGGGGCTGGCAGCCCCGGGATCGCAGGCTCAGGGGTCGCGCGGAAATCTGTTGCCAGGGGGCAGGTGGGACCGCTTCGCCAGGCGGGCCGAGGAGGTCTGGGATGCCGGCCCGTTGCGCGCTGTCGCTCGGCGATGCACGCCGTTCGCCGCTGCTCACAAGAAGCCGCTGATCGTCGCCGGGGCGATCGCCGGGGCGATCGCGATCGCCGGCTTGGCCGTCATTCCACCCGGACACCGCACGG
The DNA here is from genome assembly GCA_004297935.1 of Microbacteriaceae bacterium. Taxonomy (GTDB): domain Bacteria; phylum Actinomycetota; class Actinomycetes; order Actinomycetales; family Microbacteriaceae; genus Rathayibacter_A. The sequence continues at coordinate 171,944 of SCRE01000008.1, read as the reverse complement.
CGTACCCGACGGCGACCTCTCCGGCTTTCACCGCGGCGCCGCGTCCGGCGCAGCATGCAGCCAGCGGGGGCGGAGCGCCGACGCCGGACCCGTCTTGGTCGCCGCCACCGACTGCAGCGGTCGTAGTCGGTGCGGACGACCCGGTGGATGCGGTCACCGTACTGCTGGCGGAGCGAGCGCGCTGTTTCGCGCAGGCTGCGGCGGCATGCTTGAACGCCGTCGACCAAGCTGATTCTGCTCAGCTGGAAAAGGATCGCGCTGCGGTGCAATCACGGGCGGGCGCCGCCGCACGCGAGTCGTTGATCGACTACTCGAAGTTTGCGGCATCCCTGATTCAGCGCACCGGAGATTCTGCGCTGGTAGAGCTCACCCCGCCGAATCCGCAAAGCAGACCGGCCTCCGCCCTCGTGATCAAGGGGGAGGCCGGTTGGCGGCTGCGCCAGATCTTCGAGAACTGACCCAGATCTTCGAGAACTGGCTCAGATTCCGAGATTCGCCTCGAACGCGCCCTGCTCGAGCCGGTCCTTGACCGCGACGAGGAAACGGGCGGCATCCGCGCCGTCGACGACGCGGTGATCGTAGGACAGCGCGAGGTACACGGTGGAACGGATCGCGATGGCATCCGTGCCGTCTGCCGACACGATGGTCGGCCGTTTTGTGACGACACCGGTGCCCAGGATCGCCACCTGCGGAAGGAACACCAGGGGGGTGTCGAACAGGGCGCCGCGAGACCCGGTGTTGGTGACGGTGAAGGTGCCGCCCGCCAGCTCGTCAGGCTTGAGCCGGTTGTCTCTCGTGCGCGTGGCGAGATCGGCGATCTGGCGTGACAGGCCCGCGATGTCCAGATCGCCGGCGTCCCGAACCACCGGCGTGAGGAGCCCGCGATCGGTGTCGACGGCGATCGCGATGTTCTCGTGATCGGGGTAGACGATCGTATCTCCCTCGATCGTCGCGTTGATCACCGGGTAGCTTCTCAACGCCTCGGCTGCGGCAAGAGTGAAGAACGGCAGAAAGGACAGCTTGGTGCCGGTCGCGGCCAGGAAGGCGTCCTTGACACGGTCGCGGAGTGCGGCGACCACCGTGACGTCCACCTCGACCACGGACGTCAGCTGAGCCGAGCTCTGCATGGAGATCACGGCACGTTCGGCGACGACCTTGCGCAGCCGCGACATGGGCTGCGTCGTACCGCGCAACGGCGACACCGTGACAACGGGTGCAGCAGCCGTTGGAGCGATGACGGGTGCCGCCGGAGCGGCCGTGTTGACGATGTCCTGCTTGCGGATGCGACCCCCGACGCCTGTCCCGGTGACGGTCGCCAGATCCACACCCTGCTCGTTCGCCAGCTTGCGCACGATGGGGGTCACATAACCGGAAGCGGCGTGTGACGGTCCGGTGCTCACCGCCGCGGCAGGAACTGCCGGCTGCGGGGGCACCTGTGCCGGCGCGACCGGTGCCGGCGGCAGGGAGAACGACTCCGCAGTAGCCGGCTCGGCAGGGGCCGACTGCGCTGTGACAGACTGCACGCCAGCAGGCTCCGGCACGGCGACCGGCTCTCCGGTTGTCGGCGCTTCTGCGGCGGGTGCCTCGGCGACCGGCGCTGAGGCAGGCGTTGCCGCTGAGGGCATGCCGGTCCCGATGGTGACCAGCGCAGTGCCGACCTCGACCGTCTCGTCCTCCTGAACGAGGATCGCCTCGATCACACCGGAGATCGGTGACGGGATCTCGGTGTCGACCTTGTCCGTCGACACCTCGAGGAGAGGCTCATCCACCTCCACGTGGTCGCCAACGTTCTTCAACCAGCGGGTGACCGTGCCTTCCGTGACACTCTCGCCGAGTGCCGGGAGGCTGACGGATTCGCTCATGAGTCTGTCTCCTTCACAACCTGTATGCCTGGTGAGTAGCTTATTGCAGTTGCCCGGTACAACCGGGTGCCACTAGAGCGTGTGCAGCGGCTTGCCCGCAAGATACAGGAACGCTTCACCGAGCGACTCGTTCTGGGTGGGGTGGGCGTGAACGAGCGGCGCGATGTCCTCCGGGTAGGCCTCCCAATTCACGACCAACTGGGCCTCGCCGATCAGCTCGCCCACGCGAGCACCGATCATGTGCACGCCGACGACTGGCCCGTCGTTGACGCGCACCACCTTGACCGTTCCCGTCGTGCCGATGATCTCGCTCTTGCCGTTGCCGGCGAGGCTGTAGTCATAGCTGGTGATCTTGTCGGCACCATACTGTGCTGCGGCCTTCGCCTCGGAGAGGCCGACGGAGGCGACCTCCGGGTCGCAATACGTCACCTTGGGGATGTTGAGGTCGTCGATCACGATCGGATTCAGTCCGGCGATCTCCTCGGCGACGAAGATGCCCTGCTGGAATCCGCGGTGTGCCAACTGTAGCCCCGGGACGATGTCGCCGACCGCGTAGACGCCGGGGATGTTCGTGGCCAGACGTTCGTTGGTGATGACGAATCCGCGATCCATCGTGATGCCGACCTCTTCGTAGCCGAGGCCGGCTGTCGACGGCCCGCGTCCGACAGCCACGAGCAGCAGCTCCGCGTCCACGGTGTCGCCGTTCTCGAGAGTGACGACGACGCCGTCATCGTTCTGGGTGACGCCGGCGAAGGGCATGCCGAGCCGGAAGTCGATGTTGCGGCGACGGAACGCACGCTCGAGCGACTTGCTGATCGTCTCATCCTCGTTGGGCACCAGGTGCGGCAGCGCTTCGATGATGACGACCTCGGCACCGAACGACTTCCAGACGCTGGCGAATTCAACGCCGATGACCCCGCCGCCGAGCACCGCGACCTTCTTCGGCACGAAATCGAGCTCAAGCGCCTGCTCGCTCGTGATGACGCGACCGCCGAGCTCGAGCCCCGGAAGCGAACGCGAATACGAACCGCTCGCGAGCACGACGTATTTGCCGGTGATGACGTCATCGCCAACCTGAACCGTGGTCGGGGAAGTCAGACGGCCCTCACCCTCGATCGTGACGATCTTGCGGCCCTTGATCAGGCCTTGCAGTCCCTTGTACTTCTTGGACACGATGCCCTCGCGATACGCCGTCACCCCGGCGACGTCAATGCCGTCGAAGGTGGTCGTGACGCCGAATTTCGCGGATTCCCGCGAGACATCTGCAACCTCGGCGGCATGCAGCAGCGCCTTCGTCGGTATGCAGCCTCGGTGCAGACAGGTTCCGCCGACCTTGTCTTTCTCGATCAGGCCCACGGAGAAGCCGAGCTCGCTGGCGCGCAGTGCCGCCGCGTAGCCCCCACTTCCGCCGCCGAGCACCACAATGTCAAAGTTCTGCTCAGACACCCAGTCACTCCTCGCGCATCAGGGTCGTGCGATGCGGTATAGACCCAGGCTGGTGCGCTCGGGCGCCGCAATCCGACAGGCTTTTCCTGCCGTAACGACCTTACTACCGATGTGAATTCCGCATCGGCGCGCCCACGTCCCGCGACACCGGGGACAGCCCTGTTCGCTCATGGCGTGCCGCAGCAGCCGGATCACGACGGTGTCGCTATTACAGTTGAACTATGAGGGATCCGGGCGAGCTTTACCAATGGGACGCGGCACTCAGCGCCGTGCCGCGAGGGCTGCACCTGGTTGCCGGCCTGACCGGATTCGCGGACGCCGGCGGCGCCGTCTCGCAGCTGGGCGGCTACCTGCTCAGCACACTCGAATATGTCGACGTCGCCGAGTTCGACAGTGACCTGCTGCTCGACTATCGAGCACGCCGGCCCACGATCTCGTTCGACCAGGATCACCTGTCGGACTACCAACCTGCCTCGTTGAAGCTGTACCTCGCTTACGACGAGATGCACCAACCGTTTCTCCTGCTGACCGGATACGAGCCGGACTTCCGCTGGGAGCAGTTCAGCGCCGCCGTGTTGGGCATCATCGACCAGTTGCAGGTGGCGACCACCACGTGGGTGCACGCGATACCGATGCCGGTGCCGCACACTCGCCCGATCAAGGTCACCGTCAGCGGGACGCGCACGGAACTCATCGAGGCCATGTCGGTGTGGCGCCCGAACACACAGGCTCCGGCGACCGCGATGCATCTGATCGAATACCGTTTGCAGTCGTCCGGGCATCCCACGGTCGGATTCGTTCTGCTGATACCGCACTATCTGGCCGACACCGAATATCCTGCCGCGGCGATCACCGCACTGGAGAGCATCAGTGCTGCGACCGGACTGATCTTCCCGACTGACCGCCTGCGCCAAGAGGACCGGGACTTCGTTGCGAACATCGATCAACAGGTCGCGGGCAACGCCGAACTCGGACGACTCGTGGGGGCACTCGAGGAACGACACGACACCTATATGCAGGACAGCCCGTTGCGCTCACCGCTCATGCACGAGGATGGCGTGTTGCCGTCGGCCGACGAGATCGCGGCAGAGTTGGAGAACTTCCTCGCGTTCCGCCGTCACGGCGACGACGACCCCCGCGCCGATCGTTGACGTCTCTCGTTCCGACCGCGGCCGGTCGCCTGCCCGACCCCGGTAGCCTGGCGCTGTGAACACCCGCCGCGCCTGGATCGTCTTCGGCGCGGGCGTTTTCGCCTACCTGGTCGCGGTGATGCAGCGCACGTCGATCGGCGTGGCAGGAGTCGCTGCCGCCGACCGCTTCCATACCAGTGCTGCAGTGTTGTCGACGTTGGCGGTCGTGCAGATCATCGTGTACGCGGCCATGCAGGTGCCGGTCGGTGTCCTGATCGACCGGGTCGGTTCACGGTGGCTGATGGCGGCGGGCACGCTGCTGATGATCATCGGGCAGGTCACTGTCGCGCTGGCGCCTACGATCGCGGTGGCGGTTCTCGGCCGGATCCTCGTCGGCGCCGGCGATGCGACGATCTTCATCTCGCTCATCCGCCTGGTCAGCTCGTGGTTCCGTGGTCGCATCATTCCTCAGTTGTCGCAGTGGGTCGGCAATTTCGGTCAACTCGGTCAGGTTCTCTCAGCGATACCGTTCGCGATCATCCTGCATCAGTCGGGATGGACGACCGCGTTTCTGAGCGCCGCGTCACTGTCCGTGATCGCCGGACTCGGTATTGTCGCCTTCGTCGCAGACCGACCGAAGGATTCGCAAGAAGGCCCGCGACCGGCGTCGTGGCGGCAGTCGATGCGCCAGCTGGCGATCAGCCTGCGCCGGCCCGGTACCCAGCTCGGCTTCTGGTCGCACTTCACGACGCAATCGTCCGGCACCGTGTTCACCCTCATGTGGGGATATCCGTTCATGGTGTTCGCCCTCGGATACAGTCCGACCCTCGCATCGACGCTGCTGATCGTGATCGTGGTCTCCGGCATGGTATCCGGGCCGATCCTTGGGATCCTGACGGCGAGGCATCCGCTGCGCCGCAGCAACATCGTGCTCGGCATCATCGCGGCGATGGGAATCGCCTGGACCGCCGTGCTGTTGTGGCCCGGCGCGCCGCCGCTGTGGCTCATCGTCGCACTGCTCATCGTGGTCGGAGCCGGCGGGCCCGGTTCGCTCATCGGCTTCGATTTCGCGCGCACCTTCAATCCGCTGCACAACCTCGGCTCAGCGAACGGGATCGTCAACGTCGGCGGATTTCTCGCCAGCTTCGTGATGGTGTTCGTGATCGGAGTCATCCTCGACCTGCTGAATCGCATCGGAGGTCAATCGAGTTCTGCCGCAGCATCCCTGTATACGCTGAGCGCGTTCCGCTGGGCGTTCGCCGTGCAATACGTGGTGATCGGCATCGGTGTCGGGTTTCTGGTCGCCGCGCGACGGAAGACCAGGCGCAAGCTTACGGCGGACGAGGGAATAGAAGTGGCCCCGCTCTGGGTTGCATTGAACGAGGCATGGCGGGGCCGACGGTAGCGGCTCGCTGGCGTCCGGTCAAGCGAAAGCATGCAATAATTGATTCTTGGACCCGTTCATTCCCGGTCGCTCGGTGGAAGCCTTTCAGCGAGCACGACACCCGGACTTGACATGGGTCCTAGTAATGTCCAAAAACGCCGTAGTGTCCAAAAACGCAGTGCGCCCACAACTCGGCATGTCCACAACACAACCTGAGCCGCGAGTGATGCCGCCTGCACCACAGGCGCGCGGTGTGAAAGGTGTATCCATGGCAACCCAAACCACCAAAGCTCCCACGAAGCCGGCAACCACGAAGCCCGTCGCAGGCACTGCCGCCGCACCCGCGAAGAAGACAGCTGCACCGGCGAAAAAGACGGCAGCACCGGCGAAGAAGACGGCAGCACCCGCAGTCGCGAAAAAGCCCACGAGTGCCGCCGCGCAAGCGGCGGGAGCGCCCGACGATGAGCCGGACACGGACGAGAGTGCGGTGCTCGCAGACGACAACGACATGCCCGAGGATGCGATAGCGCTTCCGACCGGCGCACTGGTCCTGCGCGCGGTCGACGAGGACGACGACCTCCCGGTCTATTCGGCGACGATCACCGGGGCCACGGCCGACCCGGTCAAGGACTACTTGAAGCAGATCGGCAAGGTCGCGCTGTTGAACGCGGCCGAAGAGGTCGAACTGGCCATGCGGATCGAGGCCGGACTGTTCGCGGAGGACAGACTCGCGAACAGTCCGGGCATTTCGAAGGAGCTCGAGCGCGAGTTGCGCTGGGTGGCCCGCGACGGGCAGAGGGCCAAGAGCCACCTGCTGGGGGCGAACCTGCGTCTGGTGGTCTCGCTGGCCAAGCGGTACACCGGGCGTGGCATGCAGTTCCTGGACCTGATCCAGGAGGGCAACCTCGGCCTGATCCGCGCCGTCGAGAAGTTCGACTACACCAAGGGGTTCAAGTTCTCCACGTACGCCACCTGGTGGATCCGTCAGGCCATCACCCGCGCCATGGCCGACCAGGCTCGCACGATCCGCATTCCGGTCCACATGGTCGAGGTCATCAACAAGTTGGCGCGCGTTCAGCGTCAGATGCTGCAGGACTTGGGTCGCGAACCCACTCCCGAGGAGCTCAGCCGTGAACTCGACATGACGCCCGAGAAGGTCGTCGAGGTGCAGAAGTACGGCCGGGAGCCGATCTCGCTGCACACTCCGCTCGGCGAAGACGGCGACAGCGAATTCGGCGACCTGATCGAGGACACCGAGGCGGTCGTCCCTGCCGACGCGGTCGGCTTCACCATGCTGCAGAAGCAACTGGAGAGCCTGCTCGACTCGCTGTCCGAGCGCGAAGCCGGCGTGATCCGCATGCGCTTCGGCCTCGGCGACGGCATGCCGAAGACGCTGGACCAGATCGGCGACACGTTCGGTGTGACGCGCGAACGCATCCGCCAGATCGAGTCGAAGACGATGGCCAAGCTGCGCCACCCCTCCCGCTCGCAGTCGCTGCGCGACTACCTCGAGTAGCCCGGTGCGCTATCGCGTCGCGGTCCTGCTGGGCCGCGCGGCGCGCTGGGCGTTGCGGTTGCGGGGGGGCGGATCCGCCGTCCCCGGCCGCATCGTCCTCGCCGTTGCACCGCACTTTCTGGAGCGCGCCGTCAGCAGACTTCCGCTCGGACTGGTTTTCGTCTCCGGTTCCAACGGCAAATCGACGACCACCAACATGCTCACCGCGATGCTGCGAGGCAGCGGGCTGAACGTGTTCACGAACCCGTCCGGCGGCAACCTTCCGCAGGGGATCGCCTCGGCGATGCTGGCGTCGGTTCCGCTCGACGGTTACGTGCGCGGCGATGTCGGGGTGATCGAGGTCGATGAGGCATACGGCGTCGCCCTGGCCGAGCGTCTGAAACCGAACGTCGTCCTGCTGCTGAACGTGCAGATCGATCAGTTGAATCGTTTCTTCGAACCGTCCCGTGTGGTTGGCATGTTGCGCACGATGGCCGCTTCGGCCCGGAAACTGGTCGTGGTCAACGCCGACGATGACAACCTGCGCCGGATCGCCGCGGACTGCCACACAGCCGGGCGCAGGACGTCGTCGTTCGCCGTCGCAGCCGAGCTGATCGAGCAATCGCCGCACGGACTCGCCACTGTCGCGGATGTTGCGCCATCCGGTCAGGCGGTGGCCCTTCCCGATGCTCGTGTGCGCGTGGCCCGTGTCGACGGCCGCGAGGCGACGATCGTCATCGATGGCGCACCCATCGAGTTCACGCTTCCGGCGCGCGGCCTGCACTACGCCGTGGACGCAGCCGGTGCGCTCACCACCGCGGTCGAGCTGCTGGGCGAGCGCTTCTCGCCGGTCGCAGCAACCCGGGCGATGGCCGGCCTGCACACCGTATACGGCCGAGGCGAGACCCTCACGGTGAACGGCGAGGACATCGAGATCATCATGATGAAGAATCCGCCGAGCCTGCAACTCAACCTGGATTCGTTGGACGGCGCACCGCCGCAGGTGTTGATGGCGGTCGATGAGGGCACCCCCGATCCGTCCTGGATCTATGACATCGACTTCGGGTCACTCGATCGTGTGGACGTCATCAGCGGGACGAAGGCGTGGCAGTTGGCGACGCGGCTCGGTTACAGCGGTATCCCGATCGGCGTCGTGCTTCCCCGGTTGAACGACGCCGTCGCCGCGTTTCTGGCGCTTCCCCGCCCTGAGACGGGGATCAAGACGATGATCGTCAATTACGAGCAGATGATGCTGATCCGCAAACAGCTCGGCTTCTTGGATCTCGAGGGCGGGCAGTGATGGCACAGCGCTCAGCGACGCTGAGCATCGTCAACCTGTACCCGAACGAACTCGGGATCAACGGCGACATCGGCAACGTCACGGCGCTCGTCGCGCGGGCACGGTGGCGTGGCATCGCCGTGGGCGTCCACGACCATCGGATCGGCGCCGAGTTGCCGGAACAGATCGATCTGCTCCACATCGGCAGCGGGCCGCTGTCCCAGCAGCGCGCCGTGCACGGCGACCTGCTGCGCATTGCGGCGTCGATTCGGGATGCCGTCGACGCGGGGGTGCCGCTCCTCGCGATCGCCGGTGGCTGGCAGCTGCTCGGCCGGGAGCTGATGACACCGGATGGCGAGCGGATGCCGGGAGCCGGCGTGTTCCCGTCGCGCGCCGTGTTGTCGTCACGGCGGACCGTGGGAGAGATCCTGGTGCGCACGGACGGCGGCACGCTGGCCGGCTTCGAGAACCATGCCGCGCTCACGAGCCTCGAAGACGACGCCGCACCTCTGGGCGGCGTGATCGCCGGCGGAGGCAACACCCCGCAGGCTCCCCTCGAACAGCGGTCGGAGGGTATCCGCCTCGGGTCGGCCATCGGCACCCAGCTGCACGGTCCGGTCCTGCCGATGAACCCGTGGCTCGCCGACGAGCTGTTGCGTGCGGCACTCCTGCTGCGCGGTGACGGTGCGGTCTGGGCCGACGCCGTCTCGCTCCTGCCGGATGCCGTTCGCGAGGTCGACGACTACGCGGCGGCCGCTCGCGCCGCGATCGCCGGTCGGCTGGGCGTGCACGTCTGACGCCTGCACCGCGACCGCGCTGTCGGTCAGCTCAGATAGCTGCGCGGCACGCGCGCCGCGACGTGCGCGACGATCTCGTCGCCGATCGTCGACGCCCAGTCCGCCCACTCGGCAGCCGTCGGCTCGCCGCGATCTCCCGGTCCGAACACGAGTGCGGTGTCGCCGATGCGCGGAAGCACTTCACCGGTCCCGACCAGCATGCTGTCGACGTCGATCGCGACCACACCGACCCGTCGGCCGCCGAGCAGAACCTGCGCCCTGCCGAGGGCAGCGGTGGCCACGCCGTCGGCGTAGCCCAGCGCAAGGCGTGCCACCGTGCCGGTCCGGTCGCCGATCAGGTCGACGACGTCGGTCTGCAGCGACATCACCGGGCGCACGCCGAGGTCGGCCGCCGAGCGGTCATCGAACGGAGAGATGCCGTAGGCGGCGATGCCGAAGCGTACGAGATCGAAGCGAGCCGCAGGCATCCGGATGCCTGCGGAGCTGGCAGCGAGATGGAGCATCTCGAACCGCGCCCCGAGACGCCGAGCGACCGCAACGCCGTCCCGGAAGACGGCCAGTGCTGCTTCGTCGTCCTCGACGGATGCGTCTGCCAGATGAGACCAGGCCGCTCGGATGCGGACGATTCCGGCTCGCTCTGCGGCCAGCGCGGCGGAGACCAGAGCCGGCCAGTCGGCCGGAGTGGCTCCGTTGCGGCTGAGCCCGCTGTCGAGCTTGAGGTGAACGATCGCCGGTTTGCCCGCGTGTGCGGCGGCAATGGCCTGCAGTTGCCACTGTGCGGACACACCCAATTGGATATCGGCCTCGATGCCGGCGCGAAAATCGGTGTTCGTGCCGTGCAACCAGGCGAACAGCGGGACTGTGATGCCGGCGGCGCGCAATTCGAGTCCCGTCGGGATCTCCAGGACGGCCAGCGAACGCGCGCCCGACGCAAGCCCTGCCGTGGCGACCGGGATCAGCCCGTGACCGTACGCATCGGCTTTCACGGCCAGCATCGTCTCGACCGGAGCGATCGTCTCCGACAGCAGCCGCACGTTGGCGCGCAGCGCGGCCAGGTCGATGATCGCACACGCGCTCATCGGCGGTACACCCTCTCGATCCGGGCGCCCAGGCCGGCCACGATCGCTTCCGAACGGATGCCCGTGGCGCGAGCCCAGTCCGCTGCGGTCGGTTCACCGGCGCTGCCATCGCCGAACAGCACGACCGTGTCTCCGACGGACGGGACGGCATCGCCCACGTCGATGACGAACTGGTCCATCGCGATCCGGCCGCTGACCCGCGAGTGCACGGCGCCGACCAGTACGGGAGCGCGATTGGATGCGGCGCGGGGAATCCCATCGGCGAAACCGAGCCCGGAAAGCACCAGGGTCGTCTCGGCCACGGTGCGGTACGTGTAGCCGTAGGAGACCCCGGTGCCGGCTCGAACCCGCTTGATGGACAGCACTTCGGACGTCAGGCACAGCGCCGGACGCAGCGCGGCCCGCAGCTCAGGCGCCAACGTGGAATGATATTCGCCGAGCCCGAACAGCTCCGGGCCCAACAAGGCCGATCCGGATCGCTCGAGCCCGCTCTCAGGCCGAGCATCCACGGCACCGATGCGGACGGCCACGCCGGGGTGCCGAGAGATCAATAGCCCGCGAGCATCCGGATCGGACACGACGAAGCCGCCGATGCCGGCCGCCGTCAGTGCGTCAGCAACCGGTGCGAGGCCGTGTCCGTAGGCATCCGCTCGCAGATCCGCGAACGCCGATGCGATCGGTTGGCGCAACGCGGACGTCAGAACAGCGGCGTTGGCGAGAATCGCCTGCAGCGAGACGGTGGCACGACGGCGCACACCTCTCGCATTTGCTGTCACGATCGGCGATCTCGAACGGGTGGCGTCGCGACCTAGGCGCGCTGGTCCTCGAACAAGCGAGCGGATTCGTCGTGCCAGCTCTGCGCGATCGCAGACAGCTTCTCTTCATGCTTCTTCGCGTGGTGCGCGCAGAACAGGAGTTCGCCGTTGTTCACCACGACTCGGACATACGCCTGGGCACCGCATGCGTCGCACCGATCGGCTGCGGTCAACTGTGGTCCGGTGGCGAACTCAGCAGCGGCACCGGTACCTGTGGCGATGTTCGACATGTCGTGCTCCTCTTGCGAAACCCGAACCATTCAACTCGGTACCTCCATACAAGCACGTTCTGAGCGGCGCAACGACTCGCAAGACGGGCATTTCGCTGAACGCGTAGCATCCGGCCTGCCGAGGGGGTGTCGATGGCGGGCGCATCCTTCGCGGCTGGATAGGCTGGAAAACGGTGTGAAAGCACATCCATACCACCGCACAGCCCGAGGAGACACGTTCGTGGCCAGCTCTGATTATTCCGCCAGGCACTTGTCTGTTCTCGAGGGTCTCGAAGCGGTGCGCAAGCGGCCGGGCATGTACATCGGGTCGACGGACTCGCGCGGCTTGATGCACTGCCTGTGGGAGATCATCGACAACTCGGTCGACGAGGCGTTGGCCGGCTATGGCTCCCAGATCGAAGTGATCCTGCACGCGGACGACAGCGTGGAGGTGCGCGACGCCGCCCGCGGCATCCCCGTCGACATCGAGCCGAAGACCGGCCTGAGCGGCATCGAGGTCGTGTTCACGAAATTGCACGCGGGCGGCAAGTTCGGTTCCGGCTCGTACGCGGCATCCGGTGGGTTGCACGGCGTCGGCGCCTCGGTCGTCAACGCGCTGTCCGAGCGGCTCGATGTCGAGGTCGACCGCGATGGCAAGACATGGGCGATGTCCTTCCGCCGCGGCGAGCCCGGGCGGTTCGCCGATACGGGAGCGCCGAGCCCGGATGCCCCGTTCACGCCGTTCGAGAAGAAGAGCGAGCTGCGTGTCGTCGGCACAGTCAAGCGCGCAGTGACGGGCACGCGCATCCGTTACTGGGCTGACCGGCAGATCTTCGGCAGCAACGCCGATTTCCAAACGGACGACCTGCTCGGCCGGGCGCGTCAGACGGCTTTCCTGGTGCCCGGCATCGCGCTGGCGATCACCGACGACCGCGGTGCGGAGCCGGTGCAGACCTCCTTCTCGTTCGAGGGCGGCATCTCGGCGTTCGTCGACTATCTCGCCCCGGATTCCGCGATCACCGACACCTGGCGGCTCACCGGCACCGGCAGCTTCACGGAGACCGTTCCGGTGCTGCACGAAAGCGGAGCGATGACCCCCACCGAGTTGCGGCGAGAATGCCGCGTCGACATCGCGCTGCGGTGGGGGACAGGGTATGAGACCGTGATGCGCAGTTTCGTCAACATCATCGCCACGCCCAAAGGCGGAAGCCACCAGCTCGGCTTCGATCAGGGTCTGCTGAAGTTCTTCCGGCAGCAGGTCGATGCGAACGCCCGGCGGCTCAAGGTCGGAACAGACAAGCTCGAAAAAGACGACATCCTCGCCGGGCTGACCGCGGTGCTGACCGTGCGGCTGCCCGAGCCGCAGTTCGAAGGCCAGACCAAGGAGGTGCTCGGCACCCCTGCGGTGCGTTCGATCGTCACCCAGGTGGTCACCTCCGCACTGGCCGCGCGGTTCTCATCGACGAAACGCGATGACAAGACGCAATCGGCGCTCCTGTTGGACAAGGTCGTCTCCGAGATGAAATCGCGCATCTCCGCGCGTGCGCACAAAGAGACGCAACGACGCAAGAACGCCCTGGAGACCTCGTCGCTGCCATCGAAGCTCGTCGATTGCCGATCCAACGATGTCGCCAACAGCGAATTGTTCATCGTCGAAGGCGACTCGGCGCTCGGCACCGCCCGGCGCGCGCGCGACAGCGAACACCAGGCGCTGTTGCCGATTCGCGGCAAGATCCTGAACGTGCAGAAGGCATCCGTGTCCGACATGCTCGGCAATGCGGAATGCGCTTCGATCATCCAGGTGATCGGTGCGGGTTCCGGACGCAGCTTCGATCTCTCCCAGGCGCGCTATGGCAAGATCATCGTGATGAGCGATGCGGATGTCGACGGCGCCCATATCCGCATTCTCCTGTTGACGCTGTTCTTCCGGTATATGCGGCCGATGATCGAGGCCGGCCGCGTGTTCGCCGCGGTTCCACCGCTGCACCGGGTGATCGTGATGAACCCCGGATCGAAGCCGAATGAGACGATCTACACATACTCGGAGGCGGAACTGCAGGGTGTGCTGGCCGGCCTAGGGCGCACGAATCGCCGCTACCAGGAGCCGATCCAGCGCTACAAGGGGCTCGGTGAAATGGATGCGGACCAGTTGGCGACGACCACGATGGACAGGACGCATCGGATGCTGCGTCGGGTGCAGGTTCCCGATGCGGAGCAAGCCGCCGCGGTGTTCGAACTGCTGATGGGCAACGACGTCGCACCACGCAAGGAATTCATCATCGACAGTTCGGACACGCTGTCACGGGAGCGCATCGACGTCTGACGATCGACCGCGTGCGAGCGTTCAGGAACCGATCGCGGTGCCGATGCCGCCGATCACCGCGTCGAGACTCTGCCCTGACGCGTCCCGCTTCGCGCCGCCTCCCGGCAGGCTGCGCAGCGAACCGTCGGATCCGACGGCACGCACCGGGGCGGCACCGACCCAGGCGAGCGAAAGTCGGTCCTCACCTTTGAGGAAGCGTTGCGTGCGTACCCCTCCTGTCGCGCGTCCCTTCTGCGGGTAGTCTGCGAAGGAGCTGACCTTGCCCGTGCCGGCATCCGCTCCGGTCAGCGTCGCGCCGTTCGTTGCGACGGTGACCACAAGAGCCTCATCGCCCGCGGCTTCGGTCACCGCGCCGAAGAAGATGACCTCGGCCCGTGCCGAGAGCTTGATGCCGGCCATACCGCCGGCCGCTCGACCTTGCGGGCGCACCGTCGACGCGGGGAAGTGCAGCAGCTGCCCATCCGATGTGACGAAGACGAGCTCGTCGGTGTCCGCGCCCTGGATCGCTCCGACCACCTCGTCACCGGCCCTGAGGCTGATGATCTCGAAGTCCGGCTTGTTCGCCCAATCCAATGCTGTCACACGCTTGACGACGCCCTGCTTGGTTCCGAGAGCGATCGAGAGATCCGCGGTCAGCGAGACGACCGTCAGCACGCGTTCGGTCTTGTCGGGCAGGGCCAGGTAGTCACGGACCTTGACGCCGGCGCCGAGCTGGATCGAATTCGCCGGCACCGCGGGCAGGTCGACGGGGGAGAACCGGATCAATCGCCCCTTGTTGGTGACGGCGCCGATTTCGCTGCGACTCGTCGTCGTCAGCACGCAGCGGATCGCGTCGTGCTTGCTGCGCCGCGCGGGTATCGAGAGCGACGCGAGTCCTTCGTCGTCATCGGATTGCCGGTCGACCCTGAGAATTCGTCCGGTCGCAGCCAGAAAGACGCGGCACGGCGCATCAGCGACCTCGAGGACGGCGGAGGCCTTCCGTGACCCGACGGTCGCGATCGACGGCCGGGCCTCGGTCAACAGGGTGCGCCGTGGCGTCCCGAATCGTTCGGCAACGCGATCCAGTTCCTCTGCGACCAGCTGCTTGATCCGCTCGTCGCTGGCGAGGAGCGCCTCCAGCTCGGCGATCTCGGCCTCGAGCTGCGACCGCTCCGCCTCCAGTTCGATCCGCGAGAACTTCGTCAGCCGGCGCAGCCGCAGTTCGAGGATGTATTCCGCCTGCGCCTGACTGAGATCGAACACGTCGATCAGTCGAGTGCGCGCCTGCTCGGAGTCGTCGCTGCCGCGGATGACCTGGATCACCTCGTCGATGTCGACGATCGCGATCAACAGGCCGAGAACCAGGTGCAGGCGCTCCCTGCGCCGGTCGAGCCGGTAGCGCGAGCGACGTGTGGTGACCGTGACGCGGTGATCGACATAGACGCGCAACAGCTCGCGCAGGCCGAGTGTCTGCGGCCCGCCGTCGACCAGCGCGACGTTGTTGATCGAGAAGCCGTCTTCGAGCGGTGTGTGGCGGTACAACTGCTCGAGCACCGCCTCCGGGCTGAAGCCGGTCTTGATTCCGATCACCAGGCGCAACCCCTTGGTGCGGTCGCTCAGATCTGTGACATCGGAGATGCCGCTCAGCTTCTTCGAATTGACGCCGTCCTTGATCTTGTCGATCACCTTTTCCGGGCCGACCAAATAAGGCAGCTCGGTGACGACCAACCCGTTCTTGCGCGCTGTGATCGCTTCGATCGTGACCTTCGCACGGGTCTTGAAGCTGCCGCGGCCCGACGTGTAGGCGTCCTTGATTCCGGCGAGGCCGACGATGGTGCCGCCGGTCGGCAGGTCCGGTCCGGGCACGAACTCCATCAAAGCGTCCAGGTCGGCGTCCGGATTCGCCAACAGGTGCTTTGCGGCACCGACCACCTCGATCAGGTTGTGCGGTGCCATGTTCGTAGCCATCCCGACCGCGATGCCGCTTGCGCCGTTGACAAGCAGGTTGGGGAACGCGGAGGGCAGAACCTCCGGCTGGGTCAGTTGATTGTCATAGTTCGGAACGAAATCGACGACATCCTCGTCGAGCCCGTCCGTCATCGCCAGCGCCGCGGCATCCAGTCGGGCTTCTGTGTAGCGCGCGGCAGCCGGCCCGTCGTCGAGTGAGCCGAAGTTGCCGTGACCGTCGATGAGCGGAACGCGCAGTGTGAAATCCTGCGCCATACGCACGAGAGCGTCGTAGATCGCGCTGTCGCCGTGCGGGTGCAGCTTGCCCATGACCTCCCCGGTGACCCTGGCCGACTTGACGTGGCCGCGGTCGGGCCGCAGGCCCATCTGCGTCATCTGATACAGGATGCGCCGCTGCACCGGCTTCAGACCGTCGCGCGCGTCCGGCAGGGCACGCGCGTAGATCACCGAATACGCGTACTCGAGGAACGAGCCCTGCATCTCTGTCGTGACGTCGACGTCTTCGATGCGTTCGGTGCTGCCGGTCGGTGAGGTCTGTTCGTCTGTCGGGCTCATTCGTGCAATCTCGTGCGGCGCTTCTGCGTTCGGTGCGTCACCTGGGAAAGGTGGACACCGCGGGGCTCAGCACGCCTGTGGCAGACTGAGCCCGATGGGCACCATGTTACCGGCCGGCTATTCTTCTGCGCGGAGCCTTGCCGACGTTCTTCCAAGTTGCGTGGCAGCCCTCGACGGTCGGCCGAACCCGCTGCAGCTGCCCGCGGTCGAGCGCGCGGTCGTGATCGTCGTCGACGGGCTCGGTGCGCATTCGCTCAAGGCCCGTGCAGGGCACGCTCGTTTCCTTGCCCCGCGGCTGACGCGGGCAACCACGATGACCAGCGGCTTTCCGACGACGACGGTCGCTGCTCTGACCAGCCTGTGCACGGGAACGACGCCGGGGCGGCACGGGATGGTCGGATACACCGTGCTCGATCCGGCGGCCGGCCGTGTCTTCAATCAGCTCAGCGGTTGGAAAGGGGAGCCGGACCCGTCGACCTGGCAGCGCTGCCCGACCGTCTTCGAGACCGCCGGTGCGGACGGGATCGCGGCTTTCGCCGTCGGCCCTGAGCGCTATCGGTCATCGTCGTTCAGCACCGCGATTCTGTCCGGCACCGAATACGTCGGCGCGAAGTCGATCGAACAGCGATTCAACGCTGCGCGTCGCATCCTCGATCAGCGCGGTCGGAGCATCTGCTATCTGTACGTGCCCGAACTGGACGTCGCGGCACACGCACGCGGCTGGGAATCGGATGCCTGGCTTGCGACACTCGAGGAATTGGACGCCCGTGTCTCGACCTTCGCGCTCGGGCTGCGTCGGCATGAGGCCGCATTGGTCACCGCGGACCACGGCGTACTGGACGTTCCGGTCGCCTCCCATGTGTTCTTCGACACGGAGCCCGACCTGATCGACGGTGTGCGCCATGTCGCAGGCGATCCGCGGTGCCTGCAGCTGCATCTCGAACCTGCAGCATCGGATGGGGACGCGGCCGCACTCGCCGAACACTGGGAGCAGTCGGAGGGCGCACGTTCCTGGGTCGCCACTCGCGCGCAGGCCGTCGAAGCCGGCTGGTTCGGCGCAGACGTCGATCCGGAGGTGCTGCCGCGGATCGGGGATGTGCTCGTGGCAGCACGCACGCGGGTCGCCTACTACGACTCACGAACGGCGAGTGCGCAATCGCGGGCCATGATCGGACAGCACGGTTCGCTGACGGCCGAGGAACTGGTCGTGCCCCTGATCGGCATCGGTGGTTTCGAGTAGCGGGTCCGCTAAGCGAGGTCGTCGTCCGTGCGGGCCCCGAAAACGATCTCGTCCCAGCTCGGCATCGACGTTCTGCCCTTCTTGCCCGATGCCGACTTACCCGGTGCTGACTTGCCCGGTGCCGACTTTCCGAGGATGCTGCGCGATACCGCCGATGTCGCGACTTGGCGCTGCTGCGGCTCCGCAGTCTCTTCGAGGTCATCGAAGTCGTCGAGCGGCACATCGATTGCCGCCGGTGACAGCTCCGCGCCTGAAGCCTCACGTTCGCCGCGCCGACGGCGCAATGCCTCGAGCAGATCGGCGGTCTGGTGCTGGTCTTTCTCCGTGTCATCTGCCGCGCGCTTGATCGCCGTCACGGCGATCGCGTTGCTGCTGGCGGACGTCGTGCGGCCGAACGGCGCCGGCTCCAGATGCGGCGCCACGTCGGGCGCCTTCTGCACCGCCTCATCCGGGAAGGTGAATGCGCCACTGTCGAAGCGCGACTCGTCCGGCTCCACCGCAGGCGTGACGGCACGCAATCGCGGAATCAGCCCGCCGCGCAACTCTCCCTGCTGCGAGAGCGTCGTCGCCTCGGGGTTGAGCGGAGCCAGAGCATGCTTGCGCGCGTCATAACCCCAGCGGGCATCGTGGTCGATTTCATCGGCGGTGAAGGAGAGTTTGACGATCCAGTCGCCGTCCTGCTCCTTCCAACTCGCCCAGCGCTCGCCGGTCGCGGAGAGCGAGCCGAGTCGTTCGCGGATGACGACACCGAATGTCGCGGCCTCGCCGAGCGGGTCGACGTCGGCGTTCGTGTGCACGGGTACGCTGAGAGCGGACGCAACGATGTGCTCGCGCTCCGCGAGAATCGGGCCCTCGAATCGCTGGATGTATTCCACGCCGGCACCGGTGAGGGACGCGACCTCGTCCGCGGTCAGGCCAGACCGGATGTGCGCCTGCACCTCGCGCGGCGAGATCTTGTGAGCCGGGGCCGGTTCCGGCTTGTTCTGACGCAGTCTCGACTGCAAAACTTCGTCGATCGCGATGCGGTACCGTTCGCCGTCGTCACTCGCGGCGAGGAGAGCACCATTCTCCACTCCGATGACCTTCAAATCCTGCATGGTGAAACGCCTCTCCAGCTGTCTCGGTTCGTGGTTAGGATGCCACGAGGGCAGCCGAAAACTCGGGAATAACCGTGGCGCGCCGCAAGTTGATGGTGACCAGAAGCGATGAGGTCGCGGAACGGTTTGCTATTCCCCCGGGATTGATGCAAACTATGCCCGCCGATTTCGTTTGATCGGTAGTCGCATGAGAAGTGGATGGGCATGGCAACGGATTACGATGCGCCACGAAAGACCGAGGACGACTCGGAGTCGATCGAGGCGCTCAAGGAACGAGTGCCGGACAAGATGTCCGGAGTCGTTGACGTCGATGATGCCGACAACCCGGGCGGGTTCGAGCTCCCCGGCGCCGACCTGTCCGATCTCGATCTGGATGTCGTGGTTCTGCCACCGCAGGCGGACGAGTTCACGTGCGTGAGCTGCTTCCTCGTCAAGCACCGTTCGCAGATGGACCACGAGTCCAAGCTGGGGCCGATCTGCATGGAGTGCGCGAGCTGACCCGCCTGCCGGTCTCGATGCGTTTCGCCCGGGATCGGCCGTGCGTTCAGCCGCGCTCGAGCGGCCGATCCTGGCTTCTGCCCGGCAGATCGCTGAGGACGCGTACCAGTTCGCTCGGCCGGCGCGTGGAAATCAGCCAGTAAGGCGTCGGGTCGTTCACATCCAGCACGGCAACCTTGACCACCGGCTTCACCCAGCCGCGGATCAGCAGCCAGGCGCGGGCGTCGAGCTTCTGCCCCCGTTGCAGGGTGGCCTCGTCGCCGTCGAACGCTTGTGCGTCACCGATCATCGAGCGCTCGATGCGTGCGCGCCCCGCGCTGAGGGTGAGGTCTGTCACCTGGATGGTGGCGGCCGAGCTCAGGAGCATCCAAACGCAGACTGCGTAGAGGACGAGTGCCAAGACGATGCCGACGGGCAGGTTGATCGGCGCAAACACCAGAATGCACGCGGGCATGATCAGGGCGGTGGAGATGAAAAGCCACGGGGCGGGCCACAGCCGCTCGCGATAAAGAACCATGCCCCTATTCGATCAGATTTCTGCACTACCCTCGACACGTGACCGATTCCATTGACGTGTCTGTTCGGGCGGATGTCGCGCCGACCTATGCGCATCCCGGCGATGCCGGCGCCGATCTCTGCTCGAGCGAGGCGGCGATTCTGGCACCGGGCGAGCGTAAGACGCTCGGCACGGGGCTGTCGATCGCGTTGCCGGATGGCTATGTGGCGTTCGTCGTGCCGCGAAGCGGCCTTGCGGCCCGCCACGGGATCACGATCGTGAATTCGCCCGGCACTGTCGACGCGGGGTATCGCGGCGAAATCAGGGTCACCCTGCTCAACACGGATGCGGTCGAGTCGTACGCCGTGGCCGCGGGCGACAGAATCGCTCAGATCGTGGTCATGCCCGTCAGTCGAGCCCGATTCGTCCCCGTCGAGGAACTCCCCGACAGCGCCCGCGGCGCGAACGGGTTCGGTTCGACGGGCTACACCGCCCTGCAGTCAGGAGAGCACGCGTGAGCGACACACACAACAGCGATACCGACGACTGGGAGAAGTCGGCCCCCGAAGACCGGGCGACCGCCGGTCCCCTTGACGAGTCCGAGGCGAATCCGGTGCGCCCCTACATCGATCTCGGCGGCGTGAGGATTTTGCCGCGTGAGGGCCTGCACCTGCGCCTCGAGGTCGAAGAGGAGACTCAGCGCGTCGTGGCCGTCGGCCTCGACTATGCCGGTTCGACGCTTCAAGTGCAGCCGTTCGCCGCTCCGCGATCGAGCGGACTGTGGCATGAGATCCGTGAGCAGATCGCCGAGCAGGTCGACCGGCAAGGCGGTCGGACCAGTGCGCGAGACGGCGTCTTCGGGCCAGAGCTGGTCGCCGAGATCCCGGTGGCGGCTCCCGACACCGCCGGAGAGACACGCATTGCGCGCTTCGTCGGTGTCGACGGGCCACGCTGGTTCCTCCGCGGCGTGATCGCCGGCGATGCCGCCGTTCAGCCGGAAGCGGCGGCACTGGTCGAGGATCTGTTCCGCAGCATCGTCGTGGTGCGCGGCTCCGTGCCGATGCCGCCGCGCGATCTGATCCCGCTTCGGATGCCGTTGACCGGCGACGAAGCCGCCACCATCTGAACCGAGCCGCCACGATGATCACGAACGAACCGGACGGGCGCGACGCGGTGTCGATGCCGCCCGAAGGCGCGGATGCCGCGCCGCACTCGGACGCGCGCTCGGAATCGCTGCCGGGGGCGCTCGGTCAAGGCCTTGCCGCCGCCGCGAAACGAAGCGGGTTGGCGGCCGTGGCAGAGGGCCAGGCACCGACCGGTGCCGCGCTGCTCACCGCGATGGGCGGCATCCGCGGTCTTGCGGAGACGATTCTGCCCGGGCTGGTCTTCCTGGTCGTGTACACCTTCACGATGAATGTGCCAGTGGCGCTCGGCGCATCGGTCGCGGTCGCGGTCGTGTTCACCGTGCTGCGCATGGCCGGGCGCACACCGGTCACCCAGGCGGTCGCGGGGCTGATCGGGGTCGGTGCATCCGCGATTCTCGCGTTGTTGACCGGAAAGGGCAGCGACAACTTCATCATCGGCCTGATCACGAACGGCGCCTACGGGCTGGCGATCCTGATCTCGCTGCTGGTCGGCTGGCCGCTGATCGGCCTCGCCGTCGGATACCTGATGGGCGACGGTCTGGCCTGGCGTCGCGATCGCGCCAAGTATCGTGCGCTCCAGCTGATCACCGTGTGCTGGCTCGCATTGTTCGTCGCCCGGCTCGTCGTCGAGCTTCCGTTGTACCTGGCGGACAACGTCGCAGGGCTGGCGATCGCGAAACTCCTGATGGGGGTTCCACTGTATGCCCCGCTCGTGCTCGTGACCTGGCTCGTGGTGCGTTCCGTGTACAACCTGAAGCCGGCGTCGGGTTCCTAGCCGTATGGCAGAGGCGCCCGGCCTGACATCGGACGAGGTGGCCGCGCGTAGGGCCGCCGGGCAGGTCAACGAGGTCAAGCAGCCGACGTCGCGTTCCGTCGGAGACATCCTTCGGGAAAACGTCTTCACGTTCTTCAATGCGATCCTGACCGTCTGTTTCGTCGCCGTGCTCGTCGTCGGCGATCTGCGCGATGGCTTCTTCTACGGCGTCGTCATCGTCAATGCCCTGATCGGCATCGTGCAGGAGCTGCGCGCGAAATTCGTGCTCGACCGGCTTGCCCTCCTCGCTGCACCGACCAGCACCGTGCGCCGCGACGGCGTCGTGGTCACGGTTCCAACCGAGCAGATCGTGCTCGACGACGTGCTCGTCCTGCGGACGGGGGACCAGATTCCCGCCGATGCCTGCACCATCACCGGCACGGGGCTGAGCATCGACGAGTCGATGCTGACCGGCGAGTCGAACCCGGCACCGAAGGATGCAGGCGAGCCGCTCCTTTCGGGCTCGCACGTCATCGGCGGAACCGGGTACGCGCGGGTCACCGCCGTCGGTGCCGACTCCTATGCCAACAAGTTGACGTCAGAGATCCGCAGGCACTCGCTGGTGCATTCCGAGCTGCGTGCCGCGGTGAACCGCATCCTGGTCTACATCTCGTGGATCGTCGGTCCGGTGATCGTGATCACCGTCATCGGCCGGATCTTCGCGTACGGCGGATTGACCCGGCTGCTCCACGGCGGCCTGTGGCAGCGCGCGGTCGTCGACGCCGTCGCCAGCGTGGTCGGGATGATCCCGGAAGGCCTCGTGCTGTTGATCAGCCTGGCGTTCGGTGTCGCCGCCATCCAGCTGGCCACGAAGAAGGTGCTGGTGCAAGAGCTCGCGGCCGTCGAGGTGCTCGCGCGGGTCGACGTGCTGTGTCTCGACAAGACCGGCACGCTGACCAGCGGCGAACTCGCGTTCGACCGACTGATGGCGTTCGGCAGCGTCCCGGAGTCCGAATCGGCGATCGCCCTCGCCGCGTTCGGCTCCGATGACACGGGCAACGCGACAGCACGATTGCTCGCTCGGCATTTCGCGGCGCCGGATGTGATCATCGCGAGGAGGCTGCCGTTCAGTTCTACGGCCAAGTACAGTGGCGTGCAATTCAGCCAGGGTGAACGCGCGTCCACCTGGCTGCTCGGCGCACCCGAGCGGCTGCTGGCGGCGCGGTCACGCGAGCGCGCGGAAGCGGACCGGATGGCTGCGACCGGCCGACGCACGCTCGCGCTCGTGCGCAGCACCGTGGCCTTGCCTGAGCCGAGAACGGATGCCCCACAGGCTGCGAACGCGGTGCGGCTGGACATCGGGGCGCTCGAGCCTGCGGCCCTGGTGACGTTCGCGGAGACGATCCGGCAGGAGGCCCCGGAGACGCTGCGCTATTTCGAATCGCAAGGCGTGCGCAGCATCATCATGTCCGGCGACAATCCGGTGACGGTCGCGGCCCTTGCCGGACCGCTCGGCATCGGCGGCGACGCGGTCGACGCGTCCCAACTGCACGACGACGGTGCCCTCGCGGAGGCGTTGCAGCGCTCGAACATCCTCGGCAGGGTCAGTCCGGAACAGAAGCGCCGCGCGATCGGGTTGCTGCGCGCCTCGGGCAGGACCGTCGGAATGACCGGCGACGGCGTGAACGACGCGATGGCCGTCAAAGACGCGGATCTGGGCATTGCGATGGGAACGGCGACGGCCGCGACGAAGGCCGTCTCCCGGATCGTGCTACTGGACAATCGCTTCGATCACCTTCCGCACGTGCTCGCTCTGGGCCGTCGCGTGATCGCGAACGTCGAGCGGGTGGCGAACATCTTCCTCGCGAAGACCGTCTACGGCATCATTCTCGCGCTGGTCAGCGCGGCGACCTTGATGCCGTTTCCATTTCTGCCCCGCCAACTGTCGTTGGTGTCGTCGCTGGCCATCGGCATCCCATCATTCCTGCTTGCGCTCGCGCCGAATCGCCGGCTCTACACGCCGGGGGTCTTGCGTCGAATCCTGCGATATTCGATTCCGACCGGGATCATCGCCGCGTGCACGTGCCTGCTGGCCTTCATCCCGATGCACCTGTTGCGGATCGAACGCCACGAGGCGCGCAGCGTTGCGACCGTCACGTTGTTCTGTGTCTCGCTGTGGATCCTCAGCGTGCTGGCGCGCCCGCTGAGCAGGGCGCGCCTCGCGCTGCTCGGGAGTGTCATCGGTGCGTTCGTGCTCGTCTGCGTCGTTCCGTTCAGCCGCGCCTTCTTCATGATGGACGTCTCTGTCGACCTGACCCTCGTCTATGGCATCGTGGTCGGCGCACTCGGGGCCGCCGGGATCGAACTGTTCTACCGGTTCGCGAAGCGGCACTCTCTGGTCTTCGATCGCGAATGAGAAGGGGCGCGGCTGCGCCGGGATCGATGGGTGGTTCTGCTAGAATTATCTCGATGTCGAGATAGTTTGTGACGCTCTGTGCACGAAAGACCGGGTTAGGCGAACCTTGCTGGAGAAAACATTCGCGCCGGCATCAAGATTGACCGTGGGGGACCGCTCATGCGATCCCCGCCAGCGAAGGAGAGGGCAGCGTGTCTGACGCAAACAGCTTTGGGGTAAACAGCTTTGGAGCACAGGACAGGCTCAACGTCGGAGGAACCGACTACGAGATCTTCCGGATCGATGCGGTCCCGGGGCACGAGAAGCTCCCATACAGCCTCAAGGTGCTGTTGGAGAACGTCCTGCGCACCGAGGACGGCAAGAACATCACGAAGGCGCAGATCGAGGCGCTGGGCGCCTGGGACCCGTCTGCCGAGCCGAACACCGAAATCCAGTTCACGCCTGCTCGCGTGCTGATGCAGGATTTCACCGGCGTGCCGTGCATCGTCGACCTGGCGACCATGCGTGAGGCCGTGGTCGATCTCGGCGGCGACCCCACCAAGATCAACCCTCTCGCGCCATCCGAGCTGGTCATCGATCACTCCGTGATCGCCGACCTGTTCGGCACGGAGGAGTCCTTCGAGCGCAACGTCGAGATCGAATACGAGCGCAACGGCGAGCGGTACCAGTTCTTGCGCTGGGGGCAGAGCGCGTTCGGCGACTTCAAGGTCGTTCCGCCGGGAACCGGCATCGTGCATCAGGTGAACATCGAGCACCTGGCCCGGGTCGCCTTCACCCGCGAGGTCGGCGGCGTGCTTCAGGCGTACCCCGACACGCTGGTCGGCACGGACTCGCACACGACAATGGTCAACGGACTCGGGGTGCTCGGCTGGGGCGTCGGCGGCATCGAGGCGGAGGCGGCCATGCTCGGCCAGCCGATCTCGATGCTCATTCCGAAGGTCGTCGGCTTCAAGCTGTCCGGATCCATCCCCGCAGGCGTCACGGCGACAGACGTCGTGCTCAGCATCACCCAGCAGCTGCGCAGACACGGCGTCGTCGGCAAGTTCGTCGAGTTCTATGGGGCCGGCGTCGCCCAGGTTCCGCTCGCGAACCGCGCGACCATCGGGAACATGAGCCCCGAGTTCGGTTCGACGGCGGCGATCTTCCCGATCGACGACGTCACCTTGGACTACCTGCGGCTGACCGGCCGCACCGAAGAACAGATCGCGCTCGTCGAGGCATACGCGAAGACCCAGACGCTCTGGCACGATCCGGATGCCGAACCGACCTTCAGCGAGTATCTCGAACTGGATCTGGCGAGCGTGGTGCCGTCGATCGCCGGACCGCGTCGTCCACAGGATCGGATCATCCTGAGCGAGTCCAAGGAGCAGTTCAACAAGGATCTGAGTGACTTCGCCCAGATCGATCACGACCTGGTCGACCTGACGATCGCGGAGTCGTTCCCGGCCTCGGACCCGGGGGAGCTGTCGCCCGCGGATGCGCACAGCGCTCACCTGCACCACCACAAGAGCCACGCACCCGAGACCGCATCGCATCCGACGCCGGTGACCTTGTCGGACGGATCCGCATTCACCATCGACCATGGCGCCGTCGCGATCGCGGCGATCACCTCGTGCACGAACACCTCGAACCCGTCGGTCATGATCGCCGCCGGGCTGCTGGCACGCAACGCGGCGAAGAAGGGCCTCACCGTCAAGCCGTGGGTCAAGACCACGCTCGCTCCCGGTTCGAAGGTCGTCACCGACTACTACGACAAGTCCGGCCTCACCTCCTACCTCGAGCAGCTCGGCTTCTATCTGGTCGGCTACGGCTGCACCACCTGCATCGGCAACTCGGGCCCGTTGATCGGCGAGATCTCGACCGCCGTGCAGGACAGCGACCTGGCGGTCACCGCGGTGCTCTCCGGCAACCGCAACTTCGAGGGCCGGATCAACCCGGATGTGAAGATGAACTACCTGGCGAGCCCACCGCTGGTCATCGCGTATGCGCTCGCCGGATCGATGAACTTCGACTTCGACACGGATGCTCTGGGCGACGACACCGCGGGCAACCCGGTCTATCTCAAGGACATCTGGCCCGACGCCGACGAGGTTCAGTCGACCATCGACAGCGCGATCGACCCGGAGATGTTCCTACGCGAGTACGAAGGCGTCTTCGACGGCGACGAGCGGTGGCGCGCTCTGCCGATCCCGACAGGCTCCACGTTCGAATGGGACGACGCGTCCACCTATGTGCGCAAGCCCCCGTACTTCGAAGGGATGACACTGGAGACGACCCCGGTCGGCAACGTCCCGGACGCGCGCGTTCTCGCGAAGCTCGGCGATTCGGTCACCACGGACCACATCTCGCCCGCGGGCTCGATCAAGGCAGACAGTCCGGCGGGCCGTTACCTCATCGAGCACGGCATCGAGCGCAAGAACTTCAACTCCTATGGGTCGCGTCGCGGAAACCACGAGGTCATGATCCGTGGAACGTTCGCCAACATCCGACTGCGCAACCAGCTTCTGAATGATGTGGAGGGCGGGTACACGCGCGACTTCACCCGGGAGGGCGGACCGCAGTCGTTCATCTTCGACGCGGCGCAGAACTACCAAGCTGCGGGAACCCCGCTCGTGATCCTTGCCGGCAAGGAGTACGGTTCCGGGTCCTCACGCGACTGGGCAGCGAAGGGCACGCTGCTGCTCGGCGTGCGGGCGGTCATCGCGGAGAGCTTCGAGCGCATCCACCGCTCGAACCTGATCGGCATGGGTGTCGTCCCGCTCCAGTTCCCCGCCGGGCAGAGCGCCGATCGGCTCGGCCTGGACGGCACGGAGAAGATCACCATAACCGGCATCGACGCACTGAACGACGACGTCATTCCCGAGACGGTGCATGTCGTCGCGGAGCCGACTACTGACTCGCCCGTGGGCAAGAGCAGCATCGAGTTCGATGCGGTCGTGCGGATCGACACACCGGGTGAGGCGGACTACTACCGGCACGGCGGCATTCTGCAGTACGTCCTGCGCTCGCTCGTGTAACGGCAGGATCCACGCCGTCTCGCCGACCGGGGCGCGTAGAATCGAACGACGCCGCGGGGACTCCGCGCGCGGAGGAAAGGCAGTGCGGATGACCCTTCTGGAGACGATCAGGGGTCCGCGTGATCTCGATGCACTCTCGAAGGAGCAGCTGATCCAGCTCGCGGACGAGATCCGCACCTTCCTGATCTCGAACGTCGCGCGGACCGGGGGTCATCTGGGTCCGAACCTGGGCATGGTCGAGACCACCATCGCCATCCACCGGATTTTCGATTCGCCGCGAGACGCCCTCGTCTTCGACGTCGGGCATCAGGCCTACGTGCACAAGCTCTTGACCGGCCGGCAAGACTTCAGCAAGCTGCGGCAGAAGGGCGGAGTCGCGGGCTATCCGCAGCGCGCGGAGTCGATCCACGACATCGTGGAGAATTCCCACGCGTCGAGCTCCCTCTCCTGGGCGGACGGCATCTCGCGGGCGTTTGCCGTCACGGGCCAGCGCGATCGTCACGTGGTCGCGGTCGTCGGCGATGGCGCACTGACCGGCGGCATGACATGGGAGGCGCTCAACAACATCACCGACGACAACAACCGGAACTTGGTGATCGTGGTCAACGACAATGGCCGATCCTATGCTCCGACGATCGGCGGGATTGCGCGGTTCCTGAACTCGGTGCGCACCAAGGACAGCTACCGCAGCCTGTACCTGACGAGCCAAGCCGCGTTCGGCAAGCTCGGTGGGCCGGGCCGGGCGCTGTATCGCGGTATCCGCGGAGGCGCCCATGGGTTCCTCAGCCGGTTCGCGAACAACGAGCAGTTGTATTCGAACCTCGACATCAAGTACGTCGGCCCGATCGACGGGCACGACATCGCCGCGATGGAAGAGGCCTTGCGCCAGGCCAAGGGATACGGCGCTCCCGTCATCGTGCACGCGATCACACAGAAGGGTCGCGGATTCGAACCGGCCGTCAACGACTCGGCGGATCAATTCCACTCCGTCGGGCAGATCGACCCGGAGACGGGGGAGCCCATCGGATCCTCAGGTGCCCCCGCCTGGACGAACGTGTTCGGCGATGAACTCCTGCGCCTCGCGAGGGAGAACCCGAGACTGGTCGGCATCACGGCGGCAATGCTGAGGCCGACCGGCCTCAACCGCCTCGCCGAACAGTTCCCCGAGCGCGTGCACGATGTCGGGATCGCCGAACAGCACGCCGTCGCCAGCGCTGCCGGCCTGGCCTACGGCGGCCTGCACCCGGTGGTGGCACTCTACGCGACGTTCATCAACCGTGCGTTCGACCAGGTGCTCATGGATGTCGCGCTGCATAAGGCGGGCGTGACGTTCGTACTCGACCGCGCCGGTGTCACCGGGCCGGACGGTCCGAGCCATCACGGAATCTGGGATCTGGCGATCCTGCAGCTGGTTCCGCACATTCGGTTGGCCGCACCGCGTGATGCGAGTCGACTGCGTGAGGAACTCGCGGAGGCGGTCGGCGTGGAGGATGCGCCCACCGTCATCCGTTTCCCAAAGGGCAGCGTCGGCGCCGACGTCGGCGCCGTGCGCCGCCTGCCGGACGGCGTCGACATCCTCGTCGAAGACGACCAACGCGACGTGCTCATCGTTGCCGTCGGGCCGTTCGCCGGTCTCGCTCTTCGTATCGCCGAACTGCTCGATGCCCAGGGGATCGGCGCCACGGTCGTCGATCCGCGCTGGGTCGTGCCGGTGCCGCACAGCGTCATCGAGTTGGCCGGGCGTCACCGGTTGGTGGTGACACTGGAAGACGGCATCCGGGTCGGTGGGATCGGCACTCGTGTGCGGCAGGACCTTCGGGCGGCCGGTGTGGACACGGCCGTCGATGAGCTTGGCCTTCCCGATGAGTTCCTGGAGCACGCCACGCGTGACGAGATCCTCGAGCAGGCGGGTCTCTCGCCTCAGAAGATCGCCAGAGACATCGTCGAGCAGGTGCTCGGCAGCAAGATTCCGGTCGCTCGACCACTCCCGGAAGACACGTCCGAACAAACGGTGAGTGCAAAGCGGCGCCGCAGCCTCTGACGCCTGATCTCTGGTGCGGGCGCTTAGGCGATTCCGGCGACCGGCGGCGTGTGGAACGTGCCGCCGAATACCCTCTCGCTGGCACCGACCCGATCCAGGTAGGGGGTGACACCGCCCATCTGGAACGGCCAGCCCGCACCGAGGATCATGCACAGGTCGATGTCCTCCGGGGCATGCACGACGTCGTCCTCGAGCATCCGGTGTATCTCATCGGCCAGCCCATCTTGCACGCGTCGGAGGAGCTCCTCGGGTGCGACCGGGGTACTGCCGACCGTGATCGCCTTGAGCGCACCCTTGTCGATGCCCTTGATCTTGCCCGTGCCGTCCTTCTCGAGCAGTGTCCCGTATTCGGCGAGCTTGTGCAGGTTCGTCGACTGGTAGAACCGATCCGGGAAAGCCGCGTGATGCGTGTCGAGCACGTGCGCGCCGACCTTCAGCCCGACCAGGTCGAGCAGCACGGATGGCGACATCGGCAGCCCGAGCGGCGCGAGCGCCGTGTCGACCACGTCGAACGGGGTGCCGAGATCGACGGCCCGCATCGCCTCACCGAGCAATTTCGCCAAGACGCGGTTGACGACGAAGCCCGGGGTGTCACGAGTGATGACCGCGTTCTTGCGCAGCGCCTTGGCCGTGACCATGGCCGTCGACAGGGTGGCGTCGTCCGTGCCGGGTGCTTTCACGACCTCGATCAGCGGCATCACCGCGACCGGGTTGAAGAAGTGGAACCCGACTAGACGTTCCGGATGCTTCAGCTTCGCGCCGATCTGCGCAACGGACAACGACGACGTGTTGGTCGCCAGAACAGCGTCGTCCGAGATGTACTGCTCGATCTCGGCGA
Source organism: Microbacteriaceae bacterium (assembly GCA_004297935.1). Taxonomy (GTDB): domain Bacteria; phylum Actinomycetota; class Actinomycetes; order Actinomycetales; family Microbacteriaceae; genus Rathayibacter_A. Next base: position 142,081 of record SCRE01000008.1, on the reverse strand, counting down.
AGACGTCCTGCTTGACACCCAGTTCCTCGAACACGGCCTCGATCACCCATTCGGCGTCCGAGAACAGGCTCTTGTCCGTCGTTCCGGTCACCAACGCCGTGAGCCGATTCGACTCATCGGGCGAGATCCGCCCCTTCGCGGCGAGCGCCGCGATCTCGTCGTGGATAGAGGCGACTCCCTCGTCCACGCGGGCTTGGTCCAGGTCGGTGATCACGACGGGAATCCGCAAACGGCGCACGGACAGAAGGGCGAACTGGCTCGCCATCAGGCCGGCGCCGATCACCCCGACCTTCGTGACGCGCTTGGCCAGCGCGGGGTCGGGAGCGCCCGCGGGTCGCTTGGCACGCTTCTGCACCAGGTTGAACGCGTAGACGCTGGCCTGGAACTGGTCACCGCTGATCAACTCGGCGAGCGCGACGTCTTCGCGCTCGAATCCTTCCGCCTTCGTGCCGCTCTTCGCCGCTTTCAGCAGGTCGAGGGCGGCGAACGGTGAGACGGCGACCGTGCCGATCCGGCCTGCCACGGCCTTGCGGGCGATGCCGACTGCGACATCCCATTTGACCGCGCGTTCGATCCTGCCGGGTTCATGGGGCCGCTTGACCGCGACGGTGCCGTTGATGACGCCGTCCGCCCAGCGGATCGAGTCCTCGAGGAACGTCGCTGAGGGGAAGCCGGCGTCGGCGATGCCGAGCTCGAGCACGTCGGCCGGGCGCAGCATCCGATTCATCTTGAGCGGGTTCTCGATGATCACCTTCAACGCGTTCTCAATGCCGATCAGGTTCGGCAGCAGGTAGGCGCCGCCCCAACCCGGGATCAAGCCGAGGAAGACCTCCGGCAGGCCGATCCCGGTCGCGGAGAGGTCCACCGTGCGGTAGTTCGCGTTGAGGCCGATCTCCAGGCCGCCGCCCAGGGCGAGGCCGTTGATGAAGACGAACGACGGCACCCCGAGGTCGGTCAGGGAGCCGAGCACCTGGTGCCCGAGCTGCGGCAACAGCCCAGCGACCCGCCGGTCGGGAATGTCGCCGACCTTGCTGAGGTCTGCGCCTGCCGCCAGGATGAATGGCTTGCCGGTGATGGCGACGCCGGCGATCTCGCCCGTCGCAGCGCGCCGCTTCAACGCGTCGAGCGTGTCGCGCAGCTCGAGCAGCGTCAACGGGCCGAGCGTGTTCGGGCGGGTGTGATCACGACCGTTGTCGAGCGTGACGAGGGCGAGTGTCCTGCCGTCGCGCAACGCCACATCGCGCACGAACGAGTGGGTGACGACCTCATCGGATGAGATGCCCACGAGCGGGCTGAAATCGATGCTGCTGTAGCCGGTCATCGTCTACGCCCTTCCGTTCCAGTTCGGGTTCTCCCAGATGACACTGCCGCCTTGGCCGAGGCCGACGCACATCGCCGTCAGACCGTAGCGAACCTCGGGATGCTCGGCGAACTGCGCCGCCAGCTGGATCATCAGGCGCACACCGGTGGCCGCCAACGGGTGGCCGATGGCGATCGCGCCACCCCAGAGATTGACACGGGGATCGTCGTCGTCGATGCCGAAGTGGTCGAGCAGTGAGATGACCTGGATCGCGAACGCCTCGTTCAGCTCGAACAGCCCGATGTCCTGGATGGTGAGACCGGCCTTGCGCAACGCCTTCTCCGTGGACGGGATCGGTCCGATGCCCATGATCTCGGGATCCACTCCGGCGAAGGCGAAGCTGACCAGACGCATCTTGGGGCGCAGGCCCAACTCGGCGACGGCATCCCCACTCGCCAACAGGCTGACCGTGGCGCCATCCGTCAACGGCGACGCATTGCCGGCCGTGACCCGGCCGTGCGGCCGGAACGGCGTCTTCAGGCCGGCGAGGCCCGCCATGGTCGTGCCGGGGCGCATGCCCTCGTCTTCGGTGGCCAGGCCCCAGCCTGCCTCGCTGCGCAGCGCGACAGGGATCAGATCGGGCTGGATCTTGCCCGCGGCATATGCTGCCGCAACCTTCTGCTGGCTGCGCATGCCGAAGCGGTCGGCCCGTTCCTTGGTCAGGTGTGGGAAGCGGTCGTGAATGCGCTCCGCCGTCTTGCCCATGTTCAATGCGTCTTCGCCAACCAGTCGCTCGGACAGGAAACGTGGGTTCGGGTCGGCACCGAAACCCATCGGATGCCGCCCCATGTGCTCGACGCCGCCGGCCAGGACGAGGTCGTAAGCGCCGAATCCGATGCCGGAGCCGAGGGTCGTCACGGACGTCATGGCACCCGCGCACATCCGGTCGATCGCGAAGCCGGGGACCGATTTCGGCAAACCGGACAGCAACGCCACGGTGCGTCCCAGCGTCAGACCCTGGTCGCCCTGCTGAGTCGTGGCGGCGATCGCCACATCGTCGATGCGATCCTTCGGCACGCTCGGGTTCCGCTCGAGCAGTCCGATCACGGCCTTCACCGCCAGATCATCTGCGCGCGTGTTCCAATACATGCCCTTCTCGCCAGCCCGTCCGAACGGAGTACGGACTCCGTCGACGAACAGAACATCAGCTATTTCGGCCACTGTGCCTCCCAATCGGATCTGACTTGATCCTAGGGCGGCGTCCTGACGGACGAGAATCGTTTGCGCGATTCTACGAAGCGTCGCCGGCCGGGTCGTCCGCGCTTTGGCCGGCCTCGACAAACGCCGCGGCAATGATGGCCGATGTCGCCTCGATCTGCCACGGTCGCGCACCGTGATCTGTGAGCGCCTGGCCGATCGTCTGCTCGTCGATCGGGGTCGGTGGTGCCCAGGCGATGCGCCGCAGGCTCTCCGGAGTCAGAAGGTTCTCCACCGGTATGGCCCGTTGTTGCGACACGACACCGATCGCCTCACGTGCGCGCCTCAGCCGCGCATCCGCCTCAGGATTGCGCTCAGGCCAGGACCGGGCGGGCGGGAGGGCGTCGCTGTGGCTGCGCAGCGTGGGCAGATCGTTCGTCGAGCGGCCGCGTTCGATGGCAGACCACCAGCGGTCGATCTCGCTGCGACTCGCGCGGCCGGAGAATTCGCGCAGCTGACCGAGCTCGCGTTTGCTGGCCGGCAATGTCTTGGCCGCCGCGGTGAGCGAGGCATCCGGCACCAGGCGGCCAGGCGCCGTGTCGATCTCCCGGGCGAACTCGTCGCGGGTGAGCCACAATTCGCGGGCGACGGCCAGGTTGCGCAGCCCCTTGATCGAGTGGATACCGGACAGCCTGCGCCACGGCTCGGACCGTGGCGGCTTGTCTTTGCTTTCGAGCTCTGCTCGGAACTCCTGCTCGGCGATCTCGGTCTTGCCTGCCTCGTCGAGCAGCGCAGCGATCGCGTCGCGCAAGTCCACCAACAGTTCGACGTCCAACGCTGCATAGACGAGCCATGGCTCGGGAAGAGGCCGCGTCGACCAGTCCGCGGCGGAGTGCTCTTTGGCCAGGTGGATCCCGAGGAGCTCTTCGACCACGGTTCCGAGCCCGACACGCGGCATCCCGAGCAACCGGGCGGCCAACTCCGTATCGAACAGCGCACGCGGATTCAATCCGACCTCGCGCAGGCAGTGGAGATCTTGACTCGCCGCATGCAGGATCCATTCGACGTCGCCGATCGCCGACTCCAGCTCATCGAACCGCCCGATCGCCGGCGGATCGAACAGGTACGTGCCGGAACCTCGACGGAACATCTGGATCAGATAGGCGCGTTGCGAATACCGATAACCGGATGCGCGCTCCGCATCAACGGCGACGGGGCCATCGCCGCCCGCCAGCTCGGCGATGGCGCGCTTGTATTCATCGCGAGTGTCGATCACATGATGATCAGCCACGTGCGGCCCGTCGCTGGGACAGCAGACTGACACCGTCCGGCGTCGGCGGGAGGCCCGCGAGCATGCAGAGCAATTCGCCCCAACCCTCGACGTGCGCTGAGACGTCTGTCTGTGTCGGGCTCCAGGATGCGCGCAACTCGATCTGAGCGCCATCACCCTGGCGCGCGAGCTCGCCGAATCCGGTCGAAATGATCTTGGTCGCGGTGCCGGATGCAGCCGTGTATTCAGCACCACGGGCATCGAGCGCGTCGACAAGCCACGACCAGGCGACGTCGGCCAGGAACGGATCGAGGCCGATCTCCATCTCGAGGGGTGCTTGTGCGAAACACACCACCCTGAACGGGCCGCCCCAGGCCTCCGGCTCTTCGGCGTCATACAACAGAACGAACCTGCCGGTGCCGAGTTCGGAGTCCGCACCGTGGCGCACGGGAGTCACATCGGCGGCCAGCGCAACCGAATACGGGGCAAGTCGGTCCGGCGCCGGAATCTCGTTCACGACCAGTTCCGGGCGAACCTTTGCACGCTTGACAGAGTCCAGCGCCGCGGCGAACTCCGCGGGAAGATGCGGGTCCGGGGGGGTAGTTGACACGTACGCAGACTAGAGTTTCCGTGCGGTCGAGCTGCGAAGGCACGCCGTCAAGGGTGCAACGGTCGCTCGGCACGGCCGGTACGGCCGGTGCGGTAGCAGGAAGGCGGGAGGGGCATCCGCAATGGTGAGACGCTCGCGGCGGGTAGACGGCTCCTCGACCATGAGTGTCGTCGGAGCCGTTGCGGGGGTCGCGGCCCTCGCAACGGTCCTGACCGCGGGCTTCGCCGCGGCAGCGACCGCGCGGATGGCCCGCGTCGTCGTCACCCCGGTGCAGTCGGCTCACGACGACGTCGTGATCAAAGCGGTCTCGCCAGATCGGAGCACCGTCACACTCGGCAAGACGCCGGATACCGTCGTGGACGGGCGCTACAGCCTGTGGGTCTCCGGCGACCGCGCCCATCTCAGACTGGGCCGGATCCTTGCCGTCAGCGATACCACTGTGATGCGGCGGGTCGACGCGGTGACGTTCGGCTCGCTGCGCAATGCCCGCCGCGGGCGTATCAGCGGCTGGTGGTACCTACGGCCGGAGGAGCTGGGTTATCCGGTGTCCAGCGTCGCGGTCCCCACGTCAGGGGGCAGTGCACCCGCCTGGCTCTTCCCGGCCGAGCGCGGCACGCGCCGGTGGGCGATCCACGTACACGGCCGGGGGACCCGTCGTCAGGAGGCGTTACGGGCCATTCCGACGTTCCGGTCGCGCGGCTACACCAGCCTCGTGGTCTCCTACCGCAACGACGGCGACGCCCCGAACAGCGCGGACGGCCGTTACGGCCTCGGTTCCACGGAATGGCATGATGTCGATGCGGCGCTTGGCTACGCACGCGCTCACGGGGCGACGGATATCGTGCTGGTCGGATGGTCGATGGGCGGGGCGATCGTGCTCCAGACGCTGACCCGTTCCAGGCACGCTGACACGGTGCGCGGCGTCGTGCTGGACTCGCCGGTGGTCGATTGGGTCGACACGCTCGAGCATCAGGCTGCGCAATTGCGCCTGCCGGGACCGATCACCCGTGCGGCTCTCGCGTCCCTGTCGGCGCCTTGGGGGCGGCCGATGACCGGCCTTCAGCAACCGATCGATCTCGGCGCGATGGACTTCACGGTGCGGTCTGCGGCACTGAGCGTGCCGATCCTGCTGATGCACAGCGACGATGACGACTTCGTGCCGTCGACCGCATCGCGGGCTCTTGCGGCGCAACGGCCGGACATCGTGACTTTCGTGCCGTTCTCCGTCGCCCGGCACGCGAAACTGTGGAATCACGACGCGGACCGCTGGAACGACGCGATCGACGGATGGCTGAGCCGACTGGCGCGGCGACCCGCTGCGAAATCGGATGCCGCCGCGTCCCCGTCCGCTGCGTCGCCGTCCGAACAGGCTTAGGCGGCGGCCTTGCGCCGGATCTGCTGCTTCGTGCGGCTCAACAGGGCGGTCATCCCGCGGATCCGGAGTGGCGAAACGGCCTCGGTCAATCCGAGATCCTGTGGGAAGCCATCGGGGACCGCAAGGACCTCGTCCACGGTCAGCCCGGCGAGTCCCTGGGTGAGAATCGAGGCGAAACCACGCGTCGTGGGCGACTCTCGGGGTGCCGTGGCGAACAGGTGCACGAGATCCTGCTCGTCGACCTCGACGAAAATGAACACGGGCGACTGACATTCCTCGACGCGCTCGAACAGGTCGGGATGGTCGCGATAACGCTCGGGCAGCTCGGGGAGCTCATTCGAAAACTCCAACAGCAGTTGAAGCCGCTCCCGCAACTCCAGGGCGTGAAATTCTTCCGAGATCTCGCGCAGGGTCTCAGGAAGTTCTGTTGTGTCCATCTCATCCATTGTCTCACCCGCCGCCGGCAGCGGCACCGGTCGGCACCTGAAGCAGGCTGCCGGCCGGTGCTGCTGTCGATCAGAGCGCCGGGACCTCGCCGCGTTCGGTGCCCTTGACGATCGGCACGCGCACTGCGCTGCCCCACTCCGTCCACGAGCCGTCGTAGTTGCGAACGGAATCGAAGCCGAGCAGATGCTTCAGCACGAACCAGGTGTGGCTGGAGCGCTCACCGATGCGGCAGTATGCGATCACGTCGTCGCCCTCTGCCAGTCCGACTTCACCCTGGTAGATGGCTTCGAGCTCTTCGCGAGATTTGAATGTCGCATCATCGGCGGCGGCGCGCGCCCACGGCACGGATGCGGCGGACGGGATGTGGCCGGCACGCAGTGCGCCCTCCTGAGGATAGCCGGGGATCTCGGTGCGTTCCCCGCTGTATTCCTCGGGGGAGCGCACGTCGATCAGCGGCTTGCCGAAGTGGGCGAGCACGTCGTCCTTGAACGCTCGGATCGCGGCGTCGTTGCGCTCGACGACGGGGTATCCGACGGCAGCGCGTGATGGCACCTCCGTTGTGATCTCGCGGCCCTCTGCGATCCACTTGTCGCGGCCGCCGTCGAGCAGGCGAACGTCTTCGTGACCGAACAGGGTGAACACCCACAGCGCGTAGGCCGCCCACCAGTTGCTCTTGTCGCCGTACAGCACGACCGTGGTGTCGCGGGAGATGCCCTTGCCACCGAGCAGTTCGGCGAAGCGCTCACTCGTGACGTAGTCACGCAGGACCGGGTCGTTGAGATCGGTGTGCCAGTCGACCTTGACGGCGCCGGGAATGTGCCCGGTCTCGTACAACAGCACGTCCTCGTCCGACTCGACGACCACCAGACCGGGGTCGCCGAGGTGCTCCTGCAACCACTCGGTGCTGACCAGGCGTTCCGGGTGGGCGTACGCGGCGAACTTCTCGGTCACGTCTACATCTACGGCCATCATTACCTCCAGTTGACGCCCGGCGGGCGTACGAAATCGGGTGCGGGAACGGGGTTAGGCTTGTTAGGTCAGATCCCACAGCGAACTTACTTTCAACGCTACGCTTCGCGCTCGGGGCTTGTAAGACTTCGACACAAAGGGAGCTTGATGACGTCGGAAACGACCGAGCGCACCACACGAATCGTGGACGTCGCACCGACCATCACCGGAGCCGAGATCGCGGCGCACCTGACACCGCCGCCGCAGTTCGCTCACGCGAGTTTCGAGTCGTACCGACCGGACAGGCACTATCCGTCTCAGGCTGAGGCGGTTGAGCGGTTGCAGGCTTTCGCACTCGCCTGGGCGCCGCCGCGGCCGACCGGATTGTTCGGCTGGGGCAAGAAGAAGCCCACCGTGACCAAACCGGGTGTGTACCTCGACGGGGGCTTCGGCGTCGGAAAGACACACCTGCTTGCGGCGCTGTGGCATGCGGCGCCCGCCCCGAAATACTACGGCACGTTCATCGAGTACACGGCGCTGGTGGGCGCACTCGGTTTCGCCGGTGCCGGCAAACTGCTGCGCGGGTCTCGCCTGGTCTGCATCGACGAGTTCGAGTTGGACGACCCGGGCGACACGATGATGATGACCCGATTGCTGGGGCAGCTCGTCGCCGGAGGCACCCGGATCGCGGCCACATCGAACACACCGCCCAACGCGTTGGGGGAGGGGCGGTTCGCGGCATCCGATTTTCTTCGCGAGATTCAGTCGCTGTCCGCCCATTTCGAGACGATCAAGATCGACGGCCTCGACTACCGCCGGCGTGACGTCGACGGCGAGGCCGTCGCCGTCGACGAGTCGGCTCTGGAAACGACGGTCGAGCTGCTGCGCGATCGGGGGACCGCGGTCACGTTCGATGACTTCCGCGGCCTGATCGCCCACCTGGCGACGGTGCATCCGTCCAGATACGTCAAGCTGATCGAAGGGGTCGAGGTCATCGCGTTGCGCGATGTCGAGGAACTGAATGACCAGATGGAAGCACTGCGCCTGGTTGCGTTCATCGACCGCGTCTACGATGCCGAGATCCCGATCATCGCGAACGGCGTCCCGCTCAGCGAGGTCTTCGACGCGGAAATGCTCCAGGGCGGGTACCGCAAGAAGTATCTGCGCGCCGCCTCGCGCATGATCGCGTTGACAACGGGAGAACTCCCGCCGCACGACTAACGGTCTGAGCGGCTTGGCTCGCCAAGGCAACTGCGAAACACGATGTTTACATGGGGCCATCGCCCGTAACACGGGCGAAACACGCGCACCCCGCACCGGAAATCTGCCGGGACGAGACTGACGTTCACCGCACCGAACCACCGGATGCCGAATCCGGCCGGTCGCGGAACGCATCTGCACTCACCCCGAGGAGATCATTCCCATGCTGATACACGCCGCTGCCGCCTACGACGCGAAGTCCAGTGTCGACTCGCTCTGGCTCCTGGTCGCCGCAGCCCTGGTTCTGCTGATGACGCCCGGTGTCGCCTTCTTCTATGGCGGCATGGTCAAAGCCAAGAGCGTCATCAGCATGATGATGATGAGCTTCGGTGCGATGGCCGTGGTCGGAGTGCTGTGGGTGCTCTACGGCTATGGCATGTCGTTCGGCAGTCCGTTGATTCCGCACTGGCTCGGCAACCCGATCCCGAGCCTCGGACTGCAATCGCTCGTGGACGGAAAGAACGGCCCGGACCTGAGCGCGCTGGCCTTCGCCGGCTTCCAGGCCACCTTCGCGATCATCACCGTTGCGTTGATCTCCGGCGCGATCGCAGACCGGGCGAAGTTCGGCGCCTGGCTGATCTTCGCCGGGGTGTGGGTCACCATCGTCTACTTCCCGGTCGCCTATTGGGTGTTCAACCTTGCGGATGGCTGGGCTCCGGCGCTGCTGCATGTCAACGACTTCGCAGGCGGCACCGCGGTGCACATCAACGCCGGTGCTGCAGGGCTTGCGCTTGCGCTGGTGCTCGGCAAGCGGGTCGGCTTTCAGAAGGGCATGGTGAAGCCCCACAACGTGCCTCTGACCCTCCTGGGAGCCGCACTCCTGTGGTTCGGTTGGTTCGGCTTCAACGCGGGCTCAGAGGGCGCTGTGGACGGGATTGCGGCCCTGGCATGGATCAACACGCTGGCAGCACCTGCCGCGGCAACACTCGGCTGGCTGATCGTGGAACGGATCAAAGACGGCAAACCGACCTCGATCGGCGCCGCATCCGGTGCCGTGGCGGGGCTGGTCGCCATCACTCCGGCGTGTAACATCCTGACGCCGTTCTGGGCCATCGTGCTCGGCCTGCTGGTCGGCGCGGTCTGCGCGATCGCGATCGACCTGAAGTTCAAGCTCGGTTTCGATGACTCGCTCGATGTGGTCGGCATCCACCTGGTCGGCGGCATGATCGGAACACTGTACATCGGCGTCTTCGGGATGACGAAGGTGAACGGTGTCTACACGAGTCTGCTCTATGGTGGCAGCCTGCAACAGTTGGGAGTCCAGGCCCTGGCAGCGTTCGGCGTCGGGATCTTCTCCTTCGGGATGGCGTGGATCATCGGGACGGTCATCCAGAAGACGATCGGCTTCCGCATCAGGAACGAAGACGAACTCGCCGGCGTCGACACATTCGTGCACGGCGAGGAGGGTTACGCGCTCGAGAACGCCTGAGTCGCCTCCCGCACGATGGCACGGTTGTGGGCGATACCGGACGTGAACCGATGACCTCTTCCGTGGTCGTCAATGGCGGGTCGGCAACGCAGCGGGTGCCCGGAAGGGGAACGGCCAGCAGGCAGGAAAATCTGCGAACCTGCTCGCTTCGACGCTCTGCTCGAGCGGTTCGCAAGAGCAATGTCACTCGTCGGGCGATCTTCAGCCCGCGCGAGTGCCGAAGATCTGCGCCAGAAGAGATCGGCGATTATGCGTCTGCGACTTCGCAAAAATTGATTTCAGGTGATCCTGCACGGTCAGCTCCGACAGGAACATCCGTTCGGCGATGAGTTTCGTATTACTGCCGTCCGCGAGCATCCCCAGCAGTTCCACCTCGCGTGCGCTCATGCCGTGTGCAAGCGCGAAGACTTCGAGACGTTCGTCGGGTGAGCTGGCTTCGAGGGATACCGCGATCTGCGTCCCTAATCTTGCAGCGCGAACTGTGATCCACATGCCGCGCGCGAGATGCACACGAGCACGAGCCTCATGTAAGTCAACCCGGCGTTCGACCGCAAGTAGTTGCGCCGCCGAGTTATATACGCTTGCCGGCACCGGCGGCAGGTCGCGTGCCGCCGGCAAGAGCGTGCGAAGCCACTCTTCCGCCGCGACGGTCTGGCTGACGACCTCGAGGTCCTCACTCAGAACAAGCACGATAGGTCCGCTATCACGCCGACGAGACGGCGGAGTGGTTGAAAACGTGGCGGACTGACGCACGCGAAGCGCACGGGTCAGCACTGACGCGAGCCCCCGGAGAAACGCAATCTCATCGTCATCGAATGCGCGCGGGGTACCGCGGCGCCATAAATCAAGAAAACCCCAGCAACCGTAACGGTCGGCCATGACAACGGATGCGACATCGGTGACCCCGTAATTCTTGAGGACTTCCCTCCAGAGAAGGCTCTTCGCCAAATCTGCGCCGGTCGCCTCAACAAGCGACGCAACCTCCATCTGGCGTATTGCCAAATCGCTCCATCGATTGACCGTCGTCAGGTACTTGAACTTGATGAGGGATGGCAGTTGGCCGAACGCCGGGACATCCGCGTGAGGGTCGGAACCGACGGTGGTCACTGGATCCGTAAGTAGCCACACGTGCGCGTCGAAGCCAACCACACGATGCAGTTCGCTAAGAACGTCAGCGCGAAACGTTCTCGCATCGGATGCCGCCTCGCTGAGGCGCTCGATCCGCTCTCGCACGTTGGTGCGTGTCAACGCTGTGACCACGTCTCGACGATACGCCCGACAGAGCGCGACCTGGTCGTGACGGACATGCCCTCCCGGGACTGAAAAGATCCCAGAGAGCTGGGATGGTTGCTGAGCGCGGGGACAGCTAAACCTAAGTTCCAAGAACACCCTCTCAAGGAAGCAGGAACCATGCCTATTCTTCGGATTGAACATCCCACTCAAGATTTCGCCACCTGGAAGAACGCGTTTGACCGGGACCCTGCAGGACGAGGCAAAGCAGGCGTGCAGCGGTACGCCATCTACCAGCCAGTTGACAACCCGCGTTATGTGTTGATCGATCTTGAATTCGAGACTGTCACGCAAGCCGAACAGCTCCTGGCCGCGATGAAACAGGTCTGGAAGTCCGGTGCCGCTGGACCCGCGCTCGGCGGTGAGCCGCGAACGCAGATCCTCGAGACCAAGGAAGTCACCGAACTCGTGGTGTGACGCTGGTGTACCGTAAGCGGAACGTTTTGCAACGGAACCGGCGAAAACCATCGGCGCAACACCAAGAGGGGCCGCACACCCCACGCCGAGCATCGGACAGCGGGCGAGAATGCCGACCTCACACTTTCGGCCAGGGGTTAGCGTTGTCTCCATGTACGAGGATCAAGCGATCCCCAGGGTCCGGCTCTCCACTGGTGTGACTCTCCCTGGTGTGGTGCGCGGGGCTTCGTCCGGAACCGTAGTCCTGCTGCTGCATGCGTGGGGCGAGTCCCGGCACTCCTTTGATCGACTCCTCCCACTGCTACCACCCGAGCTACGGGTGTTTGCAATGGATCAACGTGGTCACGGCGAGGCTGACAAGCCCGCGGCCGGATACCTCCTTCAGGATTTCGCCGACGACATCCCCGCGTTCATGAACGAACATGGCATTTCCACGGCAGTGCTCGTGGGATCCTCCAGCGGTGGGTATGTCGCCCAGCAGGTAGCCGTCTCGATGCCGGAGCGTGTGGCTGGTCTCCTCCTCATCGGGGCTCCCCGTACGTTGCCGGGTAAGCCGTCCTTCGCAGAGGAGGTCGACCGACTCACGGATCCTATCGACCCGACATGGGTACGGGAGTTCCTGACGTGGTTCCCCCGCTTCCAGCGTGTACCCAAATGGTACATCGACGACCGAGTTCACGACGGGCTCAGGATGCCGGCTCATGTCTGGCGCGAAGCGCTCAAGGGGCTGCTGACAGCTGAACCTCCCACCCGAATGGGGACGATAACGACACCCACCCTCATCGTCTGGGGAGACCGGGACGAACTGCTGTCGTACGAAGACGAGCAAGCCCTCACGGCAGCAATCCCGGGGTCACGGCTTCTCATCTACGAGAACAGCGGCCACCTGATCCTGTGGGAACAGCCCGAGCGAGTCGCCTCCGACCTGATGGCGTTCGTCAGGACCCTCGAACGGTGACGTCGAGCAGCCGCTCGGGTGAGTGCACTGACAAGTCCGTGCCTTTCGGGAAATACTGACGCAGCAGCCCGTTGGTGTTCCTTACGTTGGAAGAGCACGGATCGGGGACGTCGTGAGTTCCCGACCGGCGATGCCAGCCGCTGTCGGGGATGTGTCCGAGGCCAACTCGTTGGTGACGGCTGCCCGACATCAGCAGCTTCGGCGCTGGCACTGAGAGCGGCCAAGCAACAAGCCACACGCGCGGCCTCAGTCGGTAGCTTGTCAGCGAGCGCGCGAGACCTGATCTGCGTCTCGGGGTGATTTTGGGGTGATTCCTGGCGTCGCAACGGCGTTACCCCGGCAGGCGAAGACACGAGAACCCCTGGCCTGACCAGGGACTCTCTGCTGTGGGCGATACCGGACTTGAACCGATGACCTCTTCCGTGTGAAGGAAGCGCGCTACCAACTGCGCCAATCGCCCATCTTGCGGCCTGCGTACCAGTGCGTGCCGCGAGACTCGATACTAGCCGAGGATGCGGGCACAGCGCACATCGAGCGGCACCGACGACGAAGCCGCACCCGAGATTCGCAACATGACCGCGTCGGTTTGAATATCGCCGGGTCTATCGGCTACAGTTTCAAAGCACGCAGAAATGCGGGCATTGCGGATGTGGCGCAGTGGTAGCGCATCACCTTGCCAAGGTGAGGGTCGCGAGTTCGAATCTCGTCATCCGCTCGAGTGTGTGTCGGTCTTCGGGCTGGTGCATGGATGTGGGAACCCACACACGGTGGCGTGGCCGAGAGGCGAGGCAGCGGCCTGCAAAGCCGTATACACGGGTTCGAATCCCGTCGCCACCTCCATCCTCACTCACGACCGGGCGATTGGCGCAGCGGTAGCGCGCTTCCCTGACACGGAAGAGGTCACTGGTTCGATCCCAGTATCGCCCACTTGAAAACCCCTGGGGCCCAGGGGTTTTTCTCGCGCGGCTCAGTCGGAGTACGAGTAGCGGCGCTTGTTGTAGCCGACGGCGCAGATCGCCACGACGACGCCGTAGCCCATCAAGGTGATCGTCGCCGTCTGCAGGATCAGCTGTGCAATCGGAACCAGCGGCAGCGCGGACACGATCAGCCAGGCGATCGCACCGACGATCGCAATGACGTAACTGAAGGTCTTGTGCGCATACAGGGCAACGCCACCCACCAACGTGCCGACCACGACGGCATTGAACAACGACGGTCCATATGCCGAATTCCCGCTCCAAGTGATGATGAGACTCCACACGCCGAGCGCGAGGGTCAACACGACCACGAGCGTCGCGAGGGCGTCCCCGAGCCGGCCGGGAAGTTCGCCCGCCAACGCGCGAACGACGGAGCTCTGCTCCTCTACCGACGTGTTCTCATTCGCCGAGTTGTTCTCGTCCGTCGACGCAACGGCTGCTGTATCAATTTGACTCACCAGGCAATCGTAGGCCCAGCCGACCACTACCGGCGAGAGGCCGTGGGCGTGCTCTACTAAAGTTGGAATGTCCGATTGAACAGAAAGTGGAGACAGGTGTCTGACGGCTTCCAGCTATTCACCGACCGGTCCGTTGTCGCGATCCGCGTCAACGGTGAGCTGAAGGACCTCGCCACACAGGTGACGGACGATGACACGGTGGAGCCGGTCACGATTGACTCCGCGGATGGGATGAGCATCCTGCGGCACTCGGCGGCGCACGTGCTCGCTCAGGCCGTGCAGTCGATCAACCCGGAGGCGAAGCTCGGAATCGGACCGCCGATCACAGACGGCTTCTACTACGACTTCGATGTCGTGGACCCGTTCACGCCGGAGGACCTCACAGCGCTGCGCAAGGCCATGGAGCGGATCGTCCGACAGGGTCAACGATTCGTGCGTCGTATCGTCACGGAGGAGCAGGCGCGAGCAGAACTGGCCGATCAGCCGTACAAGCTCGAGCTGATCGGGCTCAAAGGCCACCCGTCGGGCGAGGACAACGAATCCGTGGAGGTCGGCGGCGCGGAGCTGACCATGTACGACAACGTCGACCCGAAGACGGGGGATACGGTCTGGAAAGACCTCTGCCGCGGCCCGCACCTGCCGAACACCCGTCTGATCGGCAACGGCTATGCACTCACCCGGGTGGCGGCCGCATACTGGCGCGGGTCGGAGAAGAACCCGCAGTTGCAGCGCGTCTACGGCACGGCCTGGCCCACCAAGGACGACTTACGCGCCTACCAGGCACGCATGGCGGAGGCCGCCAAGCGTGATCACCGCAAACTCGGTGCCGAACTGGATCTGTTCAGTTTTCCGGAGGAGATCGGCTCGGGACTCGCCGTCTTCCACCCCAAGGGCGGAATCATCCGTGCCGAGATAGAGAACTACCTCCGTGCACGCCTGCTTGAGAACGGTTACGAGCTCGTCAACACGCCGCACATCACGAAGGGGCACCTGTTCGAGATCAGCCAGCACCTTTCCTGGTACAAGGAGGGCATGTTCCCCCCGATGCACCTCGACGAAGAGGTCGATGCCGACGGCAACATCACCAAGCAGGGTCAGGACTACTACCTGAAGCCGATGAATTGCCCGATGCACAACCTGATCTTCCGCGCACGTGGCCGCAGCTATCGCGAGCTCCCTCTGCGGCTGGCCGAGTTCGGCACGGTCTATCGGTATGAGAAGAGCGGGACACTTGCCGGGCTGACCCGCGTGCGTGGCCTGACCCAGGACGACGCCCACGTCTATGTGACGCCGGGCCAGGTCAAGGCGGAAGTGACCAGGCAGCTCGAATTCGTTCTGGAGACGCTCCGCGGATACGGGCTGAGCGACTTCTATCTGGAACTGTCGACGAAGGACCCGGAGAAATACGTCGGTGACGACGACATCTGGGATCAGGCCACACAGACACTGCGCGAGGTCGCTGTGGAATCCGGTCTCGACCTGGTACCGGACCCGGGCGGTGCGGCGTTCTACGGCCCGAAGATCTCGGTGCAGGCCCGCGACGCGATCGGCCGCACCTGGCAGCTGTCGACGGTGCAGCTCGACTTCAACCAGCCAGAATTGTTCGAACTGCAGTACACGGCACCGGACGGTTCCCGACAGCAGCCGGTCATGATCCACCGAGCCCTTCTCGGTTCGATCGAGCGGTTCTTCGCCATCCTGCTCGAACACTACGCCGGCGCGTTCCCGGTCTGGCTCGCCCCGGTTCAGGTGATCGGTATCCCGGTCGCGGAAGAATATGTCGACTTCCTCGACGATGTGATCGCACGGCTGAAGTCGCAGGGCGTGCGGGCCCACGTCGACGATTCAGACGATCGGATGCCGAAGAAGATCCGTAACGCGACGATGTCGAAGGCACCGTTCCAGTTGATCGTCGGTGAAGAGGATCGCAGCAACGGAGCGGTCAGCTTCCGGTTCCGTGACGGCACGCAACTGAACGGTGTTCCGGTAAAGGATGCGATCCAGCGGATCGTCGCATCCATTCACTCGCACGAGCAGGTCGTCACCGCATGGTCCGCCTGACCCTCGACGACTACGCGTCCGGCGACCACCGCGCGTCCGGCGACGGCAGCGCGTCGCCTGACTCCGGCGCTGCGCAATCGGCGATCATGGCCGACCCGTCACACCTGGTCGGAGTGCCCGATGAGTTCCAACGGCTGTGGACGCCGCATCGGATGGTCTACATCCAGCAGGGCCAGAAGCAGCCGCACGGCGACGACTGCCCGTTCTGCGTCGCGCCTCAGCTGCCCGACGAGGAGTCGCTGATCGTGCACCGCGGTCGCACCGGCTACGCGCTGCTGAACCTGTTCCCGTACAACAGCGGTCACATGCTGGTATGCCCGTACCGGCATGTCTCGTCGTACGACGATGCGACGCCGGAGGAGGTCGCCGAGCTGGCCGAGATCACGCAGACGGCGATGCGGGTGATCCGCGCGGTCTCGCGCAACGACGGCTTCAACATCGGAATGAACCAGGGTGCGACCGCCGGAGCCGGGATCGCCTCCCACCTGCACCAGCACATCGTGCCGCGGTGGGCATCCGACGCCAATTTCCTGCCGATCATCGCGAAGACGAAAGCGCTGCCGCAATTGCTCGGTGAGGTCCGTCAGGCCATCGCCGAGGCGTGGCCGGCCCAGAAGCACACACCCCGACCCGAGTAGGATTTGTTGTTATGAGTGAAAGCACCGCCACGTCCCAGGTCGGCTCCAACCGCGTCAAGCGCGGTCTTGCCGAGATGCTCAAGGGCGGCGTCATCATGGACGTCGTCACCGCAGAGCAGGCTCGTATCGCAGAAGACGCCGGCGCGGTCGCCGTGATGGCGTTGGAGCGAGTACCGGCGGACATCCGCTCGCAGGGCGGCGTCGCCCGGATGAGCGACCCCGATCTGATCGAGTCGATCATCGCCGAGGTTTCGATCCCGGTCATGGCCAAGGCTCGTATCGGACATTTCGTCGAGGCTCAGGTTCTGCAGGCACTCGACGTCGACTACATCGACGAATCCGAGGTGCTCAGCCCGGCCGACTATCTCAACCACATCGACAAGTGGCAGTTCACCGTTCCGTTCGTCTGCGGTGCCACGAATCTCGGTGAGGCGCTTCGTCGGATCAACGAGGGTGCCGCAATGATCCGCTCGAAGGGTGAGGCCGGCACGGGCGACGTGTCGGAGGCGACCAAGCACATCCGCAAGATCACCTCGGAGATCGCGGCGCTCAGTTCGCTGCGCACCGACGAGCTGTACGTCGCCGCCAAGGAATTGCAGGCCCCGTACGAGCTCGTCGCCGAGATCGCGCAGACCGGCAAACTGCCCGTCGTGCTGTTCACCGCGGGCGGAGTCGCGACCCCGGCCGATGCCGCGATGATGATGCAGCTCGGTGCGGACGGCGTGTTCGTCGGCAGCGGCATCTTCAAGTCGGGCGATCCGGCGCGTCGCGCGGCGGCGATCGTCAAGGCGACCACGTTCTACGACGATGCAAGCGTGATCGCCGAGGTCTCGCGCGGACTCGGCGAGGCGATGGTCGGCATCAACGTGTCCGACCTGCCCGCACCGCACCGGCTCGCCGAACGTGGCTGGTAACGCGACGAACAACTCCGACGAGGTCGCGGTGCGCGTCGGCGTGCTTGCGCTCCAGGGCGATTTTCGAGAGCATCTCGCCGTGTTGCGCGCACTCGGAGTGGATGCCGTCGCCGTGCGCCGCCCGAGCGAGCTCGCCTCCGTCGACGGGCTGATCATTCCGGGCGGTGAGTCGAGCGTGATGGACAAGCTGTCGCGCACCTTCGAACTGGTCGCACCGCTGCGGCAGGCGATCGCCTCCGGCGTTCCGATCTACGGAACGTGCGCGGGATTGATCATGCTCGCGGACCGTGTGCTCGATTCGATCGCAGGGCAGGAGACGCTTGGCGGCCTCGATGTCACGGTGCGCCGCAACGCGTTCGGCTCACAACTCGACTCGTTCGAGACGGACCTACGGATCCCGGTGCTCGGCGATGAGCCGATGCACACGGTGTTCATCCGCGCTCCGATCGTCGAGGCGGTCGGCGCGCGTGCGACCGTGGTTGCGGCATTGGACGATGGACGTGTCGTCGCCGTCGAGCAAGGCAACCTGCTCGGTACGTCGTTCCATCCCGAGATGACGGGTGACACCCGATTCCACGAATACTTCCTTGCGAAGATTCGAGCACGAGAAGTCCGGCACTGACCGGCAATGCGCCCTCCTCGTCTGACGAACGGTTGTCTTAGACTGGCAGGGCACTTCAACCCGCAAGAAACAGGAGACGCATGTCGGGGCATTCCAAGTGGGCGACGACGAAACACAAGAAAGCGGTCATCGACCAGCGCCGTGCGAAGTCGTTTGCCAAGCTGATCAAGAACATCGAGGTCGCCGCCAAGATGGGCGGTGCGGACCTCTCCGGCAATCCGACGCTCGTCGACGCCGTTCAGAAGGCGAAGAAGACCTCGGTGCCGAACGACAACATCGACCGCGCCATCAAGCGTGGAGCAGGCCTCACCGGTGAGGTCATCGACTACGCCACCATCATCTACGAGGGCTACGGGCCGAACGGCGTCGCGCTGCTGATCGAGTGCCTGACAGATAACAGGAACCGGGCCGCAGCCGACGTGCGCACCCTGATGACGCGCAACGGCGGCAGCATGGCCGACCCGGGATCGGTGTCGTACAACTTCCATCGCAAGGGTGTCATCGTCGTGCCCGGCGAGCACACGAGCGAAGACGAGATTCTCATGGCCGTGCTCGACGCCGGCGCGGAGGAGGTCACCGCGCAGGGTGATGCTTTCGAAATCTTGACCGAGGCGACGGACCTGGTTCCGACGCGCGAGGCTTTGCAGGAAGCCGGAATCGACTACGACTCCGCCGATGTCGAATTCGTGCCGCAGCTGAAGGTTGAAGGCAGCGCGGAAACCGCTCGGAAGGTCTTCCGTCTGATCGACGCCCTCGAAGATTCCGACGACGTGCAGAACGTCTATACCAACCTCGATCTGACCGCAGAGGTGCAGGCCGAACTCGAAAACGACGACGAGGGCTGAGTTGACGCTGCGGGTGCTGGGGATCGACCCAGGGCTGACCCGCTGTGGCGTTGGCATCGTCGACGTCGAACGAGATCGTTCGGCGACGCTCGTCGCCGTGACCGTCCTGCGCACCTCGCCCGATACTGCGCTCGAAGAACGGCTGCTGGCGATCGGCGGCGGCATCGAGCGACTGATGGATCAGCATGAACCTGCGGTCGTGGCCATCGAGCGGGTGTTCGCCCAGCACAATGTCCGCACGGTGATGGGCGTCGCCCAGATCAGCGGTGTGGCACTGCACGCCGCGGCCAAGCGCGGCCTGTCCGTGTCGCTGCACACGCCGAGCGAGGTGAAGGCGGCGATCACCGGATACGGCTCCGCGGACAAGAAACAGGTGCAGGCCATGGTCGCGCGCATCCTGGGCCTGACGGTCGTGCCCAAGCCTGCCGACGCCGCGGATGCCCTTGCGTTGGCGATCTGTCATGCCTGGCGCACGCCGGTGCCGTCCACGACTCCGGGCACGAAGAGCCGCATTCCCGAACGGGCAGCGGGATCGGCTGCTCCGCTCACGCCGGCACAGGAAGCATGGCGCGCCGCAGAGCGAGGCAGTACGACGTCGGGGGTACCCCGTAGGCTGTCGAAGTGATCTCCTCCCTGCACGGCACCGTGCTCTCCGCCGCGGGCAACACCGCCGTCATCGAGGTCGGCGGGGTCGGCTTCGCGGTCACGGTGACACCCGACCACGCGCTGGCGATGCACGTCGGTCAGCCGGCAAGGGTGCTGACGACCCTGATCGTCCGCGAGGACTCCCTCTCGCTGTTCGGATTTGCCGAGCCGGAACAGCTTCGGGTCTTCGAGCTGCTGACGGCCGTCACCGGTGTCGGGCCGAAATCGGCAATGGGTGTCCTCGCCGTGCTGAGCCCGGAACAGATCGCTGTCGCCGTGGCGGAGGAGAATGACTCGGCGTTCCGCGCGGTCTCGGGGATCGGACCGAAAACCGCAAAACTCATCGTTCTGTCGCTGGCCGGCAAGCTTGCCGTGGTGCAACCGCGTCAAGCAGTCCAGGGTGGCGCTGCCCGCTCGAGTGCCAGCGGCAGCGTGCTCGTCGCGCTGGTCGGCCTGGGCTGGCAGGAGAAGACCGCGGCAGAGGCCATCCGCACGGTGGTCGCAGAAGCACCCGAGGCCGAGCGCGACTCGGTGCCGTTGTTGCTCAGGCGCGCTCTCGCACGGCTCGGCCCCGCCCAGAACACCGCCATGATCGATGCAGCGGAACGGTGATGAGATGAGTGACGCCTCGGGCGAAGACCTGACCACGCCGGAACTCGAGTCGGAGGCCGAGCTGGCCTTCGAGGGTGCGCTGCGCCCGCGGTCTCTCGCCGAGTTCGTCGGACAGGCCAAGGTGCGCGGCCAGCTGCAACTGCTGCTGACCGCCGCGACCATGCAGGAGCGCACCCCGGATCACATCCTGCTGGCCGGTCCACCCGGGTTGGGCAAGACCACGCTCGCGATGATCGTCGCCCACGAAAGCGGGCGGCCGTTGCGGCTGTCCAGCGGACCGGCGATCCAGCACGCGGGAGACCTGGCCGCGTTGCTGTCGTCGCTCGTGCCCGGCGAGGTGCTGTTCATCGACGAGATCCATCGGATGGCACGATCGGCGGAGGAGATGCTCTATCTCGCGATGGAGGATTTCCGCATCGACATCATGGTCGGCAAGGGTGCGGGCGCAACGTCGATCCCGCTCGATCTCGCGCCGTTCACGCTCGTCGGAGCAACCACCCGCTCCGGGCTGCTGCCCAATCCGTTGCGCGACCGCTTCGGATTCACGGCGCATCTCGAGTTCTACGACGATGCTGAGCTGGCTCAGGTGCTCACCCGGGCAGCGGTGTTGCTCGACTTTGCCGCCGACGGCGAGGCGCTGGCCGAGATCGCGGGCCGCTGCCGCGGCACCCCGCGGATCGCGAACCGGCTGCTGCGCAGAGTTCGCGACTACGTGCTCGTCCACGGCACGCACGCGGATGTCACGGCGGTGCGTGCGGCGCTCGAGCTCTACGATGTGGATGCACTCGGCTTGGACCGCCTCGACCGTGCGGTGATGCAGGTGCTGCTCACGCGTTTCGACGGCGGGCCGGTAGGCTTGAACACGCTCGCCGTGTCCGTCGGTGAAGAGGCCGAAACGGTCGAGTCGGTGGTTGAGCCGTTTCTCGTGCGGATCGGGTTGGTATCCCGCACGCCGCGCGGGCGTGTCGCCACGGCATCCGCTTGGCGGCACTTCGGCATCGAACGCTCTCAGCAAGCTCTCTTCACCGATAACCTATAATTTAGCCTGGCCCACAGCCCCCATACGTACATGAGGCGGTTGTACACCCCTCACCGGAAGGTTATTCCCCCATGGATCCACTGACTATTGGCATGCTCGTCATCCTGGCGGTGCTCGTCATCTTCATGTTTCGCAGCAGCAAGAAGCGCAAGCGGCAGGCAGAAGAACTCCAGCAGAAGGTCGTCCCCGGCGCCGACGTCATGACGAACTCGGGAGTGTTCGGCACGATCGCCTCGATCGACGACGAAGACAACAAGATCCGCCTCGAGGTCGCACCGGGCGTCGTCATCACCGTGCACCGCCAGACCGTCACCAGGGTGATCGACGACCACACGGTCGAAGACGACGCATCGCAGTTGACCGAGGCCGACGGGCCGACCGAGCCCGAGTTGAACGTCGACCACGCGATCACGGAGTCCGCTCCGGAGTTCGGCGAGCGGATCGACGGCGCGACGAGCGATAAAAAGGCCGACGAGTAACATTCACCCCCTTCGCGGGGCCGCATGTCGCGGTTCGTCCGCGAGCGTAGAAAGCTGAGTTCTTCCGTGGCAAAGTCGTCTCCGGTCAAGAATGCCAGGAGGTCCCTCGCCTGGTTGGGCGTCATCGTGATCGCCCTCGTGGCGATTCTCGCGGGCGGCGTACTGTTCGCAAGTGCCTCCTGGGCGCCCAAGCTCGGCCTGGACCTCGAGGGCGGCACGGAGATCATCCTGGCACCGCAGCTGGAGAACGGTCAGAAGGTCACCAGCGACGAACTGAACCAGGCGGTGTCCATCATCCGCCAGCGGGTGGATGCCTCGGGCGTCTCCGAGGCGCAGGTCTCGACGCAGGGCACGAACAACATCGTGGTCTCGATCCCCGGCACACCGGACCAGGCGACCATGAATCGCATCAAGTCGTCGTCGAAACTCGAGCTTCGACCCGTGTTGTTGGCCGGCGCCCCGAGCAACAGCTTCGTCGGTGCGAACGGCAAGAACACGCCCTATCCGTCGCCTGCGGCCACGCTGGAGGCGACCCCGTCGACTTCGCCGACCAACGGCAGCGACCCCGCGTACATCACACCGCTGCTGCAGGCTCAGTACAACGCGTTCGACTGCGCATCGCTGAAGAACCAGGCGACCAACGTTGCTCCCTCCGAGAAGCCGCTGGTGACCTGCGACGACCAGTCCAGCGCGAAATACCTGCTCGGCCCGGTTGAGGTCAGCGGCTCGGACATCAGCGATGCATCCGCCGGGATGGTGCAGGCGAACGGTGCAACAACCGGCCAGTGGGCCATCAACCTCGTCTTCAACGGCCAGGGCACCAAAGACTTCGGCGTGGTCAGCTCGCGGCTGGTCGGTCTCCCATCCCCTCGCAATCAGTTCGCGTTCGTGCTGGACGGCAAGGTGCTCTCCGCGCCGGTCATGCAGGGTGTCATCACCGACGGCAAGCCGCAGATCACCGGTAGTTTCACGGAGGCTTCGGCGAAGTCGCTCGCCGACCAGCTGAAGTTCGGCGCGCTGCCGATCAGCTTCACGGTGCAGAGCAACGACACCATCTCGGCGACCCTCGGCTCGACCCAGTTGATGAGCGGTCTGCTGGCCGGCGTCATCGGCCTGCTCCTCGTGGTCATTTACACGCTCTTCCAATATCGGCTGCTCGGATTCGTGACGATCACCTCGCTCGTCGTGGCGGCCGTGCTGACGTATCTGGTGATCGCCGTCCTCTCCTGGCGAATGGACTACCGACTGTCGTTGGCCGGTGTCGCCGGTCTGATCGTCGCGATCGGCTTCACGGCGGATTCGTTCATCGTGTATTTCGAGCGAATACGCGACGAGCTGCGCGACGGCAGGGTTCTGGAATCCGCGGTCGAAGCAGGCTGGAAGCGCGCGAAGCGCACGATCTATGCGGCGAAGACGACGAACCTGCTGGCCGCCGTCGTGCTCTACGTTCTTGCCGTCGGCAACGTGCAGGGTTTCGCGTTCACCCTCGGCGTGACGACCGTGATCGATGTGCTGGTGGTCATCCTGTTCACTCACCCGACGCTGCAACTGCTCGCCCAGACCCGCTACTTCTCGACCGGGCACCCGTGGTCTGGATTGGATCCGGATGCGCTGGGCGCTGTCTATCGCGGTGCCGCACAGTTCCGCAGCCCGGTCGCCGTCACGGCGTCGAAGGCTGCATCCAGCAGTCGTGAGGCGGCGAAGCGGCAGACCATCGCCGAGCGCAAGGCGGCAGAGCTCATCTCGGCAGGAACCGGCGATAAGAAGAACGACGGGAAGGAGTCCTGATGGCCACCCGGTTTCAGAAATTCGGCAATGACCTCTACACCGGCGCCCGTTCCGTCGACTTCATCGGCACGCGCAGAATCTGGTACGCGATCGCGATCTTCGTGGTCGTCGCATCCATCCTGATCCCGATCTTCAAGGGCGGGTTCAACTTCGGCATCGACTTCCGGGGCGGCTCCCAGTTCCAGGTCAGCGACACCACCACAACGGCCCAGCAGCCCGCGCAAGCCGCTGTCGCCAGTGTGAACCCGTCGGTCGCGGTGGCGGTCACGAGTGTCAACGACAACGGCGTGCGAGTGCAGACCGATCAGCTATCGGCCACGCAGACCAGAGAAGTCGCCGACGCACTCGCCAAGGCGTACAACGTGCCCGCGTCCAAGGTCGCGTCCACCTTCATCGGCCCGAGCTGGGGCGCTGATGTCAGCAGACAGGCGCTTCAAGGCCTCATCGTCTTCCTGCTGCTCGCCTTCGCGATGATGGCGCTGTATTTCCGAACGTGGAAGATGTCCGCAGCGGCGATCCTGTCACTGTTCCACGACCTGTTGCTGACGGGAGGGATCTACGCCCTGGTCGGATTCGAGATCACACCCGCCACGATGATCGGCTTCCTCACGATTCTGGCGTACTCGCTCTATGACACCGTCGTGGTCTTCGACAAGATCCGGGAGAACACCACGGAGGACAAAGACCAGATCAAACACACGTTCTCAGAGTCCGTCAACCTCGCCGTGAACCAGACACTGGTGCGATCCATCAACACGGCCGTCGTCGCGGGACTTCCCGTCGGTTCGATTCTGTTCATCGGCGCGTATGTTCTCGGTGCGGACACGCTGCGCGACATCTCGCTCGCCCTGTTCATCGGCATCCTGGTCGGCACGTATTCGACGATCTTCATAGCGGCGCCGCTCTACGCGTCGTTCCGGCACAATGAGCCGAACATCCGCAAGCACGACAAGAAGGTCATGGCCGCGCGAGCCAAGTCTCCGGTCAGCGTCGCAGTCGCGGAGTGACGGCGCCGCGACAGCGTGAACGCGACGGTCTTCCGATGCCGCGATAATAGAACAGGGAGGCGCGAGTGATGGTCGACACGACGACGTCGCAAAGCGCTTCTCTGCGCCGTCTGGTTCCGCGCATCTTCTCCCGGGCGCAGCCGGCCGGCGCGGTCGACACGCTGATCAGGACGGTTCGGACGAACCACCCGAAGGCTGACCTGGCTGTCATCGAGCGCGCCTACACGGTTGCCGAGCGCGCGCACACCGGGCAGAAGCGGCGCAGCGGTGAGCCGTATATCACGCATCCGGTCGCCGTCGCGCAAATTCTCGCCGACCTGGGCATCGGGTCGAAGACGATTGCGGCTGCTCTGCTGCATGACACCGTCGAAGACACGGAATACACCCTCGACGAGTTGCGCGCCGATTTCGGCGACGAGATCGCCATGCTCGTCGACGGCGTGACCAAACTCGACAAGGTCAAATACGGCGACAGTGCACAGGCGGAGACCGTGCGCAAGATGATCGTGGCGATGTCGAAGGACATTCGGGTGCTGATCATCAAGCTGGCCGATCGGCTGCACAATGCGCGCACCTGGGGATTCGTTCCTGCGGAGTCGGCCACGCGCAAGGCCACGGAGACGCTGGAGATCTACGCGCCGCTCGCCCACAGGCTCGGCATCCAGGCGATCAAGTGGGAACTCGAGGACCTGTCGTTCGCCGTGCTCTATCCGAAGTTGTACGCGGAGATCGAAAGCCTCGTGAGACAGCGCTCGCCCGAGCGCGAACAGATCGTTCACGAGGTCATCACGGCGATCAATGACGACCTCAAGTCTGCGAAGATCCGGGGCAAGGTCAGCGGCCGCCCGAAGCAGTTCTATTCCATCTATCAGAAGATGGTGGTGCGCGGCCGCGAGTTCGACGAGATCTACGACCTCGTCGGCATCCGCGTGCTGGTGCACTCGGTGCGCGACTGCTACGCGGTGCTCGGCCAGATCCACGCCCGCTGGACGCCGATGCCCGGCCGGTTCAAGGACTACATCGCGACGCCCAAGTTCAACCTGTACCAGTCGTTGCACACGACCGTCGTCGGGCCGGAGGGGCGTGCGGTCGAGATCCAGATCCGCACGGAGGAAATGCACCAGCGCGCCGAGTTCGGTGTCGCCGCGCACTGGAAGTACAAGGAGCGGGTCAACGGCGGCAAGGGCTCGCAGACGGGCATCCGGGTCGACACCGACCTCGCCTGGCTCGCGCACATCTCGGACTGGCAGGCGGAGACGGCCGATCCCAGTGAGTTCCTCGACTCTCTCCGTTTCGAAATCGGCGCCAAAGAGGTGTACGTCTTCACGCCGAAGGGCCGCGTGATCGGACTGCCGGCGGGCGCGACCCCGGTGGACTTCGCGTACGCCGTGCACACGGAAGTCGGCCATCGCACGATGGGCGCCAAGGTCAACGGCCGCCTCGTGCCGCTCGAAAGCACATTGGCTACCGGTGATGTCGTGGAGGTCTTCACCTCCAAGAATCCGGACTCCGGCCCGAGCAAGGACTGGCTGAACTTCGTCAAGTCCCCGCGCGCGCGCAACAAGATCCGGCAGTGGTTCACCAAGGAGCGACGCGACGAGGCAATCGAACAGGGCAAGGATGCGATTGCCCGGTCGATGCGCAAGCAGAACCTGCCGTTGCAGCGACTGATGAGCCAGGACTCGCTGGCCGAGGTCGCCTCACAGCTGCGCTATGACGACGTATCATCGCTCTACGCCGCGGTCGGCGAGGGTCACGTTTCGACGCAGTCCGTGATCGAAAAGGTCGTCGCCTCCGTGCAGGTGGCGATCGAATCGGATGCCGCCGACATGTCTGTCCCGTCGAGGGGGCGCAGCAAGGCACTCCGGAACAGCGATTCCGGAGTTCTCGTGCGCGGCGCCCCAGACATTCTGGTCAAGCTGGCAAAGTGCTGCACTCCTGTTCCCGGGGACCCGATCGTCGGTTTCATCACCCGCGGATCGGGTGTCTCAGTGCATCAGGCGACGTGTCACAATGTGCAGTCACTGCTCAAAGAACCCGAGCGGATGATCGATGTGGAATGGGCACCGTCGTCCAAGAGCGTGTTCCTGGTACAGATCCAGGTCGAGGCCCTCGATCGGTCCGGGCTGCTCTCCGACGTCACTCGCGTGCTCTCGGAATACCACGTGAACATTCTCTCGGCGACGGTGACGACGTCGAGCAATCGGCTTGCGCTCAGCCGGTTCGTGTTCGAGATGGGGGACACCACCCACCTGGACCGGGTGCTCAATGCCGTCCGGCGTATCGACGCCGTCTACGACGTCTATCGGGTCAGCGCGGGTTGAGGCGCCGCAGCCGCCGCAGCGTCATGCAGCCGGCGCAGCGCCGCACGACGGCCGGGCAGGTTCCGCACGGCATCGACGCGCGCGATGCAGGATGCCGCGTCCAGCGCGAACAGGTCGATCAGGCCGCGGATGCCACGGCTTTCCAACGCGGAGAACCGGCGCACCCGGGCCAGGTCGTATACGGTGCGCAGTGGAGTGGTCACCGTCATGCCGCCGACGGTGCACAGATCGCCGGGGTGGAAGCGGGACTGCGCAACGGTCACCCGCAGAGAGCGCGGAGTGGCCGATCGATCCGCGCGATCGATGCAGACGGTGTGCGTGGCCGGCGGCATCGGCAGTATCCCGTAGATCCACAGGGCACTGGCCTTATCCGCGATCGCCCGCGAGCCGACGAGCGATCGCAGTGTGATCGCTCGTGCACGTGTGCTGTCGGCGGTATCGATGGCGATGAAGCACTCATCGATCGGCATCACCTCGCCGTCGAGACGGGCGGCGCAGAGCTCGGGCAGTGAGAGTGTGACGGTGGGGACCAGGACATCCGGAAGCAAGCGCGTCATACAGCACATGCTGCCGCAGGCCTGTGCGCTCGGCACGGCTGGGCGCCGATCTGTGGACAGGACCCGGCCGAGCGGACCCTGTGGAGATCCGAGCGCTGATCAGCCGAGCGCGTCGAGCCACGCCTTCTGCGCGTCGAGCGCGGCCTGTGCTTCTGCCACCTTCGCCGCGTCGCCGCCCGATCGTGCCTCGGCGAGTTCGACCTCAAGCCTGGCGATCGAGTCGTGCAACTGAGCCGCAAGACCCTCGCTGCGTGCCTTCTTCTCCGGATTGTTGTGCTGCCAATGGTCGTCTTCCAGCTTGCGCACGGCCGTCTCGACCTTGCGCAGTCGATCTTCTACGACCCTGACCTGGTCGCGCGGAACCTTGCCGACCTCATCCCAGCGGCGTTGGATCGACTGCAGGCTGGCGCGGGCAGCCCCCCGGTCGGTCGCGGTCAACAACGGCTCTGCCTCGTCGAGAAGCGCCAGCTTCTGAGTGAGGTTTTCGGCGAACTCCTCGTTCTCGCGCGCATCGATCTCCGATTTCGCCGCGAACAGCGCGTCTCCGGCCGCCTTGAACCGCGCCCACAGGGCGTCGTCGTTGCGTTTGCCGGCGCGCCCCGATCGCTTCCAATCGTCCAGCAGGGCCCGGTAGGCGGGGATTCCGTCCACACCGTGCGGCAGGAGCGCCTCCGCTTGCTCGATCAAGTGTGTCTTGCGGGTCCGCACGTCGCGGTGTTGCGCATCCAATTCAGAGAAGAACTCTTTGCGGTTGCGTTCGATGCTCGCGCGGGCAGCGCGGAAACGCTTCCAGAGATCGTTCGCCTGACCCTTCGGCAGACGCGGACCGTCGTGCTGCAGCGACTGCCAGCGGACGAACAGGGCATCGAGAGCCGCGGTGGTCTGCTTCCACTGCGTCTTCGCCGGATCTTCTGCCGCAAGCTTCTCGACCTCCTCGACGACCCGCACGCGCTCGCCGATCGCTTCGTCGATCACGGCCTTGGCCTCGGCGGACTGCTGTTCGGTCAATTCCTCGACTGCGCCGCCGAGCTTGTCCAACCGGGCGGCGAGAGCGGCGAGGTCGCCGACGGCGTTCGCCTGCACAACATGCTCGTGGAGGGCAGCCACGGACTTCGCGACATCCGCCGCCGGGGCACCGCGCTTGGCTCGCTGTTCGAGCAGAGTGACCTGGCCGGCCAGATCGGTGTACTTGCGTTCGAAATAGGCGAGGGCCTCTTCTGCGGTTCCGTCCGGATATGCTCCGACGACGCGCTCCCCGTCGGCCTCGCGTAGATAGACGGTGCCGGTCTCATCGACGCGACCCCACGGTTGCTGATCAGTCGTACTAGCCAAGAGCCTCACCTTGCCTGGGGCGACAGCCATCCTGCTGCCGGACGTGTGCGATTCAGCCTATTGCACCCGGCGGAAGGTGCGCTGTGCGGGCTACTCAACCGTTATCGAGTCGATCTTCGTCGCGACCTTCGGCTTGCCGTCGTTCGCGCTCGCCACCGGCGTGATGCCCTTCGACGTCACGGCCGCGTTGAGTTGGTCGAGCCCGCTTGTGACCTTTCCGATCACGGTGTAACCGCCCGCGGCATCCGCCGGAATCGTGGTCGTCTTGTACACGATGAAGAACTGGCTGCCCTGGCTGTATGCGTTGCCGCTCTGCCGCGCCATCGCGAGTACGCCGGTGTCGTACACGTTGTTCGCGGGTGCGTTCTCGATCGGACCGTAGCTGTAGCCGGGGCCGCCGCTGCCGTCGCCCTTCGGGTCGCCGCACTGCAGCACGTAGAATCCGCCATCGGTCAGCCTGTGGCAGGTCAGGCCGTTGTAGAACCCCTTCCGCACCAGACTGATGGTCGATGACACCGCCTGCGGTGCGGCCTTGCCGTCAAGCTCGATGCCGAGCGGGATGCCGTTGATGGTCATCGTGCCGGTCCAGGTGCGGTCCGCGGCCAGCGAAGCTGAAGGCACGGCTCCCTGGTTCGCGCCCGTCGCCGTCGGTGTCGCCGTCGGTGTCGCCGTGGCGGTCGCTGCCGGTTTCGTGACAACCCTGCCCGGCCCGCTGAAATAGCTCAGTTGAGCGACCACGGCGAGCGCGAGCGCGATCACGATGCCGATGCCGGCGAGATAGTTGTCGCGCACGCGCCGCTTCTCACCGCGTTCGTGCACGGTGACACGAGCCGTGTAGACCCGCAACCGCTCACGAGCCTGACGGTTCGCCCGCTCGCTCTGCTTCTTCGCTGCCACGTGTCTCCTCCACAGCTGCGCGCAGGTCGCGCACGGAACGATAGCGAGGTCGCCGGCCGCGCGCGCGCCGGACCTCACGTGAACTTTACGCGGGCGGCACTGCTGCGAACAAATACCCGACACCCGCCCGCTGACCCCTGCATCCCGTCGACCGCCGCATCCGTCGTTGTCACGCAGCACTGTCAGACGGGCCAACTAGTCTGGATTTCATGGCGGACATGCAGGCTGGATTGCGCGGTGGCGCCACCCCGCTCGCGGTGCGGATGCGCCCGCGCACCCTCGACGAGGTGGCCGGGCAGAAGCACCTGCTGACACCGGGGTCGCCACTGGTCGCGCTGGCCAGCGACAAGACGGGGGAGCGGGGTTCGGTCTCGGTGATCCTGTGGGGGCCGCCCGGCACCGGAAAGACGACGCTCGCGCAGGCGATCGCCCATTCCTCCGGCCGACGCTTCGTCGAGTTGTCGGCCGTTTCTGCCGGTGTCCGAGACGTCCGGCAGGTGATGGATGAGGCGATGTCCAATCGCGACCTCTATGGTGTCTCGACCGTGCTGTTCCTCGACGAGATCCACCGCTTCACCAAGGCGCAGCAAGACGCCCTGCTGCCCGGCGTCGAAAACGGCTGGGTCATCCTCGTCGCCGCGACCACCGAGAACCCCTCGTTCTCCGTCATCTCTCCACTGTTGTCCCGCTCCCTGCTGCTCACTCTCGAACAGCTCAGCGACGAAGACCTCGGAACCCTGATCGACAGGGCCACCGCCGACCCGCGCGGTCTCGACGACCGATTCGTCGTGGACGCCGATGCGCGGGCCGCGTTGATCAGGCTTGCATCCGGTGACGCGCGACGCGCTCTGACGGCGCTGGAGGCGGCATCCGTCTCTGCAGATGCCGGGCAGTCCGTCGACGACGTCAAGCCGGTGATCACGGCGGAGCTGGTCGCTCTGGCGGTCGATCGTGCGCTACTGCGCTACGACCGCAACGGCGACGAGCACTACGACGTGATCAGCGCGTTCATCAAGTCGGTGCGCGGGTCGGATGTCGACGCGTCACTCCACTACCTGGCGCGCATGATCGAGGCCGGGGAGGACCCGCGTTTCATCGCGCGGCGCATCATCGTGCTCGCCTCCGAAGACATCGGCATGGCCGATCCGCAGGCTCTCGGCGTGGCTGTCGCCGCCGCAGACGCCGTACAGTACATCGGGATGCCGGAGGGGCGCATCCCCCTGGCGCAAGCGGTGGTGCACCTGGCCACGGCGCCGAAGTCCAACGCCGCCTACACGGCGCTGGATGCCGCGATCGCCGATGTGCGCGCCGGGAAGATCGGGCGCGTGCCGAAACACCTCCGCGACGCCCATTATCCCGGTGCGAAGCGCCTCGGCCACGGCAAGGGATACATCTACCCTCATGACGACCCGATCGGCGTCGTGACG
Organism: Microbacteriaceae bacterium; assembly: GCA_004297935.1. GTDB lineage: Bacteria > Actinomycetota > Actinomycetes > Actinomycetales > Microbacteriaceae > Rathayibacter_A. The sequence goes on along the minus strand of SCRE01000008.1, from coordinate 110,958 downwards.
CAGCAATATCTGCCGAACGAACTGAAGGATGCGGTGTACTACACGCCGACCGAGCACGGCAACGAACGCGAGATCTCGGCTCGGCTGATCAAGCTGCGCAGCATCGTTCGCAAGCGCTGACCGCTTGTGATTGTGTTAGGCTGTATCGGCCTAGAAACAGGTATCGCGTGCGGCTGCGTCGGTACCGGTCTCGATGGGGGCACGCTCTGTAGCCGAGCATCCCCGGCGCTATCCCTCTAATTTTTCAGGTGTTTTTGTGTGCCTGTATATCCATCATTAGAGAGACAACCGAAAGGAAACCGTGTCTACCAAGTCACGTACCCGTAGCAAGACCCGTCTGTCGCGGTCGCTGGGCCTCGCCCTGACCCCGAAGGCAGCGAAGTACCTGGAGAAGCGTCCGTACGCTCCCGGGGAGCACGGTCGAACCAAACGCAAGGCCGACAGTGACTACGCCGTTCGTCTGCGCGAGAAGCAGCGCCTCCGCGCTCAGTACGGCATCCGCGAGAAGCAGCTGAAGATCGCGTTCGAAGAGGCTCGTCGCACCAAGGGTTTGACCGGCGAGAACCTCGTCGAGTTGCTCGAGATGCGTCTGGACGCGCTCGTGTTGCGCGCCGGCTTCGCCCGCACCACGGCGCAGGCCCGCCAGTTCGTGGTGCACCGCCACATCCTCGTCGACGGCCAGATCGTCGACCGCCCGTCGTTCCGGGTGAGGCCGGGCCAGCTCATCCACGTCAAGGAGCGCAGCGAGGGAACCGAGCCGTTCCAGGTCGCGGCCGCCGGTGGTCACGTCGATGTGCTGCCGAAGGTTCCCGGTTACCTCGACGTCGACCTCGACAGGCTTCACGCGCGCCTCGTGCGGCGCCCGAAGCGCGCCGAGGTTCCCGTCACGTGTGAGGTTCAACTGGTGGTCGAGTACTACGCGGCACGCTAGATACGCGTCTCCAACACCGACGCGAACCAGTACGCTGGAGAGCGGGTTGCCCACGGGCGGCCCGCTCTTTCATATTCATATGCCGGCTGTTTGAATTCACCCAGTGGAATGAGAGGTGACGCTCGTGTCACTCGGCGACATCGCCGGACTGCTTGCCGCTGTGGTCTTCGCGGTGCTCGTCGGGCTGCTCGCGGTTCCACTGATCAAGCTGGGCCGCGTTCTCGATCAGACCACCGATTCGATTCGCCAGACGAGTGAGGGAATCACCCCGATCCTCGTCGAGACCACTGTCACGCTGCAGGAGACGAACAAGCAGCTTGCGCGGGTCGACGCGATCACTCGCAACGCCGCGGATGTCACCGGCAACATCGCCGCGCTCGTCGCGTTGTTCGCGGCGACCGTCGGCGGGCCGCTGATCAAGCTCGCCGGCTTCTCGGCTGCGGCCCGAGCTGCATTCGCATTCCCCGGTTGGCGGAAAAGACGCAAACGGTAAACTTGCATCTGGCCACTCGGCTCAGCCACCCATCTCAAGCATGTTCAGCATTTCAAGCACATTCGGGGAGTTATCTCATGAAGAGTCTGTTCTGGCTCGTCGTCGGCGTCGTCGCAGGGTTCGCGATCGCTCACCAGGTCAACAAGACCGCACAGGGCAAGGCGTTCTTCGAAGACCTCGATGCGAAAGCGCGCGACTTCGGTGCCGCGGTGTCCGACGGATATCGCAAACGCGAAGAAGAGCTCCGAAGCGCCATCGACGGCGAATGACCCAGCCGCCTGTCACCCACCCACCGTCACCCACTGATCGCATCGGACACTATGCAGACTGCCGAAATCCACAGGCGCTGGCTTGAATTCTTTGCCGAGCGGGGCCACACCGTCGTCCCGTCCGCGTCGCTTGTCAGCGATGACCCCTCTCTGCTGTTCACGGTGGCCGGCATGGTGCCGTTCGTGCCCTATCTCACCGGCCTGGTACCGGCACCGTACCCGCGGGCGACCAGCGTGCAGAAGTGCATCAGGACGAACGATATCGAAGAGGTCGGCAAGACTCCCCGCCACGGCACGTTCTTCCAGATGTGCGGCAACTTCTCCTTCGGCGACTACTTCAAGGAACAGGCGATCCGCTTCGCCTGGGAACTGCTCACGACACCCGAGGATGCCGGCGGGCTCGGCTTTGCCTCCGACGATCTGTGGGTGACGGTGTACCACGACGACACAGAGGCCCGTGAGATCTGGCGCAGGGTCGCCGGCCTGCCCGATGAGCGCATCCAGGGCCTCGGCATGGAGAGCAACTACTGGTCCACCGGTCAGCCCGGGCCTGCCGGCCCGTGCTCCGAGATCTTCTTCGACCGCGGTCCGGCGTACGGTGCAGACGGCGGCCCCGCAACGGACGACGATCGCTACGTCGAGATCTGGAACCTCGTGTTCATGCAGTACCTGCGCGGCGAAGGCACGAGCAAGAACGACTTCGAGATCCTCGGCGATCTGCCGAAGAAGAACATCGACACCGGGATGGGACTGGAACGCGTCGCGTTCCTCAAGCAGGGCGTCGAGAACATGTACGAGATCGACCAGGTTCGCCCCGTGCTCGATCGCGCGGCCCGGATCGCTGGCAAGCAGTACGGAGCCGACCACGCGGACGATGTGCGGTTGCGGGTCGTGGCCGACCACGTGCGCAGTGCGCTCATGCTGATGTCGGACGGCGTCACGCCGTCGAATGAGGGGCGCGGATATATTCTGCGCCGACTGATGCGGCGCACCGTTCGCGCGATGCGCCTGATGGGCGTGGAGACGGCCGCGTTCCCGGAGCTCTTTGCGGCATCTCGCGATGCGATGAAGGCGGCCTACCCGGACATCGAAGCGGACTATAAACGCATCTCGCGCCTCGCGTTCGCCGAGGAGGAGACCTTCCTGCGCACCCTCGCCAGTGGAACGACGATTCTCGAAACAGCCGTGTCGAACTCACAGAAAGCCGGCAAGACCGAACTGGCCGGCGACACGGCGTTCCTGTTGCATGACACCTACGGCTTTCCGATCGATCTCACCCTGGAAATGGCGGAAGAGGCCGGTCTCACGGTCGACCGGGTGGCGTTCGACGCTCTCATGGCCGACCAGCGCGCCCGCGCGAAGGCGGACGCCAAAGCCAAGAAGCGCGCACTCGCGGACCTCTCCGTGTACAGTGCCTTCCGCTCGCTGGGAGAGACGGTCTTCACCGGCTACACCGAGTTGCAAACCGACTCACGCGTGCTCGGCATCATCGTCGACGGCGTGTCCGTGCCGCGGGCGGTTGCCGGCGACATCGCCGAGGTGATCCTCGCCGAGACGGCCCTGTACGCGGAGTCCGGCGGGCAGGACGCCGACGCAGGACTCATCGTCGGACCCGGCTACGAGCTCGAAGTGCTCGATGTGCAGAAGCCGGTCAAGGGGCTGATCAGCCACACCGTGCAAGTGACATCGGGAGAGGTCGGACTCGACGACCGCGCGACCAGCGTCGTCGACGCGGACTACCGCCGCGGTGCCCGCCAAGCGCATTCCGGCACACACATCATCCACGCTGCACTGCGTCAGATCCTCGGCCCGAACGCCCACCAGTCCGGCTCGTACAACAAGGCAGGCTATCTGCGCCTGGACTTCTCCTGGAACCAGCCGCTGTCCGCCGAGACGCGCAGCGAGATCGAGGAGATCTCCAACAACGCCATCCGGGACAACCTCGAAGTGACCACCCGCGAATTGCCGCTGGATGAGGCGAAAGCGCTCGGCGCAATGGCGCTGTTCGGCGAGAAGTACGGCAACCGTGTGCGTGTCGTCGATATCGGCGGTCCGTGGTCGCGTGAACTGTGCGCGGGAACGCACGTCGCCTCGAGCGCCGAGATCGGCATGATCAATCTGGTCAGCGAATCCTCTGTCGGATCGACGAATCGCCGGGTCGAGTCGTTGGTCGGGATCGAGGCGTTCCGCGATCTCGCAGCAGAACGCGCCCTCGTTTCGCAAATCAGCGGATCGCTGAAGACGCCTCGGGAGCAGCTTCCCGGCCGCATCGCCGAGCTGGTCTCCAGCTTGAAGGCCGCTGAGAAGAAGATCGCCGCGTTCGAAGCGCGCGCCGTGCTCGACCGGGTTCCCGCACTGCTCGAGACCGCACAGCGGATCGGCGGGCTACGCGTCGTCGCAGAGAACGTCGGCACGCTCGACTCGGCCGACGAAGCCAGGATGCTTGCGACGACGGTTCGCGAACGCCTCGGCAGCGATCCGGCGGTTGCGGCGATTGCGGCGACGACAGCCGGCAAACCGGTGATCATCGTGGCCACCAACCAGGCCTCACGTGACAGCGGTGTTGCGGCGGGTGCGCTTGCGAAGACGGCGGCGCGGATACTGGGCGGAGGCGGCGGTGGCAAGGCCGACCTGGCTCAGGGCGGCGGCACAGACGCGGCGGCCATTCCGGCCGCGCTCGCCGCCTTGACGGCAGCCGTCGGCGGATAGCGCGAACGATGCGGCAGGGAGCACGGGTCGGCATCGACGTGGGAAGAGTCCGCATCGGTGTGAGCAGGAGCGATCTGCACGGCATGCTGGCCGTCCCCGTCGAAACGGTGAAACGCGCGCACGACGGCTCGGACTTCGCGCGGGTTCGCGCCATCGCCGCCGAGTGCGACGCCATCGAGATCGTCGTCGGCCTGCCGCTCTCGCTGTCGGGTTCTCACACGGCGTCGACGGAGGATGCGGTTGCCTTCGCTCGCGGGCTGGCCGAGAGCGTGCGCGTGCCCGTCCGGTTGGTGGACGAGCGACTGTCGACGGTGTCCGCGCAATCCGCGCTGCGAGCGTCCGGACGGAACACGAAGAGTTCTCGGAGCGTTATCGACCAGGCGGCGGCTACGGTGATTCTGGAGCAAGCACTCGAAATGGAGCGTGTCAGCGGGAGGCTCCCCGGAACCCTCGTGATCCCGACCATTGGACCGACATCGTGACCCCCCATCATTCCTCAGACGAGACCGTCGACGCACTGAAGCCGCGCACGCCGCCCGAGGTGAACGGACTCGACCCGTTTGCCGAATTGCTGTCGCACGCCGCGGCTGAGGTCGACACCGACTCCGGAACTGGCCCGGATGCCGGTTCCGGCGACCCTGCTCCGCAACCGACCACCCGGCGCGAGGCGCGCGACGCGGCGGCACGGCGCGCACATCAGGCGACGCTCGGCTGGTCGCACGAGGAGTACCCGGACAGACAGAAGCCGGTCAGAGCCAAGAAGCGACGCCGATGGCTGACTGCGACGGTCGTGATCGTGGTCATCATCGGTTTGTTCGGCGGCGGTGGCGCGTACGTCTGGTTCACCTTCCAACCGCAGGTGCTGAAGTTGCTGAACCTGGCCGAGCCGAACGACTGCACCGGCCAGGGCACCGGATCGGTGACCATCAGCATCAAGGAGGGCGACATCGGCAGCACCATTGCGACCACCCTGTACAAGGCCGGTGTGGTGAAAACCTCCGATGCCTTCTACAGCCTGCTGCTGAAGACCAAACCGGATCCGGTGTTTCAGCCCGGTGTGTATTCGCTCAAGAAGCAGATGAGCGCAAAGGCCGCGCTAGCCGCGCTGCAGAACCCGAAGAATAAACTCGAACGCACCGTGGCGATCCCGGAAGGCACAACGGAAGCCGATATCCTGACCAGCGTCGCAAAGGCGACCGCCATCCCGATCGCAGAGTTGCAGGCCGCAGCCGCGAATCCGGAAGCATACGGCCTTCCGCCGGAGGCGAAGACACTCGAGGGTTTCCTGTTCCCCGCGACCTACACCTTCGACCCCGGTGTGAAAGCGCCCGACGTGATCAAGACGTTGGTCGATCGCAGCTTCAAGGCGCTCGACCAGGCCGGCGTGACACCGCCCGACAGGTGGAAGACGGTCGTGCTGGCTTCGGTCGTGCAGTTGGAAGCGGGTTCGAATCTGACAGACTTTGGCAAGATCGCCCGGGTGTTCCAGAACCGCCTCGACCGAGGAATGCTGCTGCAATCCGACGCCACGGTCGCGTACGGCGCGGGAGTCAAACGGGTGTTCACCACAGATGCCGAACGGGCAGACGCGAGCAATGCGTACAACACCTACGTGCACCCGGGACTGCCGCCTGCACCAATCGGCAACCCGGGCGATGTCGCGATCGCCGCGGCGCTGCACCCGACGCCGGGACCGTGGTTGTACTTCGTGACCACCAACCTGCAGACCGGGCAGACGACGTTCTCGACGACCCTTGACGAGCACAATGCGGCCGTGCAGAAACTGCACGACTGGTGCAATGCGAGCGCTGCGAACGATGCCTACTGCAAGTAGACGCGAGTTGGCGGTGCTGGGCTCGCCTATCGCGCACTCGCAGTCACCGGCTCTGCACCGGGCCGCCTACGCCGTGCTCGGGTTGCCGTGGAGCTATCAGGCGATCGAGGTGACAGCGTCGGAACTCGCCGATTTCGTACGCTCCCGCGGCCGCGAATGGCGCGGTCTGTCGCTGACCATGCCGCTCAAGCACGGCGTCATCCCGCTCGTATCCACGCTCGATGACCTCGCCCGGCTGACCGGTTCGGCGAACACGATCCTCTTCGACGCTCCGAACCGCGCGACCGCTCCGGCACTGCACGGCTTCAACACGGATGTCGCCGGCATCGTCCATGCACTCGGCGCTGCCGGGCTGAGATCCGCCACCCTGGTACACGTCCTCGGATCGGGCGCAACGGCGGCCTCGGCGCTCGTTGCGTCCACACAGCTCGGGGCGGAGCGTGTCGTCATCTGGGCGCGCAACCCGGACCACGCCGCCGCCCTCGTGCCGCTGGCAGAACAACTCGGGGTGCGAATCGAGATTCGCCTACCCGGCCAGGGAACCGCGGAACCATTCGCAGAACTGGTGATCAGCACGCTGCCGGGCGGCGCGAACGCGGGCATCGATTTCTCGGCAGAACTGCTCGCGCGTGCAATGCTGCTCGATGTGGCATACGATCCCTGGCCGAGCGTACTGGCCGAGCGTTGGCGCCAGGCGGGTGGTCAGGTGCTCTCCGGACTGGCCATGCTGGTGCACCAAGCGCTGCTTCAGGTGCGGATCTTTGTGACCGGAACCCCGTTGCGACCGCTCGAACGCGAAAACGACGTCCTGACTGCAATGCTTACCGCCGTGCGCCTCGATGCCACCGGGCGCCAGATCGACGCAGCGGACGCACCTGTCGGCGGGCAGCCTCGGTCGGCTGTGCCAGAATCTTAAGCATGCTTCGTTGGCTCACGGCCGGAGAGTCTCACGGCCCGGAACTCATCGCCATCCTCGAGGGACTCCCGGCCTCCGTGCCGATCTCCATCGCAGCTATTCGCGCTGACCTGGCGCGCCGCAAACTCGGCTACGGCCGCGGCGCGCGCATGAAATTCGAACAGGACGAGTTGTCGCTCTCCAGCGGTGTACGGCACGGCTACAGCCTCGGCAGCCCGATCAGCGTGCGGATCGGCAACACGGAGTGGCCGAAATGGACCGACGTGATGAGTGCGGAACCGGTGGACCCCGAACAGCTCGCCGGCGGCAGGGGCGCACTGCTCACCCGGCCTCGACCAGGGCATGCCGATCTGGTCGGCATGCAGAAGTACGGGTTCACCGAGGCCCGACCGATTCTCGAACGCGCCAGCGCGCGGGAAACAGCGGCGCGGGTCGCCCTCGGCGCCATCGCCAAGGCCTTCCTGTGCGAGCTCGGCATCTCCTTGGTCAGTCACACGCTGTCGATCGGGACCGTGCGCGTGCCTGATGGGAGTGCGCTGCCGACCGAAGGCGACGTCGATGCGCTGGACGCCGATCCGTTGCGGTGCTTCGACGCCGCAACATCTGCCGCAATGGTTGCCGAGGTGGACGCTGCCCGCAAGGACGGCGACACGCTCGGCGGCGTGGTCGAGGTGCTCGCCTATGGCGTGCCGCCCGGTCTCGGATCGCACGTGCACTGGGACCGGCGACTGGATTCCCAACTTGCCGCGGCGCTGATGGGAATTCAGGCGATCAAGGGCGTCGAGGTTGGGGACGGCTTCACCACGACGACCAGGCGCGGCTCACAGGCACACGATGAACTCGTCATCGACCACGAGCAGATCGCTCGCACAAGCGACAAGGCCGGTGGCACCGAGGGCGGGATGAGCACGGGCACCGTGTTGCGGGTTCGTGCCGGCATGAAGCCCATCTCGACCGTCCCGCACTCGCTGCGCACCGTCGACGTGACATCCGGCGAACCAGCGGCAGCACATCATCAGCGCTCGGATGTCTGTGCGGTGCCCGCCGCCGGCGTGGTGGCCGAGGCGATGGTCGCCCTTGTGCTCGCGAACGCCGTGCTCGAGAAGTTCGGGGGCGACGCCGTCGCGGAGACGCGGCGCAATCTCGTCGGCTATCTCGACAGCATCCCGACCACGCTGCGCACCCGGCGCGCCGGGGCGGACGCCGGTTCCGCGACGCCGACCGACCAGTGAGCATCGTCCTGATCGGGCCGCCCGCCGCGGGCAAGTCGCGCGTCGGCAAGCGTCTGGCTCGACGCCTCGGGCTCGGCTACATCGACACGGACGCGGAGATCGTACGCGACTACGGCGCGATCGCCGACCTGTTCGCCGAGCACGGTGAGGCACACTTCCGCGCGCTCGAACGAGCCACCGTCCAGGCGGCGCTGAGGGAAGACGCCATCGTCTCTCTCGGAGGCGGCGCCGTGCTCGACCCGCAGACGCAGAACGACCTGCGGGGCCGTGCCGTCGTGCTGTTGACGGTGCGTGCTGAGGCGGTCGAGTCCCGTATCGCGAACGGCAAGCGGCCACTCGCACAGGACCTCGCATCCTGGCAGCGGCTGGTCGATGAGCGAGCGCCGCTTTACGCGCGGCTTGCCGCATTCACGACAGACACGACGAATCGACCGGTCGACGCCATCGTCGACGAGATCATCCATTGGGCACAGGAGCAGCCATGACAGACCCCACGACACGGATCATCGTCCCCGGCACGGATCAGTACGAGGTGACCATCGGTGCCGGGCTGCGCCTGGATCTCGCACCCGTGGTCGGCCCGGACGTGGCTCGCCTGCTGATCGTTCACCCGCCGGCACTCGCGCTGGCGGCGGCCGAACTGCGGGAGTCGCTCGCCGACCGCTACCAGGTTCTGCTTGCAGAGGTGCCCGACGCCGAGGCGGCCAAACGGGTGGAGGTTGCGGCGTTCTGCTGGCAGATCATGGGTCAGGCCGACTTCACCCGCACCGATGCCGTGATCGGGTTCGGCGGCGGAGCCGTCACCGACCTGGCGGGTTTCGTCGCCGCCACCTGGCTGCGCGGCGTCCGGCTGATCCAGGTCCCGACGACGCTGCTCGGCATGGTCGACGCGGCGGTCGGCGGCAAGACCGGCATCAACACGGCGGAGGGCAAGAACCTCGTCGGCGCGTTCTATGCGCCGAGCGCTGTCATCGCCGACCTGGACACGCTCACCAGCCTGCCGCGCAACGAGATCCTGGCCGGATTCGGTGAGGTCGTGAAATGCGGGTTCATCGCAGAGCCGGAGATTCTGGACATCATCGAGGCCGATCTCGACACCGCAACCGATCCGACGACTCCGGAGTTCCGTCGCCTGGTCGAGCTCTCGGTCGGCATCAAGGCGCGCGTGGTCGGCGAGGACTTCACCGAGCACGGGCTGCGCGAGATCCTCAACTACGGGCACACGCTCGGGCATGCCATCGAACATGCGGAGCGTTATCAGTGGCGCCACGGCGCTGCGGTTTCGGTGGGCATGGTGTACGCCGCGGAATTGGCGAGGCTGAACGGGCGCCTATCTGATGGCGTCGTCGATCGGCACCGCAGCATCCTCACCGCTCTCACGTTGCCGACGACCTACCCCGCCAACCGGTGGCCGTCGCTGTTGGAGACAATGCAGCGGGACAAGAAGACCCGGGGAAGTATGCTGCGCTTCATCGTGCTCGACGACATCGCCCGGCCCACCGTTCTGGCGGCACCGGAACCGAGCCTGCTGTTCGCGGCATACCAGGAGATCGCATCGTGAATCGCGCCGCGCGATGCGCCGCCCCGACACGCCGCCCGGCACGCCGATAAGCTGAGTGTCCATGAGCACCGTCCTCGTCTTGAACGGCCCGAATCTCGGGCGTCTCGGAACGCGCGAACCCGGCGTCTACGGCACGCAGACTCTGGCAGACCTGCGTGAGCTGTTGCAGACCGATGCAGGCGACACGCTGATCGACCTGCGTCAGACCGACGCCGAGGCGCAACTGCTCGGCTGGTTGTACGAGGCTGCGGACGGCGGCATCCCCGTCATCCTGAACGCAGGAGCCTGGACCCACTATTCGTATGCGCTGCGCGACGCCGTCTCTCTGGTGACATCGGCCGGTGGCATCGTCGTCGAGGTGCACATCTCCAACCCGCATGCCCGGGAGGAATTCCGGCACACGAGTGTGATCAGTGCGGTTTCGACGGGTGTGATCGCCGGATTCGGGCTGGAGTCCTACCGGCTCGCCCTGGCCGCCATTCGCCGAATCGCCGCTTGACAACTAGAATCGTCGAGGGCCTGATATCTCGGGCGCGCAGGCGTCCTCGTCATCGACGTCGGACGCCCGCCGACAGATTTCGATGCGCGTGCCACGCACGCCGCGACGACGGCCCGTCATTCTCTCAGCTGAACGGACTACTTTCCCATGGCATCAACCGCAGACATCCGCAACGGCGCTGTCCTCTCCATCGACGGCCAACTCTGGACCGTCGTCGAGTTCCAGCACGTCAAGCCGGGCAAGGGCGGTGCCTTTGTGCGCACCAAGCTCAAGAACGTCGTCAGCGGCAAGACCGTCGACCGCACCTATAATGCGGGCGCGAAGCTCGAGTTCGAGAACGTCGACCGTCGCGACTTCCAGTACCTCTACCGGGACGGCGACAGCTTCGTCTTCATGGACACGGCCGACTACGACCAGTTGACCGTTCAGGCCGTCACCGTCGGAGATGCCGCCAACTTCATGCTCGAGAACCAGCCGGTGACCATCGCGCTCAACAACGGCAACCCCCTCTATGTCGAGCTTCCGGCATCCGTCGTGCTGGAGATCACCTACACCGAACCCGGCCTGCAGGGCGACCGCTCGACGGGCGGCACCAAGCCGGCAACGGTCGAGACCGGCCACGAGATTCAGGTTCCACTCTTCCTGGAGACCGGGACCAAGGTGAAGGTCGACACCCGCACCGGCGAATACCTCAGCCGCGTCAGCGACTAGTGAGCGCGCGCACCAAAGCCCGGAAGCGGGCACTGGACATCCTCTACTCCGCGGATATGCGCCAGTCACCGATCGCGACCGTTCTCGCCGCCGAGGCTGAGCGCGCCGCAAGCGAGCCGGCGCGCGCCGCATCCTGGCTGTATGCCCGCGAGATCGTCGACGGCGTGCAGGACCATCTGACCGAGATCGACGAGCTGATCGAGACGTATGCGCAGGGCTGGACGGTCGCGCGGATGCCCGCCGTCGATCGGGCGGTCGTTCGGATCGGCATCTGGGAGTTGCTCTACAACGACGAGGTACCCGCCGGCGTCGCGATCTCCGAGGCCGTCGAGGCCGCCGCCGCGCTCTCCACCGAGGATTCGCCCAGATTCGTCAGCGGGCTTCTGTCGAAGATCGCGCAGATCCACACGACAGACTGACGCCGGCGGTCACACCGGGTGCAACGAACATCGAGCGCAACGAACGGAAAGACGACGAGCATGCCGCAGGCCCCTCGACAGCCGGGATCACGCCGTGCACTGACTGCCGCGCTGACCGTGATCGCGCTGACCGTGATCGGTCTGGCCGGATGCTCCGCCGGCGAGCCCATTGGATCAGGCGGATCGAGCACCCCGACACCGTCGACCGGTTCGTCCGGTTCATCCGGTCCCTCCGCGTTGCCGACCGGAGTCAAAGGCGCAGTCGATTTCGACAAGGGTTATATCGCCCTCGGCTCGGCGGCCACGACCGTCGACACGTTCATCGATCCGCTGTGCCCCTACTGCGGCGAGTTCGAGAAGGCGAACGGCCGAGCGCTGGCATCCATGGTCAACGCCTCCACGATCACGCTGCGCGTGCATCCGCTGACCTTCCTCGACCAGTTCTCGCAGGGCGCGCAATACTCCTCGAGGGCATCATCGTCGCTCGTCTGTGTCGCAGCCGCCGATCCGTCGAAGACGCTGGCCTACCTCGGACTGCTGTACACGAATCAGCCCGCCGAACACTCGACGGGGTTGACCGACGGTCAACTCGTCTCGCTCGCCGCGCAAGCAGGCGCCGCCGACGTCTCGGCCTGCATCACCAACGGCGACTACATCCCATGGGTGCAGAGCTACAACGGCAAGGCGCTGAACGGCGGCATCGTCGGTGCTGACATCACCTCGATCAAGGGCACGCCGACGATCCTCGTCGACGGGCACCCGTTCAGCGGAGACTTCACGAAAGCCGCCGACGTCAAGGCTTTCATCCAGAGCGGCGGCAGGGGGTAGCCGAGCTCGGGGCACCCGTCGCCCACTCGCCCGAGTCCCGAGTCCGCCGGGTCTTTTCACAGTCGTCGAATTGCATCATCCCGTTGGTCGAGTAGCCCGCGAGCGCAGCGAGCAGGCGTATCGAGACCCCGCAATGAGGTCTCGATACGGGTCTCGATACGGGTCTCGATACGCTCGTACCTCGCTACTCGACCACCGTCTTTACCTCACTACTCGACCACCAAGTCACCGAACATCGCCGACTGTGAAAAAACCCTGCCGAGTTCCGGACGCGAGCCGCGGCGCTGCTAGGCTGGGCGGGTAGACATCCTTTAACAGCCGTCCTGCGAGGCGGGGAAGGAGGTCGGCTGAATGGCGCGCACCGTGCTGCAGCAGGCTGACATCAGCCGGGCGTTGACCCGGATCTCGCACGAGATCCTCGAATCCAATCGCGGCGCAACTGAACTCGTGATTCTCGGCATCCCCTCCCGGGGTGTGCCGCTTGCCCGCCGCATCGGCGACATCATCGCGAGGATCGAACCGGATGCGCCGCACGATCTCGTCGGATCGATCGACGTGACGATGTACCGCGACGATCTGCACCGCAATCCGACCCGCGCACCGTCGCCCACGCAGCTTCCACGCGGCATCGACGGCACCACGGTCGTGCTCGTCGACGACGTGCTCTATTCAGGCCGCACGGTCCGTGCAGCGCTCGACGCGCTCAGCGACCTGGGACGGCCCAAGGCGGTCCGGTTGGCCGTTCTCGTGGATCGAGGGCATCGCGAACTGCCGATCCGTGCGGACTTCGTCGGCAAGAACCTGCCGAGCGCGGCGACAGAACGGGTGAACGTCCACCTCACCGAGACCGACGGCGACGAGTACGTCACGATCGACGGCCCCGCCGGCTCGGGCGAATCCGGTTCGGGCGATTCGGAGGAGGCAACCGCATGAGACACCTGCTGTCCACGAAAGACCTCGACCGGGATCAGGCGATCGGCCTGCTGGATATTGCGGAGGACATGGCGGATGTCTCTCTGCGCGAAGTGAAGAAGCTCCCGACCCTGCGTGGCAAGACCGTCGTCAACCTGTTCTTCGAAGACTCGACCCGCACCCGGATCTCGTTCGAAGCCGCAGCGAAGCGACTGTCCGCCGACGTCATCAACTTCAGCGCGAAGGGCTCGAGCGTCGCGAAGGGTGAGAGCCTCAAGGACACGGCGCAGACATTGCAGGCGATCGGCGCTGACGCCGTCGTGATCCGGCACGGCGCTTCAGGAGCTCCGCACACCCTTGCGGCAAGCGGCTGGATCGACGCCGGCATTCTGAACGCGGGGGACGGGACGCACGAGCATCCCACGCAGGCGCTGCTGGACGCGTTCACCATCCGCAAGCGCCTGCACGGCGCCGCATCGCGTGGCCGCGACCTGGAGGGCATCCGGGTGACCATCGTCGGCGACATCCTGCATTCGCGGGTTGCCCGCTCGAACGTGTGGCTGCTCACGACGCTGGGCGCGCGAGTGTGTCTCGTCGGCCCGCCGACACTGCTGCCGGTGGATTTGCACGGTTGGCCGGCACGCGTCGGCTATGACTTCGATGCCGTCATCGAGAACGACAGACCAGACGTGGTGATGATGCTGCGCATCCAGGCGGAACGGATGCACGCATCGTTCTTTCCCAACACGCGCGAGTACGCGCGCGTCTGGGGACTCGACGGTGAACGGCTCACCCGGCTGGCCCCCGATAGCATTGTCATGCACCCCGGGCCGATGAATCGCGGACTTGAGATCTCAGCGGCAGCAGCCGACTCGCCGCAGTCGACGGTGCGCGAGCAGGTTGCCAACGGTGTCGCTGTGCGCATGGCGGCGTTGTATCTGCTTTTGGCCGGCGATCGGGAGGATCACTAACACAGATGACGATGGAGAAGCTTCTGATCTCCGGTGCGACGCTCTCTGGCGGCGGACGCACCGACATCCTGATCGACGAGGGCCGGATAGCCGCACTGGGCAACGGGCTCGGCGCTGCCGGCGCGCGAGCGATCGACGCAGACGGGCTGATCGCGCTGCCCGGGCTCGTCGACCTGCACACGCACCTGCGAGAACCGGGATTCGAGCACAGCGAGACCGTGCTGACCGGAACGCGCGCCGCTGCTGCCGGCGGGTTCACCACCGTGTTCGCCATGGCCAACACGTCGCCGGCCGCAGACACCGCAGGGGTCGTCGAACAGGTGCTCACCCTCGGCGAGAGCGCCGGGTATGCGACGGTCCGCCCGATCGGTGCGGTCACCGTCGGCCTCGCGGGCGGACAACTGGCCGAGCTCGGCGCCATGGCACATTCTCGGGCGCGGGTGCGCGTGTTCTCCGATGACGGGTCGTGCGTGTCGGACCCGCTGCTCATGCGCCGTGCGCTCGAATATGTCAAGGCGTTCAGCGGGGTGATCGCCCAACACTCGCAGGACCCGCGTCTGACCGATGGCGCGCAGATGAACGAGGGAGCATTGAGCGGCCAGCTCGGCCTGGCGGGCTGGCCGGCGGTCGCCGAGGAGTCGATCATCGCCCGCGACGTGCTCCTGACCGAGCACGTCGGCAGTCGGCTGCACGTCTGCCATGTCTCCACGGCGGGCGCGGTCGATGTGATCCGCTGGGCGAAGGCACGCGGCATCGCCGTCACGGCCGAAGTCACACCGCACCACCTGCTGTTGACCGAGGACCTGGTCGCCGGCTACGACGCCCGCTACAAGGTCAACCCGCCGCTGCGTCGCCCCGAAGACGTGCACGCACTGCGCGAGGCCTTGGCCGACGGCACCATCGACATCGTCGCGACCGATCACGCGCCGCACCCGATCGAGGCGAAGGACTGCGAGTGGGATGCGGCAGCCAACGGGATGGTCGGGCTGGAATCCGCGCTGTCCGTGGTGCACGCGGCCGTCGTCGAGTCCGGTCAACTCGGCTGGCCAGACGTCGAACGGGTGCTGAGCTCTGCACCCGCTCGAATCGGATCCCTGGCAGGGCACGGCGCGATCGCGGTCGGTGCCCCTGCCGACGTGACACTCTACGACCCGAGCGCCAGGCGAGCCTTCAGCACGCACGACCTCGTCGGCAAGGCGGTCAACTCGCCCTTCCTGGGCAGAACCCTTCCCGGCCGGATCGTCGCCACCATCCATGCCGGCTATCCGACAGTGCTCGACGGGCGTGTGCGTGAGCCCGGGGAGGTCCGCCTGTCTGCGCGCGAGCGGCGGGGAGGTGTCGCACGTGGCTAGGCTCTGGCCGACGACCATCATCGTTGTCGTCGTCGCCCTAGTGTTCCTCGCGATGTGGTGGGGTTGGCGTCGGCGCATCCGTCGAGACAGCGCACTGCGCCCGGTGCGTGCAGTGCCGCACGAGCTCGGCGACGTGCGTTGCACCGCTGAAGTGCTGTACGTGGCGACGACCGCGCACGACCGGGAACTCGAGCGGCTGGCCATCGACGGGCTCGGCCTCCCGGGTCGCGCGATCGTCACGGTCGCTCAGGCCGGCGTGCTGATCGCGGTGACCGGGGAACGCGAGGCATTCGTGCCTGCATCCGCCGTGGTCGCCGCGGACGCCGCCACCGTCGCGATCGACCGGGTCGTCGAGACCGGCGGACTCGTCCGCCTGTCCTGGCGCGTCGACGGTGAACCGGAAGCCTCGACCGGAACCGTCGTCGACAGCTACCTGCGCGCCGTCGAACCGGCGGATCGCGGGCCGCTGATCGATGCGCTCAACACGATCGCTGCAGGCCCCGCGAACCCGTCGGCCCGCACCGCTTCCGATTCTCCTGCGCCCCATTCCTCGGCGGCATCCGCGGCTGACCACCCAGAAAGCGAGGTGTAGCGTGGCTGAATCCGCGCCAGCCGTTCTCGTGCTCGAAGACGGCTCACGATATATCGGGCGCGCGTATGGCGCTCGCGGCAGCACACTGGGCGAGGCGGTGTTCTCCACCGGCATGACCGGCTACCAGGAGACGCTGACGGATCCGTCGTATGCGGGCCAGATCGTCCTGATGACGGCCCCGCACATCGGCAACACCGGGGTCAACGACGAGGACAAGGAATCCTCGCGAATCTGGGTTGCCGGCTTCGTGGTGCGAGAGCCATCGCGTATCGTGTCGAATTTCCGTGCGCAGCGCAGCCTCGACGACGAGCTCGTCGCATCGGGTGTCGTCGGCATCAGCGGCATCGACACGCGTGCGGTGACAAGACACATCCGGTCAGCCGGTGCCATGCGGGCAGGCATCTTCTCCGGCGCCGACTTCGTGCTCTCCGACGGCGACCAGCTCGACCGCGTGCGCGCGGGGGCAGAAATGGCCGGCCGCAATCTGTCCGCAGAGGTCTCGACGCCTGAGGCCTACCTGATCCCCGCCTCGACCGAGCGGATCGGCTCCGTCGCCGTGCTCGATCTCGGGGTGAAGCTCTCGACCCTGCACTACCTGGCCGCGCGCGGGTTCGACGTGCACGTGCTGCCGGAGCGGTTCACGGCGGCAGAAGTGCTGGAACTGAAACCGGATGCGCTGTTCTACTCGAACGGGCCAGGCGATCCGGCGGCCTCCGGTGCCGCCGTACAGCTGCTCCAGGAGATTCTTCGAGCAGGGCTGCCGTACTTCGGCATCTGCTTCGGCAACCAATTGCTGGGGCGGGCGCTCGGCTTCGACACCTACAAGCTGCCGTTCGGTCATCGCGGCATCAACCAGCCAGTGCTCGACAAGGGCACCGGAAAGGTGGAGATCACGGCGCAGAACCATGGTTTCGCGGTGGACGTACCACTCGACGGCGTGATGGACTCTCCGGCCGGGTTCGGCAGAGTCGAGGTCAGCCACTTCAGCCTCAACGACAATGTCGTGGAGGGCCTCAACTGCCTGGACCTGCCCGCGTTCAGCGTGCAATACCACCCGGAGGCCGCAGCGGGCCCGCACGACGCCAACTATCTGTTCGACCGCTTCCGCGAGATAGTGCTGTCCACGTCGGTCCACGCGAAGGAGAGCAAGTAATGCCCAAACGCGACGACATCGCAAGCGTTCTCGTCATCGGCTCGGGCCCGATCGTCATCGGCCAGGCCTGCGAATTCGACTACTCGGGAACACAGGCCTGCCGCGTACTGCGCGAAGAGGGTGTGCGCGTCATCCTGGTGAACTCGAACCCCGCCACCATCATGACCGACCCGGACTTCGCGGACGCGACCTACGTCGAACCGATCACCTGGCAGGTCATCGAGACCATCATCGCCAAGGAGAAGCCCGACGCGATCCTGCCCACCCTGGGCGGCCAGACCGCGCTGAACGCTGCGACGCAACTGCACCAACACGGCGTCCTGGAGAAGTACGGCATCGAGCTGATCGGTGCGAAGTTCGAGGCGATCGAGAAGGGCGAGAACCGCCAGGTCTTCAAAGAACTCGTCATCGAGTGCGGCGCGGAGGTCGCCGCATCCCGTATCTGCCACACGATGGACGAGATACTCTCCGGCGCAGAAGAGCTCGGTTACCCGTTGGTGGTGCGCCCCAGCTTCACGATGGGCGGCCTGGGCTCGGGGTTCGCATACGACGAGACGGACCTGCGCCGCATCGCCGGCGCCGGTCTGCATGATTCTCCGACCCACGAAGTGCTGCTGGAGGAGTCGATCCTCGGCTGGAAGGAATATGAACTCGAACTGATGCGGGACAGCGCCGACAACACCGTCGTCGTGTGCTCCATCGAGAATGTCGACCCCGTCGGCGTGCACACCGGCGACTCGATCACCGTTGCCCCTGCGCTCACCCTGACCGATCGGGAATTCCAGCGGATGCGCGACGTCGGCATCGAGATCATCCGTGCCGTCGGCGTCGACACCGGAGGCTGCAACATCCAGTTCGCGATCGATCCGGAAAACGGCAGAATGATCGTCATCGAGATGAACCCGCGGGTGTCCCGTTCCAGCGCACTCGCCTCGAAGGCGACCGGCTTCCCGATTGCCAAGATCGCGGCGAAACTGGCGATCGGTTACCGGCTGGACGAGATCCCGAACGACATCACCCGGGTGACACCGGCATCCTTCGAACCGACACTCGACTACGTGGTGGTGAAGGTGCCGCGGTTCGCGTTCGAGAAGTTCCCGGCCGCCGATGCCACGCTGACGACCACGATGAAGTCGGTCGGCGAGGCAATGGCGATCGGCCGCAACTACGCCAGCGCGTTGCAGAAGGCACTTCGCTCGCTTGAGAAGCGAGGTTCCTCGTTCCACTGGGGGCCCGAGACGCGCAGCGTCGCCGAGCTGCTGGAACAGGCGAAGGCGCCGACGGACGGCCGCATCGTCACGGTCCAGCAAGCCCTGCGCGCCGGTGCGTCGATCGAGCAGGTGTTCGAGGCGACGAAGATCGATCCGTGGTTCATCGACCAGATCGTGTTGATCAACGAGATCGCCGATGAGGTGCGGGGCGCCGAGGCGCTCGACACCGACACGCTCCGTCGCGCGAAAGACCATGGCTTCTCGGATGCCCAGCTCGGCCAGCTACGCGGTTTCGGCGAGAGGGAGATGCGCGACGTACGACACATCCTCGACGTTCGCCCGGTGTACAAGACCGTCGACACGTGCGCGGGGGAGTTCCCCGCGCTGACGCCGTATCACTACTCGAGTTATGACGAGGAGACCGAGGTCAGTCCAAGCGACACCCGCAAGGTCGTCATCCTCGGCTCCGGTCCGAACCGCATCGGGCAGGGGGTCGAGTTCGATTACAGCTGTGTTCACGCGTCGTTCGCGCTGCGCGACGCCGGTTACGAGACCATCATGATCAATTGCAACCCGGAAACGGTGTCCACCGACTACGACACCAGCGACAGGCTCTATTTCGAGCCGTTGACGCTGGAGGACGTGCTCGAGATCATCGATGCCGAAAGCGCGAGCGGTGAGCTCGTCGGCGTGATCGTGCAGCTCGGTGGACAGACGGCGCTCGGCCTGGCCGACGGGCTCAAGGCGGCGGGTGTCACGATCCTGGGCACGAGCCCCGAGGCGATCGACCTGGCCGAGGAGCGCGGGCTGTTCTCGGAGATCCTGCAGCAGTCCGGCCTGCTCGCCCCACGCAACGGGACCGCGTTCGATCTCGCCGGCGCCTGTGCGGTGGCGGATGAGATCGGCTATCCCGTACTGGTGCGCCCGAGCTACGTGCTCGGCGGGCGCGGCATGGAGATCGTATACGGTCCCGCCGCCCTCGGCGACTACTTCGAGAGGATGGACGGCCAGGGCATCATCGGGCCGTCGCATCCGCTGCTCGTCGACCGCTTCCTCGAGGACGCGACGGAGATCGACGTCGATGCCCTGTACGACGGCACCGAACTCTACATCGGCGGCGTCATGGAGCACATCGAAGAGGCAGGCATCCACTCGGGCGACTCCAGCTGCACGCTGCCGCCCGTGACGCTGGGCCGTGCCGAGATCGACCGCGTCCGCGAGGCGACGCACAAGATCGCGGAGGGCGTCGGCGTGCGGGGGCTGCTCAACGTGCAGTTTGCGATCGGCGCGGGCGTCCTCTACGTGTTGGAGGCGAATCCGCGGGCCAGCCGCACCGTACCCTTCGTTTCGAAGGCGCTCGGCACCCCGCTCGCCAAAGCCGCGGCACGGATCATGGTCGGAGAGAGCATCGGACAGCTGAAGGAGAGCGGGCTGCTTCCCCGTCAGGACGGATCGGTCATCCCGATGGATTCGCCGGTCTCCGTCAAAGAGGCGGTTTTGCCGTTCAAGCGCTTCCGCACACCGGAGGGCAAGATCGTCGACTCGGTGCTCGGGCCCGAGATGCGTTCCACCGGTGAGGTCATGGGCATCGACACGGACTTCCCGCGGGCGTTCGCGAAGAGTCAATCGGCGGCGTACGGCGGCATTCCGCTGAGCGGCACCGTCTTCGTCTCGGTCTCCGATCGCGACAAGCGATCGATCGTGCTGCCGGTGCTCCGGCTGCAGCAGCTCGGCTATCGGATCCTGGCGACCTCGGGCACAGCGGAGGTTTTGAACCGCAACGGCATCGAGGCGGAGATCGTGCGCAAGTTCAGCGACGACGAGCGGGGCGACGTGCCATCGATCGTCGACCTGATCAATCGCGGTGAGGTCGACATCGTGATCAACACGCCGAGCGGCGGGGCAGCGCGTGCTGACGGGTATGAGATCCGCGCGGCGAGCGTCGCGGAGGACAAGGCGCTGTTCACGACGATCGCAGAGTTGAACGCCGCGGTCGCCTCGATCGATGCGGTCCGCGACGGTTTCCACGTCCGTTCGCTGCAGGAGTACGCCTCGGATCGGGCCGCCCGCGCATGAGCACGGCGAGCGGCTTCGGCGCACGCCTCCTGGAGGTGTTTGCGCGGAGCGGACGCCTGTGTGTCGGAATCGACCCGCATGCATTCCTGCTCGAAGCATGGGGGCTGCCGGTCAGCGCAGCAGGCACGCGCGAGTTCGGCCTGCGCGTCGTCGACGCTGCGGCCGGCCGGGTCGGCATCGTCAAGCCGCAGGTCGCGTTCTTCGAACGATTCGGGTCAGCCGGCTACGCATCGCTCGAGGTGGTCCTGAACGCGGCACGAGAGGCGGGTCTGCTCGTGATCGCCGATGCCAAACGCGGCGATCTCGGCACGAGTGTCGAGGCGTACGGGCAGGCCTGGCTCACACCCGGTTCCAGTCTGGAGGCGGACGCCATGACCGTGTCCGCGTTTCAGGGAGTCGGCTCCCTGAGCGCATCCATCGCACTGGCGCACGAGACGGGAAAGGGACTCTTCGTGCTCGCCGCGACCTCGAACCCCGAGTCGGTCGCCCTTCAGCAAGGCCAGGTCACCGGCGAATTCGTCGGCAGAAGATCAGTCAGTCGTGTCATCATCGATGATGTGACCCAGTTCAACGCGCAGTATCCCGCCGAACCGGTCGGCGCTGTCGGTGTCGTGCTCGGAGCGACACTCGACCTCGCCGCCTACGGTATCGACACGCGGACCCCGCACACGCCGGCGCTTGCCGTGCTCGCACCCGGCTTCGGCCACCAGGGGGCGCAGTTGGCCGATGCCTCGAGGATCTACGGCTCGCTGTTGCCCGGCACGATCGTCAGCGAGTCGCGCAGCATTCTCAATGCCGGCCCCGACGGCCTCGCGGATGCGGTCTCTCGGCGCAGCAGGCAGGTGCAGGATGCCATCGCCTGAGTCCGAATCCGGGTCCCGGTCGGTGTTCCGCCCCGTTCCGCCTCCTGTCGACAGAGCCGCGGCCTCTCGTGCCGCGGTCGCGGCCCGCAGAGCGCGCGCGGCCGTCAAGGCGGCGGTGGCCGGCGGTCGGCGGGATCCGCTGGACGTGCTGCGCGTCGCGCTGCTCGACGCGCACAGCGTCGAAGGCGGCATGCGGGTGACCGATTTTCTGCTGAGCGTTCCCGCGATCGGTCGGACGAAGATGCACGAAGCCATGACGAGCATGGAGATCTCGCCGGCGAAACGACTCGGAGGCCTGGGCAAACATCAGCGACTTCGGCTCGAGCAGTTCCTGAAAGAGCGGGCGGGGCGACCGTCCAGCCGCAAACGCAGTCGGCTGGTGGTGCTCGCCGGCCCGACCGCGGTCGGCAAGGGCACCGTCGCCACACACATCCGTGATCACTACCCTGAGGTGCTGCTCTCCGTCTCCGCGACCACGCGAGCTCCACGGCCGGGCGAGGTCGACGGTGTCAACTACTACTTCGTCAGCGATGACGAATTCGACCGACTCATCGCCGACGGCGAATTGCTCGAGTGGGCCCGCGTGCACAACGCCTATCGTTACGGCACCCCGCGCAAACCGATCGACGCGGCATTGAGAGCCGGAAACAGCGTGCTCCTGGAGATCGACCTGCAGGGCGCGCAGCAGGTGCGGGCTGTGATACCGGAGGCGACCCTGGTGTTTCTGGCACCGCCGAGTTGGGACGAATTGGTGCGCCGGCTGGTCGGCCGGGGTACCGAGGATGCGGAGGAACGCCAGCGCCGGCTGGACACCGCTCGCGTCGAATTGGCGTCGCAGGACGAGTTCGACTATCGCGTGGTCAACAGCAGCGTGGCCGAGGCAGCGCGCGAGGTCGTAGACTTGATACAGATTCGCACGGCGCAGAAGCGTCCGTAGCCGCCCGGCCCGTCACGATCGACGCCCGCACTTCCCCCGAACAAGGAGACCATCGCCCATGGCCACGTCACAAAAAGGCATCATCGACCCGCCCATCGACGAACTGCTCACGAAGGTCGAATCGAAGTACGCCCTGGTGATCTTCGCCTCGAAGCGCGCCCGCCAGATCAATGACTACTACGCCGATCTGCACGAGGGCAGCCTGTTCGACAACGTCGGACCGCTTGTCGACTCCACCATCGATGACAAGCCGTTGTCCGTCGCACTGCACGAGATCAACGAGGACAAGCTCGTCATCAAGCCGATCGTCGAGTGACCTTCGCGAACGACGGATCCCGCTGTGAGCGCACCCCTGCATCGCCCGGCCGAGGGCGATGCGCCTGAGGGAAGCCGGCCCGGGGAGGGCAAGCCGTTGGAGATCGTCGTCGGTGTCACCGGCGGCATCGCCGCGTACAAGGCCGTCGGGGTCATCCGACTGCTGGTCAAGGCCGGGCACCATGTCCACGTCGTCGCCACGGAGGCCGCCCTGCGCTTCGTCGGCCGGCCGACGCTCGAGGCGATCAGCCGCCACCCGGTCGACACGGATCTGTACGAGGGCGTCGCTCAGGTGCGTCACGTGGCGATCGGCCAGTCGGCGGATCTGATCGTGATCGCTCCTGCGACGGCGAACACGATCGCGAAGCTCGCGGCCGGCATCGCAGACGACCTGCTCGGAAACACCGTGCTCGCCAGCACGGCACCACTGGTGATCGCACCCGCGATGCACACCGAGATGTGGCACAACGCGGCCACGGTCGCCAACATCGCAACGCTCCGTTCGCGCGGGGTGAGTGTCGTCGGGCCCGCCAGCGGCCAACTGACCGGAACCGATTCGGGCCCAGGGCGTATGGAAGAGCCGGCCACGATCGTCGCGGCGGCGCTGCGTCGCGCAGCCGGAATCGCTGCGACGCCCGATGCCGCCCGGCACGACCTGGCAGGCAAACGAATCCTGATCACTGCGGGCGGCACGCGCGAGCCGTTGGATCCCGTCCGTTTTCTCGGAAACCGTTCCAGCGGCAAACAGGGCGTCGCCCTGGCTGCCGCCGCGCAGGCCAGGGGCGCACAGGTGACGCTGATCGCGGCGCACACCGAGGTGGAACCTCCTACGGGCATCCGCACCCGCACGGTGGGCAGCGCATTCGAGTTGCTGAAGGCCAGCACCGAGGAGGCGGCATCCGCCGATGTCGTGATCATGGCCGCAGCCGTCGCCGACTACCGCCCGGTCACCGTGCGCGACAGCAAGATCAAGAAGGAGGACGCCGGCGAGTCGCTGACACTCGAGCTGGTGCAGAACCCCGACATCCTGGCCGCGCTGTCGCTTGCGAAACGGCCGGATCAGGTGATCGTCGGATTTGCAGCGGAGACCGAGGCCGACCCGGCACTGCGGCGTGAACTCGGTCGGGAGAAGATCCGCCGCAAGGGGTGCGACCTGCTCGTCGTCAACCACGTCGGGTGGACGACCGGCTTCGCCACCGACGGCAACGAGATCCTGATCGTGAATGCCCGCGGCGATATAGTGATGGAGGCCTCGGGAACAAAGTTGTCGGTGGCCGATCGTATTCTTGACGCCGTCAACGCCGCCTGACGCGAACCAGACGTGGATGGGTCCGACTGTGCCGACGCACCGGATGTCGGCACGAAGAAGGGACAACTATGACCGAACTGCGCCTGTTCACTTCAGAGTCGGTGACCGAGGGCCACCCGGACAAGATCTGCGACCAGATCTCCGACAGCATCCTGGATGGTCTGCTCACCGTCGACCCGCACAGCCGCGTCGCCGTCGAGACGCTGGTGACGACGGGGCTGGTTCACGTTGCCGGCGAGGTCACCACCAACGGCTATGTGGAAATCCCCTCCATCGTGCGCGAACGGATCACCGCGATCGGCTACACCTCCTCCGATGTCTGGTTCGACGGCCGCTCGTGCGGCGTCTCGATCTCGATCGGCGGGCAGTCGCCGGATATCGCTCAGGGCGTCGACAACGCCTATGAGACTCGGGAGGGTTCCAGCCATGACGAACTCGACCGCCAGGGCGCAGGAGACCAGGGCATCATGTTCGGGTACGCGACGACGGAGACTCCCGAGCTGATGCCCGTGCCGATCTGGCTCGCGCATCGCATGTCCGAGCGTCTCGCCGCCGTGCGCAAGGACGGCGTGCTGGACTACCTGCGGCCGGATGGCAAGACCCAGGTGACCGTCGGGTACGACGGCCTGGTGCCGCGAACCGTCGACACCGTTGTGCTCTCCACCCAGCACGCGCCCAGCGTCGAGCTGGCCCAATTGCGCGCCGACATCCGAGAGATCGTGATCGACCCGGTGCTGCAGTCCGTCGACCTGGACCACGGCAACCCGCATCTGCTGATCAACCCGACCGGCCGGTTCGAGATCGGCGGGCCGCAGGGCGATGCCGGGCTCACCGGTCGCAAGATCATTGTCGACACGTACGGCGGTGCCAGCAGGCACGGCGGAGGAGCATTCAGCGGCAAGGACCCGTCGAAGGTCGACCGCTCCGCAGCATACGCGATGCGCTGGGTGGCCAAGAACGTCGTGGCGGCCGGGCTCGCCGACAAGCTCGAGGTGCAGGTTGCGTACGCGATCGGTGCCGCGGCCCCGGTCGGGCTCTACGTCGAACCGTTCGGCACCGCCCACGTGCCGGAGGATCGCATCATCACCGCCATCCGTGAGGTCTTCGATCTGCGACCGGCCGCGATCATCCGTGACCTCGACCTGTTACGCCCGATCTATGCGCAGACGGCGACGTACGGCCATTTCGGCCGTGAGCTGCCCGACTTCACGTGGGAGCGCACCGACCGCGTCGCCGACCTGCAAGCGGCCGCCGGGCTGTAGCAGTGGACATCCGGAGCTGATCGTGAGCGCCGCAGACACGGGCGAGGAATCCAGACGGATCAGTGCAGCGGCGGAAGGCGAGCGGGTGGCACGCGTGCTGCTGGACTCCCCGCTGCCGCAACTGGACCGATTGCTGGACTATCGGATCCCCGCACGGTGGGCGGCAGACGCCCTGCCGGGCGTGCGCGTCACGGTGCCGCTGCGCAGCGCGGGCAGAGTCGCATCCGGATACCTGGTCGAGCTCAGCGAGACGGGCGAATACGATGGCATGCTGAGCGAACTGGATTCGGTCGTGTCGGCCGCCCCCGTGCTCGCGCCGGAGGTGTGGGCGCTCGCCCGGCGAGTGTCGCAGCGCAGTGCCGGCGGTGCGAGCGACGTCCTGCGATTGGCGATCCCGCCCCGGCAGGTCCGGGTCGAGAAGGCCTGGCTGGCCGCGCGCACCGCCGATGCCGCGGTGCGAGTCGCACCCGGCCGGCCGGGTGCGATCAGGGGTTACCCGGTCGGGCGGATCGAGGGTGCACTGGCTGCGGGCGAGCGGATCGCCGTGCGCGCCATCCCACGGCTCGTCCGGCTGCCGGACGACGTGTGGGTCGGCGAGTGGGCTGTCACCCTCGCGCAGACGGCGGCACACTGTCTGGCGGTCGGCTCCAGTGCGATCGTGATCGTGCCGGACTACCGCGATCAGGAGCAACTCCAAGCGGCGCTGCGGGTCGTCGCCCCCGCAGACGCGATCGTGCGCGTCGACGCACGGCAGGCCAACCCCGATCGCTATCGCGGCTTTCTCGCCTGCCTGGGCGCCGCAGCGCGCATCATCATCGGCAACCGCTCAGCCGTGTATGCGCCGGCGGAGAGGCTCGGCATGATCGCGATCTGGGATGACGGCGACCCTCTGCACGCCGAGCCGCTCAGCCCGTATGTGCACACGCGGGACGCCGCACTGATTCGACAGGAACAACAGCGTTGTGCGCTCATGCTGCTCGCACACACCCGCAGCGTCGAAACCCAGCGACTGGTCGAGATCGGCTGGCTGACGGAGATGACGCCGGACACCTCCGTCACACCGCGCGTCGTCGTGACAGCACAGCAGGCGTCCCCGAATCCTGAGGCAGGTGCCGCGCGCATCCCATCGACCGCCTGGCAGGCCGCCTCCGATGCGTTGGCCGAGGGCCCCGTGCTGGTACAGGTGTCCCGGCCCGGCTATGCGCCCGTGGTGGCGTGCAGACGGTGTCGCCAGGCCGCACGATGCACCCGCTGCGACGGCCCGCTCGGGGTCGCGGCCGCCGGGGCGATCCCGGCGTGCGGTGCGTGCGGCGCCATCGCGGCGGACTGGGTGTGCGATCACTGTCAGGGAACCGAGCTGAGCGTCGTCACTCGCGGGGCAGGGCTGACCGCAGAAGAGCTCGGTCGGGCTTTCCCCGCGACACGGGTGATCGTCGCAGACGGCCAGAAACCGATCCTGTCGGTCGGCGCGAAGAGTGCGCTCGTCGTCGCAACCCGGGGCGCCGAGCCGATCGCTGCGGGAGGCTACCGGGCCGTGCTGCTGCTGGACGGGGACCGGATGCTGCTGCGCGAGAATCTGCGCGTCGGTGACGACTGCCTGCGGTGGTGGTCCAACGCGGCCGCACTGGCTGCACCGGGTGCCCCCGTGCTGCTCGTCGGCGTTGCAGGACCCCTCGCCCGAGCGCTGGCGACCTGGCGGCAACACGACTATGCGAGCGCGGAACTCGCCGACAGGCGAGGCTTGAGATTCCCGCCGGCCGTGCGCATCGCCTCGGTCACCGGGCGGCCGGAGACAGTGGCCGCCGCGATCGCTGCGATCGACGCGGAGATCGTCATCGACACATTGGGGCCGGCAGCGCTGGAAGCGGGCCTGGTCCGTTCCATCGTGCGCTTCGACTACGCACGCGGCGCAGAGGTCGCAGCACGGCTGCGTGCCGCCGTCATCCGCAATGCGACGGCCCGTCGCAAGCGGCCGACCGGGGACGGGCGGTTCAGGCCTGCGCCTACACTCAGAGTACGACTCGACGACCCGGAGATACTGTGACCCAGCCAATCGCGACGCCGGCGAACCTGCTGCCCCCGTGCGGGCGCAACGACGGCGCCCGCTGATGCGCCTGGTCTTCGCCGGCACGCCGTCGGTCGCCGTGCCGAGCCTTGAAGCGATGAGGGCGGCAGGCCACGAGCTCACGGCAGTCATCAGCAGACAGGATGCGCCACTCGGGCGCAAACGGGTGCTCACGCCGTCACCCGTGGCCGCCTGGGCACAGGACCGCGGCGTGCCCGCGATCAAGGCCAACCGGCTGGATGCGGCGGTCACCGCCGAGGTCGCAGCGCTGCAGGCCGACCTCGGCGTGATCGTCGCATACGGCGGTCTCGTGCGCGAACCGCTGCTGTCGACGCCCCGGCTCGGCTGGATCAATCTGCACTTCTCACTGCTGCCCCGCTGGCGCGGCGCCGCGCCCGTGCAACACGCCATACTGGCGGGGGACGACGTCACCGGGGTCACCGTGTTCCAGCTGGCACCCGGGTTGGACACCGGTGCCGTCTTCGCAACCCGCCGACGCGCCATCGGCCCGGATGAGACTTCCGGCGAACTGCTGAGCGCCCTCGCGGTCGACGGAGCAGAGCTCCTGGTGAGCGTGGTGGACGGTCTGCAGGCCGGCACCGCGCACGCTGCCCGGCAGAGTGGTGAGCCGACCGCAGCGCCGAAGATCACGCTGGACGACGCATACGTGCGTTGGCACGAGCCGACGGCTGCCGTGTACAGCCGCATCCGCGCCGTCACCCCCGAGCCCGGTGCCTTCACCCACGTCGACGACGAACGGTTCAAGCTCCTTGAGGTGCGCATCGGGCCACAGCAGCACCGGCTGCCGCCCGGGCGCATTGTCGACGCGGATTCACGGATCCTGATCGGCACGATCAGCGACCCGCTGGAGTTGCTTCGGGTGCAGCCGGCCGGCAGACGCCCGATGCCGGCTGCGGACTGGTGGCGTGGGCGGTCGCGCGACGCTGCGACGGTGGCCGAGTGAGCAACGGGGGCGCGCCCGCACGCGTTCAACCGGCCCGGCAGATCGCCTACGACGTGATCGCCGCGGTGCGCGGGTCGGACGCGTATGCGAATCTGCTCCTGCCGACCCGGATCGACCGGGCGAAGCTGTCTCCGGCCGACGCGGCGCTGGCGACCGAACTGACCTACGGGACGCTGCGGATGCGTGGCTACTATGATCGCGTCATCGCCCTGGCCGCCCGGCGCAGCATCGACCAGATCGATCCGCCGATCCTGGACGTCCTGCGGCTCGCCGCGCACCAGCTGCTGGCCACGCGCGTCGCACAACATGCTGCGGTCAACGAAAGCGTCGCGCTCGCCCGCACTGTCGGCAGCCGCTCCGCGACCGGGTTCACCAACGGAGTGCTCCGCACGATCTCGCGATCGGCGCCGCAGGAGTGGCGAGAGCGGGTTCTCGCGGTCACATCGAGCGACGACGAACGGCGGGCGGCCGAGTTCTCGCACCCCGAATGGATCGTTCGGGCGTTCGCACAGTCGCTTGCCGCGGAAGGGCGCCGCGGCGAACTCGACGATCTGCTGAACGCGGACAACCTCGCGCCACGGGTGAACATGATCGCGCTTCCGGGTTTGGCCGAGGTGCCGGACGGCGTAGAACGCAACCGGTATTCGCCTGTCGGTTTCGTGTTCGGCGGTGGAGACCCGCACGACACGGTGCGTTCCAGCGCCGGCGTTCTTCGCGTGCAGGATGAGGGCTCACAGCTTGCCGCTCTCGCCCTCGCCGCGGCGCGACCGGTCGAAGCAGGGGAGAGATGGCTGGATCTGTGCGCGGGCCCCGGCGGCAAGGCAGCGCTGCTCGGCGCTTTCGCCAAGCAGGGTGGCGCCCGAGTGGTGGCGAACGAACTGCTGCCGGCCCGCGCCGAACTGGTGCGCGCGGCCGTGCGACCGGTTGCCGATTCGATCGAACTGCGCCAGGGCGACGGTCGCGCAATCGGCGAGGAGGGCGCAGAGCATTTCGACCGCGTGCTCTTGGACGCTCCATGCACCGGGCTCGGCGCGCTGCGCAGACGACCGGAGGCCCGTTGGCGCAAGACGCCGCGCGACGTCGCGGAGCTGACCGTGCTCCAGAGCCAGCTGCTCGATTCCGCCGTTCGTGCGCTGAAGCCGGGCGGAATCCTGGCCTACGTCACCTGTTCGCCGCACCTGGCGGAGAGTCGGCTGGCCATCGCGGATGCGCTGAAACGGCATAGCCGCACGGTGGAGCCCCTGTACACGCAGGCGATCCTGGGGGCGGCATTGCGGCATCCGCTCGAGTCCGTCGGCGACCCGACACAGGTGCAGCTCTGGCCGCATCGTCACGGAACGGACGCGATGTTCATCGCCCTGCTGCGCAAACGCGACCTGCCGCTGCAACAGGTGCACCGGTCGGCACGACGACGAGGCCCGATAGGGTGACGGGTATGCCCGCACGCATCAATCCCAGCATCCTCGCCGCCGATTTCGTCAACATGGAGCGCGACCTGGCGCGGATCTCCGCGGCCGACCTCGTGCACGTCGACGTCATGGACAACCATTTCGTTCCGAACCTGACGTTCGGCCCGCAGATGGTCGAGCGCATCCAGGCGGTTTCGCGCGTTCCGCTGGACGTGCATTTGATGATCGAGGATCCCGATCGTTGGGCACCGGGCTATGCCGAGCTCGGCGCATACTCCGTCACCTTCCACGCCGAGGCCGCAACGGATGCCGTCGCCCTGGCACGGCGTCTGCGCGACATCGGCGCCCGCGCAGGAATCGCCGTCAAGCCCGGCACAGCGGTGGAACCGCTGATCGGACTCCTGCCCGAGTTCGATCAGGTGCTCGTCATGACGGTGGAGCCCGGGTTCGGCGGGCAGAGCTTCATGGCCGAGACGATGCCGAAACTGCGGACACTGCACGAGGCGGTCGCGGCAGCGGGTCTGGACGTGTGGTTGCAGGTCGACGGCGGGATCACTCTGGAGACGATCGTCACGGCCGCGGAGGCGGGCGCGAACACGTTCGTCGCGGGGTCCAGCGTCTTCGCCTCGGCGGATCCGAGCGCTCAGATCGCCGTGCTGCGCGACACCGCTCGACCGCACGTGCATTGAGAGCTCCGGGCACGGCCGCGGCCCGAACCGTTCGCCGGATGCTAGTAGCCTTGACGCGTGAAAACGTTCGATGATCTCTTCGCAGAACTCGCCGAGAAGGCCCGGGCGCGTCCGGATGGCTCCGGCACCGTGCGCGAACTGGACGCGGGCGTGCACGCGATCGGCAAGAAGATCGTCGAAGAAGCCGCCGAGGTGTGGATGGCCGCCGAGTACGAAGCCGATGAGAACACCGCCGAGGAGATTTCCCAGCTCCTCTACCACGTGCAGGTGCTGATGATCGCAAAGGGCCTGACGACGGCCGACGTCTACCGACATCTGTGATCGGTGCCACCCCGGCGAACCCGTCACCCGTCACAGCACCCCCAATCGCGAAGAGGCTTTGAAAATGTTGAAGATCGCCGTGCCCAACAAGGGCTCGCTGGCCGAAACGGCCGCACAGATGCTTGCGGAAGCCGGCTATGCGGGCCGACGCGACCCCAAAGAACTGATCGTCGCCGACCCCAGAAACGGCGTCGAGTTCTTCTACCTGCGCCCCCGCGACATCGCGACGTACGTCGGCAGCGGCGCACTGGATGTCGGCATCACCGGCCGCGATCTGCTGTTGGACTCCGGATCGCCCGCACTCGAATTGGAGGGTCTCGGTTTCGCGACTTCGACGTTCCGGTTCGCCGGGCCGACCGGTGTCTTCGCCGAGCTGGCCGACCTGGAAGGCAGCCGCATCGCCACGAGTTACGCCGGCCTGGTCGGCACCTTCCTCGGGAACGCCGGAATCTCGGCGACGCTCGTGAACCTGGACGGCGCTGTCGAGTCCGCGGTGCGGCTCGGCGTCGCGGAAGCCGTCGCCGACGTCGTCGAGACCGGCACGACTCTGCGCAAGCAGGGCCTGGAGATCTTCGGACCGGTCATCCTCGAGTCCGAGGCCGTTCTGATCGGGGCGCACGCAGGCATCCGCGGGGTCGGAACGCTGCACAGGCGGTTGCAGGGTGTCATGGTCGCGCGCCGTTATGTGCTGATGGACTACGACCTGCCGTCGAACCTGCTCGAGCAGGCCGTCGCGCTCACCCCGGGCAGCGAGTCGCCGACCGTGTCCCCGCTACGAGACAAGGACTGGGTCGCCGTGCGTGCGATGGTGCCCAAGGACGGCACCAATCGTGTGATGGACGACCTGTACGAACTGGGTGCACGCGCGATTCTGGTCACGCCCATCCACGCCGCTCGGATCTGACGATGAGCCTCGCCGTCAGAGTCATCCCGTGCCTCGACGTGGCGGACGGCCGCGTCGTCAAGGGCGTCAATTTCCAGAATCTGCGCGACGCCGGCGACCCGGTCGAACTCGCTCACCGCTACGACGAGCAGGGTGCGGACGAGCTGACGTTCCTCGACGTCACGGCCACGGTCGACAACAGGGCGACGACCTACGACGTCGTCCGCGCCACGGCGGAACAGGTGTTCATCCCGTTGACCGTCGGCGGCGGGGTGCGCAGCACCGAGGATGTCGCACGACTGCTGGGCAGCGGCGCGGACAAGATCGGCGTGAACAGCGCGGCGATCGCCAGGCCGGCGCTGCTCGGCGAGATCGCCGACCGGTTCGGCGCGCAGGTGGTCGTGCTCTCGCTCGACGTCAAGCGATCCCGGCGGACAGCATCCGGCTTCGTCGTGACCAGCCACGGCGGACGCACCGAGACCCACCTGGACGCACTCGAATGGGCGCAGCAGGCGATCGCACTCGGCGTCGGCGAACTCCTGGTGAACTCGATCGACGCCGATGGCACCAAGCAGGGCTTCGACCTGGAGCTCATCGCGCTGATGCGGGGGATCAGTTCCGTACCGGTGATCGCGTCCGGCGGGGCCGGCCGGCCGGCAGACTTCCCCCCGGCGATCCGAGCGGGAGCGGACGCCGTGCTGGCGGCGAGCGTTTTCCACAGCGGCGAGATGACCGTGGGCGACGTCAAGCGAGAACTCGCCGCAGCCGGCATGGAGGTGCGTTAGATGAACACGGCGGAGGCCGACGAGATCCTGCAGCGGATCGTCGTCGACGAACGGCAGCTCTTTCCGGCGATCGTCCAGCAGTGGGACACGCTCGAGGTCCTCATGCTCGGCTGGATGGATGCCGAGGCCTTCCGCCGCACGATGACGGAGGGCCGGGTCACGTTCTGGTCGCGCTCCCGGCAGGAGTATTGGCGAAAGGGCGACACCTCCGGCCACGTGCAATATGTTCGGTCCGCTGCTCTCGACTGCGATGCCGATACGCTGTTGGTGACCGTCGACCAGGTCGGCGCCGCCTGTCACACCGGCACGCGCACGTGTTTCGACACCGATCGGCTGAATCCAACGGAGCTGCACGCACCATGACCCAGAAACGCGGATCGACCACTCGCGCAGACTTCACTGCTCGGTTGGGTTCCGGCCGGGTCGTGCCCGTCATTCGCGAACTCTTCGCCGATGGCGAGACCCCGGTCGGCATCTATCGCAAACTCGCGGTCGGAAAGCCGGGCACGTTTCTGCTCGAATCCGCCGAGCAGGGCGGCATCTGGTCGCGATTCTCCTTCGTCGGGGTGCGCTCGTTCGGCGTGCTCACCGAGGACGGCGACACGGTGTGCTGGCTCGACTACGGCGTGAATGCGCAGCGGATCCTGGGTGCCGAGCCGTCCGGCGCGTCACTGGACGTGCTCGAGCGACTGTACACGCGCTGGTCGACACCGCCGGTCGAGGGGCATCCTCCGCTCACCGGCGGCCTGGTCGGCTTCATCGGTTGGGATGCCGTGCGACAGCTCGAACAGCTCCCGAACCCGCCGGCCGCTGACTACGAGGTGCCCGGACTCGCGTTCTGTTTCGTCGCCGACCTCGTGGTCCTCGATCACAAGCTCGGCACGATCCAACTGATCGCGAACGTGCTCAACGACGGCGTCGACGATCCGGACACCCTGTGGCGCTCCGCCCAAGAACGCCTCGACGCGCTGCAGCGCGGCATCGCACAGCCCACCGAGGCCTGGCTCGCGGAGGCGGATCTGGAGGCGCTTCCGACGCCGCGCTCGCGCACCCGCCGGGAGGACTTCCTCGCTTCGGTCGCCACGGCCCAACAGCGCATCGGCGACGGCGACATCTTCCAGGTGGTGATCTCGCAGCGCTTCGACCTGGATTGCACGGCGCACCCGCTCGAGGTCTACCGCGTGCTGCGCACCCTGAACCCGAGCCCATACATGTATCTGGTCAACCTCCAGGCGCCGAACGGCAGCGAGTACACCATCGTCGGCTCTTCGCCCGAGGCACTGTTCAAGGTGGCGAATCGGCGCGCGTTCTCGCATCCGATCGCCGGGTCGAAACCGCGCGGGGCGAACCCCGAGGAAGACCTCGAATTCGAGCACACGCTGGTGAACGACGACAAGGAGCGCGCGGAACACCTGATGCTCGTCGATCTGGCGCGCAACGACCTGCTGAAGGTGTGCGCTGCCGGCTCCGTCGAGGTCACCGAATTCATGCGGGTCGAGCGATTCAGCCATATCATGCATCTGGTGTCCTCCGTTGAGGGCGACCTGAATCCGGATGCGAGCGCGGTGGACGTCTTCCGAGCCACGTTCCCGGCAGGCACGCTCTCGGGTGCGCCGAAGCCGCGCGCCCTGGCGATCATCGACGAGCTCGAACCGGTTCGCCGCGGCGTGTACGGCGGCGTGATCGGCTACTTCGGGTTCGCGGGAGACGCGGATCTGGCCATCGCTATCCGCACGGCGACGATCGCCGACGGAGTCGCCCGCGTGCAGGCCGGCGCCGGCCTGGTCGCCGATTCCGACCCGGCGAGCGAGTTCCAGGAATCGCAGAACAAGGCCGCAGCGCCGCTACGGGCGGTCGCGGTGGCCAACGCGATGCGGAGGGTGCTCTGAGATGCCGGTGAGACGGGTCAAGTACGGCATCCTCCTGTCCGTCATCGCCGCAGGCGGGTTGGCTCTGCTCGCCGCGACGCAGACCTGGTATACGGTGCACCTGACCGCGGAGGCCGATCATGCCGAAGGCATCGAGGTCCCCGGGTCGGTGGCGGCGCCGGCGCTCACGGCGCTGGCCATCGCCGCGCTGGCCCTCGCGCTGGCGCTGGCGATTTCCGGCCGAGTCGGGAGAGTCGTTCTCGCCGTGCTCGGCCTGCTCGTCGGCGGCAGCATCATCCTGTCTGCTTCCACCGCGATCGCCAACCCGCCGTCAACCGTCATCTCGACCGTCACCAAGGTCACCGGAATCGCCGGCAATGCCTCCGTCACCCGGCTGATCGGTACGATCGATGCCGGCATCTGGCCCGCGGTCGGGCTGATCGGCGGCATCCTCGCCGTGCTGGCGAGCGTGGCCGTGGCGGTGACCGGGCGGCGCTGGCCGTCGAGCTCGCGGCGCTACGATGCCGTGCGTTTCACCGAGGCGGGCACCGCGCACCGCGACGACGGCACAGCCGCGACGGGGCACGAGACGGCTTCGACCGATGCGGCGCATCCGGAACGGCCGCCCGCAGAGAACACGCGAGACGCCGCGATCGACACCTGGGACGATCTCAGCAGGGGAGAGGATCCCACACGGTAGTCGCGCCGCGAAAGCACTCACCGGGTTCGATACACTGAGACTGCAAGACGCCGTGCACCCCGCGGCCCGGAACGATCCGCCGCCGACACCGGCACGAGGAACCCATCAGGAGAGACATGAGCACGAAGTCATGAGCACAGAGTCATCAGATCCCGGACACGGCCACTCGCCGGCCGCGTGGACAGCCGTGGTGATCATGCTCGTCGCGTTCGTCGTCGGCGTGCTCGCCTTCTGGTTCGTGGTGCCGTGGCTCGTCGTCGCTTCTGCCGTCCTGGTCGTCGTGGGCCTTCTGGCCGGTTATGTCATGGCGAAAGCCGGCTACGGCGTCAACGGCCCCAAATTCGTTCCGAAAGAGCACTGAGCCGGTGCTGACCGAGCTGGTATCGGGCGCTGTCGCGGATTCGAACGCACGCGCGATAGAGCGCCCGCTCGCGATCGTCGAGGCAGCAGCGCGCGACCGGACCCCTGCGATCGATGCCATCGCCGCGCTGGCTCCGGCCGAACGGGTCAAGATCATCGCCGAGGTGAAACGCGCGAGCCCGTCGCGCGGATCCCTCGCGGCGATCCCGGATCCCGCACGGCTGGCGATCGTCTACCAGGATGCCGGCGCGAGCGCGATCAGCGTGTTGACGGAAGAGCGCAAGTTTCTCGGCTCACTGGCCGACCTCGAAGCCGTTCGCGCCGCCGTCACCGTGCCGATCCTGCGCAAGGACTTCATCGCCAACGCGTACCAGGTGTTCGAGGCACGGGCGGCCGGCGCAGACATCGTCTTGCTGATCGTCGCGGCGCTCGACCAATCGACGCTCGTCTCGCTCCACGAGTTGAGCACGGACCTCGGCATGACGACGCTCGTCGAGACGCACTCGGCCGAGGAGATCTCCCGCGGGCTCGACGCCGGCGCGCGTCTGCTCGGCGTGAACGCGCGCAACCTGACCACCTTCGAGCTGGATCGCGACCTGTTCGGCTCTCTGGCCGACCGCATCCCGCCGGGCGTCATCCGAGTGGCGGAGTCAGCGGTCAGCACGGCAGCCGATGTGGCGCACTATCGCAATGACGGCGCCCATGCCGTGCTGGTCGGCGAAGCGCTGGTCACCAGCGACCCGCGCGCGACGCTGACCGAGTTCCTGGCGGTTTAGAGCACCATGTCGACCTCCTCAGAATCCCCGAGT
Organism: Microbacteriaceae bacterium; assembly: GCA_004297935.1. GTDB lineage: Bacteria > Actinomycetota > Actinomycetes > Actinomycetales > Microbacteriaceae > Rathayibacter_A. The sequence continues at coordinate 74,750 of SCRE01000008.1, read as the reverse complement.
CAGCGCGTGCCTGCCGGCACTGCGGCGCCCACGACCTCGTTGCGGTCGCAGGCGGGGCCGTACTTCGGCCCGTTCGGCGGTCGTTTCGTACCGGAATCGCTGATCGCCGCGCTTGATGAGCTGTCAGACGCGTGGGAGCTGGCGAAGGCCGACCCGAGCTTCCGCACCGAGCTCGACGAACTCAACCGCAACTACATCGGCCGGCCCTCGCTGATCACGCAGGTGCCGCGCTTCGCCGAGCACGCCGGCGGCGCACGCATCATTCTCAAGCGCGAAGACCTCAACCACACCGGCTCGCACAAGATCAACAACGTGCTCGGCCAGGCCATCCTCACCAAACGGATCGGCAAGACCCGGGTGATCGCCGAGACCGGTGCCGGTCAGCACGGCGTGGCAACAGCCACCGCCGCGGCTCTGTTCGGGCTGGACTGTGTGATCTACATGGGCGAGGTCGACACCGAACGGCAGGCATTGAACGTCGCGCGCATGCGGTTGCTCGGCGCCGAGGTGATTCCGGTCAAGACGGGTTCCCGCACGCTCAAGGACGCGATCAACGACGCCATGCGCGACTGGGTGACGAATGTCGGCACCACGAACTACATCTTCGGCACCGTCGCGGGACCGCACCCGTTCCCCGCGATGGTGCGTGACCTGCAGAAGATCATCGGCGAGGAGGCGCGCGCGCAGGTGCTCGAGCTCACCGGCGCGCTTCCGGATGCCGTCGCGGCGTGCGTCGGCGGCGGATCGAATGCGATCGGCATCTTCCACGCGTTCCTCGACGACCCGTCGGTCGCCCTGTACGGTTTCGAGGCCGGGGGGGAGGGCATCGACACGCCGCGCACCGCAGCGACGATCACCCTCGGGCGGCCCGGCGTGCTGCATGGCGCCCGCAGCTATCTTCTGCAGGACGAAGACGGGCAGACGATTCAGTCGCACTCGATCTCGGCCGGACTGGACTACCCGGGGGTCGGCCCGGAACACGCCTGGCTGGCATCGATCGGACGCGCGCAATACCGCCCGATCACCGATGCGCAGGCGATGGACGCGCTGCGGCTGCTGAGCAGGACCGAGGGCATCATCCCGGCCATCGAATCCGCCCACGCCCTGGCCGGCGCACTGGAGCTCGGTCGCGAACTCGGCTCCGATACGACGATCCTGGTGAATCTCAGCGGCCGCGGCGACAAAGACATGGAGACGGCGGGACGTTACTTCGACCTGCTCGACGCGAACGCGGTGCAGTCGTGAGCGACCAGGCGAACGACCGCACCGGCGCATCCCCGGTCGAGACGGCCATCCGTGTCGCCCGCCGGGAGCGGAAGGGCGCGCTGATCGGTTACCTGCCGGTGGGGTTCCCGACTCTGTCGACCAGCATCGACGCAGCGGTCGCCCTGGCGAACAACGGCGTGGACGCGATCGAGCTCGGCATTCCGTATTCGGATCCCGTGATGGACGGCACCGTGATCCAGGCGGCCACGCAGCAGGCGCTGGCGGGTGGTTTCCGGCTGCGTGACGGCTTCGAAGCGGTGCGGCAGATCACCGCCCAGGTGGACGCCCCCATCGTGATGATGACGTACTGGAATCCGGTCACGCAGTACGGCGTCGAACGCTTCGCAGATGCGCTGCTTGACGCGGGCGGTGCCGGCCTGATCACGCCGGACCTGATACCGGATGAGGCCGCACAGTGGCTGGCCGCGTCGGAGCGCACCGGGTTGGACCGCGTGTTCCTCGCCGCGCCGACCTCGACCGACGAGCGCCTGCGAGCGGCGGCCCTGGTCAGTCGTGGCTTCGTCTACGCGGTCTCCACGATGGGGATCACCGGGGCTCGAAGCGACATCGATGCCGCGGCCCGCACGCTGGTCGCACGCCTGCGCGCCGTCGGCGCGACCAGCGCCTGCGTCGGCCTCGGCATCTCGACCGCAGAGCAGGTCGCCGAGGTGCTCGGCTACGCCGACGGGGCGATCGTCGGCTCCGCACTGGTGAAGGCACTGGCGGACGGCGGTGTGAAGAGCGTCGGCGAAGCCGCCGCCGCCCTGGCACGCGGGACTCACATCAACCAATAGGCTATGTTGGCCTGGCAGCACGCTGCGTTCGTCGGGGCCAGACCGCTCCAGCAAGAAGGGTAACGTTCAGGTGATTGCACCGCTCAGCATTCCGAGTCCTCCGCCGTCCTGGGGGTCGTTCACGATCACGATCTTCAACTGGCACTGGCCGATTCACACATATGCTCTCTGCATCCTCGCCGGCATCATCGCGGCGACCATCTGGACGTCACGCCGGCTGACCAAGCGCGGCGCCGAGCCCGGCATCGTGCTGGACGTCATCCTCTGGGCGGTGCCGCTCGGCATCGTCGGCGCCCGCGCCTACCATGTCTTCACCCACCCGCACGACTACTTCTACGCGGGCGCGAACCTGTGGAACACATTCGCCATCTGGGACGGCGGCAACGCCATCTTCGGTTCGCTGATCGGTGGGGCGGTCGGTGTGCTGATCGCATGTCGGATCACCGGCGTGCGATTCTGGTCATTCGCGGATGCCCTCGCCCCCGGAATGCTGCTGGCCCAGTCTTTGGGGCGCTTCGGCAACTACTTCAACCATGAGCTGTTCGGGCTGCCGACGGACTTGCCGTGGGGTCTGCAGATCGAATCGACGAATGCCGCCTTTCCCGCCGGGCTGCCGGCCGGAACGCTGTTCCAACCATTGTTCCTGTACGAGATCATCTGGAACGTCATCGGCATCGTCGTCATCCTGTTGCTGGAGAAGAGATTCCGGTTGCGCTGGGGCAAGCTGTTCGCGCTGTACCTGATCTGGTACGGCGCAGGCCGTTCGTACCTGGAGTCGATCCGCATCGATCCGAGCGAATACTCGTTCCTGGGCATCCCGAGCAATGTCTGGGCCGCCTTCGCCGCCGTCGTGCTGGGCGTGATCATCCTGATCGTGCAGACGAGGCGGCACCCGGGGCTCGAGCCGAGCGTCTACCGGCCGGGCCGTGCATGGCAGGGCCCGGCTGCTGCTGTAGAATCGGACGACGAGGAATCGGACGACCGGGAAAACGACGATGAAGCCCCCGCAGGCGCCGAATCCGATACAGCCAAAGCCACAAGCTCAGTCGGCTCGTAGTCCCTCGACCTAAGCGACGCTGCTACATCGCTTTTCCACATTCTCGTCTCGTGCATCAAACCTGGCGAAGAGCGTTCGAGTTCACTTCACGGGCCGACGGCGTCCCTCTCCACTTCTCCTGTGAGGACGGTAGTCATGGCGTCCAGCCCGGCATTTTCGCGATTCAGTTCTGTACCCGTACGACAGGGCCTGTACGACCCGGCAACGGAACATGACGCGTGCGGCCTCGCCATGGTCGCCACGCTCCGCGGGACCGCCGGGCACGACATCATCGACACGGCTCTCGCGGCGCTGCGCAACCTCGAGCACCGCGGCGCGATCGGCTCAGACGCCGGAACCGGTGACGGGGCGGGCATCCTCACCCAGATCCCGGATGCGTTCCTCCGCGCCGTCAGCGACGTCGCACTGCCGCCGGTCGGCCGCTACGCCGTCGGAAACGCGTTCCTGCCCGATGATCGCGCCGAGCGTGAGAGCGTCAAGGCACGGATCGAAGCCATCGCGGTGGAGGAGAGTCTGACGATCCTCGGCTGGCGTGAGGTCCCGATCCGCGCAGACGAGATCGGCACGCTCGCACGCGCGGTCATGCCGGCGATCGAACAGCTCTACGTCGCGAGCACGCGCACGACGGACCTCGGCCAACCGGTCGGCGGGATGCTGCTCGAGCGTCAGGTCTACCGGCTCCGCAAGCGCATCGAGCGGGAGCTCACCGTCTACTTCTGCTCACTGTCCAGTCGCACTCTCGTCTACAAGGGCATGGTCACGACACTCCAGCTGGAGCCGTTCTACCCCGATCTGTCTGACGCACGTTTCGCGTCGAAGCTCGCACTCGTGCACTCGCGCTATTCGACCAACACGTTCCCGTCCTGGCCGCTGGCTCAACCGTTCAGGATGATCGCCCACAATGGCGAGATCAACACCATTCAGGGCAACCGCAATTGGATGCGCGCACGCCAGTCGCAACTGGAGAGCGATGTGCTCGGCGACCTCGGCCCGCTGCTGCCGATCGTGACACCCGGCGCGAGCGATTCCGCATCGTTCGACGAGGTCGTCGAGCTGTTGACTCTGGCCGGCCGCTCGCTTCCGCACGCGATCATGATGATGGTGCCGGAGGCCTGGGAGAACCAGACCGAGATCGAACAGCGCCGGAAAGACTTCTACGAGTACCACTCCATGCTCATGGAGCCCTGGGACGGTCCGGCCGCACTGATCTTCACAGACGGTTCGCTGGTCGGTGCCACACTGGACCGCAACGGCCTGCGCCCCGGCCGCTACGTGGTCACCGACGACGGCCTGGTCGTTCTCGCCAGCGAGAGCGGGGTGCTCACGGTCGACCCCAGCAGGGTCGTGCGCAAGGGCCGGCTCCGGCCCGGGCGGATGTTCCTGGTCGACACCGCGATCGGGCGCCTGATCGAAGACGACGAGATCAAGACGGAACTGTCGGCCAGTCAGCCGTGGGGCGACTGGTTGCGCGAGGGCCGCATCAACCTGAAGGACCTGCCGGACCGCGAGCACATCGTGCACACACCGGCATCCGTCACCCGCCGTCAGCGCACCTTCGGCTACACGCAGGAAGAAGTTCACCGCCTGCTGATGCCGATGGCCATCACCGGTGCCGAGCCGATCGGCGCCATGGGCACAGACACCCCCGTCGCGGTGCTCTCGGAACGTCCGCGGCTGCTCTTCGACTATTTCACGCAGCAGTTCGCGCAAGTCACCAATCCGCCGCTCGATTCGATCCGCGAGGCCGTCGTGACCTCGATGCAGGCCGGCGTCGGTCCGGAACGCAACCTGCTCACGGCCACTCCGGAGCATGCTCGCCAGGTTGTGCTGGACTTTCCGGTGATCAACAACGACGAGCTGGCCAAGATCCAGCACATCGACGTGCGCCACGGCAGCCGCACGACGACGACCATCAAAGGCCTCTATCGATTCGACGCAGGACCGAACGCGTTGGAGAGGCGCATCTCGCAGATGTGCGAGGAGGTGGACGAGGCCATCGAGGCCGGCACCAAGTTCATCGTGCTCAGCGACCGCGACTCGAACAAGGACCTCGCGCCGATCCCGTCGCTGCTCATGCTGTCCGGCGTGCACCACCACCTGATCCGCACCGAGAACCGGATGAAAGTCGGCATCATCGTCGAAGCCGGCGATGTGCGCGAGGTGCATCACGTCGCGCTGCTGATTGGCTACGGTGCATCCGCGGTCAATCCGTACCTGGCGATGGAGACCTGCGAAGACCTGGTGCGTCAGGGGCTGATCGCCGGCGTCACGGCCGAGGCCGCGGTGAAGAACGTGATCAAGGGCCTCGGCAAGGGCGTGCTGAAGATCATGTCCAAGATGGGCATCTCCACGGTTTCGTCCTATGCGGCCGCGCAGGCATTCGAAGCGGTCGGTCTCTCCCAGGAATTCGTCGACCGCTACTTCACCGGAACGACGAGCAAGCTCGGCGGAGTTGGCATCGACGTCATCGCCGCCGAGAACCTGGCGCGGCACCTGAGCGCGTACCCGCAGGAGGGCGCCGTGACGGCGCACCAACGCCTGAACACGGGCGGCGAGTACCAGTGGCGGCGGGACGGCGCACCGCACTTGTTCAACCCGGACACCGTGTTCAAGCTGCAGCATTCGACCCGCAATCGCCGATTCGACATCTTCCGCGATTACACCAGGCTCGTCGACGATCAAGCCGAGACACTGATGACGCTGCGCGGCATGTTCCGGTTGCAGACCGGCACGCGCCCGCGGGTTCCGATCGACGAGGTCGAAGCCGTCGCATCCATCGTCAAACGGTTCTCCACAGGCGCGATGAGCTACGGCTCGATCTCGAAGGAGGCGCACGAGAACCTCGCCATCGCGATGAACCGGCTCGGCGGCAAGTCGAACACGGGAGAGGGCGGCGAAGACACGGAACGTCTCCTCGACCCGGAGCGGCGCAGCGCGATCAAGCAGGTCGCCTCCGGTCGTTTCGGTGTGACGAGCATGTATCTCACCCATGCAGACGACCTGCAGATCAAGCTGGCTCAGGGGGCGAAACCGGGTGAAGGGGGCCAACTGCCGCCGGCCAAGGTGTATCCATGGATCGCCCGGACCCGGCACGCGACGGCCGGGGTCGGCCTGATCTCGCCGCCGCCCCACCACGACATCTATTCGATCGAAGACCTCAAACAGCTGATCTACGATCTGAAGCGTGCCAACCCGTCCGCGCGAGTGCATGTGAAACTCGTCAGCGAGTCCGGCATCGGCGCGGTCGCAGCCGGTGTGACCAAGGCGCTGGCCGATGTCGTGCTCGTCTCCGGCCACGACGGAGGCACAGGCGCAAGCCCACTGAACTCACTCAAGCATGCCGGAACGCCATGGGAACTCGGACTCGCCGAGACCCAGCAGACCCTGATGCTCAACGGCATGCGCGACCGCGTCGTCGTGCAGGTCGACGGGCAACTGAAGACCGGCCGCGACGTCATCATCGGTGCGCTGCTCGGGGCGGAGGAGTTCGGCTTCGCGACAGCGCCGCTGGTGGTCTCCGGCTGCGTCATGATGCGGGTATGCCACCTGGACACCTGCCCGGTCGGCGTTGCGACGCAGAACCCGCTGCTGCGCAGCCGGTTCACCGGCAAGCCCGAATTCGTGGTGAACTTCATGGAGTTCATCGCGCAAGAGGTGCGCGAATACCTTGCCGACCTCGGCTTCCGGTCGCTCGACGAGATCATCGGACGAAGCGACCTGCTCGACGTCGACGGCGCGATCGAACACTGGAAGGCATCCGGTCTCGACCTGACGCCGATCCTGCACGGTCCGGAGTTCCCGGCGGACGCGCCGCGCAAGAATGCACGACCGCAGAATCACGAGTTGGAGAAACACTTCGACAACGAGCTGATCCGGCGCAGCGCCGACGTGCTCGAACGCGGCGGGCACGTGCAGTTCACGCTGCCGATCCGCAACACGGAACGGGCCGTCGGCACCATGCTCGGCCATGAGGTGACGGTTCGCCACGGCGAGAACGGGCTGCCGGCCGATTCGATCGAGATCACGCTGGTCGGTTCCGCGGGACAATCCTTCGGAGCGTTCCTGCCCGGCGGCATCACCCTGCGTCTGGAGGGCGACTCGAACGACTATGTCGGCAAGGGGCTTTCCGGCGGGTCGATCATTCTGCGGCCGGATCGCAGCAGCGTCTTCCCGGCCGAGCGCAACGTCATCGCCGGCAACGTGATCGGCTACGGAGCGACCCGCGGGAGCCTGTTCATCCGTGGGATCGTGGGGGAACGCTTCCTCGTACGCAACTCGGGAGCGACGGCCGTCGTCGAGGGTGTGGGCGATCACGCGCTGGAGTACATGACCGGCGGGCTGGCCGTGATCATCGGCAGCACCGGCCGAAACCTCGGTGCCGGCATGTCCGGCGGCACCGCGTACGTGTATCGGTTGCGCCGCGAGCGTGTGAATCCGGATGCGCTCGCCTCGGGCGAGCTCGTCCTGTCCGCACTCGGGGGTGCGGACGTCGAGATCGTGCGCGACCTGCTCGAACGACACAGGGCGGAGACGGATTCAACGGTCGCCGCCGCGATGCTGGCCGATTTCGACGCGACGATCGCGGCGTTCGTGAAAGTGCGGCCGCGCGACTACGCCGCTGTTCTGGAGACCCGTCAGAACGCCGCGGCAGAAGGCCTGGATCCCGACGGTGCAGTGGTGTGGACGCGAATTCTGGAGGTGACCGGTGGCTGAGACCGCAGTGGTGTGGACCCGAGCTCTGCCCATGAACTGCTTGGAGGTGACCGGTGGCTGAGACCGCAGTGGTGTGGACCCGAGCTCTGCCCATGAACTGCTTGGAGGTGACCGGTGGCTGAGACCGCAGTGGTGTGGACTCGAGCTCTGCCCATGAACTGCTTGGAGGTGACCGGTGGCTGATCCCAAGGGGTTTCTGAAGGTCACGGAGCGCGAGCTGCCCCGGCGGCGGCCGGTTTCCGTGCGGCTGATGGACTGGAAAGAGGTCTACGAGCCGGGCGATCCGGTCGAGCTGCGCCGCCAGGCCGGCCGCTGCATGGACTGCGGCACTCCGTTCTGCCACCAGGGTTGCCCGCTCGGCAACCTCATCCCGGAGTGGAACGACCTGATGTGGCGCGGCGAGGGCAGGCTGGCGGCCGACCGGCTGCACGCGACGAACAACTTTCCGGAGATGACCGGACGGTTGTGCCCCGCTCCGTGCGAAGACTCCTGTGTTCTCGGAATCAACCAGCCTCCTGTGACGATCAAACAGGTCGAGGTCTCGATCATCGATCAGGCGTGGGCGAACGGCTGGGTACAGCCGCATCCGCCGCAGCGTCTGACCGGCAAGACCGTCGCGATCGTCGGTTCGGGCCCGGCCGGGCTCGCCGCCGCCCAACAGCTGACGCGCGCGGGTCACACCGTCGCCGTGTACGAGCGTGACGATCGCATCGGCGGGCTCGTACGTTACGGCATCCCCGATTTCAAGATGGAGAAGAAGCCGCTCGAGGCCCGCCTCAATCAGATGATGGCCGAGGGCACCCGCTTCCGGGCCGGCGTCAACATCGGCGTCGACATCGCCTGGGACGAGCTCCGCGCACGGTACGACGCGGTCGTGATCGCGACCGGCGCCGCCGTTCCGCGCGACCTGCCGATCCCCGGCCGGGATCTGTCCGGCATCCACTTCGCGATGGAGTACCTGGTGGAGCAGAACCGGGTCGTGGCCGGCGACAGGGTCGAAGACCAGATCACCGCGCAAGGCAAGCATGTCGTCGTCCTCGGCGGCGGCGACACGGGTTCGGACTGCATCGGCACGGCGCACCGCCAGGGAGCGCTGTCCGTGACGAACCTCGCCATCGGCAAGCAGCCGCCGAGCGAACGGCCGTCGCACCAGCCGTGGCCGATGACCCCGACCCTGTTCGAGGTTTCCAGCGCGCACGAGGAGGGCGGTCGGCGCGAGTATCTCGCATCGACCGTCGAGTTCCTGACGAACGAGTTCGGCGAGGTGCGCGGCATCCGCGTTGCAGAGACCGAGTACCTCGACGGCAGAAGGGTTCCGAAGGCCGGCACGGAGCAGGAGATTCCGGCGGACCTGGTGCTGCTGGCGCTGGGGTTCACGGGTCCGGAATCCGCCGACCTCGGCGACCAGCTGTCCCTGCCATTCGATCAGCGCGGCAACGTGCAACGCGACGGGGGGTTCCAAACCGACCAACCCGGCGTGTTCGTCGCCGGGGACGCCGGACGCGGCCAGTCGCTCATCGTCTGGGCGATCGCGGAGGGCCGGGCAGCGGCTGCGGCCGTGGACCGGTATCTTGAGGGGGAGACCTCTCTGCCGTCGCCGATCAAGCCCACGGACCGCGGCATCACCATTTAGAGAGGCTCGACGGTCGGCAGACCCGATGGCCGGCCGCACGAATCGCGCGCGTTCGCGCAGAATCACGGAGTACACACAGCATGAGACGAGCAAAGATCGTCGCGACCCTGGGGCCTGCGACATCCAGCTACGAGAACATTCGCGCGATCATCGATGCGGGCGTCGACGTGGCGCGGATGAACCTCAGCCACGGCAGCTACGACGTGCACGAATCGGTGTACGCCAACGTGCGGAAGGCCGCGGACGACAGCGGTCGTGCCGTCGCCGTCATGGTCGACCTTCAGGGTCCGAAGATCCGGCTCGGCAAGTTCGAGGCCGGCCCGTACGAACTCGAGGTCGGCGACATCTTCACGATCACCACGGAAGACGTCGTGGGCACGAAGGAGTTGTGCAGCACGACGTTCAAGGGGCTGCCCCAGGACGTCAGGCCCGGCGATTTCCTGCTCATCGACGACGGAAAGGTGAAGGTCAAGGTCGTCGACACGGACGGGACCGCCGTGACGACCGAGGTGGTCGTGGCCGGGGCCGTCTCCAACAACAAGGGCATCAACCTGCCCGGGGTCGCCGTCAACGTGCCGGCGCTGAGCGAAAAGGATGAGGCCGACCTGCGCTGGGGGCTGAGGCTGGGCACCGATCTGGTCGCACTGTCCTTCGTGCGCAACGCGAACGACATCACTCGCGTGCACGAGATCATGGCAGAGGAGGGCCGCAAGGTCCCGGTGATCGCCAAGATCGAGAAACCGCAGGCCGTCGACGCGCTCGAAGAGATCGTCGACGCGTTCGATGCGATCATGGTCGCCCGCGGCGATCTCGGTGTGGAACTGCCGCTGGAGGCTGTGCCGATCGTGCAGAAGCGCGCCGTCGAGCTCGCCCGGCGGATGGCCAAGCCGGTCATCGTCGCGACGCAGATGCTCGAATCGATGATCTCCAGCCCGATCCCGACTCGCGCGGAGACATCGGACGTCGCGAACGCCGTTCTCGACGGAACGGATGCGGTGATGCTCAGCGGGGAGACGAGCGTCGGCGAATATCCGGTCGTCACCGTGCAGACGATGGCGCGCATCATCGAATCGACTGAAGAGCACGGCCTGGAGCGGATCCTGCCGCTCGGCACGAAGCCGCGCACCCAGGGCGGCGCGATCACTCTCGTCGCCGCGGAGGTCGCCGCGTTCGTGGATGCCGTCTATCTGTGTGTGTTCACCGAGTCCGGTGACTCAGCACGCCGGATGTCGCGACTGCGCTCCAAGATCCCGATGCTCGCCTTCACACCGGAACCGGGCATCCGTCGCCGCTTGGCGTTGACCTGGGGCATCCAGACGTTCCTGGTCGACCGGGTCACGCACACCGACCAGATGTTCGGTCAGGTGGACGACATCCTGCTCGGCGAGAAGCTGGCGGAGGTCGGCGACAAGGTCGTCGTCATCTCCGGTTCCCCTCCCGGAATCTCCGGCTCGACCAATGACGTGCGCGTTCACGTGCTCGGCGACGTGCACAACAACGCGGCTCCCGCGTACGCGGCGATTCCGTAGGCCGACGCGCTCGCACGTCGTGACAGGCCGATGACAGGCCGGTGACAGCCTGGCGACCGGCTAGGCCTCTGCCGTCTTTTCGAGCTCCGACCGCCGGCGTTCGCGCTGCGTGGCGACGGCGACGGCGGCCGCCGCGCACACGACGACGATGCCGAACTGCTGCTGCAGCGCGAACGACTCCCTCAACAGGAGCCAGCCGAACCCGGCCGCGATGACCGGCCCGACACTGGTGATGATCGCGTACAGCCGTGCCGGAATTCTACGCAGGATGAACGTGTCGAGGGAGTACGGCAGCGCTGAGGACAGGACACCGGCCGCCAGCAACAACCCGAGCACTCCCCAGTCGATCGCCGCGTAGTCGACCACGAACAGCGCGGCCGGAACGAGGATCACGGATGCGACGATGCTCGCCACCGTCAGACCCTCGAGTCCGGGCAGCTGATTGGCGACGCGCCGCGTCAGCAGGATGTATGCGGCCCAGGCGGCCGCCGCCGTCAGGGCAAGCACAACGCCGAACGGGTCGAGCGGGCCGGCGGCATCCGTCAGCAGCAGGATGCCGCCGGCCGCGGCAACCGCACATGCCAGGTCGATCAGCCGGCGCGAGCCGAGCAGCGCGAGCGTGAACGGCCCGAGGAATTCGATGGTCGCGGCCAGCCCGAGGCCGAGTCTGCCGACGGACTCGTAGAACGCGAGATTCATGACGGCCAACACCACACCGAGCGCGATCGCGGGCCACAGGCGCCGCCAGGTCAGCCGGCGCGCCTGCGGCCGATAGAACGGCGTGATCGCCGCGACGGTGACGAGCTGGCGAACGGTCACGATGACGACCGCGCCGACGATCGGAATCAAAAGGCCCGCAATCGCCGATCCGAGGTTGATGCTGACCTCGGTGCCCAACTGGGTGCCCGCACCGATGAGCGATCTGCGTCGGTCTGGTCTGTGCGTCACCAACCGAGCCTACGGCCTGAAGCGATCCGCCGAGCGCGCCAGCAATTCCAGCACCGTCCGATCGGTCGTCTGGCGGAAATCCTCGTACCACTGTCCGATCGCGAAGAAGGGCGAGGGTCGGGCGACACAGATGAACTCGTCTGCGACGGTGCCCCGTGGCGGATTCCAGTCCGGTGGAGCCACGGGTACCGCCAGCACGACGTGCGCAGCACCGGCAGCGCGCGCCACCTGGCACGCGGCGCGCGCCGTTGCGCCGGTGGCCACGCCATCGTCGACGATGATCGCGGTACGGCCGTTCAGCTGCAAGGGGCCGCTGCGCCCACGGAACCGACGCGCTCTTCTGGCAAGTTCCGCCTGTTCGCGCTGTTCGACTTCATCGATGTCGTCGCGGCTGAGCTGCAGCGACGTCACCGTGTCGTCGTCCAGAACGCGAACGCCTTGTGCGATCGCCCCCATCGCCAGTTCCTCATGCCACGGTACGCCGAGTTTGCGCACCACGATCACATCCAATGGCAACCCGAGGGCGATCGCAACCTCATACCCGACCGGCACCCCGCCGCGAGGCAGTCCGAGCACGATCGCGTCATTGTCGGCGAGATGCGACATCCGTTCTGCCAACTGTCGACCGGCGTCGACACGGTCGCTGAAGATCATGGTGGCCTCCGCCTCCCAGTGTCGCATGAGCGGTGCGGCGGCGGCAGCGGGGATGCTAGAACACAGTTGCGTTCGGGTCTACCGGCTGCAGCGACGGGATCTTGGCGCTTCTTCCGTCGCCGCTCGACCTGCGGGTCAGCCGCCGTCCGATCCACGGCAGAACGTATTGCCGGTAGTACGCGGCGGAGTTGCGCGACTTCTCACCCGCGGATGCCGCGGCTACCTCGGCCACACCCCACTCGGCCGGGACCGGGACACCGAGCGTCGTCAACACATTGCTCGCCACGCGCGCGTGTCCGAGAGCGTTCAGGTGGAGTTTGTCCGCCGACCAGTAACGGATATCCTCAAGTCCGGCATCCGCCCAGTTGTCGACGAACGTCACGGAATCACGCGGATGGTGGGCGCGTACGGCGACGGCGAGTCGTTCGCCTCGCCTGCGCACGAGCGACCCAAGCGGCAGATGGTCGGACGGGTTGGCCCCGCTGAGCAGCAAGACATGGATGCCGGCCTGCACAGCGGCAGTGACCGCATCGTCGAGCTCGCCGGCGATCCTCTCGATCGACACCCGAGGGCGCATGATGTCATTGCCGCCGCCGTTGATGCTCAGCAGCTCGGGGTTCATGGCGATCGCCGGCTGCAACTGCTCGGTGATCAGCGGGCCGAGCTTGCGACCGCGGATGGCGAGGTTCGCATACCTGACCGGATGCGTTGCCGCTGCGGCCAGCCCCAGTGCCACGAAGTCGGCCCAGCCACGAACACGGCCGTCCGCCAGCTCATCGCCGACGCCCTCCGTGAAGCTGTCACCGATGGCCACGTAGCTGGAAAACATGCTGATCACGCTACTCCAGGCCGGCGTGACCCGATGTGCGTCGTCGCCACGCGCGACGTTGCGACGCGCGACGAGCGGTGACGTGATTGCCCCCTCGACTCCTCGTAAGCTGGAACGGTGAAGTTACGCGGCACGATCCGGTCTCTGAGCTCTCTCTCGCACGAGGGTTCGGGATTGACAGCATCCCTGGCGCGACCGGTCGCCGTCGCCTCCGTGCCGGCCGAGTTCGAGCTCACCGATGTCATGACCCTCTCCGCGAAACCCGGGGAACCGGTCACCCTCTCGGCGACGGCGCGGAGCCGGAACGCACGGGATCTCGAAGCAGCCGGTGCAACGTATGGCGAAGCGTTGGCCGCACTGAAGGCGCTGGTGCCCGATGCCTGGCGGCTGCAGCACGTCGTTGTGGTCGATGACTGATCACCGCTCCTGCGCGTCATCCGGAGCTTCCTCATCGCCCGACGCGTTCTCCTCATCCGGCCAGCGACGGGCGATCAGCTTCGGTGCGAGCCAGAACAGGGCGATGGTGCCGATCACGGCGCGCACGAAGGCGAGCAGCAGCACCCACCAGCCGACGCCACGACCGGCAAGCAGCAACCCGACCCCGATGAGCACGAGTGCAACGTCGGCAGCGTAGGGGACCCGCAACCAGAACAACAGCCGCTTGGTCGGGTCCATGCTGTGACGTCGGTGCCGATCGGTCAGGAATCATCGGAGCCGTGCTCGGCGACGCTGTCTGTATCGGCGCTGTCTTCGTCCACGATGGAGGCCAGGACCAGTTGCCAGCCCGGCACGGAAGCCTGTTCGAACGGGCCGCGGCCATCCGTCATGTAGGCGAGCTCGTCGAAGGCGACCAGCCAGCGCGCGCTGCCACCGAGGTTGAGACCGGGGTAGGCGATCAACTCGCTGTCGCCGGGTGCGATGATGACCCCGGACGGTTCGCCATCCCAGGCGTCGCGACCGCCGGCATCCGCTTTGATGAACACCCGAGCACCGATGCCGACGGCCGGTTCCGCCGGTACCCGCCGGGTGTGCGGCGGGCATGCATCATCGCCGCGCTTGCGATGACCACGGCGTCCGAACATGATTTCAGGCTACAGCGATCGCGAAGAATCGTGCGTCGGGATGCATGTCCGGTGATGCATCACGGTTCGCCGTGTGGCGAGTACGGGCGCTGAACCGGAGGAAGATATCGTCGGAGAGACATGAAACTTCTCGATCGATTCGAACCGTTCTTCACCGTCCTGGACAGGCTCGCCGGTGGTGCAGCCGCCGGCTACGTCGTGCCGGAGGCGGGGCGACGGCGTTCACCGATCCGCCGGTCGCTCGCCTGGGTCGCCTGGTTGCTGCTCCTCGAGCTCGCCATCGGCGTCGCCGCCGTTGCCATCGCGCTTGTCGCGGTCGTCGGGGGTGCCGCCGTGTCGTGGCCGGTCTGGATGCGTTCGATCGTCGTGCTCGGCATCACCGCGACCCTGTTCTACTTCCTGTGGCGCACGCACAAGGGTTTCTACTGGGCGTACGCCCGATTGAGACTGTTCAGCAAGATCTTCCCGATCATCACCCTCGTGCTGGCGGCGATCCCGAATCTGTACCCGGTGTGGATGGTGACCGAACAGATCGTCTTCAGCCTGATCCTGATCGGCGTCGCCGATTTCCTCGGCTCGGACCAGATGCGAGAGGCATTCCCGCGACCACCGAAAGCCGCGCGCAAGGTCACCTGAACGACGAGGTTCAGGCCGCGGTGTGCCGTAGTCCCGGGCTGTCCCATGGCCCGGCGTAGGAAAGCGCACAGGCGGTTTGAAGGACATCGTCGCCTGTAACGGCGATTCCGAGCAGATCGGTCCTTCGAACTCGACTATCTCCTTCGAACACCGCACGAACTGTCGGGATTCGTCGTGCCGGTGGTGGGACTCGAACCCACACGTCCTTTCGAACAAAGCATTTTGAGTGCTCCGCGTCTGCCATTCCGCCACACCGGCGCACAACAACGACTCCCAGAATACCGTAGGCTTTCACCCGTGAGTGACCAAGAAGCAACCCCGGTGGCGCCGCGTCGCGTCGTTGTCGCGGAAGACGAATCCCTAATCCGCCTTGACATCGTCGAAATCCTCCGGGACAACGGCTTCGAAGTCGTCGGCGAAGCCGGCGATGGGGAGACCGCCGTCGCGCTCGCAACGGAGTTGCGCCCCGATCTGGTCATCATGGACGTCAAGATGCCGCAGCTCGATGGCATCTCCGCAGCCGAGCGCCTGTCGAAGGCGCACATCGCTCCCGTCGTGCTGCTGACCGCGTTCAGCCAGAAGGAGCTCGTCGAGCGCGCCAGCGAGGCCGGTGCGCTGGCGTACGTCGTCAAGCCGTTCACTCCGAACGACCTGCTGCCTGCCATCGAGATCGCTCTCGCCCGGTACGCGCAGATCATCGCGCTCGAGGCGGAGGTCGGCGATCTCGTCGAACGTTTCGAGACGCGAAAGCTCGTCGATCGGGCCAAGGGTCTGCTGAACGAGAAGATGGGCTTGACAGAGCCGGAGGCGTTCCGCTGGATACAGAAGGCATCCATGGATCGCCGGCTGACGATGCACGACGTCGCGCAGGCGATCATCGAGCAGCTGGCCGTCAAGAAGGCGTAGCGGTCGCGCTGCCCGATTGCGCCGCCGCTACCGGCGATCCTTGATCAGGTTCGTGATCCGCAACGTCGAGCAGCGTCGACCGTGCTCGTCCGTGACGACGATCTCGTGGCTGGTGAGCGTGCGGCCGAGGTGGATCGGGGTGCACACGCCGGTCACGATCCCGGATGTCGCGCTGCCGGTGTGCGTCGCGTTGATCTCGATTCCGACCACCATGCGTTCCGGCCCGGCATGCAGGCTCGCGGCGAGTGAACCGAGCGACTCTCCGAGCACCGCGTATGCGCCGCCGTGCAGCAGGTTCATCGGCTGCGTGTTGCCCTCGACCGGCATCGTTCCGACCGTGCGTTCCACCGTGAACTCGAGCAGCTCGATGCCCATCTTCTCGGCAAGCGCCCCCAGGCCGCGCTCATTCACATACGCCAGCACATCGAGACTCATCGCTGTTGCTCCTGCCCTCTTCTGCACATGACAAGCCGGGCGACGCCGCCGGATGCCGGTGTCCGAGGTGCCTTGTAGGCTGGCACACGTGTCGGACTCCGAAAAGCCTACCCTTCTGATCATCGACGGCCATTCGCTCGCATTCCGGGCGTTCTACGCCCTGCCGGTCGACAGTTTCGTCAATCGCGAAGGGCAGCACACCAATGCGATCCACGGCTTCATCTCTATGCTGATCAATCTGCTCAAGAACGAGAAGCCGACGCACATCGCCGTCGCGTTCGACATCTCGCGCTACTCCTTCCGCACACGCGAATATCCGGAGTACAAGGGCACCCGCGGCGCGACGCCGCCGGAGTTCGTCGGGCAGATCCCGCTGCTCGAAGAAGCACTCCACGCAATGAACATCACCACGGTCTCGAAGGAGGATTTCGAGGCGGACGACATCTTGGCCACGCTTTCCCGCCGCGGCGCCGAACAGGGCTATCGCGTGCTGGTCGTCTCGGGTGACCGCGACAGCATCCAGCTGGTGAACGATGACGTCACCCTGCTCTACCCGCAGGTGCGCGGCGTTTCCGAGCTCAAGCGCTACGACCGCGACGCGGTCTTCGAGCGTTACGGCATCGAACCGGAGCAGTACCCGGAGGTCGCCGCCCTCGTCGGCGAGACCAGCGACAACCTCGTCGGCATCGATAAGGTCGGCGAGAAGACGGCGGTCAAGTGGGTCAAGCAGTACGGCACCGTGGAGGAGATCATCGCTCACGCCGATGAGATCAAGGGTGCGGTGGGCGAGAAGCTGCGCGAGCAGAAAGAGAACGCGCTGCGCAACCGTCGGCTCAACAGGTTGCTGACGGATGTCGGGCTGCCGGTCGGTCCGGCGGATCTCGAACGGCGGCCGATCAACGAGCAGGCCGTGCGCGACGTGTTCGAGACACTCCAGTTCAAGACGCTGCTCGATCGTGTGCTGAAGATCGCCGAGTCCGATGGCAGCGGTGGCGATGCGGACTTCGTCGCCGCCGGGGCCGCCGGAACCACGGATGCGCCGGTGGTGCGCACGCTCGTCGACGAAGAGCTCGCGCACTGGCTGGCCAAGGTCACCGACGGCGGTACAGCCGCTGTGGGTGTGCAGGTCGAGCGAGGCTTGGACCGCATCACCGGCCTGGGGCTGGCGACTGCGACGGAATCGGCGTTCGTGCCGTGGGAGGCCGCACGCCCCGACTACGCCGCCCTTGAGGAGTGGTTGGCCGGCCCCGCGCCGAAGTACTTCTTCGACGCCAAGCCGCAGATCAAAGCGCTCAGCCGGGCTGGCCTGGCCGTGGCCGGACTCGCGTTCGACACCAGGATCGCCGGGTGGCTGATCCACCCCGCAAAGTCACCGGTCGGGCTGGCCGAGCAGGTGTACGAGGTGCTCGGCGAGGATCTGCCGCAGGCCGACCCGAACCAGTTGCTGCCGGAGACCGAAGCGATCAGCCCCGCCACGCAGGCCTGGTATGTCGTGCGGCTGACCGAGGCATTGACCGATGCGCTCGAACAGGGGACCCGAGACGTGCTCGACACCATCGAACTACCGATCGTCATGGTCTTGGCTCGAATGGAACTGGCCGGGGTGACGATCAACGCGGATGTGCTCGCCTCGCTCCGCGAAGAGCTGACCGCGAGCGCCAATGACTTCGCAGCGCGCGCATTCGCCGAGATCGGGCACGAGGTGAACCTGGGCTCGCCGAAACAACTCCAGCAGGTGCTGTTCGACGAGCTCGACATGCCGAAGACCCGCTCGACGAAGACCGGATACTCGACGGACGCCGCCTCGCTCGCCGATCTGCAGGAGAAGAGCCCGCATCCGTTCCTGGGGCTGCTGCTGCAGCACCGGGATGCCACCAAGCTCAAGCAGATCATCGAAACGCTGGAGCGGGCGATCGAACCGGACGCGCGCATCCACACCACCTACGACCAGACCGGGACCAGCACCGGCCGGATCTCGTCCAACGATCCGAATCTGCAGAACATCCCTGTGCGCACCGAGGAGGGTCGTCGCATCCGCTCGGCATTCGAATCGGGTCGCGATTTCGAAACGCTGCTCACCGCCGACTATTCGCAGATCGAGATGCGGATCATGGCGGACCTCTCCGGCGACGAAGGGCTGATCGAGGCTTTCAACGCGGGAGAGGATCTGCACCGTTTCGTCGGTGCGCGAATCTTCGGCGTCACACCGGATGAGGTCTCTCCCGCGATGCGAACGAAAGTCAAGGCCATGTCCTACGGGCTGGCATACGGGCTGAGCGCGTTCGGCCTCTCGAAGCAGTTGCGGATCGAGACGGCGGAGGCCCGGCAACTGATGACGGACTATTTCGCACGCTTCGGCAAGGTGCGCGACTATCTGCGCAACGTGGTCGAGAAGGCCCGCGTCGACGGCTACACCGAGACGATCTTCGGTCGGCGTCGCCCATTCGCGGACCTCACGAGCACGAACCGGGTGCTCCGCGACAATGCCGAGCGCGCGGCGCTGAACGCGCCGATCCAAGGGTCCGCGGCGGACATCATGAAACGGGCGATGATCACCATCCACGCGGACATGATCGAGCAGCAGCTCGCGTCGAACATGCTCCTGCAGGTGCACGACGAGCTGATCTTCGAGGTCGCGACGGGGGAGTGGGACGCGCTCGAGGCGATCGTCACCAATCGCATGTCCACCGCCGCACGGCTGCGCGTGCCGTTGACGGTGCAGGTGGGTCGCGGGCCGAACTGGGATGCGGCTGCGCACTGACCGATGCCGTTGGTCGAGCGCGGTGGAGTTCAAGGGATCGCGAAGCGATCCGCGACCCTTGTCGCCAGCGAGCCTGCGAGTGGGGGGTTGGCGCGAGCGCAGCGGGCGTATCGAGGGCCCCGCAGACCGACCAACGAGGCCTCGATGCACTCGCTGACGCTCGCTACTCGACCAGCGTTCCGTGTTCTAGGCTTCAGCCATGACAGACGCAGCTTCGAGACGGCCGCAGACACGACAGCCCACTCCGATCGACACGATCGCCGACCAGTGGGTCGACACTCAGCTGGAGTTGTATCCGGAATTCCACGTCTATCTCGGCCGGCCCGGGCGCGAAGGCGAATACGGCGACTATTCGCCGAACGGCCTCGATGCCGCGGCGGCTGCGGCACAAGCTGCCTTGGCGGCGATTCGGGCGGCTGAACCGCTCGACGACATCGACCGTGTGACCAAGCTGGACCTCACTCGCGAACTCGAACTCGCGCTGGAGAAGCACGATGCCGGATTCGCGCAGCGCGACCTCAATGTGATCGCGTCGCCCGCCCAGTCGCTGCGAGAGATCTTCGATCTGTCGCCGACGGCATCCGAAGAGGACTGGTTCAACATCGCCAAGCGGATGCGCAATCTGCCCGCGGCGATGGACGGTTACATCCAGACGCTGCGCAGCGGCATCGCCTCGGGCACTGTGCCCGCCATTCGGCAGGTCCGAGAGGTCGTCGCGCAGGCGAACAAGCAGGTTGCCGAAGACGGGTTCTTCTTCCAGCTGGCTCAGAACGCGCGGGTCGGAGACAGCGAATTGCCGGCGTCTTTGCGCGATGACCTCAGGGCGGCCGCGCACGAGTCCGCCAGAGCGTATGCGACCCTCGCCGCCTTCTTGAACGACGAGCTGGCCCAGCATGCCCCTGTGCGGGATGCCGTCGGTCGCGACCTCTATGCGCTCGCGTCCCGCGATTTCCTCGGCGCCACCATCGATCTCGACGAGACGTACGAATGGGGTATCGACGAGCTGCGTCGCATGGTCGCCGAGCAGGAGGCGATCGCCAGGGAGATCAAGCCCGGCGCATCCGTAGCCGAGGCGATCGAGTTCCTCGACGGTGACGCCGGCCGCAAGCTGGCGGGCACGGACGCGCTTCAACACTGGATGCAGGAGACCAGCGATCGGGTTGTCGAGGAACTCGGCGCCGCCCACTTCGACATTCCGCCGGAATTGCGCACCCTCGAATGCAAGATCGCACCCACCCAGGAGGGCGGCATCTACTACACGGGGCCGAGCGACGACTTCGCCCGCCCCGGACGGATGTGGTGGAGCGTGCCGGCGGGCGTCACCGAGTTCGACACCTGGCGGGAGCTGACCACCGTCTACCACGAAGGCGTGCCCGGCCACCACCTGCAGATCGGTGTCGCCACCTACAACAAGGCGCAGCTGAACAGCTGGCGGCGCATCGCCGGCACCTCGGGGCATGCAGAGGGATGGGCGCTGTACGCGGAACGTCTGATGGAACAGCTCGGTTATCTCGATGACCCCGCAGACCGGCTCGGCATGCTCGACGGCCAGCGGATGCGTGCCGCCCGCGTCGTGCTCGACATCGGCGTCCACCTGGAGAAGGAGCGACCCGACGGCAACGGCCGCTGGAGCGGCGACGACGCTTTCGCGTTCCTCGCCGACAACGTCAACATGAACGAGGGTTTCGTGCGATTCGAGGTCAACCGGTATCTCGGCTGGCCCGGGCAGGCTCCGTCCTACAAGGTCGGGCAGCGCATCTGGGAACAGCTCCGCGACGAATATCGGCGACGCGAGGGCGCCGCATTCGACTTCAAGGCGTTCCACGCGAAGGCCCTGGGCATCGGCGGTGTCGGCCTCGACACGCTGAGGTCGGCGATGCTCGGCTGACCGGTGCGAAACCGAATGGCGTGCAGGCGGGGTCAACCGAGCGTAAAGCGCAGCCGAGCGATCGCCGTGCCGTCCCAGGCCGCGGCGGCGACCTCATCGGGGCGCACCGCGATGACGTTGCCGCCGTGTGCGAGCACGCTGACGGCGATCCGGGACGGCAGGTCGTAGGCGGGCGCGCCCGACGGCATCCGTGTTCCGTTCTCCGGCGCGAACTCGATCGCTCCCGACACATCGTCGAATGTCCCGTTGACATCGACGGAGAACGCGAACACCAGCGTGTGCACGGCGCCGCTCACCGCCGCTCGGGCGATCGTCGACAGCTCGGTCGCGACCAGGCCGGAGCCTACGTCGTCGACGATCGCATCGACCTCGTCCTGTGCACCGCGGGCATTCCATTCGGCGAGCCGTTCGCGCATGACCTTGTCGATCTCGGCGCCGGTGAGTCGATCCGGCGCGCCCGGCACCGGCAGCAGGACACGCTCATGGATCCCTCGAGCCTGGAACATGCTCAGCAGCGGTTCGTTGGCGAAGACGAAGACGACATCGGACGCGCGCGGGTCACGCTCGGCAAGCTCTTTCGTCACGGCATCGCTCACGCGCTTGGCATACGTTTCCATCAGGGTCTTGCGCCCCTCGTCACCGACGAGCCGGCCCTGCCGCTCGCGCTCCGGGATCGGATCGCGGTGCGTCGCCTCGTCCAGGTTCGCCGGATGCGTCCCCGCCACCTCCAGGCGCGCGGCGCGGTGGGCGGCGGTCGCCAGCCACAGGCTCCACCCGTTTGCCGACAAGAGCACGGCATGGGCCTGCTGGGCGAATGTCACCGAGCGCAGCAGCTGTCCGATGTCGAAATATTCGGCGACCTGAAGCTGGTCGTCCAACCGGTTCGGCAGTATGAAGACCTCGCTGAAATCCTCCGCGACGAACACGGCGATCGAGGTCGCCAAGCCGCCCCAGAGCTGTTGATCGGCGGCAAGCTGCTGCCACTGGGCCTGGAGGGAGCTGCACGTCGCACGCGATGCTCCGGACGCGCCGATCCGCCCCATCGCGTTGTCGAATGCGCTCTTCACCGTCGCAAAACTCGCCTCTCGCCTGCCGACGACCGGCGAGGTCGCGGCGTAGACGGTGATCGCGTGGTCGCGACGTTGCGCGAGACGCAGAAAATCATCCGCATCGGGCAGTTCATATCGGACTGACATGATGCTCCCTTCGTTGGGTGTGACTGCTGCCAGCCTACGAGGCATCGACCGGAATCCTGGTTGTATCCTGCCTGAAAGCACAGCTAGGATGGAATGTCACATTTGTGACGTCCCATTCGCCTGCCGTGGCGGAAAAATTCACTGCGATCATCTGTTCACGGCCTGATTCATGTCCACACTGGAGTACTTACTCAATGACAATCGCAACGACCGAGAAGGCAACCAAGCAGGTCGCGATCAACGACATCGGTTCTGCTGAAGATTTTCTTGCCGCGGTCGAAAAGACTTTGAAGTTCTTCAACGACGGAGACCTCATCGAGGGCACCGTCGTGAAGATCGACCGCGACGAGGTTCTGCTCGACGTCGGTTACAAGACCGAGGGTGTCATCCCCTCACGTGAGTTGTCGATCAAGCACGACGTCGATCCGACCGAGGTCGTGGGCGTCGGCGACACCGTCGAAGCCCTTGTTCTCCAGAAGGAGGATAAGGAAGGCCGCCTCATCCTGTCGAAGAAGCGGGCTCAGTACGAGCGCGCATGGGGTGATGTGGAGAAGATCAAGGATGCCGACGGTGTGGTGACCGGGTCGGTCATCGAGGTCGTCAAGGGCGGACTGATCGTCGACATCGGTCTGCGCGGCTTCCTGCCCGCATCGCTGATCGAGCTCCGTCGCGTTCGCGACCTGACCCCGTATCTGGGCCAGGAGATCGAGGCGAAGATTCTCGAACTCGACAAGAACCGCAACAACGTCGTGCTGTCGCGTCGTGCACTGCTGGAGCAGACCCAGTCCGAGAGCCGCACGACCTTCCTGAACAACCTGCAAAAGGGCCAGGTTCGCAAGGGCGTCGTCTCCTCCATCGTCAACTTCGGTGCGTTCGTCGACCTCGGCGGCGTCGACGGTCTGGTGCACGTGTCCGAGCTCAGCTGGAAGCACATCGAGCACGCCAGCGAGGTCGTCGAGGTCGGCCAGGAGGTCACCGTCGAGATCCTCGAGGTGGACCTCGACCGCGAGCGGGTCTCCCTGTCGCTGAAGGCAACGCAGGAAGACCCGTGGCAGGTCTTCGCCCGCACCCACGCCATCGGCCAGGTCGCACCGGGCAAGGTCACCAAACTGGTTCCGTTCGGCGCGTTCGTTCGTGTCGCGGACGGCATCGAGGGCCTCGTTCACATCTCCGAGCTCTCCGGCAAGCACGTCGAGCTCGCAGAGCAGGTCGTCTCGGTCGGCGAGGACGTCTTCGTCAAGGTCATCGACATCGACCTCGACCGTCGTCGGATCTCCCTGTCGCTGAAGCAGGCGAATGAGGGTGTGGACCCCGAGGGCACCGAGTTCGATCCGGCACTGTACGGCATGCTCACCGAGTACGACGAGGCCGGAAACTACAAGTATCCCGAGGGCTTCGACCCGGAGACGAACGAGTGGAAGGAAGGCTTCGACAGCCAGCGCGAGAAGTGGGAGCAGGATTACGCTGCAGCCCAGGCGCGCTGGGAGGCGCACAAGAAGCAGGTTGCGAAAGGACTCGAGGAGGAGGCTGGGGGCGCGCGCGGCAGCGCGGCCTCATCGTTCACCGACGAGACCGCATCGGCCGGCACACTGGCCGATGACGAGTCACTCGCGGCGTTGCGTGAGAAACTCTCCAGCAACAACTGATCGTCTGATCGTCAGCTCTGAACGGCCGGGCCTCTGGAGGCCCGGCCGTTTCGTGTGGTGCTGGCGATAGTCTGTCTCCGTGCATCTGATCGCGCTCACCGGCGGCATCGCATCCGGCAAATCCACCGTCGCCGCCCGTCTCGCGCAGCACGGCGCCGTCGTCGTGGATGCCGATCTCCTGGCACGAGAGGTCGTCGAACCCGGAACGCCCGCCTTGCGGGCGATCGTCGAACGCTTCGGCCCCGGCGTTCTGACAGCCGACGGCAGTCTGGATCGCGCGGCACTGGCCCGCATCGTGTTCTCCGACGAGCAGAGCAGGCACGACCTCAACGCCGTCACGCACCCGGCTGTCTGGCGACGCGCGCGGGAACTCTTCGCGCAGGCGGAGGCGAGCAACCCCGATGCGGTCGTCGTCTACGACGTGCCGCTGCTGGCCGAGGCCGCCGAGGGCAGACCACTGCACTTCGATCGCGTCGTCGTCGCGCATGCTCCGGCGGAAACACGGATCCGGCGACTGGTCGAACTGCGCGGATTCTCGGAGACGGATGCCGCCGCGCGCGTCGCGGCGCAAGCATCCGACGAGGAACGGCTCGCTTTCGCCGACGTCGTCGTCGACACCGGCGGATCGCTCGAGCACACGATGCATCAGACGGACGACCTGTGGCGGCAACTCGTCGCCTGGTCCGAGTTCCGTGTCGGTGGCTCCTCCTAGACTTGAAGCATGGAACCGACCCGCGCTGTGCATCCGTTCGAGGTGATCAGCGAGTACTCGCCGAGCGGCGACCAGCCGCAGGCGATCGCCGAGTTGGCGGCGCGGATCAACGCGGGCGAGACCGACGTCGTCCTGCTCGGCGCGACCGGCACGGGCAAGTCGGCGACGACAGCGTGGCTGATCGAGCAGGTGCAGCGGCCGACCCTCGTGCTCTCGCACAACAAGACCCTCGCGGCGCAATTGGCGAACGAGTTCCGTGAGCTCATGCCGAACAATGCGGTCGAATACTTCGTGTCATACTACGACTACTACCAGCCCGAGGCCTACGTGCCGCAGACGGACACGTTCATCGAGAAGGACTCGTCGATCAACTCCGAAGTCGAGCGGCTGCGGCATTCCACCACGAACTCTCTGCTGAGTCGTCGAGACGTCGTCGTCGTCTCGACGGTGTCCTGCATCTACGGGCTCGGCGCCGCGGAGGAATATCTCGACGCGATGGCGGCGCTTCAGGTCGGGCAGCAGATCGGGCGCGACCGCCTGATCCGCATGTTCGTCGGCATGCAGTACGAACGCAACGACGTCGACTTCTCCCGAGGCAAGTTCCGTGTGCGCGGTGACACGATCGAGATCATCCCGGTCTACGAGGAACACGCCATCCGGATCGAGTTGTTCGGTGACGAGATCGAGGCGCTGTACTCGTTGCACCCGTTGACCGGCGAGATCATCTCCCGGATGGACGCGGTGTCCGTGTTCCCGGCGACCCATTACGCGGCCAGTCCGGAAACCATGCAGCGGGCGATCGGCACCATCAAGGTCGAGCTCGAGGAGCGCCTGGGCGAACTGGAACGAGCCGGCAAGCTGCTGGAGGCGCAGCGTCTGCGTATGCGCACGACGTTCGACATCGAGATGATGGAGCAGATCGGATTCTGTTCCGGCATCGAAAACTATTCGCGTCACATCGACGGGCGCGCGCCGGGGGAGGCGCCGCACTGCCTGCTCGACTACTTCCCGGACGATTTTCTCGTCGTCATCGACGAATCACACGTGACGGTGCCGCAGATCGGTGCCATGTACGAGGGTGACGCTTCACGCAAGCGCACGCTCGTCGAGCACGGCTTCCGGTTGCCGAGCGCACTCGACAACCGCCCATTGAAGTGGAACGAGTTCAAAGACCGGGTCGGCCAGACCGTCTACCTGTCCGCCACCCCCGGCCGCTACGAAATGGGACTCGGCGCTGGAGTCGTCGAGCAGATCATCCGTCCCACGGGCCTGATCGACCCGGAGATCGTCGTCAAGCCGACCAAGGGCCAGATCGACGATCTACTGGAAGAGATCCGGGTTCGCGAGGAACGCAACGAGCGCGTGCTCGTCACTACCCTGACCAAGAAGTTGGCGGAGGAACTCACCGACTACTTCGCCGAGGCCGGCGTTCGGGTGCGCTACCTGCACTCCGATGTCGACACGCTGCGCCGCGTCGAATTGCTCACTGAGTTGCGGCAAGGCGTTTATGACGTCCTGGTGGGCATCAATCTGTTGCGTGAGGGCCTCGACCTGCCCGAAGTGTCGCTCGTCGCGATTCTCGACGCAGACAAGGAAGGGTTCTTGCGGTCGTCGACCTCGCTGATTCAGACGATCGGGCGTGCAGCGCGCAACGTTTCCGGTCAGGTGATCATGTATGCAGACGTTCTGACCGACTCGATGGCGCAGGCCATCGACGAGACCACGCGCCGCCGCGCCAAGCAGGTCGAGTACAACACCGAGAACGGCATCGACCCGACACCGCTGCGCAAGAAGATCGCAGACATCACGGACGTGCTCGCTCGAGAGGGGGCGGACACGGCCAAGATGCTCGCCGGCCGGGACAGCAAGAAGAAGGCGCCGACCCCGAATCTGCATCACGTGGGAATCGCAGCGGCTGGGGCGAACGAGCTGGAGTCCCTGATCGCCGACCTGAATGACCAGATGCTCGCCGCCGCGGGCGAATTGAAGTTCGAGCTGGCCGCGCGACTTCGTGACGAGCTGGGTGATCTGAAGCGCGATCTGCGCCAAATGGAGAAGGCCGGGCACGCCTGAGCTGGCATCCTTCACCCTCGTGGTGCCGGTGCGACCGAGGCCCCTAGGGTCGTCGTCGTTCGCTGTGCGCTGCTGCGCTCGGGTGAAGAATGTCAGTGGCGGAACAATGTCAGTGATGGAACATAGACTCGTGTGGTGTCAGTAACTCAGGTGCAATCCCAGGCAAAATTGAGTGTGCGCGGTGCTCGCGTGCACAATCTTCGCAACATCGATCTGGAGATTCCGCGCGATGCGCTGGTCGTTTTCACCGGTCTGTCCGGTTCGGGAAAGTCGTCACTGGCGTTCGACACGATCTTCGCAGAGGGGCAGCGCCGCTATGTCGAATCGCTTTCGGCATACGCGCGCCAATTCCTCGGGCAGGTCGATCGTCCTGATGTCGACTTCATCGAAGGGCTGAGTCCTGCCGTCTCGATCGACCAGAAGTCAACGAACCGCAACCCCCGTTCGACGGTCGGCACGATCACCGAGATCTACGACTACATGCGGCTGCTCTGGGCGCGCATCGGCGTTCCGCACTGCCCTGTCTGCGGCGAGAAGATCCAGCGCCAGACCGTGCAGCAGATTGCCGACCAGCTGATGGAGCTGGAGACGGGCACGCGCTATCTGATCCTCAGCCCGATGGTGAAGCAGAAGAAGGGCGAATTCGTCGACCTTTTCGCGGAGCTCGGGGCAAACGGATACGCGCGCGCACTCGTCGATGGGGAGCAGATCCAGCTCAGCGACCCGCCGACCCTGAAGAAGCAATACAAGCACGACATCTCGGTCGTCGTCGACCGCATGGTCGCCGGGCCAGACGTCCTCGGCCGACTGACCGACTCCCTCGAGACCGCCCTCGGCCTCACCGACGGTTTGATCGAGATCAGCTTCGTCGACAGGCACGGTGCGGATGCGACGCGCAATTTCAGCGAGAAACTCTCCTGCCCGAACAACCATCCGATCCAGCTGACCGAGATCGAACCGCGCACGTTCTCGTTCAACGCTCCGTTCGGTGCATGCCCCGAGTGCTCCGGTCTCGGCACCCGGATGTCCGTGGACGAAGACCTGCTTCTCGGCGACCCGTCCCTCAGCATCGCAGAGGGTGTCATCCTGCCCTGGACCACGCAGGGCAAGGGGCTGTTCCAGTACTACGAGAAGCTCCTCGACGGCCTGGCGCGCGACCTTGACTTCCAGCTGACGACACCGTGGAAGAAGCTCACACCGGCCATCAGGAACGCGGTGCTCCGCGGCGACAACTTCGAGGTCAAGGTCAAGTGGCGCAACCGGTACGGCCGGGAGATGAGCTACACGTCCGGCTTCGAAGGCGTCGTCCCGTATATCGAGCGGCAGTATCTGCAGGCGGAGACCGACGCTCAGCGCCAGCGCTGGGCCGAATACCTGCGTGAAGTCCCCTGCCCGGTCTGCGGTGGCAAACGCCTCAAGCCGGAGGTGCTCGCCGTTCTCGTGCACGGCAAGAGCATTGCGGATGTCGCCTTCCTCAGCCTCGCCGATGCGCGCACGTTCATGAGCAAGCTCATCCTGACCGAGCGGGAGCAGAAGATCGCCGCCCAGGTGCTGCGTGAGATTCAGGTACGCCTGGACTTCCTCATCCAGGTGGGGCTCAACTATCTGAGCATGGCGCGCGCGGCCGCGACGCTGTCCGGGGGCGAGGCCCAACGCATCCGTCTGGCGACACAGATCGGATCCGGCCTGACTGGCGTGCTCTACGTGCTCGATGAGCCATCGATCGGGCTGCATCAGCGCGACAACCGACGTCTGATCGAGACTCTCATCGCCCTGCGTGACCTCGGGAACACGCTGATCGTGGTCGAGCACGACGAAGACACGATCCGCACCGCCGACTGGATCGTCGACATCGGACCCGGCGCAGGGGTCAACGGGGGCAGGGTCGTGCACTCCGGATCATTCGACGACCTGGTGGCGAACACGGCGTCGTTGACCGGAGACTATCTGGCCGGGCGGCGGTCGATCGCCACGCCGACCACGCGTCGGCC
The DNA here is from genome assembly GCA_004297935.1 of Microbacteriaceae bacterium. Taxonomy (GTDB): domain Bacteria; phylum Actinomycetota; class Actinomycetes; order Actinomycetales; family Microbacteriaceae; genus Rathayibacter_A. The sequence goes on along the minus strand of SCRE01000008.1, from coordinate 46,001 downwards.
GATCGATCCGCGGCGCGCCATCACCGTTGTCGGTGCCCAGGCGAACAATCTCAAGAAGGTCACCGTCGACTTCCCGCTCGGAACGTTCATCGCCGTCACCGGAGTCAGTGGTTCCGGCAAGTCGTCCCTGGTCAACGATGTGCTCTACCGCGTCCTCGCCAACAGGCTGAACGGGGCACGCAAGCTCCCCGGCAAGCACACGCGAGTGACCGGGCTCGAGAACCTCGACAAGGTCGTTCACGTGGACCAGGCGCCGATCGGGCGCACCCCCCGCTCCAACCCCGCCACCTACACCGGCGTGTTCGACCGCATCCGCACACTGTTCTCCGAAACGCTCGAGGCGAAATCACGCGGCTATCTGCCGGGCCGGTTCAGCTTCAATGTCAAGGGCGGCCGGTGCGAGGCCTGCTCGGGAGACGGCACGATCAAGATCGAAATGAACTTCCTGCCCGATGTGTACGTCGCCTGCGAGGTCTGCGGGGGAGCGCGTTACAACCGTGACACCCTGTCGGTGCATTACAAAGGCAAGAACATCGCCGAGGTCCTCGACATGCCGATCGCGGAGGCCGCCGACTTCTTCGAACCGATCTCAGCCATCCACCGTTACCTGAAAACCCTCGTCGAGGTCGGTCTCGGGTATGTTCGCCTCGGCCAAAGCGCGACGACCCTCTCCGGCGGCGAGGCACAGCGAGTCAAGCTGGCCACGGAACTCCAGCGCCGTTCGAACGGTCGCAGCGTGTACGTTCTGGACGAGCCGACGACCGGGTTGCACTTCGAAGACGTGCGCAAACTGCTGATGGTGTTGAACGGCCTGCTCGACAAGGGCAACACCGTGATCGTCATCGAGCACAATCTCGACGTCATCAAGTCCGCGGACTGGGTTATCGACCTCGGCCCGGAAGGCGGTGCAGGCGGTGGCCGGGTGATCGCCACCGGCACCCCGGAGCAGATCGCCCGGACCACGGGCAGTTTCACCGGTGTCTTCCTCAAGGAGATCCTCGGAGCGGATGCGGGTCAGCTCGAACGCAAGAGCGCGTGACCGGATGAGCAGATGAGCAGATGAGCAGATGAGCGACACTGTCGGCTACCGGCCCAGATCCGGTGAGATTCCAACCGGCCCCGGGGTATACCGGTTCCGAGACGAGAACAGACGCGTGCTCTACGTCGGGAAGGCGAAGAATCTGCGGGCACGACTGAGCAACTACTTCGCCCCGTTGGCCAGCCTGCACGAGCGCACTCGGCGCATGGTGACGACGGCCGCCAGCGTCGAATGGACGGTTGTCGCCAACGAGTTCGAGGCACTTCAGCTCGAGTTCACCTGGATCAAGGAGTTCAACCCGCCGTTCAACGTGCAGTTCCGCGACGACAAGACATACCCCTACCTGGCCGTCACCATGGGCGAAGAGGTGCCGCGCGTGATGGTGACACGCAACAAGCACCAGAAGGGCACACGCTACTTCGGCCCATACACGAAGGTGTGGGCGATCCGGGAGACCGTCGATCTCATGCTCAAGGCGTTCCCGATGCGCAGCTGCTCGGACAGCGTCTACCGGCGCGCCGAATTGACGGGCAGGCCGTGCCTGCTCGGAGACATCGGCAAGTGCGTGGCCCCGTGCGTCGGCCGAGTGACCAAGGGCGAGCACAGGGCCGTCGCCGAGGACTTCGTCTCGTTCATGGCCGGTAATGACACCCACTACGTGCGCGAACTCGAAGACCGGATGCGCATTGCAGCGCAGACGCAGGAATACGAGGCCGCGGCTCGCTTCCGCGATCATCTCCAGGCACTTCGCGCCGTGATGGAGAAGACCGCGATCGTGCTCTCGGATCGCGTCGACGCGGACGTGTTCGGCATAGCCGACGACGAGCTCGCCGCGGCCGTGCAGCAGTTCATCGTGCGCGGCGGCCGCATTCGCGGTGTGCGAAGCTGGGTGGTCGACAAGGAACTGGATGTCCCGCGCGCCGATCTCGTCGAAACGGTGCTGCAGAATGCGTATGAGGACGACTCCGTGCCGCCACGCGAGATCCTGGTGCCCGAGCTTCCCGACGACACGCACGAATTGGAGCTCTGGCTGGCCGCACGACGCCACGAGGCTCTCGATCCCGAGAACGGGCGCGCCGTCTCGGCCGGCCGTGTAGCGATCAAGGTTCCGCAACGCGGGGAGAAGGCCGCACTGGCGCAGACGGCCGAACTGAACGCGAAGAACGCCCTGACACTGTACAAGACCCGGCGCAGCGCCGACTTCGTCACCCGGTCGCAGGCTCTGGCCGACATCCGGGACGGCCTCGGCATGGAACAAGCGCCGTTGCGGATGGAATGCTACGACGTCTCGCACCTGAGCGGCACCAACATCGTCGCGTCGATGGTCGTGTTCGAAGACGGCCTGCCGCGCAAGGACCAATACCGGCGCTTCAGCCTGCCATCCTCCGCAGACGACACCGAATCGATCTATCAGGTCATCTCCCGGCGACTGGCCTATCTTCGCCCGGCGACCGAGACTCAGTCGGACTCCGCGAACGCGGCCGACGATGAATCCGTTCTCGGCTCGAAGGAGGAGACGAGGAAGAGGTTCGCCTACCCTCCGCAACTGCTCATCGTCGACGGCGGCCAACCGCAGGTCGCCGCGGCCGCGCGCGCCCTCGAGGAGTCCGGTCTCACCGGCATCCAGCTGGCCGGCATCGCCAAGCGGTTGGAGGAGCTGTGGCTTCCCGACTCGGACTACCCCGTCATCCTGCCACGCAACAGCGATGCACTGTTCATGATCCAACGCATCCGCGACGAGGCGCACCGATTCGCCATCACCTTCCAGCGCGCTCGGCGCAAGCGCGACATCACGTCGGTGCTCGGTGAGATCCCCGGCCTCGGCCCCACCCGTGTGCGCGAGCTGCTGCGCCATTTCGGGTCGGTGGCACAGTTGAAGAAGGCGAGCGTCGCGCAGATCGGCGAGGCCAAGGGCATCGGAACCGTGCTGGCCGCGACGATCCACGACGCGTTGCACAGCCGATAGAACTGCACAGTCGATAGGACCACGCCTTCGATAGGCTAGGGCTACGTCACTCAACCCGATGAGAGGGTCGAATCCATGACCGCGGAGCCGGAGCAGCTGCAAGAAGTCCTGATCGTCACCGGGATGTCGGGAGCGGGCCGATCCACCGTCGCGAATGCGCTGGAAGATCTCGACTGGTATGTCGTCGACAATCTTCCGCCGCAGATGCTGCGCCCGCTGGTCGAGCTGGCGAGCCGTGCCGGCTCGACACTGCCGCGGATCGCGGCAGTCGTCGACGTTCGCGGGCGCAACTTCTTCTCGGACATGCAGGACATCATCCACTCGCTCCGGGTCGGCACGCAGATGCGCGTCGTCTTCCTCGAAGCCACCGACACCGTGCTGGTGCGGCGCTTCGAGTCGGTGCGGCGCCCGCATCCGCTCCAGGGAGATGGCACGCTCCTCGACGGAATCAGCCTGGAACGCACTCGTCTTCGCGAAATCCGCGAATCCAGCGACATCATCATCGACACGTCCGATCTGAACATCCACCAGCTGGCCACGACCATCACCGAGACGTTCGCCGCCGAGAACACGGCGGGTGTGCATGTCACGGTGATGAGCTTCGGATTCAAATACGGTCTGCCGTCTGACGCGGACAACGTCGCAGACGCGCGCTTCCTGCCGAACCCGTTCTGGATCCCCGAACTGCGACCGCAGACCGGCCTGGACGCGGATGTGCGCGCCTTCGTCTTCCGGCAGAGCGGTGCGGAGGAGTTCCTCGTCAACTACGAGCGGACACTCGAGCCGGTGCTGGCCGGGTATCAGCGTGAGAACAAACGACACGCCATGATCGCGATAGGCTGCACCGGGGGGAAACACCGTTCGGTCGCCCTCGTGGAAGAGTTGGCGTCCCGGCTGGAGCATCTCCCCGGAGTCGCCGTGAACACGAAGCATCGCGATCTCGGCCGCGAATGAGTTGCACCAACCCAGGATCATCCGCCACCGCACCTGCACGAACACAGCTCGGCATGCCACCACGCCGGGCACCGAACGAAAGAATGGAAGTTTTCATTGGCACTCACCGCAGACGTCAAGGAAGAGCTGCTCGGCGTCGATGTCAGTAAGACGACCGTCAGGGCCGCAGAGCTGGCCACCATTCTGAGGCTGGCCGGCGGGCTTCACGTCATCTCCGGCCGGATCGCGGTGGAAAGCGAGTTGGACACGCCCGAGCTGGCGCGCCACGTGCGCAAAGCGCTCGCCGAGCTGTACGGCGTCCGCAGCGAGGTGTCCGTGATCTCTGCCTCCGGCATCCGACGCGCCAATCAATACCTGGTTCGCGTGCTCGAAGGCGGCGAGACCCTTGCCCGGCAGACCGGCCTGCTGGATGCCAGGCGTCGCGCGATCCGCGGCCTTCCGAACCGCCTGACCACCGGCTCGAAAGACGAGCTCGCCGCCCTGTGGCGGGGTGCGTTCCTTGCGCAGGGCAGTTTGACCGACCCGGGGCGCTCCGCCGCGCTGGAGATCACCTGCCCCGGCAACGAGACTGCCATGGCGCTGGTCGGTGCTGCCGGCAGACTCGGCGTGCCCGCGAAGGCACGCGAGGTGCGCGGTGTGCACCGCGTCGTCATCCGGGACGGCGAGGCGATCGGCGCGATGCTCGCGCGGATGGGCGCCCACGACACCGTCACGACGTGGGAAGAACTGCGCCAGCGCCGTGAGGTGCGGGCAACGGCGAATCGCCTGGTGAACTTCGACGACGCGAACCTGCGGCGCTCCGCGCAGGCGGCCGTCGCGGCATGTGCGCGCGTCGAACGGGCGATGGACATCCTCGGCGAGAACATGCCGGAACATCTGCGCTATGCGGGGGAGCTCAGACTGCGCTTCCGCGACTCGAGTCTGGACGAGCTCGGCCATCATGCTGAGCCGCCGATGACGAAGGACGCCGTGGCCGGCCGCATCCGGCGCCTGCTGGCAATGGCCGACAAGCGAGCGGCCGATCTCGGGATCGACGGCACAGACGCGAACCTGCCGATGGACCTCGACGTTTGACGCCCGCTCCGATTCTCGGCCCGCCGGGCACCGCGGTCGGGTCAGTAGACTGGAAAAGTCGCTCTAACCGCGCCGTGAACCGCTCTCGGTGCGGGTGAAATCACGAGGAGATATCTCAATGGCTGACTACACACTCCCAGCACTTCCCTACGATTACTCGGCTCTCGAGCCGCATATCAGCGGGCGGATCATGGAGCTTCACCACGACAAACACCACCAGGGCTACGTGACCGGCGCGAACACCGCATTGGCCAAGCTGGCGGAAGCCCGCGACGCGGACGACTTCGGCAACATCAACAAGCTCCAGAAGGACCTGGCATTCAACCTCGCCGGGCACGTCAACCACAGCGTGTTCTGGAACAACATGTCACCGGACGGCGGAGACAAGCCCACCGGTGAACTTGCGGCCGCGGTCGACGAGTTCTTCGGCTCGTTCGACAAGTTCCGCGCGCAGTTCACGGCATCCGCTCTGGGGATTCAGGGTTCCGGCTGGTCGATCCTGGCTTGGGATTCGCTCGGCGGCAAGCTCATCATCGAGCAGCTGTACGACCACCAGGGCAACCTGGCCGCATCGACGGTGCCGCTGCTCACACTCGACATGTGGGAGCACGCCTTCTACCTCGACTACGTCAACGTGAAGGGCGACTACGTCAAGGCGTTCTGGAACATCGCCAACTGGGCGGACGTGAACGCACGCTTCCAGGCGGCGCGCGAAAAGACCTCCGGGCTGCTGCTACTGTCATAGCGGGAATGGTGTCCCGGACGGGTGCACCGTCCGGGACACCGCCGTCCGCACCTTTCCCCCACTGAAGAATGCGCCATGCGGCGCTGTGAACAACAGGAGTGATCTGTGTCCGTCAAGATCGGCATCAACGGCTTCGGCCGCATCGGTCGTAACTACTTCCGCGCAGCCTTGGCCAAGGGCAGCAATCTCGAGATCGTTGCCGTCAACGACCTCACCGACAACAGGTCGCTCGCGCACCTGTTGAAGTACGACTCGATCACGGGCCGTCTCGACGCCACGGTCGAGCTCGAGGGCGACAGCATCGTCGTCAACGGCAAGCCGATCAAGGTCCTCGAAGAGCGCGATCCGGCGAACCTGCCCTGGGGTGAGCTCGGTGTCGACATCGTCATCGAGTCGACCGGCCGCTTCACCAAGTCAGACGACGCACGCAAGCACATCGCCGCCGGCGCGAAGAAGGTCATCATCTCGGCACCGGCCTCCGGTGCGGATGTCGCGACGCTCGTCCTCGGCGTCAACGAGGGAACGTACGATCCGGCGACCCACGACGTCATCTCCAACGCCTCATGCACCACCAACTGCCTCGCGCCGCTCGCCAAGGTGCTGCTGGACAGTTTCGGCATCGAGCGCGGACTCATGACGACGGTTCACGCGTACACGGCAGACCAGAACCTGCAGGACGGACCGCACGGCGACCTGCGCCGCGCCCGGGCAGCCGCCGCCAACATCATCCCGACCTCGACCGGTGCGGCGAAGGCCCTCGGCCTCGTCATCCCCGAGCTTGTCGGCAAGCTCGACGGATATGCGTTGCGGGTACCGGTCCCGACCGGTTCGATCACCGACCTCACGGTCGAACTGACGAACCCGGCGACCGTCGAGCAGATCAACGCGGCATACAAGGCGGCGGCGGAGGGTGCGCTGAACGGCATCCTGAGCTACACCGAGGACCCGATCGTGTCGTCCGACATCGTGTCGGACTCCCACTCGTCGATCTTCGACGCCGGCCTGACCAAGGCCATCGGCTCGCAGGTGAAGGTCGCCTCCTGGTACGACAACGAGTGGGGCTACTCGAACCGCCTCGTCGACATCACCGAGTACGTCGCCGACCGCCTCTGAACATCCGCCCGACGAAAGCAGAAGGCACACGGTGACGCTTCGCACTCTCGAATCGCTGGGTTCGCTCGTCGGCAAGCGCGTCATCGTCCGCTGTGACCTGAACGTCCCTCTGAAGGACGGCGTGATCACGGACGATGGCCGCGTGCGGGCGTCTCTGCCGACCCTCAACGCCCTCATCAATCAGGGCGCCCGCGTGGTGGTCGTCTCCCACCTCGGGCGGCCGGACGGCGTGCCGGACGCGCAGTACAGCCTCGCCCCGGTCGCGCAGCGGCTGTGCGAACTGCTCGGCAAGCCGGTCACCTTTGCACACGATACCGTCGGCAGCGCGGCGCAGGAGGCCGTCGAGGGTCTCGCAGACGGCGATGTGACGCTGCTGGAGAATCTCCGCTTCAACCGCGGCGAGACGGCAAAGGACGCCGACAAGCGCGCGGCGTTCGCCGGCAAGCTCGCCGCCTTCGGTGACGCGTTCGTCTCTGACGGTTTCGGGGTCGTGCACCGCAAGCAGGCGAGCGTCTACGAACTTGCGCAGGTCTTGCCGAGTGCGGCAGGGCATCTCATCGCCACAGAACTCGACGTGCTCGAGCGACTCACAGAAGCACCCGAGAAGCCGTACACGGTCGTTCTCGGCGGCTCGAAAGTCTCGGACAAGCTCGGTGTGATCGGCCACCTGCTCCCGCGCGTGAGCACATTGCTGATCGGGGGAGGGATGCTGTTCACCTTCCTGGCGGCGCAGGGTCACGCCGTGGGATCCAGTCTGCTCGAGGCCGACCAGCTCGAGACCGTTCGCGGTTACCTGACCCGCGCCGCCGAACTCGGTGTCGATATCGTCCTGCCGGCCGACATCGTCGTCGCATCGCACTTCGGCGCGGATGCAGAGCACGTGGTGCGCCCCTCTGACGCGATCGAGGACACCGAGTGGGGGGCATCCGGACTCGGACTCGACATCGGGCCGCAGACCTCTGCCGCGTTCGCCGCGGCCATCCGCGCGTCGCGGACCGTGTTCTGGAACGGCCCGATGGGCGTGTTCGAGCTGGCACCGTTCGCCGAGGGCACCCGTGCGGTGGCGGCCGCGCTCACCGAGGTCGACGGGCTCAGCGTTGTCGGCGGCGGCGACTCTGCGGCCGCCGTGCGAGCGCTGGGCTTCGCCGACGAGCAGTTCGGACATATTTCAACGGGCGGCGGTGCGAGTCTCGAGTTCCTCGAGGGCAAGAAGCTCCCAGGACTGGAGGTACTCGGATGGCAACAGCAGTGAGCACGATAGCGCAAAAACGAGTTGAGCGCACTCCGCTCATCGCCGGCAACTGGAAGATGAATCTCGACCACCTGCAGTCCATCGCGTTCGTGCAGAAGCTGGCCTGGAGCCTGAAAGATGTCGCGCACGACTTCGACGAGGTCGAGGTCGCCGTGTTTCCGCCGTTCACCGATCTGCGCAGCGTGCAGACCCTGGTCGCCGCGGACAAACTGCCGCTCGCGTTCGGTGCTCAGGATGTCTCCGAGCACGACTCCGGCGCCTACACCGGAGAGATCTCAGGTGGCTTCCTTGCGCGGCTCGACTGCCGGTATGTCATCATCGGCCACTCCGAGCGTCGCACCCTGCACAACGAGTCCGATGCGGAGGTCGCCGCCAAGGTCGGTGCCGCCCTGAGAAACGGTCTCGTACCGGTCATCTGTGTCGGCGAGACCGCAGAGGATCTGGAGGAGCACGGCCCGAGCGCCGTGCCGGTGTCGCAGCTCACCGCCGCGTTGGCTCAGGTGACGGACGCGTCGGACATCGTGGTCGCCTATGAACCCGTCTGGGCGATCGGATCCGGCCAAGCGGCGACGCCGGAGCAGGCCGAGAGCGTGGCGGCGGCACTTCGCGCGGTGCTTGCCGATCGGGTCGGCGCCGGCAGTGCGGCGCGCACTCGCATCCTGTACGGCGGTTCGGTCAAGTCCGGCAATATCGCCGGCTTCATGCACGAGCAGAACATCGACGGAGCGCTGGTGGGCGGCGCGAGCCTGGATGTCGCCGAATTCGGCGCCATCGTGCGCTACCAGAAACACGTCGGCCTCTAGGTCGTCGCTGCCGCCGCGCGCGTACGGCGGTTATACTTGTCCGTGGCCCTTGAAAGCGTTTCGCTCGGCCATCGTCTTCCCGAAAGGTTTCCCGTGCCGATTCTCCAGGTCGTGCTGCAGGTGCTGCTGGGCGTCACCAGCCTCCTGCTCACCCTCCTCATCCTTCTGCACAAGGGCCGCGGCGGCGGGCTGTCCGACATGTTCGGCGGCGGCACCACCTCGAACCTCAGTGCATCCGGTGTCGCCGAGCGCAACCTCAACCGCATCACCGTCATTCTCGGCTTGATCTGGATCCTGTGCATCGTCGTGCTCGGTCTGATCACCAAGTTCGCGGCGTAGACAAGGAGATTCCATGGCATCCGGAGGCAGCGCAATTCGAGGTTCCCGCGTCGGTGCGGGTCCGATGGGGGAGCAGGATCGCGGATATCACGCCGAACGGATCACCATCTCCTATTGGGATGCCCTCGGCAACGAGACCGTGCGTCATTTCGCGGCAAACCTGCCCGAAGAAGAGATCCCCGACACGATCGACTCCCCGCAGTCCGGGTTGCCGGCCGGCCGGGACAAGGAGAACCCCCCGTCGGTCGCCAAACTCGAACCATACAAGACGCACCTCGCCTATGTGAAGGAGCGTCGCACCGAGGACGAGGCAGAACAGCTGCTCGAAGACGCATTGCGTCAGTTGCGCGAGCGTCGCGGCAAGCTTTCCGCCACGAACTGACGAGTCTCGATACGGCTGCTCCTTCGTCGCAGCCTACTCGACCACCATTCGGTGGTCGAGTAGCGAGCGCCAGCGAGCGTATCGAGACCTCAGTAGCTCGGGGCGATGAGACTCTCCGGAACCTCCGCCGCAGCATCCCGGTCGACGAAGAACACGGTGCGCTTGCGCCCCTTCGCACCCGCGACAGGGACCTCGGTGTAGCTGGCGCCCGCCAGGGCGAGTCCCAGCGCAGAGGCTTTGTCCGCGCCTGCCAGGACGAGCCAGATCCGATCCGCTGAGTTCAGCACAGGGCGGGTCAGACTCAACCGCTCAGCAGGCGGCTTCGGCGAGTCGGTGACGCCGACGACAGCCGCTTCGGTCTCGCGGATGCCGGACCGGTCCGGGAACAGCGACGCGATATGCCCGTCCGGGCCGACGCCGAGGAACATGATGTCGAAACGGGGCCACCGCGCGCCGTCCTCGCCGTTCTCCGCGAGCTGCGCCGCATAGCTCACCGCGGCCTCGTCGAGGGTCAGGCCCTCATCGGACGCGGGGAAGGGATGAACGTTTCCCGCGGGCACGTCGATGTGATCCAGAAGCGCCTTGCGGGCCTGCTTCTCGTTCCGCTCGTCCGAATGCTTCTCGACGAAGCGCTCATCGCCCCACCAGAACCGCACCCGGGACCAGTCGATGGTGTCCCGCGCGGGCGATGTGTTGACAGCCGCCAGCACCGCGGTCCCCATCGTGCCGCCGGTGAGCACGACCGTTGCGCGTCCACGATTGTCAAGGATGTCAACGGTCTTCGTGATGAACCGTGCCGCTACCGACGCCGCAAGGGCTTCCTTGTCGGGGTGAACGAGCACCCGCCGTTCGTTCGTCATGGATTACCCCGCTGTTCCCCGCTCATCCGCTTCGAGCTCAGCCAGCCCTCGCGTGATGACCTCGCCGTAGAGATCATCTGGGTCCAGCCTACGCAGTTCCTCGGCGAGGCAGTCGCGCAGACCGCGGCGGGGGAGGGAGAGATCGTGCACTGGCTGGCCGGGCTGACTCAACGTTGCGATGCTGGGCATGTCGCGCTCGAGCTCGATCGTCCCGGAACCACGGGTGAGTCGGACGCCATGGATGCCGATGGAACCGCTGGCCCTCGATGTCAGATCGTGTTGCACGGGCGCCTGCAGCTGGAGGCGCAACCAGGCGCCGAGCAGGAGAGTGGATGGCGAGTCCGGTGCGCCGGCGACCTCGATCGCGGTCACCGGCTCGTACGGCGGCTGGTCGAGCACGGCCGCGAGCTGTGCACGCCACAGCGTGAGCCGTGTCCAGGCGAAGTCCGTGTCGCCCGGCACATACGTCTGAGACAGGTGCAGCAGCGCCTCATGCGGGTCGGACTGCGTCGACGCGTCGGTGATCCGGCGCGTCGCGATGCGTCCGAGCGGCGACGCGGACACGACATCAGGCGCGATACCCGGCCACCACGCGACAACGGGCGCGTCCGGCAGCAGCAGGCCGGTGACGAGGCCTTCTTCGTCGCGGGCGGTCTCGCCGTACGCACGCAGCACGATGACCTCGCTCGCACCCGCGTCGCCACCGACCCGGATCTGCGCGTCCAAGCGACCTTCCGCCTCATCCGGCTGTCGCTCCTCGTCGGCGGTCGAGATCACGATGACGCGCATCGGATGCTCGCGTGACGCGTCGTTTGCAGCCTCGATCGCATCCTCTTCCGCGCCGAGCGTGGTGGCGATCACCAGTGTCAGCACGCGTCCGAGGGTGACGACTCCACCCTCTTCGCGGATCTTGACGAGTGTCTTCGACACCTGGCTTGTCGTGGTGTCGGGCAGTTCGACGATCATGGTCGCCTCCAGGTGCGGCCGTCGCGGGCCAGCAGGTCATCGGCGGACGCCGGCCCCCAGGTGCCGGGCCGATACTGCTCGGGCGCGCCCTGCGTCGCCCAGAAGTCCTCGATCGGATCGAGGATCTTCCACGACAGCTCAACCTCTTCATGCCGCGGGAACAGTGGCGGGTCACCGAGGAGAACGTCGAGGATGAGCCGCTCGTATGCTTCCGGACTCGCCTCGGTGAAGGCGTGGCCGTAGCCGAAGTCCATGCTGACGTCACGCACCTGCATTCCGGCTCCGGGCACCTTCGATCCGAATCGAATCGTCACGCCCTCATCGGGCTGCACCCTGATGACCAGAGCGTTCTGCCCCAACGCAGAGGTCTGGCTCTCGGCGAACAGCTGCTGCGGCGCCCGCTTGAACACCACGGCGATCTCGGTCACCCTGCGACCGAGCCGCTTGCCTGCGCGCAGGTAGAACGGCACGCCGGCCCAGCGTCTGGTGCCGATGCCGAGCTTGATGGCCGCATACGTCTCGGTGATCGAGGCGGGATCCATGCCGTCCTCGTCGAGGAATCCGACGACCTTCTCACCGCCCTGCCAGCCGCTGGAGTATTGGCCACGGGCCGTGGACGTCGCGAGGTCCTTCGGCACGCGCACCGCCTTCAGCACCTTCTCCTTCTCCGCACGCAGGTCAGCGGCGTCGAAGGAGACCGGTTCCTCCATCGCGGTGAGCGCGAGCAGTTGCAGAAGATGATTCTGGATGACATCGCGTGCCGCTCCGATCCCGTCGTAGTAACCGGCACGACCGCCGACGCCGATGTCCTCGGCCATCGTGATCTGCACGTGATCGACGTAGTTCGCGTTCCAGATCGGCTCATACAATTCGTTGGCGAAACGCAGTGCGAGGATGTTCTGCACGGTCTCTTTACCGAGGTAGTGGTCGATGCGGAACACCGAGTCCGGCGGGAAAACCGTCTCGACCACCGCGTTCAGCTCACGGGCCGTCTTGAGATCGCTGCCGAACGGCTTCTCGATGACGACACGGCGCCAGCCGGTGGACTGCTCGGCCAGCCCCGATCGCCGCAATTGCTCGGTGACCAGGGGGAAGGCCTTCGGCGGGATCGACAGATAGAAGGCATGGTTGCCCATCGTTCCGCGGTCACGATCGAGCTCGTCGACTGTCGTCTTCAGCCGCTGGAACGCGGCGTCGTCATCGAACTTGCCCGAGACGAATCGGATGCCCTGGGCCAACTGCTCCCAGACCTCATCTTCGAACGGCGTGCGCGCATACTGCTTGACGGAGTCGTAGACCACCCTCTCGAAGTCCTGATCCACCCAGTCGCGGCGCGCGAAGCCGACGAGCGCGAAACCCGGCGGCAGCAGGCCGCGATTGGCCAGATCGTAGACGGCCGGCATCAATTTCTTGCGCGACAGGTCGCCGGTCACACCGAAGATGATCAGACTGCTCGGTCCCGCAATGCGATTGAGCCGACGATCGGACGCCAACCGCAGGGGGTTGAATTCCGCAGTGATATCCACAGGGATCATGAGGTTCCTCGAGACGGAATCCGTCTAGCCGTTGACGGCGCCGAACAGGGCGACGAGCTCGTCTGCGGGTTCGGTCAGAGTCAGGGTCAGAACCGGCCTGCCGTGCTCTGCGAGCACGTTGGCGTCACCGGCGGCCTGCGCCTGGATCAGCTGACCGAAGGTGAACGGACGATCAGGAACCTGAAGGTCTGCCTGCTCTCTCATCGTGATCTGCAGGAACACGCCGATCGCCGGCCCGCCCTTGTGGAATTGGCCGGTCGAGTGCAGGAAGCGCGGTCCCCAGCCGAACGTGACCGGTCGAACGGCCCTGGCTGCGACGAGATCGCGAATACCGGCCAGCTGCGGCAGAGCGAGACGATTCACGTACGCCTGCACGCTCACGTAGCCGTTCGTCGGCAGCTGTGCGAGCAGCGCCGCGACGGCCCCGCCCAGTGTGTCCACACCGTCGAGCAGGCCGTCCGTGCCGCGCACCTCGATCCCGTCTGCGACGAACGCGGCAGCGGCAGGCTCCGGGCGCGCATCCAGCAGGCCGCGGGCGGCGACCTTCGCCGACTCGACGTCGGGCTGATCGAACGGGTTGATGCCGAGCAACCGCCCCGCGACCGCCGTTGCGAACTCCCAGACGAGCAGCTGGCCGCCCAGCGAGCCGGATACGAGAATCTCTCCCACATGCCGGTTCGCGGCACGGAGGTGGTGTGCCTCGGCGTCATCGACGAGTCGCACGATCTGCAGATCCGGCAGGTGCTCACTCAATTCCGGCGCGAGCGGGTCGAGCACGACCGGAAGGATGCCGGTGCCCTGCTTGCCCGTGGATTCCGCGATCAGCTGCTCCGCCCAGTCGGCGAACCCGACGATGTGGGTGCCGTCCGAGACGATGCCCAGCTTGTTCTTGAGCGGCTTGGTTCCGGCGATCGCGGCGGCCAGGATCAACCCGGGGTTGGTCGGGTCGTCGATCGCGAGCTCGAGCGAGATCGTCTCCGCCTCGGCCAGCAGCTCGTTCAGGTCGACGCCCGCCAACCCGGAGGGCACCAGGCCGAACGCGGTCAAAGCGGAGTAGCGGCCGCCGACGTTCGGATCGGCATTGAACACAGTGTAGCCGGCTTCCCGGGCCGACACGTCAAGCGGCGACCCCGGGTCGGTGACCACGACGATGCGCTCGCGCGGGTCGATACCCGCATCGCGGAACGCCTTCTCATAGGTGCGGCGATGGCTGTCGGTCTCAACGGTCGAGCCGGACTTCGATGAGACGATCAACGCGGTCGTTGCGAGCCGGTCGTTCAACGCGTCGCTGATCTGAGCCGGATCCGTCGTATCGAGGATGGTCAGTTCGCGACTGTTGGTCTGCGTGATCACCTCGGGCGCGAGAGAAGAGCCGCCCATGCCACCGAGCACGAAATGGTTGACCCCCGCAGCGAGCAGCTTCTCGCGCAGCGCTGCGATCTGCGGCACGAGCGGCCGGGAGATCTCAACGGCTTCGGTCCAGCCGAGGCGGATGCTCGCCTCGTGTTCGGCGTCCCTGCCCCACAGGGCAGGATCCTGGGCGGTGATTCCGGATGCGACGAGATCGGCCACGAGAGCGGGAACGTGAGCGGAGACGGCTTCGGCCGCCGCGCCGCTGACGTGGATCTTGAAGCTCACTGTGCTGTCCCCGACTGTGCTGTCCCGGACTGTGCTGTCCCGGACTGTGCATCCTTCAACGCGTTGCGTACGTCGTCGAGCAACGCGTTCCAGGAGATGACGAATTTCGAGATGCCCTCGTCCTCGAGCTGTTGGGTCACCTCGTCATAGGAGATCCCCACCGCGGCGAGCGCGTCGAGAGCGGCATTCGCATCGGCGTACGACCCGGTCACGCTGTCCGCGGGAATCACACCGTGGTCGAAAGTGGCCTCCAAGGTCTTCTCCGGCATCGTATTGACGACGTCGCGCGCGACGAGGTTGGTCACATAGAGGGTGTCGGGCAGGCTCGGGTCCTTCACACCGGTCGACGCCCAGAGCGGCCGCTGCACGTTGGCGCCGGCGGCGATCAGCGTCTTCGCGCGCTCCGACGAGAACGCCTGCTCGAACACCTGGTATGCCAGCTGTGCGTTGGCGATGCCTGCTTTGTTCTTGAGGGCGAGCGCCTCAGGCGTGCCGATGGCAGCCAACCGCTTGTCGACCTCGACGTCGACCCTCGACACGAAGAACGACGCGACAGAGTAGATGGTGGAGATGTCGATGCCCGCCGTCCTGGCCCGCTCCAGACCGCTCAGGTAGGCGTTGATGACCTCGCGATAGCGCTGCAGGCTGAAGATCAGGGTGATATTGACGTTGATGCCCGCTGCCGTCGCGTCCGCGATCGCTTCGAGGCCCTCCTCGGTTGCCGGGATCTTGATCATCGCGTTCGGCTTGTCCACCTTGGCCCAGAGGCGCTTCGCCTCCGCTGTCGTTCCGGCGCCGTCGCGGGCCAGTCCCGGCTCGACCTCGATCGAGACCCGCCCGTCGACGTGCCCGGACGCCTCGTAGGCCGGGGTGAAGATGTCTGCCGCGTTCACGACATCCGTGGTGGTGATCTCGAACACGGCCTCGTCGACGCCCACGCCCGCCGCGGCGAGTTCGCGGATCTGCTCGTCGTAGGCGTTGCCGTTGCTCAGCGCCGTCGCGAAGATCGTCGGGTTGGTGGTCACACCGACCACGTTCCGTTCATCGATCAGCTTCTGCAGTCCGCCGGAGACGATCCGCTCGCGCGAGAGGTCATCGAGCCAGATGCTCACGCCCGCGTCGGCGAGCTGTTCTGTGGTGGTTGCCATGATGGGTGTCCTTCTCCTTGCGTACTGCGCGCCTAAAGCGCGGCGATCGATTCCTTGGCGGCTGCCACGACGGCGTCCGTCGTGATGCCGAATTTCTGAAACAGCGTCTTGTAGTCCGCCGACGCTCCGAAATGCTCGATCGAGACGCTGCGTCCGGCGTCCCCGACGTAACCGCGCCAGGTGAGCGCGACGCCGGCCTCAACGGACACACGCGCCTTGACGCGTGCGGGAAGCACCGATTCGCGGTATTCGGCGCTCTGCTCTTCGAACCACTCGAGGCTCGGCGCGGATACGACCCGGGCGTTGACGCCCTGCGCCTTCAGCGCCTCGCGTGCGTTCACCGCGAGTTGCAGCTCGGAGCCTGTGGCGATCAGGATGACGTCCGGCGTGCCGTTCGGCGCCTCGGCAAGCACGTAGGCGCCCCGCGATACATTCTTCGCGGATGCGAGCGTGTCGCCGGATGCCTCGCCGTCGCCACGTTCGAACACCGGGATGTTCTGGCGCGTCAAGGCGATGCCGGCCGGGCCGCCGCGGCGCTTCAGCAGTTCGAGCCAGGCATAGGCGACCTCGTTGGCGTCACCGGGACGTACCACATCCAACTGCGGGATGGCGCGCAGTGCAGCCAATTGCTCGATCGGCTGATGCGTCGGGCCGTCTTCGCCGAGCGCGACCGAATCGTGGGTCCAGACGAAGATCGACGGAACCTTCATCAGCGCTGCCAGACGCACGGCCGGGCGCATGTAGTCGCTGAAGATCAGGAAGGTGCCGCCATAGGGACGGGTCGGGCCGTGGAGCACGATGCCGTTGAGGATCGCCGCCATCGCATGCTCGCGGATGCCGAAGTGCAACACCCGACCATACGGGTCCCCGCTCCATTCGTGCGTCGAGCGCTCGGCCGGGATGAAGGAGGCAGCGCCGTCGATCGTCGTGTTGTTCGACCCGGCCAGATCCGCCGAGCCGCCCCACAGCTCGGGAAGCACGGGGGCGAGTGCGTTCAGGACCTTGCCGCTTGCCGCGCGCGTCGAGATGTCCTTACCCGCTTCGAAGATGGGAAGGACATCCTCGACATCGTCGGGAAGGTCGCCCGCCAGCAGCCGATCGAGCAATTGCTTGCGCTGCGGATTCGCGGCGGCCCAGGCATCGAATTTCACGGTCCATGCGGCGTGCTCTTCCGCGCCGCGATCGATGGCCTTCCGGGTGTGCTCGATGACCTCCGGGGCGACGACGAACGACTGCGCGGGATCGAACCCCAGCACCTCCTTGACCGCGGCAAGCTCATCGGCACCGAGGGCCGATCCGTGGATGGCGCCCGAGTTCTGCTTCTTCGGACTCGGCCAGCCGATGATGGTCTTCAGAATGATGATCGATGGGCGGTCCGTGACGGCCTTGGCCGCCTCGATGGCGTCGAAGAGCTCCCGCACGTCTTCGACGTAACGACCGGTCTTCTTCCAGTCGACCGTCTGCACGTGCCAGTGGTACGCCTCGTAGCGCGCGCCCACATCCTCGGTGAAGGCGACATCGGTGTCGTCCTCGATCGAAATCTGGTTGCTGTCGTAGATGACGACGAGGTTGCCCAGCTCCTGGTGACCGGCGAGCGAGGATGCTTCGCTGGTGATGCCTTCCTCGAGGTCGCCGTCGCTGGTGATCACGTAGACGAAATGGTCGAACGGGCTCGTTCCGGGCGCGGCGTCGGGGTCGAACAGCCCGCGCTCATACCGGCTGGCATATGCGAAGCCCACGGCGGAGGCCAGCCCCTGACCCAGCGGGCCGGTTGTGATCTCGATGCCGTCGGTGTGCCGGTATTCCGGATGGCCGGGGGTGAGCGAGCCCCAGGTGCGCAGCGCTTCGAGGTCCTTCAGTTCCAGCCCGTGCCCGCCGAAGTACAACTGCACGTACTGTGTCAGCGAACTGTGCCCGCAGGACAGGATGAAGCGGTCGCGCCCCAGCCAGTGCTGATCGCGCGGATCCTTGCGCATCACCTTCTGGAACAAGAGATAGGCGGCGGGGGCCAGGCTCATGGCGGTGCCAGGATGCCCGTTTCCCACCTTTTCGACGGCGTCCGCCGCCAGTATGCGAGCGGTGTCGACTGCTTGATCGTCTACGGAATCCCATTGCAGAACTGCCACTGGTAAATGACCCTTCTCATTTCGAGGGGGCACACCAGCAAGGCGGCCGCCCGGTTAGAGGTAGTGCACGCCGAAGACGTCATCGGCACCGGTTCGTCTCGCCACCGACAGACCGCGAGCGGTGCAGTTGAAGCAGGGCGCGCCGGGAGGCGAGCACTTCCAAGTATAGAGAAGACGAGGCCCGCTCCACTCGTGCGTCGTCGCGCGGCGATGGCCGGGGCCCTCGTCCTGGTTTCGGCCGATGATCTAGACTGTCGTTCAAGACTTGACTGCGTTAGAGGGGTAATGGACGTTGCTGTAGAGAACCGGGCGACGCCCGGTCGCATCGGTTTCAAGCGAACGTTCAAAGCGTACCTGTCGCTGACCAAACCGCGCGTGATGGAGCTCTTGCTCGTCACGACGGTTCCGGTGATGATCCTCGCCGACCGGGGTCTGCCGAGCGTCTGGCTGATCATCGCCACGGTGATCGGCGGGGCACTCAGCGCGGGCAGCGCGGCATCGTTCAACTGCTATATAGACCGCGACATCGACAAGATCATGCGGCGGACCAAGGACCGTCCCCTGGTCACCGGCGAGCTCACCCCCCGGGCTGCCCTGATCTTCTCCTGGATACTGGCCGTCGCGTCGACGGTATGGCTGTATCTCACGACGAACTGGCTGACCGCATTGCTGTCCGTGATCGCGATCTTCTTCTATGTCGTCATCTACACGCTGATCCTCAAGCGTCGGACGGAGCAGAACATCATCTGGGGCGGAATCGCCGGATGCTTCCCGGTCCTGATCGGATGGTCGGCCGTCACCGGGTCCCTCGACTGGGCGCCATGGATTCTGTTCGGCGTCATCTTCCTGTGGACCCCGCCGCACTACTGGCCGTTGTCGATGAAATACCGCGACGACTACCAGTCCGCCGGGGTTCCGATGCTCGCGGTCATGCGTGGCCGTGCTTTCGTCGGGCTGCAGACGATTCTGTACGCGTGGGCCACCGTTGCCTGTTCGCTCCTGCTGATCCCGGTCGCGCATATGGGAATCGTCTACACGGTCACGGCGCTCGCCTCCGGCGGATGGTTCGTCTTCGAGACGCACCGCCTGTACGACCTGGCGATCCGACACGAGAACGTCTCGCCGATGCGCGTGTTCCACGGCTCGATCACGTATCTGTCACTGCTCTTCCTGGCGATCGCGATCGATCCGCTGCTGCCGTTACTGCCGTTTTAGCGTCGGCTGCTTCAGATTCAGCATCATCGCGACGGCAACCGAGACCAGGATGCTGGCCAGCACCAGGTGGATTCCGACCAGATAGCCGGGAAGCCCGATATTGGACTGCAGCAGCCCGACTCCGATCTGCACGATCTCTACGACGACGAGAGCGAAAAGCCAGCGCCGCACCGGGCCGACGGCGATGCCGATCGCGGCACCGATCAGCAGCAGGGTCAAGCCGGCCGTCACGTAGGCGGGCAGGGAGTGCAGCCGCTCCATCAGGTCGGTATCCAGACCGTTGCGCGGTGTCCCCGAGTTGCCGGGGTGCGGGCCTGAGCCCGATGTCAGGACGCCCAGAACGACCGTGATGGCGACGAAAGCGCTCAGCGACCACGCGGTGAAGGCGAACCAGCCCGGCACGGCCAGGGCGCGCGGTCCAGGCACCGCGTAGACCCTCAGCAGGAGAGCGGCGGCAAGGGCGACCAACACCATCGAGACGAGGAAATGGAATCCGACGACGTACGGATTCAGATGCATGAGCACCGTGATGCCGCCGATGACAGCCTGCACCGGGATGCTCATGCCGATCCAGAAGCTCAGCCAGAACAACTCCGGGCGCGATTTGCGCAATCGCAGGACCAACACGAACATGACGATCACGACGATGGTCAAGACGACCGTCAGCATCCGGTTGGTGAATTCGATGACGCCGTGGATGCCCATCTCCGGGGTCGTCACCAGCGACCCTGCCGTGCATTTCGGCCAGGTGGTGCACCCGAGCCCCGAACCCGTCAAGCGCACTGCTCCACCGGTGCCGACCAGGATGACCTGCCAGATCAGTGACAACCAGCCCAGCACCCGCACCCGAGAATCCACGCGATCCGGCAACCACGCCCAGAATCGGACGAGCGGGCCGTGCGCACCGCTCGTCGTGCGTTCACCGGTGCGAACTCGAGACTGATTCACTGGGACATTTCCGTTCGTTACGTGGGCCATCGGCAGACCGACGCGCCGGCACCCCTACTAATCTCAGCATCAGCCTGTAGAATCAGGGCGTTCAAGAAGCGCGCGCACCTGCGCGTGCCGTCATCTCGGGTCCGCTTCATCTCAGACCTGGTCGACGGCCAGGGCACCGTCGCCCATGTACTTGATTATCTTAGGTACGCACACCAGCCATCCGCACAATCTGCACCCGCTGCGATGCCGCACGGCATCGACCGCAGGGAATGAGCCGGACTGATAACCGGTTACGGATGGTAGGAAATGAGGAAGCAATGTCAGATGTTCTGATCGACCGTCCTGAACTCGATAGCCTCGGTCAATACGAGTTCGGTTGGTCCGATTCCGACGCGGCCGGGGCATCCGCTCGCCGAGGCATTTCGCCGGAGGTGGTTGAAGACATCTCGCGGTTGAAGAACGAGCCGGAGTGGATGAAACAGCGGCGGCTGCGAGCGTTGCAGGTTTTCGAGCGCAAACCCATGCCGTCCTGGGGTGCGGATCTATCCGAGATCGACTTCGACAACATCAAATACTTCGTGCGGTCCACCGAGAAGCAGGCTCAGACCTGGGAAGACCTGCCAGACGACATCAAGAACACCTACGAACGAATCGGCATCCCGGAGGCAGAGCGTTCTCGCCTCGTCGCCGGTGTGACGGCGCAGTACGAGTCCGAGGTGGTCTACCACCAGATCCGTGAGGACCTCGCGGCGCAAGGCGTCATCTTCACGGACACCGACACCGCGTTGCGCGAGCATCCGGAATACTTCGAAGAGTACTTCGGCACCATCATCCCCGCCGGCGACAACAAGTTCGCCGCGCTGAACACAGCGGCCTGGTCGGGCGGTTCCTTCGTGTACGTGCCGCCGGGCGTGCACGTGAAGATCCCGCTGCAAGCGTATTTCCGTATCAACACGGAGAACATGGGGCAGTTCGAGCGCACCCTGATCATCGCGGACGAGGGAAGTTATGTCCACTACATCGAGGGATGCACCGCACCGATCTACACCTCGGACTCGCTGCACTCCGCGGTGGTCGAGATCGTGGTGAAGAAGAACGCCCGGGTGCGCTACACCACCATCCAGAACTGGTCGAACAACGTGTACAACCTGGTCACCAAGCGCGCCATGGCCCACGAGGGAGCGACGATGGAATGGGTCGACGGCAACATCGGCTCGAAGGTGACGATGAAGTATCCGTCGATCTATCTCGTCGGTGAGCATGCGAAGGGCGAGACCCTCTCCGTCGCATTCGCGGGCCCGGGGCAACACCAGGATGCCGGCGCGAAGATGATCCACATGGCGCCGTACACGCAATCGTCGATCGTCTCCAAGTCGATCGCACGCGGCGGCGGCCGTTCCGGCTATCGCGGTGAGGTGCGAGTGGATCCCACGGCGCACCACGCCGCGAACACCGTGCGCTGTGACGCGCTGCTGGTCGATCCGATCTCGCGGTCGGACACCTATCCGTCGATCGATATCCGAGTCGACGATGTCGAACTCGGACACGAGGCGACCGTGTCCAAGGTCAGCGCGGAGCAACTGTTCTACCTGATGAGCCGGGGCATGCCGGAAGACGAGGCCATGGCGATGATCGTGCGCGGGTTCATCGAGCCGATCGCTCGCGAACTCCCCATGGAATACGCACTCGAACTCAACAAGCTCATCGAAATGGGCATGGAAGGATCCGTCGGTTAAATGAGCTCCGCAGCCACTCAGACTGTAACCACGGACCCGATCGAAACCGAGCACGGACTCACCCACCACAAGGACGGCGAATACACGCTGCTCCCGGTGCAGTCGCGCGCCGGGCGATTCCGATCCACCGACGTCGACGATTTCCCGGCGGTCACCGGACACGAGATGGTCTGGAAGCGCACTCCGATCGCTCAGATCGGCGACCTCATCGGCGGTGACCTCGACGGTTCGGCATACGACTATGCGGCAGATCCGGTCCCGGGCGTGGACATCCGCTGGGTCAACCCGGACGACCCGAGAATCGGCACCGCCGGATTGCCGGAGGATCGCGCATCCGCCAACGCCTGGAGTTCGTTCCGCAAGGCGCTGTCGATCGTCGTCTCGGGCGAGGATCCCGCCACGGTGACCGTCACACGCTCCGACCTCGGCGACGGCCCCCGGGCCGCCCACACCATCATCGAGGCCGCACCGTTCAGCACCGGCACGGTGATCCTGCGCGGCACCGGCATCGCACGACTGGCCGAGAACGTCGAGATCATCGTGGGGGAGTCGGCTCGGCTGACCGTCGTCTCCGTGCAGGAATGGGACGATGCGTCGGTGCATGCGGCAAGCCACTTCGCAACAGTGGGCCGCGACGCCTTCTTCAAGCACGTCGTCGTCTCTCTCGGCGGAGCGGTCGTGCGGTTGAACCCGACGACGCGACTGGCCGGGACCGGCGCCGACGTCGAGATGCTCGGCGTCTACTTCGCCGACGCGGACCAACACCTCGAACAACAGGTCTACGTGTTCCACGAGGCCGCGCACGGCCGTAGCCGGGTGAACTACAAGGGCGCGCTGCAGGGCCAGGGCGCCCACACCGTGTGGATCGGCGATGTGCTGATCGGCCCGGATGCCGCCGGCACGGACAGCTATGAACAGAACCGCAATCTCGTGCTCACCGACGGGACGCGCGCAGACTCGGAACCCAACCTCGAGATCGAGACCGGTGACATCCTCGGTGCCGGCCACGCCAGCGCCACCGGCCGGTTCGACGACGAGCAGCTGTTCTACCTGGAGTCGCGTGGGATCACCGAAGAGGAAGCACGACGACTCGTCGTTCGCGGCTTCCTCATCGAAGTCATCCAGCGCATCGACGTGCCCGAGCTCGAAGAGCGTCTGCAGCACGCCATCGAAGCCGAGCTCGCCGGTGAGCGGTTCGACGCCGTCGAGGTGAGCGCGTGACCACGGCGACGCGCGTGTGCGCGGCGGCCGAGCTCGTCGAGAACCAGGCGAGACGAGTCGTCATCGACGGCATGCCGATCGCGCTCGTCAGAGACTCGGCGGGCGACATCCACGCCATCGGCGATACCTGCACGCACGGTGAGATCTCCCTGTCGGAGGGGTTCATCGAGGGCGAGACCATCGAATGCTGGGCGCACGGTTCCCGGTTTTCGTTGATCTCGGGCAAGCCGCTGAACCTGCCCGCCTACGAGCCCGTCCCCGTCTACGAGATCGAGATCGTCGACGGCGATATTTTCATCGACCCGCACAACACGAAAGAAATCTAGAAGCCATGTCTGTTCTTGAGATCCACGACCTCCACGTGACCGTCGACACCGATCAGGGGGTCAAGGAGATCCTCCGCGGGGTCGACCTGACCATCCGCACCGGCGAGATCCACGCCGTCATGGGCCCCAACGGGTCTGGAAAATCGACGCTCGCCTACACCATCGCCGGGCACCCGAAGTACCGGGCGACACAGGGCACGATCACGCTGGACGGTGAGGACGTGCTCGCGATGACGGTCGACGCGCGTGCCCGCGCCGGGCTGTTCCTGGCCATGCAGTACCCGGTCGAGATCCCCGGCGTCACCAACTCGAACTTCCTCCGCACCGCGAAGACCGCGATCGACGGGGAGGCCCCCGCGATCCGCACCTGGATGAAGGAGGTGCGCGATGCGATGGGCAAGCTGCGCATGGACAAGCAGTTCGCCGACCGCAATGTGAACGAAGGCTTCTCCGGCGGTGAGAAGAAGCGCAACGAGATCCTGCAGCTCGAACTGCTCAAGCCGCGCTTCGCCATCCTCGACGAGACGGATTCCGGGCTCGACGTCGACGCGCTGAAGATCGTCGCTCAGGGTGTCAACCGTGCACACGACGCGACCGGCCTCGGCATTCTGCTGATCACGCACTACACCCGCATCCTGCGCTACATCAAGCCGGACTTCGTGCACGTGTTCGTGGCCGGCCGGGTTGCGGAAGAGGGCGGTCGTGAATTGGCCGACCGTCTCGAAGACGAGGGCTACGACCGGTTCCTCGACGCCGATGCGAGCGTAAGCTAGCACCATGGTCTCCACGCTTGCACCTTCGAAGTACGACACGATCGAAGAAGCGCTGAAAGACGTCATGGACCCCGAGCTCGGGATCAACGTCGTCGACCTCGGCCTGATCTACGATCTGGGCTGGGACGACGAGAACGACGCCCTCGTCATCTCGATGACGTTGACGAGTGCGGGCTGCCCGCTCACCGATGTGATCGAGGAGCAGGTCGCCGAGTCGCTCGACGGCGTCGTGGAGGCCTTCCGGATCAACTGGGTCTGGATGCCGCCGTGGGGGCCGGAGCGGATCACGGATGACGGCCGCGACATGATGCGGGCGCTCGGTTTCGCCATTTGACCTGCCGGTCGCCGAGTAGGCTCGGTCCCTGAGCTTGTCGAAGGGCGGCCGTATCGCGACCAAGCGCGCTTCGCTTTCGATCAGAACTGGACTACGCCTGTGCTTGCCGTGCACGACCTCGAGATTCGCGTGGGCGCACGCGTGCTCATGCAGGATGTCAGCTTTCGCGTCGCCGCAGGCGACAAGATCGGTCTGGTCGGACGCAACGGCGCGGGCAAGACCACGCTCACCAAAGTGCTGGCCGGTGAGACTCTGCCCACGGCAGGCACGGTCGATCGTCACGGAGAGATCGGCTACCTGCCGCAGGACCCGCGCAGCGGCAACCCGGAGGACCTTGCCCGCACCCGCATCCTGGACGCCCGCGGACTCGGCACGGTTGCGCTGAAGATGCAGCAGGCCACGCATGACATGGCCAGCGACGATACGGCCGTCAGTGCGGCCGCGATGAGAGCGTACAGCAGGCTCGAGGAGGAGTTCCATCTCCTCGGCGGTTACGCCGCAGAGGCAGAGGCCGCGGCCATCGCGAGCAATCTGAACCTGCCGGACCGCATCCTCGACCAGCAGTTGAAGACACTGTCCGGAGGCCAGCGTCGGCGGATCGAGCTCGCCCGGATCCTGTTCTCGGCTTCGCACACCATGATCCTCGATGAGCCGACGAACCACCTCGATGCCGACTCTGTGGTGTGGCTGCGTGACTTCCTGAAGAACTACAGCGGCGGATTCATCGTGATCAGCCACGACGTCGAACTGATCGGCGAGACCGTCAACCGGGTCTTCTACCTCGATGCCAACCGGCAGTGCATCGATGGTTACAACATGGGGTGGAAGAACTACCTGCGGCAACGCGCGGCCGACGAGGAGCGACGCAAGAAAGAGCGTGCGAACGCGGAAAAGAAAGCAGGAGCACTTCAAGTCCAGGCTGCGAAGTTCGGCGCCAAGGCGACCAAGGCCGCTGCCGCACACCAGATGGTGGCGCGGGCGGAGAAGCTGCTGGCCGGCCTCGAGGACGTTCGAGTGGCCGATCGCGTGGCTAAGCTGCGGTTCCCGACTCCGGCACCGTGCGGCAAGACACCGCTGATGGCCAGCGACCTCAGCAAGAGCTACGGGTCGCTCGAGATCTTCACGGCCATCGACCTGGCGATCGATCGTGGCTCCAAGGTCGTCGTGATCGGGCTGAACGGTGCCGGCAAGACGACACTGCTGCGCATCCTCGGCGGCGTCGACCGACCAGACACCGGGTCGATCGAGCCGGGACACGGCCTGCGGATCGGCTACTACGCGCAAGAACACGAGACCATCGACGTGAAACGCAGCGTGCTGCAGAACATGGTCGCCTCCTCGCCGCATCTCACGGAGACCGAGGCGCGCCGCGTGCTCGGCTCGTTCCTGTTCACGGGAGACGACTCACACAAGCTCGCGGGCGTGCTGTCCGGCGGCGAGAAGACTCGCCTGGCGCTGGCGATGATCGTCGTCTCCGGGGCGAACGTGCTGCTGCTCGATGAGCCGACCAACAACCTCGATCCGGCCAGTCGTGCCGAGATCCTCGACGCGCTCGCGCACTACGAAGGGGCCGTCGTCCTGGTCAGCCACGACCCCGGCGCGGTCGAGGCGCTCAACCCCGAACGGGTGCTGATTCTGCCTGACGGCGTCGAAGACCACTGGAACAAGGACTACGCGGACCTGATCGCCCTGGCGTGACCGGCACGACACCGTTCCTGCAGCGGGGCGCTTGGCGTAGTCAGTCGCTTTCCGCCGGCTCGAGCGCGACCACGGCCACCGGAAAGTCCCGGGCACCGAGGAAGTCACGCAGATAGTCGACGTGCTCGTCGCACGCCAGCCAGATCTTCACGCGGTCGGCGGCGTGGATCTTCGGATTCCTCCAGCGGATCTGCCAGACCGCGTGCTCCAGGCAGCCGGCGCGCGAGCAGACGTGCCGCTCGGGCTCCGAACCGAGCGAGATCACCCGGTCTTCTCTTCAGACGACGTCGTGGAGTCGGTCTCTCGGGGCTCAGCCGTGCCGCCTGCGCGAACGATGTTGCCGGGACGCTCAACCCGTCCGCTGCGCTCGCCAGCGCCCACGTTCGCGATGACGACGGCGACGTACGGCAGGAACACCGCACCGGCGGCGGGGATGAGGACCCACCAGCCGTGAATGAACAGGATGGAGAGGATGCAGAGCACGCGGATGCCCATGGCGACCGAGTATTTGATCACGCGACCGCGCCGCTCCGCGTCGGGAGCTTGGGGGAGTGAAGTGATGGTTTGCTGTTTCATGGCCGTACGATCGACGTTCTACGGATGAAGGATTCCGTCACCTCAAGCCTACGTCCTGTGCAGCCCATAAAATGATACGCGTTCGAGGCTCGGGAGACGCGGTTCTGCCCGGGCGCGCCGACGACGATGAGGATGGACGACAGGATGACCGCACGCACCGTGCTTGTGACCGGAGGAAACCGAGGAATCGGCTACGCGATCGCCGAAGAGTTCGTGGCGCAGGGCCACCGGGTGGCCGTGACCGCGCGCACCGGCGCCGGTCCGGCGGGAACCCTGGCCGTGCAGGCGGACGTGACGGATTCTGCATCCGTCGACGCCGCGTTCACCGAGATCGAAAACCGACTCGGCCCGATCGAGGTGGTCGTCGCGAACGCGGGAATCACTCGGGACACGCTTCTGATGAGGATGAGTGAGGACGACTTCGACGCCGTCGTCGACACGAACCTGGGCGGAGCATTCCGGGTCGTCAAGCGCGCGTCGAAAGGAATGCTCAAGCTGCGTTTCGGTCGAATCGTGCTGATCTCCAGTGTGGTCGGGCTGTACGGGTCCGCCGGCCAGGTGAACTATGCAGCGTCCAAGAGCGGCTTGATCGGGATGGCGCGCTCGATCACGCGGGAGTTGGCTGCGCGCGGCATCACCGCCAACGTCGTGGCACCCGGCTTCATCGAGACCGACATGACCGCTGAGCTGCCGGAGGCGCAGCAGGCGGAATACAAGAAGAGCATCCCGGCCGGCCGGTACGGCTCGGCTGCCGAGGTGGCCAAGGCGGTGACGTGGCTGGCATCCGACGACGCGGGGTATGTGTCCGGAGCGGTCATCCCGGTCGACGGCGGCCTCGGGATGGGCCACTGACGATCGCCCGGCCCGCCGGCCGCACACGCATGTCGTCAGCCGCGCAGACCGAGCAGGGGCAGCAGCTGACTCAGGTCCTGCGTGTCGATGACAACGTCTGCAGCCCGGCGCACGACCGGTTTCGCGTTGAACGCGACGGACAGAGCAGCCGCCGCCATCATCTGCAGATCGTTGGCTCCGTCGCCGACCGCAATGCAACGACCGGCCGGAATGCCGAGCTGCTGCGCCCACGTGCGTAACGCGTTCGCTTTGGCCGCGGCATCCACGATCGCTCCCGTGACGCGACCGGTGAGCACACCATCGACGAGCTCGAGTCGGTTGGCCTGCCAGAAATCCAGCCCGAGCCTCTCACCGAGCGGGTCGAGCAATTCGTGGAAGCCTCCCGATACGACCCCGACCGCGCCGCCGGCCGAGTGGACGGCCGCGATGAGTGCGGGAACGCCGTCGGTCACCCGGATGCGTTCGGCGACCGCGTCGAACACGGTGCGCGGCAACCCGGCGAGGGTGGCGACGCGGGCACGCAGGCTTTCCGCGAAGTCGAGTTCGCCGCGCATCGCCCGCTCCGTGACCGCCGCGACGGCGTGGAGCGATCCAGCATGCTCGGCGAGGAGTTCGATCACCTCGTTCTGGATGAGTGTCGAGTCTGCGTCAAGGACGACCAGAAGGCGAGCGGTCGCCATGGCCGACGGCGCACGCACGACAAGAGGCGCAGCAGTGCTCATCGCAACAGTGTTCATCGCAGCAGTGCTCATCGCAGCGATGCCGGTAGCACGGTGATACTCATGGAACGACGTGGACTCCTTTTCCGACAACCGTGATTCCGGACTCTGTGACGGTGAATCCACGTGCCCTGTCACGCTCCCGGTCATCGCCGATGTGCGCTCCGGGTTCCACTACAACATCCTTGTCCAGAATAGCCCGGCTGACACTCGCGCCCGGTGAGATGAGGCCGCGATCGAACACCACGGAGTCGAGAACCCGAGCACCGGATCCGACCTTCGCCCATGGGCCGAGAACACTGCGTTCCAGATGTGCACCGGAGATGACCGAACCGAGCGACACGATCGAATCGATCGTCGTGCCGATGCTGCCGTTCGCGTCGCGAACGAGCTTCGCCGGCGGAGAGTTCAACTGCTGACTGAAGATCGGCCACGCCCGGTTGTACAGGTTGAACACCGGGAGTGTCGAGATGAGGTCTTGGTGCGCTTCGAAGAACGAGTCGATCGTTCCGACATCCCGCCAGTAGTAGCGGTCGCGATCGGTCGATCCGGGTACGTCGTTGCGGATGAAGTCGTACACGCCGGCCTCATTGCGCGAGACGAAGTCGGGGATGATGTCGCCGCCCATGTCGTGGTTGGAGTCGGGCTTCAGACCGTCGCGATCGACGGCGTCGATCAGCGCCTTGACGTCGAAGACGTAGTTGCCCATCGATGCGAGCACCTCCCCGGGCAAATCCGGCAGGCCGGCCGGGTCGGCCGGCTTCTCACGGAAGGCCCCGATCCGCCCGGGATTCGCAGGGTCGACCTCGATCACGCCGAATTGATCGGCAAGCGCGATCGGCTGCCGGATGGCCGCAACCGTGGCGCTGGCCCCGGAGTCGATGTGCGCCTGAATCATCTGGGCGAAGTCCATCCGATAGACGTGGTCGGCACCGACGACCACGACGATGTCGGGCTGCTCGTCACGGATCAAGTTCATGCTCTGCAGGATCGCGTCAGCGGAGCCGCTGAACCAGCGCTTGCCGAGGCGCTGCTGCGCCGGGACCGATGCAATGTAGGCGCCGAGGAGCCCGTCGAGATGCCAGGTTTGCGAAACGTGCCGGTCGAGACTGTGCGATTTGTACTGCGTGAGCACCACAAGTTGGCGCAGATTCGAATTGATCAGATTGGACAGGGCGAAGTCGATCAATCGATATTGTCCGCCGAATGGCACAGCCGGTTTTGCCCGGTCCGCCGTCAGCGGCATGAGCCGCTTTCCTTCACCGCCGGCGAGGACGATTCCGAAGATCTTCTTGCCTACCATGGCTCCACAGTAGAGGCAGATGTCGCGACTGTACTAGCGTTCAGGCATGCGAGTCGATCTCCTGACGCGTGAATACCCGCCCGCCGTGTACGGCGGCGCAGGGGTGCACGTTGCCGAGCTGGTGCGTGCGCTCCGTCCGGACGTCGACGTCCAGGTGCGCTGCTTCGGCGACCCGCGCGCCGAGGCCGGAACAACCGCTTACCGGATCCCTGCCGAGCTCGGCGGCGCGAACGGTGCTCTGAGCACGCTCGGTGTGGACCTGCAGATGGCCCAGGATGTCGCCGGTGCCGACCTGGTGCACTCCCACACCTGGTATGCAAACGCGGGCGGCCGACTTGCGCAGTTGTTGCACGGCATCCCGCACGTCGTCACCGCCCACAGCCTCGAACCCTTGCGCCCATGGAAGGCCGAACAGCTCGGCGGCGGCTACCGCGTCTCGAGCTGGATGGAGAAGTCCGCGTTCGAATCGGCGGATGCCGTCATCGCCGTCAGCGAGGGCATGCGTCGGGACATTCTGCGCAGCTATCCCGTCATCGAAGAGTCCCGAACGCACGTGATCTACAACGGCATCGACCTGCAGCGCTGGCGGCGCGTCGACGAGCCCGATCTCGCTCGCTCGCTCGGTGTCGACCCGACCCGGCCCGCCGTCATCTTCGTGGGCCGGATCACGCGCCAGAAGGGGCTGCCGTACCTGCTCCGCGCTGCACGACTGCTGCCTCCCGACGTGCAGTTGGTGCTGTGTGCGGGTGCCCCGGACACGGAAGCGATCATGGCCGAGGTGACCGCGGGCGTCGAAGTGCTGCAAAGCGAACGCAGCGGCGTCGTGTGGATCGATCGACTGCTGAGCCAATCAGAGTTGGCTGCGGTGCTCAGCGCATCGACGGTCTTCGTCTGCCCGTCTGTCTACGAACCGCTCGGCATCGTGAATTTGGAGGCGATGGCCTGCGGGTTGCCTGTCGTCGGCACAGCCACGGGCGGCATCCCCGAGGTGGTGGACGACGGGGTGACGGGGCGATTGGTGCCGATCCAGCAACTGGATGACGGGACGGGGACACCGACGGACCCGGAACGTTTCGTCGCAGATCTCGCGGCCTCGCTGATCGACATCGTCGACGATCGGGACACTGCCGCCCGGATGGGTCGCGCCGGCCGAGACAGGGCGGAGCGGGTGTTCTCGTGGGCGAGCATCGCCGATCAGACCCGTGCCGTCTACGCATCGCTGATCTCCTAGTAGGCCCTACTAGGCTAAGAGCCATGTCCAGCCGTGTACTGCAGCTCACCTCTGTCTCGATCATCCGCGACGGAAACACGATCCTCGACTCCGTCGACTGGGCAGTGGACTCTGATCAGCGCTGGGTGATCCTCGGCCCCAACGGCGCGGGCAAGACCACCCTGCTGCAACTGGCCGCGGCAGCCATCCATCCGACGACCGGATCGTCCGAGGTGCTCGAGGAGAAGGTGGGCGCGGTCGACCTGTTCGAGCTGCGGCCCAGAATCGGTTTCGCATCGAGTGCACTCGCGCGCCGGATCCCGGGTGGGGAGAGCGTGCTGAACGTCGTGTTGACCGCCGCGTACTCGGTCACCGGCCGGTGGAACGAGGACTACGAGGACATCGACATCCGCCGCGCCCGACGCGTGCTGGCGGAGTGGAAGCTCGACCATCTGGCCGACCGTCGATTCGGCGCGCTCAGCGACGGCGAACAGAAGCGCGTGCAGATCGCCCGGGCCGTGATGACCGACCCGGAGATCCTGCTGCTCGACGAGCCGGCTGCGAGCTTGGATCTGGGCGCGCGAGAAGAGTTGGTCCAACTGCTGGGCGGCTATGCAAGCGACCCGGGCTCTCCTGCGATCGTGTTGGTCACCCATCACGTCGAGGAGATCCCGCTGGGCTTCACGCACGTCATGCTGCTCGCCGACGGTGGGATCGTCGCTGCTGGCCCCATCGGTGAAGCGCTCACCTCCGAGAACCTGACCGCGGCGTTCGCGCTTCCGATCAGGTTGACCGAATCGGAAGCGCGTTTCACCGCACGCGCCCTGCAGTAGCCGTATGCGTCTTCTGCTAGACTCGATAGTCGGCCTTGCGGCCGTATTGCTTTCCCGCTCGAGCATGCTGCTCCACCGGAGAAGATCCCTATCAAATTTGCAAGGAACCCCTGATGAAGCCTGACATTCACCCCGCGTACGCCCCGGTGGTTTTCCGTGACCTCGCGTCCGGTGCCACGTTCCTGACGCGTTCGACGGTGACCAGCGACAAGACGATCGAGTGGGAGGACGGCACCACCTATCCGGTGATCGACGTCGAGATCTCAAGCGCATCGCACCCGTTCTACACCGGCAAGCAGCGCATAATGGACTCCGCCGGCCGTGTCGAGAAGTTCAACCAGCGGTTCAAGAGCTTCGGCAAGTAAGACCCCGCAGGCGGCGATTCCCGTTCAGCGAACGGGCCAGGAGCCGGACGTCGTGAACGACGGATCTTTCACCCGTCTCATGTAGGCCTGGAAATCGGCGGCCTGTTCCTGACTCCAGCGAACCTGACGCCTGTGCAGTTCGGCGGCATCCAGGTCGAGTTCGACGACATGGGCCCGTGCGATGGCCTGTGCCACCCGGCCGGCCGCGACGGCATCGGCCCCCGCGTCGTGGGCAGCGGCAAGTTCCACTCCGTAGAACTGCGCCGTCGCCTCGAGCGTGCGCTTGCCCTTGCGGTACTTGTCGAGGGCCTTGTCGATCACCAGCGGGTCGACGATCGGTGCCGGTTCGCTCAGCGGGTCCAGACCGTAACGCGCGGCCTCGCGTTCCAGCACCGTGAAGTCATACGGCGCGTTATATGCCACCACCGGAATACCGCGGTTCAGGATGGCGCATAACGCCACCATGATCTCCTCGACCGCCTCAGCCGGGTCGCGGCCTTCCGCCTGCGCGCGTTCGGTGCTGACGCCGTGTACCGCGCTGGCCTGCGGGGGGATCGAAACGCCGGGGTTGACGATCCAGTCGATGCCTTCGATCACCGCTCCTGCGTCGTCGATCAGGCCGACGTTCGCGGTCACGATGCGCGCGGTGTCGACATCCACCCCGGTCGTCTCGAGGTCGAATACACCCAGTTCGTTTTGCCATGTGCTCATGCCGGCAAGCCTAGGGCGCACCACCGTCATCGGGCGATGTGCAGCCAGTAGAAGCTCTGTGTGCCGAGGGTCAGGCTGAACCGGCCGTCCTCGGCGACGGTCGGGAACTGGCCGCCGCCGAACATGTCGTACAGTGTCGCGCCGGCGAACTCCGGTGCGTCAAGGTTCACCGAAACCGGGTTGTGCGCAAAGCTGAACACGCACAGGATGTCCTCGGGCTGATCGCCGAATTGGGTGCCGCTGCCCGCGTACGATCGCACGAAGGCGAGCACGGAGTCGTGATCGGACTCGAGCACCCGAATGTTTCCCAGCCCGAAGACCGGGTGCCCCTTGCGCACGTAGATCACGTTGCGGACCCAGTGCAGCAGCGAGCGCGACTGCGCGAGCTGTGCCTCCACGTTCGTCTGCGTGTAGTGGTATACGAGCGATTGGACGACCGGCAGGAAGAGCTTGCCCGGATCTGCGGCCGAGAAGCCGGCGTTGCGGTCCGGGGTCCACTGCATCGGGGTTCTGGACGAATCGCGGTCGGGCAGCCAGATGTTGTCACCCATGCCGATCTCGTCGCCGTAGTACAGGAATGGGCTGCCCGGAAGCGAGAACAGCAGCGCGTGCACGAGTTCGAGCTCCGCACGCGAGTTGTCCAGCAGGGGAGCCAACCGTCGGCGGATGCCGATGTTCGCGCGCATCCGCGGATCGTACGCGTACCAGCCGTACATCGCCTGCCGGTACTCTTCGCTGACCATCTCGAGCGTCAGCTCATCGTGGTTGCGCAAGAAGATTCCCCAACCGGCTCCATCCGGGATGTCTGTCGTCTCCGAGAGCACCCGCACGAGCTCCGCCGCGTTCTGGGAACGCAACGAGTAGAAGATGCGCGGCATGACGGGGAAGTCGAAGGCCATATGGCATTCCGGCTCCTCTTCCACGCCGAAGAACGCGGCGACCTCTCGCGGCCACTGATTCGCCTCGGCGATCATGATCCGGCCGGGATATTCGCGGTCGACCATGATCCTGAGCGCCTTGAGGAACTCGTGGGTCGGCGGCTCGCCCTCGCCGTTGCCCTCATCGGACTCGTACAGGTACGGAATGGCGTCCAACCGGAATCCGTCGACCCCGAGATCGAGCCAGAACCGGACGACCTCGCGCACTGCCTCATGCACGGCGGGATTCTCGTAATTCAGGTCGGGTTGATGCGAGAAGAACCGGTGGAAGAAGAACTGGCGCCGCACGGAGTCGAACGCCCAGTTCGAGTCCTCCGTGTCCGTGAAGATGATCCGGATGTCCGGCCATTTCTCGTCCGTGTCGCTCCACACGTAGAAGTCGCCGTATGGCCCGTCCGGATGCTCGCGGGACTGCTGGAACCACTCGTGCTGGTCGCTGGTGTGGTTCAGCGGCAGATCGATGATGATGCGCATGTTCCGTTCGTGCGCCTTGGTCACGAGATCCTTGAACTCGTCGAGGGTGCCGAACTCGGGCAATATCGACCGAAAGTCTGCCACGTCATAACCGCCGTCGCGCAATGGAGATGTGAAGAACGGCGGCAGCCACAGTGCATCGACGCCGAGCCATTGCAGGTAATCGAGTTTCGACGCCAATCCCTGCAGGTCGCCCGCGCCATCGCCGTTGCTGTCGACGAACGAGCGCACCATCACCTCGTAGAACACGGCCCGGCGATACCAGTACGGATCCAGCGTCAACCCCGGAAGCTGGATAGGCGCGGTGAAACTCACGATCCTCCTCTTTGTCGTATCGATATCTTTGTCGTATCGATACGACATCCCCGCCCGGCAAGCGATTACATTCGTTCGAGTTTAGGTCCTATTCACTCGCTGCATACACTTGAGCGTGATGATCGTGCCCTCACCATACGCTCAGCAGCTCGACGGAATCCCGGTACGCGAGCGGTCGCTGGTCGTTCGCGGTCGCGCGACCCGCTACTGGGAGTACGGCGATCCGGCCGCGGCGACGACGGTCGTCGTCGTCCACGGCTTCCGCGGCGACCATCACGGGCTCGAGCCGATCGTCGCCCAGCTTCCGACACTCCGGCTGATCTGCCCCGACCTGCCGGGATTCGGCTCGTCGGAGTCGTTGCCCGCCACACACGACATCGACGGCTACGCCGCCTGGCTGCGCGCATTCGTCTCCGGGCTCCAGCTCACGGGCAGACTCCTCGTTCTGGGGCACTCGTTCGGCTCGATCGTGGTCGCCGCCGCCCTGGCCGATCACATGTCGGCCGACGCGCTGACCCCGCAGGGCGTCGTGTTGATCAACCCGATCGCGGCGCCCGCGTTGTCGGGCCCTCGCGGCATCCTGACCCGACTGGCCGTTTTCTACTACTGGCTCGGCTCCGTGCTCGGCGAGCGACTCGGGTTCGCACTGCTGCGCAACCGGGCGATCGTGCGCGTGATGAGCATCACCATGGCCACCTCGAAGGACCCGGCGCTGCGTCGATGGATCCACAATCAGCACGACCGCTACTTCAGCGCGTTCTCAGACCGAAGGGTCGTGCTCGAGGCGTTCACGGCATCCGTCAGCAACGATGTCAGCGAATTCGCCGCACGGATCCCCGAACGCACGCTGTTGATCGTCGCCGACAAAGACGACATCACCCCGATCGCCGCATCTCGCCGGCTGGCGGGGCTGTTCCCGGATGCGACGCTGCGGATCATCAGCGGGGTCGGCCATTTGGTGCACTACGAGGCGCCTGTGCAGGCAGCCGCACTGATCACGGACTTCCTCGACGTGGAGGAATCCGGATGAAGATCGTGGTCGACTGCCGGTACACCCGAATCGGCCGACATGACGGCATCAGCCGGTACACCGCCGGGATCGTGGCCGAGTTGGCGAAGCTCCATCCTGTGACGATGCTGATCAGCGATCACCGTCAGCTGGAGCTTCTGCCGAGCCTGCCGTGGGAGATCATCAGCGCCCCCACCAGCATCCGGGAGCCGTTCGTCGCCCACCAGGTCAACCGGTTGCATCCCGATGTGGTGTTCACGCCGATGCAGACCATGGGGGCCGCGGGGCGCCGTTACAAGCTCGTGCTGACCGTGCACGACCTGATCTACTACCGCAATCGCACCCCGCCCCGAGACTTTGCCTGGCCGATCCGGCTGCTCTGGCGTCTCTATCACCTGGCATGGTGGCCGCAGCGCCTGCTGCTGAACCGTGCGGATGCCGTCGTGACCGTCTCCCAGACCACGCGCGCGCTGATTCGCGAACACAACTTGACGAGGCGCCCCGTGCACGTGGTCAGCAACGCAGCGGACCCGCCGACCACCGCGCTGGCCGGGCAAGCTGCCGGTCGCAGCGCCCCGACGTCGCATTCACTCGTCTACATGGGTTCGTACATGCCGTACAAGAACGTGGAGACGCTGGTGCGCGCCGTGGCGCTGCTTCCGGGATATCGACTGCACCTGATGAGTCACGCGACGCCGGCCGAGCAAGCGCGACTGCAGGCGCTTGCTCCCGGCACCGCCCTCGTCTTCCACGATGGTGCCAGTGATGCGGAATACCACGAAGAGCTCGCCGCCGCGCGGGCCTTGGTGAGCGCGTCCCTCGACGAAGGATTTGGCATCCCGCTCGTCGAGGCGATGGCGCTGGGAACCCCCGTCGTCGTCAGCGACATCCCGATCTTCCGGGAGATCGGGGCGGACGCGGCGCTGTTCTTCGATCCGCACAGCGTAGAGGATCTTGCCCGCGCCATCCGGTCGCTCGAAGATCCGCAGGAATGGGCGCGGCGATCGGCGCAGTCGATCCGCACGGCGGGCGGGTTCACCTGGGCGGGGTCGGCGGAGCATCTGCTCACCGTCCTGACGGCGACCGTCAGCCGCGCGAGCGGGCGCCGCCGGCTCTGACCGTGTCGGCCGCGGTGCTAGGACACCACGGCAGTGAAGAGGTCGTGATCCTCCGGGCTGAGATTGAATCGCTCGACGGCCAAGCGGCCATCCCGAAACACGAAATCATGCACGGACCCGTTCGGAATGACCTCTCCCGGCCCGGGTAGGGCATGATTGGTGAGGGCACGCACCAGCGAGGCGATCACGCCGCCATGACTGACCACGATGATGCTGCGGCCCGGGTTGTTCTCGGCCAGCTCGGTCAGCGCCGGCAGTGCACGGGCCACGACCTCATCGCGTGTCTCCCTGCCCGGCACGGTGACGCCGTCCGGAAATCGCGCGAGGATCTCCTCGCCGGTGAGCCCCTCCGCTTCGCCGTAGCGTCGCTCGGTCATCTCCGCGATCGGTTGCGGCTCGGCGAGATTGCTGGTGTGCGCAATGATCCGGGCGGTGTCCATCGCTCGTGACAGCGGACTCGCATAGATCCCGTCCCACGCGCGCAGCGCCAGCGCGGCAGCGGTGACCTGTGCCTGCGCTCGACCTGTCGCGTTCAACGGGATGTCGCTTGCGCCCTGGATGCGGCGCGCAAGATTCCAATCCGTCTGTCCGTGCCGAACGAGGGAGAGTCTGGTCACGCTGGTCCTTTCGCCGCTGGAACCCGATGTCGCCGTACTGTGCTCGTCGCCGTGCCGGGCGCGTCGGCCATCAGGCCGACAGGCGGGCTGCAAGCGCACTCAGCGTCTGGGATGTTCCTGCGTCCAGCTTAACGGTCGCCCTGCCGTCGCCCTTGGTCGCGCCTCTGTTGATCACGATGATCGGCATCCGCCTGCGTCGGGCTTGTTCGATCAGCCGGATGCCCGAGTTCACTGCCAGTGACGAACCGGCGACCAGCAGCGCGCCGGACTCGTCGAGGAGTGCGCTCGCCTCGGCGAAGCGTTCGGTCGGGATGAATTCGCCGAAGAACACGACGTCGGGCTTGAGCGTTCCACCGCATACGGAGCAGACGGGGATCACGACATCGTCGAACTCGCTCACGTCGGCATCGCCGTCCGGTGCGATCCTCACATCCTGAGAAGAGTTGCGGTGGGCGAGCCATGGGTTCGCCTCATCGATGCGTGCGGCGATGTCCTCCCGGGCGAACACCTGGCCGCAATCCAGGCAGATCACCCTGTCCATCGTCCCGTGCAGCGGGACGACGCGTCGAGAACCGGCCGCCGTGTGCAACCCGTCGACGTTCTGTGTGATGACGCCGCGCAGGATTCCCGCAGCTTCCAGCTCGACCAAAGCACGATGGCCCCGGTTCGGCCGGGCGCCCTTGAACCGCTGCCAGCCGAGGTGGCTGCCGGCCCAGTAGCGTTTGCGGACCCGCTCGCTGCGCAGGAATTGGCCGATCGTCATGGGCGTGCGCTTCGGCGCGCCCTCGCCGCGATAGTCGGGGATGCCGGAATCCGTGCTGATGCCCGCACCGGTCAGAGCGGCCAACAGGCGGTCCCCGATGACGGAGGCCGCCTCGTCCAGCTGGTTCTCAAACACCGGCGAAATCTCGTCATCGATCAGGATCGTCACGTCCTCAGCCCTCATGCCGCTCATTCCGCGCGGCGTGGAAAGCGCCCGCGTGCTCGTGAGTGTAAACGTCACAGTTTTCCGATTTGTTTCCGGAGCCTGGCAGTCTGGGGATACGAACTGCACCCAGTGGAGGGATACGCGTGCGCGTCATACCGATCGACAGCCTCGACGAACCCGGTCTTGCGGACTATTCGCATCTCACCGATGTCGCACTGCGCCGTGTCAGCGAGCCGGTCGGCGGGCTCTACATCGCGGAGTCGACAAAGGTCATCGCACGCGCCATCGCCGCCGGGCATCGACCGCGTTCCGTCCTCCTGCAGGAGCGCTGGCTGGCCGAGCTCACACCGCTCCTGGCCGAGTTCGACGGCGTTCCGGTCTACATCGGCGAATCCGCGCTGCTCGAGACGCTCACCGGCTATCGGATGCACAGGGGCGCTCTCGCCGCGATGCACCGACCGGCACTGCCGGGTGTGCTCGAAACGATCGAAGGCGCCAGACGGATCGTGATCATCGAAGACGTGGTCGATCACACGAACGTCGGCGCGATCTTCCGGGCGGCTGCCGGCATCGGTGCGGATGCCGTGCTCGTGACCCCGCGCTGCGCCGACCCGCTCTACCGTCGAAGCGTTCGCGTCAGCATGGGCACCGTCCTGCAGGTGCCCTGGACGCGGCTGCCGGAATGGCCCGAGGCGACCGGCATCCTGCACGAGGCAGGCTTTCACCTCGCAGCGCTCGCGCTGACAGACGACGCTGTGCCGCTCGACACATTCGCAGTGGCACCACCGGACAAGGTGGCGCTCGTGCTCGGCACGGAAGGGGACGGCCTCAGCCGGCAGGCGATCACGGCGGCCGACACGGTCGTGACGATCCCGATGCTGCACGGTGTCGACTCCCTGAATGTGGCATCCGCGAGCGCGGTCGCGCTGTACCAGCTGCGCGTCCGCGCATGACTCCGACTTCGCCTCAGCGCACCGAATATCATGGGCAGGTGCAGACTCCGCCCGACCGACGCTCGGTCTATCGCCGCCGCCGGATCGTCGTCTTCGGCGCGCTGGGGGCGCTGCTGATCAGTTTCGCGTACAGTCTGGGCGTTCTTCTCGCGCCGCTGCCGGCTTCCGCGGCGACCCTGAGACCGACGCACACGATCACGTCGCCTGCCGTCAAGCCCGCTTGGCCCACCGTGGGAAGCGCGGCGATCGGGGCGGTCGGCTATGACGGGCTGCTCGCGCAGAACGGATCGACGGCGAGCGTGCCGATCGCCAGCATGACCAAGACGATCACCGCGCTGGTCGTGCTCGACGCCAAACCGATCAGGAAGGGATCCGATGGACCGATCATCACGTTCACGGATGCCGACGTGCAGATCTTCCATCGGGTGATCGCCGAGGGCGGCTCGTGGGCCCCGGTGGTCGCCGGCGAGCAGCTGACCGAGAAGCAAGCGCTCGAGGCGATGCTGCTGCCCAGCGCGAACAACTACGCCATCTCGCTGGCCATTTGGTCGCACGGCAGCGTCAGCGCGTTTCTCGCCGCGGCGAACACCTGGCTGAAAGGGCACGACCTCAGTGGAACACATCTGACCGACCCGTCCGGGCTCGACCCGGGTACGGTCAGCACGGCATCCGATCTGGTCGGCATCGGCAAACTCGTGCTGACCAACCCTGTGCTGTCGTCCATCGTGAAGACGCGGACGGTCACCTTACCGGGTGCGGGCACGCAGGACAACGGGAATGCGCTGCTCGGCAAAGACGGCATCGACGGGATCAAGACTGGATTCACCGATGAGGCCGGCCACTGCCTGATGTTCTCTGCGCAGGCTCAGATCGGCGGCCACACCGTGACGCTGGTCGGAGTCGTGCTGAACGAACGGTCGTACGACCAGCTGTGGAACACCGTTCCGCCCCTGCTTGCCAGCGCGAAGAGCGGTTTCCATTCCGTCCCGCTGACCGGCGCCGGAAAGACATTTGGCACCTACACGACGCCCTGGGGGGCGAAAGCCACCCTCGTCTCGACGACGCCCTCCTCGACGCTGGTCTGGTCGGACACGCCGATCACCGTCAGCACGGCGGCGCGCCCCGTGACCATTGCCGCGGCGGGAGACACGATCGGGACCGTGACGTTCACGGTCGGGAAGACGACCGTCACCAAGCCGTTGACGCTGAAGCACGCGGTGCCGGCCCCCGGATTCTGGTGGCGGCTCACCCACCCGTTCGTGCTGCTCGGTTAGGGCCGACGCGGCACTGCTGTCGCCACGGCTGTCACGCGGCGCCGGTAATGTGGTGTCAAGTGAGTACTGCAGCATCCGTTCCCGGTGAGTCGTTCGACCTACCCGATTCAGGCGGTCGGAGCCGGGTAGCCGATGCATCGCCGGTCGCGCCGGCCGCCGGCACGTTCGCCGCCGAGCATCTGTCTCCCTCGTTCCCGGAGCGCGCGGCGTGGGGGACTGCGCGCAAGCTGCGCGCATGGCAGGTCGAAGCGCTCGACGCATATTTCCTGCATGAGCCGCGCGACTTCCTCGCGGCCGCGACCCCGGGAGCGGGAAAGACCGCATTCGCGTTGCGCTTGGCCAGAGAGCTGATCGCGCGCCGTGTGATCGAACGCGTCACGGTGGTTGCACCGACCGAACACCTCAAGCGGCAGTGGGCGGATGCTGCGGAGCGCGTCGGCATCCGGTTGGACCCGGCATTCAAGAACAGCGACAAGCGCTATGGCCGGCACTACAAAGGCGTTGCCGTCACCTACGCGCAGGTGGCCACGCGGGCGAGCCTGCATCGCGAGCTCACCGAGACCTTTCGCACGCTGGTGATCCTCGACGAGGTGCACCACGGTGGCGACGCGCTCAGCTGGGGCGACGCCATCCGGGATGCGTTCGAGCCGGCCGTTCGGCGGCTGTCGCTGACCGGCACGCCATTCCGCTCCGACACCGCCCCGATTCCATTCGTGGCGTATCTGCAGGACGGACAAGGCATCCGCACCTCGCAGACCGACTACAGCTACGGTTACGGGCGCGCGCTGAGCGACGGGGTGGTGCGGCCCGTGATCTTCATGATCTACGCCGGTCATATGCGCTGGCGCACCAAGGCCGGTGACGAGATGGAAGCGCGCCTCGGCGAGGGCAACACGAAGGACATCACCGCTCAAGCCTGGCGCACCGCGCTCGACCCGACGGGAGAGTGGATCCCTGCCGTGCTGCACGCCGCGAACCGGCGACTGAGCGAGGTTCGTCAATCGATACCGGATGCCGGCGGGCTCGTCATCGCGACAGACCACTATGCGGCGCGTGCCTACGCCGACATCCTGCAGGGGATCAGCGGCGAGACCGTCACCGTCGTGCTGTCCGACGAAAAGGAGGCCAGCGACCGGATCGGATCGTTCGCACGGGGAACGAACAGGTGGATGGTGGCCGTGCGGATGGTCTCTGAGGGTGTCGATGTTCCCCGGCTGGCCGTCGGCGTCTACGCGACGAGCGCCTCGACGCCGCTGTTCTTCGCCCAGGCGATCGGTCGATTCGTGCGGGCGCGCAGGCGCGGTGAGACAGCATCCGTCTTTCTGCCGAACGTGCCGAGCCTGATGGCGTTGGCTGCACAGCTCGAGCTGGAACGCGATCACGCGCTCGACCGGGTCATCACCGACCGGCAAGGCCTGTACAACCCCGAAGACGCCATGACGGCCGAGGCCAACCGCGACGGGCGGGCATCGGAGGCGCTGCAGTCAGAGTTCGGGTTCGAGGCGCTCAGCTCACTGGCGAACTTCGACCGGGTGCTCTTCGACGGCGACGAATTCGGCGGTTACGCGGAACCCGGCAGTGACGAGGAACTCGACTTCATCGGCATCCCCGGCATCCTCGAGCCGGAGCAGGTGCACGAGCTGCTGCAGCAGCGCCAGGCCCGCCAGTCACGGCGCGCCGCATCGCGGCCCCAAGGCAGGGCACCCGGGAACGCACCGGAGTCAGCCGCGCATCCGCCCGCGCCGCTCTACCGTACGCTCAAAGAACAGCGCACTCTGCTCAACAGCCTCGTCGGGCTC
Organism: Microbacteriaceae bacterium; assembly: GCA_004297935.1. Lineage (GTDB taxonomy): Bacteria > Actinomycetota > Actinomycetes > Actinomycetales > Microbacteriaceae > Rathayibacter_A. The sequence continues at coordinate 3,825 of SCRE01000008.1, read as the reverse complement.
TACGCGAAGAACTCGGGGGAGCCGCACGGACTCGTGCACGCCGAGCTGCGCCGCGTCTGCGGCGGGCCCGCCGTGGCACAGGCGAGCGTGACACAGCTGCAGGTGCGCATCGACCTGCTCAGAAAGCGCATGGGCCAGCACTAGGCGTCACGGCATGCCCGTGTGCCGCCGTCATTCGCCGGCCGGCACGCTGGCCGCATCCAGCGCCGCCATCAGATCGGCGGTGAGGTCGTCGACGTGTTCCAGTCCGATCGAAAGGCGCACGACCCCCGGATGCGGCTTCGCGCCGACCTGCACCGGGCGATGCGTCAACGAGGCAGGGTGCTGCACCAGCGAGTCGACGCCGCCGAGCGAGACGGCGTGGCCGACAAGCGAACACGCCTCGGTGAAGCGCACGGCGGCGGCGTAACCGCCGGCGAGCTCGATCGAAATCAACGACCCGGCACCCTCGGCTTGGCGCCCGATCAGGCCGAGCGGATCCTGCCCGGGCAGGCCCGGATACATCACCCGATCGATCGCGGGGTGGCCGAGCAGTCGACGGGCGAGCTCGCCGGCCGTCTCCTGCTGGGCGCGCACCCGGATCGGCAGCGTGCGCAGCCCTCGATGCAGCAGATATGCGGCGAACGGATGCAGGAGCCCGCCGGTCAGCGCGCGCACCTGACGCAGCCGTACCGCCCACTCGTCGGTCGTCGCGACGACCCCGCCCATCACGTCGCCGTGGCCGCCGAGATACTTCGTGGCGCTGTGCAGCACGAGAGTTGCGCCATGCTCGGCCGGACGCTGCAGCACGGGGGAGGCGAAGGTGTTGTCGACGAGCACGGGCACGCTGCCGGCGGCTGCGACGACCGCAGCGATGTCGACGAGTTCCAACGTCGGGTTGGCGGGCGTCTCCACCACGACCAGCCCGGTCTCCGGACGGATAGCCTGCGCGATTCCGTCGACAGGCCCGCCGACGCTCGCCCAGGTGACGGTCGTGCCGAGGAGTCCGTTGTCGAGCACGTGGTCCGTGCCACCGTAGAGCGGTCGTACGGCGACGACGTGCGGCATACCGGCCGTGACGATCGAGATCAGGCACGCTGTCAGCGCCGCCATTCCGCTGGAATACGCCACGGCGGCATCTGTTCCCTCGAGGTCGGCGAGCGCCTCCTCGAAGCGGGCGACGCCCGGCTGCCACAACCGCTGGTACACGGCGGAGTCACCGACCCCCAGTGCGCCGCCAGTTGCCAGGTTCTCGTATGAGTCACCGCCGGCCTCGACGCCCGGCAGCGGATTAGTGGTGGAGAGGTCGATGACGGGCACGTGCGAGCCGGCCTCGCGCAGGCCGTCCATGCCGGCGTGCACGGCGCGTGTTTCGAAATGGACTCGCTGCGAGTCGACAGCCGGCGAGCCGACAGCTTCCGAGTCGTTCCCGAGCGGGGAGGGGTGCAGTAAAAACGTCGATGTCATACCCCGAGGCAAGCAGCTTCTGCCGCTATTCTCAAGTACTGTCAAAGCATCCATTAAATAGCGGCGTCTGCTGCAATTTTCTGCGATCATGAACGCCATGGATGCCACCGAATCGAAGAACGTTGATCTGGACAGAGTCGATCGCGCACTGGTTCGCGCACTGTCGCAGAATGCCCGGGCGTCCGGTTCGACGCTCGCCGCCGCGATCGGGGTGGCCGAGTCGACCCTGTCCATGCGGCTGCGCCGATTGCAGGAACGCGGCCTACTACGCGGCTATCGAGTCGACGTCGATCTGGCGGCACTCGGCGCATCACTGCAGGCGCTCATCGCGGTGCGCCTGGTCAAACACTCCCGCGACCAGGTAGTCGCGTTCCGCGACGCCGCACCGAGCTGGCCGGGTGTGCTCTCACTGTTCCACACGGGCGGTGCGGATGACTATCTGCTTCACGTGGCCGCGCACGATGCGAGCGAGCTGCGCGACTTCGTGCTCGACTATCTGACCGGGCACCCGGCCGTCGCGCACACGGAGACGACACTGATCTTCGAGCATGCGATCGGCGATGGGTGGCAGCAGCTGCTCGATCGACGTTTGTGAAGCCTCGGCTTGCTGGCGCACCGGCAATGCACGGTGTTGGATGGTGGGATGAGCCAGTCGACAGAACAAGACGGCCCCGCGGGAGCCCATCCGGATGAGCCTCACCGCGAAGGCATCGCACAGCGCCTGAACTGGTTGCGCGCCGGGGTGCTCGGTGCGAACGACGGCATCGTCTCCGTTGCCGCAATCGTCGTCGGCGTGGCAGGTGCAACGAACAATACGGCCGCGATCCTCACGGCGGGGCTGGCGGGTCTAGTCGGTGGCGCCGTTTCGATGGCGCTCGGCGAGTACGTGTCGGTCAGCAGTCAGCGAGACAGCGAGCGCGCCCTCATCGAAAAGGAGAGGCTCGAGCTCGCTGAGACGCCGGAAGAGGAGTTCATCGAGCTCGTCGGCATGTACCGCGAGAAGGGGCTCTCTGACGAGACGGCCACACAGGTGGCCCGCGAACTCACCGATCACGACGCCTTGGCCGCTCACCTGTCCGTGGAGTTGAACATCGATCAGAACGACGTCGCCAGCCCGTGGCATGCGGCGTTCGCGTCGGCGATCGCGTTCACCATCGGTGCGATCTTGCCGATGCTGGCGATCCTGCTGCCCCCAGACGGATGGCGCGTGCCCGTCACGTTCGTTGCCGTTCTGATCGCGCTCGCCGCAACGGGCAACATCGCGGCCTACATCGGCGGGAGTTCGCGCGGCCGTGCGATGGCGCGGGTGGTCATCGGCGGAGCGCTCGCGCTGATCGCGACGTTCACCATCGGTGCCCTGCTGGGCACGACAGGTGTCGTCTAGCGGTGGTACGCGCATTGTTTTCACCTCATACCGGCGGTGATCTTTACGAGCGAGTTCGTTCTCGCACTCGGCGACCATCGCGAGCATGTGCGTTCTTTTGCGCCTGTAGCGTATAGCCTCCGCTCCTTCACCAGGCATTTTCTCGGGCGGGTCTTACGGGAATGACGACCCAGCGACTATCTCGATTGGGAGAATGTCTGAAGCCATCTGCCGGCGTCCCACTGGCCGTCCCGCTTGCGGGCGTTGCCGCCCGGTCCAGTATGCAAGGTCCCGCTTGCGGCGATGCCGTGCTGGCCGGTGAATCGCCGTGATGGCAGCGCCGGCAGTAACGGAGCAGAGGCTCACGAACGGTCTCGTTGTGTGCGACCGATATCCGGAGCATGCTGTCGGTATGAGCGACAGCGAAGATTTCTTGGCCTGGGTTCGTGGCCCGCTCTTCGAGGCGGAGCTCGCCCTGCACAACGGTGACCCCGGCCCCCGCCAGGCCTTGTGGTCGCACAACGAGCCCGTCAGCGTGCTCGGTGCCTGGCGCAACGCCGCTGGAGAGCGCGAGGTCGATGAACTCTTCAGCCTTCTTGGTGACAGCTTCTCCGACTGCACCTCGTTGGTCGTCGAGGTGATGGCGTACGACGTGCTTGGCGACATGGCGTATACCGCGGAACTGGAGCACATCTCCGCGTCCGTTGACGGGCAACCGCGCACGTACACACTGCGCGCGACCCAGGTGTACCGGCGCGAGAACAGCCAGTGGAAGGTTGCTCACCGACACGGAGACACCGTGACCGAGTGACGCTTCCGACAGCGTCCGACTTGCGGAGGGCAGTGGCGGTGTTCAGGCGTCTCTTGGCCGGCGGGACGCCGCGACCGATGTCGCAACGATTGCTGCGTCGAGGCCTACTCCGAACATGAGCGCCGAACGCCGGACCCGCATGAAGTGCACGCCGCAGAAGAACAGTCCGGGATGGGGACTCGTTCCCGCGTTGGTGATGGGGAAG
>SCRE01000001.1 GCA_004297935.1 Microbacteriaceae bacterium | reverse complement strand
CCTGACTCGTGCCACGTTCCAGGTGGCGTGAGTTGGAGCGCCCAGTTTGCTGGGCTTCGGGTGCGGTAGAGGGTGGTTCGGGGTGACTAATCGGGCGAGATAGCGTGCCGCGGTGGCCTCGTTCATCCGCAGGGTGCCGACGGCGTCGGGTGCGCGGGCGGTGCAGATCGTGCACAAGCAGGGTCGTCGTGTCACTGGGATTGAGCACATCGGTTCCGCGCATGACGAGGCGCAGCTGGCGCTGCTGATGGAGATCGCCCGGCAGCAGTTGCACGCCGGGCAGTTGACGCTCGACCTCGAGCCCGCGGGGCGGGACAGGACCCGTGCTGCGACGACTGGGGTGAGGGTGACCGGTTCGTGCAGCCGACTGTTGTGGGAGGTGCTCACCGGTGGGTATGCGCTGCTGGGGTTCGACGTGATCGGTGACGAGGCGTTTCGGGCGTTGGTGTTGGCCCGGATCGTGGAGCCGACCTCGAAGGCGGACACGCTGCGTGTGCTGGCCGAGCTTGGTGTGGCCGGGCCCTCGCTGCGCACGGTGTTTCGGTCGCTGGCGCGTTGCGTGGAGCGGGACTATCGAGGGCGGCTGGCGACGGCGTGCGTGGCGCACTCTGCCAGGACCGCTGCAGGGCGGGCGGCGTTGATCTTGTATGACTGCACGACGCTGTACTTCGAGGCCGAGAACGAGGACCGGTTCCGCAAGGTCGGGATGAGTAAGGAACGCCGGGTCGATCCGCAGATCCAGGTCGGGCTGCTGGTCGACCCGGCCGGGTTCCCGTTGGAGGTGCACTGCTTCGAGGGCAACACCGCAGAGACCACGACGCTGATCCCGGTCCTGACGGCCTTCCAGCAGCGACACGGGATCGTCGAGCTGGTCGTGGTCGCCGATGCCGGGATGCTGTCCGCGGCGAACCTCAACGCGCTCGAAGATGCCGGGTTCCGGTTCATCGTCGGATCGCGGATCAGCAAAGCCCCCTACGACCTGGCCGAGCACTTCGCCCGGCACGGCGACTACTTCCCCGACGGACAGATCCTGGAATCGGCCCGGGTGATGGGGACCGGGCGTGCGGCGCGCGAGCGGCGGATCGTCTACCAGTACTCCTTCAAGCGGCACAAGCGTGATGACCGGGCGATCAACGCGATGATCGAACGAGCCGAGAAGATCGCCACCGGGCAGGCCGCGCTGCGCAACGTCCGATTCCTCAAGGTCAAGGGCGCGACCAAGACCGTCGATCAGGCCCTCGTCGACCGGGCCCGACAACTGGCCGGCCTGAAGGGCTACGTCACCAACCTCCCGACCGCAACCATGCCCGGCGCCGCCGTCATCGCCGCCTATCACGACCTGTGGCAGGTCGAGAAGTCGTTCCGGATGGCCAAGAGCGACCTGCGCGCGCGGCCGATCTTCCACCACGAACGCGACTCCATCGAGGCCCACCTCACGATCGTGTTCGCCGCCCTCGCCGTCAGCCGCTACCTCCAGGAACAGACCCACGTGTCGATCAAGAAACTCGTCCACACCCTGCAACCACTACGCACAGTCACGATCGAGGTCACCGGTCACACCATCACCGCCGAACCCACCATCACCCCCAACGCCGAAGCCATCCTCACCGCCCTCCCGCCGGGTGACTAACCTGGCACGACTCAGG
>SCRE01000007.1 GCA_004297935.1 Microbacteriaceae bacterium | reverse complement strand
CGGCGGCCATAGCGAGAGGGAAACGCCCGGTCCCATTCCGAACCCGGAAGCTAAGACTCTCAGCGCCGATGGTACTGCAGGGGAGACCCCGTGGGAGAGTAGGACACCGCCGGACCCAACACAACCGAATGGCCACCCACACGGGTGGCCATTCCACATTAACCCGCCCGTTGCAGCACTGAACGAGACAGCACCATTCACCACAGCACGATTCACAACAACACAGCGCCAACCACACGAGGGAGACCACCCGTGGACGATCAGACACCGGACGATCAGACACCGGACGGCCCGCCATCGGACGATTCGAAACGCCGCTACGACGCGCGGCGCGTGCCGAAGGGCGATCGTGCTCACGGGCCCCACGGAGCCCAGGGCTCCGGCAACACCCGCGGCGATTCCCATCGTCAGCGTAACGCCCCCGGCCGGCCGGCTCGTTCTGGTGACCGCAAACCGTGGGAGAAGCGCGACGGTGCCGCGCCCGGCCGCAAGCCGTGGCAGAAGCGCGACGACGATGCATCCGATGGGCGAGCATCCGCAAGCAGACCCAGCAACGGCAGGCCCAGCAACGGCAGGCGCAGCAACGGCACGTCAAGCGCTGGGGGCGGCAGGCCGACTTCCGGAAAGCCTGCAGCCGGCCAGCTGTGGCAGAAGCGCGGCGGTCGGCCATCGGGTGGTTCTCGTGACGGCGCAAAGAATGCGAAGAAGTTGTGGACGCGTGACGGCGCTCCTGCTCGCGGAGATCGCGACGCGCATCGCCGCGAGCAGGAACTGACCGAACAGGAGCGCCTGCACTACGAACTGAAGTCGGTGCGTCCGCGTCATCAGGATCCGGTGATCCCAGACGATGTGACGGCCGAACAGCTCGATCGGATCGCACGCAACGAACTGAAGACCCTGAGCAAGGACAATGCGGATGGCGTTGCGAGACACCTGGTGATGGCTGCGCGCCTGATCGATGAGGATCCGGCGTTGGCGCACGAGCACGCGATCTCTGCTGCCCGTCGTGCCGGACGCATCGCGATGGTGCGCGAGACCCTCGCCATCACGGCCTACGGTGTCGGAGATTTCGCACTCGCTCTGCGGGAGCTGCGCACCTATCGACGCATTTCCGGCTCGAACAATCAGCTGCCCCTCATGGTCGACAGCGAGCGCGGCGTCGGCCGGCCCGATCGGGCGCTCGAGCTGGGTCGATCGGTTGACCGATCGACGCTGCCGAACGACGTTCAGGCTGCCCTGGCCATTGCGATGTCCGGCGCGCGACTCGACCAGGGCGACGCACAGGCGGCGCTTGTCGAGCTCGAGATCCCGCAACTGGATCCCGACCGTGCATTCTCGTACAGCCCGGACCTGTACTTCGCCTACGCCGAGGTGCTCGAGGAACTCGGTCGTCTCGAGGAGGCGGTCGAGTGGCGGTCCCGAGCCGATCGCGCGGAGACGGCGCTTGCCGCGGCTGCGGGCGACGCCGACGACGAGACGGTCGAGGTGGTCGAAGAGGACTTCAACGTGCTCGAGCAGGACGCGGACCTGGACATGAGCGACGAGAGGATCCAGGGCGACGACGGTGTTCAAGCGCAGGAGGAGTAGCGTGACCTTTCCACTGCAGGACGTGGATGTCGTTCTGGCAGACCTTGACGGCGTCGTGTACACCGGTGAGCGGGCGATTCCACACGCCGTGGACAGTCTGAACCGGGTTGCAGCGCAGGCGCGGGTCGGCTACATCACGAACAACGCGTCGCGTACCGACGCCTCGGTTGCAGGGCACCTGAACGAGTTGGGGTTGTCCGTTCTGCCAAGCGACATCGTCACCTCACCGCAGGCCGCCGTCCGACTGCTGATCGACCTCATCCCGGCAGGGTCGCGTGTGCTCGTGATCGGCGGGGAGGGACTGCGGGTGGAGGTCGCGCGTGCCGGCTTCGCCATCGTCGAATCAGCCGATGACGCACCGGCGGCCGTCATTCAGGGCTTTGCGCCCGATCTCGGCTGGCGCGATCTTGCTGAGGCCTCCATCGCGCTGGCCGGCGGCGACGCCGGCATCCCCTGGGTGGCGACGAACATGGACTGGACCCTGCCGGTGGAGCGCGGCGTCGCGCCCGGCAACGGCACGCTCGTCTCCGCGGTGCATAGTGCGGTCGGACGGTTGCCCGTCGTGGCCGGAAAACCGGAGGTCGCGATCTTCACGGAGGCCGTCACGCGGTTCTCGGCCGCACGTCCGCTGTTCATCGGGGATCGACTCGACACGGACATCCTCGGATCGAACCGCGCAGGAATCGATGCCGTGCTCGTGCTCACCGGAGTCGACCATGCCAAACAGCTGATCGCCGCCGATGTGAACTCACGTCCGCGTTATATCCTCGACGACCTGCGTGGGCTCCACGAACCCTACCCGGATCCCGTCATCGCGAAGGATGGGACCGTCACGGTGGGCAACGCTCTCGTGCGCGTCGTGGGACGCGACGTGCGAATCCTGGATGGCGGCGCATCCGAGCTGAATCTGTTGCGCGCGGCCTGCACCGCCATCTGGAACTCGGGAACGCCGGTCTACGCGCTGGACGTGCCAGAGCGCCTGTACGTCTGAGCGTCCTGTACGTCTGGGGTCCGCGCGTCTGGGAGTCCGCAGAGCTGATGGCCGCATGTCTGTGCGGCTGAATGCCCGGGCGGTCGTGTTTCGCGCTAGCGTGGTGGAGTGGCCACCCAGGAACCGGATCAGGACGAGGCGCTGCTGTCGCGACTGCGCGTGATCGAAGACCAGCCGCTCGACACCCGCGCTGACGCGTATGGACATGTCCATGACCAACTGCGCGACGTTCTCGAAGGCGGGGACATCCAGCGCGCCCATGACTGAGTTCCGCCTGGATGCGGGGGTTGCGGCCGATGACTGAGTCTCGTCTGGATGCGGGGGTTGCGGCCGATGACTGAGTCTCGTCTGGATGCGGGGGTTGCGGCCGATGACTGAGTCTCGTCTGGATGCGGGGGTTGCGGCCCGGGGGCTCGCCCGGTCGCGCACGCACGCGGCCAGGCTCATTGCGGACGGCTCGGTCACGGTGGATGGAATCGCGGTGCTGAAGCCGGCGACCCGGGTGGTGGACACACAGGTGATCGCGGTGACAGCATCCGATCACTACGTGAGCAGGGCGGCGCACAAGCTCATCGCCGCGCTCGACGCGTTCGCGGTCCCCGCCGCGGGCCGGTTGGCGCTCGACGCAGGCGCCTCGACGGGAGGATTCAGCCAGGTTCTTCTCGAGCGCGGGGCGGCACGGGTCATCGCCGTCGATGTGGGACACGGTCAGCTGGCGCCGCTCGTGGCCGAGGATCCTCGTGTGGTGTCCGTCGAGGGCTTCAATGTGCGCTACCTGACCGCGGCCGCACTGGCCCAGGCGGCCGGTATCGACGAAGCGCCGTCGCTCGTGGTCGGCGATCTATCCTTCATCTCGCTCACAATGCTGCTGCCGGCGTTGGTCGCCACAGCGGCGCCCGGCGCCGACTTCGTGCTCCTGATCAAGCCGCAGTTCGAAGTAGGCCGTACCCGCATCAAGGAAGGGGTCGTGCGGGAGGCATCTCGCCGGGAGGATGCTGTCATCGGCGTGCTGTGGTCGGCGTGGGACTGCGGCCTGGGCACGGCGGGCATCATCGCCTCCCCAGTGCTCGGTTCTCACGGCAATCACGAGTATTTGGCCTGGTTGAGCGCGAGTGCGGGTCGACATCCGACAGAATGGTTGCGGCAGATTCGAACGATGGTGGGAGTGTGACGCGGATGGCTGCACCGGCACGCTACATTCTCGTCGTCTCGCACACGGGGCGCGACGACTCGCTCGAAGCCGGTGTGCAGGTGTGCGGTCAGCTGATCGAAGCCGGAGCGATTCCGGTGCTCAGCAGGGACGAGCGTGAAGAGCTGCTCGCATTCGCCCCGGAGCTCGGCACCGTGGCCGTGCTGGGCGATGAGGTTCAGCCCGAAGATCTCGAAATCGTGATCGTGCTCGGCGGTGACGGCACGATCCTTCGCGCGGCAGAGATGGTGCGCGGCTGCGCCGCGCCGCTGCTCGGCGTCAATCTCGGCCATGTCGGATTCCTCGCCGAAAGCGAACGGGACGATCTCGCGAAGGCCGTCGCGCGTGCACTGGCCGAAGACTACACGGTCGAGGAACGCATGACGCTGCAGGTGCGGGTCAAGCACGATTCGCAGGTCATCTACGAAAGCTGGGCGCTGAACGAGGCCAGCCTTGAGAAGGCAAGTCGCGAGCGCATGATCGAGGTGATCGTCGAGGTCGACGGGCGCCCACTGTCCAGTTTCGGCTGCGATGGCGTCGTGATGGCCACCCCGACCGGTTCGACCGCCTATTCCTTCTCGGCGGGCGGCCCGGTGGTTTGGCCGAGTCTGGACGCGTTGCTGCTTGTGCCGCTGAGTGCCCACGCCCTCTTCGCCCGACCACTCGTGGTCGGCCCTGAATCCTCCCTGGCGGTCGAACTGCTCTCCCGCGGCGCCGTGCCCGGCATCCTCTGGTGCGATGGTCGTCGGGCGTTCGATCTGCCGCCGGGAGGTCGCGTGATCGTTCGCCGTTCTGACATTCCCATTCGTCTCGCCCGGCTGCACCAGGCGCCGTTCACCGACAGACTCGTCCGCAAGTTCAACCTTCCGGTCAGCGGCTGGAGGGGGCCCATCGGTCGTGATTGACGAAATCTCCATCCGGAATCTCGGGGTGATCGCCGACGCGGTGCTGCCGCTCGGTGCCGGATTCACGGCGTTGACCGGGGAGACCGGTGCTGGAAAGACCATGGTGGTCTCGGCGCTGGGACTCCTGCTCGGCGAACGCGCGGACACCGGTGCTGTGCGACAGGGCAGTGCGCAGACCTGGGTGGAAGGCCGCTGGCGCATCGAGGCGGATGGCGATGTCGCGGAACGAGTGCGGGACGCGGGCGGCGACCTCGATGAAGCAGACACCGCCGGGTTGTCAGAACTCGTGCTCAGTCGATCGGTCTCCACCGAGGGGCGCAGCAGGGCGATCATCGGCGGGCGCAGCGCGCCGGTCAGTGTGCTCGGAGAACTCGCCGAGAAGCTCGTCGTCGTGCACGGACAGTCCGACCAAGTACGGCTCAAGTCGGCGACGGCGCAGCGCGACGCGCTCGACCGCTTCGCGGGCGCGGCTTTCGCCGCCGCCCTTGCCGAGTATCAGGAGACATTCCAGCGCTGGCGCGCCAACGGCGAGGAACTCGACGAGCTCGTCGCCGATCGCGATCGGCGACAGGCCGAGGCCGCAGAACTGCGCGAGGCGATGGCCGAGATCGAGGCCACTGCACCGCAGCCGGGCGAAGACGATGAGCTGAGCGAACGGGCAGAACGGCTGACGAACCTCGAGGAGCTCCGCGAGGCTGCCGCCGGCGCGCGCGAACAGATGTCGGCCGAGGAATCGGACCAACCGGATGCTGTATCCCTGATCGAAACCTCGCGGCGTGCCCTCGAGCGCGTTGCGGGCCACGATGCGGCGCTGGCACCGATCGCGGCACTGCTGACCGATGCAGGCTATCTGGTCACCGACATCGCGGCACAGTTGTCGAGCTACCTGGCCGCGCTCGACACGGACGGTGCCCGCGAACTCGAGACCGTGCAGGAGCGCCGGGCGCAACTCTCGATGTTGCTGCGCAAGTACGGGCCGACCTTGGACGACGTGATCGGGCGGCTGGACAGCGGCAGTGCCCGCCTGTTCGAGCTGGACGGCGACACCGAACGGATCGAGCAGCTGACCGGTGCGGTCGAGACCGAACGGGATCGGCTGACGGAACTCGCGTCGGCACTGAGCGCCGCGCGGCAGGCAGCGGGGCTGCGGCTCGGCGCGGCCGTGTCCGCGGAGCTGGGAGCGTTGGCGATGCCGGACGCGCGCATCACGGTCGAGGTCACGCAGCGCGACGAATTCACACTCTCCGGCCACGACCATGTGGGTATCCTGCTGCAGCCGCACGCCGGAGCGGAGCCGCGCGCCCTCGGCCGTGGCGCATCCGGCGGCGAACTCTCGCGTGTGATGCTCGCACTCGAGGTCGTGTTGGCAGGCAGCGACCCGGTGCCGACCTTCGTGTTCGACGAGATCGACGCGGGTGTCGGTGGGGCCGCGGCGATCGAGATCGGCCGCCGGCTGGGCGAACTCGCGAAGAGCGCGCAGGTGATCGTCGTCACCCATCTCGCACAGGTGGCCGCGTTCGCCACGAATCACCTGTCCGTCGTGAAGGACAGCGACGGGTCGGTGACCGCGTCGAGCGTGCGGCAGCTGACCGGTGACGAGCGCATCGCCGAGATGACGCGGTTGCTTTCCGGCCTGTCCGGCTCGGCGAGCGGACTCGAGCATGCCCGGGAGCTGCTCGAACTGGCGGGCACGCGCACCGGCTGACGGCCCGTCGACCGACCGGCTCGGCAACGGCTGCGCGTGCCGCGCGCAGCGGGCATCCGGATTGCGGTGATAGCATGAAAGCCCGTGGTGGATAAATCAAACGCGGGCATTTCGAACGGCACAACCAAGCACATTTTTGTGACAGGCGGTGTCGTTTCTTCGTTGGGCAAGGGGTTGACCGCCGCCAGCCTGGGCAATCTGCTCACGGCACGCGGCCTCCGCGTGGTCATGCAGAAGCTGGATCCGTATCTCAATGTGGACCCGGGCACGATGAACCCGTTCCAGCACGGCGAGGTCTTCGTCACGGATGACGGCGCGGAAACCGACCTCGACATCGGCCACTACGAGCGTTTTCTGGACATCAACCTGTCGCAGGCCGCGAATGTGACCACCGGTCAGATCTACTCGCAGGTGATCGCCAAAGAACGCCGCGGAGAGTACCTCGGCGACACGGTGCAGGTCATCCCGCACATCACAGATGAAATCAAGCGGCGAATGCGCCTGCAGGCGAACGACGAGCCACGGCCGGACGTCATCGTCACCGAGATCGGCGGCACCGTCGGCGACATCGAATCTCAGCCGTTCATCGAGGCCGCGCGTCAGATACGCCACGAGCTCGGGCGGGGAAACTGCTTCTTCGTGCACGTCTCGCTGTTGCCGTACATGAATGCGTCCGGTGAGCAGAAGACCAAGCCGACCCAGCACTCGGTCGCCGCGTTGCGGTCGCTCGGTATTCAGCCGGACGCGCTCGTCCTCCGCAGCGACCGGCCCGTGTCCGAAGCCAACAAACGCAAGATCGCACTCATGTGCGACGTCGAGGAGCAGGCCGTGGTCAACGCGGTCGATGTGCCAAGCATTTACGACATCCCGACGATGCTGCACGAGCAGGGCCTGGACGAATACATCATCAGCCAGCTCGGTCTCGACCAAGGCGTGCTCGACCGCAGCAGCTGGGACGAGCTGCTGAACGTCGTGCACGACCCGAAGCACGAGGTCACGATCGGCCTCGTCGGCAAATACGTCGACCTTCCCGACGCCTACCTGTCCGTGACGGAAGCGCTGCGTGCCGGTGGCTTCGCCAATCACGCCAAGGTGAACCTGCGGTGGATTCCGTCTGACGAGTGCGACTCTGCGGACGGGGCTGCGCGCATGCTTTCCGACGTCGACGGCATCTGTGTGCCGGGCGGCTTCGGCATCCGCGGCATCGAAGGCAAACTCGCCGCTCTGCGCTTCGCCCGTGAGAACAAGATCCCGGTGCTCGGCCTCTGCCTCGGCCTGCAGTGCATGGTGATCGAGTACGCCCGCAACGAGACCGGACTTGTCGGCGCATCGTCCAGTGAGTTCAATCCGGACACCGAGTACCCGGTGATCGCGACCATGGCGGAGCAGGTGGAGATCATCGCGGGCGGTGACCTGGGCGGCACCATGCGGCTGGGACTGTATCCGGCGGCGCTGGCACCGGGGTCGATCGTCGCAGAGCTCTACGGATCGACGGAGGCGTCGGAGCGGCATCGTCATCGCTACGAGGTCAACAACGCCTACCGCGACCGGATCGCCGCCGCAGGGCTGGATTTCTCCGGGACATCGCCGGACGGCCGCCTCGTCGAATACGTCGAGCTGCCGCGCGAGGTGCACCCGTTCTACGTCGGCACTCAGGCTCATCCGGAGTTGCGGTCGCGGCCGAATCACGCGCATCCGCTGTTCCGCGGCCTGATCGGCGCCTCCCTGGACCGCCAGCAGGCCAGCCGCCTGTTCGAGGTCAAAGAGGATGCCTGAGCTGCGCTCGGCCGGATTGCGCTCGGCACCGCCGCTCAGTGACGACGCCGCATCGGTCGACATCGAGCGCAGCGATGTGCTCTATCGCGGCGTGGTCTGGGACATTCGCCGGGACGCGTTCGCCTACAACGACGGCACGATCGTGCGCGAATACGTCGACCACACCGGGGCGGTCGCGATTCTGGCGCTGGACGCAGAGGACCGGGTGCTGCTGATCAAGCAGTACCGCCATCCGGTGCGCACCCGCGATTGGGAGATCCCGGCTGGGCTGCTCGACGTCGCGGGGGAGTCGCCGTTGGTCGCGGCGCAGCGCGAACTCGCGGAGGAGGCCGATCTCAGCGCCACACGATGGGACGTCCTCGCGGAGTTCTACACCTCGCCCGGCGGCAGCGATGAAGCGATCCGAATCTATCTGGCGCGCGACCTCGCCGCGACGGCGCACCGATTCCAGCGCACCGAAGAGGAGGCCGACATCCAGGTGCGCTGGGTGCCGCTCGACGAAGCCGTGGACGCCGTGCTTGCGCGTCGGGTGCAGAACCCTTCGCTGGCCATCGGGGTGCTCGCGGCCGATGCGGCGCGGGCGCGCGGCTGGCGTACTCTCGGAGCCGGCGATGCGGCGTGGCCGCGGCATCCGAAGAACGGCACCGCGGCGCGATCATGAAACTGGAGGCGGCGGTGGATGTGTATCTGCGGCATGTCTCGATCGAGCGCGGACTCTCCGTGAACACCGCTGCCGCATATCGACGCGATTTGGGCGTCTACCTGCAATGGCTGGCGGATGCCCGGCGCAGCGACGCTGCCGCGATCACCACACAGGATGTCTCTGCATACGCCCGCCATCTCGGCACTCGGTCGGACAACCCGTTGACGGCGTCCTCGATCGCGCGAATGCTCTCGACGGTGCGCGGGTTTCATCGCTTCCTGCTCGAAGAACAGATTGTTCAGGCGGATGTCGCCCGCGAGATCGCGCCGCCGAAACTGCCGTCACGGCTGCCGAAGGCGATCTCGGTCGATCAGGTCGCCGCGCTGCTGGCCACGACAGACGGTGACGATGTCGTCTCGCTGCGCAACAAGGCGCTGCTTGAGACGCTGTACGCGACGGGCGCTCGCGTCTCGGAGGCGGTCGGGCTGAACGTCGACGACGTCTTCGACACCGACGTCGTGCGGTTGACGGGAAAGGGCAGCAAACAGCGGATCGTACCGATCGGCGGTTACGCGCGGGCGGCGATCGACGCCTACCTGGTGCGGGCTCGACCCGTCTTCTCGGCGCGCGGCAAGGCCACTCCTGCGCTGTTTCTCGGTGTGCGCGGCCAGCGTGTCTCCCGGCAGAACGCGTGGCTGATCATCCGGCGAGCGGCCGAGCGCGCCGATGTGAGCGCCCACGTCTCGCCGCACACGCTGCGGCACTCCTTCGCGACGCATCTGTTGGAGGGCGGCGCCGATGTGCGCGTCGTTCAGGAACTGCTCGGACACTCCTCCGTCGCGACGACTCAGATCTACACGATGGTGACGGCGGACACCCTGCGTGACATGTACACCAGCGCGCACCCGCGATCGCGGTGGCCCGCCACATCGTAGCCGTGTCGAACGGAGAGTGACGCGCGCCGGTCGCGGCGATCCGCACGAGGGCGACGTGGTCGCCTCGCTAGACTCGAATGCCAGAGGTACCGGGGCCAAGGCAGTGAGCGAGGAGTCTTTCGTGGCGCGCAAACACAACGACGAGCAGGAGCTCGCTGGGCTGGACGACGCAACTGTCGCCGATCAGAGACCTCAGGGGCCGGTGCTCGGCCCGACCGGACGCCCGGTTCGCCGTTTTCCGGACCCCAGGAAGTTGAAGAGGCACGGCCCCGCTCGTGTCATCGCGCTGTGCAACCAGAAGGGTGGCGTCGGCAAGACCACGTCGAGCATCAATCTGGGCGCTGCGCTCGCCGAGTGCGGTCGACGTGTTCTGGCCATCGATTTCGACCCGCAGGGCGCCTTGTCGGCCGGGCTCGGCGTGCCGACGCACGAATCCACCACGATCTATGACCTGCTGCTGTCCAGCAGCAAAGACCCGCTAGAAGCGATTCAGCAGACGAGTGTGCCCGGACTCGACGTGATCCCGGCGAACATCGACCTGTCCGCCGCGGAGGTGCATCTGGTCAATGAGGTTGCCCGCGAACAGATCCTCGCGCGGGTATTGCGACGCGCGAGCGCGGAGTATGACGTCGTCCTGATCGACTGCCAGCCGTCGCTCGGCATCCTCACCGTGAACGCCCTCACCGCGAGCCACGGCGTTCTGATCCCGCTCGAGTGCGAGTTCTTCGCACTGCGTGGCGTCGCCCTGCTGATCGAGACCATCGACAAGGTGCGCGAACGGCTCAACCCGGCCTTGGAGCTCGACGGGATCCTCGCGACCATGTACGACTCGCGCACACTGCATTCGCGTGAGGTACTGGAGCGGGTCGTCGACGCGTTCGGCGATCGAGTGCTCGAAACGGTGATCTCACGCACGGTCAAGTTCCCGGATGCATCGGTCGCCGCGGTACCGATCACGCAGTTCGCGTCGGACAGCCCCGCTGCCGAGGCGTACCGCCAGCTGGCACGGGAACTGGTTACGCGTGGCGACGTCGCCTAATCCGTCATCACCGGTCCTGTCCTCGCTGAGCCCGCCGCCGCTGGAAGCCGGGCCTGTGGTCCCTGCTGCAGCAGAGCCCGGCGCGGACGATCCTGCTGCAGGCGATCTCGGCGCGGACGCCGCGACCTCGTTCCGCGTCGCCGTCGGGGAGTTCGAGGGACCGTTCGACCTTCTCCTGTCGTTGATCTCCCGGCATGAGCTGGACATCACCGAAGTCTCGCTCAGCAGCGTCACGGATGAGTTCATCAGCTACCTGCACGGGATCGATGCCTCGACGGGGCTCAGCACGGGTAGGGGGATCGCCCTCGACCAGGCGAGCGAATTCCTCGTCGTCGCAGCGACGCTGCTGGATCTGAAGGTCGCCGGACTCCTGCCGCAGGGCGAACTCGTCGACGCGGAGGACGTGGCCCTGCTCGAAGCGCGCGACCTGCTGTTTGCGCGACTGCTGCAGTATCGCGCGTTCAAGCAAGCATCCGTCTGGTTCGCCGACCGGTTGGCGGCCGAGTCGACCCGGCATGCGCGCTCTGTGCGGCTCGAGGAGAAGTACCGAAAAGCAACACCGGAGTTGCTGTGGACGCTCACCGTCGACGACTTCGCCGCGCTCGCGCTACTGGCGCTCACCCCGAAAGACATTCCCGCCGTCGGCTTGGACCACCTGCATGCGCCGCTCGTGAGTATCCGCGAGCAGGCCGCGTACGTCGTGACGATGCTGCGCTCCGGTCAGACGCAGACCTTTCGGCAGCTGATCGCCGGTGCGGAACAGAAGGGCGTGGTGATCGCGCGCTTTCTTGCGATCCTGGAGTTGTACCGGCACTCCGCCGTGTCGTTCGAGCAGCTGGAGCCGCTCGGTGAATTGTCCGTGCGCTGGGCGGCGGAGAACTGGTCGGAAGAGAACCTCGCCAATCTGGGGGCAGATTATGACAGTTGAACTCATCGACGAAACCGATACGGACGATCCGCACGGCGATAAAGTCGGTCCGGCAGCCGACATCCGTCGCGCGCTCGAGGCGATCTTGATGGTGGCGGATGAGCCGCAGAGCCTCGTCAATCTGGCCACGGCCCTCGGCGCACCGGTCGCGGCCGTGCGCCAGGCCATCGACTCGCTTGTCGAAGATTTCGACGGCGTGACTTCGTCCGTTCGCCGTGGGTTCGAGCTGCGTGAGGTCGGCGGCGGCTGGCGGATCTACGTGCGGAGCGACTACGACAGTGTGGTCGGTGACTTCGTGATGACCCAGAACCCGAGCAGGCTGTCGCAGGCGGCGCTCGAGACCCTGGCCGTGATCGCCTACAAGCAGCCGATCAGTCGCGGCGCGATCGCGTCGATCCGGGCCGTCAACGTCGACTCCGTCGTGCGCACGCTGCTCGGGCGCGGCCTGATCACCGAGGCGTTCACGGATGCGGAGACCGGTGCGATCAACTACCAGACCACCGACCTGCTGCTCGGTCAACTTGCGATCAACTCGCTCGACGAACTGCCGCACATCTCGCCGCTGCTCGCCGACGGCGCGGATGGATTCGACGATGTCCGGTGATCGCCCGAACAGCACCCCGGGCGCACACGGGTCGAAGGGTGCGAAGGGCACGGACGGTACCGAACGCGATCGCACCGGTCAGCGCCTGCAGAAGGTCATGGCGGCGGCCGGTGTCGCGTCGCGCCGGGTCTCCGAAGAACTGATCGCCGCTGGCCGAGTGTCCGTCAACGGGCATGTCGTCACAGAGCCCGGCCTGCGGATCGACCCGGCATCCGACCTGGTGACAGTCGATGGCGGCGCGGTGCAGGTCGACCCGACCCGGCGTTACGTCATGCTGAACAAACCGGTTGGCGTGGTCAGCTCGCTGCACGATGAACACGGCCGCCCAGACCTGCGAATCTTTACCGACCGTTACGACGAACGACTGTTCAATGTCGGTCGGCTCGACGCCGAGACCAGTGGGCTTCTGCTCCTCACCAACGATGGGGCGCTCGCGCACGTTCTTGCGCATCCGTCGTTCGGAGTGACGAAGACCTACATCGCGGTCGTGTCCGGGCAGATGGCACCGCAGGCCGTTTCCCTGCTCACCCGCGGAATCGATCTGGAAGACGGCCCGATCCGCGCCGACAAGGCACGGCTGCTCGAGCGCAGCGCGGCCAGCAACACCAGCCTGGTCGAGGTGACCCTGCACTCCGGGCGCAACCGCATCGTGCGGCGGATGCTGGACGCCGTCGGTCACCCGGTGATCGATTTGGTTCGCCGCCAGTTCGGGCCGTTGCATCTGGGCACGCTCCCAGCCGGAGCGATGCGGGACCTGACTAAGGTAGAACTCGGCCGGTTGCTCACGATCTCCCGGGATGAGGCACAACCGAGACCGAAAGAGGGACAGTGAACGACAGCGCCGCACGAACGACCGGGCCGGTTCGTGTCGTCGGTGCCGGCCTGCTGGGCGCCAGCGTCGGGCTCAGCCTCCGCGCCCGCGGGGTCGACGTCGCACTGTCGGACGCGTCCAGGGCCAATCTGCGCCTGGCCATCGACTATGGCGCGGGCCGTGCGGCCGAGCCGAGTGATCGGCCGAGCCTCATCGTCGTGAGTGTTCCGCCGGATTCGACGGCTGCCGTCGTCGCGGCGGAGCTGGCCGCGTTCCCCGATGCTGTCGTCACCGACGTTGCCAGTGTCAAGGTCGCGCCATTCGAAGAGCTCGAGGCCGCGGGCGCCGACCTGAGTCGTTACGTCGGTTCGCATCCGCTGGCCGGCCGTGAGCGCGGCGGCGCGATCGCGGGTCGCGCCGACCTGTTCATCGCGCGCCCGTGGGTGGTCTGTGCGCGGCCCGAGCTCGCTCGCGCCAGGATCTCCGTCGTCGAGTCGCTCGCTCTGGACCTCGGGGCGATACCGGTCGAAATGAACACCGTCGCCCACGATGCGGCAGTCGCACTGGTCTCGCACGCCCCGCAACTCGTCTCGACTCTGATGGCGAAGCGACTGGTCGGTTCGTCGGAGGCGGCTCTGGGCTTGGCCGGGCAGGGCGTTCGCGATGTCACGCGGATCGCGGCGAGCAACCCGGAGTTGTGGGTGCAGATCCTCGGAGCGAACGCCCCGGCCGTCGTCGACGTCCTGCGCGCATATCGTGACGATCTGGACCGCGTGATCGACGCGCTCGACGACGTCGACGCCCCTGGCGCACGCCGCGCTCTTGCCGAGGAACTTGCCGGCGGTAACGCCGGAGTCGCCCGCATCCCAGGCAAGCACGGGCAGGATCGTCGCTTCGCCAGCATCATCGTGCTTGTCGACGACAGGCCCGGTGAGCTCGGGCGGCTGTTCACCGAGCTCGGTGAAATCGGCGTCAACATCGAAGACCTGCGTCTGGAGCATTCGCCGGGGGCGCAGATCGGCCTTGCCGAGATCGCTGTGCTGCCCGAGGCGCAGCAGCGTACCACCGATGATCTGGTCGAACGCGGCTGGAGGATTGCCGGATGAGTGCGCCGACCACCCCGATCGTCGTCGCGATCGACGGTCCGGCGGGCAGTGGCAAGTCCAGCGTGAGCAAGGCTGTTGCGCGCCGACTCGGCTACGGCTTTCTCGACACCGGTGCCGCATACCGTGCGCTGGCCTGGTTCATCGTCTCACGCGGACTGGACCCGACCGACCCCCGCGTGGTCATAGACGCGCTGCCGGACTTCGATTATCGGATCGGAACCGACCCGGACGGCTACCGCGTGCTCGTCGGCGAACACGACGTCACCGACGCCATCCGCGAACCGGATGTCTCCGCCGTCGTCAGCGACATCGCGCGAGTTCCGCAGGCCAGGGTGTGGCTGAACGAGCTGTTCCGGCGAATCCTGGCATCGGCCGACGACCCCGGGATCATCGCGGAAGGCCGTGACATCACCACCGTCGTCGCGCCGGACGCCCGCGTGCGCATCCTGCTGACCGCAGCCGAACAGACGAGGATAGCCAGGCGTTCCGCCGAGTTGTCCGAGCATCCGGCGCACGTCGTCGGGGAGCAACTGCATCGCCGCGACGAGGCGGATTCCCGCGTTGTGGACTTCATGAACGCCGCCGACGGTGTGACCACCGTCGATTCGACCGCCCTGGACTTCGACCAGACCGTGGATGCGGTGACCGCCGTCATCCGATCGGTGGTCGAGTAGCAGAGGGTGCCAGCCCTCTGCATAAATCCTATTGAGCGTGGCGAAATTCGACCAGAATGAGGAACGAGCCACGCATATCGAGACCCCATCCCGACCAGAGAGACGCCCGAATGACTGACACCGATGAGTACCCGGCGGGTCCGGACGATCTGGCCGCGCACCTGGCCGACCTCGACGAGGCGGACGCGGCACAACGCGCCGTCGCGCTGCGCGCGGGCCTGAACGACTACGAGCTCGACGAGGCCGACCTCGACATGCTCGCCGCTGTCACAGAAGACCCGAATGCGATCACGTACCTTCCCGCGCTGCCCGTGCTCGCGATCGTCGGCCGGCCGAACGTCGGAAAGTCCGCGTTGGTCAACCGCATCCTGGGCCGCCGTGAGGCCGTCGTCGAGGACACTCCGGGGGTCACGCGTGATCGCGTGTCGTATCAGGGGGAGTGGAACGGTCGCCGCTTCACCATGGTCGACACCGGCGGTTGGGAACCCGACGCGAAGGGGATCAACGCATCCGTCGCAGCGCAGGCCGAGATCGCGGTCGAACTGGCGGACGCGGTGTTGTTCGTCGTCGACTCGAACGTCGGTGCGACTGCCACCGACGAGCACGTCGTGCGGATGCTGCGCAAGACCAGGAAGCCGGTATTCCTCGCTGCCAACAAGGTCGACGACGTGCGGCAGGAACCGGGCGCCGCGGCGCTCTGGTCGCTCGGGTTGGGTGAGCCGCATCCGGTCTCCGCACTGCACGGTCGTGGGGTCGCGGATCTGCTCGACGAGCTGATGAAGGTGCTTCCCGAGGTCTCGGCCGTTGCCAAGCAGGAGGTCGGCGGCCCGCGTCGGGTGGCGATCGTCGGTCGGCCGAACGTCGGCAAATCCTCACTGCTGAACAAGGCGGCGGGGCAGGAGCGCGTCGTCGTCAACGAACTGGCTGGAACAACCCGCGACCCGGTCGACGAGCAGGTGGAGATCGCCGGAAGGGTGTGGCGTTTCGTCGACACCGCGGGCATCCGTCGCCGGGTGCACCTGCAGCAGGGCGCGGACTTCTACGCATCGCTGCGCACCAGCACCGCGCTGGAGAAGGCCGAGGTGGCCGTCGTCGTCATCGATGTGAGCGAGCCGCTCAGCGAACAGGACGTGCGCATCATCGACCTGGTCTTGGAGAGCGGCCGTGCGCTCGTGCTGGCGTTCAACAAGTGGGATCTGCTCGACGACGAGCGTCGGCGTCTGCTGGAGCGCGAGATCGAGCAGGATCTCGCCCACGTCGCCTGGGCGCCCCGCGTGAACATCTCGGCACGCACCGGGCGCCACCTGGAGAAGTTGGTGCCGGCGCTCGAACGCGCACTCGAGTCGTGGGACACCCGCATTGCGACCGGCAAGTTCAACGCCTTTCTGGCCGAGCTCACGGCCGAACACCCGCACCCCGTGCGCGGTGGCAAACAGCCGCGGATCCTGTTCGGGACGCAGGCCTCGAGCCGTCCGCCGACGTTCGTGCTGTTCACCACCGGGTTCCTCGACCCCGGGTACCGCCGCTACATCCAACGCCGGCTGCGCGAACTCTACGGATTCGAGGGAAGCCCGATCGTGCTGAACATGCGGGTGCGCGAGAAGCGCAAGCGCTGATGAACGGATGATGCAGGGGCGTCGGGAGCCGCGGCGGCATCCGCTGTCAGGGTTCCGCTGTCGGAGATCCGCTAGCCGAAGCTGCCGGACTTGACGGCGGCCTTCAGTGTCTTGTAGTCGGCGCGCGACTGCTCGGCGTAGACAAACGCCCATTGCACGATGGCGTCGTCGAACGTGGTGTTGCTGCCCAGGTAGCCCGCGATGAAGGCGGCCTGCGGGCTCTGCGCGTGCGCCCGGGCGAGGGCGGTTCCGCACGCGTCGACGTAGTCGATGAAACCCCGCGGATGCAGCAGCTCGGCATCGATCGATACGTTCTGGTCGCGAAATTGGCGCACATAATATGCGTGCTCGTCGTCTTCAAGGTAGCCGAGGAACGGGTCGGATACCGCCTGCAGGATGCGTTGATTGGCGACGACGCGGAACCCGTGTTGATTCACAGGCGCCGCGACTTCTGGTGCCAGGGCGGATGTCGCACCGCCGAATTCGACGAGTGCCGACCTCATCGCCTCCTTGACCTGGAGCACCAGCGGCTCACCGTTCGCACCGGTGAGCACGACGATGTAGCAGCGGGTGCCGACGCTGCCGACACCGACGACGCGGCGCACCAGGTCGGTCACCGTGTATTGCGACAACAGCACGGAGATATCGGGCGAGACTGTCGCGCGGTAACGCTCGATCAACTCGAGCACCCACCGTTCGTCGCGGTTTCTTACATGGGTGAGGGTCGGCGGGTCTTCGACGATGACGACGTTGCCGTCGTCATCGTGATCGGTGATCTTCGCGATCACGCGCTCGGACGTGCGTCGTGCAGCGGATTTCAACGCCTGATCGATGACCTTCTGCGAGGACGGATGGAATCGAGGGTCGTTCTTCTTGACGTCGGCGCGCACGTAGTAGCGATCGACGGCGCCGAGTTCGAACATCTGGCGCAGCCCGATGCGGTAGGCGGCGGCTGCTCGCAACGCGGCGGTGTCGACGTGACCGGATTTCAGGCCCTTGTGCTGTGCCGCGATGACGATGCTCGTGACGAAGCGCTTGAGATCCCACTCCCACGGTCCGTAGGCGGCCTCGTCGAAGTCGTTGAGGTCGAACACCATGGTGCGCTGCGGCGAGGCGAACAGGCCGAAATTCGCGATGTGCGCATCTCCGCACAGCGCGATCTGCACCCCGGAGGTCGCCTCGGGAGCGAGATCTGCCGCCTGGATCGCGGCCGTGCCGCGGCAGAACGCGAACGGGTTCTGCAGCATCCGTTCGAGGCGAAGTGGTACGAGATCGGGTAGGCGGCTCGCATGTTGACGGGCGAGGACGCCCAGCGGGTCGCGGTCTTTCGCGGGCATGTACACGGCATGTTTGCTGCGCTGCATGTCGCCGCGCGCCGCGCGGCCCTGTGCGGTCAATTCGGCCTGGGTGACAACACGCTCGTGGTCGAAACGGAGCTTGCCCTGTGCTGCGTCCACGATGTTCCTTCCCTCGGTGCCGACCTGATCTTCAGGGTAGTGCAGTGCTGCCCGTCGCGGCCGCGGCTCGTTGGTCGAGCAGCGAGCGAGGAACGAGCACGCATATCGAGACCCGCGTCCCCGTTCCGTTGGTCGAGTGCCGCGAGCGGGCGCGTCGAGACCTCGATTCAGCACGCTAAGATGGTCGAGTTGTCTTGCTGCGTTCCATTCGCTCGTCGAACGGCAATGCGCGAAGACATCGGGCTGTGGCGCAGCTTGGTAGCGCACTTGACTGGGGGATAAGGGGTTTAGGCCCCTGCTCGGTCGGCCCGAACAACTGAATATCAACGTCACGGGCTGTGGCGCAGCTTGGTAGCGCACATGACTGGGGGTCATGGGGTCGCAGGTTCAAATCCTGTCAGCCCGACAAAAAGCCCTGGTGAGAGAGTGTTTCTTACCAGGGCTTCGTCGTGTCCGGGTGAGGTCCGGCGGGCTCGTGCTGCGGCATCGCGCTCGCCTCGGCGGCGCACCTGTCGTGCTGTTCGCGGGCGCTGTCGAGGGGCTGTGAAGTGGACCAAATAGTGCCTTTCGAGTGGACCAATTTGCGGGCAGGTGGACACTCCGGCCCCCTTGGAGGGGGGTCGGAGCGGGCGTGCGGGCGTCATAGGCGGGGTGCGTCTCGGCGGTTCGGCTCCCTTCTTGTCGGGGGTGCGGCGAGGAACTGGTTGGCCTGCTTCGCGGCCTCGGCGAGGTGCCGGTGATCGGGGTGCAGGTAGCCCTTGGTGGTCTCGATGGACTGGTGCCCGAGAATCTCTTGGAGCACGTGGAGGGGTATGCCGGCGTCCGCCATCCAGGTCGCCCCGGTGTGCCGGAGGCCGTGGCGGGTGAGGCTGTCGAACCCGAGCTCCTTCACGATGTCGTCCCAATGCGTCGCGTCGCGGACGGTCGCCGTGGTGAGCACCCCGCCGCGCGGGCCGCGCAGCAGCGGCTCCTCGGGCTCCTTCCCTTCGGTGAGGCGTTCGAGGACGGGTTCGAGCGCGTCGAGGATCGGGACAGGCCGTGCGCGGCGCCCCTTGGTTTGCTTGATGACGAGGCCGCCCTTACCGGGGTAGTGCTGGCGTTCGATCCACACGATCCGGTTGCTCCAGTCCACGTCGCCTGCGCGGAGCCCTGCGACCTCGGAGCCGCGGGCGGCGAGGAGGGCGGCGAGCATGACGTGATCGGAATACGACTGGTGCACCTTTCCGCAGGCGTCCGCGAGGGTGCGGAGGGTCGCGAGGTCGGGGATGGCGTATTGGCGTAGCGCGCCGGCGGTCTGGGTGATGTGCTTGCCGAGGTTGCGACGGGCACGGTGCCGGGAGGGGTTGATGGTGATGATGTCGTCGCGGACGGCCTCATCGAGCACGCGCACGAGCGGGGCGATCGAGTTCTTGATCGTGGACGCGGAGTGCCGGGTCTCCCATTGGTCGATGGTGCGGTCGATCATCCCCGCGGTGAGCTTGACGACCTGGATGTGCCCGAGCGCGGGCAGCACCCGCAGCCGCAGGCCGATGTCGTAGTTCTCCGCGGTGGAGGTCGGATCAAGGCCCCGCTTCCAGCGATCGCCGATGGATGCGGCGTACTCCGCGAGGCTGACGGTGGAGTCGGTGCCGGTCTCGGTGGCCTTGCGCATCTGGTCGAAGAACTCCTCGACCTCCTCCATCGTGCGGACGTGACTGACCCGCCCGACCCGCTTCTTCGTGGACGGGTCGGTCCACCGCACTCGCGCGCGGAATCCCTCGGCTCGGCGTTCGAGGTCGGTGGTCAGTCCGACGCCGACCGGCGGCATCCGGTGGTTGCGGGGGTCAGCCATGAGCGGTCTCCTGCTCGCGCACCCAGGCGCGCACGGTGACGGGGTTGTAGCGGTAGACGCCGCCGACCTGCACGAACGGCGGGCCGACCTTCTCCCGCCGCCACCGGGACAGCGTGGCTTGGGAGACGGTCAGGAACTCCGACGCCTCCCTGGGGCACCACAGCGGCTCGACGGTGCCGATGCCGCGGTCACTGGGCGGGCTCGTCATCGTCGGACACCTCGCCGGTTTCCGGGTCGGCGCCGAGGCTGGCGTAGAAGGCGTCCTCGGCGGCCTGGCGGCGTGCGACATCGGCCTTGACGAACTCCCGGAAGTCCGCCGCCCGGTCGGGGATCACGATGTCCTCGATCGCCTCCGTGGGCGTCTCGCCGGGCCAGGGGGTTTGCCGGGTGGCGCGGTCGCGGTCCAAGCGAGTGCCGCAGGCGGCCACCCAATCGCGCAGGCGCTGGCGGGTGTCGGCGAAGTCGCGGTGCCAGCCGTTCGGTGCTGACCCGTTCTCCTCCGGGTCGTAGGCGCATAGCCAATGCAGGTGCAGCGCGGACAGCTCCCACACCAGCTCCGGGTGACGGTGCCAGAACGGCGGCACCACGCTCGCGGGGAGCCCGTAGGTGTGCCGAAGCCAGGTCACCCACTTGTCCAGCTCGACCCACTCGCCGGCGGCCTCCTCGGCGGTGAGGAGGTTCCAGTTGACCGGATGCGGCGGCACCGCGAGCAGCTCGGCATCCCCCTCCGACGCCTCCGTGTCCGTGTCGTCGTGCAGTGGAGCGGGCTCGGGCTCGTCGGGCTCGGGGATGTCATCGTCCTCGGCCATCATCGTCTCCTCGGTCACAGGCCGAGCGCCAGTGCGGCCGATGGGGCGGAGCGGCGCGGCTGCTCACTGCGCGCGGCCTCCGTGGCTGCGGCGGGTGCCGGGGCTTCTCCTTCGGCTGCACGAGTGTTGCGCGGGCTGCGGTCGACGTCGTAGCTGGTGCGGGCGAGGTCATGGCCGATCTTCTTGGCTACGAACTCCTCGCCCTGCACGGTCTGCCCGTCGCGCTCGTACTCGAACGAGTGCGTGTAGCCCTCGGCGACGAAGCTGTCGCCCTTGGCGAACCGTTCATGTGCCCGCTCGGCGGTCGCCCGGTACGCCACGAGGTCGTGGAAGGTGGTCTCCAGCTCCGTGAACGACCCGTCCGGCTCCTTGCGGTAGTGCTCCTGCCCGACCCGGGCGTAGAACCTCGCCTCACCCTTGCCGGTGTGGCTGAGCTGCGGGTCCGAGGCGATGAATCCCGTGAACGACTCCTGCGTGTGGATCGCCATGACGACCGTCCCTTCCTGATCTCGGCGGCCCACGACGGGGACGCCCTTGTCAGGCAGGTGCGTCCCGGCTCCCCTACCGGCGGCGTTGCAGCAGGTTCTCGATGCCGGTCCGATCGGTGCCGAGCCGGTCGGCATCGGGCCGGCTGGTCCAGGTCCGCATCCTCGTGACGATGGGCGGGGCGGCGCGGAGCAGTACGAGCGCGGTCCCGAATGGAAGCGTGCGGATGGTGTCGGGTGGCATGATCGGCACGCGCCGGATGGAGCGTTGCGCGGAGCGGGAGCCCTGGTCTCCGATGGTGGTGGAGTCGGTCACCTCGTCGCGTTCCCCGATGAGCGTGGTGAGGTCGTGAAGGTCTTTGGAGTTGGATACTCCGCCGAGGATGACCTTGACGATCGAGGCGTCCCAGATCGCGCCGGCGGCGTTCTCCGACCACTTCTCCCGTGCCTGGGCGAGGGATTGGAGCACGGGCATGGTCGTGATCCCGGTGCCGCCGCCTTCGGCCATGAGGGTCGGCAGCGACGGGAGCGGCGCCAGGTTGCCGACCTCGTCCAACGCGAGCAGCAGGGGCGGGTCGAGGCGGGCGCCGGGGCTGCGGGCGGCGATACGCCGGGCGGCTTCCACGAGGTCTTCTACGAACGCGGCGACCAGCGCGGCGGAGTTGTTGGCTCCGGCGCCGGTCGCCAGCAGGTAGAGGGTGCCTTTGGCGCGTAGGAAGGCTTCGGGGTCAAAGCTCTCACCCTCCCGCGGCGAGACGGCGTCGAGGACGCGCGGGTCCGCGAGTGCCGCGAGGGCTAGGGAGACTCCTTGCCAGATGGAGTCGCGGGTGCGGGGGTCGGAGTCGATCATGGCCTGCAAGGAATCGGCCCAGCCGACGGCGGCGCGAGGGTTCGCGGTGAGGATCACCACCGCGTCGGCAGCGGCGGCCGGGTCGAGGGTCCACCTGAACAGCTCGCCGGGGCCGCGGTGGTCGAGGGCTGCGGCGTGGAGCAGGGCTTGGAGGGCGGTCCTCGTCTTGCCTTCCCAGAACCCGCCGCCTTCGACACCGCCGGCCGAGAGGCCGGTGCCGGCGGCGAGGCCGGTGGCGCGGATCATCGCGGTCAGCGGGTCCTCGCAGCCCCGGATGGGCGACCACCGCAGCCCGGCGGGCACGCCTTCGGCCAGGTGTTGCGGGTCGAAGACCGCGACCGGGCCGCCCTGGCGCTCACGGGCGCGGAGGGTCGCGGTGAGGTTGTCGGGGCGGGTGCTGGTGGTCACGACCGCGCCGGGCGCGTCGAAAATGGCATTGATGACGATGTGGGCGCCTTTCCCGGAGCGGGGCGGCCCGATCAGCAAGATGGAGTCCTCCACCGACGCCCACACGCCTTTGCCGCGTGAGGTCCCGATCCGGTAGCCGACCTGCGCGGGCTTGGGCTTGGTCAGAGAGGGGCGGAGGTGCCCGGCGCGGTGCAGCAGCGCCTTCTCCGACGCGGCGTGCGCGACCTGGCTGCGGGTGGCGATCCCGGCGATTCGGTACGGGTCGGTCTTGACCTGCCGGCCATGCTCGCGGATGAACCGCCACCCGCACACGGCCAGCGCCGCGACGACGACGATGAGCACGGCGGCCGTGATCCAGTACGCCACCGTGTTCAGGCCCGGTGCGCCCAGCGCGCTGGCGGGGTCGCCGGGATGGAGTAAGACTCCCAGCCCGGACTCGATGCCGCTGGTGGGCTGGCCTGTGCCGGTGATCCAGGCGGCGAGAGAGCCGGTGCCGCGCAGGATGCCGGCAAGCGCCGCGGCGGCCACGAGCAGGCCGATGCCGAGGTTGGTCAGTTCATCGCCCAATGCTCCAGACGGCCCGGACGGGCGGGGTGTGCTCATTGCGGGTGCCCGACCGTGACGGTGCCGGAGACGCGGCCGAGCAGGATGACCTCGCGGGTCGGGCTCGCCGCGAGCTGGTCGGGGGTGAGCAGGCCGCTCATGATGCCGTCCGGGGAGGTGTCTCCGCGGGCGATGATGACGGCGACCGCGACATCCTCGCCCGACACGAAACCTTCGCCACGCAGCACCATCAGCTCCGGGACGGCCGGGGTCACGGCGACGGCCGGCGGTTCGGTGTCAGGACGGCGGCGTTTGCCGGGCGTGATGATGTCGGTGAACACCGTGCCGTCTGCCTCGCGGACCTCGACCCGCACCGGCGATCTGCGCTGATCGGTGAACTGGTCGAGGACGCGGGCG
The DNA here is from genome assembly GCA_004297935.1 of Microbacteriaceae bacterium. GTDB lineage: Bacteria > Actinomycetota > Actinomycetes > Actinomycetales > Microbacteriaceae > Rathayibacter_A. The sequence goes on along the minus strand of SCRE01000007.1, from coordinate 4,988 downwards.
AAGTCCTCGCGCCGCCACGGGGGCGCGAACGGCTCGGGCTCGTGCGGCTGCCCGTCGATGCTGACGGTCATCGTGCCGTCCGAGGCGACGTCCACGACGACGTGCGGGAGCACGACCGGGACCTGCGTTTCCTCGCGGCGGGGCGGCTCAGAGAGGCCGTGCTTGGAGTGGGGCCGGTTCATCGCGGACCCTCAAGTTCGTTCACGAATCCTGACGAACGATCAGAAATCCGGGGAACATGAACCCCCACGTTCTCAGTCATGCGGCTGGTGGTGTCGAAGGTGGCGAGTTCGGCGGGGTGGAGTTGGTGCTGGACGATGAAGGAGCGGTCCTTGATCCGCCACAGCCCTTGCCCGGTGCCCAGGCCGGGTAGGAGCTTCTGCTCGGTGCCGGTCAGCCCGAGCGTGGTTGCGGTATTGCCGAGCTGGTCAGGCTCCTGCCGGTAGACGACTCTGGTCTCGGCGTTCGCCAGCAGTGAGGCGGCCAGCGCCCGCATGGCGGAGCCCTGGTCGCCGACGTTGTCCAGGTCGGAGAGTTTGTGGAAGATCAGCATGTTGGCGATGCCGTAGGTTCGGGCCAGTCGCCATTGGGCGTCCATCCGGCGCAGCAGGGCCGGGTATTGCATCAGGCGCCAGGCTTCGTCGTAGATCACCCATCGCTGCCCACCATTCGGGTCGGACAGGGCCGATTCCATCCACGCGCTGGAGCAGGTCATCAGGACGGAGATGAGGGTGGCGTTCTCTGCGACGCGGGACAGGTCGAGGGAGACCATCGGCAGGGACGGGTCGAACCGGACGGTCGAGGGGCCGTCGAACAGTCCTTGCAGGTCGCCGGCGACGAGTCGACGCAGCCCATGACCGACGAGACGGCCGTCTTCGGCCAGCCGGCCGTCCTGGTTGTCGGCCGGGTCCGGGGCCAGGATGCGGTCGACGACCATCGGCAGGATCGGCACCTCCGCGCTCCGCACCGTATCGGTCAGGGCGAGGTCGACGGCCGTGTGTTCCAAAGGTGACAGCGGCCGGTCGAGCACGGTCTCCGCGAGCGCGCCGATCAGATCGCGGCGCCGCGAGGCGACCTGGGTGACCCACTCGGCATCCGACACGCTCGCGGATCGGTAGCCGGCGTCGAGGGGGTTGAGCCGATTGGACAGGCCGTGGCCGAGGATGATCGCCCGCCCGCCGACCGCTTCGGCGACCGGGGTGTGCTCGCCTTTCGGGTCGCCGGGGACGTAGACGCGGCGCCCGAATGGCAGGGAGCGGGTGTAGAGGGACTTCGCCAGGCTCGACTTCCCGGAGCCGACGATGCCGGCCAAGACGATGTTGGGGGCGGTGATGACCCCGCGCTGATACAAGACCCAGGGGTCGTAGACGAACGAGCCGCCGCTGTAGAGGTCTTGCCCGACGAACACGCCCGAGCTGCCGAGTCCGCCTTCGGCGAGGAAGGGATACTGCCCTGCCAGGGTCGCGGACGTGTCTTGGTGCTTGGGGAGCCGGAACCGGCCGGGCGTGCGCAATGCGGCTGGGCCGGGCTCACCGGCGGCGGGCAGGTAGGTTGTCGCTCGGCGTTCGGCCTGTTCGGCCTCCCACTTCGCCTTGGTCGCGGCGCGCTTGGCCTGACGTGCGTCGGCCTCCACTTTCGCGGCGGCCTGCCGGCGGGCCTTGCGGTGCTTGCGCCGTTCGCCTTCGGGGCCGACGAGGACGCTCGTGTGCAGCCGGCCCTCGTCCTGGCCGGTCACAGTACGAGCCCCCGGCCGTGCGTCGAGGACGCCGACGGTCGGGCGAACCAGTCCGTCTGCGCGCCCGCCCGGTTCTGTCGCGCGCTCGGGCGCGCAACCGTCCGGTTCTTCGCTGCCGCAGGCTCGGCGTCGCTGCGCACGGGCAAGGGCACGTACTCGCGCAGCAGGGAGACGTGCCCCATGAACGGGTTGTAGGTCAGCGTGTAGGTGCCTGCGCCGACAGAGCCGGCGGCGGTGCGGTCGAGCTTTCCGGTCGGCGGGGCGTCGTAGACGTACCCGTTCTCGAGCGCGGCCTGCGTGGTCTCCTCACCGACGTCGAAGCCGGCCAGGCGCTCGATCGCCGCATCCGCGCCGTCGCGCCTGATGAGGTCCAGCACCTTGTCGGCCTCGGCACCTTCCAGGAACACGACGCTGATCCACCGCCGCCCGGTGCCCTTCCCGTCCAGGGCTGGTGCGGTGGCGAGGTGCCAGGCGATGCGGCCGGAGTGCTGGGAGGCGGCATCCAGCCGAGACTCCGCCGCGTCCAGCAGTGTGCCGGCCTGATGCAGCTCGTCGGCGGCGGCCAGCGCCGAACGGGCTCCGGTGAGCTGGTCACCGGCGTCGTCGTGCGCCGAGGCGCGGGCGGCCAGGTGAGCCTCAGCGAGCTGGTCGAGCACCTGCCGCAGCGACCGCACCCCGGCCAGCAGCTCCCCGATCACCGGGTAGGTGTCGGCAGGCTCGGAAAAGGCGCGGGTCGCATGAGCCAGGACCCGCAGCGCCGCCTGCGCTTCGGCAGCATCCACAAGCGGGTTATCGAAGGTCGGCACGATCGGGCTCCTTGCGTTCGGTTCGTGAGGTCGCCAGGCAGGTGCGCCGGCCGCATCCGCACTCACACCGTGCGGCACAGCGGCAGGGCGGCGACGGTGAACGCCTGGGCTTGCTGGCCGACGAGCCGGCGGGTCTCGCAGCTCGCTTGGATCGCGGCCTGCTCGATCGCGGCCACCGCGGCGTCGAGGTCGTCGGTGGCGGGGGCGGAGACGGAGATGAGGCCGGAGACGCGCAGGACGCCGTGCCCGGCGGTCAGGTCCGCTTCCTGCTGGAGCACGTCTTCATACTCTGCGGTCGCGCCCGCGTCCTCGATCTGCCCGATCTTGCGGCGTTGGGCGGCATCCGAGATGAGCTCGGTCTTCTTCTTGCGCAGGTCCCTGGCCGCTTGGTCTGCCCGGACGGGCGTGTAGTGCAGGGCGAGGGTGCGCAGGATGCCGTTGGAGAGCACGAGCGGGGCGAGGAAGCCGGGATAGACCTGCGAGCGCGGCCACTCGTTGATCCACAGCACGGCGTGGAAAGCGGAGTCCGAGCGTAGCCGTTCCCAGGTCTCGGTGACCGCGACCGGGCCGGCGGCAGCGAGGTCGCGGCCGAGGGCGCCGTGCCGCTCCAGCGCGGGTGCGGCGGCGGGGTCGTAGGCGGAGCGGAGGATGACGGCGACCTCGCCGGGCGTCAACCATCCGGTCGAGGTCAGCTCCGCGGCGCGCAAAGCGGTGGTCAGCGTGGTCATCTCCTGGCGCAGCACCGCGGCGGCACCGCGCATCCCGCCCCCGGAGGTCCTGATCTGCCGAGCGGCGGCCTTCATGTCCAGCGCGACGCTGATCGTGGTCGCGTGCCGTTCCCCGGCAGGCCCCGCCCGTTCGATGAGCTCGCGGTAAGTGGTCGCGGCCCAGGAGCCGTCATCGGTGCCGTGGGTGCGCCACCACTCCGCCAGGCCGGTGCCGGAGTCGGGCAGGGTCCGCTCGGAGACCTGGATGCGGGCGATCCGCCCGGAGCGACAGGCTGAGGCCAACACGCGACCCCAGCCGGAGACGCGGCGCTGCTGCTCGCCCGGATCCAGGAGCACGAAGGCAGGGTGCGAGATGCCGAGAATCGCCGTCAAGGTCTGGGCGTGGGGGTCGTGAATCATCGCGGCCCTGGTTTTCGGGTCCTCCCACTCGCGGAGCGCCGCCGCATCGCCGGGCAGGGCGAGCGTGCCGGCGGGGCGGGGCTTGATGATGCGCCGGCGAGCGATGAGCTGGCCGAGGTAGGAGCGCCACACCCAGCAGGCGACGATAGGCAGCCACTCGATGAGTTTCCTGCCACCGGCCGGGATCGCGGCGAGCAGGGCGCACGAAGCCCACACAGGCGCGGTGAACAGGATCGCCTTGCCGCCTACCAGGTAGAGGCCGGCGACAACGAGGAAGACCGCCAGGGCGAGGACGACGAGCTGCGGCAGCGAGAGGCCGAGCATGATGCCCCGCTTGGTCAGACGCGAGAACTGCACGGAGCGCAACGAGTAGCCTCTGTCGGTGTCGGCTCTGGTCATGACGGGTTCACTCCTTCGGCGCGCTCGGCGGCGGTGTCCGCGGTGCCGGTGGTGCGGTCCGCTGAGCCGGTGGTGGCGCGGAGGGTGCTGCTGGCGTACTCGGGGTTGGGGCACTGGGCGGTGGCGGGGCGGACTGCTCGCTGGCGGCCGCAGCGTGGTCCTCAGCCGCGCCCCCGATCGCGGCCCCGGCCTTGGGGCCGGCGGTCGCGGCCGACTTGACCACGGCCGCGCCCGCGACCGCAGCCGCACCGATCGGCCCTGCTGCGGCCCCGGCTCCTGCGGCACCGCCGGCGGCCGCCCCGCCGCCTGCCGCCGCTTCCCCGGTGGACGCTCCGGCCGCGGTACCCGCGCCTCCCGTCGAGGCCGCTGCGCCACCCCCACCGGGCGACGGCGACGCCCCACCGGAACCTAAGCTGCCGCCGTCGAGGACCTTCTTCGCCGTGTCGGCCGAGCCTGGCCGCGAGGGGATCGGGACGGGCCGGTTCAGGGACTGCTTGGCCTCTTGCTCGGCGGACATGGCGTGGTACATGTCAAAGCCGGCGAAGTGCAGGAACTCGTAGCTGATATAAGGGGCGAACGCTGCGATGAACATCAGCGCGACACCAGCAATGGGCTGACTGACCGAGGTCAGATCCGCGTTGATGGGCGCGGATACTTGGGTGATGGCGACCAGAAAGATCACCACGAGGACGAGCTTGGAGGCGATCAGGGCGATCACGAACCCGGCCCACTTGGCGAACCAGCCTTTGGTGGCGTCCCAGGTTGCCCCGGCCAGCGCGATGGGGGCGAACACGATCGCCACTAGGGCGTGTCTCCTATATGCGGAGCCAGGTGAGGATTGCGCTGATTGTCACGGCGGCGCGGTAGGTGATGGCGAGTTTGTCGTATCGGGTTGCCAGGCCTCGCCATTGCTTGGCCAGG
>SCRE01000032.1 GCA_004297935.1 Microbacteriaceae bacterium | reverse complement strand
AGCGAGACCCGCTTCGGTGCCGCCTGATCGAGCCGACGATGCTTGCGGCCAAGCCGGACTCGCTGGCAGATCCGTGTCCCACTGAAGGCCGTCCCTCGCGGCTGCGACCGAGCGACAGTTTGCGGCCAATGCCTGTGAAGGGCTCGAAGGACGACGGGATCGGCGGCGAGTGCGTCGGTCCTGTTCGTCGAGGTCGTCGCATCGTCCGATCCGTCTCATCCGCCTCGCTGCCAGTCGCCGCCTCTCGCCTCTTCCGCGCTGCAACATCGTCCCGATACCTTCGTCGCTCGCGCCTCATCTGATCCGCAACGAGATCCCGCCTCGCAGCGGACCTGTCCCGCTCCGCAAGTCGTCGATCGAACCGCACGCCAACTCGACGGACAGCGCTGTCGCTCCAAGCAGCCCGTTCCGCTCGAGACTCGTTGATCTCCCGCAAGACTCGGCGCACGCTCGAGTCGTCCCCTCCGCGCTCAAGACGATGCGGTCGCCGGATCTCGAGGACGTCTTCTGGGACGTCCGGTCCGACGAAGCTCGAGGAAGGCGAAGCGTCGACGACGACCACCCGAGGGTGAGCGAAAGTCAAGGCGCTGACTGTGCCGGTAGGGATGACATTGCGCGTCGTGCGAGGCGGAATGGGCGGTTTGACAATCGACGCAGGCTGATGTCGATGCGGCGGTGAGCGACGGCGACGCCTTGCACTGCCGACTGGTCGAGAGGGGAAGACGATAGGTGTCATGCCTCGCTCGAAAGAGTCCTTCGACCGCCTCTCGCTTTGCGGCGAGCGAGTCCGAGGGCCGCGAGGCTCGAATGGCGCTGAAGGGCGTCGGTAGTGAAGGGTATTGGCGGGGTCGCGGAGATTTGGGAGGGAGAGACTGCGGTGTCGGAGTGCGGAAGTCGAGAGGAAAGCGGAAGCGGCGGAAGAGACGGAGGAGGAGCGTCGTCGTCGACGCGTCTTCGCTGCTAGTGTCGCGACGACCCTTTTCTTGCCAGACTTGCCAGAGTGCGCAGGTCGGCTCGTCTGAAGAGGAGGCGGTCCGGCAGAAGCAGGCGAGAAGGCTGGCAGGAGGAAGCTGCCGGCTGGCTCGAAAGATTGCGTGAGAGGCGAGGTAGGAAAGAGAGGGGAGGGAGCATGGAGTGAAGGTGAATGGTCGGGAATGGCCGAGTCGAAGACGATGCGGTCGGAGCGAGGGAGCGAGCCGGAGTGAGGACGTAGTGCGTCCTGTGTGAGGGGTTGCGAGGCCCTGGAAAACAGGACGGCTTAGCTGCAGAGACCCTTTGAGAAGTGAACGGCGAGACGCACAAGTCGACAAGAAAGCTGGTCCTGACGGGAAAGGCAAACGAGTGGCCAAAGGCTGGCTGGTTTGGCCAAACCGGCGACAATGGTCGCGTCGTTCCCCAATCACCCACGTCGACCGCTCGTTCCTTGCCCTTGAGCGAAGGACGCAGGATCGCAGGATGGTCCTGACTGGCTCGCCGGTAGACGACCGCACCGCTTTCCGCACCGAGGGCGGGAGTGACGGGCGAGTCGGCGGATGTGGCGGAGCCTG